>CAXSFM010000008.1:0-222809 GCA_964236735.1 uncultured Pyrinomonadaceae bacterium
CGTCGTAAGCGCGGCAACGAGCGCTCTTCTCCCGAATCTCATCGCATTCCTCCTGCAAAATGAGTTTATAAATTTGCGGAAGGGGGCGACCGTGATTCCCTTGAGTTATTCTCGAAGGAGAACGCGGACGCTCCAACTACAAGCGTTACAAACCCTCACGTGAAAGTAAAACTGCTCCCGCCCGAAACCGAATCAGTTTCTTAGATGGAGCGAAGCAGCGAGAGGAGCGTGAACACCTAAACGTGTTCGCGGGCGCTCTTAAAGTTATGCCTCTGTGCGCCTCTCAATTGAAATTTGTTCTCTATTGGATGAACCGTTCAGCACTGATGCTGATTGGCAAACAAGCGCCGCTGTCAACCAACATTTGTCCGGTATGTTCTGGTTTTGTTCACAAGCCACAGAGATGGACTGGTGTCCTTGCATACCAATGTCCGCTTGACCATACAGCACGGAGGCTTGGAAATCAAGAGATTTTCCCTACTAGGCGCGAAAAATCCTCTACTTTTTTGTCACGCATAAATGCCGCGCATCCGCGTGTCGTAGGCCACACGGTCTATCGCCAACATGTAAGCCGCCGTCCGCGTATCTACCGAATGCGTGTCGGCGTACTTGACCAAATCGTTGAAGCTCGCCACCATGATGTCCTGCAAACGCTCGTTGACAACCTCTTCCTTCCAGAAATATCCCATCCGATCCTGCACCCACTCAAAGTATGAGACGGTCACGCCGCCGGCGTTGGCGAGGATGTCAGGAATGACGAAAATGCCTTTGTTATGCAGGATTTCGTCGGCGGCAGCCGTCGTCGGGCCGTTCGCGCCTTCGGCCAGAATCTTGCATTTAATGCGGTCGGCGTTCTCGGAAGTAATCTGGTTTTCCGTCGCAGCAGGCACCAGCACGTCGCAGTCGAGTTCGAGCAACTCGTGATTGCTGATGCGCTCGACGCCGGGAAACTCGTCGAACGAGCGCGTCGTTTGCAGGTGCGTCAGGGCGGCGGGAATATCTATCCCATCCTTGTTGTAAATGCCTCCGAACATGTCGGAGATGGCGATGATTTTATATCCGTCTTCATACATCAAACGCGCGCCGATGCCGCCGACATTGCCCGACCCCTGCACGACGACGCGCGTGTTTGCAGGAGACATATTGAGACGCTTGATGGCCTGATTGATGACGACGAGCAGGCCGCGCCCAGTCGCTTCGCGACGCCCGCGCGAACCGCCGAGGGCGACGGGCTTACCCGTCACGACGGCGTTGACCGTGTGGCGCGCGTGCATCGAATAAGTGTCCATGATCCACGCCATCGTCTGCTCGTTGGTGTTCATGTCAGGCGCGGGCACGTCTTTCTCAGGCCCGATGAAGTCAATCAACTCGGAGGCGTAGCGGCGCGTCAGTCGTTCGAGTTCGCCCAGAGACATTTGCATCGGATCGCAGATGACTCCGCCCTTGCCGCCGCCGAAAGGCACGTCAACGACGGCGCACTTCCACGTCATCCACGCCGCCAGCGCGCGCACCTCGTCAATGTTTACATCGGGCGCGTAACGGATGCCCCCCTTGGCCGGCCCGCGCGCGAAGTTGTGCTGCACGCGGAAGCCCTCGAAGACCTGGATGCGCCCGGAGTCCATCCGCACGGGAATGTAAACCTTCAACTCGCGGTTCGGGACGCGCATCACGGCGTAGAGGTCGGCGTCGAGATTGAGCAATTGCGCCGCGCGGTCGAAGCGTTCCATCATTGACTCGAACGGATTGTCTTCCCTGATCCGCCGCGTATCGTCCACCATCGGATTTGCCATTTTCTTCTCCAAGCAGGTGATAAGTAATGAGTGATGAGTGATAAGTAAAAACCTGACAGCTTTACTTATCACTCATCACTCATTACTTATCACGGTTTTTAAGACTTCGTTCATTGCGCCCGTGCGATAGCCATGCAGGTCGAGCGTGACGTAGCGAAAGCCGAGCGCGCGAAAGCGTGCGGCCAGTTCGTCAACCACCTCGCGACGCAGAGCGCGTTCAAGTTCGGCGGGCGCGATTTCCAGCCGCACGAGTTCGTCGTGATGACGCACGCGAAACTCCCGGAAGCCGAGCGCGCGCATGATGTCTTCGCCGGTATCAACCGTCCGCAGTCGTTCGATGGTGACGGGCGTGCCGTAGGCGAGCCGCGACGAGAGACACGGGCTGGCGGGTTTGTCCCACGTCGGCAACCCGGCGCGGTGACTCAATTCGCGCACTTCGCTTTTGCTCATCCCGACTTCTATCAGAGGGCTGCGAACCTCATGCTCGTTGGCCGCCGCGCGACCGGGACGATAGTCGCCCAGATCATCCGTCGTCGAGCCGTCAACGACCGCCGCGAGGCCGCGCGCCTGCGCCAAAGGCGCGAGCTTCGAGTAGAGTTCGGTTTTGCAGTGGTAACAACGGTCGGACGTGTTGGCACGATAGAGCGGGTCGTCCATCTCTTCGGTATTGACCGTTTCGTGCCGGAAGCCGAAGCGCGCGACGAGGCTGCCTATCTCTTCGTGCTGGTGCGCGGCGAGGCTTGGCGAAATGCCCGTCACGCACAGCGCGCGCGCGCCCAACTCATCGGTGGCGATGCGCGCGACATACGCGCTGTCCACGCCGCCGGAGAACGCCACGAGCACGGAACCCATGTCACGAAAGAGCGCGCGTAAGGCTTGCTCTTTCAATTCAGCTTCGGCGCTTACTTCCAAAGAGGTGTCGCTTGCCGTCGCTTCTTCCAGGAGACTGTTCACAGTTTTGTCGCCCGCATTGTCGTGGCGAACGCTCGCGCGCTGCGACGACTACTCAGATACAGATTGAATGAAATTTATTTGGTTCTTCCTGTCGCGCATGTTATCGCATGGACTTCGCGACGCGCAACCCGCACGACTCTTTGACGCATCAACAAAATGACGGGGACATATTTAGACGACGCGGCGGAGCGCATGTTATATTTGCGTCGAAGCGAATCACAGTCTCCCTCCCCTTAGTTTGAATTTTATCACCTGACTGTTTTGAAAGAACAATTGTTGTCGTCCATGTTTTCTCTCACCCGTCCGCGCCATTTCATTCCGTTGCTCGCCATGACGCTCCTGCTCGTCTGCGCGCCGCCGATTGCAGCGCAGAACACGGACGAGTTCAGCGACGAAGCCGCAGACCCCGTCAAACTTTTCAATCTCGGTCAGGACGCACAGTCAAAGAAAGATTACGCCGCCGCGCTCGAATTTTACGGGCAGGCTTTGAAAGTGCGTCCGGAATTTCCCGAAGCCGAATATCAGAAGGCGGGCACGCTCGTCGCGCTCGGACGCGAGGCCGAGGCCGAGAAATCCTATCGTCGCGCGATGGAGTTGCGCCAGACGTGGGCGCTTCCGCCGGCGGCTCTCGGCGTGTTGCTCTCGCGCGATAAAATTCATGCGGGCGAAGCGGAGACACTGCTTCGCCGCGCGCTCGAACTCGACCCGAAAAATTTCCCCGCCCTTGCCGCGCTCGCGGACTTACGCGCACGAAGCGGCGACGCGCGCACTGCGCTCGACTTGTGGCGACGCGCGACTGAGATTAACGATCACGAAGCTGCGCTCTGGCTGGCGCGTGGCGAAGCGGAGCGTGCGACGAAAGACACGGCGGCGGCGTTGAAAAGTTTCGGGCGCGCTCTGGCGATTGATCCGTCCAATGTGACGGCGCATGTCAGGCTCGCGGAAACTTATCTGGCGTCGGGCGATAAGGCGCACGCTTTCGCCGAAGCGCGCTCGCTCGAAGCGGCGTCCAAAACGGATGCACAGATTGCCCTCGCGCTCGCTAACTTTTACTTTCTCACCGGACATGAAGAAGACGGGCGGCGCGTCTTCGCGGCGTTGCCTGAAGCGGCGAAAAATTCCCCCGACGGCCAGAAGTTGAGCGCGGCCATGAACGCGCGTTGCGAGGACACGCCGGAGTCGCGCGCGGCTCTGGAGAAACTGCTTGAGAGCGAGCCGCGCAACGCTTCCGCGCTCGCCTGTCTCGGACACATCTACCGCGTCACAGACGCGCAACGCTCCGCAGATTTGTACAAACGCGCCGCCGAAGTCGAGCCGCGCGAAGTGAGCCACGCCGTCGGTTACGGGGCCGCGCTCGTGCAGTTGCGTCAATTCGCCGCCGCCGCGACCATCCTACAGCGCGTCATCAGCGTCGCGCCGGACGACTACGCGGCGCACGCCAATCTCGCCACCGCGCTCTTCGAGTTGAAGCTTTACAAGGACGCGCTCGTCGAATACAAATGGTTGAACGGCGCGCGACCTGACCTCGCCATCGTCTATTTCTTTATCGGCAACGCACATGATCGTCTCGGCGAGTATGCGAACGCGCTCGCCGCATACGAAACTTTTCTGGCGCACGCCGACGCACGCGCGAATGAAGAAGATATTGGCAAAGTCAATCTGCGCCTGCCGAGTTTGCGGAATCAGATCAAGCGGGGCGAGGGCGTGAAGCCTCGGAAGAAAAATCTGTGATGAGGATCAAGCGCGTGCGACACAACAGACGACGAACGCTCTGCGGGTTGATGGGCGCGCTCGCGCTCGTCTGTGCCGCGTGCCTGTGCGTCGCGGCGCGCACAACGCCGCAGCAGGAGCCGGCCACGCGCGCGGAAGACACCGCGCCGCCGCCGATGAAATTTTTGCCGGCGGAAATTCGCGCGCAACTCTCCGCCGAGCATGACATCAAGGCGCGCACGCGGCTCAGTCTCGAACTCGCCGAACAGCATCTCGCGCGCGCCGCGACGGAGACGACGGCAGAGAGTTACGAACAGGCGGAGAGAACGCTCGGCGTCTATCGAGCCATCGTCGAAAATTCGATTCAGACGCTGCAAGCTTCCGGCAAAGTGACGAACAAGACGCGCGATCTTTTCAAGCGCGTCGAGGTCTCGCTGCGGATGCACATTCCGCGTCTCGAAACTATCCGCCGCACGACGCCGTCGGCCTACGCCGTCTATGTCAAAGAGACGCTCGACTTCGTGCGCCGCTCGCGCACCGACTCGCTCAATGCCTTCTACGACGACACGGTGCTGCCCGATCAACCGTCGAAGCAGAAAGACAAATCAGCGGGCGAACATGCGAAAGACAACACGCCAGACGCGACGCAGGAACAGAAACCGCCAAGATTTTAGACGGACGCCGAAGTCTCTCGTCACAGACAACCTGCTCTTCAAATTCACACGCGGACGCCGCACCGATTTTTCACAGACATGAATAGCCGCACATTCCGAAGCAAAGCCTCCTCAATTTTCTTATCAGCATTGTTGCTCTTAACTTTTTCCGCGCGCGCTTCCGCCCATGCCGCCGCTGCGACGCAGAAGCGCGAGCATCTAACGCCGGAAGAGATAGACCAAATCCGCGACGCGCAGGAATTGGACAAACGCACCGCCATCTTCGTCAAAGCCGCCGAGCGTCGCTTGCTGACGATCACAGACCCTCCTGCGGCGGCCAAACAATTTCAAGATGTCGAGTTGTGGGGCACGTTGAAAGGCACGCGCGCGCAATTGCTGACAGACCTCTCGCGCATCCTCGACGAGGCCGAAACCAACATCGAAGACACCGCCGCGCGCGACCCGAAAAGCTCTCTCCCGCACAAGTCTCTGCGCCTGCTCGCCGATGCCGCCGCGCGTTTCCTTCCCCGACTGGCGCCGCTGCGCGAGTCGGCGACAAACGAAGGCGAACACGACTCCATTGATGAACTCATCGCCGCGTCGCAGGAAATCGTTGAGGCCGCGAAAAATCATCCGGTCGTGGAAGAGGATAAGGCCGGCGCGGGCAAAGAGAAATCCAAAAAGAAAAAGACGAATTAACTCGAATGAACACCCGTCGCCATTTCAGCGTAGAAGAGACGCCTGAGATGGCGAAAGGAATTAGGGAATGAAGATGGACAATAGATTTTATCCCGGCGTCGAGGTTGACGTGTCGCAGGTGACGGCGGAATTGCGCCGGCTCTTCGACGCGGACGAGGCTTACGAGGTGCAGCACGTCCAAGTCTCCGCGACGAGCGTGTTGCAGGCGCGCAAGTCGAGCATGTTGCGCGACCTGACCGGACTCTCGTCCGCGCTGACCATCAAACTCACGCCGGAGCACGGCGGGACGCGCGCCGAGATCGGGATGCAAAAGTGGTTCGAGAAAGCCGCCGTCGCCGCCGTCGCGTTTATGGTCTTTCCGCCGCTCATGGCCTTGCCCGCGCTCGGCGCTTACTGGCAACACAAAATCACGGAAGACGCCTGGCGCATCATCGAAGCGCACATCGCGCGACAGGCCGGCGGCTACGTCCCGCCGTTGCCGGGACGCTGCGGCACATGCGGCGCGGTCGTCACGTCGAACTCGGATTTCTGCGCGACGTGCGGCGCAGACATGCGCGTCGGGCACGCTTCATGCACGTCTTGCGGCGCGAAACAAAAAGACTCTTCCGCGCGCTTCTGCAACCGTTGCGGCAAGCCTCTCACGACTTGAGCCGTCCGCATCAACCCAGACTGAAAGCGTGCGGCCCGACGCTCGCCTCGCGCTCGCCGACGCCGAGATCATGCGCGCAGTCGTCGCAGAGCCAGACGATAACGTGCGCCGCGTCAGCCCAGAAAAACGCAGTCACGTTACCCGCGACTTTCATGGCCGCGTCCGTGCGTAGCCGTTGGAGATGTTTAAGGTAGGTCTGCCCCCTGTAATATTCGCCCGCAACGCTATGGCGTGCCCGGTGGATACACTCGCGCTCTCTGTATAATTGCTCGCTCATAAATCGCTGCCCTCGAATGATGTATGTTTTATTTTCAACTCGCTGCGATGGGAGGCTGCGCTTGTTCTTTCCATAGTAACAGGCGCGCGGATAATTAAACACAGAGGACGCCCTCCGTTCGTTGCGTTGTGATTACATTCCGATTATGTTGGCGGCTATCTTTTCTGAACGCGCGCCGCCACCGTCGAGAGTCGCGGCGAATTTGATTCAAACATGGACGAGAAACAAATTTCCGATTTGAAGATTCTGGTGGTTGAGGATTACGAGGACACGAGCCTCGCCATGCGTCTCGCGCTTGAGGATCAGGGCTATCGAATCTTTGAAGCCGCCGACGGTGAGCAGGCGGTTGAAATTGCCGCTCGCGAGCGTCCAGATATTATTTTGATGGACTTGAGCCTGCCCGTCCTCGATGGTTTCGCCGCCACCGAACGCATCCGCACCAACCCCGAACTGAGCGAGACCGTTATCGTCGCCGTCACCGCGCACCTCGACCCGGACTTTCGCGCGCGCGCACTCGCCGCCGGCTGCAACGCTTACGTCACCAAACCGATTGACTTCGACTGGCTCAACGATCTCATGTTGAGCCTCATCTCTTAAGTCGAAGATTCATCCGCAAACCTTCAGCGAAAATTCCACACTGCCGTGTCCTATCTCACTCATCCGGCTTGCGCGTCCCGAAATATTTTCGTTTCATGCGTGAAATACTGTTCCATTCTCGCGCGAAGTGTGCTAGAGTGCGTTTCGTTGGCCCCCCTCCACTCTCAAAAGTTTGAGAGTCACTAATTGAAAGTCGGCAGTGAAGCTGCTCTTCGTGAATAACGCCGGTGAAGCGGCGGTTGAGGAAAAGAACATTATGACGAACACGACGAAACCGAGAATCAACCCCTTGAGCCGCCGACCGCGCGAGCAGCGTCTCGTGATGGCCGTGCGCGGCGGCGCGGGCACGGGCAAAAGCCAGTTCCTGCGAAGCATGACTGACGCGGGATTGGGACGCCTGTGCATCTTCGATGTTGAGCGCAAGACGAGACTTTTGCGCGGCGTCGGCACGCAGTTCGATGGCCTGGAAGTCGAGACGCCGGACGAGTTGCCGGAGTTCATAGACTGGGCGCTCTCCGGCGAGGGGCGCGAGCAGCATTACGAATGCTTCGGGCTGGATTCGTGGGCTGCTTACTTCGGCGCGAAGCACAGCGAGACGATTGCGGCGGTGCGCGCGCGCACTGGCGATCCACTGGCACAGCCGACGGCGGAAGAGTTGGCGGCGGATCAGATGGTCTTGCAGGGCGTGCTCCGTCGGCTCTGCATGGAGAGCGGCAAGTCGGTCGTGATCGTGGATCAAATCGCGGCGAAGGGTAAAGAGTCGAAGGAAGACAACGAAGTGGGGCGCGTGTTGCCGATGACGGCGAGCGGCCTCGAATATTTCGTGGATGTGATGGTCGAAGTCTCTCTGCAAGAGCGCGACGGCGAAATCACGCGCGTCTTTCAAGTCGTCAAATCAAATAGTCCCGCGTTTGAAGTCGGCTTCGAGTTGACGGGCAACGTCACGTTCAAAGATTTTCTCGAACACATGAAGAGCGCGAGCGGCGGCGACGAACTCGAACGCACGGCGGCGAAGATGACGCCTGTCGTCGAGACGCTCGAAGAAAAGCCCGCGCCGCTCACGCTCGTCGCGCCGCAGATGAGCGTGCAGGAACTTGTCTCGAAGGCAGAACGGCTCGGCTTCAATCAGGCGGATGTCGTGACGGGCGCGAAGGTTTATCACAACCAACCGAACATCTATCGTCTCTCGCCCGAACAAATCGCAGACCTCGACCGGCGCATGACGACGCGCGCCGAGCGCATGAAGATGGCGCAGGGCACAGACGCGACAGATAAGCAAACCGAGAGCGAGTCGGCGACACCAAAAGCTCAGGCCGCGCGCAATCTCAAACGCGCGTAAGCCTTGCGATAGTGAACCCAATCACAACGCATTAAGATAAAGAGGCTGGCACTCATCTGCCGGCCTTTTTTATTGCGCCGTTGTCCGCATTTTCATTTGCCCGCGCTCGCCGGTTGACACCGACGCCCCGCCTGTCTTAAAGAAACTGAAATGTTTTTCTCCCACGCGCATGTACTCAGTTGAGATGTGCGCCAACTTTCAAGGAGTGTGCGATGACCTACGTTGTGACCGAACTTTGTGTGGATTGTAAATACACGGACTGCGCGGCGGTCTGCCCCGTCGAAGCTTTTCACGAATTGCCAGACCGCCTCTACATTAACGCGGAGACCTGCATAGACTGTGACGCCTGCGTGCCGGAGTGCCCCGTCGAGGCGATTTTCCCGGACACCAGCGTTCCCGACATGTACGAGCACTGGACGCAGATCAACATTGACGAAGCCCCTAACTATCCGACAATCAGCGTCAAAATTCCCGCGCTCTTCGGCCCGACCTGCACGGGCAAACCGGAGTGAAAAGCAATGATGAATGCGGAATGATGAATGCGGAATGAAAGACGAAAGCACCCTTGATTATATTCATCATTCATCACTCATCATTCATCATTTGATTTAGTCGAAGACATGATGGATGGCGTCCATCGTCCAGTCGGCGAGGTTGCCGGTGACGATTTCCGCGCCGGCTTCGCGCAACGGTTTGGCGGCGACGGTGTTGGTGATGGCGAGCGTCCGCATCCCTGCGGCGCGTGCCGAGACGATGCCGGGCGGCGCGTCTTCGATGACGAGACAGTCTGCCGGACGAAACGGGATGACCTGCTGACCCTCACTTCGCTTCGTGTTTAAGAGTTCGAGCGCGCGCGTGTAGCAATACGGATCGGGCTTGTGCGCGTGTACGTCTTCGGCGCTGACGATGACGGCGAAATAATCCGCGAGGCCGGCGCGCGTCAGTGCATAGTCAATTTCCGTGCGACGCGCCATGCTGACCAGACTGAGCGGATACTTGCGCGCCGCAGCCTTCACAAAGGTGACGACGCCGGGAAAGAGCGGCAGATCGTCCGTCAACAACTCGCGATGCTTCGACGTTTTGGCTTCGATGATGCGTTGTTGTTGCTCGTCCGTCAGATCAAGTCCGGCGCGCTCGAAAGACGCGCGCACGAAGGCCACGTCGTCCATGCCGAGCGAAGCGTAATAGTCCTCTTTCGTCAGCGTCACGCCTTCCGTTCGCAACACTTCCTCATAGGCTTTCAGTTGCAAAAGCTCGTCGTCGAGAATGACGCCGTTAAAGTCGAAGAAAATGGCTTGAATCATGCAGCCCGCTTGTCCAGATTAAATTAGAGTTTGAATGGAGCGCGTGCATTGTAAGCCGCGCGCTGCGTCACGGGCAAATTAAGCTCATCAATAAACAGTTTTCAGTAACAACACCTCTCCGCGAATCTGAAAACTGCCTCCTGCTTACTGCCTTCTGCCTTCTGCCTTCTCTCCTGTCAGGCGCGCGTTTTGTTCGGCGAAGAGGAGCGGGAGACGCTCGCTCTCCAGCACGTCGAGGCGGCGCAGGACTTCGGCGAGGGCGAGTTCGTTTTTCAGATTGACCTGATAGTCGAGGTCTGCGCGGAGACGGTCTTTCTCTTCCTGTCTATTCTGCGACATCATAATAATGGGAGCCTGCACGCCCGCGATGAAGCCGAGCACAAGGCCGAGCAGTTGATACGGGTACTCGTCAAACGGCTGCTTCTGAAACCACGTATTGATATAAACCCAGATGAAAAGGAGCGCCCACAGCAACGCGATGAATTTCCAACTGCCTCCGAACATCGCGAGCGTGTCGGAGAGTCGGTCGGTGAATGTCAGACGCCGTTTACTCTCGTCGTTGAGGTTGCGCGAGACGCGGTGGCGCAACAGTTCGTCCGTGCGCCGCAGACGCTCCGTGATCGCGCCCATCATTTTGAGCGACACGTCCGGGTTGGCGCGCAGGAAACGAAGAAAATGTTCGCGAGAGAGGGCGGCGAGGCGCACATCTTTGACGGCGGTCGCGCTCGCCGCGCGCGGCTTGCCGTCAAGCAGGCACATCTCGCCGAAGAAGTCGCCCTGCGCCAACTCGGCCAGCGTCACTTCGTCGCCGTCCGCGTCCTGTATGTGGATGCGTATGCGCCCGCCTTCGATTAAGTACATCGCATCGCCGATGTCGCCGGCGCGGAAGAGCGCTTCGCCCGCCGTCGCGTTTCGTGTTTCAAGCAGTTCACGCAAACTCCGCGCCGCCTCATCCTCGAGCGAGGCGAATAGAGGAACGGAGCGGATAGCTTCGAGCGTCATCAAAGCGGGCGGGGGAGCAGACATTAACGTGTCACCTCACAAGAAAAATCTTCGAGCTTGACCGACTCGTTTGACGAATCAATTTCTATCAGTCATGGAGAGTCGAATTGGCGGCGGGATTTTATAACAGTTCGGAATCGAGCGTTTGAGTTTGTTCTCTCAAAAGCGAAAGCCGCCGCGCTCAATGATGAACGCGGCGGCTGATGTGCTGGCAAACTTCGCCTCTCGAAAGTCACTCTTAAACTTCTTTGTATTCCGAATCCACATCCTCGTCCGCGAAAGCGACGCGATAGTTGAGCGACTGTTTCTGCTTGGTGATGAGCAGGTCGTCTTTCGTCTTCAACAAGTCGGCGCGGTTATAGACGGACAACTCGAAGTTGTAGCCGTGCGTGATGGCGTCCTTCGGGCACGCCTCGACGCAGAAGCCGCAGAAGATGCAGCGACCGTAATCTATGTTGTAAGTGGAAGCGAAACGCTCGTCCACGCCCGTTCGCTCGGTCGGCGCGCGCGGGTCGTCCGCCGCGACGATGTAGATACAATCGGACGGGCACGCCGCCGCGCACAGGTAACAGGCGACGCACTTCTCGCGTCCCAGTTCATCCACATGCAGCAAGTGCATCCCGCGATAACGAGGTTGCATCGTCACCGGCTCATCCGGGTATTGCACCGTCCACTTCTGCTGCGGAATCTTCGAGAAGGTGATGCTCATGCCCTTGATGATCGCCTTCGTTGATTCGATGACATCGCTGATGATTGACATAAGTTTTTTGGAGCCATCAGCGGTCAGCCATCAGCGGTCAGCTTTTGTCTTTCTCATAAGCTGACCGCTGATGGCTGACCACTCTTAAACCAATTCTAGGCGGCTGAAGAAGTACGCGATTTCAATCGTCGCGTTCTCTTCGGAGTCCGAGCCGTGGACGGCGTTTTCGCCGATGGAGTTGGCGAACTCTTTGCGGATCGTGCCCGCGTCGGCCTTCGCCGGGTCGGTCGCGCCCATCAAATCCCGCCACGCCTTGACCGCGTCGCCTTCCTTTTCCAGAGCCAGCACGACGCACGGCCCCGAAGACATGAACGTCGTCAACTCGCCGAAGAAAGGCCGCTCGCTATGGACGGCGTAGAAGCCTTGCGCCTCTGCGAGCGACATGTGGATGAGTTTCATCCCGCGAATTTTGAACCCGCCCTCAATGATGCGACCGATGACGCCGCCGGTTTTCCCGTCGCGCACGGCGTCGGGTTTGATGATTCCGAATGTTAGATTGCCTGTCTGTTCCGCCATTGTTCTCCTCGAATTTTAATGATTACGATTTACCGTTATATCCTTGCCTGACAATATCTATCAGCGCGGCCAAACGCTGATCCGTGTGCGCCTGTGCCTCAGCTAATCTCGTTATCGCTTCTTCAGTGCGCGAATGTGCATCAGACAATCTCGCCATCGCTTCTTCAGTGCGAATTTGTGCATCGGTAAGAGCGGCTAATTTATGTTCAGAGTTTGTTTGCGCCGTCTCAAGTTCGTCTAACCGCTCGTCAAATCTCAACGCAGATTCGGTTAAGAGCTTGATAGCCTCTTCGACCGTTGCAATCCGTCGTACCAGTTTGTCGTCGGCCATATACCACCTCGCCTTAATTTTAAGCTGCCGCGCGATTGCCGAGCGCGTCCTTCATCGCCTGACCGATGTCGGCGGGCGAGTTGACGACGCGGATGCCGGCCTCTTCGAGCGCGCGCATCTTCTCTGCCGCCGTGCCCTTGCCGCCCGCGATGATCGCGCCGGCGTGTCCCATGCGTCTGCCGGGAGGCGCGGTCTGCCCGGCGATGAAGGCGACGATGGGCTTCGTCACGTTGTCTTTCGCGAACGCCGCCGCTTCCTCTTCCGCCGAGCCGCCGATCTCGCCGATCATCACGATGCCTTCGGTGTCAGGGTCGTCCTGAAAAAGCGCGAGCGCGTTCAAGTGATTAGTGCCGATGATGGGGTCGCCGCCGATGCCGATGGCGGTTGACTGTCCGAGTCCGAGCGCGGTCAACTGTCCCACCGCTTCATACGTCAGCGTGCCTGAGCGCGAGACGACGCCGACCTTGCCCTCTCGGTGAATGTGTCCGGGCATGATGCCGATCTTGCACTTGCCGGGCGAGATGACGCCGGGACAGTTCGGCCCGATGAGACGTGTCTGCCGCGTGGCGAGATACTCTCTGACCTTGACCATGTCGAGTACGGGGATGCCTTCCGTGATGCAGACGACGAGCGCGACGCCCGCATCCGCTGCTTCCATGATGGCATCGGCAGCAAACGGCGGCGGGACGTAAATGACGGAGGCATTCGCGCCCGCTTCACGGACGGCGTCGGAGACGGTGTTGAAGACGGGGATGCCTTCGTGCGTCGTCCCGCCCTTGCCCGGCGTCACGCCGCCGACGACCTGCGTGCCGTACTCGACCATCTGCTTGGTGTGGAAAGTTCCCTCTTTGCCGGTGATGCCCTGCACGACGAGGCGCGTGTTTTTATCTACGAGAACGCTCAAAGCTGATGCTCCTTAAAATGTGATTTTAACGTGCTGTCGGCGTCGCGGACTAGACCCGCAGCTTGCCCCGCTGACGCCGCCGGAAATTGTCGCTGAATGTCCGCGCAGTTATAACACAACCGCCGCGCGGCGCTCCAACTCACGCAAATGCGTCTCTTGATGTTCACACTCCGGCGCGCTTTCACACCCGGTCGAGCCAAGTGGCAGCCATCAGGTCTGTCTGCGCGTGACGAATGGCGAGAATGACGGCAGCGTCCGTCGGGCGAAAAATCCTTGCGATCACTTTGCGGCAGCGGATGATACCTTCGGCGTCCACGACGACCAGCGCGCGCGTCGCCCATTTCGGCAGCCAGCTATGTGAAGTGTACTGCCGCGTGATGCCTGCATCAGGGTCTGCGAGCAGCGGGAGCGGGAGGCGATGATGTCCCTTGAAGTCGAAATGCGCGCCGGACGTGCCGGGCGAAATGCCGACGACATCCGCACCCGTGGCTAGGTAGGCAGCCCAATTATCGCGCACCGAACACAGTTGCCTGGTGCAGACGAGCGTTTCGTCTGCCGGGTAGAACAGGAGTGCGACCACACGCCCGCGCCTCTGCGACAGAGACCACGGCTCGCCCCTTTCATCCATGAGCGTAAAATCTGGAGCCTGCGCCCCGACCCTCAGCTTGGCAATCTCCATGCTTTCTATCATGTCTCAGACTAGCTTTGCATCATGCGAAATCCGTGTCGCCACGCTGTTATTCTAGTTCCACGCGCTCGCCGTATTCCGGCGCGTCCACGCGCCAGCCGTAAGTCTCGCGGATGTGCGCGGTCATCGCGTTGGCGGCTTCCGGCTCGCCGTGCGTCGTGAAAGAGCGGCGCGGCGCTTGCGGCATCCCTGAGAGCCAGCGCAAAACTTCTTTCCAGTCGGCGTGCGCCGAGAGTCCGCCGATGCGCTCGACGTGGCAACGCACGGGCACGAAGTTTTTCATCACGCGCACTTCGCGTTGCCCGTCGAGGATGCGCCGCCCGGTCGTGCCCGCCGCCTGATAACCGACGAAGACGATGGTCGCCTGTGAATCGGGCAGCATCCTGACGGCGTGGTGCATGACGCGCCCGCCCGTCATCATCCCCGACGCGCTGATGATGATGCGCGTGCCTCGCTCGTCGTTCAGTTTCTTCGACTCATCGCGTGACGAAGCCGTGACCATAGAGTGCGTCCGCAGCGGGTGTTCGTGCTTTGCTAAGACGCTCGCGTAATCCGCGTCCTGCTCCTCTGTGCGGCGACTGTAAACCTGCGTCGCGGCGGCGGCCATCGGCGAGTCCACGCGGACGGGCAGGATCGGAATGCGCTTTTCGTTCTCAAGCTCGCGGATGTAGTAAATCAACTCCTGCGTGCGTCCGATGGCGAAGGCGGGAATAAGGACGGGGCCGTTTCTCTCGACGGCTTCGTTGATGATGCGTGCGAGCGCGTCCTTCGGATTTTCCGCGTCGTGCAGGCGGTCGCCGTAAGTTGATTCGACGAGCATGTAGTCGCACGCGGGAGGCGCAACCGGGTCTGGAATAATCGGCTGGTCGTAGTGTCCGAGATCGCCGGAGAACAGCACGCGCCGCCCTTGTCCGTCCGCGCCCGCGCCTTCAACTTCGACGAGCACGAGGCTTGAGCCGAGAATGTGCCCCGCGATACGGAACGAGGCGCGCACGCCGTCCGCCACGTCTCTGAACTCGCCGTCTTGCGGGCACGGTGTCAGCAACTCGATAGTCTTGCGCGCGTCCTCTTCCGTATAGAGCGGGAGCGCGGGCGAGTGTCTCGTCAGGTTGTGGCGATTGCGATAGTCTGCGTCTTCTTCCTGCAAGCGCGCCGCGTCGGGCAGGAGAATTTTCAAAAGCTCCAGCGTCCCGCGCGAGCAATAGACGGGCTTGTCGTAGCCGAGCGCGACGAGACGCGGCAAGTAGCCCGTGTGGTCAACGTGCGCGTGCGTGATGAGCACGGCGTCTATGCCGCGCGCGTCGAACGGCGGCGCATCCCAGTTACGCTCGCGCAGCTCCTTCAAACCCTGAAACAGACCGCAGTCAACGAGTACACGGCTGCGCTCGCTTTCGATGAGATACTTCGAGCCGGTGACGCTTCCCGTCCCGCCCCAGAATGTCAGAGTTGCCATTCGCTTCTCCCACAACGAGCAGCCGCGCCCGCGCAAATTTTTAAGTCTTCGATTTCGTCACGGCGATGGTCGCCGCATAATCTTGCGGCTCGATTTGTCCGTCGGATGTCGGGTATGGCGACAACTTGATGAGTTTGATTGTGTAGCCGCCGAAGTCGTATTCGAGTGGTTTGAGAAAAGTGTTCAACTCAAACTCCGCGTGCTTGCCTTTCGCGTCGCTCACGCGCAGACGGACGCGCCCGTTGCCCGCCCAGAAGCACTTGACGCCGGTGGGGCAGCGCGAATCCTCCACCGAAAGAAATGCAATCTTCAGGTTCGTGCCCGCGACCTTACTTTCCTTCCCCTGCTTGATTTCGATGCCGTCCTTCCCCTTCGCACCGCCAAACCCCGCAGCCGGCAAGGGCGCGGCGCACATCAACAGTGTGAGCATCAACTTCATCAAGATTTTCAAGAAGCCCTCCGTCTCTACTTTCAAATTTTGTCTCCGCCGTCTGTAGAACGAACCGCTTGCCGATCTCTTGTACTTCAACGCAATCGCTCGCGCCTGTGCGAGAGGAAGACGACCAACGCCGGGACGAGCAAGGCGAGATTTCTGAGCGCGGTCTTGACGCCGAGTTGGCTGGCGATGATGCCGCCGAAACAGCCGCACTCAAGCGGCTCGCCGTGCAAGACGTAAACGTAATACAGCGCATAACCCGCGAAGCCTGCGAGTAGGAACGCCGCGACGCCCGCGCCCGCGCGCACCGTGCGCGGCAGCAACAAGAGAACGGCGGCGACTAACTCCGACGTGATGACCACGACGGCCACCGGCCACGCCAGACGCTTGTCCACGAGGTTCGTCAACTGGCTGACGAAATCACCGAACGTATAAAGTTTCGCGCCCGCCGCAAACAGAAACAGCGCGGCGAGCGCGAAACGACAACCGTAAACTACAGCGAGCCAAAGAACGCGGAGAAGAAATCTCAGGAGCGGACGATACTGCATCTTTTAGGCTCCAAAGGCGCAGAGTATTGGAGTCATCGTCCTCCTTATCTCGCATCCTATGCGACCAGCCACGCGGCCTGTTATTGCGCCAGCGAGACGACTTTTTCGGCGGCGTCCTTCATGCCGTTGGCGACCGTGAAGTTGAGGCCGGATTCGCGCAGCACGCGCTGGCCTTCTTCGACGTTCGTGCCTTCGAGACGCACGACGACGGGGACTTTGACGCCGAGATTCTGCGCCGCGCCGACCACGCCGCGCGCCACCATGTCGCAACGCACGATGCCGCCGAAGATGTTGACGAGCACGGCGCGCACGTTCTCGTCCGCGAGCAAAATTTTGAACGCCGCCTCGACGCGCTCCTGTGATGCGCCGCCGCCCACGTCGAGGAAGTTGGCGGGTTCGCCGCCCGCGAGTTTGATGATGTCCATCGTCGCCATCGCGAGTCCCGCGCCGTTGACCATGCAGGCGATGTTGCCGTCGAGCTTGATGTAGTTGAGATCGAATTTCGAGGCTTCGATTTCCAGCGGCTCCTCTTCGTTCAAGTCGCGCAGGGCAGGAAAGTCCGCGTGGCGATACATCGCGTTGTCGTCGAAATTGACCTTCGCGTCGAGCGCGAACAGGCGTCCGTCCTTCGTCAAGAGAAATGGGTTAATCTCCATCAAAGACGCATCCATCTGCTCGTAAGCGTTGTAGAGCGACTGCATAAATTTCGCCGCTTGATTGATGAGCGCGCCGGTCAGCCCCAGACCGAACGCCAGCCTGCGAGCCTGAAACGGGCGGAAGCCGACCGCCGGGTCAATCGTCTCTTTCAAAATCTTTTCGGGCGAATGCTCCGCGACCTCTTCGATTTCCATGCCGCCTTCCTGCGACGCCATGAAGACGTTGCGCCCCGTCACGCGGTCGAGCACGATGCCGAGATAAAATTCCTTGTCTATCGGCAAGCCCTCTTCGACGAGCACGACGCGCACTTCTCGTCCTTCGGGGCCGGTCTGGTGCGTGACGAGATTCATGCCGAGTATCTGCGACGCAATCTCGCGCGCCTCTTCCGCGCTCTTCGCCAGCTTGACGCCGCCGCCCTTGCCGCGCCCGCCCGCGTGAATTTGCGCCTTGACGACGACGACATCCGTGCCCAGTTCTTTCGCCGCGTTGAAAGCCTCTTCGGGCGAGTGTGCGACGATTCCGCGCGGCACCGGCACGCCGTACTTTTTCAATAGTTCTTTCCCTTGATACTCGTGAATCTTCATCAAAAATCCCCCGCTCGATTGGCGTCTCCAACCGTTCAGATGTTGATATTTTGGAGCGCGCCGAGTGTAGCCGCAACGCACTCGACGCCGCAAGCCGCCGCACCTCCGACTTAACTTCTCACCGCCGACCTTGCATCTGGCTTCGACCGCTTTCGCTTTTTGGAACACGACGGTCATTTGACATGTCTTAAGGGGCAGCGAACGAGCGATGACGAATGCTGATGTTGTCATGTACGGTCAATCTCTGATGCAGGATCGCGAGTTTGGTAAAAGCTCCTGTCGGTGAGTGAGTGAATCTGGTCAAGGCGAGTCGTGCTCCGGCTCGCCTTTTTTTTCATCTCACAATTTGATGCGCGCCGCCGGACGCCGCTGTCTTCGCTTGCCGAATTTCTCACAAGCTGTTTTATTATCCACGTCACGCTTTGCCTAATCCTGATTCTTTTTCGAGATAAATTTTTAACATGAATCGTCAGCTTTCAACTTCGCTTCTGCTCGCCGCTCTCGTTCTCTTTTCCTCTTGCAAGTCGGGAACCCAAAACGCGAACACCGCGCCGTCCAATGCGACGCCCGCCGCCGTCGAGACTCCCCCGCCCGGCACGGAGGAAATTTCGGAAGAACGTTTCCAGAAAGATTTACAGCAAGACCCGGATGATTCCGTCGCGCATTACAATCTCGCCAATGTCTATCTGGCGCAGAATAAATTTAAGGAAGCCGCCGGCGAATATCAAAAAGTCGTCGAGCATGACCCGAAAGATTTCGACGCGCTCGGTCGTCTCGGCATGTGTTACGCGGGACTCAACCAGTACCCCGAAGCGATAGACGCTTACAAGAAAGCTCTCGCCCTCAACCCCAAAAACGGCGAGTTGCACAGAATGCTCGGCGAGGCTTACGCGAAGGCCGGGCAAAGCAGCGGCGCGGAGCAAGAGCAGCGCGAGGCGCAACGTCTGCAACCGAACGAGACGGCCAAGCAACTGCTCAAAGCCGGACAGTACAAGGAAGCTCTCGCGGAGACGCAGAAAGTATCTGCCAAGAACGCGGAGACCTACGCCGTGATGGGCGACGCGCAATTTCACCTCGATCAATTTGAGGACGCGCTGAAATCTTACCGGCAGTCGCTCCGGCTCGACCCGAAATTCCCCAACGCGCAGTTTCAAATCGGCAACGTGCTCGACCGTCTCGGACGCTCTGACGAAGCCGCCAAAGCTTTTCAAGAAGCCACGCGCACCAATCCGCAGGACGCCGACGCCTACTTCAATCTCGGTAATGCCTACGACAAATTGAAGCGCGAGCAGGAAGCCGTCGCCGCTTACCAGCAGGTCGTCAAGATCAACCCCAAAGATGCAGACGCGCGTTACGCGCTCGGCCTCTCGCTCCTCAAGAACGGGCAGCGCGACGCGGCCAACGAACAAATCGAGGCGCTCAAAACGCTCAAGCCGGAGTCGGCCAGCCAGCTTCAACAATTCATCAATCAGCTTCCCGCCACGAAGTAGTTGACGCCGGTGAAACTGCTTCATTCGACGACGGGCGCGGGCGCGTTTGCCCGTCGCTGACGGACGCGACTGATGGACGCTCGACTCGTGTCGCGTCAAGCCTTGACTCACGACGAATTTTGTCATAAAAACACAGTCGTTTTCGGCAACGTCTCGCATCCAGGCCACAGTTCGCAGCGACCAACAACCAATTGAAAGGAATTGTCCGATGAGTTACTCCCCGCTTCGCGCAGCGTTCATCTTCGCTTGCGTGCTTGTCGCCCTTTGCTCTCTCCCCTTCAACATTTCAAACGCACGCGACGGGATGACAGCAGACGGCAACGCCTTTTCCACTTTAGAGCAGGACGTGTTGCGCGAACTCAATCTCGCGCGGGCGCGTCCGGCGGAGTATGCCGCTTACCTCGAACAGTGGCGGCCATACTTCGACGGGAAAAATTTGAAGCAGCCCGGCAAGAATATGATGACGACCGAGGAAGGCGTGGCCGCGCTCGATGAGGCGATTCGTTACCTGCGCGCCGCTCGTCCCATCGGCCCGCTCGAAATGTCGCAGGGCATGTGTTCCGGCGCGCGCGTGCTGGTCAGCGATCAGGGCGTCACCGGACTCACCGGGCACAAGGGCGCGAAGGGCGATTTCTGCGAGCAGCGGTCACAACAATTCGGCATCTGGCAAGACCCCATCGGCGAAAATCTCTCATACGGCAACGACACGGCGCGCGAGCGCGTCATTGCGCTCATCATAGACGACGGCGTCGCCAGTCGCGGACATCGCAAACACATCTTCGACCCCGCCTACAAAGTCGCCGGCATCGCCTGCGGCAATCACAAGCTCGGTAACATGTGCGTCATCACTTTCGCCAAAGGATTCTCCGAGCGTCTGAGCGCGAAACAACAGCCCGCCGGTGGCGGCGCGGCCAAGAGTTCCGCCGTGCCAACGACAAGCGTCAAGCGTTTTTAAGGTTCGCCCCAACACACAAGAAAAAGGCTTTCAACCGCAAAGTTGAAAGCCTTTTTTATCGGGATGCCGAGATTCGAACTCGGGACCTCACCCACCCCAAGGGTGCGCGCTACCAGGCTGCGCCACATCCCGTCCCATCACTGCCCGGTCAGTATGTCTGGAAAAAATTATTTGGTCAAATGGCAGGAATTTGATTTCGCGCGCGGTGCAAATCTCACTTGCGCCGGTTGCTGGAGTGGATGTCGCGCGGTTCGAGGATTGACAGCAACTCCTGCATCTGCGAGCGCAGGCGACTGACGGCCTCGTGCCGCTCTTCGGTCATCGGCGGCCTCGACTCCATCACTGGCGCGCTGCTCTCAAAAGTCGCCTGCGCGCGCGCGACGGGCATCTCATCCTCGCCATCTTCTTCCAGCACGTCGTCAAAAGAATCCGCTTCGACGTGCGTCGCGCTCAAGGCATTGGCCTGCGCCTCCGCCG
Organism: uncultured Pyrinomonadaceae bacterium; assembly: GCA_964236735.1. Lineage (GTDB taxonomy): Bacteria > Acidobacteriota > Blastocatellia > Pyrinomonadales > Pyrinomonadaceae > JAIVJG01. The sequence continues at coordinate 20,774 of CAXSFM010000008.1, forward strand.
CCATTTCCGGCGTCACGACTTTGAGCTTGCTCGCGCCCCGTATGTCGCTCGAAAGTTTTTTCTTCGCGCCGGCGATGGTGTACTGGTCTTCGTAGAGCAGTTCCTTGATTCTGAGCACCATCTCCACGTCGCGCTTGCGATAGGTGCGCTGCCCCGCGCGATTCTTCTGCGGCGCGAGCGTGGGAAATTCCGACTCCCAGTAGCGCAGGACGTGCGCCTGTATGCCCGTGATGTCACACACTTCGCCGATCTTGAAGAAGAGTTTTTCAGGGATGGGAATTGCCGCCCGGTTCATGTATTTCATGCGCCTTACGTTTCAGATGCGGAACCAACCATGACGCTGCTCTGTGTGAATTGAAACTGTTCGCGAGCCACCCGTGTAAAAGATGGCAGGGGACGGAGTCTGCCGACATGTTACCCACGCTCCAAAGCCTTGTCAACGCTCTTGTTATTTCGACGGTTGAAGTTTTACTTGAGAGTTGAGGTCGGCGTCGGTACAAAAGCAAATGGGCGGCCTCGCCCGCAAGCAAGGCCGCCCATAAAAATGATGAGAGTGGAAGCTCAACGGCGAACGTCATCACACGCGCTGATGATCGTAAGCATCTCTCATATCACAATTGCAAGTTAGTAACGACGGTTACGCTTGCGAATCTTGTACGTGTAGAGCGCAGAGCCGCCCGCGCCCGACAACGCGCCGATGGCCGCGCCCTTCCTGCCGCCGATTAAGCCTCCGAGCAGCGCGCCGCCGCCCGTGCCCGCCGCCAGCGTCAGCTTGTCGCGATGCTTCTGCCAGAAAGTGCGGCTGCGCGGCTGCGGACTGTAGTAAACACGTTGCGGAGCGCTGCTCGAACGTGCATAGCGCGCCCGTGTCGCCGGAGCATACACAACGCGCGACGCCGCCGGCACGACCGTCTCGCGATTGACGATGGTTGTCGTCCGCCCGTTATCGCGCGTGTTATTCACGCCGTCAGTAAAACCCGCGCGGTAAGCATCACGCTCGACCAGCGTCAGTCCTGCCTCGCTGCTCGCCGTGACGTTGTTCGCCGCAACTTCGTTGTTGCTCGTTGCCACTTCGTTAGACTTGGCATTGACGGGCAGCGTCTGATCCGCCGCGTTTGGCGTCGCAGTCAAATTATTCTGCGTCGTCGCGGGCGCGGTCTGCGTGGCAACGTCCGTCGCCTCGACATTTTTGTGTGGGCGCATGACGAACGCACCGACCGACCCGCCCAGCAGGGCAGCCACTAACGCAACCGGTAAAATTTTTCTGTTTGTCATATTAGTCTCTCCTGCTTGATGATGTGTCCTCAAACTCGCGTTTGATGTCTTTTCACACACGACACTGGCAAACACTGTTCCTCTTTCGCCGCGCTCTCATTCTTCATGCGTCAACTCACCGGCAAAACTGAATTTTCTCCGGCAGCCGGATGAATCACATTCTCTTTATCGTCAATTCGCAAGAAAGAGAATGTGTCGCGCGCTTTCTGCACACGCTCTTCCTTATACGATATAGACTAGTGACCAAACCATATCCTCAAACAGTATCCGATGCGTGAGAGACAAAATCGCTTCACGACTTTGGCCGCGCGCGATTCTTCCATCAGCGCAAATCGGTTAGTGGATCAGTTTCACAGACGGTGAAGAGAAAGAGATGCTCACGCAAAGGCGCAAAGACGCCAAACAGTTGAGCGTTGCTCGTGTGGCGCTCTCAATCTTCGCGCCTTTGCGCCTTTGCGTGAGGTTCTTTCTTGACGAGAGAATTGCTCCTGCATTTCAAACTGACCCTCTACCGCAAATCGGCGAGATTGGACGCCTCAACGATTCAAAGTCTATAATCCACGCTTACTAATCCAGTCGGAGGTTCATCCCTGATCGTGTCAACATCCACGTCCGCGTTTCGTCTCGCCTCGCGCCTCGAACGAGTCGGTTTTTCCGACATCGTTAAAATCCGTAACCGGATTATGGAGTTGCGCGCAGGCGGCGCGACCGTCTATCAATTTGAAGGCGGCGAACCATTTCTCACCACACCCGACCCGATCAAAGAAGCGATGGCGCGCGCGCTCGCCGAAAATAAAACGCGCTACGCTCCTTCGTCCGGCATCCCGGAACTGCGTGCCGCCATCGCCGCGAAAGTCAGCGAGCGCAACCGCATCCCGGCGCGCGAGGAAGATGTCGTCGTCTTAAACGGTGGAATGCAGGGACTCTTCGGCGCGTTCCAGTCAATCGTTGACCCGGAAGATGAAGTGCTTGTCTTCTCGCCTTTCTGGACTCCGATTAAAGACCTCATCGCGCACAGTCGCGGCAATACCGTGCTCGTCCCGACCGAAGAAGCGCGCCGCGACGGTTTCGCCGCGACGCTCAAACGATACGCGACCGACAAGACGCGCGCCGTCTATTACAACACGCCGCAGAATCCGTCCGGCGTCGTCTTTACGCGCGCGGAGGCCGAAGAGGTCGCGCAGTTTGTACGCGAGCGTAACCTCGTCGTCATCGCCGATGAAGCTTACGAAGACCTCATCTACGATGCCGAGCATGTCTCCATCGCCTCGCTCGAAGGCATGTTCGAGCGCACGATCACCTGCTACACGCTCTCGAAATCTTACGCGATGACGGGCTGGCGCGTCGGGTACGCCGTCGCCGCCGAGCCTTGGATGTCAGGCATCAAGAAGTGCCTGCTCTACTCGACCAACGGCGTCTCGACTCCTTCGCAGTGGGCAGCGCTCGCGGCGTTTCAACTCCCCGAAGACTTTCACGAAACGACGCGCGCGGCATATCGCGTGCGGCGCGATTTGTTGATCGCCGGCCTCAACGAACTAGGACTTCCCTGCGACGCGCCCGCCGGAGCTTTCTACGCCTTCCCAGACGTTTCGCGTCTTAGCACGGACAGCCGCGAGGCCGCCGAAATTTTGCTCGACCGCGCGCAAGTCGCCACCGTCCCCGGCAGCGTCTTCGGCCCGCACGGCGAATCACACCTGCGCTTTTCCTTCTCTACTTCCCCCGAAATCATCAAGTCCGGCCTCGACTCGATGCGCCGCAATCTCTAAGTTCAGAGATGAGTGATGAGTGATGAGTGATGAGAGGAAGAGTGGACAACGCCGGAGCGAGTTCGACTTCATCGCACGCATCCGCCAACAAACCCTAAAAAGTTCCGACACGCAAAGGGATCACCTTAGCGCATCCGGTCTTAACTCATCACACATCACTCATCTCTCATCACTTTCTTCTCATCATTCATCACTTCTGCAAGGTATCGGAGACGACGCCGCCGTCATCAAGCAACGCGGCAACTTCGATACTGTCATCACCACCGACCTGCTCGTCGAAGGCATAGACTTCGACCTCGATAAATTTCACACCGCGCCGCGCGACGTGGGACACAAAGCCCTCGCCGTCTCGCTCTCCGACATCGCCGCGATGGGCGCGCGTCCGCGTTGGTCGCTCGTCTCCATCGGACTGCCGCGCGCGTGTTGGGAGACAAACTTTCTCGATGAATTCTACAAAGGCTATCTCGCGCTCGCCGGCGCGCACGATGTCGCGCTCATCGGCGGCGACATCTCTCGCACGCCGAAGCACGTCGTCGTTGACTCGATTGTGCTCGGTGAAGTTGAAAGAAAGCGCGCCGTGCTGCGTTCCAGCGCGTGTCCCGGCGACCGCATCTACGTCACGGGCGCGCTCGGCGGCGCGGCGGCGGGACTCAAAATTCTTCAGCAAGCATCAAGGCAACAAACGCCTCCGCAACGTACACGCGCGCATCGTCAATTGATTGAACGCCAGATGCGACCCACGCCGCGCATCGCTTGGGGGCAACGACTCGCAACGTGCGCCTCGGCGATGATTGACTTGAGCGACGGACTCTCTTCTGACCTCGCGCACCTGTGCCATGAAAGCGGCGTCGGCGCGATGATTGACGCGGCGCGCATCCCCGTTGACACGTTGATAAAGCGCGCGGGCGTTGATGAAAGAGACGCTCTCGCGCTCGCTCTCAACGGCGGCGAGGATTTCGAGTTGCTGTTCACCGCTCGCCCGCGCAAAGCGGCGACACTGCCGGATAAGATCGGCGGCGTGCCCATCACGTACATCGGCGACGTGACGGGCGAGACAGGGAAAGTTCGACTAATTGAAAATGGACGGACGCGAACCCTCAAGCCATCAGGCTTTCAACACTTCAAGCGCACGCGAAGTTGACGCGCTCTAAAACGAAAAGCAGTTTGACTCAACCATCCGTCCTTGCCTAGACTCATCTTCTTAATTTCGTTAAAGGTTGTCGCTCTCATCAGATGCTTAAATTTTTCAACACACTTTCCGGCCAGCTCGAAGAGTTTCACACGATGCGCGAGGGCGAGGTCGGCATCTATCTCTGCGGCCCGACCGTGTGGGACTACGCGCACATCGGCAACTTCCGCTCCATCGGCGTCTTCGGCGATACGCTGCGCCGCTATCTCAAGTACAAGGGCTATCGCGTCACGCATGTGATGAATATCACGGACGTGGAAGACCGCATCATCAAATTTTCGCAGGAGCAGGGACAGACGATTGACGAGTACACTGCGCGCTTCATCGCGGCGCTGTGGGAAGACTTCGATGCGCTCGGCTGTGAACGACCGGACATCATCCCGCGCGCGACCGCGCACATCCCGGAGATGGTCACGCTCATTAAAAAACTCGTCGAGACCGGGCACGCTTACGAGTCCGAAGGCTCTTACTATTATCGCATCACTTCCTTTCCCGACTACGGCAAGCTCTCGAAAATTAACTTCGCGGGCAACATCGTCGGCGCGAGCGAGCGCGTCGCGACGGATAAGTACGAGAAGGAAGACGCGCGCGACTTCGCGCTCTGGAAAGCTCCTGAATCCGAGAACGAGCCTTCTTGGGACACGAGCATCGGCGGCGGTCGTCCGGGCTGGCACATCGAGTGCTCCGCGATGTCCATGAAATATCTCGGTGAGACGTTCGACATCCACGCGGGCGGCATAGACCTCGTCTTCCCGCATCACGAAAACGAAATCGCGCAGAGCGAGGCCGCGACCGGCGTGAAGTTCGCGAACTACTGGCTCCACGCCGAACACTTAAAAGTCGAAGGCGAGAGCATGTCGAAGTCGAAGGGAAATTATTTCACTTTCCGCGACCTCCGCGAAAAGGGCTTCGACCCGATTGCGATTCGCTATCTGCTCCTGAGCGTGCCGTATCGCAAGCAGTTGAACTTTACGATGGAAGGTCTGCGCGGAGCCGAGAAGACCATCGAATCCCTGCGCGCCTTCCGCACGCGCCTGCGCGACGCGCGCACCGAGCCGGGCACGAACCCCGAACTACATGCCGCCGCACAACGCGCGCTCGCGGAGTTCGAGGCCGGCTTAGACGACGACCTCAACACGTCCGTCGCGCTCGCCGCGATACATAATCTCTCGCGCGAAGTGAATCGCGCGCTCGACGCCTGCACGATGCGCGCCGACGACCAGCGCGAATTACTCGACACCGTCGCGCGCTTCGATTCCGTCTTCAACATCTTCGGCAGTGATGATGAGCGCGAGATGCTCGACGCCGAAATCGAGTCGCTCATCAACGAGCGCAAGGAAGCGCGCCATCGCCGCAACTTCGCGCGCGCCGACGAAATCCGCGTCGAACTCGCCGCGCGCGGCATCATCCTCGAAGACACCGCCGACGGCGTGCGCTGGAAACGACGCGGCGCATAATGCTATATTGCAAGTTCATAGCGGTCAGCAATCAGCGGTCAGATTGTTCGCCTCCATTGCTTCCTTTTTCTTAGCTGATTGCTGACCGCTGAAAGCTTTTTACCATGCACTATTTTCGATTCCTGCATTCTCGTCCCCTCGATACACGCGCTAACATTTTCGCTGACTAGCCCCGCCGTACTTTCTACGCTCGCTCCCTCGTTCATCGTCAGAAGAATTTACCCGCCTCGCTTTTAAAGTCAGGAGAATTGAATATGTCCGCCATCGCAACATCGAAGAGACCGGAAATCAAAACCGAGTTGCCCGGCCCCAAGGGTCGCCAGATCGTCGCCGACGACGCCGAGTTCGTTACGCCTTCGTACCCGCGCCCGTCTTACAAGCTCGTCGCCGAGCGCGCCTCCGGCGTGTGGATCGAAGACGTTGACGGCAACACTTTTCTCGATTGCAACGCCGGAGTCGCCGTCTGCTCGACCGGCCACTGCCACCCGGAAGTCGTCAAGGCCATACAGGATCAGGCCGCGCAACTCATCCACATGTGCGGTACGGATTTTTACTATCGCCACATGCCCGCGCTCGCGCGCAAGCTCGACGAGATCGTGCCCGTCCCCTCGCCGACGCGCACGCACTTCGCCAACAGCGGCACGGAAGCCATCGAGACCGCCTTGAAGCTCGCCATCCACGCGACGGGACGCGAAAAGTTCATCGCCTTCTTCAACAGTTTTCACGGGCGCACGATGGGCAGCCTCTCGCTCACCTCTTCGCGCATCGCGCAACGCGCGGGCTTCAAACGGCAGGCGCTCGATGTGGTACACGTTCCTTACCCGAACGTCTTGCGCCATCCCTTCACGGGCGAGCAGTCAGACGCCGCCACCGTCAGCCGCGCCTGTCTCGCGTGGATCGAGGAGCGACTGTTTAAGACGACGACACCGCCCGAAGAAGTCGCGGCCATTGTCGTCGAGGCCGTGCAGGGCGAAGGCGGCTACATCCCCGCACCGAAGGAATTTCTTGATGGCCTGCGACGCATCTGCGACACACACGGCATCCTGCTCATCGTGGACGAAGTGCAGTCGGGCATGGGACGCACGGGGAAGATGTTCGCGTGCGATCACTATGATTTGAAGCCTGACATCATCACGCTGGCAAAGGGCATCGCGTCGGGCGTGCCGATGGGCGCGTGCGTCGCTCGTGCCGACTTGATGAATTGGGGGCCGGGCGCGCACGCCTCTACCTTCGGCGGCAACCCGGTCGCCATCGCCGCATCCTTAAAAACGATTGAGTTGCTGGAGCGCGAACTCGTCGCCAACAGCGCGGAGGTCGGCGCGTACTTGCAGGATGGGCTTCGCAAGTTGATGCGTAAGCACGAGTGCATCGGCGACGTGCGCGGGCTTGGCATGATGATCGGCGTCGAGTTCGTCGAGAGTCGCAAGACGATGACCGCCGCGCCCGAACTGCGCGACCGCGTCGAGGTCGCATGTTACGAGCGCGGCCTGATTATTCTCGGCGCGGGATACAGCACGATACGCTGGTCGCCGCCGCTCATCCTCTCGAAAGAAAACGTGGATGTCGCGCTGGAGATTTTCGACGAAGCGATCACAGCAGCGAAAGGCTAAATGATGAAGGCGAAATGATGAATGATGAATGTGGTGAAGAAGCTTTTCGCCTTCATTCATCATTCATCACTCATCATTTCTTCCGAAGTTGACTTGCCGCTCGTCTGACATTAAAGTCTGCGTGCTTCTCAAGGATTGTCCGATTCGGCTGAGTAGCTCGAAGGCGTTTCCCGCCATGTTGCGTAACCAGCATCGTTGTTTCCAACGATAACTTTAACTTCAAATTGATTTTCATTCGTAAGGAGTCCCCCATGTTTCACTTCACGCGGCGTCGTCAGCCCCTCGTCTGCCTGCTGGCGCTCGCGCTCTTGTTTTGTCTCGCCGCGCCGCGCCGCGCCTCTATGCAAACGGGTAATTACACCATCGTTGATGTCGGCAGCCTCGGCGGGAATCAGAGCAAGGGTTATGGAATCAACAGCAACGGCAAGGTGGTGGGCGCTTCCCTACTTAATCCTAATGACTTCTCGACGCAGCCCTTTTTCTGGAACGGCAGCCAGTCCACCAACCTTGGAAACTTCGGCGGCGACGGCGGCGAGGCTTATGCCGTCAACGATTCCAACTACGTCGTCGGGGCTGCTGACCTTCCTTCGGGCGCGATGCATCCATTCATCTGGTCGAGCGGCGTTGGCAAGACGGACATCGGTGCGCCCGGCGCGGAGTTCGCCGTCGCGTGGGACATCAACAACTCAAATCAAGTGGTCGGCCAGACCGAAGTCAGCCCGCTGGTTGACCGCGCTTTCATCTGGACTGCCGAAACCGGCATTCAAACGCTCGGCACGCTGCCCGGCGGCTCGTCCAGCACGGCGCGCGGCATCAACGAAACGGGGCAAGTGGTCGGCGAGTCCAATACGCCAGGCGGGCAGACGCACGCCTTTTTATACAACGGCAAGATGGCCGATCTCGGCACGCTCGGCGGTAATTTGAGCATCGCCTACGAAGTCAACGATGCGGGAAAAGTGGTCGGCTATTCGCGGCTCAACAACAACGGCATCAATCCGCCGTATCATGCTTTTCTCTACACGGCGAACACAGGCATGAATGACCTCGGCGCGTTCGGCGGGGCGGCGAGCGTTGCTTTCGACATCAACAATCAGGATCAAATCGTCGGCTACGCGGAGGCCACGCCGGGCGTCCATCACGCTTTTATCTACGACGCGCAGAATGGTATGCGTGATCTTAACGACGTGCTGCAGGGCAGCGGCTGGACGCTACAGGAAGCGCGCAGCATTAATAATGCAGGGCAGATTACCGGCTTCGGTCTCAACCCGGACGGCGTGCTCCATGCCTTCCTGATTAATCCGCCTCCGCCCACGCCGACTCCGACGCCCACGCCTCAGACCTACACGATTAGCGGGCAGGTGACGGAGAACGGCACGGGCTTGAGCGGCGTCACCATGACGCTGAACGGCGCGTCGGCGGCCACCGTGCAGACGGACGGCATCGGCAACTACTCGTTCGCGAATCTGAGCGCGGGCAACTACATCGTCACGCCCTCGCGCGTGAACTACGTTTTCACGCCGCCGCAGGCCAGTTTCAATGCCCTCGCGTCGAATCAGACGGCCAACTTCACGGGAGTCTCTGGCGGCATCACGCCTCCCGTGGGTCTTCAATTTTTTCCGCTCGCGCATCCGGTGCGGATACTCGACACGCGCGCCGGACAGACGGCGTGCGATACTCCGTCTGCGCCGCTCGCCGCCGCCGCCAGCCGCACACAACTCGCGCAACGCACCTGCGACGGTTTGACTATTCCTTCGACCGCGCAGGCTGTCGTCGGCAATGCCACCGTCGTCAATAGCACGGGCGCAGGAGCGGGCTTTGTGACGCTCTACCCGACCGGCGCAGATCGCCCGACAGTTTCTAATCTCAACTACGTCGCCGGGCAGATCGTCCCCAACGCTTTCACCGTTGCACTAGGCCCCGGCACTGGCTCGTTTGAAATCTACGTCCCCAACAGTATCCATCTCATTGTGGACATCACGGGCTACTACGCACCTCCGACGACGGGCGGTCTCTACTATCACCCTCTGCCGCACCCGATCAGGCTGTTGGATACCAGAGCGGGACAAACGGCCTGCGATACGCCGGGCGCGCAGATACAAGTTGGTGTGGCGCGCACTGAGGCGGCCAGAATCACCTGCGACGGCATCACGATTCCGGCGGCGGCGCAGGCTATCGTCGGCAACGCGACGGTCGTCAACGGCTCGGCGGAATACGGTTTTATTACTCTCTATCCGAGCGATGCGGCACGCCCCAACTCGTCCAACCTTAATTATGCGCCCGGCCAGATTGTGCCGAACGCCTTCACGGTCGGCTTAGGCGCAACGGACGGAGCGTTCAATATCTATGCGGGCACGACCACCAACTTCATCGCGGACGTGGCGGGCTACTACAGCGCGAGCGCGGCCATGGACTCCAACGGTGTCGTGGGACTGCTCTATTATCCTCTCTCAACGCCAGCCAGACTTTTAGACACCAGACCCGGCCAGACGGCCTGCGACGCGCCGGGCACAACTATTGCCGGCAACACGGCGCGCACAGAAGCGGCGCGCGTGACGTGCGGCGGAGTGACGATTCCGGCGGCGGCGCAGGCCATCGTCGGCAACGCGACGGTCGTCAACAGCTCGGCAGACTATGGTTTTATTACTCTCTATCCGAGCGGAGCGACGCGACCGACGGTCTCGAATCTCAACTATGCGCCGGGACAAATCGTGCCGAATGCCTTCGTCGTAGCGTTGGGAGCAAGCGATGGAGCGTTCAATATCTATGCGGGGACGACGACGCACTTCATCGCCGACGTGACCGGCTACTTCGCCCCTTGATGCGAAGTGCAGTCGCAGGGCTTTCAATAACAACAGAGGCAGAGCGAAAGAAGAGATGAATCTTCCGCTCTGCCTCTTTCACTTCCTAAGATGATGCTACGTGAAAAGCGTCTATCGTTGCTCCCGCCTCGCTTAACTTCTCTTCACACAATGCGGCGCGCAATGTCACGCACACGCTCGCGCACATCATCTTCATCCAACGTCGTCACACGCCCGTCGCGGAAGATTTCGCGACCTGCGACTACAGTCAACAGCACATCGCATCCCGTCGAAGTAAAGACGAGCGCAGACGCAGGCTCATAGTTCGGCGTCTGATGCACGCCGCTGAGAGAGACGACGACAAGATCAGCCTCCGCGCCCGCGACGAGCGCGCCCGTCCGCACCGGAAGGCCGAGAGCACGCGCGCCGCCCTCCGTCGCCGTGCGAAGCGCATCCTCCGCATCAACCATGCGTCCGGCCTCAATCTCATCGCCCACCGCACGCGAGATGAGTGTAGCGAAACGCGCCTCTTCCAATATGTCGCAGGTGTTGTTGCTCGCCACCGAATCGCTTCCCAAGCCGACATCCAAATCCGCGCGCAGGAAGGCCGCGAATGGCGCGCGACCGTGTCCGAGTTTCGCGTTCGACTTCGGACAATGCGCGACGCGCGCGCCCGTCTCTTTAATCGTCTCGATGTCGCGCTCGTCAACCCGTATGCAATGCGCGAGCAGCGGGCGCGCGAGTAGCACGCCGAGTTGATGTAGATACTGAATCGTCGAGACGCCGGGCGCGCTCCAATCAAAACCGCGCCGCCGGTAATCTTCGACGAACACGCCGCTGCCCTCCGACATCAACAGTTCCTCGAAGCGCGACTCCGCAGCGTGAATCATCAACGGCAACTTTTCTGCAATCGCGTATTCGGCGAGCAACTCGAAGAGCGGCGCGCTGACCGAATAGGGCGCGTGCGGCGAGATGCCAAGCGTCACCAGTTCATTCTCAAACTCGCGCAAGTCGCTGACTTTCTCACGCAGCTTATCGAACTGCTCGACAGCGATGCGCGGGTCGGGGCCGAAGGCTTCCTGATAGACGATGCCGCGCAAACCCGAATCACGCAGCGCGCGCATTGTCGTCGCGCACGCATCGCTCGCATCGCCCACGCACGTCACGCCCGCGCGCGCCGCCTCGATTACGCCCCACGCCGCCGAAGCGTAGAGATCGTCCGCCGTCATTTGCTCAAGTCGCGCGCCCGTTAATTTTCTCAGCCACGCGAAAAAGTCGCCGTCCTGCCCGTCGAGAAAGCCGCGCATCGTCGTCAACTCAAGATGCGTGTGGCAGTTGACGAAGCCGGGCACAATCGCCGCCTCGTCGCCGTAGTCGCACACGTCCGCGCGCGGAAATTGTTCGACGAGTTCCGCGCGCCGCCCGACGGCCACGATGCGCGTGCCCTCAATCGCCACCGCGCCCGCTTCAATTGCAGGTGACGAGATGGGCAACACCCACCGCGCGCAATAAAGTTTTGTCATAGCTCCTCGAACTGAAAACAGTAACGCTCACGTCGCCAGCGCACGCACGCGGCGACGGCGTAGCGCGAACCAGAGCAGTCCCGACATGGTGACGATGAGACCGGCGCAGAGTCCGACGGGGCGAATGCCGGCGCGGTCAGCCGCCGCGCCGGAGACGAGCATCGAGCCGACCATCATCAGCGTCGTCAGCGTCTCGTATGAAGCGAAGACGCGCCCCGCATAGGCGTCGTCCGTGCGCTGCATGAGGATGGTCTGCTGCGCCGTCCACCAGATCGCGAAGTTCATCTCGCGCGCGACGAGCACAAGCGCGGCGACCCATAAGTTCGGCATCAGACTGAAGAGCGCGAGCGCCGCGCCGTCGAGCGTCAGAGACCGCCCCATCCGCACGCCCAGACTCTCGCCCGTCCCTCGATTGAAACGCTTCGCGAGCGGCGCGCCCAGCACACCGCCCACGCCCATCGCGACGAACAACACGGAGATGCCGAAGTCCGTCGGGCGTTCGATCCACGCGCGCGCCGACGCGCCCCACTGGTTCACGACTTCCGCGCCCATGCGCGCGCCGAAAATGCTGTACAACGCGCGCGCCGCCCCGTTGCCCAGCCCCCAACCCGCCGCCACGATGAAGACCGCCGACAGCATCACCTCGCCGCGCACGTAACGCAACCCTTCGCGAAACTCGAACGCGCCGCGCCTTAAGAAGAAGAAGGCAGTAGGCAGAAAGCAGAAAGCAGTGGGCAGTGGTCGGTGGGCAGTCGTTACACTTTCTGTGTTGAGATTTGAACTATCAGGTGTCGCCATCAACGCGCTCGCACCAACTTCAACTCCCTCCAACTCACCAGCAACAGTTATGTCCTTCCCGTCCACTTTCCACTGTCCACTGCCCACTGCTTTTCCGCCTACTGCCTTCTGCCCACTGCCCACTGCCTTCAGCTTTCTCGTCTGCGCTCGGATGCGCCGAATCATTTCGGCGGAGAGCAAAAACGTCAGCGCGTTTAAGATGAAGACGATGTCGCGCCCGACGAGCGTCGCGACGATGCCGCCGAGCGCGGAGCCGACGGCGATGGTCGCGGCGGTCGTCGAAGCGGAAAGCGAGTTCGCGCTCAAGAGTTCGTCCGTGTTGCGCGTCAAGTTTGGAATGGAGGCGCGCTTGGCGGCGTTGAAGAAGGCTGAGACTGAGAAGAGCGAGGCGCCGACGATGTAGATGGCAGGCAGAGAGTGAAAGCGATTGGCGAGGATGAAGCCGAGCGCGAGCAGTGCGCGCAAGAGGTCTGCTGCGATCATTACGTGCCGCCTGTCCGCGCGGTCAACCACGACGCCCGCGACGGGGCCGAAGATAAAAAGCGGCAGATGTCTGGCGATGGCATAGAAGGCAATCGCCAGGCCGACTCTTCCCGCGCCGGCCAGTTCGATGGTCAGCGCGAGCACGGCGATGTTGTTGAGCCAGTCGCCGATCTCCGAGATGACCTGTCCCGTCCACAGTCGCCGGAAGCCGGCGTTCGACGCGAGCAGTTCCCTGTACGTCAACGCTTGCCGCTCGCTTTCACTTCCTCATAACGCGCGAGGATGTTGGAGACATAAGCGCGCGTCGAAGAGATGTCAATGCGCGCGATGAACTGCTCGGCGTTGAGTGACTTGCTTCCCGGCTCGACCTTGTTCCAATCGGCGGCACGGCTCGGCCCCGCGTTATAGCCTGCGACGATGCGTGCCTCCGCGCCCGGCGTGTCGCGGTAGTCCTTCGAGATTTTTTCGAGATACCAGCATCCGATTTTGATATTGCGCGTCGGGTCGCGGAGCATGGTTTCAGGATCACTTTTCATCTGTCCGACCGACTCGCGCGTCCCCGCCTCCGCCGCCCACTCGCGCCCGACCGTCGGCGTCACCTGCATCAACCCGACCTCGCCCGCCTCGCCCGTTTTCCACGGGCTGAAATACGTCTCTTCGTAAATCACGCTCCACACGAGATCAGGATCGAGATGATAGATGGCCGCCTGCTGCGCGATCAAAGCATCGTAGCGATGTATCCAGTATTGATTGAAATAGTAAGCTCCGACGCCGCAGAGCGCGATGAGGACGATGGCGTAGAGCGCGAGACGTTTGAGAAGAGACATGCGTTTGACGGCGTCCTAATCGGTGCGTGCTGAAATCCGGCGCGCGAAGGTTTCCTCGCTTGCCATGCGTGATCCAGCACGCTCACTGAATTTCATCAACGCTCATGTTTACGCTTGAGCGTTGAGATGTTTACAGCAGCGTGGAGAACAACTCTGTCCTCGACTACGCACGACTGCCGTCAATGTAGTTTACTCCAACACGCACTGCGGAAGACAGCCATCATCAGGCGATAGAAATTTTTCGGCGTTCAGAGGGACGCCTTCAGGCATGAAGTGCGAACATGAAAGACATCACGGCTGAAGCCGCAAGTCTGAACTTCTCCGTTGATTTTTGTGCAGAGCCTATAGCGGTTTGCGATTGAGTGCGACTTGAGAGAAAGACTTTTCACCACAGAGGACACGGAGGGGCACAGAGGAAAGACTGAGCTTTGATGGTCTTCTCTGTGCTGCCTCTGTGCCCCTCTGTGTCCTCTGTGGTTAATCTCTGGCCGCATTCATTTGCAGCCCGCTAATAGATAGTAAAGCTGTCCCAGCGATTCGCCAGGCCGAGTCCGGCATGGTCGTTGTAGAGTCCCGCGCCGGTGGCGTTGCTCATCAAGACGCTCGACGAAGAATACAACAGCGTCCCATCAGCATAGACGCTGAACGCGCCGGCGGCAGATGTGACGACGCGCAACGTCTGCCAGTCGCGCGGCACGAGCACGCCTGTCGCCAGTTCCGTCCGCTGTCCTCCCTGAACATAGCCGACGGTGAGCGCCCTCACGCCCGCATCCTGATTACTTTCGCCCGTGTAGGCGAAGAAGTAGTTGCTCGCATCCTCGACGCGGAAGCTGAGACCGGTGTCGAGTCCCGCTCCCCACCTGCCCGGATGACGGTCAACGCGAATGTCGAGACTGTTCGGAGCGTTGGCGATTGACACCCACGCCAGCGCCCTCTTGTTGGCGAGCAGGACGGCGCGCTCGTTCAAAATTCCGAAGGGCTGTCTGGAGGTTGCGGGCGTATCCGTGCGCCACATTTGTCCGGCTTGCGCGCCTCCTTCGGTTGCGCCGAGACCGCCGTTACCTTCGAGTATGTAAGTGGAATTTTTGCGCGTGAACGAGTCGAAAATGAGCGCGCCGCCCGGCGCGGACGGCACAGTATATTGACGTTGCGATGAGTCGGTCGCCGTCGAAAAGTCCGGCGCGGTCGGGTCAATCACATACTGCGGGCGCGGACATTCTTCACAAAATGTGAGCAGCCCGTAAGGGTAAAGCGTCCCCCGCAGGAGTCCCGGATGGAGGCTTCCGTACAGCCCCGTCGAAAGATCGTCAACCGTCTGCGTCTCATTGAAAAAATTACTGAGCGCGTTGCCGCCGAGCCTGAAGATGGTTTCCGGCGCGAATGCCGCGTGCGTCGTATCACCCGCCACCCCGTCGGTGTTTTCGCGCGGGTTCGCATCTTCGTAGCCGCGAAATTGCGCGATCCTCCCGATGAAGTTGTTGTGGTCGGACCCGCCGATAAGCAACCGGCCTCCGCCGTTGATAAATCCGCCGGAGCGTCGCGGGCCTATGAATGCCGTCCTGCCAACGGGCACGCCGTTAAAATAAGTGACGATCTCGCGTCCGTCCCAACCGACGGCGCAATGTCCCCACTCGCCCACGGCGGGGCCTTCATCGCTGCTGAAGTAAGTGGTGACGTGTGAACTATCCCAGATGTCTCCGAATAACTGGTAACGATTCGGCTCGCTCTGTCCGTAGAAAGAGACGCCGAACAAGAGCGCGTGCGCCCCGCCGTACCCGTCGGAGACGAGATAAGTCGCGCCCGCATTTGCGCCCGGCATCGCCCAGAATTCCCAGTAGAAATGGCCGAGGTCTCTGTCCGGCTCGAAGTAGTATCCGTAATCAACCGTCTTCGGCGTGCCGTCGTATTCGAGCACACGTTGCGGACTCGACGGCAGCGTGCGATGCGCGTCGAAGCTCGCCGTCTGCGCGGCAGACACGTTGATGAGACTCCGGCTCGACGGCATGAAGGCATAGTAATTTTTCTCAGAAGGCGTGATCGTATAGTCGCTTTCGGCGGGCACGCTGAATCTGTACGCGCCGTTCGCATCGGTCAAAGCGTTGACGGTTTGCGCGCCCGTTAACACGACGGTGATGCCGGCCAGAGGGCGACCTTCAGAGATAATCTGCCCGTTGATGTCGAAGCGTTCGACGATGCCCGTAAAGTTGGCTGTGAGATTCTCCGTGAGGTCTTTGAAAGTCAAAGTAGAGGTCGCAAAGCTGTAATGAATTCTGCTCACCGTGATGGTGTAGTCGCCGCGCGCTGTCAGGTCAGCGAAAGCGTAGTCGCCATTGTTGTCGGTCTGAGCGACGCGCGCCTGTGCGCCGCCGAGTGTGACCGTGACGCCCGCGAGATTCGCCCCGTTGTCACTGGCGACGTGCCCGCGAATCGTGTAGGTCTTCAGCGTGCCCGTGAAGTTAGCCATGCGCTTCCCCGTTAAATTGGTGAGGGCGACGCTTCCCGGATTGAAATTGTAGCGGACATGCGATGGCGTGATGAGGTAATCGCCGGGCGTGACGCAGTCGAAGAAATAATTACCGGCGCTGTCGGATTGAGTCGTGCCGGAGAGCGCGCCCGTCATCATTATTGTCGCGCCGCCGACGGCCTGTCCGCCTGCATCGAGCACACGCCCCTCGATGCGATTCCTTTCCCCGTTGATGTTGACGGAAGAATTGCCGTACAAATCATTGAACGCCAGCGTCACGGGAGTGAAGCTGTAACAGGGCTTCGACGGCGCGAGTGTATAGCTGCTTCCGGCCAGCAAGTCTCCGAATGAAAATCTGCCGTCAACATCCGTGACGTATGACGCGCCGCGACTATCACCACCGCTTAACATCAGCGTGACGCCGGCGAGCGCAGAAGGGCCGTCGGTCAGCAGGCCGCTAAGGGTGAAGGGAGGCGCGGGAGTCGGGAGCGCGCCCACGTCATCAGCGAGGCCGTCGCCGACGTGGCCGATGCCGACGCGCACGCGATTGCTCGCGACGCCTCGATAAGAGATTCGCACGAGCACGTCGCCGACATCGCCGCCCAGATTGTCGTCCAGTTTGACGACGACCGCGTTCAGCCAGTCGAACCCCGGAACCTTGCCGGCATATTCAACCTTGAGACTGTAAAGGCGATGCGCGCCGTCTTCGGCCTCCGCGCTGACGGACGACAAATCTTCACCGGGCTGGAGCGTCAAATTCAGCGCGAACAGCATCACGCGCGTGCGTTGTCCTTCACAGACGGGAGCGGCGCACATCGTCGAGAATGGCTCGCGGAGGAATGTCGGAGAAGAGAGCGCGACGGCTCGCGTCGAGGTTGGTTCGCTGATGAGCACGGGCGCGCCCGCCGCGTTCGCCGTCATCGCTGCGCCGCCGGCGGCCATCAAGGTGAGCATGAAAAAACAAGAAAGGTGTATGTGATGGGTGCGAGGCATGGTCATCATTTACTCCCTATCACCTTTGTTCACCATCGGAACTGACCGAGAGCGAACATTGGAACTCGCGCGACCTGTTTTCAAAGGCAGAGTTGGGGGCTGATGATTGAGTGATGCAAGACAGTCAAACGATTGCTACGTGTTCACATCACGATCTAGTTCTTGAACTATCTTCGGATGATCAATTCCGACGCTTGAGGTGCGACCACAGATCGGCCATCGTGTGTGAACTGTCCGCGCCTTCGTAGCGCGAGAGCAGCGCGCGACGGTCGAGGACGTGGCCTTGCAGCCAGACCTCGGCGGTGAGCGTCGAGCCGATGGCGAGCGCGCCGCCACGCAGAGCGCGCCGGTTGACGAGCATTTCGAGTTTCAACTGTTCGAGGTCGAGATAAATCCAGTACAGTTCGCTTCCTGAGAGCGGGTTGCGTAAAGGCTTGAAAGAGATGACGCGACCCGTCAGGCTCCAATCGTTTTCATGCGCGCGCGAGGGCGCAGAAACTTCGAGCGGCTCCCAGCGCAGGCGCTCGCTTTTCGTTTTCAACACGCGCGCGCGATACGCCAATCCGCACAAACCGATGTGCAACTCCTGCGCGCGGAAACCTTCGGGGCCGACCTCCGTCAAATTCTGCAACTCGAAGAGGACTTCCGTCTCCGTCCCGTCGCAGTAGCCGTGTACGATGGCCTCGCCGTCCTCGTCATATTCGGTCAAAGCCCACGGCGTGATGCGCTGTGTGTAACGCGCGCGAAAGCCGGGACGACAATCCGCGTAGAAGACTTCGCCCGTTCCAGATTCGTAGAGCACCGTCCAGACTTCCAGCCCCTCGCCGAGTTTCCAGCAGCGTCCGTGCAGGACCGCGCCGCGCCGCGAAAGTTGCGTCGCCTCGCCGTGGTCACCGGCGCGCTCGGCGAGATGATTGAAATCCATCTCGCTCGGCACTTCCAATCCGATGGCGGAAAAAGTCTCGTCCATTTTCTTTGGAGAGAATGGAAGTTGGAAACCAGGGGCTGTTTATTGTTTTTAACTAGCCCCTAGTCTCCAGCCTCTAGCCCCTGCTCCCTAACCAGTCATCTTTCTTCTCACGATTTTCGTGAACGCATCCGTCTGTTCGCCTGCGCGCGGGGCGCGACTTTTGACGCCGCGGATGTTGCGCTCCGGCCCGTGGCTCGGACGCTTGCCGGTGCGCGTCATCTCTGCGAATAACACGACATCATAGTCAGCCTCGCGCGACATCTCTTCGCGGATCGCGTGCAGTTCTTCGAGGAATTTCGGTTTGCGATACATAGCAACAAGAGTGATAAGTGATGAGTGATGAGTGATGAGATAAAGACATCTTCTTTCTCATCACTTATCACTTATCACTTATCACTGTTCATGGTTTTTCTGTCAACTCTGAGACTAAGAACTCCGGCGTGACGATCTGCGGAACGAAGAAGCCGGCGGTCGTGTTGAAGAGACGGATGCGCGCCTGTCTCCGCACGTTCGCGAGATGCCCGAAGTTCCACGTCACGAGATAGTCTATCTTGTGGAACGACGCGACGGCAACGTGCATCGCGTCGCCGATGTACTTGCGATGAAAGATGCCGCGTGCGATGTAGCCTTCCGCAAGGATCGTCGCCTCGTCTGTCAACGCAACTTGTTCGAGCGGCGCGACGAGTTTGAGATAGCCCGTGCGGTGCGGCTCCGGCACGCGCTCCAACTCGCGCACGACGAGCGGCGAGATGACCGCCATGTACTCGGACATCTCGTGCTCCCACCAACGAATCGTCAGGTCGCGCCGAAACGGCTCGCCGTTGTCGAGGTACGCGCCGATGACGGAAGTCTCAAGATAAATGCTTTGCTTCATGATTGGCTGGTGATGACGATGGGCGCGTTCTTGTCTTCGACGGGCGCGTTGTTGATTGGCTCAAGCCGCACGACGCCGCGCAAAAAGTCGAAGGTCACGCGAAAGTTTCTGAGGACGTTGCCGCCGACGATGCCCGTCTGCTCGAAACCGGAAGTCTCGTTAATCGAGGCGAGGTCGAGGACGGCGGCGGGGACGTTGCGGCGCGTGTGCGTGCCGAGCAGCATGGACGGGAGCATGAGCGTCTGCACGTTCTCGGTCGTGCCGGCTGCGCCGAAGATGCGGATGCGCGAAGTTTGCGCGAAGCGCGCCATGTCTTCACGCGCGGCGAGCGCCTCGGAGATGACAGAGATGCTCGCGCCCGTATCAATGATGAAGTTGACGCTGTTCTCGATGCCCTCGACTTTTATCTCGCCGCTCCAGAAGCCGCTCGAAGTAATGCGAATCGGAATTTCATAACCGGGCGGTGGCTTCAAAGGGTCGAACGCGGGCAGCGCATCATCGCGCAGCAACTGCATCTTGCGCGTGCCGTAGTCAACGGAGGCAAGAAATTTCGAGAGGATGGAAAGCCCGATGTAACCGTCCACAGGCTCCTGCGTGTTGAAGAACGGGCGGATGTAAACCGGCACGCGCTCGACGCTCGCATCGCCGACGCGCACGGTTTGCAGAAACCCGTACACGATCTCGAAGCGACCGCCGCCGCCGACGGCGCGAGCCACGCCGCCGCGCGCGACCGGCTTCAGCCCCAGCCGATCAGCCGCCGACGACGAGATGACGCTCATCCCCGCGCCCGTATCAATCACGAAACGGAAATTCTCTTTCGAGTTATTGATGCGGACGTTGATGACAGGGCGATTGTTGACGAGTTCAAAAGAGATGTCGTTGTGCGTCGCGCCGCCAACGTGCAGTAGATTGCTCTGCGTGCCGAGGTAATGGAGGAAGTCAATCAGGCCACGAATGCGCGCGCGGCGGTCGGCGTCCGTGCGCGGAGCGATTCGCAAAAATTGTTCGTAGGCGTTGGCGGCTTCAGCGTAACGCTCGTTGCGCGCGGCGATTTGTCCGAGGTTGTAATAATAATCCGGCTCGTCCGGGTCAATGAACGAAGCGCGCCGCAATCCAGACAAACTCGCGGCGATACGGTTCTCATAGAAGTCAATCATCGCCAGCCCCGCGATGGCGATGGCCTCGTTATCCTTGAAACTGAGCGCGGTGCGAAACTCTTCGACCGACACGCGAAAGTCGCCGCCGCCGAGCAGAGCCGCGCCGAGCAGCGCGTGCGCGCGAGACGAAGTCGGCTCGACGGAGACGACGCGCGCCGCCTGATCAAAGGCGTCCTGATTTTTTCTCTGCTTGAGCAGCGAGAGACTGAGGCCGAGTCGCGTCCCTGTGTCCTGCGGATGCTTGGCGACGAGTTCACGATAGATTTTTTCGGCCTCCTCAAAATCTCCCACACGCAACGCATGGTCTGCGCGCTCGCGCGGCTTGTCGCCACCACCGACGGGCGCTGTGCGTGCGATAACATTCGTCGCACAGAGCATGACGCAAAAAGCTATCGCGGCTAACGTGCCGACCGCGCGGCGTCGAAGTGTATTCATAGACTGAAACCTCAAACTAAATAAATGATGAATGCGGAATGATGAGTGATGAATATAATCAACGATGCCTTTTGTCTTTCATTCATCATTCATCACTCATCATTTTAGAATTTCGCCAGTTTTCATAGACCACAGCACAAGGTCGAGTTCGTCGAAGTTGATCCGTGTGACACGCGCCAGATCGCGGAGGCGTTCTTCGGCGGCGAGATAGCGAGCGCGTGTCGCGGGCGGTTGCGGCGATTCGATGAGACCGAGTTCCGCGAGGCTACGCAGGATGTGCTTGTCGAGAATCGCGTAGCCGCGATAACCGATGTTGCGTAGAAAGTGGCTCGCCTCTTTGTAGCCGAGTCCCTTGATGCCGCGCTCGCGCGCGAGCCAGTCGCGCCGCTCGTGCGGGTCTGCGAAATTTTCCAGCCGCTCGCGCAGTCGCATCCCGCAATCCGTCGTTAAGTATTCGCGCGTCGTCACGATGTAGCCGGAGCGCGCGAACGGATAGCGATGCTTGCCCGTCAGCGCGCCAGCCAACTCTTCGTGCATGCCGCGCGCCAGATGCGGCCTCACGGCTTCGACAGAGTTGAGTCCCATCCGCGCCGATGCGCCGGCGGTGAAGATGCAGAAGACTAATTCTTCCCAGAGCCGCGCGTCTGTGCCCCTGCTTCGCACGTCTTGAAACTCGGCGAGCCGCGCGCGTATCTCACGCGAGCGCGTGCGGTGCGCGGCGCGAATGCTTTCGATGGTGACAGGCTCTCTCTCTTTCCGCACAAAGTTTTGTCACAGGCTGAGGGCTTGAGTGTACTTCTCGCAGGGCAAAATTCTCACTTGAATATTAGGAGCGCGTTCGCGCCGTTGTCAACGAACTCATCCGCCGGAACGTGGATTGCTCCGTGCGTCGGATGGATTGCAGCGCGCGTACATCTGCTACGATGCGCGCGGGCATCAAAACGTCCGCCCGTTCATCGTAAATCAACGGGTTACGGCGCGAGCATTCGACGTGCGCGCGAACATGCTAAGATGCGCTTTCTTTCAAGGGCGCATCTGACAAAAATTTAGAGGATCAGGCAATGGGAAATTTACGATTGAGTAATGTCATTCTTACACTCGGCGTCTTGTTATCGTCGCTTGCAGGCGCGCACGCGCAGGACGTAGTGCGTCCGACTGCTGCCCCTTCTTCACGGCAACAACAGCAGCAACCGGCAGCCACGCCTGAGCGACAGATTACGCGGCCAACTTTGACGACGCCCATCGTCGTCCCTTCCGCACCGGATGAGTTTGAGCCGCAGGCGACAGACGAGCAACAACTAACGCCGTCAGCCTTCTCAAGACAGGGCGTGCTCGTGGAGACGCTCGACGGCGCGCTCGTCTCGGAGCAAGCGGCGGATCAAGCTTTCAACCCGGCGAGTGCGATTAAGTTGACGACCGCGCTCGCCGCGCTTCGCACGTTCGGGCCGCAGCATCGCTTCGCCACCGTCATCTGGATTAACGGAACGCTCGACAAAGCGACGGGCACAGTCAACGGCGATCTCGTCGTCTCCGGGCGCGACCCTTCGCTGCACTCCGAGCACGCCGTCGCGATGGCGCGCGAGTTGAATCAACTCGGCATTCGCACCGTCACCGGCGATCTCATCGTCGCGCCGCGCTTCTCTCTCAACTTCAGTTCCTCTTCGCTGCATTCCGGCGAATCTTTTTACGACACGCTTGATGCCACGCGCCGACCGGCAAGCGCGACGAGCGCGTGGAACGACATGCTCTTCGCGCTCGGCGACGGTAAAAGTTTATTAACTCCGCCGAGCGTCGCCGTGATGGGCGCGGTCTATGTTGAATCGGTTCCGCAGAGCGCGCGCGTCGTGCTCACGCACTATTCCGCGCCGCTCGTTGACGTGCTCAAAGTTTTACTTTGTTACTCGAACAACTTTATGGCCGAGAGACTTGGCGACGCGCTCGGCGGCGCGCAGAGCGTGCAGCGGATGTTGACGACGGAACTCGGCATCGCATCGTCCGGCAACATTCGCATCGCCTCGACGAGCGGACTCGGCGTCAATCGCGTCACGCCGCGCCAGATGTTGAAAGTTTATCGCGCGCTGCTCGACGAGTTGCAGGCGAATAGATTGAAGCCGTCGGACATTTTGCCCGTCGCCGGCGTTGATCCGGGCACGTTGCAGAAACGCTACGCCGACAGCGCGGGACGCGGCAGCATCATCGCCAAGACCGGCACGCTCGCGCGCACGGACGGCGGCGCGAGCGCGCTCGTCGGGCAGTTCCGCACGCAGGACGGCGAGACGCGGCTTTTCGTCATCTTCAACCAGCGCGGCAACGTGCGCCGCTTCCGCGCCACGCAGGACTCGCTCATCTCCGTCCTGCAAGCGCAGCACGGCGGCCCCGCGCCCTTCGCCTACACGCCGCACACGCTTGCCATGCGCCTCGCCTCTTCCGATTTCGACGGCGCGAAATCTGGCTCCGACGAATACGAACAACAAAACTAAATGATGAATGCGGAATGATGAGTGATGAATAATAACAAGCGTCTTGCAAGTCATTCATCACTCATCATTCCGCATTCATCATTTGCGAGAAGTTGCGCCCCGGCGGCCTGAGAGTCGCCGGGGCGCTTCTCCATCCCGCACGCGCGCGGACTGTACGGTGTCACGCGCGAACAGGATGAATCGTGCGTCTCGTGTGGCCGTCGCGCGTGCGATATGGAAGTGTCTTGATGATGTGCGCGCCGGATGGTTTGCACTTCTGACAATTCCGAACGCTCGCGTGAATTACGGGCTGACCGTCTGTCTGAAGCCGGTCGCCTGAATGAACTCGAATTGCGGCGTGCCGGGCGGCAGTTTGTTGGGGTCTTGGAACGTCATGTCAAAAGCCCAGTTACGATTCGGCGGATAGTAGATGACCGAGTTATAGACGCCCCACGGGCCGAGCGCCTGCGTTGAATTGTAGAGAATGATGAACGAGCCGACGTAGTTCCAACGCTTCTCCCAACCCGTGCCTGAAGCGCCCCACGTTTCGAGGAAGCGCGGGAAATTGTGGACGCCGCCGTTGAGCCATTGCAGGTTATAGATGAGACTGGGGCCGACGGCTGAGAGCGTCGAGCCGGCGATGATTCCGGCGCGGACAGACGTTTCCTGCCCGACGGCGATGGAGTTTGTGCCGGTGGGGCTGCCGCCGTTACCGGCGTCAGCGATGCGATAGTCGCCGCCCTCCGGGTACATCGCGCTGAGTGAGTCGAACCACGTCTTCGAGATCGGGAAGAAAGCGTCGGCGGCGATGGCGGCGGGAACCTGATCGCCCGTGTAATAAGATGCCTTCGACGAATCATTGAGGGTTGAGATGCCGGAGGCCGGAGACGCATTGATGCCGGTCGTGTTGTAGTTGCCCCAGATGTAAACCATGTTCTCGGTAGCAACTGTCAGACCCTTCGTATCCGAGAGTTTATTCGCCGCACCCGATAGCTTGAGGTCTTCGCCGTTGAAGAGACGCACAGCGCGACGGAAGTAATAACCGGCTGTGCCGGCGGTGGTCTGTGAAGACGTCCCCCACGTACCTATCGTCAACGCCATTCCATATTTGGCGGAGTCGCTGTAGCCGCTCGGCGGCGTGACGCTGGCGGCGGTAACCGCTGCCGGGTCTGGCAACTCCAACGTGTCGCGTTGCAGAGAGTCTTTCTTAGCTACGCCCTTCACGACATCCCAACCATCGTCGAGCACATCCTCGCCGGGATCGGGCGTGGCCGACGCCGTCGCCGGATAGTTGTAGATGTCTTCGTTATCAACGAGGCCGTTGGTGGTCGTAACGGTGGTCGTGGTGAGCGCGCCGGTCGCGTCGTGCGTGCGCTCGGACTTCACTCTGTCGCCGCGACGGTCTGAGACATAGACGATCCAGCCGTCAGGGCTGCCGATGTTGCTGCTGACGGCGGACGTGCCGTTGAGCAGGTTGGTGTCATAGACACCGTCGCACCAGCGCGCGAGGTTTCGCATGTTGAGTTCGACGACCGAAGTGATGCCGCGACTATAGACGCTCGTGGCGGGCAGGCTCGCGCTGAATTCGTAGATGCGTCCCTCGCGCACGTTATAGACGTTAATCGGAACGATCTGATTGAGGCCGGTGGTGGCCGGCAGATCGTCGCGATCCATGGTGGCGGCGACGGGCAGGAACGGCGCTCCACTGGTCGGTGGATCGTCGTCGAAACTGGTGTCCGGCGTGTTGATGAAGCCGGCAGCGTTCATGGTCAGGCCGGAAGCGATGTTGATTTCACCGTCGGCGATAGCGCGCCGATTAGAGACGGAGTTGTCGAAGAAGTAAGACAGGTAGGTATTGCCGCCGTTGCGGTCGCGGCTGCCCTGCATGAAGGCCGCCCAGAGCGGGCGTTGAAGATTGACGATGGAGTTCGGCTCGCCGACCGTCACGCCCATGCTGAGGATGGCCTGCGTCACGTCAATCGGCGTCGGAGACGGGTTGGCCGTCGTCGCCGCCGGAACGATCTCGATGAGGATGCGTCCTTTGATGCCGGAGCCGGGCGAGACAAGACCTCCGCTCGAGTTCTTTGGAACACTGCTGTTACTCGAATTGTAAGTCACGTCGGCAGCGTTGGCATTCTTCCCTCCTGTCGCGCTATCGGAGTTGCTCGCAGCAGTGCAGAGGGAGGGAACAGCCGGGCGTGGGGTAGGACAGGGGGTAGCGTAATTGTTACGGACTCCGCGCACCGTAAGTGCCTTTTTGTTCCGCGCCGAGTCACCCTGAAACCAGTCCGTCGTCGTCAGATAGTTTCCGCTATCGTCTATGACGCGCAAGGCTTTGCCACCATCAAGTTCAGATGGAGTGAACGCTGCAAGCGAGACGCCCTGTCCCGCTGGGATGCCCGCGACGTTGGTTGAACCGGAGCCGGCGTTTTCGTCGTCAATGAGGATTCGTATTTCGGACTTCGTGTGATAACGCGAATCAGCCATCGTGCTGTTATCGTCGGGCATCGCACGCTTGATTAGCTCGTAGGGTTTACGCCCGTCGAATTGCAAGGGGAGGAGCAGCTTTTTCGCGCCCGTCGAGGCCGTCAATAATTGGCCGCCGAATTTGTCCGGCGTGCCTGAGACGACCGGCGCGGTCGAACTGGGATTCCAGGTGGTGTTGTCCGTGCCAGCCGGCGAAGTCGGATAATTGCCGCGCAAATCCGTGCGCGGTTGCGGAGTCAGATACGGCCCATTGACCACGCTACCCTTCGTCATCAGCGTCGTGACGCCGTTCACATCCTTGATGCGCGGATTGCTGGCGAAGAGACCGCCGACCGTAGTGTTATTCGCCGCGCCGTTACGCAGCTTATCGCGCACGGCCTCGCCCGCCGTCGTCACTTTATCGAGGAAGGTGATGTCGCCGCCGAAGTAGATATTGCCGTTGGAGTGGACGCGCCCGTTGAAGTTCATCGGCGGCTCAGGCCAGAATTCGAGATCGTTGTCGCTGAACGTGCCGAACTGGAAAAGCGGGATTAAATAGTTGTTGATGTCGCGCTCAAGCCTGACCTGCGTGTTGGTCGGGACGTGCGTCGCGACCGAAGTTAATTTGTAAGGGCTGATGGAGGCGAACATCCCCGCGTAATTGCCGTTCGTGATCGTCACCACCGGGTTGCGCCCGCCGTGTGTGGCTTTCATGTCGGCGAGCGTCACCGCATCGGGCGTGATGGTCTGCGAGAAGGAGAAGTATTCGGGCGCGCCGGTCAGGCCGGTCGGCGGAGCGGCGGCGATGATGTCCAACTGCGTCTGCGTCGGGCGATGCGTCTTGAGAAAGAGATTGCTGAAGTCGTTCGTCATCTTTTCCAGCCCGGCGTGCGCGGCGTAGAACGTCTGCGTGCGCTCAAGGTCGCTGCCGGCAACCTTGACCTCGTTCGTGACAACGGCCATCACGCTGATCGAAATGACGGCGATGAGTCCCATGATAATCATGGTCATCGCGAGGGCTGCGCCGCGTTCGTCGTGCCGGTGCGTGGTGGCGCGTGTCGTAGATAATTTCCCGGCTGGCTTCAGAGATAACATGTCTTTCTCTTCCTTCATCATTTGTTAGAACCAACTTTGACAGCGACAGTCCGGCAACTGCTTGCGGATGGCGCGAATGTGTTTTGCCGCCGGCGTTATTCCGGCTGTAGAGAATTGTTGAATTGCAAGTTACGAATGCTTGTCGAGGTCGTCATCGAGATTTGCGGCTTGGTGGTTTTATTGACGAAGTGCGCCGTCTCTGTAGTCACCGTCACTTCCACCGTGCGGAGAGTTCCCTGCACCGCTTCGGTGTCCATTGAGGTGACGGGCGCGTCAACGTTGCCGCTGGCGTTGACGTTGCCGAGCACGTATCTGAATTGCAGATTGACGACGTGCTCGGCGATGACGGAGTCCGCGTAGGCTGTGCCGAGACCGAAGGTGCGGCGATGCAAGAGTCCGTTGGCGTCAACGTAATAGTTAATCATCAGCATTCTCGTCATCGTGGCCGCCTGCGTCCCGCCGTTCGTGACGATGTTGATGGGGCCGGTCGAGGTCGGCATGTTCATGCCGTAAAGCTCGCCCACGCTATTGAAGGTCAGCACGCGCGTGCCGCTATTAACGGCGGTGACGCGCCCGAAGGCCGAGCCTCTCGAAGAGGTAAAGAAGTAAATCTGGCCGACTGCGAAAGTAGCGATGTTCGGGTAGCCGCTGGCGTCGGCGGCGGGCAACGCTACGGTCAGGCCGAATGAAGTGACCGAACCGGGCAGCAGGGAAATCGCTTTGAAGTTGGAATCAAGTTGAAGAATTGTGATGCGGTCGCTGCCCGTCTGGACGTTGACGGCGGGCGCCGCGCCGGGCACGGCGGTTCCGGCTGCCACTTGATTGTCGGAGGTAATCGCCCCCACCACTTTGAGCGCGGGGTTGATGTCGGGCGCGGGCGAAACCGTCAGATAGCTGTTGACGAAAGTCGTGGGCAGGCGCGGGGATTTGATGTTCTGCAAGCCATCGCCGGTGACGATGAGGTCGCGGTTGATGACCTCCTGCGCCGCGCGCAAACTCTGCTGCGCTTCCGTCATTTCGCTGATCTTGTTGCTGAGGCCGATGCTGTCTTTCATCAGCGTCATGATTCCGCCCATGATGATGGTCATCACAACCATCACGACTAATAACTCGATGAGCGAGAATCCACCCTGGCTGCGGGTTGAGTGCTGCATTTGAAATCTCCGTTGATTGACGCAAGCGAGCATGTCGGCGTCGGATTGTTCGTTAGTGAAGCAGATTGCTGCGCGCGTCATTGTTGAGATAGCCCGTTCCTGATTGTGTCTGTATGCGTCCCTGTAAATCCTGATAGCGAATCGTGACCACGATTTTCTTGAGATTGGCGCTGGGCGTCGTAATGACGATCTGACGCTCAAGTCCGGCACGCACCGGCGTCGTGTCGTCGCTCGTGCCGTAGATGCCGTCCGCCCCCGGATCAACCGAGACAGCCTTGAAACCCGTCGGGAATCCACCGAAATTGAAGGACGCGCCGGTGTTGTCAACCCCTCCCGCGTTGGCGATTTGCCCGAAGGTCAACTGGCCTGTGTTTCTCAGATTCTCCGCCTGTTCGAGGATGGAAACGACGAGCAGTTTCGTGTTCGTCACGCTGCGCCCGCGATTGCTGATGGTCAGCGCGTAGCCGATGACCTGCGCCAAAGTGAGCAGGCCGATCAGCATAATCACCATCGCCACGACCATCTCGACCATCGTGAATCCAGAGTCGCGACGACTTCGCGTCTGCCCTGTTTCGCCATAATTTTTATTCAACAAATTTGCTGGCACTGGTGCTATACCTCCAGGATTTAACTCGTCCGACTCCGCCCAGAACTGAGATCGCCATCGCCGTCTCTTTCGGCTTCGCCCCGTGATAGAAGAAGAGCGCGAAGTCAGTCGCCACGCCGCTGCTGTTAATGACGGAGCCGTCGGGCTGGAAAGTAATGTTGACTTTGCCGCTGCTCAACGCCGTCATCTTCGTCGTATCGTCGAGCGTGAGCGTTGAAGAATTCCCCACCGACGAGTCAATGCCGTGAGTGATCTCGCTGGCTGTGATGCCGCCGCCCGCCAACGGAACGCTGCTCACGACCGAACTGCCCGTCGTGTTCGGATAACTCGCATCCCCCACCACAGAGGTTCCCCAGTTGCCGTTGCCGCTGGCGTCAACGCCGTGATTGATGATGTTGATTTTCTTCGCCGTATTGTCGTACTGGAAGGTAATGGCGCGTCGTTGCGCCATCGCCATCTGCCGCGCGTTGTTAAGGCCGCTGGCAATTTCGCGCGAGAGGCCGGCCATGCGTAAATACCTTCGCGAGTTGAGCATCTGCGGAACAGCGGCGGCGGACAGTAAGCCGATTACAAGCGCGACGACCATCAACTCGACCATGCTGAAGCCGGACGAGCGATGCCGGTGTTGTGAACTGTGTCTTCCAATCATCTTGTCTTCTCTTGTTTTTCTTCGACGGTAAAGAGCGTGATAAGTTCAGGCGGCGACGGTTGGACTCCCCGCCACGCAACACAAGAGGGCAAGGCTTGTGCCATCCGTTTAATTTCGATTTTTCCTTGAAAAGCAGCAGTTTTGAACTATCAAAGATAAGTCCGAGCGGTTCCATGTCACCCGAAGTAACAGGAGAGAGAAGCGCGCTTCATAGCGTCAGCCGAACTGCACGGCGCAAGCGTCGCCGTTGTCTTTGAGTGCGCGAGCAACGACACGGCGGGCGTCTTCAAGTGTATCTCGCTTGACACTCAATGAAGCGCGTCGCTAGGATGCGAGCAGTTTCGACCGTCGCCGAGCAAGCCGAAAGTTTCAGTTGTATGCAGCCTCGCCCCGTCACAAAACATGCCTGACATTCTCCTCGTCGAAGACAAAGAGAGTTTGCGCCGCGTCCTGCGCCTGACGCTTGAGCACGCCGGCTACACCGTCGCCGAGGCAGAGGACGCGCGCGCCGCCGCGCAGGAAATCGCGCGCGCGCCGTTTCGACTCGTCCTCACAGACTTGCGGATGCCGAACGGCTCCGGCCTCGACGTGCTCCGCGCCGCGAAGACGGCAGACCCGGACGTGCCCGTCGTCGTGATGACCGCCTACGGCTCAGTTGACGAAGCCGTGCAGGCGATGAAAGACGGCGCACACGATTTTCTACAGAAGCCGGTGGACTCGAATCACCTGCTCCTGCTCATCGAACGCGCGCTCGAATCGGCGCGGCTTCGCACGGAAAATATTTTGCTGCGTGAAGAGTGGTCGCGCCGTTACGGTTTCCCGCGCATCATCGGCGAGTCGGACGCCATCAAGCGCACCGTCGCCGAGACGCAGCGCGTCGCCACGACCGACACAACCGTTTTACTTTTGGGCGAGTCGGGCACGGGCAAAGAACTTTTCGCGCGCGCCGTCCATCATCTCAGCCCGCGCCGCGACAAAACTTTCGTCGCCATTAACTGCGCGGCGATTCCCGAAACGCTCATCGAATCGGAACTCTTCGGACACGAGCGCGGCTCCTTCACCGGCGCGACCGAGCGGAGACCGGGCAAGTTTGAGTTGGCATCCGGCGGCACGATCTTTCTCGACGAAATTGGCGAACTGCCGCTCGGCGTGCAGGGAAAACTTTTGCGCGCGATTGAAGAAAAAGTCGTTGACCGCATTGGGGGGCGCGCGCCTGTCCCTGTTGACGTGCGAATCGTCGCGGCCACCAATCGCGACTTGCATCACGCCGCCGAAGCTGGCGAGTTCCGACGCGATCTCTATTTTCGTCTCGCCGTCTTCCCCGTCGTGATTCCGCCTCTGCGCGAGCGCGACGACGACGTGCTGCTGCTCGCGCGACACTTCGCCACGCAGTACGGCAAAGAGCTACGCAAGCGCGCGGCCACCTTGAGCGACGCCGCGCTTGCCGCGCTCGTCGCGCATCGTTGGCCGGGCAACGTCCGCGAGCTTGAGAACGCCATTGAGCGCGCCTGTATCCTCGCCGACACCTCCGTCATCGAGCCGCACGATCTCGGACTCATCGCCGGCAGCACGGGCAGTGCGATGCGCGAAGAGTCGCCGTCTGAATGGGACATGAACGGCACGCTCGGCGAAGTCGCGGAACGCGCCTTGCGTTTCGTCGAGCGACGCAAAATCGCCGCCGCGCTCCTCGCGCACGACGGCAACAAGACGCGCGCCGCAGAAGAACTCGGCGTCAGCTACAAAACGCTTCTGACCAAGACGAAGGATTACGACCTCTAAAAAATTTACGAGATGAATCCAGACGGCGAGGACAACGAGCAAAAAGAGTTGGACGCTGCGGCGCGTCGAGAGTTGAAGTCGGACGCGCATGAAGACGCTTCCGTCGTCGCGGGCGCGGAAAACATTCCGGTCGGAGCGACGACGGGCGAGTTCCCCACCGAGAAAGTCGCCGTCAAGCGCGAGCGCAAAGCGACGAGCACCTCGCGCGGCGCGTTTCTCGTCGGCTCCGGCATTCTCATCAGCCGCATCATCGGGCTGCTGCGCCAGCGCGTCTTCGCGCATTACTTTGGCCTCTCCATAGCGGGCGACGCCTTCACCGCCGCGTTTCGTATCCCCAACTTTCTGCAAAACGTCTTCGGCGAAGGCGCTCTGTCGGCATCTTTTATTCCGGTCTATGCAAGCCTCCTCGCGCGCAAGAGCGAAGAAGAGGCGTCGCGCGTGGCGGCCACAGTCTTTACCATTCTCGCGCTCGTCACTTCGATTCTCGTCCTCGTCGGCGTGCTCGCCGCGCCGTATCTGATCTACTTCATCGCGTGGGGATTTGAAGGCGAGAAGCGCGACCTGACGATTCGCCTGACGAAGATACTTTTTCCCGGCGCGGGTCTGCTCGTGCTTTCGGCTTGGTGTCTCGGCGTGCTTAACAGCCACCGCCGTTTTTTTCTTTCCTACACCGCACCGGTCATCTGGAACGCCGCGATGATCGCCGCGCTCGTTTTTTACGGGCGCAAAGGACTCGGCCAATTTCCACTCGCGGAGATTCTGGCGTGGGCTTCAGTGGTCGGAAGCTTTTTACAATTCGCCGTCCAACTCCCGACCGTCTTCACACTCGTCCGGGGCTTGCGCCCCGCGCTCGACATCGCAAATGAGAGCGTCCGCAGCGTCGTCCGCAACTTCATGCCCGCCTTCACGAGTCGCGGCGTCGTGCAGATTAGCGCCTATATTGATTCGCTGCTCGCGAGTCTCTTGGGCGACGGCGCGATGCAGGCTCTCGGCTACACGCAGAGTCTCTACACGCTGCCCGTCAGCCTCTTCGGAATGTCTGTCTCGGCGGCGGAACTGCCGGAGATGGCGAGCGCGACGGGCACGCCCGAAGTTATCGCCGAACACCTGCGCCGACGGCTCGACGCCGGACTCCGCCAGATCGCTGTTTATATTGTCCCCTCCGCGATGGCCTTTCTCGCGCTCGGAAACGTCATCGTCTCGGCGCTTTACCGGACGGGCAAATTCGGCGACAGCGATGTGCCGAAAGTGTGGGGCATCCTCGCCGGAGCCGCCGTCGGCTTGCTCGCCTCGACGCTCGGACGCCTCTACGCCTCGACCTTCTACGCGCTTCAGGACACGCGCACGCCCAGACGTTACGCCGTCGTCCGCGTGATTTTGACGACGGTGCTCGGCTATCTGTTCGCGCGCACGCTGCCCAACGCTTTCGGCATCGCCAGAGAAAATTGGGGCTACGGAGCCGCCGGGCTGACCGTCTCCGCAGGCATCGCGGGCTGGGTCGAGTTCTATTTTTTACGACGCCAACTCAACCGTCGCATCGGCCAGACGGGGCTGCCCGCTTCTTTTATCGTCAAGCTCTGGACGGCGGCGGGCGCGAGCGCGGCTCTCGGCTGGGCGATCCTGCTCGGCATCGCACGCTTCCATCTGCACCCGATTATCGTCGCCGCGCTGGTCTTAACGCCCTACGGAGTCGCTTACTTCGCCATCACGTCCGCGATGAATTTGCCGGAGGCACACGCCGTTGTCGGACGCTTGACGCGACTGATGCGCGGGCGTTTCCGGTAACAGGCATTGTCATGGTATTTCCCGACGCAAATGTCACATTACGATCATGCGCGCCATTTGCGGACGTTTTTTTTGCGAAAAGTCTTTACTAATTTTGTGGAAGTCTGTACATTCTCTTCCACATTTTCTGAAAACGTGCCCGGTTTAGGTCTTTACAAACATTGTCTCAGCTTTGAAACATTGAATTCCCGGTTGCTTAAAGCAGTCAACTGGCTTCCGGATTCAGCCAATACACTGAGATTTCTCGCCTTTTTGAATGAAAGTGATTGAACGTGCGGGTTCGCGTTTCGCTCTCCCAACGAACGCAGAACAGTGAGCCTGCCCCGCTCCTGTACGTGTTTTTGAAGGCAACAAAAGCAGAGTGCAGTTAAAAAAGAATCTTCAGCAGAGTCCCCATAGGACATCAACGGAGGGAAGTAAACCCATGAACAGCCGCATTTTCACGATGGTCAAGCCGCTCGCACTTGCCATTTTCGCCTTCGCCTTTATCGCGCTCGGACAAACTCAGGCGCGCGCCGACGAGGTTTTTGTCGCCGGTTTCACCAATGGATGCTTCGGAGCTGCCTGTGCGCCGGGCGCATCTGCAACTTCGGGCGGATTGTCTTATAGCAATTCCACATTCCTCGGCACCACATCGAATGGTTTTCGTGGACTGGGTGGAAATGCCAACCCGGGCAGCAACTTCAACAATCTCGGCTCAATGAGTTTGAGCACCGCTCCGCAGACATATAACACGCCGTTTAGCTTACGAGTGACGTTCACCGCCCCACAGGGCATCAACGGCTCAAATTCTGCGACTTTTACAGCCTTAATTACAGGCTCAGTTCGCTCCAACAACACGGGCGGCGTCTTCATTGACTTTGACAACACGCCGATTCTCTTCACTTTTACTGATACAAATTGCGAGCCTGATCCGACCGGCGGCATCGCCGGACAGCAGACGACATGCGGAAGTGGCAGATTCTTCTTCAGCGTCAACGACACCTCGATTGATCCGGGTCAGACCGTATCCCTGACGGGACAGATCACCGGCGCCACGCAAACCACCGTCCCTGAGCCGGCGACGATGATTCTGCTCGGCACAGGCTTGTCGGGAGTCGCGGCGGCTGTCCGCAAGCGTCGCAAAGCCAATCAGAAATAAGGGCAATAGTTTTACTTGCCTGACAGTTGAAGAGAAGCCGTGATGGAACATTCCATCACGGCTTCTTACTTTTTACAGAGCCTTAAAGACTGAGTTTGAAAATAATTCTTACCGTCGCAAGATATTTTCTGGAGACACAAACTTATTAAACCTTTCCTGTAATTACACCAAGACAGGGATGCTCGGCGAGGCGGCAGGCATAGCGGACAGGCGCTGGCGGCGCTTTTTTTATTTTCGCCCCTCGTAATTTCATCCTCAACTCACACGGCCTTCTGTTTGACCCGCACCTCGTTCTCTCTCTATCATCTCACCCGTGCGACCGATCATTTCATCAGCCGAGATGCGCGAGATTGACCGCCTGACTGTCGAGCGGTATGCGACGCCGTCTCTACTGTTGATGGAGACGGCGGCCAACGCCACGGCGCGCTGCCTCGCCACGCACTTCGCCGATGGACTCGCGGGCAAAACCGTCCAGATGCTCTGCGGTCAGGGCAATAACGGCGGCGACGGCGCGGCGCTCGCACGCATACTGTGGACGCAGGGCGCGCATGTAGATGTCGTGTTCTTCGGGCGCGTCGAGGAAACAAAGGGTGACGCCCGCGTCAATTTCGAGATCGTGCGCCGTCTGGCGAGTTTCGAGGCCGGATCAAAAAACCAGCCGTCGCCGCTCACCTTCATCGAGTGCGAAGAGCTAGACGGTTGGGAGCGACTCGCCAGCGCGCGGCATCATTATGACATCATCGTTGACGCGCTATTCGGGACTGGACTGACCAGACCGCTCGCAGGGCTCCACACGCAAATCGTCGCGCATCTGGAACTGCTCCGCGCAGCGCGCCTGCACGCTCGACACACTCGACCGCTCATCGTCTCGATTGATCTTCCTTCCGGCCTCGACGCGGATCAACCTGAACTTATCGGCGCAGCCGTCCGCGCGGATACCACCGTCACATTCACCGCTCCGAAAGCGGCCAACGCGCTTCCGCCCGCGTCGCTCCTGAACGGCGCGCTCTTCGTTGCCGACATCGGCTCGCCGCCTTCGCTCGTTGAAGCGTCAACGTCGAAACTCTTTCTGGCCGAAGAGACAGATGCGCGGCTCTGGCTCGAAGCGACGCGATACGCGCACGGCTCTTACAAAAACACGCACGGGCACGCGCTTATCATCGCCGGTTCGCGCGGGATGACGGGGGCGGCTGTGTTGTGCGCGAATGCGGCGATGCGTTCGGGCGCGGGGCTGGTGACAGTGGCGACTCCGGCCTCTGCGCTTGCGGGCGTCGCCTCTCGCGTGCTGGCTTCGGTCATGGCATCGCCTCTGCCGGAGACATTGAAGGGCGCGGCGGGTGATGGAGCTTTTGATGAAGTCGCGCGGTTGTCGGAGCGCGCCAATGTCATCGCCATCGGCCCCGGACTGACGAGCGAGACGGAAGAAACCAGACGCTTCGTGCGCGAGACGGTTAAGCGGCGGCGCGTGCCAATCATCATAGATGCCGACGGATTGAACGCGCTCGCGCCGTGGCCTGTCGAA
Organism: uncultured Pyrinomonadaceae bacterium; assembly: GCA_964236735.1. GTDB lineage: Bacteria > Acidobacteriota > Blastocatellia > Pyrinomonadales > Pyrinomonadaceae > JAIVJG01. Next base: position 56,050 of record CAXSFM010000008.1, read on the forward strand.
TTGCGCGGCACGCCAGAGGCTCCCCTCATCGTCACACCGCACGAAGGCGAGTTGCGGCGACTGCTCAACATGGACGCGCGCGACGCACTGGTTGATCGCGTGTGCGTCGTCTCGGAGTTCTCGTCGGCGCATCAGTTGATCGTTGTGCTCAAAGGCACGCGCACGCTCGTCGCCGCGCCGGACGGGCGAGTCTTCGTCATCCCGACGGGCAACGCCGGACTCGGAACGGCAGGCTCCGGCGACACGCTCACCGGACTCATCGCCGGCTTCAACGCGCAAGCCTTCGCGACACTCAAAACTGATGCCGATCCAATCGCCGCGACCATCGCTGCCGTCTATGTCGGTGGACTCGCGGGCGACATCGCCGCACGCGCGCAAGGGATGCGAGCGCTCGTCGCATCTGATTTTCCCGAATATTACGGCGCGGCCATTCGCGCGCTCGATGCCGAAGGGGAACAGCCATGAGCGCGGATGTCATGCACATTCCGACCGGCGAATTTGTGGCTCGCAGTCCGGCAGAAACTTTCGCGGTCGGGCAAAAGATCGGCGCGCAACTTGCGGGCGGCGAGATTTTTCTGCTGCACGGCGCGCTTGGCGCGGGCAAAACTTTGTTCACGAAGGGACTCGCCGATGCACTCGGCGTTGACCCTGAAGAAGTGACCAGCCCGTCTTTCACGCTCGTCAATCCGTATCACGATGCGCGGCTCACGCTTTATCATCTCGACCTTTACCGCCTCGACGAAGGCGCGAGCGCGGCCTACGCCGTTGATCTCGAAGAGTTGCTCGCCGACGAGCGTTCGGTCATCGTCATCGAATGGGCGGAGCGGATGGGAAGTTTCGCGCTTCCATCAAACGTCTGGCACGTCCTCATCGAAGGCGACGGCGAAGACGCGCGGCGCATCAACATCTCTCGCGCATGAACAGTCGCACGCGCGGCGCGCGGCTACACGCATTCGCCAGTCATGCTAAAATGACGGACGAGTACAAGAGACTTTTGTCGAAACAGACGCACGGCTCAGACAGCGACGCTGTTTCAAACCGTTAGATACAAACACCGAAGCAGTTGAAGGAGAAAAAGAAAATGCCTTATTCCGAAATCATGATTAAACCGATGCGTGAAGATTTGACGCGCATCGGCGTCGAGGAAACCAGAACGCCGGAGCAGGTCGAGGAAGCGATTAAGAACACGCAAGGGACGCTGATGGTCATCGTCAATTCCGTCTGCGGCTGCGCGGCGGGCAAAGCGCGTCCCGGCGTCGCGATGGCGCTCCAGAACGAAGCGCGACCGGATCGCACCATCACCGTCTTCGCCGGAGCCGACATAGATGCCACCTATGCGGCGCGCGCGCACTTCGCGCCTTACCCGCCGTCTTCGCCGCAGATCGCGCTCTTCAAAGACGGCCAACTCGTTTACATGCTTGAGCGACGCCAGATCGAAAACAAATTCGCCGAGCAGATCGCGCAGGATTTGACGCAAGCCTTCAACACCCATTGCGCCACCGTCAACGCATAGAAGGCAGTAGGCAGTAGGCAGAAAGCAGTGGAAGTTTTTAGCTGAACGCTAATAGCTTTTCCTGCCTACTGCCTACTGCCTACTGCCTACTGCCTTCTCTCATGCCTTCCCTCTCGCTTACAACGCCCGTCCTCGCGCTGTCGCAGTACGGCCTCGCGCGATTCGGCGCGGGCATGGCGCGTAAGCTGGCGCTGGCCGTCACGAACATCACGGGCAAGCGCGACGCCACTGAAGCGACCATTGAAGACCTCCTGACTTATCTGCCGATGCGTTACGAGGATCGCTCGAACCTCGCGCGCGTGGCCGAGTTGCGCGACGGCGTCGAGGCGTCTCTGGAGTTGTACGTCCGCGTCGCGGGCGGCTTTCAGGTCGGCAAGAATCGCGGGCCGAAGGCTCCGCCGCTCTTCATCTTCGAGGTGACGGCGAGCGACCCGGAACGCACGGGCAAGCCGGTCGTCGTCTGGTGGTTCGTCTCCGGGCGACAGGCGCATCGCATCGTCGCTTACCATCGCCAGCAATTCACACGGGGCGCGCGCTTCGTCGCCTTCGGTAAATGGGAATGGGATTCGCGTCGCAACACCTTCGCGCTCCGCCTCAACAAGCCGGACGAGTTGGAGATGCTGCCCGGAACCGGGCTGCCGCCGGAGAACGCGCTCATCCGTCTCGCCGAAGAGGGCGAGGCACAACTCAATTCCGCTTCAGACAACATGGCGACTGACGGCGACGCAGCAAGCGTTCAAGACACAACGCGCAGCGACAACGATACCGTTGATGAAGAGAACGCTGTCAGAGGAAATGCTGTCGCAGAAAACTCTGACGGGGAAAACAGCGGCAATGATGAAACTGACGAAGAAGAAACTTCCGACCCGTCGCTCGCCGCCATCCACGTCGGGCGGCGCGTGCCGGTCTATCGCAAGCTCGGCGAGTTTCGCACGAAGCGTCTGCGCGAAATCATGCACGCCGTGCTCAACTTGCTAGACGACGACGCTTTCATCGAGACCTTGCCCGCCGAACTACTCGCGCGTCAACATCTCATCAAACGCGCCGATGCGCTCCGTCGCATTCACTTTCCGACCGACGATGCGCCGCTTGCGGAATACGAACGCGCGCGGAGTCCCGCGCACCTGCGTCTCATCTTCGAGGAATTTTTCTGGGTCGCGCTCGCGCTGGCGTTGCGTCGCGGCGCGCGGACGAAAGAGCCGAAGGGCGCGCTCATCGAAATCACGGAGCCGATGCACGCGCGCCTGCTCGCGACGTTTCCCTTCACGCTGACGGGCGCGCAAGACCGCGCCGTCAAACGCATCTTCGACGACATGCAGTCGGACGTGCCGATGAATCGCCTCTTGCAGGGCGACGTGGGCAGCGGCAAGACCGCCGTCGCGCTGCTCTCGATGCTGGCGGCGATGGGGAACGGCTATCAGGCCGCGCTCATGGTGCCGACGGAAATCCTCGCCGAGCAACACGCGCGCAACATCAGACGCCTGCTCGCACAGACTTCGTATCGCGTCGAGATGCTCGTCGGCTCACTGCGCGCGAGCGAGAAAAAGCGTCTCCATAAAGACCTCGCGACGGGAGAGATTCACGCTGTCGTCGGCACGCACGCGGTCATACAGGACGCCGTCTCATTCAATAAGCTCGGCCTCGTCGTGATTGACGAGCAACACCGCTTCGGTGTTCTTCAACGCGTGGCTCTGCGCGAGCGCGGCTTCAACCCCGACGTGCTCGTGATGACGGCGACGCCCATCCCGCGCTCGCTCGCCATGACGGTCTATGGCGACTTGGACGTGTCCGTGATTGACGAGTTGCCGCCCGGTCGCACGCCGATTACGACGAAGGTGCTCGGCGAAGACTCGCGCGCTGGCGTTTACAAAGGCATCGAGCGAGAGGTGCGCGCGGGTCGCCAGGTATATGTCGTCTATCCGCTCGTCGAAGAGTCCGAGAAGATGGACTTGAAAGATGCAACGCGCATGTACGAGCAGTTGCGCGACAGAGTTTTCCCGCACTTCACCATCGGCCTCTTGCACGGCAAGATGAAGTCTGCGGAAAAGGAAGAAGTGATGCGCCGCTTCGTTGCGGGCGAGATACACGTCCTCGTCTCGACCACCGTCGTCGAAGTCGGCGTTGACGTGCCGAACGCTTCGCTAATGGTTATCGAACACGCCGAACGCTTCGGTCTCTCGCAGTTACATCAACTGCGCGGGCGTGTCGGGCGCGGCGCGTCACAGAGTTTCTGTATCCTGCTCACATCCGATAGACAGACTTCCGTCGCCGTCGAGCGGCTCGGCATCATGGCGGAGACCAACGACGGCTTTCGCATCTCGGAGAAAGACCTCGAAATTCGCGGCCCCGGCGAAGTGATGGGCACGCGGCAGTCGGGAGTGCCGACCCTTCGCATCGGCAATCTCGTGCGCGATATACAGATTCTCGAAGAAGCCAGACGCGAGGCCGACTACTATCTGACGACGCGCGGGCGCACGCGCGAAACTTCTTTGCTCATCGAGCGCGTGCGCGCCGATGTGCGCTTCGGGCTGGCCTCCGTCGGTTAAAATCACCGGCGAAAGTTGAGAGAGTGGCAAACATGACTGAGTCCCTGCGATGCCCTTCCTGCGGCGCGCCCGTTAATTATGAAGACGATCAGCGCGATACAGCCCGTTGCCCGTTTTGCGAAAGCACGGTGATGCTGCCAAGACGCGAGCGTCAGACGTTCTCGCCGCCCATCGTCAAGTACAAGTCGAAGACCAGCGCGTTGGCCGCCGGCGTGATCGTTGTCCTGATCGCCGTCACCGTCCTGGGCAGCATCGTGGCCTACGCCCTCCATGCTTATTACAACAGTTCGCCACAGAATAAGAATCGCGCGGTCTTCTCATCAAATGTGAAAACCAATCCGACGCCAAAGGTCACGGACGACGGCTACCCGCAACCCGCACTGAGCTTCGGGAGCGAAGGCACGGGCGCGGGCTATTTCAAGGACGCGCGCAGCATCGCCGTGGACGCGGACGGGCACATCTACGTCGGCGAGTATTCCGGCGGGCGCATACAGGTCTTCGATTCAACAGGCAAGTTTCTCACGCAATGGATGGTTGATACGCAGATGCCTTTGCGTGGGATGGCCGCCGACCGGCGCGGCACAATTTACGTCGCGCAAAAAGGCAAGCTCACGCGCTACGAAGGGATGACGGGTAAGACGCTGGGCGAAGTGACCAACAACAATCGCAGCAACTTCGACGATGTGACGGTGACAAGCGACGGCGGCCTCGTCGCCTTCTCGTATGAGGCGCGCGACGACATCATCCGCTTCAACTCGTCGGGACAAGTCACAAAGGCAATCCACGCGGCGATCAGCGGGCAGACCGACCGCTCTGAACTCTCAATTCGCGTGGCGGCAGACGGACTCGGCCAAATCTACGCGCTCGGCACTTTCAATAACGCCGTCTTCAAGTTCTCGCCCGACGGTCGCTTTCTGACGCAGTTCGGCAGCGCGGGCGACGAGCCGGGACAGTTTCGCGCGCCCTTCGCCATCGCCGTTGACAATCAGGGGCGCATCTATGTCAGTGACATCAAGGGCGTGCAGGTCTTCGACTCAAACGGGCGTTACCTCAGCCTGTTGAAAGTCAAAGGCGCAGCATCGGGCATCACCTTCAACGAACGCAACGAGTTGTTCATCGTCGCACGCACGCGCGTGCTCAAGTTCGCTGTGGACAAACCGTAAGCATAGATTCCAGCCCCTCAAAAACGCACGCCATGCGCCGTTGAAAATCTCGGAGTTGCCGTTGTCATCACCGGCAAGAATTGATGCGCGCGTGCGTTCAATTCACAAGGGGTTTAATTTGTGTGCAGGAGGATTCTGATGAAGAAAAGTTTACGCTTCGTTTTGTCGCTCGTCGTGGTCCCGTCCCTGTTGCTCTGCGTCGCATCGTGCAGGGAGAAAGAGACGCGCGTCGTGCTGTCGCGCATTTTGGTGACGGGCGAGTCGGACTTGAAAGCGCCGCCGGACACTGCCGTCATCGTGCTGTCAGTGGTCACGCAGAACGCGAAGGCTCTGCCCGCGCAGCAGGAGAACGCGCGCAAGACGGAGGCCGTCATCAAGGCCATCAAAGATGCGGCGGGCGAGAATCCTGAAATCAAGACGAGCGACTACAGCCTCCAACCGCAACGCGATTACGATGGACGCATCCCGAAGATTGTCGGCTATGAGGCGCAGAACAGCGTGACGTTGAAGACTGGCGCGCTCGATCAAGTCGGCGCGGTGATTGATGCGGCGACGCAGGCGGGCGCGAACAGCGTCGAGAGCGTCTCGTTCATCCTGCGTGAAAACAATCCCGCGCGCGGTCAGACGCTCGCCGAAGCGTCGAAGCAGGCGATGGACAAGGCGCGTGCGATGGCGCAGGCGCTCGGCGGGCGCGTCGTGCGCGTGGTCGAGGAACAGGAAGACGGCGTTAACACGAAACCTCCCATCACGCCCAATCAGCCACTTGACTACATGTCGAGTGCGACGGCAAGTGCTACCCCAATTGGAGAAGTCCAAGGCCAGTCTATGCGTGCGCGCACGCCGGTCGAAGCGGGTTCGCTCAACGTCAGGTCGCAGGTGCAGTTGATTGTGGAGATCGAAGTGCCGCCCGATCAAAAGTGAGTCTGCGAGTCGAGACTTTCATCACACGTCGCTGGCAAACGTTGTCGAGCGTGTCGGCGACTCGAACGCCCTTGCGCCGTCGTGCTACATTCGTTTGAGAGATGCGTATCATCACCGGCCTGTATCGCGGGCGCGTGCTGAAAAGCCCGCCGTCAATGGAGATTCGCCCGACCTCCGACCGACTGCGCGAGACGCTTTTCAACGTCATCGCGCCGCGCATCGAGGACGCGCGCTTTCTCGATCTCTGCGCGGGGACGGGAGCCATCGGCATCGAAGCTCTCTCGCGCGGCGCGGCCTTCGTCACCTTCGTTGACCGCGTGCATAAGATGTGCGGCCTCGTCGAGGCGAATCTCGATTTGTGCGGCGTGCCCGAAGAGTTGACCGAAGTCGTCAAGAGCGACGCCGCCGAATACGTGCGTCGCACCGCAGGCGTCGGCATTGGCGGAAGCGACGGCAAAAACTGGCGCGGCGGCGCGGCTCCCTGGGACATCGTGTTCTTCGATCCGCCTTATGCGGTTGATTACCTGCCCGTGCTGCGCGCGTTCGGCGAGCATCCCGCCACGTTGCTGCAAGAGGGCGGCATCATCGTCGTCGAGCATCATCACAAGAACACGCTCAGAGACGAGTTCGGCGGCATCCGTCGCTGGCGCATCCTCAAGCAGGGCGACTCTGCCCTGAGCTTTTACGAGCGCAGCTAAGACTCGCGCGGCGACACGTTGTTCTCCTGACGCATTAAAAAATAAATCGCCTACACCACGACGAAGCGTTAAGATGAATCGGATGGACTTCGCGAAGTCCATCAGCAAGCATCTGCATTGGAGTGCGCAAGATATGAATCCGTCAGGAAGAGAAAGACGGCAGACACCAAGATACAGCGTCCGCATTCCATGTTCCGTCTCTCTGCCGCCCGGAGAACAGAACATCTTGTTTCCGCGCGCGCGCCTCGACGGGCACACGCGCGATGTCAGCGAGTCGGGCGCGGGCATCGCGTTGACTTCCGTTTACATCGGCTACGATTGCATCCTCGACGAAGGCCGCGCGCTCGTCGCCGTGCTCGAATTGCCTGACGGAAACATCACGCTCAACGTTGTCGCCGCGCATTACCTGCGCCTCGCACAGCAACAGCAGGGCGATGAATCAGATGCCAGTTACCTCATCGGGCTACGAATCACCGGCATGAGCGTTGACAACCACGCGCGCTACGCGAAATATCTCGAACAGTTATCAATTGAAAATCGCGAGGAATAGTTTCTCCTATAGCGGTTTGCGAATAAGTGCGACTTGAGTGAAAGAATTTTCACCACAAAGGACTCAGAGAGGCACAGAGGAAAGACTGAGGTTTGATTGTCTCTTCTGTCCTGCCTCTGTGTCCCTCCGTGTCCTCTGTGGTTAATCTCTGCCCGCATTCATTTGCAACCCGCAGTAATCTTTGGGCAAAACTAAAAGCCCTCGACCGTCTCAACGACCGAAGGCTTTTTGTTGTCTCTCTCGCTCGCGTGTTAACGCCCCGTCACTCTTCCGCTGCTTCGCAATCCCAACAGGCGCGCGGGATAAACTCCAAAGTCTTCCACCTCCCATGTATTTCCATCGCGCAGTCTGACGCGCGCGGCGGGAATAAACGTTCCCTCTCCTTTGCCATTGCGATTGAGAAAAATTTCCGCATATCCGATGCGATAATCTTCCGACCGCGAGCCATAACGCAGTTCATTGAAACTAACGTCGCGCTGGTAAAAGACGGTCAGCTTTGTGCCTCCATCACCCCACGGACTGGTGATGATGGCGTTGGCCGGGACGCCGACGCCCGTGCCGACCTGCACACGTCCCGCGCTCATGCCTGACAGCGAACGCAGCAAATCGTCCTGCCCGCGTTGCAGCGCGTCCTGCAATTCACGCACCTGTCCGGGCGTCGTGTAGCTGTTAACAATCAGAGTGAAGGGACGTGTCCGCCCGGAGGTGCGTCCGCCGATGGCAACGACCGTGCCGTTGACGTACTGCTTCGATTGCGCCCCCGCCTCTGTAGCCGAGGAAAAAAACATCAGACTCATCACGCAGCACAATGCGTAGAACAGGCAATTCTTTTTTCTATTTTTCATCTTGCTCCTTATCCTGTCACAGGCTTGGAATTTTTCTTCATTTCAACAGAGACAAGCGCGCCGATCTTCGAGTGGCGCAATACGCCCGACACGAAGAAGTTCGCGCACGATTTTTAACGTTGGGGGATGTCGTCGAGTGTAGAGAGAAAGACGAGAAGCGTCTGTACGTAAATGTACCCTTCCGCAATCAAAGTCGTTTCGACGACACTTTGCTCTATATTTTTCGTCAACGTGATTCGGAGATTGTCTTGCGCGCGAAGCCGTTGATAGTATGATGGCCGGTGTTATTTTCAATTGAAATTGTAGGAGGCTTCCGATGAAACTTTTCACATGGCTTGCCTTGGCTGCCTGTTTTCTCTTATTTCACAGCGCGCTTGTACACGCGCAAACTTCGTCCCCGTCCGGCTATCATCTCGAAAAGAAAATCACGCTTGGCGGCGAAGGCGGGTGGGATTATCTGTCGGTTGATAGCGAGGCACACCGTCTCTACATTTCCCGGTCAACACATGCGATGGTGATTGACACCGAATCGGGCAAAGTTGTGGGCGACATCCCGAACACGGCGGGCGTTCACGGCATCGCGTTTGTGCCGGAGATGGGTAAGGGCTTCACCAGCAATGGACGCGACTCCACCGTGACGGTCTTCGATCTCAAGACGCTCAAAGTGTTGAGCCAGATTCCCGTCGGCAAGAACCCGGACGCGATTATTTATGACCCGGCGTCGAAGCGCGTCTTCACTTTCAACGGCGCGAGCCGTGATGCGACGGCGATTGACGCCAAGAGCGCGAAGGTCGTCGGCACGATTGCGCTGGATGGCCGCCCGGAGTTTGCGGTGTCTGATGGCGAGGGGCGCATCTACGTTAATCTGGAGGACAAAAGCGCGGTCGCTTCTTTCAATTCGAGCACGCTGAAAGTCGAGAATCGCTGGCCGCTCGCGCCCTGCGAAGAGCCAACGGGCTTGGCGTTGGATCGCAAGCACCATCGTCTTTTCGCCGGTTGCGCCAATAAATTGATGGCCATCATGGACGCGCAGAACGGGCATGTCTTGACGACTCTACCCATCGGCGACGGCGTAGATGCCACGGCGTTCGATCCAAAGAACAATCTCGCCTTTAGCTCCAACGGCGAAGGGACGCTGACGGTGATTCGCGAAGACGCGCCCGACAAATTCAGCGTGCTCGGCAACGTGGTGACGCAGAAGGGAGCGCGCACGATGACGCTCGACGCTAACACGCACCGGGTTTATCTCGTCTCCGCAGACTTCGGGCCGCCGCCCGCGCCGACGACAGAACGCCCTCGCCCGCGACCGAGCATCGTGCCCGGTTCGTTCGTCCTGCTCATCTACAGCAAGTGATGGCGAGGGCAAAAGCTTGAGTGTTTGAGGTGGGAAACTCACTTCGAGATACGGGAAGTTCAAGACACACGCGCCGCGACTTTTTGAAGCGCGCGGGAGTCGCGACGCTTGGGCTTCCCTTTCTCGTCAACAAATCTTTCGCGCGTGCCTCACAACATTCGTGCGTCATCATCGGCGCGGGACTCTCCGGCCTCGCCGCCGCTTACACTTTGCAACGCGCGGGATCGACGGTAACATGGAATGTATGATGATCTTCTTGATTCGTCTATGCATGAAATAAAGAATCCCATAAACTTGATTCAAAGTGAGATGGATGGAAATGACGGCTTATGAAAAACTTACCTTGATACTCTCCTTCCTTACCATAATAGTCTCCTTCCTTGCCCTTGGCTTCTCTATCAATAATTCTCGTAAGATAAAACAGATTTCCGTTTATTCCGATTTGGATCATTTGTATTTCGATCTCTTGAAATTAGGCATCGAGCATCCAAAGTTCGTTGACCCTGAATATACGCACGATTACCAAAACAAATTTCAGGATTATGAAAGGTTGCAATATGAGTTATATGCGTTCATGGCTTGGAATATCTGTGAAACAATTGTTGACCGTAGAAGAGACAGGAAATTATACAAATCATGGAAACCTATACTTGAGTGTGAAAATGAATTGCATAGGAAGTGGTTTGATAATCCAGAGAATCAGAGCAAATTCAAGTCAAAGTTTAAAAAGTTCATTAAAAAATACCCCCAGCCTTCCAAGCCCGTAAACAAAGATCGTTCGCTGCCATGAGCATAAAACTTGAGCCTCAGAATCTTTGAAACATCTAATCGAGTTGCGTCTCGTTGTATACAAATTTGCTGGCGATTTTCTTAGAATTCGTCAGTCTCACGAAATCGCTCTCACTAAATTGTGTAGGTTCAGTCGTATTTATGAAGCGTGAACTTGACAAGGCCATCGGTATTTTTATAGGGATTGCAGGACTGGTTGGCGTTATTGCACAACTTCTCACAACTCCTACTGGTTTGCGTACACTCGCATTTCGTTTTCTCTTTGTTACGTTGCTTGTGCTAGGAATATGGATCGTTGCTCAGAACACATGGCGGAAACGTAAAGCAAGCCAAGCTCTTCCACGAATTGAACAGTTGGAAGACATCAGCGCTGGATACCAAACTGTTCAAGCTTCAGTTAACGAGGTTGATTGGATTGCCCGTCTTGAAGCTCAAGTCTATACTCCTGCAGATGCCATACCCAAACATACTTTGAAGGAATGGTACAATTGCAATCCCACCGGCTTTTCCGTTATCAAGATGAAGGATGGCCGGAAGATTGGGCACATTGATATTCTCCCTATCCGTCCAGCGACGCTCAAAACTTTCCTCGAAGGCAATATTGTAGAAAAGGATATTCGTGGAGACTCTTTATATTCGCCGAAAGAAAAACATTTAATTCAAGACCTTTACGTAGAGAGTATTATCGTTTTACCTCCAAAAGGATTTTCAAATGCACCTGCTGTTCTCAGTGTGCTAACCAACTTCGCTAAACTCGTAGAAAGAATATGTGACCCAGCTAATGTTGGGAATATTTATGCGATAGCTGCTTCTGAGTCTGGGGAGCGTCTTTTGAAACGGCTGGGTTTTGATCCAATTGTCTCGTCTCAAACTCGAGCAGACCATCATGATCTTTTCGCTGCGAAATTTGTAGACCTTGCAACGAATATAACCGCTATTTGCGGTGTGCGCTTTTCCCAAACTGAAGCTCTTAACGAAGCATTGAACAATAAAAAAGATGGTGCTGTTACGATGTAGATGTTATAGCTATAGGACATTTGGCATCCCTCTAACGTCTCATTCAACACGATACCTTGATAACTTCACTTTCATCGTTAATTTATTCTTCCAGCATTGAATGCCTGTGCCCGGCACGCAATAGTTGGAGCGTGAGATGCTCGCACTTTTATATTCAAATTAACTATACTGCTGCCTGACTAAGATTTGATTGGAGATTTACATGAGTCGAACATTAACAATTTCCGATGATCTTTACACACGCTTGGAAAAGGAAGCACAGATACGCGGCCTCAACATCGAGCGTTTAATTGAGGCGTGGGAACGCAGCGAAGCTAATCTTCTTCAGCGTCAAGAAGTGGTGCGCGAAATTGATGGCTTGCGTGAGCATCTCTTTTCCAAGTACGGCGAAATGCCTGATAGTTCAGAATTGATTCAAGAAGACCGGGCGCGCTAATCACAACTCACTCAAGGCGACTGCTCAATAGCCTCTCTTTCATTGTCAAATGTTATGATATTCCGCGTTTCAGCCTCACACTCTCGCGCTTAGAAACAATCGTCCGACGCTGTTAAAATCTTTCCGACGGCTGAAACTTTCAAAAGTGGTTTGACTATGCTCGTACTTGGTATCGAAAGCTCTTGCGACGAGACGGCGGCGGCGATTGTGCGCGGCGGGCGCGAGATTTTATCGTCCGTCATTTCTTCCCAGATCGAGACGCACAAACTATACGGCGGCATCGTGCCGGAGATCGCTTCGCGCGAGCATCTGAATAAAATCGTGCCCGTCGTCGAAGAGGCTTTCGCGCGGGCGGGCATCGGCTATGAAGACATTGACGGCATCGCGGTGACGCAGGGGCCGGGACTCGTCGGCTCTTTGCTCGTCGGACTCTCTTACGCGAAGGGCATGGCTTACGCGCTCGGCAAGCCGATTGTCGGCGTCAATCACATCGAGGGACACGTCTATTCCGTCGTCTTCGAGAACCCACCGATTGAGTATCCGGCCTTCGCGCTCATCGTCTCCGGCGGGCACACGAATCTGTTTCTCGTGCCCACGCCCGGCAAATACAAAGTGCTGGCGCGGACGCGCGACGACGCGGCGGGCGAGGCTTTCGACAAAGTCGCGCGCCTGCTCGGACTCGGGTATCCCGGCGGCCCGCTCATCGAGCGTCTGGCGCGTGAAGGCGACCCGCGCGCCGTGCGCTTCAGCGTCCCGCGCATGGGCGACGGGCGACCGGATTTTAGTTTTAGCGGATTGAAGACCGCCGTCTCGAAGTACGTGCGTGAGTCTGGGCTGCAACCCGTCGCCGCAGGCGAGCAGCCTTCGCAGGCCGTCAAGGATGTGGCGGCGAGTTTTCAGGATGTCGTGGTGCGCTCGCTCGTCGGCACGACCGAGCGGCTGGCGAAGGAACACAACCCGCGCACGCTCATCGTCGCCGGCGGCGTGGCCTGTAACGGCGTGCTGCGTGAAGCGTCGAAACTCGCGGGCGAGCGGCTCGGCATTCCCGCCTATTTCCCTTCTCCACATCTTTCAACCGATAACGCGGCGATGATCGCGGCAGCCGGGACGGTGAAACTTGAGGCGGGCGAGCGCGCCGGACTCGACCTCAACGCCGACGTGACGCTCCGTCTGCAAAACCTCGATGTGGAAGACCACGCGCTGCGTCAAAGCAAAGTCCACTACAAACTCTAAGCTAAATGATGAATGCGGAATGATGAGTGATGAATAGATAACAAGCCCCGTGCTTGTCATTCATCACTCATCATTCCGCATTCATCATTTAACACAAAGGCCGCACTGCTCCTATTGCGAGGGAAGCAGCGCGGCCTTGTTGTGCCGGTGAAATTACATGCGAGGCTAAATAAAGCCGTAGCATTCACCGGCAGCATTGATGCAGAAAATTTTATGGTTTGATGATTGCCACTTGGCTATCGGCGCGGAGCGAGACAGCAATATTTTTGGCGAACATTTGCGGGTTGAGCGTGTCGAGTTCAACGGTCACGACATCGCCTTCGCGGAGGTCTTTGAGCGAGACGAGCTTGCCTTCAATCTTCACTTTCGTATTGGCGTCGTCAATCGCGATGACATGCTCGACGCCCGTCTGCGCCATCACCGAAATATGCCCCTCGTTTACTTCCATGACTTTCGCATTGACTATGCGCGTGTCTGTGTCTTCATCGGTTGCAACAGCAGCCAGCGCCGTGCCGGAAAGAATCGTTAACAACAGTGCGGCGAAAATGCTCGTCATGGATTGTCGTTTCATCTCGTTCACTCCAAATCTCTTTACTGAATTAAGAAGGGCGCGTTCGTTTCGTCGAAATATCATGGCAAGCGATATGCCGCAACCCGCGCACGAACGTCAGAGACAGGGGTTGTGATGTTTCAAAGGATAATTCACTCAATCGAATTATTTCAGCCCGATCATAGGATCGTCGCGGTTCGCGTCTGTCGTACCATGTGAAGACGTTTTGTATTGATACAACAGAAGGCAAGGTGAAAGGCAAAAGGTAAAAGCAAAAGGTGAAAGTGAAAACAAGAGCGTGGCTCATCGTCTTCACTTTTACCTTTTGCCTTTTTACTTTTTACTTTTTCCGCTTTAGCCGAAGATGTCGCGGACTTTGTCCATCAGACCTTTGTCGCCAAGGTCTGTCTCCTCGACATCGGCGAGTTGCTCAAGGAGTTTGCGCTGCTCGCGCGTGAGTGTCGTCGGGGTGACGACTGTGACGGAGACGAAAAGTTCACCGCGTCCGCGCCCGCCGAGCACGGGCATTCCATGTCCCTTGAGGCGAAAGACCGTGCCGGTCTGCGTGCCCGCAGGCACTTTGAGTTGCTGCTGGCCTTCGAGCGTCGGCACGGTAATCTCCGCGCCGAGCGCGGCTTGCGCGAACGTCGTCGGCATCGAAGTGTAGAGATTGCTTCCCTGCCGCTCGAACCGCTCGTGCTCTTTGACGTGGATGACGACGTAGAGGTCGCCTGCCGGCCCGCCCTGCGTCCCGCCTTCGCCTTCACCTGTGATGCGAAGTCGCGAGCCTGTCTCGACGCCCGCAGGAATTTTTACTTCCAGACTCTTCTCGCGCTCGACGCGCCCGACGCCTTTGCACGTCTCGCATGGCGTCTTGATAATCCGCCCCGCGCCGCGACAGTGAGAGCAGGTGCGCGCCACAGAAAAGAATCCCTGCTTGTAGAGCACCTGCCCCGCGCCCGCACAGGTCGCGCAGGTTTCGGGGTGCGTCCCCGCTGCTGCGCCCGTGCCCTCGCACTTGTCGCAGGCTTCAAGTCGCGGGATACGAAAGTTTGCGGTCATCACAGCGGATGCTTCTTCGAGCGTCATCTCCAGATCGTAGCGCAAGTCCGAGCCGCGTTGCGCGGCTGACCTTCGCGTACCACCGCCGCTACTGCGTCCGCCGCCGAACATGTCGCTGAAGCCGAAGATGTCGCCGAGGATGTCTTCAAAGCCGCCGAAGCCGGCAGCGCCGCCCCAGTTGGCTCCCGCGCCCGACGACACGCCCGCGTGCCCGTAGCGGTCGTATCGCGCGCGCTGCTCCTTGTCGGAGAGTACGGCGTAGGATTCCGCAGCTTCTTTGAATTTTTCCTCAGCCGTATCGTCGCCGGGATTTTTGTCCGGGTGATAGCGCACGGCCAATTTGCGGTAAGCCGTCTTTAGCTCAACTTCCGTCGCCGTTTGGCTCACGCCAAGCACTTCGTAATAATCGCGTTTGCTCATCTCTGTTATCGTAAATGGTAAATCGCGAATCGTAAAACGCTGAGGAGCAGACTCCCAGACGTTCGACGATTCGCGATGTATCAGCTTTTAAGTCTCTACAGTCTTTCGTTCGGGTCTTGCGACTCCGACTGGTTATTGCCCCCGCTGTTGCCGGATGGATTGAGCATCGCGAGCGTAACCTGCGTGGCGAGACGCTCAACCGCTTCCAGCGCCTGTTGAATCTCGTCGGAGTCCTGCGACTTCAACGTCTCCTCGCTCTTCGCCAGCATTTGATAAGCCACCTGACGCTCATCCGGCGTCAGCGCGTTGCCATACTCTTTGAGCGTGCGTTGCGTGTTGCGAATCAGACTTTCGAGCTTGCCGCGCAGGCCGATAATTTCCTTGTGGCGTCGGTCTGTGTCGGCGGAGTTGGACGCTTCGAGAATCATCCGGTCAATCTCGTCAGACGAAAGGCCGGAGGTTGGCGTCACTTTCATCTGCTGTTTGCTGCCGCTCGTCTTATCCTGCGCCGAGACGTTGAGGATGCCGTTGGCGTCAACCTCGAACGTGACCTCGATCTGCGGCCCGCCGCGCGGCGACGTAGGGATGCCAACCAACTCGAATTTGCCGAGCGAGCGATTGCCCTGCGACAACTCGCGCTCGCCCTGCAAGACATGAATCTCAACCGATGATTGATTATCCACCACCGTCGTAAACGTCTGGCTGTTGCGAAGCGGAATCGTCGAGTTGCGCTCGATAATCTTGGTGAAGAGTCCGCCGCGCGTCTCAAGACCGAGACTCAACGGCAGCACATCGAGCAACACGATGTCCTTCACGTCGCCCGTCAGCACGCCGCCCTGAATCGCCGCGCCCATCGCGACGACTTCGTCCGGGTTAATCTCCGCCGAAGGCTCGCGCCCGAAAATTTCTTTAACCGTGCGCGCGATAATCGGCGAGCGCGTCTGACCGCCGACAAGCAGCACTTTGTCTATGTCTTTCTGTTGCAACTTGCCCGCGTCCCACAGAGCTTTCTGGCACGGCTCGACCGTCTGCTCGACGAGGTCGCTGATCAGACTTTCAAAGACCTCGCGCGTCAAAGTCTTCGTGAAATGCTTGGGGCCGGAGGCGTCCGCCGCGATGAACGGCAGATTGATGTTCGTCTCATTGAGTGAAGAGAGGTCGCACTTGGCGCGCTCCGCCGCTTCTTTCAAGCGTTGCAGCGCGAGCCTGTCCTGCCGCAAATCAATTCCCGTCTCGGCGCGAAACTGCTCGACCATCCAATTGATGATGCGCTCGTCGAAATCCTCTCCGCCGAGAAAAGTGTTGCCGGATGTCGAGAGCACTTCAAAAACGCCGTCGTTCAATTCGAGAATCGAGATGTCGAACGTGCCGCCGCCGAGATCATAGACGGCGATGCGCTCGGACTCGGAGCGTCCCATGCCGTAAGCCAGCGCGGCGGCGGTCGGCTCGTTGATGATGCGCTCGATCTTGAGTCCGGCGATGCGTCCGGCGTCCTTCGTCGCCTGTCTCTGCGCGTCGTCGAAGTAGGCGGGGACGGTCACGATGGCATCGGTCACGGCCTCGCCGAGAAAATCTTCGGCGGCGGCCTTGAGACGTTGCAAGAGAATGCCCGAAATCTCCTGCGGGCTGTAGAGGCGATCCTGCACCTTGATGCGAGCATCGCCGTTCGTGGCCTGCGAAATCTCGAAGGGCGAAGTCTCTCGCGCGCGCTCAACTTCCGGCGCGTCGTACTTGCGCCCGATGAGACGCTTGACGGCATACACCGTGTTGGCAGCGTTCGTCACGGCCTGCCGTTTGGCGATCTGGCCGACGAGCCGCTCGCCTTTATCAGTGAAGCCGACGACGCTCGGAGTAGTGCGCCCGCCCTCTTTGTTTGGAACAATCTGCACCGCGCCGCCTTCGAGCACCGCGACGCAGCAATTCGTCGTTCCCAAATCTATTCCGACAATCTTTGCCATAACTTTTAAGGGGTGTTGAGTGATGAGCGATGAGAGTTAGGAATTTTTTGACTCATCATTGATGGCGCATCACTATCTGGTTGAAACTTTAACCATCGCGGGGCGCAGCAGTTTATCGCCGAGACGATAACCGCGCTGCATCTCGTGCGTCACAGTGTCGGGAGCGAACTCGTCCGTCTCCTGCGTGGCGACGGCTTCGTGGACGTGCGGGTCAAAAGGCTGGCCGACGGTCGGGATCGCTTCGACCCCTAACGCTTGGACGGCATCGTTCAACTGCTTGCGTATAAGTTCGATGCCATGCAGGAAATGGCGAAACTCTTCTGACTCTGTGGCCTCGACGGACGACTCGGCGGCCAGCGCGCGTTGTAAATTATCCATCACTGGAAACAGACGCTTGACCACATCGCCGACGACGCGGTGGTAGGTCTCGGCGCGCTCGCGCTCGACGCGCTTGCGGTAATTCTCGAAGTCGGCTTGACGGCGCGCGATGATGTCAACGAGGTCTTGCCGCTCCGCCGTCAGCTTTCCCAACTCGCCTTCCACACGCCGCAATTCCGCGCGCGTCGCCAGGAGTTCGGCCACAGCAGGGCCGGCAGCGGGAGATGCTGCACGCAGAGAGCCGACTGCCTCATCGTCATCCTTTCGCGCATTCTTCAACTCATCGGAGTGCGCGACGGTCGTATCCTGCTCGTTCCTGTTTCTCGGCAACTCGGAAGGGTCTGGCCCGCCCGCCGCGTCCGCGTCGTCCGACTGCGCGCGGCCTTCCGGCGTATCCTGCTCCTCACCGCGATCAATGCGACGCTGAACTTCCGTCGTATCATCGTAAGAAGACGCGCGCCCGATCTCGTCCGGCGTCAGTTCGCCGCCGCCATCGCTCGCTCTCGTATCGGGCATCTGCACAGGCTCGTCCGGCTTGTCGCCATCCACGAAACGCACGGGAATACGCTTCGACGTTTGTTTATTCTTATCAGCCATGTTCGTTTGATTCATCTATTCATTCCGCAGAACTTAAAACCTTACCGCAACCAATCGGTTCATGCTGTGGCTGTTCACTTCACAGCCGCGTCACATCCTCGCTCATCATGCGCTCGACGATTTGCGCGACGTAGTTAACGACGGCCATCGTCCGCGCGTATTCGATTCGCATCGGGCCGACGACGCCGAGCGTCCCTATCGCGCCCGCGTCGCCGATGCGATAGGGAGCCGTGATGAGCGCGCAACTTTGCAGAGACGGCGCGTTGTTCTCGCGCCCGATCACGACATGCACGTCTGCGAAGACGGGGTCGCCCGCGATGCACTCGTTCAGGATTTTGACGAGCCGCGATTTCGTCTCAAACGTGCGAAACAGTTCGCGCAAACGCTCGATGTCGCCGAAGTCCGGCTTCGAGAGAATGTTGGATGCGCCGTCAACGTACACGTCGCTCGTCGCCGTCTCTTCGCCCGCCAGACTCATCTCGCACAGCAGGACGGCGTTTCGCAAAAGCTGATCGTAGAGCGCCTTCTCTTCTCGCATCAACGCCAGAATCTCGTTGCGGATGGTCTGCAAGCTCTTACCGCTAAACTCCGTGTTGAGATAGCGCGCCGTGCGCTCAAGCTCATCCTGACTGAAAGGTTCGTCAACGTGGATGATCTTATTCTGTACGACGTGCGACGCGAACACGAGCACGACGAGGACGCGCCCGTCCGTCAGTTGCAGAAATTCAATATGCCGGAGACGGTTGTCTCCGAGCGGCGGCGACATGACGATGCCGACGTTCGCCGAGAGTTCTGAGAGAAGATGCGAAACTCTCTCCATCAAACGGTTGGGCGATGTGTTCGTCTCCGTTTGAGAGAGGCCGAGCGTGCGGTCAATGGCCGTCACATCGGCCTTCGAGAGCCGCGCGTCTCCGAGCAGATGGTCAACGTAAAAACGATAGCCTTTGTCCGTCGGGACGCGACCGGCTGAAGTGTGCGGCTGCTCGACCAGTCCGGCCTCTTCCAGTTCGCCCATGACGTTGCGAATCGTGGCCGAACTCCAACTCGCCCCGCCCGCGAAACGCTCCGCAATGACGCGCGAACCGACCGGCTCGCCCGTCCGCAGATGTTCCTTGATGATCGCCGACAGCACGGCCTGCCCGCGCACGTCGGGCGTCCATTCCATCTGTTTCGTAGCTATCGAACCGCGTATTGCCATCTAATTTTGAGAACGTGCGTCGGGGCGGCAGGGATTATTTAAGAGACGGTGCGTGCCAGGAGTCGCACGCGCCCAATGTAACATTGTTGACAGACCACGCCACACCCTGTCAAGCGTTTATTTCACTGTGCCCGGCGGGAATTCTTGAATCCAGCGCGACCGGGGCTGCTTTTGAGTATAACGGATAGGAGAAAACGGACGCAAACCGTGCCTTCGCAAACTCACTTTCATCAAGCGCTTTTCCGGCAGTCGTCAAAGTATTTCAAGATTTACTGCGAATTATCGCGCCCTTCATGGCTTCGATGCTCCCTCAAAAGCCGTCAACTGTTGCAGAGACGACACTTGACGGCTACGCATGAAACCCTCATCGCCGCTCGGATGAGCTTCCTTTCCCTCATTTGCTGAAACTAAAAGGTGTTAGCGGCGCGGTTGAAAGTCCGATTTGACGACTCTTGTAGAAGACACTTACTATCGAACCACCTCGCCGGACATCAGCCCTTCTTGAACCGGAAGCCGCCTCGCCGCCTGACGATTGGATGACAGAAAGTTTGTTTTAGAGATTGAAGATATGCCCGACTCTCAATCAATACCGCTCGGCACGCTCTACGTTGACGCCTTTCGTCAACTCGCGCCCAAGCAAGCCGTGCCCGAAGTGGACGTGCGCTATTATCCTTACGCCGGTCTCAACCATACTATCCGTCTGCGGACTGGGCGTGTCTATGTCCGACTCGCGGATGTTTTCAAGGACGCGCCCGTAGGCGTGCAACGCGCGCTCGCATACGTCCTTGTCGCCAAACTTTTACGCCGCCGTCCGCCCGCCGTGTGTGAAAAAATTTACCGCGACTATGCCTTCACGCCCGAAATGCTGCGCGCCTCAGACCTCGCGCGCCGGCATCGCGGGCGCAAGATGATCTCCGGCTCGCGCGGCAGCTATTACGACCTCGAACGCATGTTCGCGCGTCTCAATCGTCGCTACTTCGACAATCAACTCGAACAGCCGACGCTCACCTGGTCGCAAAGACGCACGCGCACCATCTTAGGGCATCACGACGGAGTCCACGACACCATCGTCATCAGCAAGACGCTTGATGCACCCGACATGCCGGAGTGGTTCGTCGAATACATCCTCTATCACGAGATGTTGCACATCAAACACCCGCCACGCATCATCAACGGCAGGCGTTATTACCACACGAAAGCATTTCGCACGGACGAGCAACGCTTTCCGCATTACGAAGCGGCGCAAGGCTGGCTCGACCGCGTCGTGCGCCAGCGACGGACGCTGCTGCGCGCACGCGCCGCCTGAGAAATTCGTCGTCAAAATTTCTGGAAACTTTGCCCCCTTCATGTCGTTTAAGCGTGCAGGAAGGTAAGGCTCCTCCAAAAGAGCGGGTGGACATCAAGAGCGAACGTCATTCCCTCCGACGCGGCTCAGATGTTCATCCGCTCTTGAGGTTTTGAGCTGACGGATTTTATCCTCTCAAGCGTCGCTCTTTCACAAACATCTCTGACTCTCCGACAAAAACATATCGTCACCGTTCGCCGGCGAAATTAGCGGCTGGACAAAGCGCGGCGGCGGTCGCTAGACTACGCCGTTTGTGTTGGACGCCCTGACGCGCTCTGTAGCATCAACGGCATCAATCACAAATCAACTTTCAAAATCTTTTTGATTCGGAGTTTTCTCTTATGGCAATTTCCGCAACCCAGTTACGGCGCGGCATGGTGATTCTTTTCGAGGGCAAGCTGTGCAAGGTCGTTGACTTTCGACATCACACGCCCGGCAATCTACGCGCGATGGTGCAGACGAAACTACGCGATCTGCGGAGCGGCTCGTCTTTTGACCATCGCTTTCGCTCCAACGATACGATTGAGCGCGCCTCGCTCGAACAGCATGAGATGGAATACATGTACTCCGATGGCGCGCAGCATCACTTTATGAACACGGAGAACTACGAGCAGTCATCGCTCAATGATGAAGACCTCGGCGACATGGCGCAGTGGCTGACGCCCGGCCTCCGCATTCAGGCCGAATTCTACGAAGGCGCGCCCATCGGCGTCACGCTCCCGCCATCCATGGAACTGACCGTCACGCGCACCGATCCGACATTGAAGGGCGCAACCGTCTCAAACGTCAACAAGCCCGCGACGCTCGAGAACGGCGTCACCGTCTTAGTCCCTCCCTTCGTCAACGAAGGCGACCGCATCCGCGTTGACCCGACCGAAGGCCGCTACATCGAACGCGCCAAGTGACAAGAGCAGTGGCGAGTGACAAGTGACGAGTGACAAGCAGGAAGTTGTCTTCAACTCATCACTCATCACTCATCACTCATCACTATGTATTTCCTCTACAGCATCCTTCTCGCCGTCGGGGTGATCGCGCTGTTGCCGCGATTTCTTTTTGACGCGGCGCGACATGGAAAGTATGCGGCGGGTTTCGGCGAGAGGATGGGCAAGCTACCCGCGTTTGAGAGCGGGGGACGCCCGGTCGTGTGGCTGCACTGCGTGTCGGTCGGTGAGACGCAGGCCGCGCGACCGCTGGCACACGCCATTATTAACGCTTACCCTCGACACGCGCTCGTCGTTTCCACTACGACGCTCACCGGCCAACAAGTCGCACGCGAAGCATTCGGCGAGACGGCGACGCTCGTTTTCTATTTCCCTTTCGACTGGGCTTGGAGCGTGCGTCGCGCTCTGCGCGCCATCAACCCTTCAATCGTGCTCGTGCTGGAGACGGAATTGTGGCCGCGTTTTTTGCGCGAGTGCCGTGCGCGGCGCGTGCCCGTCGCGCTCGTCAACGGGCGCATCTCGGAAAAATCTTTCCGTCGTTATAAGTCCATCAAGTTTTTCATCCGGCGCGTCGTCGGCGACCTGACACTAGCCGTGATGCAGACGGAGCAGGACGCCGGACGCATCCGCGCGCTGGGTGTCGCGCCCGAACGCATCAAAGTTTCCGGCAACGTGAAGTTTGATCTTGAAGATATAGACGCGACGCGCGCGTTGACGAACGAGTTAAGAGAAAGATTTCATTTCACGCCGGAGCGTCCGCTCATCGTCGCCGCCAGCACGCACGCGCCCGAAGAAAGCGTCTTGATTGAAGCGTTCAAACTCACGGCAGCAACAATGAGCGGAAGACGCCCGCGCCTGTTGCTCGCGCCGCGCCACCCGGAACGCTTCGCAGAAGTCGCGGCGCTTTTGGAATCATCCGGCCTCTCTTGGACACGTCGCACCGCGCCGCCGAGCGTGATGGACGCCACTTGTGATGTCATGCTCCTCGACTCCATCGGCGAACTGCGCGCTGCCTACCCGCTCGCCGAATTGGTTTTTGTTGGCGGAAGCATCGCGCCAACGGGCGGCCACAACGTCCTTGAGCCTGCTGCCGCCGCCAGGTGCATCATCACTGGAGCGCACACTTTCAACTTCAAAGCCGTCGTTAAATCTTTTCTCGAACTCGACGCGCTCGTCCAACTCCCTGCGCTCGACGCGACGCACGCGACGGATGCTCTCGCGCGCGTGATGACGGACTTGCTCGCGGACGACGCGCGAAGACGACGCTTGGGGTCGAACGCACGCGCCGCGCTCGATCAAAATCGTGGCGCGACGGCGCGCACAGTTGAAATGCTCGCGCCGCTTCTCGAACAAAGTTCAAACGTAAATGTTGACGCGGCAGCGGGAGATAAGTTCTGATTCCGCATCGTAAAATCCAGACCCATATTTCTGACAGACGGCATTGACCAACGCCTTTATGTTTTCAACGCACGCGCTCGCGCCATTAAGTTTCATCTACGGCGCAGTCGCGCGCGCGCGGCTCGCGTTGTATGAAGCCGGCGTGCTGAAAACACATCGTCTCGACGTGCCCGTCATCAGCGTCGGCAACATCACGACCGGCGGGACGGGAAAGACGCCGCTCGTGGAATGGCTGGCGCGCGCCGTCGTCGCCGAAGGGCGCAAGCCTTGCATCCTGACACGCGGCTACGGACGCGCCGACGAGTCTCGTCAAGTCGTCGTCTCAGACGGCGAAACGTTGCTGGCCGACGCGCGCGCGGGCGGCGATGAGCCGCGCCTGCTGGCCGAGTCGTTGCTGGGGATCGCGGCAGTCGTGAGCGACGCGAATCGCGTGGCGGCGGCGAGATACGCGCTCGATAACTTGCACGCGCGGGTCTTTATTCTCGACGACGGATTTCAGCATTTACGCATCGCGCGAGACTTGAACATCGTGATGCTCGATGCGACCTCGCCGTGGGGCGGCGGTCATGTGCTTCCGCGCGGACGCCTGCGTGAGCCGGCAGAGGGACTCAGGCGCGCTGACATCATTATCATCACGCGCGCCGAACTCGCGCATAATCTCGAATCATTGCGCGGCGAAGCGTTGCGTTTGAGCGGCGGGCGCGCAGTCGTCCTCGCCTCGCGCGTGAAGACAAAGCGCGTGCGTCGTTTCACAGATGCGATGGATGTCGAATTGGAGAATGAAATATCAGAGAGGCCGGTCGCCGCGTTCTGCGCGATTGGCAATCCGCAGGCGTTCTTCCAACACTTACGAAACGACGGCTACGATTTGAGTTACACGCGCGCCCTCTCTGATCATCATCAATTCACACAAAAGGACATAGAAGATGTTACGCGCGAGGCCGAGTTGCGCGGGGCGCGTGCGATGCTGACGACAGCGAAGGACGCCGTGAAACTGCACGCGCTGCGCTTGACGCTTCCACTGTTCGTAGTTGAGATCGAGTTGGAATTTGATGATGAGGAAAAGCTGTTGAGTCTCGTCCGCGAGAAGCTCAACCTTTATGCCGCGTGATAGTTGGCTCGCGACTTAAACCTGCGGCCTGATTGGTGGAGCAGTGGTATCTCCAATCTGGCTCGCGGGCGGCGTGTTCGCGGGAGCGGGCGGAGTCTTTTTCACGGAAGGCGGCGGCGGTGGCGGCTCGTCGTCGTCAGAATTATCGGGCGTCGGAGTGGGGCGTTTGTTGCCACGGTTCGCAGGCGTCGGCGACGTTTCCGGCGTTGCAATCTCTAACGGATTGTCTTCCGTATTTTGATTCTTGTTATTGTTGTCTGTGCCGCGCGCGGGAGTCGGCGACGCCTCGACGTTCGCGTTCAGATTCGCGTTTGCGTTAAGGGGCGTGGGGCTGGTGAAGGTGGACGTTCCCGTCGTGATCGGCGTTGAAATCGGCGTGGCGGAAACTGGAACGATGTTGGTCTCGGCGCGGCCTGTCGGCGGTGTGATGGATTGCACGGGGCTGCTGCTCGGATCGCTCGTCAGAGGCGCTTGCTCGCCGTTTGTCGAGCGACCGCGAAACGCAAAGAAGAGCGCGAAGACGGCGACGAGCGCGGCGATGGCCGGAATCGCGATGCGCCACAGATTGAAACTCGGCTCCGCCTCCGGCTCGACGAAGGAAGGGACGAATTCTTCCTCCGCCACCGGCGCGCGACGCACGGGCGGCACTCTTCTGCCGACGACGGTCGTTTCTTCAACTTCCGTATTCTCCGTGATGCGCGGCGTGTTCGTTCCCGTCGGGACGACGATGCGATTGGTGTCAAGCTTCTGCTCGATGGTCGGACTGGCGACGGCTGCCGCAGCTTCATCCGTCGCGGCCTGCGCGAGGTCTTCGGATAACTCGCCCGCGCTCTGGTAACGCTCCTCCGGGTTCTTCGCGAGAGCGCGCGCGACGACGTTCCCCACCGCAGGCGGCAAGTCCGGGCGTTCTTCGAGAATCGAAGGCGGAGCGTCTTGCAGATGCTGCATCATAATCGCCGTCGGCGAGTCGCCCGTGAAAGGGACATGGCCGGCGAGCATCTCGTAGAGAATCACACCGAGCGAATAAGTGTCCGAGCGCGAATCAATCTCGGAAGCCTGCGAGCATTGCTCTGGCGACATGTACTGCGGCGTGCCGATGATCAGATTCGGCGCGGTCAGGCCGGGGTCTTGCGCCCCCACTTTTTCCGTAATCTTCGCGATGCCGAAGTCGAGCACTTTCGCCCAGTCGCCGCCCTGCGTCTCTTCGAGCATGATGTTATCGCTCTTCAAGTCGCGATGGACGACGCCTTCCGCGTGCGCGGCATCGAGCGCGCCGCAGACTTGACGAATAATTTCGACGGCGCGCGACAGAGGCAGGTGGCCTTCCGACCTCACGACATCTTTCAAAGTCCGACCTCGTAGATATTCCATGACGAGGAAGACGACGCCGTTTTCGGATTCGCCGAAATCCGTGACGGTCAGCGCGTGCGGGTGTGAAATTCGAGATGCGGCTTTGGCTTCGCGTGTGAAGCGGGCGACGATGTTGTCATCGGCGGCGAGCGCGGGATGCAGCACTTTGATGGCGACCGTCTTCTCCATCAAAATGTGCGTCGCGCGATAGACCGCGCCCATACCGCCCTCGTCAATTTTTTCTTCGATGCGATATTTTCCGGCGAGCACTTGCCCGAGCAGCGGGTCATCGGTTCTTTGTAACACCGCGCCGTCCGCAAGGCACAGAGTATTCGTGTCCTCGTACTGCTTGCTGCATGTCGGGCACTTTTTCATCCGGTCAAGTCCGCCTGTTTCGCCGATGTTGTGGGAGGCTTCGAGCGTATCACACCGCTTCATCGCCGTGCAATCTGTATGCCTGAACAGCAAGCTACGTTCATCTCACATTGTTTATGCAAAACGCTTGCGGGGAAGTATTCGTTCGTGATGATGAAGTCTATCGCACGCGCGAGTCTGTGTTGTGTCCGATGTTGGATTGATGAAGATGTGTACCTGCCTTAAATCCTTACAGCGTCATGCGAGTTAATTCATACACGCTGGTATCGAATACAGGCTTGGAAGTTGGTCAAACAACAAAGAAGCGGGCGTGCCTTCATGTTCTGAAGGCACGCCCGCTTCTTTGTTGTCTATACCGGTTCGCAATTGGATGTGAACTCCTTACAGTACCGCGAGCGGTAGCGAGCGGGTCTGGCTTGGTAAGCAGACCCGCTCGCTACCGCTCGCGGTACTGATTAAAGACCCTGCGCCAGAGGTCACATGCAATTGCAAACCGCTATAGGTTAATGCGAAGTCTCGTTTACAGTCTGGCGAAGACGACGACGAGCGTAAAGAGCACGAGCGTTTCGATGAAGACGAGGCCGAGAATCATCATCGTCTGAATACGCGCGCCTGCGCCCGGATTGCGTGCGACGCCTTCTGCCGCCGCCGCCGCGACGCGCGACTGGCCGATGGCTGCGAGCGCCGCCGCGATGGCGAAGCCGAAGCCCGCCGCAATCTTGGCGTACTTATCAACCGACTGTTGATTGTCCGCCGCGACGCTTGCCGCCTGCGCGAACGTCGGAGCCGAGGCCATCAGCACGCCAACGACGGCGAAGAAAGCCATTCTGAGTTTGCTCATTTTTGTTCTCCCTGTAGTTTTCAAATTGGAGACTTGTCTTTCAGAAAGTTATTAAAGACCCACGACTGCGAGAAACAAAACGGGCACGCGCACTCTGATAATTACGCCTTCATCCGGTATCCACCGCCCCTCTTACAACGGCGCTCCAGCGATGACGACAAGCCACTTTCACAAAGCGAAAGTGATAACGGCAGCGTCTCGTTTGTTCTCGTTCGCCGCGAAACTCTTCACAGCGTTCCCGAAGTTCAAGTCTCACATTGATGCATGGTAACGTGCGCGTGCTTCGTATGCACGCATCGCTCGCCGTGCGCTTCTCTATCACTTAAAAAGCGTTAAAAGTCGCCGCGCGCAGATCAGCTATGCGCGGGCAGCGTAATCACGCCGCCTGCATCGAGCGTGTCCTCGTGGTGGCCGTCGTGGCCTCCGCCTTCATGGCCTTCATCGTGCGAGCCGTGCGTCACTTCTCCGAGATAGATGATCGAGAGCAGCACGAAAATGAACGTCTGCATGAACGCGACGAAGAGGCTCAGGGGCATGATAAAGACCGGCAGCAGAAAACCCTTCGGCGAGAGCGTGGAAATCGTCCCCAAGATTTGCTCGTCGCCGAAGAGGTTGCCGAAGAGACGGATGCCGAGCGAGAGCGGGCGCACGAAGTTGCTGACCAGTTCAATCGGAAACATCAGCGGCGCGAGCCAGACAATCGGCCCCGCGAAGTGCTTGAGATGCCCGAACAAACCGTTCTCTTTGATGCCGATGCCGTTGTAATAGACGAATGAGGAAATGCCGAGCGCGAACGTCACGGACGTTGACGCCGTCGGCGACATCAGTCCGGGAATCAGTCCCATCAAATTCGAGACGAGAATCAACACACCGAACGTCGCGATGACGGGAAAGTATTTAAGACCATGCGGCCCGACGTTGTCTTCCAGTAAATTGCGTATCGCCAGTACGCCCGCTTCGAGCGTCAACTGCCCGTGTTCCGGGTCGTCGTGCGAGAGCCTGCCCTTCAATATCCAGATGACGATCAGACTGAAGATGCACGCGAGGATAAACATCACCGTGTACCACGGGATCGCGTTGTCCGGCGAATACGGACTCGCGGCGAAGACGTGGTCGGCGTCCGTGCCGAAGAAGGCGAAGAACCTGTCCCAGAGCGGCTTCGTGTAATGAATCTGAAAATTGTAGAGCGGCTCGCCGAAAGTATGGTTGACCCACTCGACGATGATGGGGACGTGATGCTCGCTCGCTTCCGCTGCGTGTGGAGCGGCTGTAGTTGCGGCGGCGGCATGTTCGGCGGTCTTCGCTGCCGCTTCGTGTTGTAAAAGCCAGAACATCAATTAAGTTTCCTCTCGATTGATGAGTGCAAAATAAAGCTGTCTGAAACCTTCGACGAGCGCCGCCGCGACAAAGACGCACATTCCTGCGAGCGTGGCGACGAGCGAAATCACATCAAGTTTGTAAGCGACGACGACGAGCGCGGCGATGACGATGTAGCGCAAAACGTAGCGCGCCAGCCTGAACTTGATCCTCGCTCCCGCCAGCGTCGCGCCGAACATCGCTGCGACAGACGTTCTTAACCAATGATGATTAAAGAGCGCGAGCAAACCGCCGAGCAACAAACCCGTCGTCACGCGCCACGGCGCAAAGAAAATGCTGGCGAAGGTAACGAGCGCGACCGTCACGCACATATTGCGAAAGATGCGACGCTCCATCGCAGCGGGGTCTTCCGAGTTATTTTCCGGCGCGTGCTGATCCACGCTGTCAATAATTTCGTGCATGACGGAACGCGCAATTTTACACACCGGCACGCGCGCTGTCGAGTTTCACCTTGCGCGCCGCCACGTCACTTGATAGTGGAAACCATCCGAACGAACTCGAACAAGCCGATGGCCGCGCCGAGAATGATGCCGGCGAGCATCAGCCAGCTTGTGCCGAGCCAGCGGTCGAGCAGCCAGCCGACGCCCATAAACGCCAGCACGGAAAAGAAAATCGTCAGTCCCGCCGCATACGCGACGCCGCTCTTGCGCGTGGTTTCCTGCTCGTCGTTTTCAGCCATCACCAACGCTCCCGCGTCGCGTAATTCTTCGGCACTTCCCACAGCAGCGCGCGGCGCGAGTGGCGCATCGAGTCGTGGATGAAGCAGACGTGCGTACACCAGCACGCCTTGCCGCCGTCAATCTCAGCGAGTTCCGTCTCTCGTTCATGCGCCGACCAGAGCGCGCTGAAGTCGTATTCGTAATCTGCAAGCGTCGCGAATTTTTCGCGCAGTTCGCAGGCGCGCACGTCGCCGTTGTAGTCAATGACCGCCGTCGTCTCGCCTGCCGTGCAGGGGAAAGGCCACGCGCTCGCGGCGTGCGTGTTGGCATGTTGCGTGCGGTAGTGGGTCATAATCGCGCCGACATAGGCGATGGATTTGACGAAGCGCGCGGACGCTTCATCGCCCGCAAACATGCGCTCGCCGTAGCGTTTCGTCAGCGCGGAGACGCGCGCGTACATCGCGGGCAGCACATCGGGAGGTATCTGCTTAATCGTGTCGCCCGCCTTCGTCTCGCCGCGTATGATGTTGAAGTAATGGCCGTCGAGTCGGAAATTTTCCCAGAGGAAGGAGGACAGCTTTTCGATCTCCGTGTAGTTCTCCGCGCAGACGACGGTGTTGACGTTGAGACGAAAGCGTTCGCCGAATTTTTCTTTGAGCAGGTAGAGCGTAGCGATGCAGTCGAGCGTCTTTTCCCAGTTGCCGGGCACGCCCCTGATGCGGTCGTGCGTCTGGCCGTAGCCGTCGAGCGCGACGTTCAGATAGAGATGCAAGTCGCTGTTGTCAGCCAGAGCGCGTTCGACGATCTCATAAGCGCGCGCTTTGATGAGACCGTTGGTCGGAATGATGATGCGGCGGACGCCATTGCGTGTGACGAACAACTGAATAATCTCTGAGGCGTCGTGCCTGAGCGTCGGTTCGCCGCCGGAGAGCCAGAGGTCTGTAATCGGCGGCATCGTCTGCGAGACGCGCTCGATTTGCTCGAAGGTGAGATCGCCCGGACGATTCAGTTCTTCGTGATAAAAGCAGGTCTCACATTTGGCGTTGCAGCGCGAGGTGATGAAGAAGATAAGCGTGCCAAGTTGCCGCTCGCGTTTTGTCGAGCGCAGCAGTTGATAAAGTTGTGCGGCTTTGTTAGGCACTTGGGCGTTCTTCAATTTCCGTTGTGGCGGTCGTCGTCGTGGCGGCGGAATTTGTTGCTGATGCCGGGTCGCCTTTGATAATCGCAGTTTCCGTCGGCGATTTCAATTCGTAGGTGATGCCGCGCCATTCGATGCGCCGCGAGAAAAGAGCGGCGAGCGCGTTGTAGAGATAGAGCGCAGAAGCGAGCGGCCACAGCAACAGATGCGCCCACATCCCTTCTTGCAGTTGTCTCTCATACGTTTCGAGCGGGATGGCGACGGCGCGCAGACGATAGAGAGCCTTCCACGTTCCGAGCAGATAGATGGACGAGACGAGCGCGAGCGGCCAATCAAAGGTGAGTCCGAGCGCGGCGCGCGTGGCGGCGAGCAAGAGTCCACCGTAGAAGACGATGACGAAAAGCAGATTCGAGACGAGGACGATTTTCCACAAATGCGGCGCATAGACGCGCGTAATTTTAAGCTGGCGCGTCGTGAACTCGAACAACTCCGTGAGCGTGCAATCTTCGTGTGTGGCGGTCAGGCAATCGGGCACGAAGCGGATGCCGCGCCCCTCGAATTGGAGCGTGCGCGTGAGAGCGAAGTCGTCCGAGAGCGTGCCGCGCCATTGCTCGCACACGCCTACGTGCTCGAACGTCTCGCGGCGAATCGCGGTCGAGCCGCCCCAGCAAAAGTTTCTCTTCTCGTTCGCGCCGAGCGCAGAAGCAATCGAAGCGTTCCACACGGCGCGCAGATGCGAAGCGAAATTGCCCCTGACCGGCAGAAACCAGCGATAACCTGTCGTCGCGCCGATGCGGTCGTCCGCCAGCGGCGCGACGAGAGCGCGCAGCCAGTCGGGACGCGGGCGCGCATCGGTGTCAACAAACACTATGACCTCGCTCGACGCATCAAGGTCAGAGACGGCGGCGCGCAGGTTATGAACTTTCTGCCCGCACGCTGTCGCGCGTCCTGCGACGAGCGCGCGCGCGCGCACGTTTGGCTGTTGCTCACTAAGTCCGCGCGCCAACTCGTTCGCGACGGCGAGCGCAGGATCATCCGCGCGGTCGGAGACGAAGATGATTTCGTAGGCCGGATAATGTTGGACGAAGAGCGCGGAGAGATTCGCGCAGAGTCCTTCATCGAGTCCGCGACACGGCACGATGATTGACGCGAACGGCATGTAGAGCGGCCTGCGCGCGTCAGTCTCGCGGCGCACGAACGCGAGATAACGCACGCCCCCGCGCAGAGAAATGACGCACTGGAACACAACCAACGCCGCAAGAATATAGAAAAGCAACATTGAAGAATTATGCAGCGAGAGAGATAAAAGAGGCCGTCTCAAACGCTTTGCGACTTTGCGCCTTCGCATGAAAGTTAGTCTCACGCGAAGGCGCAAAGTTGCAAAGCTTCGGGAAGACGGTCAACGAGCGCAGGTCTGTGCGCGTCCGCCGTCTATTGAATAAGTGACGCCGGTAATCCACGCCGCGCGCGATGAAGCGAGGTGCAGAATCAGTTCGGCGACTTCGCGCGCTTCGCCGACGCGACCGAGCGGGTGCGTGCTTTGAGAATGTTCGAGGAAGGCCGCGTATTTGTCTTCATCCATTCCGCCGCGTTTGTGGATGTCTGTGACGACGACGCCGGGATTGACGGCGTTGACGCGAACTCCTTGCGCGGCGAGTTCGAGCGCGGCGCAGCGCGTCAGTTGATCCACCGCCGCTTTCGAGATGCAGTAAGCGAGGACGCCGGGAAAGGCGCGCAAGCCCGTCACGCTCGACACGTTGACGATGTTGCCCCCGCGCGCGGCGAGATGCGGGACGGCGAGTTGCATCAAATGAAAGACGGCGCGGACGTTCACGTCCATCATCTGGTCGTAATCGCGAAGCGTGGTGTTTTCAATCGTGCCGCTGCTCAGGATGCCTGCGGCGTTGACGAGTACGTCGAGGCCGCCGAATTTCGCCGTGCATTCTTCGACGGCGCGGCGCGCATCATCTTCGGACGTGACATCGGCGTTGATTTCCAGCGTCTCCCCGCCGAGACTTTTCGCTTTCGCAGACACTTCCGCCAGCGCATCATCCCTGCGTCCGACGAGAGCGACCCGCGCGCCCGCTCCTGCGAAGCGCAACGCCGTCGCGCGCCCGATGCCCGAAGTCGCGCCCGTGATGAGCGCAATTTTGCCGTCCAGTTCTTTCTCCATGTCGCCCTGCTTTCCCGCCGCCAAAATGTTCGAGATGCATTAACTGTACAGCAGTTCATTTTCCTACATCAACAGGCGGCGCGCTCAAAGATTTGTTGAGACGGGAGCGTTCTTCCGCCTCTGCGTTCTGTAGCGACTCGTTAATGACAGCAGCGGCCACGCGCTGCCCCGCACCGTTCCAGTGGGTGTCGTCGCGCCACCAAAGCAACGCGCCCGTCTCTTCAAAGACGCGCCTCGACGCCCCGACCAGCGACGGCTTTAAGTCCAGATAACGAAATCCATGTTGGACGCACAACTCTCGCATCACGACAGAGAAGCCCGACGGCTCATTCGCGTTTGACCACGGGGACGCACCGCCGTCGAGCATCCACGAGTAAACCTCTTCCTTGCTTGGGACAAGCGCCACTTCGATGGTCAGACTTCTCTCGCCGGCCAGCTTCTCCATCGCGGCGAGCGTGGCCTTCAAACTCTCAAAGTTCGGGTGACGCTCAATCTCTTCCGCCGTGCGATTCCTGCGCTTGACGTAGGGCGCGAAGAAAAGCACGCGCCGCCCGTCAATGAACGTTTTCTCGATCACCTGCTCTTTTTCGACGGGAGACAGGAGGCGGCTGACGGGCGAGCGCGACCTAAAATCATTGATGCCCGTGACAAGCCTCTCTTGCAATGATGGAAGTCTGGGTTGGGGATTGAATAGCTCCTTGTAGTACGGCTCGTCGAGATCATTGCCCGTGAAGATGAGCCACAAGACGCACGTCCCCGCGCGCGTCCGTAGCCTGTGGCCTTCGAGCAGGAGGCTGGCGTATTCCTGCTGGGGACTCTCTTTGGAGATGGAAAGGTTATACACGCTCAGGCCGTACTCGCGCGCGAGCAGGCTGCTTAAAATGTCCTCCTGACTTGTGCCGCCCGCGACGCCGAACGAATCGCCGAGCACAATCACGTCGAGCGGGCGCGCGGCGTCGCTCGCGTCGGTCGGGTTATTTCTGAAACCGTCAGCGTCGGTCACGAACCTGACGCGCCTTTCCTCGCGCCAATCCTTGCGCCCGGAGACCGCCGCGAGGTCTCCATAAGTGACGCCTTCAAATTTGACATTGGCGATGTAACGCCCAAGGAGCGGCAACGGCGGCCAGCGAGAGTAGAAACGCTCGGTGGGTCTGACATCGAACAGGTAAAAAAGAAGGGGGCGCGCGGACAAATCGAAAAGCGTCACGGCGAAGCAGAGAGAGAGCGGGACGAGCGCGGCCTGTTTGAGACGCAACGAGCGCGCGGGGCTGAAGGCATAGAGTGCGAAGGCCAGCAGCGCGCCGGCGACGAGCGCGGACGGGAAAGCGGCGACGGCTCCGACCGCGATGGGCGAGAAAAAAACTGCGGCCAGCAAGACACAGAGAAATAAGAATCGAGCGGATACATGCATTGTGCAAGCAGATGGGTAGCTTCCGAAGGCGCTCACGCGGTTTGCGTTTGGATGTAACTACAACAGGGGCGAGCCGTCAACGGGGCGCGCATGATAAGAAGGAGGCTGCTGTGCGCCGGTCAAAGACGGGGGGCGCGTTGACAGTGAGAAGCGACGCGCGTCAGTTAGGAGCGTCGCGCGCCAAGTCGCTGTCTTCGCGCGTGCAAGCCGTCACGTCTCGCAAAACTCTAGCGGAGCGCGACTGCGCCGGAGTTGATCGTGTTGACGAAGGCCTCCGCCAGACGAATGACGGGCTGCGGATAGACGCCGATGAAGACGACACCGATGACGCAGACGACGAGCGCGACGGAGAGCGCGGGAGAGAGCGAGAGCGGGCGCGCGTCCGCCTCACGCTCGCCGAGATACATGGCGCGGATGAAGCGCACGTAATAATAAAACGAGACGACGGTGTTCAGAGCCGCCCAACCCGCGAGCCAGTAAAACCAACGCCCTGCGCCCGCGTCGCCGCGCTGAAACAATCCGCCGAAGAGAAACCACTTGCCGATGAAGCCGCCCGTCAGCGGCAGCCCGCCAAGCGAGAGCATAAAAATCGCCATCATCAAGGCCATGCCCGGCGCTTTCTGTCCGAGACCGGAGAGATCGTCAACCTCGTCGCCGATGATGCCGCGCCGCCTCAGAGAAATGATGATGCCGAACGCACCAACGTTCATCAAAGTATAGACGATGAGATAGACGACGAGACCCGTGTAGCCGTAGGCATTGCCGGCGATGAGTCCGAGCAGGAGATAGCCCGCGTTCGAGATTGAAGAGTATGCGAGCAGGCGTTTCGAGTTGTGCTGCGTGACGGCTGCCCAGTTGCCGACCATGATCGTAATCGCGGCGACGAGTCCGAGCAGAGGCTCCCAGTCCGCGCGCATCCCTCCGAGCGCGCCCGCGAAAATACGCACGTAGAGCGCGAAGCTCGCGGCCTTCGATCCCGTCGAGAGAAAAGCCGTGACGGATGTCGGCGCACCTTGATACGCATCGGGCGCCCACATGTGAAACGGCACGGCGGAGATTTTGAAGAACAGACCAGCGGCCAAAGCAATCATCGCCAGCACGACGAGCGGGCGTAGCGCGCCGCCACCCGCCGCATCCGAAACCAGAACAGCCTGCGCCACGCGCGGCGCGATGTCGCCGAGATTGGTCGAGCCG
This sequence comes from uncultured Pyrinomonadaceae bacterium, assembly GCA_964236735.1. GTDB lineage: Bacteria > Acidobacteriota > Blastocatellia > Pyrinomonadales > Pyrinomonadaceae > JAIVJG01. Next base: position 90,591 of record CAXSFM010000008.1, read on the forward strand.
GCGACGCCGAACAGCAGAGACATCCCGTAGAGCAACACGCCGGACGAGAACGCGCCGAGCAGAAAGTATTTCATGCCCGCTTCGTTCGAGCGTTGCTCGCGTTTCGTGTAAGCGACGAGGACGTAAAACGTCAACGCCATCAACTCAAGGCTGATGTAGAGCACGATCAAATCGTAGCCGGCGGCGAGAAACATCATGCCAACTGTCGCGAACAGGACGAGCGCGTAATACTCCCCGCGCTGCTCGCCCTCTTCGTCGAGATAACGCAGCGAGACGGCGACGGTCAGCGCGGCGGCCAGTAAAAAGATGAGTTGAAAGACGACGGAGAAACCATCAACGCGAATCGTCCCGTAAAAACCCGTCAAAGGCGAAGATGCGAAACTGCCCGCCGGTGTAAACAAAAACCCGGAACCTTCGGCCAGCACAGAGATGGCCGCGAGCGCGAGTCCACCGAGCGCGAAGTAGCCCGTCACGCGGCTTTGACGTTTCGGCAGCAACACTTCGAGCACGAGCGCGACGCACGCGCATACAGTTAAGATCAACTGCGGCGCGATGAGTTGCACATCCGCCGCGTTGAAGAGTTCGGTGGTGGAGGCTTGAAGAAGAAACATAAAATTAAATGATGAATGCGAAATGATGAATGATGAATATCAAGAGAAGCGCTTGTCTTCTATTCATCATTCCGCATTCATCGTTCATCACTTGTTCTCCGCTCTCTCAGGCACGCGCGCGGCGGGCGTCGTGACGGGGAACGGATAGTTCGGGCGGATGTGGCGGACGACCGCCGCGACGGGTTGTTGGATGAAATCTATGAAGGGCTTCGGATAGACGCCGATCCAGAGCGACGCGATGAGCAGCGGCAGCATGTAAGCCCACTCGCGCCCGTTCATGTCGCGCAGGGTTTCGTTCTTCGGGTTCTCGATGTTGCCGAAGAACATGCGCTGGTAGAGCCAGAGCATGTAGCCCGCGTTGAGAATAATGCCGAGCGCAGCCCAGCCCGCCCAGTACGGACTCGCCTCGAACGCGCCGCGCATGGATAAGAATTCAGAGATGAAGACGCACAACAGCGGCAGCCCTATCGCCGTCATCGCCATCGCCAGAAAGACGGCGGCGTAGCCCGGCATGACGTGCGAGAGTCCGCCGAACTCAGACACGTTGCGCGTGTGCCGACGTTCGTAAATGATGCCGACGAGCAGGAAGAGCGCGGCGGAGTAGATGCCGTGATTAATCATGTGCAGCACCGCGCCGTTCAGACCGTTCGGGTTCAGAGAGAAGAGTCCGAGCATGACGATGCCCATCGAAGAGACGGACGAATAGGCGACGAGTTTCTTCACATCGCCGTCGCGCTTGACGACGAAGTACATCGCGGCGAGCGCGCCGTAGATGATGCCGATGATGGCGAGCACGATCATCACGTTGCGAATGCCGAAAGAACCGAAGTACGTCTGATCCGCAGAAGCCGCAGGGAACATCGGCAGATTGATGCGGAAGAAACCATAAGTGCCGAGCTTCAGGAGAATGCCCGCGAGGATGACGCTCCCGGCGGTCGGCGCTTCGACGTGAGCGTCCGGCAGCCACGTATGAAACGGCCACATCGGGACTTTAATCGCGAAGCCGAGCGCGAAGGCGAAAAACAGTAGAGCCTGCATCGTCCCCATCGGCAGCACGCCGCCGAGCGACTGCATCCACACGATATTGAAAGTGCCCGTGCCGTTCGCCAGAGCTTGCTGCCACGTCCCCGCGAAGATGCGCTGCGCCTCTAAGTTTCCAGCGAGCGCGTTAAAGGACGCGGCGGCAATCTTCGCGTGGAGCGCGGGGTCTTGCGTCAGGAAGTACATCTTGATGACGCCGAGCAGCAACACGACCGAGCCGACGAGCGTGTAGAGAAAAAACTTGATCGCCGCATACAGCCTGCGCTCGCCGCCCCAGATGCCGATCAGGAAATACATCGGGACGAGCGAGACCTCGAAGAAGAGATAAAACAGAAACATGTCGAGCGAGCAAAAGACGCCGACGACCGCCGCCTGCAACAGTAAGAGCAGCGCGTAATATTCCTTCTCGCGCTTGGCGATGTACTCCCACGAAGAAGCCGACGCGATCACGCCGAGCAACGTCGTCAACATAATCAGGAGCGTCGAGACGCCGTCCACGCCGAATTGATAACGCGCGCCGATGACGGGAATCCACTGCGCGTCTTCGATGAACTGGTATCCACCCATCGCGCGGTCATATCCGAGCAGCGCGAGCGAGACGACGAAGACGAGCGCGAACCACGCGGTCGCGAACTTCTTAATGCCGCCCGTCTGCTCTTTCTTAAATAGCGCGAGCACGATAATCGCCCCCAACACCGGGAGCCACGTAATGACCGAGAGTAAGTACGGAATATTCACGATTCCTCCAAACTAAATGATGAGTGATGAATGATGAATGATGAATGAAAGACAAGAGCCGCGCCTTCTATTCATCATTCATCATTCCGCATTCATCATTTGCCCTACCTGCCGCCCGTGAAGGCGAAGAGAATGTCTTTGCCGAAGAACATCGCCACGGCGGCGACGAGGCCGAGCACCATGACGAGCGCGTAGTTGGCCGTCAGGCCAGTCTGCGCGGCGCGGAAGAGCGGCGACATCAGCAGGCGTATGAAGCCCGCGACGCCGTTGACCGCGCCGTCCACGACGATGCGATCCGTGTCGCCCGTCAGACGGCTCAGGCGTTTGGTTAAACTCGCGATGCTGTTGACCGCGCCGTCCACGATCTTCGAGTCGAAGCTATAGACGCCGCGCGCCGCATCCATCGTGCGCCGCGTGAAGAGCGCGCCGTAGAGTTCGTCAATCCAATATTTGTTGAAGCTCGCGCGATAGAACGCGGGCAGGCGCGCCGCCCACACGCCGGGCAGGTGCGGCCTCCAGACGTAGAAGAGTCCGGCGAGCAGCATTCCGATTCCGGCAGCGATGAGCGAGACGACGATGAAAAACCACTCGGCTGCGGTGTGGCTGCCGAAAGTATGCTGGACTGAATGCGCGAGATTGAAGCCTGTGTCGCCGTAGGGCAACACACCTTCTTCAGCTTCCGCGTCGCTGCGCGTCGGAAGCGGCGCGTGCGCGCTGCCCTCTTCGCGTCGTGCTTCGCTGACTGCCGCGTGCGTGTTCAATTCTTCGATGGCGGCGACTTGCGCGTGCGACTCTTTGCCGAACTCGCCGGTCGCGGGATTCCAGATCACGGGGTCGAGCCAGTTGACGATGTTGAGACGGCCACCGAGATGCGCGCCGCCCGTGAATGCCGGACTGATGCCGACGAACCCGCCGATGCACGCCAGCAGCGCGAGCACCGCGAGAGGCATCCACATCGAGGCCGGCGATTCGTGCGGGATGTGCGCGCCGCCGTGCCCGTGTGCGTCGGCGTGAGCGTGCGCCGCGTCGTGTGTCTGTGCGGCGGCCTCGTGCGCGAGCGCAGATTGATATGGCTCCGGCGCATCTGCGCTGTGAGCGTCTAAGTCATGCGCGATGCCGACGTGTTCGCCCGGCTCGTGATGCGGACGGTCGCCCGCCGATTCCGTGCGCGCGTCGTGCGGCTTGCCCATTTCGTCGTAGCCGTGCGCGTGCGCTTCGTCGGCCTGACCGCCCGCCGCGACTTCTAGGAAACGCGGCTTGCCCCAGAAGGTCAGAGCCATTAAGCGCGTCATGTAAAAGGCCGTGCAGGTCGCGGCGAGCGTGGCGATGACCCAGAGCATCCAGCCGCCGGGAATGTACGTGGTTGACGCGGCGTTCCACAGAATTTCGTCTTTCGACCAGAAGCCGGAAAACGGGATGATGCCGCAGATGGCGAGCCAGCCGCAGAAAAACGTCCAGTACGTTTTCGGCATGTACTTACGCAAGCCGCCCATGCGACGCATGTCCTGTTCGTGATGCATCCCATGAATCACGGAGCCTGCGCCGAGGAACATCAGAGCCTTGAAGAAGGCGTGCGTCATCACATGAAAGATGCCAATCACGAACGCGCCCGTACCGCACGCGAGGAACATGAAGCCGAGTTGCGAGACGGTCGAGTAGGCGAGAACTTTTTTGATGTCGGTCTGCGTGATGCCGATGGTCGCGGCGAAAATCGCGGTCAGCGCGCCGACGATGGCGACGACGAGCATCATCGCCTGCGTGTGTTGAAAGATGACGTTCGTGCGCGTCAGCATGTAGAGGCCGGCGGTGACCATCGTCGCCGCATGAATGAGCGCGGAGACGGGCGTCGGCCCCGCCATCGCGTCGGGCAGCCAGACGTAGAGCGGCAACTGTGCAGACTTGCCGCACGCGCCGATGAAGAGTCCGAGCGCAATCCACGACATGATGTTCCAGTGCCCGATGAGTTCAATCGGAAACGCGCGCGCCTGTTCCAGGACGTTCGTGTATTGCGTCGAGCCGAAGGTGGCGATGACGGCGAACACCGCGAGCGCGAAACCGAAGTCGCCCACGCGGTTCGTGATGAAAGCCTTGCGCGCGGCGTCGCCAGCCTCCTTGCGGTCGAAGTAGTAACCGATGAGCAGGTACGAGCATAAGCCCACGCCCTCCCACCCGACGAACATCATCAAAAAGTTCGACCCCATCACCAGCACGAGCATCGAGAACATGAAGAGGCCGAGATAGGCGAAGAAGCGATAGAAGCCCGCGTCGCCGTGCATGTAGCCCGTCGCGAAAATGAAGATGCACAGACCGACGCCCGTAATAATCAGGATGAAGATGGACGACAGCGCGTCGAGTTGGTAACTCCACTCCACGTCGAGCAGCGCACCCTGCCCATGCTTCTCCGGCACGTTCGGATGAGCCACTAGTATCGCGTCGCCCTGTTTCGCGCCGCGCTCGGCAGCAATACGCCGCACCTCTTCGTCTTCCAGCCTCAGCGATTCAATCTGCGCGCGTTCCGCCAACCCTTGCGACAACTCCACAGCGCCGCCCGGTATCCACGTATAACTGAACGCGCCGTCGTCGCTCGTCACATAAGGCTTCGGCCAGACGTGCGTCCCGTAAGAGACGACCGCCGCCACTCCCAGCAAAAACGCCAGCGCCACCGAACCCGCGCCGATGCCCCCGATGAGTTTTTCCGAGAAGCGAAACTTGCGCCCCAGCAAACCATTGATGGCCGCGCCGGCGAGGGGCAGGAGCGGGATGAGCCAGATGTATCTGTACATAAGTTCAGAACGTGATAAGTGATAAGTGATAAGTGATAAGAAGGAAGCAGTTGTTTTTTCTCATCACTTATCACTCATCACTCATCACCACTTCAAGAGGTCAATCTTGTCCACAAAAATCGTCTCGCGGTTGCGGTAGAGCGCGATGACGATGCCGAGTCCGATGGCGGCTTCGGCGGCGGCAACGACGATGATAAAGACCGTGAAAATTTGTCCGGCGACGGCGTTCATGTTGCCCGCGTCTTGCAGGTAACGCGAGAAGGCGATGAAATTGAGATTGGCAGCGTTCAAAATCAACTCGATGGACATGAAGATGATGATGATGTTGCGCCTCGTCAGCACGCCCGCCACGCCGATAGTGAACAGTAGCGCGCCGATGACGAGAAACTTGGACAAGTCAGGATGCTGTAAACCTTGAGAGATATTTCCGGCCAACGTGTTTTGTATGAGCGCGAGCATGTTTGTATGGCACATAAAATTTTCAACGACTGTGATTAACTCGGCGGCTTGGATACCGTCTAAAGTTCCGCCTCGTGCCGGCTCATCTCCGCCGACGCTTCCATGCCGAGATCATCGCTCGCCGCCTCCTGCTTCGCCGTGCGCGCGAGCAACACCGAGCCGACGATGGCAACGAGCAGCAGCACGCTCGCGATCTCGAACGGCAGCCCGCCGTAACGGTAGAGGCTGTTGCCGAGTCGCTCGGTGTCGCCGGAGATTTTCGTCGTGCCCGTCGCAGATGTGGCGAGCGATTGTTGCTCGGTATCGCGCACGAGTCGTTGCTCTTCGGCTAACTGCCCGACTGTCTGTCCCGGCTCGCTGCCTGTCGGACGGAAGTGCGATGCCGAACTGTTGATGGCATAGATGAGTCCGAGCGCGAGCAGCAAACTGAACAACATGCTGACGCCGACCTGCGCCGGGCGATTGAAAAGTTCCTCGCCGCCGCGCTCTTCCGTGGCGACGTTGACGAGCATGATGACGAAGAGAAACAGCACCATCACGCCGCCGACATAGACGAGTATCTGCACGCCGGCGATGAACTCCGCGCCGAGCAGCACGAAGAGCGCGGCCACCGCCATCAGCGTCGAAATCAGAAACAGCGCGGAGTGGACGGCGTTGCGCGCCATCACCGTCAACACTCCCGCGATGATCGCCGCGAAAGCGAAGACCCAGAAAAAAACCGTTTCCCAGCCGGAGAGAATCATAAGCGCCAATGTTGAATGATGAATGCGGAATGATGAATGAAAGCGATGCGCGCTGCTTTCGAGTTATCGTTCATCATTCTGTAATTCTCACTCGCCTTTCTGTCTCGTGTACATCACCAAGCCCGTCGCGGGCGGCGTGCGTCCCAGCAGACGCAACGCCGTGATGAGCGTGCCGCGATACGCCGTGCCGTGATCTACGATGTGCGTCATAATCTGCCAGACCTCGTCCGTGAACTGCGCGCCCTTTGTGTTCGCGTAATGAATCACGCGCGCGAGGTCTGCTCCATCGAAAATTTTCTTCCAATCGCTCTGGCAACTTCGCCAAGCCTCTTCCATCGCCGCGAGGTCTGGCAACTCCTCTGCGCCGGGCACGCGCGACATTGATGCGCCGCGCAGAATGCGTTCAAGCCAGACTTGCTCCGAGCCAATGAGATGCGCGAGCGCGCCGTGAAAAGAACCGTAACTAATACCAAGCGGACGCTTGAACTCTTCCTCGCTCAACGTACGCGCCTCTGCGATGATGCGATTCAGACTCCACCAGTGATGCTCCCACAAACTCCGCAACACAGCGCGCCCGTCAAACTCGCTCTTCGATCCGCTCACCGTGCCTTCGCCCATTCTCCGCACCCTTCACCCTACATCGAACGACCTGTCTTAACTGATCACTAACCACCGGCCACTGAACACTGCTTTTCACGCTTCAAACTTTCTCGTCTCGCGTCCCTGTTCCAGCATCTCTCTGTCCCAGACGAAGCCCGCGCGCGAGTAAGTGGCAAGCTCGAACTCCTGCGTCAGTTCGAGGCACGCGGTCGGGCACGCTTCCTGACAGAGCGCGCAGAACATGCAGCGCGAAGTATCGAAGATGAATTCGTCGAGCACTTTTTTCTTGCGCGCCTTGCCCGCCACGCGAATCTCGATGTCCATCGGAATCACGTCAATGCAATCTTCGGGACACGCCAGCGCGCAGAGATTACAGGCGATGCAGAGAGACTCGTGCGTCTCCGGGTCCATGTTGAGACGCGGCGCACCGTGAAAGCGCGGCGCGACCGACGGGCGCTCCTTCGGGTACTGCTCCGTGTAAATGCCCTTGCCCGTCACGGAATTTTTGTCCGTCAGCGCGCCGATGTTGAATTTGAGCGTGAGCTTCATGCCCTCGTACAAATCAACCATGAAGAAGCGTTTCAACTTCTCCTTCCAATTCGCCTGCGGAACGTTTACTAATGGCATAAATTCCTTAAAAACGGTGATAAGTGAACAGTGATAAGTGATAAGTTGAAGACGGTTTTCTACTCATCACACGTCACCTGTCACTGCTGCGGTTGTCACTGAAGCGATGGCCGTCTGACCCTGCGGTGAATTGACGAGACGCACTTGCCGGCGTTGCTTCTTCATGTTGAAGTCGCGCGAGCGATGGTTGAGCACAGAAAGAATGCCGGCAGCGACGAAGAGTCCGCCGAATCCGAATGCGGCCATGACGAGCTTGCCGGCGAGCGTCAGACTGACGCCGTGCGTTAGCGAGTGAATCGTTCGCACGCCGCTCCAACCGTTGAGCGCCTGCACGGTGAAAATCGCGATGGCCGTCCAGACGATGTTGACGAGCGAAGCCGGAATCATCCATTTCCAACCCAAGTCCATCAACTGATCGTAGCGATAGCGCGGGAACGTCCAACGGAACCAGAAGTAGAGATAGAGCAGCGTGGCCGTCTTGGCGATAAAGACGAAGAGGCTGACGAAGACGTAGAGCGTCGGGAAACTCGCCATCAAGCGCCACGTTCCCGGAAAATACCAGCCGCCGAGATAGACGCTCACCGCGACCGCCGAGACGACGATCATCGCCGCGTACTCCGCCATGAAGAAGAGCGACCAGCGCATCCCCGAATATTCCGTGTGAAAACCCGCGACGAGTTCCGATTCGGCTTCGGGCAAATCGAACGGCGCGCGATTGTTTTCCGCGATGCCGCTAATGAAAAAAATGACGAAGCCGAGCGGCTGGTAAAAGAAGTACCAGATCGTGTCCAACCCCTGCGCCTGCACGATGCCTGAGAGCGAGAGCGTGCGCGCGAACATCAGCGCGCCGATGAGCGACAGCCCCATCGAAACTTCGTATGAGACCATCTGCGCCGACGAGCGCAGGCCGCCGAGCAGCGCGTACTTCGAGTTTGAAGACCAGCCCGCCAGAATAATCGCCAGCACGCCGACGGAAGAGACTGAAAGGACGAACAGCAGTCCGATGTTGATGTCGGTGATGACACCCCAGTCCGGCGCAAACGGAATCACGGCGAAGACGATGAAGGCCGCGACGACCGAGATGTAAGGCGCGTACTTAAAAATAAAAGGGTCTGCGTTGTCCGGCGTCAAATCTTCTTTCGTCAGCAACTTGATGGCGTCCGCGATTGGCTGCAACAGTCCCCACGGCCCGACGCGCATCGGCCCCAGACGCGCCTGCATGAAAGCGGAAATCTTCCGCTCCAGATAACTCGCATACGCCGCCCAACCCGCCAGCACCGACGCCACCGCGCCAATTTGAATGAACGGCCACACGACGTTATTCACCGTCTCCGGCGCGAAGAATTTCAGCAGGACGCTGTCTATCAAATTTGGCGGCGCGAACAGCGCGAAGAAGTGTTGCATCATGGTTTGACTTCAATCTCAAAACTGCAACCGCACGTCTCTTTCAAATCGGCCAACTCGTAATCATCGTCGAGCGTGCCCGAACGATCAACGACGAGATATGAATACCACTCGCCCAGAGCGAACGGCGGCGTGTGCCAAGTGCCGCGATGAAGCGCGTAAGGCAGACGCCCGTCAACCTCGAACGCGACGACCTTTTCCACGTCCGGCGCGTGCAGACCGTTCGGCGGCGCGACGCACACAATCGCCCGCGAAGAGGCGAGCGGCGAAAAAACCTGCATCGTGTGTTTGTGCCGCGCCATAAAATCGAAACTGAACTCGCGCGGCTCGGCGGTCGCGCCCGTCAGACACGGCACGCCCAAACCTAAATCAATCTCCACCGACCCTCGACTATCCAGCACAATCCCGTAAAGCGCGAACGACTCGCGCGTCATCTTCAAGACCGGCAGGCGGATGCTGTTCATCGCGCGACATCCCTCTGACTCAACAAACGCTCGCGCATCGCACGCATTTCATCGAGATGTCCACTGTCATGTTCGTGCATCAACGCGAGCAAGCCCTCTAACTTCACTTCGCCGACGCCTTCCAACGTTCCGCGCCGATTCAATTCATCAATTGAGAGATTCCTGACCACATCTACATTCCTCTGTCGCACCTCGGCGAACTCTCCCAGCGCAGCCTCGTAGTCCTGCGCGTTGTAGTCACGCTCGCGTGCCATCCGCGCGCCGTCAAAATCCGGCAGGAGCGGCTGCATCTCCGTCAGAAGTTTTTCCACACGCACGCCGTAACCCTCGCGCTCCAAATCCCGGAGATGGCAAACCTGCTCAACAAACGAGAACTCTTCAAGCGTTGGTTTCCACTTCAATTCTTCGGCGGTCAGGCCATCGCCCATTCGACGCATGAGCGCGGGTATTTCTTCGAGGCGCTTGATGATGTTAGACACGACCTGTCGGCTCATCTGTCCGTCCAGTGTGTTTCAAGGCCACACGTCATCTGTCAATTTCGCCGAGCACGATGTCGAGCGTGCCGATGATGGCGACCACGTCGGCGACGAGATGGCCGAGGCACATCTGTCGAAGCGCCTGCAAATTTATCAGGCACGGCGGGCGCACGCGGACGCGATACGGGCGGCTCGTGCCGTCGGAGACGAGATAGCAGCCGATCTCGCCCTTCGGCCCTTCAATCGAATGATAATAGTCGCCTGCCGCCGGCTTCAGAACTTTCGGCAGCTTCGCGTTGACGGGGCCGTCCGGCATTTTCGTCAAAGCCTGCTGCACGATGCGGCGCGACTGTCGCATTTCTTCGAGCCGGACGAGGTAACGGTCATACGTGTCGCCGTTTTCGCCGACGGGCACATCAAAGTCCATGTCGGCGTAGGCCGCATAAGGCCGCGACTTGCGGATGTCCCACGCGACGCCGGAGCCGCGCAGGGCGGGGCCGGAGAGTCCGATGGCGATAGCATCTTTCGCCGAGATGACGCCGATGCCGACCGTGCGTCCGAGCCAGATGCGATTCTCCGAGAGCAACACTTCGTATTCCGCGAGTCTGGCCGGGAAGTTGTCAACGAACTGCTGCACGTCTTTTTCAAAGTCCGCGTAGGTGTCGTTCGGCATTCCGCCGATGCGCCATGCGTGGCAGGTCAGGCGCGCGCCGAACTGCTGCTCGAAAATCTTGAGAATCTCTTCGCGCTCGCGCAAAGCCCACAGCAAGACGGTAAACGAGCCGATGTCGAGTCCGTGCGTGGCGAGCCACAACAGATGCGAGGCGATGCGGTTGAGTTCCGTCAGGACTGTGCGTATGTAGTGCGCGCGCGGCGGGACTTCGAGTCCCATCGCCTGCTCGACCGTCTCAACCCAGACAAGTCCGTTCGAGACCGCCGCGATGTAATCGAGCCTGTCCCAGTAAGGCGCGATCATCGGGTACAAGCGATTCTCGGCGATCTTCTCCATGCCGCGATGCAGGTAGCCGATGTCGCAGTCGAGGTCAATCACCGTCTCGCCGTCGAGCCGTAGAATCACGCGCAGGACGCCGTGCGTCGAAGGGTGCTGCGGCCCCATGTTCAAAACCATTTCGGGGTTGTCGAGCAGCGTCTCGCGTGTGGTGGCGACTTCTACTTGATGCATAAAATCAAATGATGAATGATGAGTGCGGAATGATGAATGACCTTGAAAGTGCCTCTGTTCTTAATTCATCATTCATCGTGTACTTAATTCATCGTTCACAGTTTCGCGCTCCTCATTTTCTTTCCAACGATAAAGGCTCGCGGCCTGCACGGAAGATTTCTCTCAGGCGACGCTCGTCGGGCGTCGAGAGAATTTCGAGGCCGTAGGCGCGGCGTTGTTCCAACTGCTCGCGCTGCACGTCCGTGAATTCCGGCAGGTGCTTCGTCGTCCAGTTGTTCTCCACGAATTCGAGCGGATAATCTTTTCTGAGCGGGTGGCCTTCCCAATCGGGCGGCAAGAGTATGCGGCGCAAATCTGGATGATTTTTGAATGCCACGCCGAAGAGATCGAAGACTTCGCGCTCCATCCAGTTCGCCGTCGGCCAGACGCCGGTCACGCTCTCGACGCCATCGGTTTCGTTCGCCGCGACTTTCAGGCGCACGCGCGCGTTCGCGCTGATCGAGTAGAGGTTATAGACGATCTCGAACGGCGCGTCTTCACGCTCCGGGTAATGGACGCAGGTCAGGTCTGAGAGATAGTCGAAAGGTGTCTCCGTATCGAGGCGGAGCGCGTCGCAGACAGAGACGATGCGCGCGTTTTGAATATGAATCGAGAGTTGGCCGAGAAAGGAAGATGCGCCAATCACGGCATCCTCGCCGAACGTGTCTCGCAGGCGTTTTGCGAGCGGGTGCGCGGAGGCGTCTGCGGGCTTCGGCCCCTCTTCCTTCTTTTTGACGGGAGCTTTCGGCGCACCGACTCCGGCGTCTGCCGTAGCGCCGCCTGCGCCGGCAGCCGTCGCATTGACCTTCGCGAGCGCGGCTTCTTTGAATGCAGCGGCGCGCGCTTTGGCTTCGGCGATCTTCGCGGCCTTCTCCGCATCCGCCGGCGAAGCATTTTGTGTGGAGTCACCAACGACGGCGGTGGGAGATTTTTCGACGGGCGATTCTGTGCGCGTCATCGCGTTCTTCGCTTCGCCAACACCACCACTGTCGCCCGTCTGTGCGCCTTCGGCTTTGGCGGCAGCAGTCTTCGCCTCACGCTTGGCCTTCGCTTCGGCGATGATGCGATCCATGCGCGCCTTTTTCTCGTCCGGCGTCTCGTCGGCGGAGGGCTGTGCTTTTTTGTTCGGGTCTTCGGTCATTGCATCCTACGGCTCGACTCTCAGGCACGGCTTTTCTGTGAGCAAGCACACACTCTGCGGACATTATGGGACTACATTAAACGTGATCATGTTTACCTCAACGGGCTGCCCTCTGTGACGGAAGCGATATTTGAGTGTTAATTGATACTGGCCCGGCTCAAGCGGGTCGTACCAATCAGCTAAATCAATATGATCCATCGTCACCGTTTCCCCGGGCTTAATCTCCCCACTGATTATACGACCCGAGCCGGGGCCGGATTTATCCTTCGCCCGTACCACTTTCACGACTTCTTCCTTGTAAGGTAACAACTTCCCGTCCTTTAACAGCCGTGGACGATATTGAATGCGGGGGTCCCCTATGATGATACTTATCGGCTCCGTCGTCGTGTTGGTCACAGAGACCACAACAAACACCTTCTCCTCTATCCTGCTTGCCCTGAATCTCTGCTTTAGGGTAGTGAGATCAGTGCTGACAGGCTTAATTGTCACGCGAGAGGCACGCTCGAACTTATTCAACTCAATCACTCTTTCCTGCTTGTCCGGGTTATCACTCTTCTCATCTTGCTGCGCTGTGTTTGCCGGTTCAGTTTGGCTACCCAACGTTAGCAGGCTTGAAAGCAGGACGATGGTTGCTGCGACTACCAGTGCTGATTTCTTGGTCATATTACTTCCTTCTCCTGTTGTACCCTCGATTAAGTCTGCTACCATACTCCCCATCTTACTGACAGTTATAGTATCTGCCATTCCAGCATGGGTCGGGGTCAGGTTCAGGGTCGGGTGGCGGCTCTGAGTCACCGGGGCATGTGCCGTAAGCTAAATCTCGAATGTTACCTTGATAAAGCTGCCGGTAGTTTGGTGCTGAAAATCCTTGTTCAGGACCCGGTGCCGTGAAGTCTAAAGTCTCACGGTATGGTGGGTTAAACGAAGAATCGGAGACAACCTCGCCGCCCCAAGACCAAGGCACATAACCCAGGACTCTAAACACAAGTGGATTTGCCCCATTGCCAACGAAATAAACAGCATACATCTCGAAATGATCATCAGCGTATAGGTAATCGAGCGAGAGGCCGGGGCTGTCAAGACTGAAGCCTGGAGAGTCACTCGTTTCGATTGTGACTGGGTCATTAGGGCTATTCGGATCGAAACTTTTTATAGCTTGGGGAAGGGGGTCATATGGGTCTTGCGTGTCAAGCAGCCACTCCGTTGATGCGTATGTACCACGTCGCGTCTGGCATTCTTCGGCATTGGCACCACGCTGCCTACGCCTACTGTACGGGTTAATAAGCTGTACGAACTTAATCTTACTCTCGCTGGGTGCTGAAATGTAGCCGGCAGGCGGTTGCACCGTCGCCGTGAAAGTTATTCCCGGATCGTTGCGTCTGCCCGGTTGATTAGTCAGACATCCGAGAGTGTAGGTAATGCCTTCAATTGTACTACATCCGGCTCCGCTGTTTATCTCATCATCGCGTTGCTGACCCGTGAAGCTGACTAGATTGGGTATGGTGACATCGACATTCACCGACGCCGATGCACGGCAGCTACCGTCGTTCAGGATATATTCCACTGTCACTTTCTTCGTTCCCTCTGATGTCCAGAAGACGTTATAGATGTTCTGAGGATTTGGAATGCCGCCTGTATCCGTCAGGCGAGCGCCGCCTGTCGCTGACCAACTAAACCTGCCCGGAGGGGCTTCATCCTCAGTAAATTGCGCCTCCAGCACGACGGATGCACCGACCAGAGCAGGCCGGGTCTGGCCGTTGAGTATTCCGGCATTTGGATTACCAGTCAGGTTTGTAATCTCGAGGTGAAGGTTCGGACAGGGCTGCGGGACAGTGACGGAGTCGCCCGTTGTCCCGAGGTAGATGTAGTAATAAAAATAGTAGCAGAAGGAATAGCAGCCATAGTCGTAGAAACTGCCGTAAAAAGTGTTATCCGGGTAAAAGCTGAAGCCGCACGTATCCTGATAGCGGGGCGTGTTGCAATAGTAGTCACAGTAGTAGAAGTACGCGCCTACGTAGTGATCGGTGTAGAGATCATAACGCATTCCGGGCGACGCGGCGGCGCGTGTGTTTACCGACTCGAATGAGCCGCCTTCCGCATACTTATGATCAAGCGTGTTGCCGAACTGGTCGTAGAGGTAGGCATCCACCACCGCGTCATAATAGTAAGCCTCATAGAACGTCAGTTGAGTCTCAGAGTAGCCGTCAGCCGTGTTGAGGAGTTCGTTGTAGTTGAGGTCGGAAAGTCCCGTCGCCGCCTCCGCACGCTGTGACAGCGCCAAGCAGCACAGGATGGCGAAGAACAGGACGCAAAGTTGAGGGGTTCTCATGGGATCATCCTTTCGCTTGAGGCTGGCCTACGGTCGTGCTTTCTCGCGGAGCATGGGTTTATGGTGGTCGAGAGGCACTTTCTTCATGTTGCCGGCAATCTTTTGCTGTACGAATGCGTCGAACCGGGCGAAGGATTCCCCGTCAAAGGCCGCGCGCAAATGCTCACGCGCCTGCAAAACTGTTGCCTCTCTCTCTTCCTGTAATGTTTGGAGTTCGGCGGGTGGAGGAGGAGACTTCTCTCCTTCCTTGAGGCGTCCACCGGGCACGCGCGCCCTCGCATCGGCAATGATCTGCTGTGCCCTAGACTCTATGTCTGAGACCTTATTCATGCATTCGGTCGCCACTTGATCCAGCGTCTCCGCTTCCTCATCCGTCAAGTTCGCTTCATCCTTGTAAAGCTGGCGGAGTGATGTCGCGTCCTTGCCTGCGCGCTCAACCTCTCGAGCTTTGTCTTTGACGAACATGTAATGTCGGAAGAGATGCTCAAAGATGTCTTGCTGTCTGAAGCCGCTTTGTTGAAGTCCTTTAAGTTCTCGTTTTTGCGCTTGGCTGTGGCTGTATGTGAACGCGCCTGTTGCAAGACCAGCAACAAGCACCAGAGTGATGACTACCAATTTTTTACTCATTTTGGCCTCCTGTTAAAGCGACTTGTCATCCGTGCGCGGAGAGCTGTCGGAAGATGCATGTGCGTCCGCCGGCTTGGGAGCGTCGTCGGCGTCTGTGGACGGTGTGTTATCCGGGTCTTCGGTCATCGCATCCAAATGGCTCGACTCTCAGGCAGGACTTTTCCGGGAACTTCCGCGTCCTGCTCACAAATGCTTTTCGACTTGTGCGCGTAAACCCTGATGCTGTAAAGAAAGGCGTGACGGCAGCGTTTGTAACATGCTGTTTATCGGGCTGTCAATCAACTTGTACGCCGCCCGACGCGACGCGCCAACACAGGCCACGTCAGCCCACGAAAGCGCATCAAACGCTTGTCGGACTTGACGATACGCGGACACGAAAAGTATCATGGCGTGTTCGATTTGAGCGCCTTTCGCGCACCTAGCAAGAGGAAGCAAACATGAAACAAGGAATCCATCCCGAATACCACGAAATCAAAGTCCAGTGCGCCTGCGGCAACACTTTCCAGACGCGCTCAACACGCAAGGACGAGTTGCATCTCGAAATCTGTTCCGAGTGCCACCCGTTCTTCACCGGCAAGCAAAAGCTGATTGACACGGCTGGCCGCGTTGACCGCTTCAACAAGCGTTACGGCAAAACCACCGCCGCTGCTCCGGCTGCCGCGCCTGCGGAGACGGCTGCGGTCGAAGCTCAAGGATAATTTTCAAAGAAGTTAACCTGTGCCCATGCCGCACACAACACGCCCGCAGTATTAGCTGACCACACCGTGACGCCGACGCCTTCGCGCCGAGGCGGTCGCCTTTTGTGCATCGAGAACGATGCTTGAAGTTGACCGCCGACAAAAGCGAAAACGTCGGCGTCGTTGTGTTTAGTCAACACATCTTTCGCCTTAGTAGTTTCAGCGAGGAGCAAACCAACAAGTGAGCGCAAACGAAAAAGATTTGATCGTCGGCGGTCAGGCCGTCATCGAGGGCGTGATGATGCGGACGCCGAACGCCTACGCTATCGCCGTCCGGCGCGCCGATGGAACAATCACACACACGGGCGCGACGCTTCCCAAGTGGAGCGACAAGTACCCGGCGATGAAGCTGCCCGTCCTGCGCGGCGCGGCGGTGCTCGTGCAATCCATGGCGCTCGGCATCAAGGCGCTCAACTATTCGGCCAGCGCGGCCTTCGGCGACGCGGAAGAGGCGAAGGAAACTGACGCCGTGCTTTCGTCCGCCGTCATCGCCGGTGAAGGCGACTTCGCGGGCGTGACCGGCGCGATGCCCGGACTGATTCCCGTGCCGACGGAAAAGAACCCGGAAGCGGAACTCAAAAGCGGCACGTCGGCGTCGGCGGCAGGCTCCATCGTCTTCGCGCTTTTCTTCAACGCGCTGCTCTTCGTCGTCGCGCCGCTACTCCTAACCAACGCGCTCTTCATCGCCGCGGGTTGGGCGACGCCCGTCAACAATTCAAACGTGACGACGGAAGCCGCGAGCGTTCAAAGTCAGCAAACGACCGTCGCCACGCCGTCAGGCGAAGCGGCGTCGGGCGGCACGAACAGCGTCAACGAAGCCTGGTACGAACGCGCCTATCACAGCGCGCGTTCGTACCTACGCCCCGTGCGTCCGTCCGTCCTTTTCAATCTCGTTGACGGGCTGATTCGCATGTCGTTTTTCCTGATTATGATTTTCAGCTTCTCGCTGATGAAAGACATCCGCCGCGTCTTCGAGTATCACGGCGCGGAGCACAAGACCGTCTTTACGTGGGAAGCGGGGCTGCCGCTGACGGTCGAGAACGCGCGCCCGCAACCGCGCCAGCATCCGCGTTGCGGGACAAGTTTCCTGATGATCGTGATGCTCGTCTCCATCGCGCTCTTCTCCGTCGTCCGGTTCGACTCGCTCGTCTATAACATTCTCGTGCGCGTCGCTCTGATGCCCGTCGTCGCCGGCCTCTCGTATGAAATCATTCGTCTCTCGGCCAAACGCGAAGGCAGCCTGATCTTCAAAACGATGACGCTGCCCGGCGTGTGGCTGCAAAACATCACGACCAAAGAGCCTGACGACAGCCAGCTTGAAGTCGCCATTATGGCGCTCAAAGAATCGCTCGCGCTTGAGCCGAAGACGGAAGCGGCGGTCGTCTCACCGTTGGCGTGAAAGAGCAGTCAGCAATCAGCGTTCAATTGTCAACTTCAATGTCCTCAACCTGCGTGGAAACTGATTTTGGTTTTAGCTGATTGCTGACTCCTGACCGCTGATTGCTTAAAAAGTATGCTAGAGAAACTCGAACAAATCGAAGCCCGCTACGAAACTCTGACGAACGATCTTTCGTCGCCGGACATTTATTCGGATCAGGCGAACTACGCGAAGTTGAGCAAGCAGCATCGCGCGCTCGGCGAGATCGTCAAGAAGTATCGCGAGTGGAAACAGGTCAAGGAAGAACTCGCGGGCGCGAAAGAGCTTTTCGACATGGGCGCGGACGACGAAGAGATGCGCGAGATGGCGCGCTCCGAAATGGAGACGCTCACCGCGCGTCTTGAGAAATACGACGAAGAATTGCGCTTGCTGCTTCTGCCGCGCGACCCGAACGACGAGAAAAACGTCATCGTCGAAATTCGCGCGGGCACGGGCGGCGACGAAGCGACGCTGTTCGCCGCCGAGATGCTTCGCATGTACGGACGCTACGCCGAGCGGCAGGGCTGGAAGATGGAAATACTCGAAGCCAGCGAGTCCGGCATCGGCGGCTTCAAGGAAGCCATCGCGATGATCGAAGGCGACAAAGTGTATTCAAAACTCCGTTACGAGTCGGGCGTCCATCGCGTCCAGCGCGTGCCGCAAACCGAGACGAGCGGGCGCATCCACACCTCCGCCATCACTGTCGCCGTGCTGCCCGAAGCCGAAGAAGTTGACGTGAAGATCAACCAGAACGACCTTCGCATAGACACCTTCTGCTCGTCCGGCCCCGGCGGGCAATCCGTCAACACGACGTACTCGGCGGTTCGCATCACGCACATGCCGTCCGGCCTCGTCGTCTCGATGCAGGACGAGAAGTCACAGATAAAGAATCGCGAGAAGGCGATGCGTGTCCTGCGCGCGCGCTTGCAGGAACTCGAAGAGCAGAAGCAGCACGACGCGCAAGCCTCAGAGCGTCGCTCGATGGTGGGAAGCGGCGACCGCTCCGAAAAAATTCGCACCTACAACTTCAAAGAGAATCGCGTCTCCGACCACCGCATCGGCCTGACGATTCATCAACTCGACCTCGTCATGGAAGGCGCGCTCGACGAATTCATCAACGCCCTCGTCACGCACTACCAGACCGAAAAGATGAAAGCTGAAACGGTCGCAGCATAGACGGAAAAAGTGACGAGTGATAAGTGATGAGTGACGAGTCAAAACCTTTCTTGCTCGTCACGCATCACTGCTTTATTAAAAAGGAGTAGCCATGAGTCTGTTCAGAAAACTCGCAACTTTCATCGTCGGCGCAACGCTTGCCGGCATTTCGCTCGCGCAAGGATTATCTGTGACCGCACAAATTTCATCATTACGTGACGCCGGCAGCGCGAAGCCTCTGGCTTATCCGTCGGCGCATAAATCCGGGCAGGTGGACGACTATCACGGCACGAAGGTCGCCGACCCGTATCGCTGGCTCGAAGACCTCGACAGCGCGGACACGAAGGCGTGGGTTGAGGCCGAGAACAAGTTAACGTTTTCTTATCTCAACGAGATTCCTGAGCGCGCGCGCATCAAAGAGCGTCTGACGAAGTTGTGGAACTACGAGCGTTTCGGCACGCCCTCAAAACATGGCTCGCGCTACGTCTATACGAAAAATAACGGGCTGCAAAATCAGAGCGTGCTCTACACCGTCACGTCGCTCGACGGCGAGCCGAAGCTGTTGCTCGACCCGAACAAGCTTTCCACCGACGGCACGGTCGCGCTCGGCGGCAACGCCTTCACGGACGACGGCAAGCTGATGGCTTACGGGCTGAACACTTCCGGCTCTGACTGGCAGGAGTGGCGCGTGCGCGATGTCTCGACCGGAGAAGATTTGCCGGACACGATCAAGTGGGTCAAATTCTCCGGCGCGTCGTGGGCGAAGGACGGCAAAGGATTTTTCTACAGCCGCTATGACGAGCCGAAGGCGGCGGGCAATCAACTCTCCGCGCTCAACGAATTTCAAAAACTTTACTTTCATAAACTCGGCACCGCGCAGTCTGAGGACGCGCTTATCTACGAGCGCGCCGATCACAAAGACTGGCTCTTCGGCGGCGGCGTGACGGAAGACGGGCGTTATCTCGTCATCAACGTCTCGCAAGGCACGGACGTGAAGAACCGCCTCTATTTCAAAGACCTCTACGCGAAGGACGCGCCGGTCATCAAACTGCTCGACGACTTCGATGCTTCCTACAATTTTATCGGCAACGACGGCCCCGTCTTCTGGTTTCTCACAAATCTTGGGGCATCGCGCAGCAAGATCATCGCGGTTGACACGCGCAAGGCTGACCGCACGAACTGGAAGACGCTCGTGCCGGAAGCCGCCGAGACGATTGATAGCGTTAACGTCGTCGGCAATCGCTTCGTCGTCTCTTACTTGAAGGACGCGCACACGCAGGTCAAAGTCTTCGACCTCAACGGCAAATACATACGCGACGTTGAGTTTCCCGGACTCGGCACGGCGGGCGGCTTCGGCGGGAAGCGCGCGGATATGGAGACGTTTTATTCCTACGCGAGCTTCACGGCGCCCGCGACCGTCTATCGCTATGATATGAAGACGGGGCAGAGCACAATTTTCCGTCAACCGAAGGTGGACTTTAATCCAGCGGACTACGAGACGAAGCAGGTCTTCTACACGAGCAAGGACGGCACGCGCGTCCCGATGTTCATCACGCACAAGAAGGGCTTGAAGCTCGACGGGCAGAATCCGACGTATCTCTACGCCTACGGCGGTTTCAATATTTCCGAGACGCCCGCGTTCTCCGTCTCAAATCTCGTCTGGATGGAAATGGGCGGCGTCTATGCACAGGCCAGCCTGCGCGGCGGCGGCGAGTACGGCGAAGACTGGCATCAGGGCGGCATGAAACTGAAGAAGCAAAATGTCTTCGACGACTTCATCGCTGCCGCCGAGTGGCTCATCGCGAACAAGTACACTTCGACGCCCAAGCTGGCCGTCGGCGGCGGCTCGAACGGCGGACTGCTCGTCGGCGCAGTTTTGACGCAACGACCTGACCTCTTCGGCGCGGCGCTGCCGGCGGTCGGCGTGATGGACATGCTCCGTTTTCAGAAGTTCACTATCGGCTGGGCGTGGGCGTCTGACTACGGCTCGTCCGACGATCCGCAATTCTTCAAAACGCTCTACGCCTATTCGCCTCTGCATAACGTCAAGGCGGGCACGCATTATCCGCCGACCTTGATTACGACCGCCGACCACGATGACCGCGTCTGGCCCGGACACAGTTTCAAGTTCGCCGCGACGATGCAGGCCGCGCAGGCTGGCGACGCCCCCATCCTCATCCGTATCGAAACGAAGGCCGGGCACGGCGCAGGCAAGCCCATCTCCAAGACCATCGAAGAAGTCGCCGACCGTTGGGGCTTCCTCACCCGCGCGCTCGACATGAAGATGACGACGCCGACGGGAAGCGGCGACAGGTAAAGCCGGAAGCGCGACGCTCGAAAGCGCAACGTCAAAAGCGAAAGGCCGCGACATGAATCATGTCGCGGCCTTTCGCTTATTTGAGAGTGTGGCTCGCGGAGAAGATTTATCCGGGACTCAAAGTTTTCGCTTCGGCGGCAGCTTCCAATCCTTCCCTGTCGAGCAGAGCGATGTCGCCCAACTCATCGTCATCGCCCTCCAGACGGCGACGGCGATGGACTGTGCCGCCCGAGTCGAAGATGTAAGCTGACGGAGCCTCGCGCATGATGATTTCCTGCAAGCACATCAGCCCGTAGAGCAAAGCTTCGGGACGCGGCGGACAGCCCGGAATATAAACGTCCACAGGAATCGTGCGGTCAACGCCCTGCATCGTCGAGTAAGAATCGAAAGGCCCGCCGGTCGAAGCGCACGCGCCCATCGCGATGACCCACTTCGGCTCCGGCATCTGGTCATAGACGGTACGCACGACCGGCCCCATCTTCAACGTCACCGTCCCGGCGACGATAATCAAATCGCTCTGCCTCGGTGAAGGACGGAAGACGCCCGCCCCGAAACGGTCTATGTCGAAACGCCCCGCGCCCGTCGCGATCATCTCAATCGCGCAGCACGCCAGCCCGAACGTCATCGGCCACAAAGCGGACGCGCGCGCCCAGTTCACCGCACCGCGCACGGGCTTCATGTTCATCACCGGCGCACCGATGTTGCGCCGCAGTGAGTTGAAAATCGAGTCAACCGTCGTTAAGACGATGCCTTCTGGATGTTCTGCCATAAGTTTCAAAAGCAGTGACGAGTGACGAGTGACGAGTTAGAACAATGTTTTCATCTTGTCACTTGTCACTCGTCACTCGTCACTGTCGTTAAGCCCATTCGAGCGCGCCTTTGCGCCATGCATAGTAGTAGCCGACGATGAGGATGCCGATGAAGACGAACATCTCAAGCAGCGCGAATTTGGTGAACGAGAAATCATCGCCCATGAAAATAATCGCCCACGGGAGCAGGAAGATGGTTTCCACGTCGAAGACGAGAAAGAGCATGGCGACGATGTAGTAGCGCACGGTAAAGCGGTCGTGCGCCTCTGTCGTGGGGTCTATGCCGCACTCGTAGGGGCGCATCTTCGTCTTCTGATAGACGCTCGGACGCACGAATCTGCCGAGCACAATCGGCAGGATGGGAAAGAGGACGGCGACGAGGAAAAATATCATCACCGGCCAGTAAGCCATCAGCGTGCCGCCGACATGTGGCGGCAGCGGCGTCTTAGTGGACGGGATAGTCGCTACTGCTTGCAGGAGAATCGCGCTCAACATGTGCTTCTTGGTGAACCTCTCTCGGCGCGTGACGGACGTTGTGGTGTAACGCCGGGATTCTAGTGTCGCCGTTGTGCGATGTCAATAAACTTCAACGGCGTGCGTGAAGGTCAACGCGACTTTCCGAGTCCGCCCGACTTCGCGGCTTGCAGATGCCGCTCGGCTGCTTCAAGCGCGGCGTCTCTGCCCTGTCGCAGATCGGCGATGGTGCGCGGCACAATTTCGTCGGGGATGACGCCCGTGCCTTCAGGGTCGCGCCCGCGCGGCGAGACGTAAGCGCGGCTACTGTAAAAGAGCGTGCCGCCGCCTTTCGGCATCGGTGTGCCCCAGCGATTGTGCGTCGAGCCGGCTGACTGGCGACCGATGACGAACGCGCGCCCGCTCTCCTGCATGAAGACGGTGGAAGTCTCCGATGCGCTCGCGGATTCTTCGTCCACCAGAATCACGACCGGAGCGCGATAGTAGTCCTCATACCGGCGCGTAAAATATTTATCCAGCCCGCCGGCGCGCGTGCGGAATGCGCCATAATAAGTTTCCGCCGGGTAGAAATTGCCTGTGATGTCGAGCATCACGTTGGTCTCGCCCCCGCCGTTGCCGCGCAGGTCTATGACGAGTCCGGGCGTGTCCATCAACTTTTCGAGCTGCGCGCGGAACTCTTTCTCAACCGGCGGTTTCCATTCAGCGAACTTAATGTAGCCGAAGCCGGATGCGAGCCGGCGCGCGCTCAGGTTAGGCTGCGTGCCGGTGGTGGCGATGATGCGCGGCGACAACTCTACCTCGAAGGGGTGGCCATCGAAATCCGTGAGGCCGAGATGACGCGGAGTTTCAAGAAATCCGGCGTAGAGCAGGGCGGAGAGCATTTTGGCTTTGAATAATCGTTCGGAGGAAGAGCCGGCGATGAGGGAGCGAATAAAGGCGAAATGCTCTTCGACCGTCTTGCTGTTCACCGTCCGCAGCATCATTCCCACACGCACGCCCGCGCGCTCGGCGTCGGAATCAGGCTCGACTTCAACGACCACGACTTTGCCTTCCGCCTCGCCCAGCTTGAGGCCGATATTGCGGTGCGCGCCTTCCTCCGGCGGCGGGACGCCGGGCGGCGGCGGCGGCTCAAAAATCGTATGCCCGTCGCGCAACTCACCGAGCATCAACTCGAAGATGCCGTAAAACTCACGGTCGTCGGCTGCCCTCTCGACCTGCGGGCGATAGCGTTCATGCACGGCTTTCCAGTCCACGCCGTTGAAAGACGGGTCATAGTATCGCTCGTTAATGATCCTCCATACCAACTCAAAAATCTCGACGCGATCCGGCGTTGATAAAGCGCTCGTTGGCGTTAACGATTGGCCGTCGCTGGCGGCCTGCGTGTCCGGTCTCGTTGTCCGGCAGGCTGTCGCGAAGAGAAACGTGGCGGCCAGCACGAGAGTCGCCGGCCACAATATGAGTTGACGCGAGGAGGCTGTGTGCATGTGTCGCTTTATTTATGCAGCGCGTCGTTGCGCCCGGCGAGTTGGTTGACGGCGTGTTGCAGCACGGGGCGGATGACGGCGAAACACTCGCGCACGGCCTTTGGCGAGCCGGGCAGGTTGACGATGAGCGCGCCGGAGCGCGTGCCGCAAAGCCCACGCGAGAGCATGGCGGTCGGCGTTTGCTTGAGCGACTCGAACCGCAACGCTTCGGCCACGCCCGGCACTTCCCTTTCGATGACGGCGCGCGTCGCTTCCGGGGTGTTGTCGCGCGGAGAGAGTCCCGTCCCGCCGGTCGTCACAATAAGATTTACGTCAGGGCGGTCTGCATATTCGCGCAAAGCGGCGGCGAGCGGCGCGAAGTCGTCCGGGAATATTTCGGTGGCGACGATGTGCGCTCCGATTTCGCGAAGCAATTCCGCAAGCGTCGCACCTGATACGTCTTCGCGCTCACCTCTGGCAGACCTGTCGCTCACCGTGATGACGACGGCGTTGATTCGCATCTTCGTTGTCTCAGACATCTCTTTCGTCCATCAACATTCCGTGCCGAATGTCTCGCGTTCGAGCGAGACGATAGTCTTCTTTGTGGTTTAGGCTACAATGCGCTTGACCCGACGAAATCATTGCTCGTGATGATTGTCCAAGGTGATAGCGTTCTGCAATGCTCTACAGCTTTATTCACAAGTTAAGCGATAATTTGAGGAGGAAAAATGATAAAGATGACAACTCTTGCGGGGGCATGTCTGCTCGTGCTCCTCTGCGCCGGTGCGGATTTTGCATAGACTCCGACGCCAACACCAAGACCAACAATTAGGCTTCCCGGCAGACCTCCGCGCCCCACAGGCGGCTCTAGCACTTCGAGCGGCTCATCGTCGGGTACGTCGAACACTTCCTCATCAGGCGCTCAGAAGAACATGCTCATCTGTCGCATGGGCGGCAACATGGTCTGGACGCTCGTCAATGATTTCGAGGTGGTGCAGACAGAGATCAACGGGAAGAACGTGCGCGTGCCCGTCATTAACGCGCTCTTCGATCAACTCAAGTTCGCGCGCAGCGGCGCGACCGTCCAGTCGAACGCTGCCAACCTACAGCCCGGCTATTGCGGCTTCGCGGATCGCGCGATTGCAAGCTCCGACCCGGACACAGTCATCGCGGACGACGACGCCTTCTCACTCCAGGAGACCGTGCAATGGGGCAACGGCAGCACCATCGCTGGCGAGACGACAATGGGTGGCGGCGTACTCAGCTTCCAGAATAAACAGGCGTTCTCGATGCAGGTGATGCTCTGGAACGGCGTGCAGTGGAAGGTCGTTCCCGGCACGAAGCCCAAGGCTCTGAACTGAAGCAAAAAAGCGCGGAGCGTGATTGGGGTGACGCTCCGCGCCTGACACTTGCCGCCGAACTTCTAGCTCGCTGATACTTCGACAGCGTGCAATTCCTGTAGAGAGATGACGCTCGTCTCGCCGTCCGTGCGCGCGGCGATGGCGGCGATGATGGCCTGCGCGCCGGTCATGGTGGTGACGCACGGCACGTTGTATTGCAGCGCGGCGCGGCGGATGGCCTGCTCGTCGAAGTGCGAGGCGCGACCGAGCGGCGTGTTGATAACGAGCGCGATCTCGCCGCGCTTGATGAGGTCAACGACGTTCGGGCGTCCCTCGTTGACCTTGAAGACCGGCTCGCAGAGGAGGCCGACTTCGCGCAGGCGTTCCTGCGTGCCCTGCGTCGCCACGAGCTTGAAGCCGAGGCGCGCGAGTCGGCGCGCGACGACGACCGATGTCCCTTTGTCGGCATCGTTGACGCTGATGAAGGCCGTGCCCGTCGCCGGCAGTTCCAGCCCCGCGCCCGTCATCGCTTTGCCGTAGGCCTCGCCGAAAGTTTCACCGACACCCATCACTTCGCCGGTCGAGTGCATCTCCGGCGAGAGAATCGGGTCAACGCCGGGGAACTTCGCGAAGGGAAAAACCGGTGATTTGATGAAGAAGCGCGTGACGCTCAACTCGTCCGGCAAATTAAATTCTGCGAGCGGCTGGCCGGCCATCACGAGCGCGGCGATGCGCGCGAGCGGCACGCCCGTCGCTTTCGAGACGAACGGCACAGTGCGCGACGCGCGCGGATTCACTTCGAGCACATAGACGCGGTCGTCCTTAATCGCGAACTGGATATTGAGCAGGCCGCGCACCTTGAGCGCGTGCGCGAGGATGCGCGTGTAGTGCCGCATCGTCTCAAGATGCTCTTCCGCGATTTTGAACGGCGGCAGCACTGACGAAGAATCGCCCGAATGAATGCCAGCTTCCTCGATATGCTCTTGAATCCCCGCGATGACGCAGGTCACGTCATCAGCCAGCGCGTCCACGTCGAACTCCGCCGCGCGCTCTAAAAATTTATCAATCAGGACGGGCTTTTCCGGCGAAGCGTCAACGGCTGTCCGCATGTATTCGTCGAGACTCCGCTCGTCATAGACGACGGCCATCGCGCGCCCGCCGAGCACGAAAGAGGGGCGCACCATGACCGGATAACCGATGCGCGCCGCCGCTACTTTAGCTTCCTCGCCGGATGTGGCCGTGCCGTTTTCCGGCTGCGGGACGCCGAGTTTTTGCATCAGCGCGCCGAAACGCTTGCGGTCTTCGGCGAGATCAATCGAGTCGGGCGACGTGCCGATGATGGGCGCGCCCGCCTCATGCAAACGCATCGCGAGATTCAAGGGCGTCTGCCCGCCGAACTGGACGATGACGCCTTCGGGGCGTTCCACGTCAATGATGTTCATTACATCCTCGAACGTGAGCGGCTCGAAGTAGAGACGGTCTGACGTGTCGTAGTCGGTCGAGACGGTCTCAGGGTTGCAGTTGACCATGATCGTCTCGAAGCCCGCTTCGCGCAGCGCGAACGAAGCATGACAGCAACAGTAATCGAACTCTATCCCTTGCCCGATGCGGTTGGGGCCGGAGCCGAGAATCATAATCTTGCGCGCATCTGTCGGCGCAGACTCGTCTTCCTCTTCATAAGTCGAATAGAGGTACGGCGTGAACGATTCAAACTCCGCGCCGCAGGTATCCACACGCTTATAGACTGGCACAAGTCCGATGCGCTTGCGATGCGCGCGGACTTCCAACTCGGTGCTGCCGGTTAAGTAAGCGATGCGACGGTCTGACAGCGCGGCCTCTTTCGCCTCGCGCAGAGCTTCCGTAGAGACTTCCGCGAGCGTGTGCCCTTCAATCTCGTCCTGAATCAGCATTACGTCCTGCAACTGTTCGAGAAACCACGGGTCTATGCGCGAGAGGCGATGGATTTCGGGTATCGTCCAATTGTGTTGCAGCGCGTAGGTGATGTAAGAAAAACGCTGCGAGTTGGGACGCGCGAGCTTGCGTTGCAATTCATCATCCGGCACGTCCGCGAGGCGCAAAGGGGTGACGGCTTCGAGCGAGCGCAAGCCCTTGAAGAGAGCTTCCTTGAACGTGCGCCCAATCGCCATCACCTCGCCGACGGATTTCATCTGCGTCCCCAGCACATCTTCAGCGTCGCGGAATTTCTCGAACGCCCATTTCGGAATCTTGGCGACGACGTAGTCAATCGTCGGCTCGAAACTCGCGGGCGTCTTCTTCGTGATGTCGTTGCTGATTTCGTCGAGCGTGTAACCGACAGCGAGCTTCGCGGCAATCTTCGCGATGGGAAAGCCCGTCGCCTTCGACGCCAGCGCGGACGAGCGCGAGACGCGCGGATTCATCTCGATAACGCGCACGTCGCCGTTCTCAGGATTGACGGCGAACTGAATGTTCGAGCCGCCCGTCTCGACGCCGACTTTGCGGATGATTTTTATGGACATGTCGCGCAACTGTTGATACTCGACATCTGTCAAGGTCTGCGCGGGCGCGACCGTGATCGAGTCGCCGGTGTGGACGCCCATCGGGTCGAAGTTCTCAATAGAGCAGATGATGACGACGTTGTCCGCGAGGTCGCGCATCACTTCCAGCTCGTACTCTTTCCAGCCGAGGATTGATTCTTCGATGAGCACCTGATTGACGGGCGAGGCGGCCAGCCCGCCACGCACGATCTCTTCAAACTCTTCCGGGTTGAACGCCACGCCGCCGCCCCACCCGCCGAGCGTGAAACTGGGACGAATGATAGCCGGGTAGCCCGTCTCCGCGACGAGGGCTTCGGCTTCGTCCCACGAATGCGCGAAGCCGCCGCGCGGCATCGGCAGTCCTTCTTCCTCCATTGCAGCTTTGAATAACTCGCGGTCTTCCGCGATCTTGATGGCCTCGCGCTTCGCGCCGATCATCTCGACGCCTTCCGACTCAAGCACGCCCGCATCCGACAAAGCGATGGCGAGATTGAGCGCGGTCTGCCCGCCCACCGTCGGGAGCAGTGCGTCCGGCTTTTCGCGACGGATGATGGCGGTCACGCACTCGACTGTCAGAGGCTCAATGTACGTGCGGTCAGCCGTCTCCGGGTCGGTCATAATCGTCGCGGGGTTCGAGTTGACGAGCACGACCTCGTAACCTTCCTGCCGCAGAGCCTTGCAGGCTTGCGTCCCCGAATAGTCGAACTCGCACCCCTGCCCGATGACGATGGGGCCGGAGCCGATGATAAGAATTTTATGAATGTCTGTGCGTTTGGGCATCTGCGACTGGCTTCGACGGCGTGCGAAGTTCCTTTCTCGTTCGAGAGTCGCGGCATTATACACGCCGCGCCGACGACGCATGAACCGGCAGCGCGCGTCAACTTCTGCGACGCGCGTTGAGCAGACATCAATATTGAAAGCCGCGCGCGTTTGTCGTACCTTATGAGCGACCGGGAAAGGAGATGACGAGATGGCTGCGAATCCTCAGCGACACTACACAATAGAAGAATATCTAGAGTTGGACGAGAGTTCCGAAGAGCGTTGGGAATTCTGGGACGGCGAAGTCTTCTGCATGAGCGGCGGGAGTCAGGCGCACGACCGGATTCTCGTTAATCTTATCGTTCACCTCAGCGCAAAACTTGATTCGAGTGATTGCCGCGCCTTCTCTTCAGATATGCGAATCAAAGTTCCCGTCGCGCCGCCTTACCGCTACGCAGACACGTCCGCGCTATGTGGCGAGGCGCACTTTGAGAAGATCGGCGGCGTGGATACGCTCGTCAATCCGCAACTCATCGTCGAAGTCCTCTCGCCCTCGACCGAAGCCTACGACCGCGGCGACAAGTTCACGCACTACAAATCAATCTCAACTTTTCGCGAATACCTGCTCATCGCCCAACACCGCCCACACGTCACGCGGCTCTCAAAACAGGACGACGGGACATGGATACACACGGAAGCCAACGATCTCGCAGACGTGCTCGAATTATCCGCGCTCGATTGCACTTTATCTTTGAACGAAATTTACAACGGCGTGAGCTTCGACGCCGTCACGCGAGCCGCATAAAATCAAAACCTATCGCGCGAATGGGACTTTAAGCAGGACGACTAATTGAGGAGAAACGGCAATGCGTTATTTTAAGGCTCGACTTTTTGCAGTGGCGCTCATTTTGGTCTGCGCCGGTCTGACTTATTACAATTGGCGTCAGTTGGCGAGTGAGGGAACCTATTCGTTGAAACTGGCTGCGTTCGGGCCGGTTGGTTTGATTGGCGGAATCTTCATCCTGTTGTTTCCGGGAAAGGCCGGGAAACCGGAGACAACAAAGGATAAACTACTCACGCTTCTGGTTTTTGGCATCGGATTAGCGGCAGGACTGTGTAACTGGTATCTGATGGATCCCGGTTTCTTCGGCAGATGATGAAATAATCCGGCGATAAATTCACTTATCGAAACTACAGTCGAGACGAAGTTTCATTGCACACAAAGATTGCACAACAACTCGTTAAATCCGACAGAAATTAAATTTGCTGCGCGTCGAAGCGTTTGCGGTGGTCTTCGCCGTCTATGAAGACGGTCTTGCACATTTCGTAGAGGCGCGAGCGGAGGCGGACGCCGATGCGGTCTTCGAGTGTTTCGTCGGCGGGCAGGCGGCGCGTGTCGAGATGGTTGGTCGTGAAGATGGTCAGCTTGCGGTCGTTGTAGCGATTGCCGATGATCTGCATCATCGTATCGCGCACCCAGTCGGTCGGCTTCGATGCGCCGAGTTCGTCGAGGACGAGCACTTCGGCTTGATAGACGGGCGCGAGCACGCGCATCTCCGATGTCTGCGAGATGGGATTGTAAGAGTCCTGTATCTTTTTCAAGAGCGACCCGAACTCCGAGAACATGCACGGCACGCCCTTCTCCATCAACCCGCGCAGGATGGCGACGGAGAGATGCGTCTTGCCCACTCCGACGGGGCCGATGAAGAGCAGGCCGCGATCAACCGCCGGATATTCGCGCACGAGCCGGAAGGCGTAGTTGAAGGCTTTCAGTTGCGTGCCGTTGCCCTGTTCGGGATAGTAATTTTGTAACGAGCAGGCATCGTAGCGACGCGGGATGCGCGCCCCGTCGAGCAACTTCGTGCGCGTGCCCTCCGTGCGGCATTCACAACGACGCGCGCCTTTGCCGGGAATGACTTCGTAGCCCGTGCCGTAACAGAGCGAGCACGCGGGCGGCGTCTCATTCTCCGACTTGCGCCCGCGCTGCGGCTTCGGCCTTGAGTCAGATTCGTCCGCCGTTTCCGGTTCGGGCACGGCGAAGAGCGACGGAATCTTTTTGGCGTTGTCGGAAGACATGCTCGCGAGAAGTTGCCGGCTAAGAATTGCTTGTGTTCGTGCCGCGCGGGGGTGTTGCTGTTTTGGCGCGCCGCAGACTCTTCATCGAAGGCGCGAAACAGCGTGTGCCTTCGTTAAGGCGAGGCGGATTATAGCATCCGATTTTGAGATTGCAAGACTGAGGTTCGCGGGTGTCTCAAGCATTGGATTTTTCCGTGTTTGATGTCCCGCACAAAATAAAATTTCTCTTCGCTGAAATATTGCGAGCCGGTGATATTGTTTTCCACAGGTAGAAAACTCGCGTCATAAGTTTAGAGATTCACACTCCGCCCCTCACGCAAACTGTCTCGGATGCGAAACGTCGCGCGTGTCGTCGCGGCAAGTTCGTCGAGTGGAATTGGTGAAGGGCTTCCCGCAAGGACAGCAGCGCATACGACGCGCACTTCTTCCGCCTGCCCTTTATCCTGCGCGCGTTGCTTGATGGTTTCCGCACGCCCGTCGCGGTGCATGGTCGCGCTGCGAAAATCGTCGAGGACGAAGGCGCAACCCTCTCCGAAAATTTCCACGCGCTCTTTCGCGAGCGACTTGTCGCCCTCCGCGAGATACGCGATAGAGCCGTGCGAGCCGTCGGCGAAACGCAGAGTTATCAGCACCGAATCTTCATCCGTGATTTCGTGATTGCGACTCTCAATCGCTTCCGCAGAGACGCGCACGGGCGGCGCGTCCGTCCAGAATTGCATGAGGTCTATGAAGTGACAGACTTCCCCGATGATGCGCCCGCCGCCTTCGCGCGCGTGGTGCGTCCAATGGCCGGCGGGGATGCGCCCGGCGTTGACGCGATAGACGATGGAGAGCGGCGCGCGTCGCCCGTCGAAAAAATCTTTCGCGCGACGTGCGAGCGGCGAGAAGCGGCGATTGAAACCGACGGTCAAAGTCTGACGCGGCGCATTCGTCGCGGCTTTCAACACTTCGTCTAACTCCGAGTCATCAAGCGCGAGCGGCTTTTCGACGAAGACGTGGCGGCCACTTTCCAACGCCAGACGCGCGAGCGCGGCGTGCGTGTCGTGGCGCGTGGCGATGACGACGAGATTGACTTGCGAATCCGTGACGACCTCCTCCGCGCCCGACGCGCAGACCGCGAAATCGAATTGACGCCCGACGTTGACAGCCGAGACGCCCGACGCTGTCGCGATTGTCTGAAACTTCGCGCCCGCCGCTTTCAGTTGCGGCAATAGCATCCCCGTCGCATAGCCGCCCGCGCCGACGAGTCCGACGCGCACATCCGTCTGCGCTCCGACGGCGACACTCGCCGCGCTTTCAACGCCTGCAATTTTATGCACCGCCGCTTCGGCACGCGCTGATGCTTCCGCACGCGACGATCCATCAGCGCGTCGCGGCGCGAGTTCGATGCGGCTTTCGAGTTCGCGCGCGGTGTCGTATTCGAGCAGTACGCCGAGATACGGCTCTTTCGACTCGCCCGTGATGAGTTGATACGCGCGCTCGCCCTCTGCGATGGGAAAGCGATGCGTGGTCAGAGGCTCGACGTTGATTTTCTGTTGCGCGATGAGGTCGAGAAACGCTTCGATGTTGCGCCCCTCAGTCCAGCGCACGTAGGCGAAAGGGTAATCGTGGCCGCGCTCTTCGTATTCCGGGTCGTAGCGTCCCGGCCCGTAGGACATCGAGATTTTGAACGTCAGCTCGCGGCGATAATAAACGTCGCGCGGAATATTCGTGCCGACTCCGCCGACGGCGACGACGCGACCCTTATGGCGCGAGATTTCGCCCGCCAGTTCGACGGGTTGATTCGATGAAGTCGCCGCCGTCACGAGCACCGCATCCGCCCCGCGCCCGCGCGTCCACTTTGCGACGAGCCTCTGCGCCTCTTCACCATCAACGGACGCGCAACCGGCGTCGAGTCCGAGCGTGCGCGCCAGTTCGATTTTCTGCGCGTCGAGGTCTATGCCGAAAACCTGACAGCCGTTCGCGCGCAAGAGTTGCGCGGTCAATTGTCCGAGCAGTCCGAGACCGATGACGACAACGAATTCGCCGAGCGTCGGTTCGGCAAGCCGCACGCCCTGCAACGCAATCGCGCCGAGCGTGGCATAAGCGCCTTCATCGAACGTCACTTCATCCGGCAGGCGCACGCACAGATTCTGCGGCACGGAGAGGGCTTCGGCGTGCGAAGCGTAGCCGAGTCCGGCACAGGCCACGCGATCACCGGCGCGAAAGCTCGTCACATCTTCGCCCACCGCCGCGACGATGCCCGCCGCGCTGTAGCCGAGCGCGACATCCGAGTCGAGTTTCGAGCGGACGGCGTTGAGCGTGCTCGACAGACCTTCTTCGCGCACGCGCCGGAGAGTCTTCCTGACGAGTTCGGGCTGCTCCAACGCGCGGCTCAA
This sequence comes from uncultured Pyrinomonadaceae bacterium, assembly GCA_964236735.1. GTDB lineage: Bacteria > Acidobacteriota > Blastocatellia > Pyrinomonadales > Pyrinomonadaceae > JAIVJG01. The sequence continues at coordinate 123,297 of CAXSFM010000008.1, forward strand.
AAGATTCTGGCGATTCGACTCGACGGCGGCGCGCTCCGTCCCCGCGCTGATGAGCGAGCGGGCGGCGCGCACCAGCACACGACCGCGCTGCCCTGCGGCGGGCACAGGCACGTCCGACACTTTCACTTCACCCGTCTGACGATTTTGCAGAATCTGTTTCATCGCACATGTTGGGTCGGGTCGGGTCGCCAGACGCCCACTTCAAACCTGTACAGAAGTTCCAGCAACGCCGCCAGCATGAACACGCACAGCGCGACGATGATGACGATGTGCGGCCAACGCAACACATAGCGACGGCACGCACGGCATCTGATGCCCCCCATCCGCAGAGGTCTGGCGCAGTAAGGACACTTTGTCATTTTTTCTCCCGCGAGGAAGGTTCCTGTCAATATGCCATGAACGGGTCGGGTAACTCACAGTACCAATTGACGGACGGCGCGGTCAACCAAGTTGAGCGCGCCGTCTGTGCTATAGTTTTCTGATTAGATATTTGTGGCGCGCATCGCTTGAAAGTGATAAGGCGCGCCTTTATTAACACACGACAGCGTTAGAATTCGGCATGAGTATTTTTCAAAGTCTGCTCGACAAACTCGGCCTCGAACATTACTTCGCCGCGCGCGAACCGCTCCGCATCTTTCTGCTCGACGACGACATGCTCCGTCACGACTGGTTCGCCAAAAAATTTAAGGGTGACGAAGTTGACGTGGCCGTTGACGCCGCGCGCGCCATCGAGATGCTCTCCGACAGGCAGTATCAAGCCGTCTTCCTCGACCACGATTTGCTGCCGGAGCATTACAACTCCGACACGCGCGACGACGAGCGAACCGGATACGCCGTCGCGCACTGGCTCTCGACGCGCCCGGATCGTCAGGCCGCCGCGCACATCATCGTCCACACGCGCAATGCCGACGGCGCTCTCCGCATGGTCGAGCTTTTGCGCCGCGTCGGGCGACAGGCCGAGCACGTTCCCTTTCCTCAACTCGCGCCGAAGATCAAAACTTACTGGCGTCGTTAACATCTCCAAAACATGATGAAGAGAATGCGTAGAGTTTATCTGTCCATCAACTGCCTGCTGTATCTCGCGCTTGCGTGTGGCGCATCGGCTTTTGCACAGACGACTGCCGCTCAAGCAAACACAACTTACGATGAGCAGGTCAAGACTCTCTCGGCGCGTCCTGACATCAAGGCCGCTTTCGATCACGTCGAGCGCAATCGCGACGCCATCCTGCGCGAGTGGATCGCCATCACGGAAATCAACGCGCCTTCCGGCAAAGAAGCGACGCGCGCCGCGTTTATCGAAAACATCCTGCGCGGATTTAAGTCGCTCGACGTGCGACGCGACAGTGCCGGCAACATCATCGCCACTCGCAAAGGCGCGGGCGGAGGGTCAACCGTCGTTCTTGACGCGCATCTGGACACGGTCTTTCAGGAAGGCTTGAAGATTAAGGTTGAGGTGCGCGACGGCAAAGCTTACGCGCCCGGCATCGGCGACGACACGCGCAACCTAGAGGCTCTGCTGGCGATGATTCGCGCGCTCGATGCGGCGCACGTTTCCACGAAAGGCGATCTCATCTTCGTCTTCACCGTCGAGGAAGAGACGAACTTTCGCGGCGTCAATCAATTCGTCAAAGACAACAAGACGCGCATAGACCAGTACATCGCGCTCGACGGCGGCTACGAGGGATTCACCTACGGCGGCATCGGCATCAACTGGTACAGGCATCACTTCATCGGCGCGGGCGGTCACACGCGCTCGGCCACGCCGCCTTATTCTGCGACGCTGCCGCTCGCACGCTCCATCGAGCGCATCTACGCGCTCGCGTTGCCGTCGGACGTGCCGACGAATCTCAACATCGGAATGCTCGGCGGATCAGAAGTCGTCAACGCGAAGGCCGCCAACGCATGGTTCACAGTTGACCTGCGCTCGACGAGCAACGAAATCATCGCCGACCTTGAACAAAAGATTGACGTGATTCTCAAGGAAGAAGCCGCGCGCGAAAAGATGACGCTCAAAACAGACCGCATCTCTTCGACGCCTGCCGCGCAAATTCCCGGCCACCGCGATTCGCCGCTCGTCAAAACCGCAGAGGCCGTGCATCAAGCGTTCGGGTTCGCGCCGGACATTTCAGTGACGGGATCGAATGACGGCAACGTCGCGCTGCTCGCGGGACTTTCCGCCATCTCGACCGGCGCAGCGCCGTGCAACGACGCGCACGCGCTGACGGAGAACTGTGAGATCGAGCCGTTCTATAAAGGCATCGGGAAGGTGCTGCTGCTCGGCGTCGCGGCGGCGCAACTGGGCGCGATGAATAAGTGAGGCCTCACCTCGTAAAAAAATAAAGCCTCATAATCTTTATGGACTTAACCGAACATCCATACTTGTTCCCTTTCTTTTTTATCGGGCTATGGTTATTTATCTGCGCCTTCTTCGCCGTGATAAGTGGCTGGTTGTCGCTGGCTCGTGATTTCCGCGCAGGTCAGAGGCCGGAGGGAGAGAAGGTTATGAATCAGGTGAAGCGGATGGGAGTTGTGCGCGAGAACATGGTTACTCACATGATCGTGTCGGAGTCCGGTTTGTACCTCTATGCAAGTTTACTGTTCCGATTCTTGCACCCACCCCTTTTAATTCCATGGTCGCGAGTGCGACGGGCACGTAAAATCAAGACGCTCTGGTGGCACACGTATGATTTCGATCTGGCCTCGATAACAAATATTAGAGTGACACAGAAAGCTTACAACGCGATCAGCAAGTACAAAGCGTAACGACGATTTTTTACTTCTTTGACTTCCCAGTCAGCCTTGACAGGCCGAGCGCGCCGAGCACGACGGCGAGTTTTCCGAAGCTGAAGGAACGCTTCGCGCCGCTCGCGCCTGCCTTCGTGCGTGTGACGCGCGGCGTTGTCGCCGATGTGCGTTTCGTCTGCGCTTGACCATCGCCGCCCCTCTTGTTGTCTGGACTCTTCTCGCCTTTTTGCTTGGCGTCGGGCGCGTCACGTTTCGCCATCTCGTCCTCGATGACTGAGTTGACCTCGCCCCCGACGAGGATCGCCGCGCCTGTGAAGTAAAACCACAGCATCAGGATAATGACCGCGCCGAGCGAGCCGTAAGTCGCGCTGTAGGAATCGAAGAAGGTCAGATACGTCTTGAAGGCGAAAGAGACCAGCAGCCACAGTGCGACGCCGATGAGCGCGCCGGGCGTCAGCCATTTCCAGTCTTGATCTTCGAGCGAGGGCGCGAAGTAATAAATGAGCGCGAAGCCCGCCGTCACGAAGGCCAGCACGACCGGCCACTGCAAAACTTTCCACGCGGTTTCAAATGCGCCGCCGAGTCCGAACTTGACCGCCACTAAATCCCCGATGTTGTAGCCATAGAGCACAAGCACGAGCGCGGAGATAATCAGCAGAGACAGCGCGAGCGTCAGGCCGACCGAGACCAGACGAAGTTTCCACCACGGCCTCGTCTCCTTCACGTCATAAGCTGCATTGAGCGACTCGCTGATCGCGCCCATGCCGTTCGACGCCGCCCACAGCGCCGCTAAAATTCCGAAAGAGAGTTTGCCGCCGCCGCTGTGTTCGCTCACCTGACGCATCGTGTCGCTCACGAGTTGCGAGGCCGAGCCGGGCAGCACGCGCGCAAGATAGTCAAAGAGTTCGTGGCGCAATCCCGAACCGGAACCGATGACGAGGCCGATGACCGTCGTGACGAAAAGCAGTGCGGGGAAAAGCGCGAGCAGGAAATAGTAAGAAAGCTGCGCGGAGCGACCTAAGACATCGTCGTCCTGCGTCTCAGACCAGACGCGCTGTGCCAGTTCCTTCCACGACAGACCGCCGAGACTGAGTGACTTGAACATTGTCAGGCTCCCTCCTTGATGCGAGTCACAACGTGCGCGACCGTGATGCGCTTATTTAATAAGCGTGCCCGTCCGGCTCCAGCGCGTGTTGCAGAAAAAGTCTATCAGAAAGTTTCCGTTCGAGTTTGCGCTCTCGTCGTAAGACCAATAGACGAACAGCGCGCGACCGATGATGGCGTCGCGCGGCACGTAGCCCCAGTAGCGGCCATCCTGACTGTTCTCGCGATTGTCGCCAAAGGCTAAATAGTGATCCGCGGGAATGTCGAACTCCGTCTCTTCGCCCGTCAGACGCGGCGAGCCTTTGAGCGTCTTCGGATTCCAATAGACGATGTAAGGATTGTCGCCCGTTCGTGCGACAGCGTGTTCACCGAAGAGAGACACGCCGCGCTCGTCCTTCAATGGTGCGCCCATCTCATCGCCGCTCGTGCGCGGATCATCATAGTTCGGCGGATTGATGGCCGCGACTTTCTGCTCTTTGATGACTTGCCCGTTCACGTACACGTCTGAGCCGCGCACTTCGACATGCTCGCCCGGCAGGCCGACGACGCGCTTCACATAGTTCGTGCTATAGGGAATGTTGTTCGGCGCGGTGTCGTCAACTTCGTCGTGCTTTTGAAACTGCGTGGAGTGAAACTTGCCCGGATATTTGAAGACGATGATGTCGCCGCGTCTAATCTCGCGCTGCGGGAGGAAAAAGACGGGCGGCCCCGGCGCGAAGATGAATTTGTTGACGAGCAGATGATCGCCGATGAGAATCGTGTTCTGCATCGAGCCGGTCGGGACTTTGACGGCCTGCACGATGAAGGTCATGCCGAAGAGCGCCATGATCGCCGTCACGACGAGCGACTCGAAATACTCGCGCCAGATACTCTGCTGAGGCCGCGCTTCAGCCTCACCTTCTTCAGCGCGCACAGCTTCCCTGCTCGCGTCCTTCGCATCATTGACCATATCTCTGCATCCTAGAGAAGGAAAAGCGAAACGGTCAAGCGAGAAAGCAGTAGGCAGTGGGCAGTAGGGCAGTAAGCAGTCGGTTGAATGCTTGGCGGCGTTCTGCTCTTCTTAAAAGTTGTGTGTGCTGTAACTAAAAGATGAATGCTCTTGACCGCCCTACTGCCTTCTGCTTACTGCCGACTGTCTTCCGGCGGTGCGCCGATTTCTTCGAGCGCGCGACAGGCGGCGGCCATCTCTGCGGCTTTGATCGTGCGGCCTTCGCCGGGCACATGCTCGTTGTTCCACGAAACCTCGACGCGAAAGATGCGTCTGTGCGGCGGGCCGACGGTCTCCATCACGCTGTACTGCGGGGCGACGTGTTGCTCGGCTTGCAGGCGTTCTTGCAGCAGAGTCTTGAAGTCGGCGGCGGCGGCCATCTCAGGCGTGACTTCGGCCAGTTCACCTTCGAGCATCGTGACGATGAATTCGCTGGATGCCTCGAAGCCGCCGTCGAGGAAGATAGCGGCGATCAACGCCTCGATGACATCAGCCAGCAGCGCGCGTTTGCGACGCCCGCCCGTCTTCTCTTCACCGCGCCCGATCCGCAGCCACTTGCCGATTTCTAATCCACGCGAGACGCGCGCCAGCGTCTGCGTGCTGACGAGGCGATGCTTCATACGCGAAAGCTCGCCCTCCGTCACCTCCGGGTAAGCGTCGAGCAGCCAGTCGGCGACGACGAGTCCGAGCACGGAGTCGCCCAGGAATTCCAACGCCTCGTTGTGGACGCCTCGCGCCTGACTCTCTTCGCCCGGCTTGACCTGCTCGTGCGCCCAGGAGCGATGCGTCAGGGCGCGTTCCAGCAGGGCGCGCTTTTTGAAGCGATAACCGAGCGTCTGTTCGAGCGCGGCGAGATCAATTTCCGGCGAGATTTCATTTTTCATGTGGTCGTGGATTGTAACAAACGTAGAGCGCGCCGTTGAATACTTTCAAGCGGCGCGCTCTTGCTGCGTGTGTGTGGTTGAAGTGTGTGTCGCTGATTCGATTACTGCCGTCCTGTCTTCACACTGCTCTGGCTGCCCGCGCCGGTGTTCTTCGAGACAGGCTTCTGCGTGGTGGACGGCGGAACTGCGCCCGGCTTCGGCGTCGGCTTGACCGTCGCAGGCGGCGTGGAAGGCGTCGCAGGCTTCGGCGGCGTCATCGTGCCGTCAGTCGCCGGGGGAGCGCCCGTCGCCGGCGTGGGCGTACTCAAAGGCGTCGGCGTCGGAATGACTTCCTCGCTCGGGTTCGGCACCGGCTTGGCAAGGACGCCGCTGATCAACTCTGTCAACCCTGTGTCAGTGCCATTGTGACGAACCTTGTAGAGCGCCGTCAGATCGGTCATGGTCAATTTTTTAAACGCCACAGACTGCGGATCGGTCTGCGTCGTCAGGGCAACGGTGCGCGCATATGCGTCAATCGTTCGATCAAGAACCTGATTCAGACGCTCGTATGCCGCTTCGCTCTCCGGCGTCTTTTCTTTGCCGTTAAAATCCCTGTTGTAGTTGTCGGCCAGCTTTTTGTATTCCTTGAAATACAAATTGCTCAAGTACGAATAAGTTCCCGGGCTCGATTTGTAGAGACCTTCTGTCTGAGCTGCCTTCAAGAAGTAAGTCTGCGCCTCGTCGGACGAGGAGTCGCGCAAGTTGAGGCCGAGACCGAAATAGAGATAGTTGAGCAGTTCGTCTTTGTTCTTGAAAGGAGCAAAACTGGTCACCTTTCCCGACTCAACAGCCTGAATCTCGTTCTTCGTGTATCTCACTGCATCGGGGAACAAGGTTTTGTCAGGCGTTTTTTGTTGTGCATTGAGGAATCCTGCCTGCGCGAGCGTGAGCAGGACGCTGAAGTTGTTCGGGTCTTTGTCCAAAAGCGGACGGCCTAGCTCGAAGATTTTAGGATAATTCTTAGCTGTCACGGCATCAGAAAACGCTGAACTTGTCTGAAAGTCAGAGACGGCCTTTTCGTAGTTCGTCACCCATTTCTGGATGTAAGCGACTATCTTATCGTTACCCTCATTAGTATCGCTTCCATACTTAGACAGATACTCTTTGCCGGCCTCATAAGCAACTTTTTGCGCTGCCGGATCAGGTTGCCCATTCGGAAGTTTCTTGCTCCGGTTGTCGAGAAACTCTTTGTACTTGTCAGCCTTCGCCTGAACTTCCTGCGCGGAAGGCGCGGCGGCGGTAGTCGCGGGTGACGCGGCGGGCGTCTGCGCGTAAGCCGCCAGCGAGAATGTCGCCGCGAGCGCGGCGGATGCTAAAACTCGTGACACGTTTTTCATCGGTCGCATATCCTCCGAATGTTACTTTCTTGAAATTCTATTCTGCTAATGGGGCCGCGCGACTAACATCAAGCGTCGCGTAATAAATCAGATGCGCGCATCCAACAGCCAGTTGCCGTTAGTGTGAGAGCCGTTAAAGGCTGCTCCTTACCAAAGGGGAGTTGATTGAACAGGGGCGTTCGTCAGGTGCTGGGTTGCTTGCGCGCGGTGATACTGCAACATCTGCGGGAAGAGTGTCAAGTATTCAAATTTGTCTTCAAACTTTAACGCGCGCCACTCAAAGTTGAAGGGTTCAAGACATACGCCGGAGCGTTTATCTTGAACCCTTCACGAGAGGCCGAAGTGTAAACTCCGAGCGTTTCAGCTTTGCGCTAGTTCGATGGTTTTTCCGTCACACGGCGCGGGCGCTCGGAACTTGGAGCAGTCTGTGGCGACGGCGATGACGGGGCGGGTATCAACATAGGACGGCTCATGCTCGGCGCGGCGGTTCGCATTCCATTGTCAACCGGACGTTCGTAGGTCTTGACCGTCTTCTGGACGTTCGACGAATTCGCGCCCGACACGTTGCCCTGTCTGGTTGACGGAGAGGAGATGTTAGTCTCGCTGGCGACGCCTGTCGCGGCATCATTGGCTTCGTCCTCGCTCTCTTCGTCGGCGATGGCGGCGGCCTTGCGCGCATCAATCTTCGGATGCGGCGCGAGCACATCGTTCGCCAGCGCGGGCGAGCCGTTTCTGACCACGCCGAAACGATGATTCAATGCGCGATAAACTTTGCCCGCGACGCCTGCGGCATACTTCCCGCGCTCGCCTGAGCCGCGCGTCACGACGGCGATTGCCAACTGCGGATCGCTGACCGGCGCGAATGAAGTGAAGAGTCCGAGCCAGGAGCCTTGCCCCGTGCAAGAGCCAGTCTTGCCGGCGATGGTCTGCGTCGGGTCGTAGGCGAGTTTCGCCGTCCCGTAATTAACCGCGCCGATCATGCCGGGCAGCATCCGCCGCAGATTCTCCTGCGGGATGTCAACGACGCGACGTTCCTCTCTCTTGAAGCGGACGTTTTCTTCGGGCGTGCGCGGCAAATGCGGTACGAGCAAGTGGCCGCCGTTGGCGATGGTCGAGGCGAGATTGGCGAGTTGCACGGGCGTGATTTCGATGTCGTCGCCGTGCGAAGACATGTGGTTGACGGCGTAACCCTGTTTGAAGAGCGGCAGGCGTCCCGGCGACTCGGCGGGATAGTTGATGCCCGTCGGCTGCGACAGTCCGAGCTTGCGCGCGTACTCCATCATGTGATCGAAGCCGACCTGCCCGCCGACGTGCTGGAAGTAACCGTTGTTCGAGAAGGCGAGCGAGTCGTCGAGGTTAAGCCGGTAGCTGCTGAATCCGATGTTCACAGATTCGACCGGATCAATGACGTGGTCTGTGAGACCCGCGAGTCCGGTCACGAGCTTCGTCGTCGAACACGGCTTGAAGCCTCTGTGAATCGCCCATTCCTGATTGACGACCGTATAGACGCGCCCCGATTTTGGATCCATCACGACGACCGTGCCGGCGCGATTGCCGAGCGCTTCGACGGCGGCGCGTCTCACTTCGAGGTCTTCGCCCGTCGTCTCGTCGCGCGAGATGTTGGCGGCGGCCTCATCGCGCAAAGCCTGATCGGCGGCGCGCTGTCGTGCAATCGCTAACGCGCGAGCGATGGCGGCCTGACGCGCGCGCTCTTCCGCTTCACGACGGCGACGCTCGGCCTCGCGGCGCGCTTCCATCAGACGGTCGCGGCGGGACATGTGCCGCAAATCCTTGCGCGACACTTCCCTGTCGTCGCGCCCTTTCCCGCGCCGGTCATTCTTCGCTGCGCGCTCGTCTCGTCGCTTATTGCTGCGGCGCTCGGCGCGCGTCTCTCTGGCGGAAACTTTTTGTTTGCCGGCGCGTCCTTTGGCTTTGGCTGAAACTTTAACGGAAGCGCGTGCGGCGTGTTTCTTCGCCTCGGCGGGTGCGGCGGCGAAGAGTGTGATGAAAATTAAGCTGAAGAGTGCGACGAAGTGGGGGAACGAGAACTTTCGGGTCATTGATTAAATCCTTCGGTTTAGCGCGTGGCGAAAAAAGGGAAACCAGCCGACCGCTCCAAACGCTGGAGAGTGGCCGTCCGGTTCAGGACTTTTGATGCACGGGGAAGGGCTTTGTTTGTGTGCCAATCTGCACGTAGCGTTTTGCGACGCTCGCCGCTGGCAATTCCGAAATATTGAAAAAAGACATCAAAGCTGTCGGGTAGCTCCTTTGTTAATCTTCAAAACTTCGCATGCGCCAACTGTGTTGGAGAGACAAGCCCTTCGTGGTCTCGCGGGAGGGGTTTGCGCTGGAGACCGTTGCGACTATAACATCTGAGAAACTTACCGGCAACAAGTTTGTCATGCTGCGCTTTTGGCACACGCCAAGTAAGTCTCTCCCGCTCGAAAGTTTCGCTGTGCGCGGAGACAGCCTTCAAAGATGAGACTGCCCATTCTTTTCTACAGTTTTCGCACGCGGCTCTTGCTCGTGCTGGCGTTGCTGCTCATCGCCACGCTCGGCGTGCAGTATTATCTCAACAGTCGCGCGGAAAAGATGCGCGGCGTGCGGATCGCCGAACAGGAGCAGGCGCTCGCCGCCAGCATCGAACTCGCGCTCGACAGCATCACGACGCCGACCAGCGAATACCTCTGGCAGTTGGACGAAAAACGTCCCGTCTCATTTCTGAAGGCTCAAGGCGGGCGCGTGCAGAACGTGCTCGTCGTCAACGAGCAGGGACGTATTGACGATAGCCTCGTTCGACAATACGCGCCGCGCACGCTCGAAGACGGCACGGCGCAATACTGGAATGTCCGCGACATTCAACTCCCGCGCCTCGTTGAATCCGGCCAGACCGCCAGCGACATTCGACACTTGCGTCCAGACACTGCCGTCCCACAGTCTCCACTGGTGGCCGGCGAGCCGCGCGCCTTTCCCATCCCGGTCAGGACGAGCGACGGCGTCAACTACATTATCGTCGTCCTCGGCGCAGCCCGTCCGACGGAAGGAAGTTCATGGGCTGGAATGGCGCGGCCATATCTGCCGACGCTCGCCGTGCTGCTCTTAGCGACGATGGCCGCAGGCGTTCTCGTCTGGCGATTCACGCGCCCCATTAAGGAACTCTCGACCGCCACGCAGCGCGTCGCGGCGGGCGACTTCTCTTTCCGCGTTCCCTCTTCGGGACGCCGCGATGAAATCGGCGCGCTCGTCCCCACCTTCAACGAGATGATCGCCGGACTCAGCCGCACGCGCGAACTCGAAGCGCAGGTCAAGGTGGCCGAACACTCTGCGGTCGTCGTTCGGCTCGCCTCCGCCATCGCGCACGAGATACGCAACCCGCTCAACTACATCAATCTCACGCTCGACCACTTACGCACTTCGCTCGCGCCGGCAGACCCGGAGAAGCGCGCCGTCGTCGAGCGTCTGACCGCTCAACTCAAATCCGAAGTGCAACGCATCAACACGCGCATCAGCGAGTTTCTCAAGTACACGCGCCCCGCGCGGCTCGAACTCAAATCGCTCGATTTGCGCGAGACGGTCGCGGACGCGCTCCGCATGGTCGAAGTGCAGGCGACGGAAAGCAACATCGAAACAAAACTCGAAGCGGACGCCGCGCTCCCGCACATCGTCGGAGACCGCGAGGCTTTACGTTCCGTCTTCACAAACCTTATCATCAACGGAATGCAAGCTATGGAAGGCACGGGCGGGCGTCTAACGATCAAACTTTCCGCCACCGATGAGGGACGACACGCGCGCGTGCAAATCTCCGACACAGGTCGCGGCATCGCGCCCGACAACGTCTCCAAAATTTTCGAGCCATACTACTCGACGAAAGAGACGGGCACGGGACTCGGCCTCGCCATCGTCCGCAAAGCCATCGAAGAACACAACGGCACGATCTCCGTCGAAAGCCAACAAGGCGCGGGCACGACGTTCATCGTAGAACTACCAACAGGAGGAAGTGATAAGTGATGAGTGATAAGTGATAAGAGAAGACAGCAGGTTCTTTCTCATCACTCATCACTCATCACTTATCACTTGATTGTGAATGGGACGCAAACACATCCTCGTCGTTGACGACGAGAAACCGCAGCGGGACATACTGGAAACGATTTTGTCGGGTGAGGGCTACGACGTGACGACGGCTTCGTCGGGCGAGGCAGCGCTGAAGATTGCGCGCGAGCGGCGTTTCGATCTCGCGCTGACAGACCTCAAGATGACGGGCATGGACGGCATCGAGTTGCTGCAAAAGTTGCTCGCCTACGACTCGTCCATCATCGTTATCCTGCTCACCGCGCACGGCTCGATTGATTCCGCGAAGGAGGCTTTGCGGCGCGGCGCGTTCGATTATCTGGAAAAGCCTTACGATAAAGAAACGCTGCTCGAAACAATTCGCCGCGCGCTCGCCAGACTCGACGCGCTCGATCAGGAAATCGTCTCAGCATCGGTTGAGATGGAAGCCGTCAAGAAAATGATTTTGAAGGTCGCGCGCTCAAGCTCGACCGTGCTGATTCGCGGTGAGTCCGGCACGGGCAAAGAGTTAATCGCACGCGCGATTCACAGCCAAAGCCCGCGCGTGACGGAGATGTTTCAAGCCGTCAACTGCGCCGCCATCAACGAAAATCTTCTCGAATCCGAACTCTTCGGCCACGAGAAGGGGTCGTTCACCGGCGCGCACGCCGAGAAGAAAGGTCTGTTTGAAGTCGCCGACAAAGGCACGCTCTTTCTCGACGAGATCGGCGAACTCGACATCTCGATGCAGGCGAAATTGTTGCGCGCCCTGCAAGAGCGTGAGATACGCAGAGTCGGCGGCACGCGCCCGATTAAGATTGACGTGCGCGTCGTCGCCGCCACCAATCGCGATTTGCGCGCGATGGTCAGCGACGGGCGTTTTCGCGACGACCTCTACTACCGCATCAACGTCCTCTCGGTTGACGTGCCGCCGCTTCGCGAGAGACGCGAAGACATCCCCGTCCTGCTCGATTATTTTCTGCGGAAGCACACGCGCAACACTTCGCGTCTCATCCGAGGACTCTCGCCCGAAGCGCGCAAGCTGATGCTCGACTATGCCTGGCCGGGCAACGTCCGCCAGTTGGAGTCGGCCATCGAGCGCGCGATCCTGCTCGCTGAAAATGAATACATCACGATTGAAGACTTGCCGCTCGAAGTTCGTCAGGAAGCACGTCCCGTTTCCGAAAGCGGTTTCAAGCTGCCGTCCGAAGGCGTCAACTTCGAGGACGTGGAGCGCAATCTGATTCTGCAAGCGATGGATCGCACGGACTACAACATCACGAAGGCCGCCAAGTTGCTTGGCCTGACTTTTCGCACGCTCCAATACCGCCTCGAAAAATTCGGCATCAAGCGCACAGACCGTCACGGCGAAGAAGAAGAGGAAGCGAGCGAATGATGAATGCGGAGTGATGAATGATGAATAAAAGGCAGGTGCTTTTTCTTCATTCATCATTCCGCATTCATCACTCATCACTGCTTTTCCATGAACATCATTTCAATTCTCGGCATCGCGCTCGGCTCGGCGTGGACTTCAGGGATTAACCTGTACGCGACAGTCGCCGTGCTGGGCTTGTTGCAGCACTACCATTTTGTGTCGCGTCTGCCGGGCGGGTTGGAGACGCTCAACAATCCGTGGGTCATCGGCGTCGCGCTTTTTCTCTACACGATTGAATTTGTCGCGGACAAGATTCCTTACGTGGATACAATCTGGGATGCCGTGCATACGTTCATCCGCGTGCCGGCGGGCGCGGCGCTCGCGTTGACGGCGACGGCGGAACTTAATCCTTCGCTGCGCGTCGTCGCTTTACTTATCGGCGGCGGGCTTGCGCTCTCGACGCACGGGACGAAGGCGACGATGCGCGCCGCCGTCAACACCAGCCCTGAGCCGTTCACGAACTGGGCGCTCTCCATCTTTGAAGACATCGTCGCTGTCGGCTCCATCGTGCTGGCCGCGTGGCATCCAATCGCGATGCTCGTCTTGATTGTAATTTTCCTGCTCGTCCTCGCGTGGATTCTGCCGAAGGTCGTGCGCCGCCTGCGTCGGATGATGAAAGCGGCACGCGCCTTCTTCAGTGGTCGGAGAGTAGCGGACAGCAGCAGCAGCAGTGCGCGTTGATGATAGCCACTCTCGCACGCTGCAAGCGCGTCGAGCGTGCGACGTTCTATCTGTGTTCTGAAAACTAAAAGCTACGGAGGTCGAAGGATGCGTCTGAAAGCCATCATTATATTCATGTCGGCGGGTATGTTGCTCGCGAGTTGCAGCAGCAGTTCTCCGCACGAATCAGGGTCAATGAGCAGCAATAGCAGTTCCAGTTCAACCTCAACGAGCACGGCCCCGGCTTCTGCGAGCGCGGACAAGTCGGCTGGCAGTGGGGGCGGCGATGCGACGTTCAAAAACGTCTCGCTCACGCAAGCCTCCGATTCACAGAGCGCGCCGGTGACGGTCGCGGTGGTCGAGCGAAAGATTATCCGCAACGCCGACATCTCGCTCGAACTCGACGCGCCCGCTGAGGCGCAACAGAAAATCGCGTCGCTCGCCGAAGCGCGCGGCGGTTTCGTCGTCACCTCTGAATCGAGACAGCAAGCCTTATCCGGCTCAAGCGCGATGTCGGAAATTATGACGATGGAAGTGCGCGTCCCCGCCGCACAGTTCGACGCTACCATCAACGAGATCCGCAAGCTCGGCAACCGCGTCGCGTCGGAGAAAATCACGGGTCAGGACGTGACCGAAGAATACATAGACCTCGAAGCGCGCATCCGCACGCAGAAGGCTCTGGAAGCGCAGTTCCTCGAAATTATGAAGGGCGCGAAAGAAGTTTCCGACGCGCTTCAAGTGCAACGTGAATTGATGAACGTCCGCACGGAGATCGAGCGCATCGAAGGCCGCCGCCGCTTCCTCGAAAGCCAGACCAGCCTGTCAACCATCAAGGTCACGCTGCAACCGCCCGCGCCGCTCGTCAGCACGACGGGTTTCTTCCACAGCATCAAGAGCGCGTTCGGCGACGGCATTGATGCTGCCGCCGCCATCGTGCTGTTTTTGATTCGCTTCATCATCATCTTGATTCCAATACTCGTCTTGCTCGTCTTGCCGTGCGTTCTGATCGTGCGCTTTCTCATCCGCCGCCTGTCGAAACGCGCGCCTTCTCCTGCACCGTTCGTGCAGCCGCCGCCTCCACCGCAACAGTCCGACGCAAGCAACACGCAAATTTAAGGCGCGTGGATTTTATTTCTTAACTTTAGCCGTTCAACTTTTCCCATTGAGTCGCACGATGAAACACTCAAAATTCGCTCTACTCTTCTGCGCCGGCGTGCTTCTGCTCGCCCTCAACGCCTGCGATCCCGCTCCGTCAGAGAAGACGGCGAACGCTTCACCTTCCGCGTCAGTTTCGCCAATCGCCTCCGCCTCGCCCTCGTTGACGAGCGCCACGAATCCGCAGGGCGCAGCGGACGTGGTCAGCGCGGGCGCGTCGGAGGCGAAAGTCGCGGCGGGCGCGAAGGGCATGGCGGAGATACGCCTGCACATCGCGGACGGCTATCACGTCAACGCCAACCCGGCGTCGGACAAGTTCTACATCCCCACGCAGCTTGAGGTCGCGTCAAGCGAAGGCATCAAGACGGGCGCGCCTGCTTATCCCGCGTCCGTCAGCAAAAAATTCGCATTCACCGACAAGCCGCTCGCCGTCTATGAGCGCGAGGCTGTCATTAAGTTGCCGCTCAACGCCGATGCGGCGGCGACGAAGGGCGCGCACGCGCTCCACGGCACGCTCCGTGTCCAACCGTGCAACGAAGAGACTTGCCTCCCGCCGCGCACGCTGCAAACGATTATCAACGTCACCGTTGAGTAAAAAAACTTTTGCGAGAACAAAGACACGATACGCACGCGCCGTCGAATCTTGATGAAGCGACGGATGACGATTTGCTGCCGCCGCTTGAAGATGGAGATGAGGAGCTTGACGAGAGCGACGCGCGCGGCAGACTTCGTTTCGTCTCCGCGATTCCGGCGCGTGTGTGGATTGCAGTGGCCCTCGCGTGCCTGTTGGCGGCGGTCGCGTGCCTGTTGACGGGAAGACCGAGCGCGGCTTTTGTCGCGGGCGTGCTCGGCGTCGTCGCGTGGTTTCTCAACGTTCGCGTGCAATTGCAGGATGTGAATCACGAAGGCGGAGCAGATGGCGATGAGAATTAACGTGGAGCGCGTGAGATGAAGTTGTGCGATGAAATGTATGCGCGAAAGATTCGAGCGCAAGCGGAACGTTGAAGCGCGCCACTAAACAACTCAAGTCCTCATAATAAGTCAGCGAAAGAAAGTTGCGCCTCTTCCTTTTCCTCATCTGACGCGGGGCGACGATTGGAGCGCGCGCGTGTCGCGCCGTCGAGCGACTGGCGCACGGCTTTGAGATTGAAGCGCAGGATGCGCGGCGTGATGCGAACGGAAGGGATGCGGCCTTCGCGCGCGAGTCGGCGCACGGTTGATTCGCTCACCTGCAAGATCGCGGCGAGTTGACGCGCCGTTAAATATTCTTCGCGCGTGCCGTCGTGGTTGAGTGGCGCATCTTTCACGGTCAATTTTTAGCGCTGTTCTTATTTCGCGGCTGGTGCAAGTGACAGCGCGATGCGGAAGATGGACGCGCCGTCAATCTCAGTTTGCTCTGTCGCTTCCAGACCATTCAACGATGCGTGCAGGCTGTAGGTCGCGCGCTCCGGTTTAAGACGAAAACTGAATGCGCCGATGGAGTTCGTGATGCGGCTGTCCACTTTCTTCAACGTTCCATCGGGCAACACGCGCGACAGTTCGACGCGCGCCCCCGCGACACTCTGGCCGGCGGCGTTGAAGATACTGCCGCGCAGGAAAGCGATGGAGCCTTCATCGAGCGGCAGAAACAATTTATCTTTGAGCGAGTGCATTTTCCCGGCGCGCACTTCCACCTTTTCCATCGTGCCGACGCTCAAACCCGGCTTGCGAAACGTCAGGCCGTAGAGTCCCGCCGGCAGCCCTCGGATCACGAACTCGCCGTTGCCGTTCGTGGACGACTTCGCGATTTCGCGCTCGCCCTCTCGCACAATGACGCTGATGTCGGAGGCTTCCGCGCCCGACTCGACGTGTACCTTGCCTTTGAGTCCGCCCGTCGAGCGATCCTGCGCCGCCGACACCGTGCCGCCGCACAGCGCGAGCAGGAAGACGAGCAAGCAGGCGTTGGCCGTGAAATGTGTTTTACGTGAAAGCATTTTGATGTTCGTTCGAGTCATGGTTAAGAATGAAAGCATCCAACGTTTGCGTCGGCCAGTATATCATTCGAGAGGCGCGTGCCAGCGGCAGAAATCCGCGCTTCCCTCCGACAAGTTGATGCGCCCGCGCGCGTTCCGTGTTGCTCGGTGAATCCTGCTGCTGTCATTGGTGCGCTCGCGTCGCTGTTCAGTATAATGTCTCAACGCCGCTGACAAATATTTTGACGCCGTTGGCCGTTCAAGTTTTGCTTTCCATTTTTATGTCACCCGGTTCAAACATCAGACTGAAGGTGCAGTGTAATTTTCGACGCACGCTGCTGGCGTCGTGTTGCGCGCTGGCGATGCTCGCGCCCGTGTCGCCGGCGAAAGTTTCTGCACAACAATTGCCGCACGACGAAGTGGCGGCGCAGCAGCGGGCGCGTCAGGAAAATCACCCCGTCGAGCTTGACGACGAGGACGACGTGCTGAAGATTGACACAGACCTCGTGCTCGTTGACGTGACGGTGACGGATGCGTCAGGGCAGCCCGTCAGAAATTTGCGCCCGGAGGATTTCAAACTCTACGAAGACGGCGCGGCGCGTCCCATCACATTCTTCAACGTCGAGCGGCGCGGCGGCGTCGAGCGACCCGTCACGGTCGTCTTCGCGGTGGATGTGTCGGGGAGCATGTCTGCGGACGAGATGGGACGTTTGCAGACGGCGATGCGCGCCTTCGTCAAGGGAATGTCTTCGCGCCCCGTCTCTTTCGCGCTGATGAGTTTCGGCATGAACGCCAAAATCCGGCAGCGTTTCACGTCCGACCCGCAGAAACTTGACCGCTCTATCGGCGCGCTCGCGCATGAATTGAACGGACTCTCGACGCACACTTACGACGCGATTGACGACGCCATTCGCCTGCTCGTGCGTGATGCCCCGCGCACGCGCGAGCGGCGTCTGATGAAGCGCGCCGTCGTCGTCGTCACCGATGGTTTCCCCGTCGGCGATACGGTCGCGCCCGCCACCGTCATCGAGCGCGCCAACGCGGCGGAGGTGAGCGTCTATACCGTGACGCTTCCGTCCTACACGCGCCTGCTGGCGTCGGCCTCGTCCGAGCATGTGCCTTTGCCGACGCCCCTCGACGTGAGCGGCCTCGCGGAGAAGACCGGCGGCACGAACTTTTACGCGACTGCCGTTGATTATGAGCCGCTGTTCAAGGCGCTCGCCGAAGAAGTCACGTCAACCTACGTGCTGGCTTTTTACCCGCCCGAAGAAAAACGCCACGACGGGCGCGTCCATACCATCCGTGTCGAAGTCCCGCGCGGCCTCAACATCCGCCAGAATCGCTCGACGTACAAAAGCAGTGACAAGTGAAAGCGGTCAATGGTGAATGGTCAATGGCGAATGGAAAGAACCGCTTTCTCCCATTCGCCATTGACCATTCACCATTGACCGCTTTGCTAAAAGTCGTCTTCCTCATCGTCGAGGTCAGCATCGTCTTCGTCAACGATGTCTAATTCGACGGGGTCGAGTCCGACAACCTCCAACTGTGTCCCGCAGTCGTCGCACGAGACGGTATCGCCTTTATCTGTGTCGGTGTCAACATGGACATCGGCTTCGCAATCAGGGCATGTTCCGGTAGGCACTTTTCCTCTCCTCCAACGCTTGTTCTTAAAATCAGTCTGGCGCTCGCGCCCGCGACGGTTATGCGCGAGCGCAAACCCCCTCGAAGTGCTGTGCTTGAACTGACGACAATCTAACCGCGCCCGTCGTATTTTGCAATAGCTTTCGAGTGCGGATTTTCACGTTGAAGATGTGCCGCGCCGCTGGCTCACTTGATGATGTAAGCGTTCAACTCCTTGCTGTTTTTGAGATTGAAGATGCGCCCGGACGCTTCGTCAACTTCGTAGTCCGGCTCTTTGTCCTTGAACAAAATCTGGCGGTCGCCCTGCCCCGTCTCCATGTTGACGCCGATCAGTCCCGCGCCCTTTTCTTTATCCTGCTTGATGTCGGTCAGCACATAGACATAGACGCCGCCCGCCTTCGTCGCGCTGTAACGCTTCGACATGAACTGCTCGTAGCCGGACATCGCGCCGATGAAGTCGCTGTTGGCGCGATTCGCGCTGTGCGAATCGCCGAGCGAGGCGTAGTTGAAAGCCTGTCCCTGCGACATCGCCGCGCTGGCGACGGTAATCGCCGTCATCGCGATTTTCTGCCAGCCGGGGACGCTCGGCGCGGCGTACTTCGTGCCCCACGCCATCGCGTGCGTGCGCGGGTCGAAGGCGGCGACGTGGTTCGTGCCGCGGATGACGATGGTTCCGTTTTCGCGACGCGAGAGCGCGACCGGGTTGTCGGTCGTGTCCGCGCCCTTCGAGCCGATGGCAGAGAGTCCGCCGAAGCCGAACTTGGCGACCTTCGCGACCGTCGCCGCCGTGCCGAGATTGTATTTGAATTCGAGTTTGGTCTTGAAAGCTTCCTTGACCTTGCCCGTACTGCTCGTGTCGAGTCCGATCAGATTCTTCTCGTCGGCAATCAAGATCGTGTTCTGTTCGGGCAGCAACACCATGTTCGTCAGGCTGCCTCCGGCCTTGTCGTAGAACCAGACGGGCGCGCCGGTCTTCTTGTCGAGCGCGACGACGCCGAGCGGTTTCTTGACGACGTACTCGCGTTTGCCGAAATCGTAAAACGTGCCGCCGAGCCGACCGTAGATGACATCTCCGCGCGGCAACATCTCGACAATGCCGCCGCCGAAATCCTTGCTCGTCCACTTGGCCGCGCCGGTCGCTTTGTCTATCGCGCGCACCTGCCCCTTCGCGGAAGTGTAGATGGTGTCGCCCTCGATGACGGCCTGCGCGTTGGCGTTCTTGATTTTGCCCTCGGTCACATCGTAAGGCATTTTCCAGACGAGCTTGCCGTCCGAGAGGTTGTAGCGATGAAGGCCGGCGTAGGTGAAGTAAACCGAGTCGCCGTCGAAGATTGGCGGTTGCGCGCCGGAGAGGTCGAACTTCGGAAAATATTTGCTGCCGCGTTCGATGCCGTAGAGGTCAACATTCTCCGTGAACTCGGACTGCCAGAGCATCTCGCCGGTCGAGAGACGAAGCGCGGCGATGTCGAGCTTGTCCTTCGTCATCTTGTTGTTGGCGACGGTGAGAAAGACGAGCATGTCTCGCTCGAAGCTCGGCGCGACCTGCACGGTGTAGCCTTTGAGCGACTCGGTCTGCCAGATGTTTTTGCCCGTCAGCAAATCGAGCGCGAAGAGGTGCGTCTTTTTCTGCATCGCGCCGGTGTTGTCATAGACGAGCAAAAGCGGCGTCCCTTGAATTTCCTGTTGCTCGTGCTCGGCGATGTCGCGCAGGTCGTCGCGACGCCAGAGTTCCGCGCCCGTCTCCGGGTTCAGGCAGTAGATGCCCGACGCCGTGCCGACGAGCAGCGTGCCGGCGTTCGTCACGCTGTACCACTTGATGTCCTGCGTGGGCGTGTGCGTCCACAGAGTAGTCGCCTGCTCCGCGCTGGCGCGTGTGACGCCGAAGCTCGCGAGCAGTAACAGCGTTAACAAGAATTTATTGATACGGCTCGTCAACATTGACATGGAAATGGTCTGCATAAAGTTCTCCTTAAAGTTGGGGCGAAGAAATTTTCCGGTGATTGCCCGCGCGTCGTCGGCGACTGTCTGCCGGTCGCCAACGATGCGCGGTGCGGGACATACCTACTGGCCGAAACGGTTCTGGTATTCATTCGCGTTGATGAACGCCTTGACCATTTCGGCGCGCACGTAGTCGCCGTTGAAACTGTTAAGTTTTGAGAGCCAGAAGTTGTAGCCGGAGAAATCGGCGTCGGGCGTCTCGTTTGGAGCGCGGCGAAGATAACCGAAGTATTCCATTAAGACAAATGCGCGGTTGGACTCGCGCGCGCTGAAGTCCGCATCATCTACGACGGCGCGCAAGGCCTGCGCGCGAGTGAGTTGGTTATTGCCGAGACGTGTGACGAGATCGTTGCGCTCGGTTGTCGAGAGCGAGCCATTCGTGTTGACGTTGAGCGCGTCAACGAATTGCGCCGCCGTCAACGTCGCCGGGTAGAGCGCGAGGAACGTCGCGCGTTTGACGAACTCGTCGGCGAACAGTTGTTTGTTCTGCTCCAACTGCTGCTGATAATTGGCCTGCCCGACGACGACGCCACGACTGACCGTGCTCTTGTCGGAGATGAAGTCGCGTAAGGCGAGATGCTCGCCCGTGTTGAAGGCGGCTTGATTGAAACGATAGGCGAAGTAACCTGTCTCCTGAAATTCAATCGAGAGGAAGAAGGCCGCCGAGACGTTGATGCGTCTCACCTCGCGGCAGCCTTGCCGCTCGGCCACAGGGCGCGTCTCGCACTCCGTAATCTGGCTCGTCCAGAAGGCGAGGCCGTCGGCGTCCGCCTCTCGATTGAGGAAATCCGCATATTGCTGGCGAACGAAAAAGTCCACGTTGAAGGACGCATCTTTGACCGGACTCGGAGCATCCGCCGCGTCATTGCTCGTGATGGTCACGGTCGCCGTCGCGGGCGTGCCGAGCAAGACGCCGACTGGGTTCGAGAGCGAGAGGCTGAACGTCTCCGGCGATTCCAAGAAGGCGTCGTCGGTGATGGGAATGAGAATGGTCTTCGTGGATTCGCCGACCGCGAAGCGCAAAGTGCCGAAAGCGGCGGCGTAGTCCGTGCGACTCGACGCCGTGCCGTTCGCGGTCGCGTAGTCAACGCTCGCGGCCTGCGTCGTGTCGGTGCGCGTAATGTTGATGAGCGTGGAGCCACCCGCAGCGGCGGCCAGCGCGGACTCGACGCTGTTGACCTCGCCGTAGGTCGTGCCGTTCGTTCCGCCTCCGCCATTGCCCTCGCCGGCATCGTAGGTCGCCGCGCTGAACTGCACTGTGCCGAGCGGCGTCGGTGTGGGCGTCGGCGTCGGCGCTGCCAGCGCGTTGTTAAGTCGGATGATGTTTCTGCTCACACTGACGCCGTTGACTTTCGAGACGGTGGCAGCGACGAGAATTTTTCCGTCCGGTTGAATGACGATCTTCGCGGGGCCTTCGATGTTGGTCTCGACGACGGCGTTGAAGCTACTGTCTGTCGTCCCGTCCGCGTTGAGGCGACGGATGCCGCCGGCGGATGTGTTGCTCTGAATGCCGACGACGATCTTGCCGTCCGCTTGCAACGCAATCGTCAGCGTTCGATAAGCCGTCGAGGGTTGCGTGCTGGCGAACGTCGCGTCGAGGCTGCCGTCGCTATTCAAGCGTCGCAGGTAGCCGCCCAGATTGAACGCGGAGACGACGAGCTTGCCGTCCGGCTGTAAAGCCATGTCGTCAAAACCGACTGTGCCCGCCGGAGACGACGTGAGCAGCGCGGGCACGAAAGTTGTATCGAGCGTGCCGTCCGCGTTGAGGCGCGCGATGCGGTCGCGTGCGACGCCGTTGACCTGTGTGATCTGGCCGCCGATGAGGATTTTGCCGTCGGGCTGGATAAAGACGCGACGGATGCCGGAACTGTTCGGCGCGACGATTGGGTTGAAAGTAGCGTCAACCACGCCGTTGCTCTGAAGGCGCACGATATTGACGTGCGCGGTTCCGTTGGCGGAAGCGAATGCGCCGACGACGATGATTTTTCCATCCGTTTGCAGTGCGAGGTCATAAACCAGCGGGCTGAAATTCGGATTGGCAGTCAACTCCAAACCCGCGAAAACGTTGTCAACTCCATTGAACGCCGAGCGGCGCGTGAGTTGGTAAAACTTTGACGGGCTGAAGCGATTATCTTCGACTGTGCCCGCGACGAGCACTTGATTGTTCGGCAAGACGAGGAAGCGTCGAAACTCCGCGCCGAACCTGTCGAAGGCGGGGTCTATCGAGCCGTTCGCGTTGAGCTTCGCGCCGCCGAAGCTGGGGCCGAACGAGCCGCCGACGAGTATCTTGCCGTCCGGCTGCACGGTGATGGCTCTGACCGTGCCGCTCACATCCGGCGCATCGAACGTCGCGTCCAGATCGCCATCTGCGGCGAAGGCAGATACGCCGAAGAGCAGTGAAAGCAATAGTAGTAACGTCACTTTGTTGAATACGCGAATGCTTTTATCTGGTCCGTTCATGTTCTCTCCGTCTGAATTGTTGACCTCGTAGCGGCAACGATGTCGCACACTTTGGCGCGAGCTTGCCCGTCATCTATTAATCGCAAGCTTTGGCGGCGAAAGGTATCAAGCGGCGTAAAAGATTTTGCACAGAGGTTGGTCAAGGTTAGAATCGAGAGGAAAGGAGACGGGTCACCGCCTCGCGTTTATGTCGTCAAATGAAGGGGTCACGCAATTACTGCGGCAGGCACAGGGCGGCGACCGCGCCGCGCTCGACGAGTTGTTGCCGCTCGTCTATGCGGAGTTGCGCCGGCTTGCCGCCAGCAAACTCTCGCACGAGCGCGCGGATCACACGCTGCAAGCCACCGCGCTCGTCCATGAAGCATACCTGCGACTCATCGAGCAGCATTCGGTTGACTGGCGCAACCGCGCGCACTTCTTCGCGCTGGCCGCAGAGATGATGCGCCGCATCCTCGTCAACCACGCGCTCCAGCGTCAGGCGCAAAAACGCGGCGGCGAAAACAACACCAAACTTTCTCTCGACGAAGCCATGGGACTCGCGCGCGAAGAGCGGCAGGTTGACGTGCTGCTCTTGAACGACGTACTCGAACGTTTGAGCGCGCTCGATCCGCAGCAGGCGCGCGTCGTCGAACTGCGTTTCTTCGGCGGCCTGACCGTCGAGGAAGTGGCGGAGGTGCTCGGCGTCTCCGAGATCACGGTCAAACGCGAGTGGCGCGTCGCGAAGGCGTGGCTGCATCAAGCCATGAGCGGCTAACTTTTCGTTCGCACGTCGCCCGCAACTTCGTCCACATTTCATCAACATTTCAACAATCAAGCATGTCCCAATCTTCATCCCCCGCGAACTGGCAACAAGTCAAAGAGCTTTTCCATCTCGCCGTCGAATTGCCGCACGACGCGCGCGCTGATTTTCTCTCCGCGCATTGCGATGGCGACGATGAATTGCGCGCCGCCGTCGAGGATTTGTTGCGCGCCGATGACCAGCAGCCGACCTTGCTCGAACATTCGCCGCTCGCCGCGATCAAAGAGAGTTTCCCGACCGATGCCGAAACCATCGCGGCGGGGCACATCGGCCATTACAGAATTTTGCGCGAGTTGGGGCGCGGCGGGATGGGCACGGTCTATGAAGCCGTGCGTGCCGACGACGAGTTCGAGCAGCGTGTCGCCGTCAAGTTAATCCGTCGCGGCATGGACACGGAAGACGTGCGGCGGCGTTTTCGCAACGAGCGGCAGATACTCGCCAACCTCGATCATCCGAACATCGCGCGCCTGCTCGATGGCGGCACGACCGCCGACGGCCTGCCCTACTTCGTGATGGAATATGTCGCGGGCGTCGAGTTATTGACGTTTTGTGAGGCGCGAAATTTATCCGTCAACGAGCGGCTCGCGCTCTTTCGCAAAGTCTGCGCGGCGGTCTCTTACGCGCATACGCGGCTCGTCGTCCATCGCGACTTGAAGCCGTCGAACATTCTCGTCAACGAAGATGGCGAGCCGAAACTTCTGGACTTCGGCATCTCCAAACTGCTGACGCCCGAAGCTCTCGAACAGACGGGCACGGCCACCGCGCTCGGCATGATGACGCCGCATTACGCCAGCCCCGAACAATTTCGCGGCGGAGCGATTACGACGGCGACGGACGTGTATGCGCTCGGCGTGATTTTGTTCGAGTTGCTGACCGGGCATCTCCCCTACGAATTGAGAGACAGGCGACTCGACGAAGTGGCGCGCGTCGTCTGCGACATCTCACCGGACAGGCCGAGCGATGCCGTCATCACGCGCGGGCGCGAAGAAACTCTCGATGTGGTTGACGCAAGCGGCGCGAAGACGGACGAGCGCATGAAAGACCGCGCAACTGATGGCAGAAATTCAAAGACGACTTCCAGATCGCTGCGCGGCGATGTGGACAACATTATTCTCAAGGCGCTCAGGAAAGAGCCGGAACGCCGCTACAGCTCTATTGATAAATTCAGCGACGACATCCGGCGGCATCTCGCGGGCTTGCCCGTCACCGCGCGCCCGGACACTTTCTCGTATCGCGCCGAAAAATTTATCAAACGCCATCGCGCGTCGGTCGTCGCCGCTGCGCTGATTTTGTTGACGTTGATTGGCGGCATCGTCGGCACGTCGTGGCAGGCCGTGCGCGCCGAGCGCGAGCGTCGTCTCGCCGAAAAACGTTTCGCGCAGGTGCGCCAGCTCGCCAACAACGTCGTCTTCAAATATTACGACGAGATTGACAAACTCGCCGGCTCGACCAAAGCGCGCGAGATGCTCGTCACAGATGCGCTCGAATACTTGGACGCACTTTCGCAGGACGCGCGCGATAACACGGACTTGCAACGCGAACTCGCCGTCGCTTACATCCGCATCGGCAAAGTGCAGGGACGCGCCTACAACGCGAATCTCGGCGACACGTCGGGCGCGATTGCCAGTTATCGCAAAGGCATCGCGCTGCTCGAACCCATCGCCGTCAAATCCAACGACGCGCAGATGCAGGGGGACTTGGCCGGCGCATATTCAGAGCTTGCGACCGCGCTCGGACGACAGGGAAACAAGCAAGAAGCCGATGCGTTTCTGCGTCAGGGTATTTCGCTCAACGAGAAATTCGTGTCCGCGCACGCGGAAGATCTGACGCTCCCGGTGCGTCTCTCCGCCAGCTACATTTTTCTCGGCGACACGCTGCCCGTCGGCAAAGGCGCGAACGAGAGCATCGAAACTTTCAAACATGCCGTCGCCGTCGCTGACGACGTGCTGAGGCGCGACCCGAATCATGTACGCGCGAACAATCTCGTCGCCGCCGCGCTGGATAGGATACAGAGCCATTTGTTGACGCTGGCGAAGAATGCACAGGATGACGACGACGCGGCGCTGGCGAAACAACTGCGTGATGAGGCCGCGCCCTACTCCGCGCGCACGCTTGAACTCAGCGAGAAGCTCGTCAAGCTACAACCGGACGAGGTGGTCAACGACCGGATTTTGAAAACGGCTCAAGTCAATGCTGCACAATATCTCTTCGAGGCGGGGCGCTACGACGAGGCGCAACGTGGCTTGGCGGAGGCGGTGTTGGACTTCACCGAGTTCAGCAAAGCAGACCCGGACAATCAGGAGCAGAAACTCGATCTCGCCATCATTTGCTCGGCGCTCGGCGCGAACGAATTTCGTCGTGGTCAAGTCGCACCAGCCGAAGTATCCTTCAAACGCTCCTTCCAAATTCTCGACGAACTCATCGCGCACGACGCGCAAAACTTCGACTACCTTCAGAAACGGCTGATGGTCAAGTATCTCTACGCTGACGAGCAACTGTTCAAAGGCGACACGGAAGCGGCTCGCCGTGCCTACGAAAAAGCGTTCGCACAGATTGACGCGGCGGCGCGCGAGAAGGATGCTGCCTTCGGCGAATCGTTGCGCGGCTATTATCTCGCCAAGCTCGGCGATTGCGATCTGGCCGTCGCCGGAAAAACAAACCTGCCGATGGTCTCCCGCCGCGCCGCGCTCGACTCCGCGCTCGCTTCGTATCAACAAGCCGTCGAGTTATGGCGTCAGCATGGAGCGCAGAGCAGTCTGGGCGTGGAGGACGCAGGACGTGTCGAATTGCTCGAACGCAAAATCAGCCGCAGCCGCGAGATGCTGAATACACTGTGAGACAAGCGATTTGATTTGTCGGGCAGACGGCGCGCTCAAGTCAGGTCAGGCAAAAACCTTGACCGCTCCGTCTTTGACTGTTAAAAACATGGCCGCCAGTAATCACCCCCGCCCGTCGGTCTCGTGAAAGTACACTCTAAACTTAGCTTGAAGTTCAGAGCAGCGGGTTTAATTGGGACGGGAAATCAGCGATGTCCAAACCAATTTGAGAAGACAGAGCATGTTGATTTCAAATCCGGTAATGGAGTTGTTGGCAAGATCACCATTCAAGGGTTGGGGACAAGGGGACAGCAACCACATGGCGAGGCACTTCGCCTCGCGCACATGATTCTTTCAACGAAGGAGATATGAAAGATGAACAGCAGTCTCAGAAATAAATGGATCATCGCTCTGGCATTCGCCGCCTCGGCTTTCGCGCTCGCCGCCCCGGCTCAACCACAAATCGCCACCCCGCAGGACTACGCACAGCGCGAGCAGCTTGCGTCGCCGGCAGCACGACAGAAGTTGGCGGTGCTGCGCCAGCGCATCAAAGATCGCAAACTAGGATATGAAGTCGGTTTCACCGAGGCGATGGAGCGAAGCGCCAAGAGTCTGACCGGCGGCGAACTGCCTCCCGACCTGATTCAGGTTGCGAAAAAACAGAACGTGATTGCACGCCAGGTTGTGCAGCTTGATCGTGAGACGCGAGATCAAGCTCTCAAAGTCAATCCGCTACTCAAATTGAAGTTGCCTGAGTTGCATGTCGCGTGCAATGCCGGCGCGAAGAGTTTCGACTGGCGACAGTCCGGCAAGGTGACGCCGGTGAAAAGGCAGGGTTGCGGAAGTTGCTGGGCTTACGGTGCGATGGCTGTCCTCGAATCAAGCTACCTGATTCGCAACGACATGACGGCAGACGGCTCGGAGCAGTACATCGTCACCAACAGTCAGGCTGGAACCTGCAAGGGTGGCGGGACGAAAGGCGCAATAGATTTCCTGACCACAGACGGCACGACAACTGAAGCTGAGTTGCCGGATTCAGGCGTTGACGGCACGCCGAATCTTAACTTTTATCCTACTCCATATCATGCGCTCGTCTCTGGCTTCGTCAGCGACACGGTGCAAATTCCTCCCGTTGCAGAAATTAAAGCCGAGATGTGTCTGCACGGGCCGGTTGTTTCGTGGGTCGGCGTCAACGATAGCTTTATCAGTTACACGGGCGGCACCTACACGCAGGACGACGATTATGCGGCTCAGCAAAAGAAGCCGTGCCCCTCAAGCGGCCCGCCGAACGGCGCGGTATGCGGCCACTTCGTGACGATCATTGGTTGGAACGATGCGAAACATGCATGGCTCGTTAAAAACTCATGGGGCACAAACTGGGGCAGCGCCGGCGGCTTCGGTTCGGAGCGCGGCTTCATGTGGATAGACTACGATGCGAATCAGATCGGCGCAGGCTCGATGTGGGTCGAGGCGCGCAACAATGCTTACCGCCTGCCCGCTCGTTACTTCGAGTTGATGCCGCAAGTCAAACGGATTGATCCCGGCCCGTTGAAAAAAGGCGGCATCATCCAAAAACAGGTCAACCCGCAGATCAAACAACAGTAGCCGCAGGGGCTGCTGCTTGGCAATCGGCCTGACAAAACATGAGCAGCCATCCCGAACGCTTGCACGTTACTGCTCGTCGAAGTTTCGGGATGGCTGCTGAGGAAACCAATGCCGGTGACTATGCGCTATCGAGCGCGGTGCTCGATTTCTCCGGTTCGGTTTCACAGACGATGCGCTCTATTTCCTGAGACGAGCTATTGGCGAGACGATACGGCGAGCGACCCGTGAGCAAGCGGTAAAGAATCACACCCAAACTGTAAACATCGCTCACGGTCGTGATGCTTCTGCCCCGAATCTGTTCCGGGCTGGCATATTCGGGCGTCATCAAACGCACAAGCACGGCGGTCGAGGCGATGCTCTGCTGCGAGGTCAATTCGGGATTCAGTAATTTGGCGATGCCGAAGTCGAGGAGTTTCGGCTCACCTGTTGACGTAACGAGGATGTTGCCCGGCTTCAAGTCGCGATGTACGATGAGGTTTTGATGCGCGTACTGGACGGCGGCGCAGACTGTGCGGAACAGTTGCAGACGCTCGTCGGTCGAGAGTTTGTGTTCGTCGGCATACTTGTCGTGCGGTTCGCCTTCAACCTATTCCATCACGAAGTAAGGCAAGCCATCATCCGTCATGCCGCCGTCGAGCAGGCGTGCGATGTTCGGATGTTCGAGCGAGGCGCGAGAATCTGTCGCTCTTTGCGAAAACGGCGCAGGAGGTCTTCCGTGTCCATCCCGCGCCGCAGAATTTTGATCGTGACGCGCTTCTTAAACTGGTCGTCGGCGCGCACCGCCAACAGCACCATCCCCATCCCGCCGCGCCCGATCTCGCGCAGCACTCGATACTGTCCAACGTGGCGTCCCGTCCATAGATCGTCCGCTTTTGCTGATAGGATGTCCGACGCCAGACCCAGCGCAGGCTGCTCGATAAACTGTCCGGCCTCGTCGTGAGATTCCAACAACAAGAGCAACTCACGCAGCATCTCCGCGTCGCCACGACAGCTTTGTTGCAGGAAAGCCAAACGCGCTTCCGGCGCGAGTTGCGTCGTCGCGTGGAAAAGCTCTTTCACTTGCAGCCATTGCTCTGGATTCATAAAAGTAAGGGCGCAGGCCGCGTTTAATTCAAGACGAGACGGAGGCGGGCGCGACGTTTGATAGGGGGAAATCTATCGCCTCATAAATCTCGCGCATCGTGATCGTGCAGCCGATGGAGGCGAATGTCAGAGAAGCGTCGAGTGCGGTCTTGTCTTCTCGCACCCATCGGTCATCAGGTTGCCGCGCGTAGTGCGTCACGCGCGGCTCATCCTGAGCGACGAGCAGGTATTCGCTGAAGGTCTTGATTGACTGATAGGCAGCAAACTTGCCCTCGTGGTCGTGTGTGGCTGTGCTTGGCGACAACACTTCAACGATCAACACGGGATTGACAAGAGCGTCAACGCCCTTCACATGCTTGAACTGCAGCTCGCCGCACGCCACACTCGCGTCCGGGTAACGATAGGGCGGCAGCGTCGGCGTCCAGATAGATGTATCGGCGGTGAAAGCCCTGCACCGCCCACCACGCAGAGCTAGAGCAAGAGAGAAATGGACGTTGCCGGAAATCATGCCATGCGCGCGGCTGCCGCCGCTCATGCAAAAAATGTCGCCGTCCCAATACTCGAAGCGCGCATCGCCCGCGTGCTCAAGGGCGAAATACTCATCGAGCGTGTAATAGTGTTGCGGTAAGTCTTGCGGATTGACTGCCATCGCTGCCGGCTCCTTATCTTCTACTGGTCGCGGCTTTTGACTTATGCTCCGCGCACGATCTTTTTGTGGAGCAAGCCTTCGCCAGCGTCCACTCGCGTTTGACGGTAGCGGGCGAAATCCTCAACGCCTCTGCCGTCTCTTCTATCGTCAAGCCACCAAAGAAACGCAGTTCGACGATCTTGCTCTGCACGTCGTCGAACCCGGCTAACTCTTTCAGCGCATCATCGAGCGCGACTAATTCAACTTCTTTTCGCGCCGCGAAGCTGACGGCCTCGTCGAGCGAGAGTTTCGTGATCCCGCCGCGTTTCTGCGCGCCCTTCTCGCGGGCGTGGTCAACGAGGATGCGGCGCATGACCTGGGCAGCGAGGGCGAAGAAGTGCGCGCGGTTTTGCCACGTTACGTTCTGCCAGTCAACCAGACGAATGTAAGCTTCATGCACGAGCGCGGTGGCTGGCAGCGTGTGGTCTGCGCGTTCGCCTTGCAGGTAGCCTCCGGCCAGCTTTCGCAACTCGTCATAGACGAGCGGCATGAGCTTGGCGGGGGCTGTGTCACAGCCTTCGCTCAATTCGCGTAAGACCTGCGTGACATCCGGCGGCGAGGGCATAGCAATCCGATCCTGTGTCCGTGCTAACTGGAAAAGATTCCGCCGCGAATTATACGACTTTGCCCGTTCAAAGAAAATTATTTCCCTGACGCCTGAGCCAACCCGTCTCTCTTTTCCGCCTTGTAGGTTAGAAAAAGTTCTAGTTCTACTTTGACGACTGATTAAAGGAGAGTTTTGTATGTATAGAATGATGCTGACAACTCTGTTCGTTTTTTCTTGCGTGTCATTGGCTCTGGCACAGGATTTACGATAGATTTCGGCGGCGGATTAGATATTCGCCTGAGCCGCAGATTCGATCTCAGAGTTGTTCAGGTAGATTACAATCCGGTGCGAATTAAAAACCAGCAGATAATAGTAAGCCTGTGGAGTTTGATGCTCCACAGGCTTTTCTCACAACTCACGCATCAACATCGCTTAAAATTTTGCGCGGACGTTTACGGAGTAGCGACGGCTCGTAATGATTCGAGTTGCTGCCGCGCTGCGTCGGCTTCGGGGGTGCGCGGGTAGCGTCGCAGTATTTCGCGCCACGCCGCGCCGTCGTAATGAAAACGCTTCGCTGCCACATCGAAGGTGAAAACGATTCCCTGCTTTCGATAACGATCAACCCCGACGTAGTTCATAAAATAACTTGCGACGGGCGCGCCGCCCGCTGTCATCTCGCGCTCGTCGAGACGCTTCTGTGCGTCGCGCGTTAGTTTCATGGCGGCCTCTTCCGCCGTCTCGCCATAGAGCAGGAGCACGGCGGGACGCAGCGTCGAGCGCGGGAAGTTGTCGAGAAAGATGCGCGCGCGTGAAAGTTGGTCGAATTCTTCCGAGCCGCGAATGAGTCGCAGCAGACGCTCGTCGTCGCCGGCGTGTGTGGGCGACGCGACCGCATCGGACTGTAACCAGCCGCTCGTCCGGCTCGTGACGGCGACGCGGTAAAATTTCAAACCGTCGCGCGCCTGTCTCTCGCCCGTCACGGCGACCGCGCGGCCTCTGCTTAGTCTCTGCAACAGCCCCGCCGAAATGTCAGGCGCGTCGCGCAACGCCGCCAGCCGCTCGTCAACCACGACGACGACTCTGCCGCCGGCGGGAGGGCGACGCTTCTTGCGCGCGTGTATGTGTTCCGGCGTCATGGCGACCGCGAGCAACATCGCCGCGCACAACACGACGGAGAGATGTCTGATTCGGAGTAATTTCAAAGACGAGAACTTTCGTTGTCGGATAACTTTCAACGATGAGCATGTTTGTTGTGAGCGATGCGTCGCGCGTGTCTGGAGAAACTTAATTTGATGGGACATGGTTTCACTCTCCTTGAGTTGAGGTTATTGGAGATGAACCTGACGGCGCGTCGAATGTTTGTCTATCAGCGTCGTGCGCGCCGGCGAGGGTTCGCGGCTAAGAGTTCTTCGAGTTGCGTGCGTGCTGATGTTGCCCGCGCCGGGCGTGCGGCGTGCAGCAGGCTCGCATGATGAAAATGCGTGATGGCAAGCGCGAGCGCGTCCGCCGCATCGAATGGCTTCGGCAACTCTTTCAAACGGAGCAGCACGCGCACCATCTCCTGCACCTGCTGCTTCTCCGCCGCGCCGTAGCCGACGACCGTCTGCTTGACGAGACGCGGCGAATACTCCGCGATCTCGATGCCAGCGCGTTCCGCCGCGAGTAAGATGACGCCGCGCACATGTCCGAGTTGCAGCGCGGTCTTCGGATTGACGGCGAAGAAAGATTCTTCAACTGAGCACACGTCAGGCGAAAAACGCTCGATCAACTCCTCTACGCCAACGCTAATTTTCAAGAGCCGCGCCGCGAATCTCTCGCGCGGTTTGGCCTTGACCGTGCCGTAGTCAACCAGTTGGTAGCGACGCGCGTCGCCTTCGACCACGCCCCAGCCCGTCGTCTCGCTGCCCGGATCAATCCCCAAAATACGCATGAGGCTTTATACCTTAAAGAGCCGGCCATAGAAACAGGCGCGCGAGTTTTCAAATTGTCAGTTCAGACTTTCAACTCGACTTCGACGTAAGCGTTTTTCGCGGCGCGCTTAAAATTTGCAGTCTTCGGATCGGGCTTGTCCTGCCGGTCGCTGCGGACGACCGTGTCCGACTTCTCGCGCAATTTCGTCAGCAGAGGCTGGCGCGGAATGATGTCCTTCCATGCCTTCGTGGGGCCGGTGCAGGCCAGCGCCCAGAAATTCTTGCCGAGAACTTTCTCGACGAAGGTCTTGGGCGTGGCGTTGTGGCTGCCGTGATGGCCGATTTTGTAGAAGGTCGTCTTCGCCAGCAACTCGCGCCATTCCGCCGACTCAAGCACCTTCTTCCACCCGCCCCACTGCGCGTCTCCGGGAAAAAACAGGTAGCCTTTGCCGATCTCGAACATAAGCATGAGACTCGTGTTGTTGACGCTGTCTTCGAGTTTCGCGGCAGCGGCAAAGTCGTCAGCCTCGCCCGCGCTTTTGACTTCTTCCATCGCCCGCTTGCCCATCCCCAGATGTTTGTTCGCAGCGTTGAACTGCGCGGGCGTCATTCTCCACCTGTCACGAAACGGAAGGCGCAAGCCTGTTGATAAATTGTTGGACGCGCTTGTCAGATACATCTCGTCTTCGATGTCGTTGGCGGTGATCGCGGCGAGTTCGTGCGAAGGGGCGAGCGCGTGAATCTTTACGCCGGGCAGGACGCCGGTTTCAAACGTCTCGCCGCCCTCTTTCTCCGGCAGGTAGCGACGCCGCGCGAAGGCGACTTTTTTGGAGAAGCCCTCGTGCAACGTCGCCATCGCTTTCTTATTGACGAGATTGTTCATGGCGATGCCCGCCGTCTGCTCGATGACGCGGCGTTGTTCCGCCGTGAGGCTCAACTGCAACTTGTGCAGCGCGGCCTTGTGCGTCTCGCTCGCCGACGTGCTCTGGAGATCGCGTATCTTTCTGGCGTCCTTGTCCTGCGGATGCTCCGTCCAGGGCATCCACACTTCTTTGACCTCGACGCCGTTCCACACGTCGTTATCAAAACCATAGACGTGATCGCGATGGCGATGCGTGGCGATGACGACATCTATGCGCGGGACGCCGTCGGCGTCGGTCACGTCCGTGACGATTTGCGCGACCACTTCCTTAATCGGCGGCGGGTTGGTGCTGGCGGTGTGGACGCCGCAGTCAATCAAGACTTTGCGCGGGCGATTGTCGGGCGCGGGCAGGAAGAGCAAAAACGAGTCGCCGAAGCCGACGTTGTACATGCGTATGCGGACGCTTTTTTTCGTTTGCGGACTCACAGCTTGATCCTCCTATGAATGGCCGCGAAGCTCGCGCGCTTCGCCATCCGCCCCATGTAAGATTTGTCGTCGTACCACGCGAGAGCCGCATCGCCGAGGTCGCTCTGTTCGACGAATTCGCACTGCCTGTCGCGGCGCGCGCGGGCTTCGCGTAATTTGTCGGGGGCGAGTCCCTTGTGCGGCAGAGGCTTCGCGATGATGTAGCGGACGCGGTCGTCGGCGGAGGCGATGACGGTCGTGCCGCCGCGAAAGTGGACGCCGCCAAACTCGTCGCCCGTCGCCGAGCCGGCTTCCTCCTGAGAGAATTGCATGACGAGTTCGAGCAACAGTTGTCCCTGCGAGCCGACGCGGAAGGAAGGATGGAAACCGAGCGCCTTAATCGGACGCTGCGGGTCGAGCATCAGCATCGAGGCGTTGTCACGCGCCCACTTTGAAAAGTCTCCAGCGACTTTCAAAAATCCATAGGGCGGGAGCGCGGCCTTGCGGTTGAAAGCCTGCGCGTCGGCCACCACCTGATTTTTCATCCACTCTTTCAAGTTTCGCGG
Organism: uncultured Pyrinomonadaceae bacterium; assembly: GCA_964236735.1. Lineage (GTDB taxonomy): Bacteria > Acidobacteriota > Blastocatellia > Pyrinomonadales > Pyrinomonadaceae > JAIVJG01. Next base: position 157,083 of record CAXSFM010000008.1, read on the forward strand.
AACTGCAATTTTTTCCTCGACCGGCTCCCATAAAAGCGACCCTTCGGCGAGAGAGGTCACGCCCTCCGGGTAGATGCCGCGCACACGGAAGGCGTCAATCATAGACGAGCGCTCGCAGAACTCGTCGTCGGGCGAGATTTCAAGATCGGTGGTGACGAGCGCGCGCAGGTAGTCGCCGAAGGTAATGTCAACGGGCGGCAGATAGTCGAACGCGCGTATGCACATCGTCAGGACGGACTGCGCAGACTGCGCGGCCTCTTGCGCGATGCGATTGACGAGGTCTGGATGAAGCTCACCTTCGGGAAGTCGTCCCGTCCCGTTCGTCGCGATGTGAATGAGGTCATTGACGCGACGCTGGTAAGTCATAAAGAAAGCGTCGAAGACCGCCGCGACAAGGATTGAGCCTCGGTCGTGCGGCTCGAAGAGCGTGTGATAAAGCTGCGGGTCGGGCTTCTCTCCCTCAAGCGCCGCGCGCAACCCTCTGCCCTGCCCCGTCGCGTAGCCGAACTGCCGCGCGAGTTGAATCAGGGGAGCCGAGTGGCGCAGGTCTGTCTTCGACTCGCGAATCAGCTTGCGGAGAATTTCGGGAAACGAGAAGTGTTGAAAGATGGCGACGATGTCGGCGAAGCCTTCGTGAAAGGCGGCCACGTCAACATTCGTCGGCTCGTGAAAGAATCGCTTCAAGCGGTCAACGAGCGCGTGCGTCATCTCGTGCGCGACGATGTCGTGCGAGAGGCAGGTGAAGACCGTCTGCCCCGGCAAATTGTCGCCCGGATTCTCGCGGTCGGCTTGGAAGTAGCCGAAGAGGAGCGCGACCTGCTCAGGATCGTAGAAGGCATTCGCGCCACGAAAAGCGTGCGGGAAAATCCGCAAGCGCACGCTGTCGAAGTTTCGCTGGCGTCCGGTGCGACCACGAAAACGGAGTTTCCTTCCGAGCGCGTGATCGAAATTTTCCAGCACCTTCATCGTCACTGCGTAAACCATTTGCTGATGAAAGCCCGGATCGGACTCGGAAGGCTCCAGCCCGTCCTGCATCAGAAGCGCGGGGTCGTCCAGATTAACTGGCGCGTAGAAACATTCGTTCGCGCCGTCGTAGTCAATCACCTCGACGCGCGCGCCTTGCGGCCCGGGCTTCAAGTCTTCGTTGACGACCTCGACTTTGATTTGATTCTCCGAAGCGCGCCAGAGCAGTTGGTCAGCTCCACGCCCGGACATCGGGTCGAAGGCAAAGATACGCAGAGGCCTGCGCTCCGGCTGTTGGAGAGAAGACACCTTTTTCATGGCACCTCCAGATGTGACGGCAGCAGATGATGCCGTTCTTGAAAGTGAAAGAGCATGAGGCTGTTGAAGGCAACAAAGCTTCTTTGTCGGCAGCGACACGAGGAACAAACGAACCGTGAAGAACGGGGCGGATATTATCACCGCTCGCGAATTGATGACAATATTTTTTTCGTAGCGGCAAGTATCACGTCTTGCTATCAACGCGGCGGCAACTCTGAGCGGCGGACTTCAAGAAAAAGGGCACGCGGAATTTTCCACGCGCCCCGATAGTTCAGACAAACGAACGGGTAGCCTTACGCGCTCTCCATTTCTTCCTCACTGATGTCGAAGTTGGCGGACACTTTCTGCACGTCGTCATGGTCTTCGAGCGCTTCCATCAGTTTGAGCATCTGTTTGGCCTCAGCGCCTTCGAGCTTCTTGTACTCTTTGGGAATCATCTCAACCTCGGCGGCCTGCGGTTCGATGCCCGCCTTCTTGACAGCGTCGAGCACGGCGTCGAACTCTTCGGGCGAAGTGATAATCTCGAAGTTGTCTTCGTCGTCGCGTAAATCTTCCGCGCCCGCGTCGGTGACGATCTCGAACAATTCGTCTTCAGGCTTCGACGCCTTCTCGACGACGATGTAGCCCTTCTTCTCAAAAATCCAGTTGACCGCGCCGGCAGTGCCGAGGTTGCCGCCGTTCTTGCCGAAGATGTGACGTATCTCGGCGACCGTGCGGTTGCGATTGTCCGTCATCGAATCAACCATCACGGCGACGCCGCCGGGCCCGTAACCCTCGTAAGTTATCTCCTCGTAGTTGACGCCCTCCTCTTCGCCCGTGCCGCGACGGATGGCGCGCGCGATAGTGTCGTTGGGCATGTTCGCGCCCTTCGCATCGGAGACGGCTTTACGCAGGCGCGCGTTGGCGTCCGGGTCGCCTCCGCCGACACGCGCGGCGACGGCGATTTCCTTAATCAGCTTCGTAAAAACTTTGCCGCGCTTGGCATCGAGCGCGCCCTTTTTGTGCTTGATGGTATGCCATTTCGAGTGTCCAGACATGTTCGTTTGAGTTCCTTCGACGAATCTAATTTTTGTGAGCGGGCTGAAAATATAGCACGCGATTTTTCCGAGCCGCAACCGGCTTGTCTCTGCGGAGACTTCCTTGCTCAATTGACGAAGTTGAGCGGCCAGCCGCGAAGCAGCGTGGCTGCCGTCGCCGCTTGAAAAAGCCAGATGATGAGGCACGCCACGAAGGGCGAGATGTCGAACATGCCGACCGGCGGAATCATGCGACGTAGAGGAACGAGAAGAGGGTCTGTGACTTTCACCAGAAATCGCATCAAGCGATTCCCGACGTGGCTCGCCTGTCCCCACGAAAAGATGATGCGAACGAAGATGAACGCGCTGTAGAGCGCGAGCAGCCCGTAGATGATGTAGCCAATGAGCGCCGCGAAGGCTCCGCTGCCGCCTGTGTCGAGACTCTTGATAATTCCCGCCAGCGTATTGAGCACACCGGCGGCCAGCATCCACGCGAGATAACCGACGAGAATGGAAAGCAGAATCGTGACGAGCGGCGCGCCGTTGGGTTGAATGCCGAAGCCTGCAAGCTTGCGGCGCACAGGACTGACGAACGGATCGGTCAAACGTCTCACGAAATTGACGTGACGGCTGAAGGGATTGAGGTCGGCGTAGTTCATCAAGAAGCGTGCGATCAACAGCACGACCATCGAGACAATCGTTGCCACGATCAAAAATCGAACCAGCAGAGCGATGCTTAAAATCACTACCATGTTATTTATTCTCGTCGCCGCGAGCTTCGACGTGAGCAACCGGCAAAGTTCGCGCGCCGAAGATGGCCGTGCCCACGCGCACGAGCGTCGCGCCTTCCTCGATGGCCGTCTCGAAGTCGTGGCTCATGCCCATCGAAAGCTCGCCCGCGCCGCTTGCGAAAACATCACGCTCGCGCAACTCGTCGCGCAGTGTACGCAGCCGCCGGAAAAATGGACGCACGCGCTCGGCATCCGTCTCAAACGGCGGCAGAATCATCAAACCTGTCAAACGCACGCGCTCGCATTTTTTGAATGCGGAGACGAGCGCGGGCAATTCGTCTTCGCGCGCCCCGCTCTTCGTGGCTTCGCCCGCCAGATCAATCTGCGCCAGCACGTCGAGCGACGCGCGTTTCTCTTCGACGCACTGGCGTTCGAGCCGCGCGATAAGTTCCGGCGTGTCAACCGTGTGGATACAGTCGAAGAGTCGCACGGCGCGGCGCGTCTTGTTCGCCTGCAAGTGGCCGATGAGATGCCAGCGCACGCTGCCCTCTCCTTCATTATCGCGACCGCCCAACTCCGCGATTTTCTCTTCGGCTTCCTGCACGCGATTTTCGCCGAAGACGCGCCCCCCCGCCGACATCGCCTCGCGCAGCGCAGACGCGGGATACGTCTTGCTGACGGCGATGAGCGTCACCTCCGAAGGATCGCGCCCCGCACGCCGCGCGCTCGACTCGATGCGCCGCCGCACTTCTTCGAGACGAACGCGGACGCTCTCCGCCCCCTGCTTTGTTTCAGGCATCTTTGTATGTCGCCGGCTTGAATCAGTTGAAGTTGAATCGGACGGCGAAACTATAACAAGCGCACGCGAGCGTCCGCAACCGACCTTTCATTTCCGCAGTTCAATCTGTCCAAACACATACGACATGCGTCCTGTCCGCGCACGATACGGTCAGTGACGACACTTTATCGTGCGGAAATGCGTGCGATGAGTGGGAGTCTGCGCGCTGTTTTTCAAACTATTAACGCCGTTTTTGTGTGGCACGGTGATTGTTAGTCTTCTACAGCGAGAGGCCCAACCCCAGGCGGGCAATCAGAGTTTGGCACACAGAGTTTGAGGAGAAAAAACATGAACAGCAAAAATAAAAGTTTAGTTGGAAGGGCGATAATGCTGGTGCTGTTCGCCTTTCTGGTTTTGCCTGCGTTAGCTTTCGGACAAAGTCGGGATCGTGACTACAACCGTTCCAACGACGTGTACAACAACGACCAGTACCGGCGCGAAGATCAGCGACGCCACAGACATGACGCTGATGATCGTAACCGTCGCAATGGTGTCAATAACAATGGCGGCTACAACAACAACGGCGTCTATAATAATGGCGGCTACGGCAACAACGGTGGTTACGGCAATAACGGCGGCTACGGCAACTATGGTTATGACAACTTTCGCCAGACCGCGCTGAACGCCGGTTACAACGAAGGCATCAAGGAAGGTCGCAAGGATCGCGACCACGGCGACCGCTACAACTATACTGACGAGCGCGCCTTTCAGGATGGGACGAAAGATTACAACTCGCGTTACGGCAATCGCGAACAGTATCGCCAAATCTTCCGTCAAGGTTTCGTCAACGGCTACAACGACGGCTACGGTCGAGGCTACAACAACAACGGCGGCTATCGTCGCAACAACGGCGGCAGCATCCTCGGCGGCATCTTCGGACGCCCCTAACTTTCGCTGACAGATTTAACGAACAGTGGCTCGAATCAAACGGTTCGAGCCACTTTTTTTTGCGTCCGGCGTCTCGCTTGACACCTTTACGACGCGGTTCGTATATTGATTAACACAACGCACGCGGATGTGGCGAAATTGGCAGACGCGCAGGTCTCAGAAGCCTGTGGTAGCGATACCGTGGTGGTTCAAGTCCACTCATCCGCATAAGAATAAGGCAAAAGGAGAAGAGCGCGTCTTCACTTTTGCCTTTTACTTTTGTCGTCGCGTTAATTCAGTTGACTGTTTCGGATTCGTCTTCGCGCGTGCCGGAGTCGGCTGCTGCCAGAAGCGTGAGCGGTTGCTCGTCAAAGAGTGAAGAGTTGACGAGCGTCTGCACCCAGTATTGGCCGGGCGTGTGGAACCCGACATTGAAAAAGAAGCTGACGTTATTGGCGACGCTGCCGGGCATAATCTCAAACGGCGTCGGCTGCGAAAGCACTATCGGCTGTTGCCGATCTTCGGTCAGGATACGCACTTCCGAAAGGTGCGCGCCCTCGCCGCGCCACTGCTGGACGACAGCGAACTTCATCACGGAGACGGGAAACTGCTGCACCACGATTTGATGAAACACGCCCATCAGAGACAGCTTGTTGCCGACTTCCAGACGCACATCGTCGCAGAAGATGGTGTAGGTCAGTTCGAGTTTGTTTGATTGTTTGTTGTTACTCATCTAAATATTCTCAGCATCACTCCGACCACTCCGCCACCTATAGAACCTAAGAACGCGCCTTCGGCAGCAAGATAAAACGCCATGCCAAAGCCCTCTCCAAAAAAGAATAGAATACCCGCTCCAACAATTGCGCCGAAGAGGACGCTTTTAGTAATGATGCGCTTTCGTCTCATGCTGTATTTCTATCTTAACATCTCTTTTAGCCCCGCCTCGTCAATCACGTTCAAGCCGAGAGCCTGCGCCTTGTCGAGCTTTGACCCGGCGTCCTCACCCGCGACGACGTAGTCCGTCTTCTTGCTGACGGTCGAAGTGACGCGACCGCCGCGCGATTCGATGAGCGCGCGCGCTTCATCTCGCGTCAACGTTTCGAGTTTGCCGGTCAGCACAAACTGTTTGCCGGCAAATTCTCCGTCGCGGCTCGCGCTCGCGTTGTTCGTCAACTCCGTCTGCACGCCCGCCGCGCGCAGACGCTCGCACAAATTGCGATTGCCTTCGTCGTCGAACCAGTCGCGGACGCTCTCTGCAACGGTCAGGCCGATTTCGTGAATGGCGTCCAATTCTTCGACGCTGGCGGCGGCGAGTCTGGCGAGCGAGCCGAAGTGGCGCGCGAGAATGGCGGCGGTGCGCTGGCCGACGTGACGGATGCCGAGACCATAGACGAGGTGCGGCAAATCGCGCGTCTTGCTGGCCTCGATCTGCGTCAGCAAATTCGCGGCGGACTTCTCCGCCCGGCGTTCGAGTGCGGCCACATCCTCGCCCTTCAGCGCGTACAAATCCGCCACGTCGCGCACCATTTTCAGTTGAACGAATTGTTCGGCCAGCGCGTCGCCCAAGCCCTCAATCCTCATCGCGCGTCTGGACGCAAAATGCAGCAGACGACCTTTGAGTTGCGCCGCGCAATCGGCGGCCACGCAACGCGCGACTACCTCGCCTTCGGGACGCGACACGACGCCGCCGCACACGGGGCACTCTGTCGGAAAGCTGTATTCCGCTTCCGCGCCCGTCCGTCTTGATTCAACGACGTTGAGGACTTTCGGAATAATCTCGCCGCTCTTTTCGATGTTGACCCAATCGCCGATCTTCACGCCGAGACGTTTGATTTCGTCCGCGTTGTGAAGCGTCGCGCGCGCCACCGTCGTACCCGCGAGTTGAACGGGCGTCAGGTTCGCGACCGGCGTGAGCGCGCCCGTGCGCCCCACCTGCACGACGATTGACTCGACTTGCGTCGTCGCCTGTCGCGCCGGGTATTTGTATGCGATAGCCCAGCGCGGCGCCTTCGTCGTCGTCCCGAACTCGTCCTGCAAGGCCGTCGAATTAACTTTCACGACCACGCCGTCAATCTCGTATTCGAGACTGTCGCGCTCGCTCTCCATTCGATTGCAGAAAGCGATCACTTCATCAATCGAGGCGCACAGCGCGCGTTGCTCGTTGACTTGCAGGCCGACGCGCGCGAGCCAGTCGAGCGCAGCCCAGTGCGTGTCGAAGGCTTTGCGCTCGCCGCGCAACACGTCGTAGGCGAACATGTCGAGACGCCTGCGCGCGACGACCTGCGGATCGAGTTGACGGATGGTTCCGGCGGCGGCGTTGCGCGGATTGGCGAAGCGCGCTTCTTCCGCTTCTTCACGCTCGGCGTTGATGCGCTCGAACGTCGCGCGCGACAGATACGCCTCGCCGCGCACTTCGAGTTCCGCGCCCGCTTCCTCCGGCGCGCGCTTCAGACGAAGCGGGATGCTGCGAATCGTTCGCACGTTCTGCGTCACGTCTTCGCCAATCCGACCGTCGCCGCGCGTCACGCCGCGCACGAACACGCCGTCCTCGTAATGCAGAGAGATGGAGAGTCCGTCAATCTTCAACTCCGCGATGTACTCGAACGCGCGCCCGTCTGCGAGTTTGCGGCAACGTTCGTCGAAGGCGCGCAGGTCTTCGAGGTTGTAGCTGTTCTCCAAAGAGAGCATCGGGCGGCGATGGACGTACTCATTGAAGCCTTCGGCGGGTCGCCCTCCGACGCGCAGAGTCGGACTGTCGGGCGTCTGCCATTCGGGATGCTCTTCTTCCAGTTGACGCAGGCGCACGAGCAGCGCGTCGTACTCAACGTCCGTAATTTCGGGGCGGTCGTGGACGTAGTACAACTCTTCGTGGCGGATAATTTCCGCGCGCAGAGTTGTAATTTCCTGTTCGATTTTTTTCGCGCTGGACGGCAAGTCGCGTTCACCACCACTTTGAAACGTTAGCTGAAGCTTTCGCCCACATCATAAATGATGGTGACAGCGTCCGCCACCGGACAGTTATCAAGCGGCGCGCGAATCTCTCCGTCGCGGGGGCAACAGACTTGTTGATAGACTCAATGCCGGTCGCCCGGTGTCTCAGCCGAATGACGGCGGCGGGGGCGGCGCGCTGTACTGGGCTTGGACGGGCGTAACGTTGTTGGCGATCAAGTAGGCGATTCCCGCGCCGGCGGCAGCGCCGAGCAACGCCGCGACGTAGATGAGAAACTGTCCCGCTCCGCTGATGGCGACGACGATGCCGCCGATAATCGCGCCGCCGATCTCGCCGCCAATCCACAATCCTACGGTCATCGCTTTGAACCAGCCGGCCTTGCGACCTTTCCCCTCAATAATCCCGCCGACCTTCCTTGTCAGAAAAATCAAAAGCATAATTTCTAACATGCGCGTTTCTCCTTCTCTGTGAGTCTTGAGTGTCTGCTTAACCACTCGTTATCAGTGTGCAAAGGCTGTCACTTACTTGTTGAGCGGAACGACGATGTCGTCGTCCGGCTCCGCGCCTTCCTCTGCTTCAAGCTCGGCGAGGCGATGGATGATGCGGCCAAAGTATTTGATGCCTTGGATGAAATCGTCAAGGCGTATGTTTTCATCAGGGCCGTGCGGGTTCGAGCCTGCATAGCTGATGCCGAAAGAGGCGACGGGCATGGGCGGCGTTTGCGCTCCGCAGATCGCTCCGACGGGGCCGCTGGCCGGGTCGAGCGGATAGACGACGGGCGGGGCGTCGTAAATTTCTGTGGCTGATTCGATTGACGCGCGCGCGACGTAAGAGGTGGGCGGCGATTTAACGAAGGGCGCGACTCCGAGTTCGACGATCTCGATGTCATGGAAGCCGCGCGTGTCGAGATGCCGGCGCAGGAGTGTGACGACAAGTTCGGGCGTTAAGTCGGGGACGAGTCGAAAGTCGAGACGCGCCGTCGCCGCGCCGGGCAGAATGGTTTTCGCGCCCGCCTCTGTGTGGCCGGTGCGGATGCCGCAGATCGTACAGGTCGCGCCGAAGATGAGTTCCTTCGCCAACTCCTTGCCGGACATTCCGCGCACCCAGTTGCCGATGCGAAACTCGCGCCGCAAGGCCGCCTCGTCAAGTTGGACGGTCTTCAAAGTCTGCTTGTCTTCCGACGTGATCGGCGCGACGTGCGAAGAGAAACCGTCAACCGTAATCACGCCCTTCGGCGAAACGACGGTGGCGAGCGCCTGCACGAGACGCCACGCCGGATTCGGCACGATGCCGCCCCACTTCGAGTGCAAATCCGTGCGTGCGCCGTGTGCGCGAAGTTCGAGAAAGGCGATGCCCTTGAAACCGAGACTGACGACGAGACGCTCGTTCGTGTCTCTGTAACCGTCGTCCCAGATGCAGCCGTCGGCGCGCAGCAACTCCGCGTTCTCGCGCGCGAAACGATAGAGACTCAAACTGGCGATGCCGTCTTCGCCCTCGACGATGAAGCGGAGACAGACGGGCAGCTTGCCGAAAGTTTTCTGGTACGCCTCGACCGCCGCGATGCGCGCCACGAGATCGCCCTTGCTGTTCGACGCGCCGCGCGCGTAGAGCTTGCCGTCACGCACGACCGACGCGAACGGCCCCGAAGACCATTCGGTCAACTGCCCGACGGGCTGCACGTCGTAGTGACCATAGACGACTAAACAACGCTCGCCCGCGCCGCACTCCCCGTAAATAAGGGGAAAGCCGCTGCCGACTTTGAACATGCGCGTGCCCGCGCCCGTGCGCTGCAACATCTGCTCAACCATTTCGGCAACCGCGCGCATCCCCGTCCCGCGCGCCGCCACAGACGGCATCCGGCACAGAGCCTGCAAACGCTCCGTGAAGGAGCGCGCGTGGCGATCAACGTAGCGGTCGAAGCGCGAAAACAGCATAAGCTCAAGGTTCAAAGTTTAAAGTTCAAAGTTAAAAACTGGCCTTCAACCTTGAACTTTAAACTTTGAACCTTGAACTTTCAAAGAAAAGATAGCGCGGATGTGCCGCGTCTCGCTCGAAGCCGGTGCAGATGAGGCCGTTGGCGAGGGCGTTTTGAAATTCTTCGCGGACGCGCAGTTGCTCTTGGCGCGCGGCGTGCGGGCCTGCGCGGATGAGCGCGCTCCAGTCGGCGGGAATTTCGACGGCGGCATCGTGTGTAACGTGCATCGCGTGCGACTCGTCGCGCGAGAGCGATGCGACGCGCGCGGAGTCGAGATGCCATTCGGCGACGAGCCGGTCGCTGTCAATGCCGTAAGCTGTGCCGTACTCGCCGCCGACCGCCGAATAGTCTGTGCCGTAATAATTGACGGTGTAGCTTCGCACGATGACGCCGAGACGGTTGAGATTGAAATGCGCGTTGCGCGACTCCAGAGGGTTCCAAGTCCAGCGTATGAAGCGGCGGCCTTCACTCATCGCGCGCGAGCGTTGCGCCCACTTGAGCCGCGCGCCGACGCCGCGATTCTGGTAGTCCTTCGCGACAGCCATCATGTGCGAGTAGCCGATCACTTCCTCTTCTTCGCGAGGCGCAACGTCAGTGATGCCGTCAAGCACGGTGCGCGCGTCGTTGTCGTCATGCTTCGCTTGGCGGACGGCGACTTGTGTGAGCACGAAGCCGACCAGACGTTCGCCGTCGAACGCACCGAGCGTCCAGCCGCCCGCGCTGCGTGCGACGATTAAGTGGCGACGCGGCGAAAGCTCAAGGTCTGGGAGCGCGAAGGCTTCGCGTTGCAGGCGCACGCACTCGTCGAACTCCGAGACGGTCGCGCACTCACGCACAGTAATTTCGTCTTTCGTGTCAGACATCAATCTTCGCGTGCCGGCATGTCCTCATACGCCCATGCTGGTCACTGATCAGTGGTCACGGCTTTTGTCGGGAGATTAAGGTGGACGGCGAGGCCGTTGGGTTGAAGGTCGTGGAGGCTGACGATGCCGCCGAGGACGCCGAGCAGGCGATGCGCGATGACGAGTCCGAGTTCGTTCATGTTCGTGCCGCGCTCGCTCGGCGTGTCAACGTCCGCCGCATCGAAGATGTGCGCCGGATCGAGGAGCGGCTCGCCCGCGTCGCTAATCTCGATGCGAAGCCGGTCACCTTCGTCGGGCACGGTCTCGATTCGCACCGTGCCGCCTTCAGGACTGCGACCAATGGCGTAAGCGAAAAAGTTGTAGAGCACCTGCCGCAGCTTGCCTTCATCAGAGACGACGGGGCCGAGTTCCGGCGCGGTCACGCATTCCATCTCGACGCCTTGCTTTTGCGCCAGACGCGCCACAGTCGCGCACGTCTCGCGCAAAGTCTCGCGCAAAGAAAACTCATGGAGGAAGAGTTCGATCTGCCCGGCTTCGAGTCTCGATAGGTCAACGAGTTGGTTGAGGCTGGCTTGCAGTTGAAAACCGGACGACTGAATTTTCTCGCAGAAGCGACGTTGCGGCGCGGTTAAATCTTCCTTGTCAATGAGGATTTCGGAGAAGCCGAGAATCGAAGTGAGCGGCGTCCGCAACTCGTGCGACATGCGCGCGAGAAAGAGCGAGCGGTAGCGGCTGACGCGCTCCAACTCTACGTTCGCCGCTTCGAGCGACGCGCCGCGCTGCTGCAACTCCGCGACGAGACTCTCGATGCGACCTCGTCCCTCGGACACCGCCGCGCCGCGTCTGGCGTTGCCGATGGCGATGATGATCGCCGGGCCGACGAAGCGGATGCCTTTGATGGCGGCGCGCAGACGCTCCGGGAACGCCGTCGTCACGATGAGCACGCCGAAGAGCTTGTCCTGCGCGTAGATGGGAACGCCGACCGCTGCACGGAGATCCGTCTGCCCGAAGATGCGAAGCAATTTTTGCCTCGTGATGTCGGACTCCGCATCATGCGCTTCGTCCGCCCACAGGTAACACTCCACGCCCGTCTGCTCCACTTCGTGCGTCATCAACTCGCCGATCTGTTTGGCCTTCTCCGCGTCGAGTTGTGGATGCGCGTACTCCGACACCTGTTGGAGCCGCCCGTCTGCGCCGCGCAGGTATGTGATGATGCAGCACAATTCCCAGTGGCGCAGGAGAATGTCTGCAAAGCTCCGGCAAATCTCCGCTTCGGTGGGGCCTGCGCCGGTCGTGAACGCCTGCCCGTGCAGAAGATTGACGACATCGGCGCTGAGCGCCTGAAACTCGCGCGCGGGCGTGCCGGAGGTGACGGGCACAACGGGCGTGACGGACGCGGCAGCGCCCGGCGCAGTGCGCTCCTGTCGTTCGATTCTCTCCACGACCTCTTTAACCTTGACCCGTTTGCCCATTTCGCATGAATGCGCTTCGCGCCCGACTCATACCGGGGAGAGTCGAACGTTTGGCGGCCTGCCTTGTTCGTGTGAAACTTTGTCGAGAAATATAGTTTGCCATTCCATGCCCTGTCAAATTTTTTACCGCTCTCCCTTTTCACTTCAAGGTTAAGCATGAGTCTCCCATTCATCACTGCGGCATTCTGCATTTCTCTTCTCTTCATCCTGCCTATCCTGTCCATCTCTGTTAATTTCTTTTCTTTTACTGCGGGGTTGCAAATGAATGCGGCCAGAGATTAACCACAGAGGACACGGAGGGGCACAGAGGCGGAACAGAGGAGACAAACAACCCTCCCTCTTTCCTCTGTGTCTCTCCGTGTCCTCTGTGGTGAAAATTCTTTCACTCAACTCTCACTCAATCGCGAACCGCTATGGCGTTGTGGTGATGCGCTCTCATTATCTTGCGCGCTCCGTTCTGAAATTCCGTCCCGTTGGGTTATGATGCTTACAGGGATGAAGGGACATCCCGCCGCATAGCCCACATGAACGGTCAACTGCACGAGCATCCGCTCGGCGAACTCATCAACGAAATATCTTTCGGACGCATCTCCGGCGCGTTGCGTGTGTCGCGCGAGCGCGTGCGCGGCGTCGTCTATTTCGACGAAGGACGAATCGTCTCCGCGCGCACGAACCTGCGTTCCGCGCGTCTCGTCGAATTTCTGCGGCGAAGCGGCGCGTTGACCTCCGCACAAATCAACACGCACGTTAAAGAAGGAATGACCGACGAGCAGGCAGCGGCGGCTCTTGTCGGCGCGGGCGCGCTCAACGCCGAAGAGTTGCAACGTTATCAGTCCAGACAGGCGGAAGAGGTCTTGCGTTTGTTGCTGTCGTGGACGGACGGCGAGTGGAGTTTCGATGCGAGTGTCCGGCTTGAAGCAAACCTGTGCGCGCCGCTCAACGTCCGGCAGATGCTTATCGAAGCGGCGCGGCAACTTCCCTCCGAGTTCGTCGCGCTCCGCATCGAGCGCGGCGGCGAAACCATCTCGCCGTCCGCCGACATGCAGGATTTGCTGACCGCCTTTCAACTCGTGCCGTCGGAAGGCTTCGTCCTTTCGCGCGTCAACGCGCCGATGAGCATAAGCGAGTTGCTCGCCATCAGCGGGCTGCGCGAGCCGGAGGCGCATCTCGCCGTCTATGCGCTCGCGCTCGGCGGATTGCTCACGCGCGCTGCCTGGCCTCGCGCTTTTACCAATGAAGAAGTGACGCAGGCACGCCGCGCGCGTGTCGCGACGAAGAGCGCGGACGCGCCGGCTGAAACGCCAAACAGCGCGCCGCCCGTCGAAGAGCCGCAGAGTCCCGTCGAAGCGGAAGAAAAAATTGAGGCTAATCTCGAATCGGAGATTGAAGAGTTATTCGCGCGCTCCGACGCCGCTGCGAGTTACTACGGCGTGCTTGGCGTCACGCGCAATGTGAAGGCAGACGAAATCAAGCGCGCTTACTATGCGCTCGCCAGACGTTTTCACCCCGACCGTTTTCGCAGCGCGACGGCGGATGACGCCATGCGACGCCGCATCGAGACATCCTTTAGCCGCATCTTGCAGGCTTACGAAACGCTTAAGGATTCCGCGACACGCGCGGGTTATGATCTTAAGCTCGAACGCGAGAAAGGACGCGCCCCCGCCACGTCCTCGTCAACAAAGCGCGCCGACGAATCCGCGCCGCAACAGACAGCGCAAAACGTGATGGGCGCGAAGTCTGCAACGGACGCGCCGCACGCTTCTGTCGCTGCTGCCAATTCAGCCAAGTCCGCGCCCGACTACCGCGCCGAAGATTGTTATCAGCAAGGATTGGCGGCGTTGGACAGAAAAGATTTTGCGCTGGCAAAGCGTTATCTCGGAGAAGCGGCGTTGCTCGTCCCCCATCAGCCGCGTTATCGCGCGCTCTACGGTCGCGTCCTCGCGCACGAGAAACAGACGCGCCGCCAAGCCGAAGCAGAGTTTCAAGCCGCCATCAAACTCGACGAGCGCAACGCCTCTTACCGCGTCATGCTGGCCGAACTGTACCGCGATCTCGGACTGCGGAGACGCGCCGAAGGCGAACTCGAACGCGCGCTCTCTGTCGAACCCACGCACGCCGTCGCGCGCATTATGCTCAATGAACTGCGCGGCGGCGGTTGAGTTGACTGCTCTGTCAGTACCGCGAGCGGTAGCGAGCGGGTCTGCACACTTAGCAAACACCCGCTCGCTACCGCTCGCGGTACTGTTAAGTCACAATTCGCGTGGCGATGCGCCGGCATTTGAAACTTTGAACTTTGAACCTTACACTTTGAGCTTATGAATTTCGACTTTGCGGAAAACGAGCGCGCGGCGGGCGAGGCGTTCACCAGCCTCGCTGCCGACGTGGACGGATTTGAAGGCTACGGCCACCCGCACGCGGAACGCATCGCGACTTTGGCCGACGCCGTTGCGCGCGTCTTTCGACTCTCGCGCGCGGATCGCACTTCGCTCGTCTTCGCCGCGTTGCTCCACGATCTCGGCGAGATGACGATGAAGCGCGACTACATCCGGCGCGGCGACTCGCTCAACGAAGAGGAGCGACTCGACCTCGCGCGCCATCCCGTCATCGGCGAACAGGAAGCGGCGCGCGCGGGTGCTGATCGCGGCGTGCAACTGCTCGTGCGCTGGCATCACGAATGGTGGAACGGCGCGGGCTACCCGGACGCCCTGCGCGGCGAACAGATTCCGCTCGCCGCGCGCATCCTGCGCGTCGCAGACTCTTACGCCGCGCTGACCGACGCGCGTTCCTTTCGTCCCGCCGGAACCGAAGCCGAGGCGCGCAAGCATCTCACGCTCTGGGCCGGTCTGGAGTTTGACCCGCGCGTCGTCTCCGCACTGCTCTCGCTCGAAGGTCTAGCGGAACTTCGCTCTTACGCGCGTCCGTCCGTCACTGCTCAAACGACAGAAGACGCCGGCATCGCGCCGCCGTCATCGTCCGACGAGTCGCCGCAATCGCCCGCGATCAAACCTCCTTTGACGGAGCCGCTCATCGTCTCCGGCACGGCAGACCTCTTCATCGAAGAAGGACGTTGAGAGGATTGAGCGCGCGAGTCATTTTCATGTCGTCAACTCGTCCGTTGGAAAAATAATGTCATCCACACATTTCTCTGAGACCGTCCCCGAAAGCTGGCTCGCCTTCGAGTTGAGCATTCTACGCCGCTTAAAATTTCGCTCCGTCGCAGACCCCTTCGCGGGCGACGCAGACCTCGACGTGTATCTCAAACGCTGGGGCGTGCGCGTCGCCGCCAACGACGTGCGCCAGTGGGCTGCGGTGCGCGCCGCCGCTCGCGTCGAAAATAACGATGTGCGTCTCAGCGCGGACGAAGTCGCGTCCGTCCTCGAAGACGCTTACGTCCCACGCCATCGTCTCCACGTCCCGGCGCTTCGTCGCTGGTTCAACGAGACGGATGCGTGGTGGTTCGACAACGTGCGCGCCGCCGCCGAGAATCTCGACACGCCGGCCAAACGCGCGCTCGCGCTCGACACAGGGATGGGAGTCGGCGACTATGCGCTCTCCTTCAACGACGAGACGCGCGAACTGCGCCAGCCGCTCTCGCGCGTCTTTCAGCGTCTGCTCGACATCGCGCCCGCGCCCGTCAACAACAACCAGCGCAACCACGCCTCCAATCTCGACCCGCGCGATTTCATCAATCACGAACTCGCCGCCGAACTTTTGTACTTGAGACTGCCGCGTCCCGCGCGTCGCAGCAGCGCTCGCGACTCCGCATGGGCTTGGCGCGAAGAGTGGGTGCGCGGCAACGACGATTTTTGGGATGACTATGAGGAAGCGCGCGACGGGCGACTCGGCGCGCGCGCGGAGACACGCCAGCAGTATTTGCGCCACGTCGAAGAAGTGCTCGCAGCGGCTTCGCACATCCCCGCGTGGGCTATCGCGCACGTCGAAAACGGATTTGTCTCGACGGAAGAACTCGTCGAAACCGTCCGCCGCCTGCGCCGCGTCAACGCGATTTATACTAAAGATTTCACCGAACTGATGGGCGCGCGCGCCGCCATCATCACGACCTGAAAACTTAATCAGTTAAAGATGAAGCACGCGCACGTTTCAGTTGACCGTGACGAACGCCGCTTCACGCTCCGCGTCTAAACTTTCCGGCGTGCCGTGATAACGTTGCGGCAGTTTTACTTTGCCGGACGCGAACAGCGCGAGCCACAACGCACCGGGCAGCGCACAGAACAATCCCGCCAGTAAAGTCAGCGTGCGCGGCGTCATCCACCAGACGAGCAGCCAGCCGCCGAGCATGGATGAAAAGCTCATCATCATAAATTCGGAAGCACGGTCGGTCGTCAGCACGCGCCCGCGAAAGTCGTCCGGCAGCAGGCGCATCAACAGCGTGTCCTGCACCGCGAACTCGACGCCGATCACCACGCGCGACAAAAAAATCATTAGAGAGGCCAGCGCGAGCGTCGGCATCAAGCCGGCCAGCGCGAACAAGACGCCGTGCAAAATAACCATCCAGCCGATGAAACGCACCGTCGCCTTGCGCCGCTCGACACGCGCGCCCACGCGCTGCGCCAGCATCATACCGATGAATAGTCCAGACCCCACCGCCGTGAAGATGAAGGCGACGGAGGAGTTCGCCTGCAAGCCGCCGTTTCCCGCGAAGACCACTGCGCCCAGACGCTCGTACAGCAGATTGCACGCGCCACCGCCAATCGCCCACAGAATATTAATGCTGATAATAGTCGTGATGATTCTTCGCTTAAAGATGTAGCGCCAACCATCTCTCATCTCTGCCCCGATGCCAGCAATGCGACGCCAGACAGTGTCCTGCGCCGCGCGTCTCTCGCTTGCCTCCGTCGTTGCCGCATCGTCGGCGCGCATTTCGCGCGCGGGAATCAGCCAGACGGTGTAAGCGGAGACGATGAACGAGGCCGCGTTGATGATGAAGGCCGCTTTGTAGCCGAGCCAGTCGGTTGTGAAACCGCCGAGCGCGGAGCCGACCGCCATCAACAGAAAACGCGACGAGTACATCAAGGCATTACCGGCGAGCAGTCCATCGTCGCCCGCCAGATTCGGCATCGCCGCATTCTTGGCCGCGTCGAAGAAAGCGGAGAGCATCACTATCGCCGTCATGCAGACGTAAGCGATCCACACATCTTCCGGGCGACGCACGAACAGAAAGCCGAGCGCGAAGACGCAACGCGCCAAGTCCGTCACGATCATCACCGTGCGACGCGGCCAGCGATCTGCGAGCGCGCCGGCGATGGGCGCGCACACAGCGAACGGTGCGAGCCTCAGGACGACGATGATCGCCGTCGCTTCCGGCGCGGCGTGCGTCACGACGCGCACGAGTCCCAGCACGGCGATGAAGTTGAACCAGTTGCCGAGTTCCGAGACGACTTGCCCCGACCACAGACGCCTGAACGAGCGTCTGCCGCGCAGCAATCCGATGTAAGTCAGCGACGACATAAACCTCTCTGAGTTCAAAGTTCAAAGTTCAAGGTTATATCCGCGATTGAACCTTGAACTTTGAACTCAATCCTCCGCCAGCGTGCGAACGTGCGCGCGCACCGTCTGGCCGAGCGTGTCGAGATTGTAGCCGCCTTCGAGGCACGAGATGAGACGACCACCGCACGTCGCGCGCGCCCACTCTTTCGCCGCGCGCGTCATCGAGTTGAAGTCTTCGTCTTCGAGCATCAACTGTCCGAGCGGGTCGCCCGCGTGCGCGTCGAAGCCTGCGGAGATAAGGACAAGGTCGGGCTTGAAGACGCGGCTGATTTCTTCGAGCGCGGCCTCGAACATGCGCCGCTGTTCTTTGGCCGGCGTGCGCGCGCGCAAGGGAGCGTTGAGCGTGTAGCCGCGCCCGCGTCCCGTCCCCGTCTCGCCGCGCGAGCCGGAGCCGGGATACCACGGGTATTGATGCGCCGAAAAAAAGAAGACCGACGGGTCGTCGTAGAAGATGCCCTGCGTGCCGTTGCCGTGATGCACGTCCCAATCGAGAATCGCGACGCGCTCGATTTCTTTGTGGCGTGACTGCGCGTAACGCGCGGCGATGGCGACGTTATTGAAGAGACAAAAACCCATCGCGCTTTCGTTCGTCGCATGATGCCCCGGCGGGCGCACGGGAAGAAAGACGTTATCGGCTTCGCCGCTCATCAGGGTATCCACCGCCAGACACGCTCCGCCCGCCGCGCGCAGAGCCGCGTCGAACGAACGCACAGACACCGTCGTGTCCGCGTCGAGGTAGCCGCGCCCTTCGCTCACCGCACGCTCGACCTGCTTGAAGTGCTGCGTGGAATGGCAAGCCTGCACGACGCCGCGCGTGGCGGGCGGCGCTTCCAACTCCGTGAGCTTCGGCCACAACTTCGC
The DNA here is from genome assembly GCA_964236735.1 of uncultured Pyrinomonadaceae bacterium. Taxonomy (GTDB): domain Bacteria; phylum Acidobacteriota; class Blastocatellia; order Pyrinomonadales; family Pyrinomonadaceae; genus JAIVJG01. The sequence goes on from CAXSFM010000008.1 coordinate 175,445, forward strand.
GTCCGCGCGCAGAGCCTTCATCACGACCGCGTAACGCTCCGGGCATTCCGGGTGACCCGTTCCCGTCTCATGCTCTTCGTAAACTTGATGATGTATCAGCGCCGTCTTCATGCGCGCGATTATGAGAGAGCGTTGCGGCGAGGTCAAACACACTTCTTCACAACATTGAAGAGTGCGTCGAACTCCTTGCTGTCCTCTCGCGGGGCAAGCATGAATTCCATACGCGGCAGGCGAGAAGATGTAAGAAAAGTCGAAACTCCTCACTCACCCATTTACCAAAAAGGAAGAATATCACCGTCTTTCGCAGATATTTCACAGACGGGCGGCGCGGAATAGTAGTTGCACAATGCACGCCCGTGTGAGGTGACTCTCCCGCTTGGCACACCCGGAAAATTTGCTTTGACGAAATGAAGGGAGAATCGTGATGCGTAAAATTTTTGCGTTCCCAAGTGGCGCAGGCGGCAGTTACCTTTATCGTCGTCGCTACTAAATAACATTCAAGGCGGGCGAGACTCGTCTAATGTCTCGCTCCCTTTATCATCTTTCACAATTCACCGTTTTGATTCAGACGTACCTCGCACATGCGCTCTGAAGACAAATTTACTTTTCACTCGGAGGAGCACAGGAACGATTATGTCTCAGGATGAAGAACAACGCAGACGCACACGCATCGAGATCGAGACGCCGACATCACATCGCGAAGTAGTCCAATCGCAGGTCACGACACGCTATCCGGCGGAGCGCAAAGGCATGTCCACCGGCACAGTCGCCGCCATCGCTTTGACGGCCATCGCAGCGACGGCGATTATTTTTCTATTCCTGATGAATCGCTCGGACGACGCGGCGAATACCAACGTCAACATCCGCACCGCCGCAGCCACCACGCCGCCGACGCCACTGCCGACCGCTCCCGTCATCGTCCAGCAACAACCGTTGACGCAACCCACGCCGATCATCATTCAACAACCCGCGCCGATTCAGCCCGCGCCCGTCATCATCCAGCAACAACCGGCGACCGCCGCCGCGCCAGCCGACATCCAGCCGACAGCGGCTGCGCCGGCCAATGTCCCCGATGATGCGGGGTTACAGACGAAAGTTGACAAGGCGTTTTCGGATGACCCGGACATCGTCAACGCGACGGTCAACACGATGGTCGTCAACGGCAAGGTGATGCTCACGGGCACGGTCAAGTCCGACGACTTGAAACGCCGCGCCGAGCGACTCGCCTATGCCGTCAAAGGCATTCGCAGCGTGGACAACAAAATCGCCGTTGACCCGAACGCGCCTTAATCTTTGTGTCTTTGCAAGACAACGAAACTTAAAAGCGCCGCGTGCATATCGCTCGCGGCGCTTTTCGTTGATGGTCTTTGATGAGCGTGCGTCCTTCTCTTGAACGACACAATCGCGCGCTCAGTATCCTTCCGTGTGTTCGCGCAGCCACTCGTTGATCTCATCTTCCGTCGGCTCGCGTTTCAACTCTTCACGCAGACGCTCGCGCGCATAGCTCTGCTCATCGCGCGCCGCATCAGCGAGCGAATTACCGGCGCGCTCGTCCGTCGCGTCATTCGCACTAGCCATCTCGTCGTGAGATTGCTCGCTTTCGTCGTTGCTGTTCATCGTCATTTTATCCTCACTTTAATTTTCCATGCTGCGCCGCCAATTCTAAACTCACGTCGTCGCCGTCACATTATCCGCACGTTCTCCGATTTTGTATCTCAACAACTCTCTCGCCTTCGTCGAGGCCAAGGCGACGGCGACGAGACAGCCCACGCCGCCGATGATGACGGAGAACGGCGCGCCCAATGCCGCTGCGACGAGACCGGCTTCCAACTCTCCGAGTTGCGGCCCGCCCATGAAGAAGATCATGTTCACAGAGGTCATGCGCCCGCGCAATCTGTCCGGTGTGATTAACTGTCGAATCGTTTGACGGATGACCGTGCTGATAGTGTCCGCCGCGCCGGTCACGGCGAGCATCAGAAGCGAGAGCCAGAACGCGCGGGACAGTCCGAAGACGAGCGTCGCCGCGCCGTAAATCGCGACCGAGAGCAAGACCGTCCGCCCCGGCTTTTTCCATTCTGTGCGACGCGACGCCAGCACCAGCCCGGCCAGCACCGCGCCCACCGCCGGAGCCGCCGCCAACATGCCGAACCCCCGCGCGCCCACGTTCAGAATCTCTTTCGCGAAGATCGGCAGCAGAGCCGTCGCCGACGCGAAGAACGTCGCCACGAAGTCGAGCGCCATCGTCTGCACCATGACGGGCGTCCGACGCACGAAACGCAATCCTTCCGTCAGAGCCTCGAAACTGACCTTGCTGCTTTCGCTTTCAGTTCCCTTCCCGCTCGCACGTATCAGCAGCACCGCCACGATGACGGCGAGGAACGACACGGCGTTGAAAGCATAGACCGCCGACGGCCCGTAACGCGCGAGCACTTCACCGCCGAGCGCTGGCCCCGCGACCATCGCGATTTGAAAAGCGACGAACCCGACGCTCACCGCGTTCGGAAAATCCTTCGCCGGCACGAGCGCGGGAAGCAAAGCCTGCCGCGCCGGATTGTCGAACGCCACCGCCGCCGAAGCCAAAGCCGTCAGCAGATAAATCGGCCACACGCGCGTCAACCCGCGAGCCGTGATGATCGCCAGCGTTCCGGCGAATAAAAGCATCAAGGTCTGCGAAATGAGTATCAGACGCTTCCTGTCCACCGCGTCCGCCACCACGCCGCCGACGAGCGAGCACAAAATAATCGGCACGACGCGCACCAATCCGACGAGGCCGAGCGCCGCCGCCGCAGCCTTGACACCGTAAGGCTTCATCAACAGATAGACGTGCCAGTTGATCGTCACGAGTTGCATCTGCGTGCCCGTGACCGAGACGAACTGTCCGAGCCACATCAAACGAAAGTCTCGATGACGTAAGGCCGCAAACGAAGACGAGCGCGGCGGCGCGTCGGGGATGTCGTCTAAATTTTCGACGGGAGCCAGATTGGAGTCGCTCAAATAATTTCACGCCTTGCCGGACAAGATGGATAAAATTTTGAAGACAAAAGTGTAAAGCACTTTCTTTGTGACTTTGTGTCATTTGAAGCCATCGCTTCAAAAAATCTGGCGGGCTGGCTGACCCGGGAAATTGCGCGTGACCGACTCTGTCTTGTCAGTACCGCGAGCGATAGCGAGCGGGTCTTGTGTGGTGTGCAGACCCGCTCGCTATCGCTCGCGGTACTGACAGGCAAAAAAGGGCAGCCACCTCAATAGTGACCGCCCTTTCGTTCGTGCTTCAAGACCGCGCTTGAAACTATTTGCACTTCGAGTAGCCACAGTCGCGGCATGAGTCGCAGCCCGAAGCATGTTCGAGTTGACCCTTGCATTCGGGACACTCGCTGATCATCGAATAATTCTGATTCGTCTTCGTGGCAGCAGACGTTGTCGTCTGAATCGCCGGCGATGCGCTTTGCGCGTAAGCGGCGGCGCGTGCCGAATCCGGCTCGCTTTGCAGGCGACGACTCGTCAGCATAATGCATTCGGCGACGGCCTGTTCGGGCGAAGTCAGCAGACGCTCATTGAACCAAACCGAGTGCGTGCCCGTCACTTTGTTGAGACTGCGCGACACTTCGCGCGCCTCGAAACCGCCGCGCAGCATCTTCGACGCGAGCAGTCCGACGCCGCCTGAAATCGGCCCCGTCGCGAAGACTTCGAGAATCATTCGCCCGTCGTGATTGACTGTCACGTAAAGATTCTGCCCATCGAACGGAATCTGCCACGTCGCGCCGCGCAACTCGCGCGGGCGTTCGATGCCTTCAGCGGCGCGCGTCGCTTCGGCGAACTTCACAGATGATGTCGCGCCGCTCGTGATTGATGTTTCAGTCTCTTCGGTTGCTGTCTCTGTCGCGGTCGCTTCAGCGATGATAGCGGGGTCGCAGGCCACCTCGCCCGCCGCTGCCGCGCCCTTGACGGTCGAGAGCACCTGCGATTCGCGCGAGCCGTCGCGATAATAACTGACGGCCTTGCAGCCGAGTTCGCGCGCGGTGCGGTAAAGATGATCCACAGACTCCAGCGTGTCGTCCGCCGAGCCGTTGCAGGTCTTCGAGACGCCGTTGTCAACGTGGCGTTGCGCGGCGGCGAGGACATGGACGTGCTGTTCGGCGGTAATGGACATGGCGGAGATGAAGTAGTCCGGCAACTCCGCTTCGTGCGCGACGACATGCTCCGCCGCCGCATCAATTGATTCCTGATCGGTCTGGTCAACGTCCATGCCGAGCACCTGCGCGGCGAGCGTGTGGACGTAAGTGCGCTTGCCGAGCGTGTCGTGGCGCACGTATGCCCACGAGAAGTTCGGCTCGATACCGGAAGAAGTTTCGGCGACGAGCGAGATGGTTCCGGTCGGCGCAATCGTCGTCGTCTCGTAGTTGCGCGGCGTCAACGCCACATCCGCATCAAGGCCGATCTCTTCGCGCAGGAAAGTGTCGTAGGCTTCTTTGTTCGGCTCGTATTCGGGGAAGACACCTTTCTCTGCACCGAGGCGACAGCTTTCCGTCCACGCCTCGCGGCGGACGAACGACATCACCTCTTCCATCAAATCAATCGAGACGGGCGAGCCATATTTGATTTGCAATTTCATGCAGAGGTCTGCGAAGCCCATCACGCCAAGTCCGACCGGGCGCGTGCGCTTGACCACGTTCTCGATTTCGGGCAGCGGCCAGGTGCAGGTGTCAATCACGTTGTCGAGAAAGTGCGTACACCAGCGCACGGTGTCGGCGAGGCGTCCCCAGTCGAGGCGCGTCTCCGCGTCGTGGAATTTCGCGAGATCAATCGAGCCGAGATTGCAAGAGTTATTGAAGTGCAGCGCTTGTTCCGCGCAAGGGTTTGTCGCATAGATCGGCCCCATGCTTTTAATCATGTGGTTGTGGCGATTCACTTCATCTATGAAGATGACGCCCGGCTCGGCGTAACGATGCGCCGAAGCGACGATGCGATTCCAGATGTCGGGCGCGTAGATCATGCCCGGTCGCGGCGGCTCCTCTTTCGTGCAGTCCGAGAGGTCTGCGGATTTGAACGCCGCGAGATCGCGAAACGTCACGGTTGAGCCGTCGGGGCGTCGGTAGATGCAATACGCATCGTTCTGAAGCGGATCGAAAATCGGCTCGTCCCACGCCTGGCCTTCAAAGCTCAGTTGATACCACTGCTCGTCATCAACCGCTTTGAAAAACTTGTCTGTCACCGTCACCGAGATGTTGAAGTTCGTCAGAGAGTGCTGGTCGTTTTTGGCGTGAATGAAGCGGAGCAAATCGGGATGGTCAACGCGCATGATGCCCATGTTCGCGCCGCGACGCACGCCGCCCTGCTTCACCGTGTCGGTCGTCGTATTGAAAATGTTCATAAACGAGACCGGCCCCGACGCGACGCCGTGCGTCGAGCGCACCATACCACCGGCTGGACGTAGCTTCTCGAAAGTGAAGCCGGTGCCGCCGCCCGTCTGATGAATGATGGCCGCGTCAGTCGCCGTCTTCATAATGCCCGCAATCGAATCCGGCACATCGAGCACGAAGCACGCGGCGAGCTGGCCGTTCGGCTTGCCCGCGTTGACGAGGCACGGCGTGTTCGGGACGAACTCGCGCCGGAGCATGATACCGTTCATCGTCTCGTAAAACTCGTCACGCTTGGCGGGGTCGGACTCGGCGGTGCTGACGTGGCCGACGACACGGCGCACCACATCCGGCCACTCCTCAATCGGATTGCCGTGCGCGTCCTTCAAGCTGTAACGCTTGCTGATGACGCGGCGCGCGTTTAGTCCCAGAACTTCGGACGAGACGGACGCAGACGCGCCTGTGATATTCAAAGTGACTGGATTGCTCTGTGGGGAGTTCGGCTCGATTACGGTGCTCATCTTAGTTCAGTGCCTTTCCCGCGCTCGTGGGGGGCGCGAGGCGTGTTCGTAACGGTTTCTCAAAAAATACACGGCGCGTGTTTATTCATGCGCCGTCACTTCAGAATGGGACTCAAATGTTAGCGGCTGGGTCGGTCTTTAGAGCGAGGAAATCCCTTATGCGACACAGGCCGCTGGGTGGCTGGCCCGCACTCGCATTCAGTCTCTCTCTAAGCGGAGCGCAATATAAGTCATGTCCATACGGATGTCAAGACCCAAACGCAATATATTGTATCTATTATTTTCATCAGCCCAATAAAGGGTGTACTTTGAGGTTTTACCTTAAGTTAAGGAGGGACTGAATTTCCGCCACAAAAAGTCTTTCTCAGGCGATTTTGAGAAGCACAGCCGGCCTCCGGCAGGAGGATTTGATAAACTTTTGGCGCGCGCGTCAGGGGCTACAGGCTGAGGCAATCGAGAGACGCTTTCCTTCATCTAACTTGAGTGGGTTTTAAGGACAAATTATCAACGAATCGAGGGCACTAATCTTGGAGAACAAACAGAGAGCGGCTGACATGCTCGTGCGCGCCACGACCGCCGACGGAAACATCCGCTGCATGGTAGCGGTGACGACCAACACGGTGACGGAGGCGACCGAGAGACACAAAGTTTCGCCGACCGTGGCCGCCGCGCTCGGACGGACGCTGACGGGCGCGCTGCTGCTCGGCGCAGGATTGAAAGAGCTTGACCGCTTGACGGTGCAGATCATATCCGACGGCCCCGTCGGCGGCATCACGGTGGAGGCGAACGCGCGCGGCGAGGTGCGCGGTTACGTGCGAAACCCGGAGGCCGATGCGCCGCTCAATTCAATCGGCAAACTCGACGTGCGCGCCGTTGTCGGCGAAGGCACGTTCTACGTGACGCATGAATCCGGTTATGACGTGGGACTCTACCGCGAGCCGTATCGAGGGTCAGTGCCGCTGGTGTCAGGCGAGATCGGCGAGGACTTCGCTTACTATCTTCTCAAGTCTGAGCAGATTCCATCCGCCGTCATGCTCGGCGTGCTCATGCGCGCGCGCGAGTCTGGCGAGACTTATGTCGAGGCGGCGGGCGGGCTGATTATTCAGGTCTTGCCGGGAGCCGACCCGAAGCTCGTCGAAGCGATTGAGCGTTCGGTGAAAGAAGCTCCGCACACAACGACGCTGATTCGCGAGGGCGCGAGTCCGACCGACATGCTGCGCGCGGTACTCGGCGACGTGGCGTTCGAGGTGCTGGAAGAGCGCCCGGTCAGTTTCACCTGCTCCTGCTCGCGCGAGCGTGCGATGTCGCTCATCTCTTCGATTGATCCGGCTGAGTTAGAGTCCATGCTGCGCGAAGACAAAGGCGCGGCGATGATTTGTCACTTCTGCAACGAGACGTACAGCATTGACGAACCGACGCTGGCGAACATTTACGCGGGCGCGACAGCAACGACGACGGCTGTCGCTGCCAATTCATAAAGCGCGCAAAACACTCTCGCGTTGAAACAAAAAGGGAAGAGGCCGGATGTTAAAGTCCGGCCTCTTCCCTTTTACAGATTGAATGTGCGACGAGCGCGATTGTTTTATTTGGGAGAGTTCGTCGGCAGCAAATCATAGTTGCCGAGTTCGCGGTTGTGATTGTCGAGCACGCCGAGCACGTCCGACGTTTCTTCGAGCATCTGCTTCGTCATGGCGATGGAGTCGCTCAACTGCTCGAAGTCGAGCGAGGAGACGCGCTCCGGCGTGGGCAGCGTGACGACTTGATCGTTGACGAGGCCGAAGAAATTTTCGATTGATTGAAGTTGCCCCTCGACGAGTTTGACGGAGCGTTCGAGTTCGCCGAACTGTGCGAGGCGGCGTTTGAGAATTTCGACGTTGGCCTGTTGAATGCGACGCGCGCGGTCGTCGGTCGCGCCCTCGACGGTGCGCTCGGCGAGCGTCAGTTGATTCTGCACAGCCTGACGATTGATCGAGCGCAGGTGATGCTTGCGCCGGCGATACACGTCGAGCAGATCAACGAAGTCTTCCCAACGCTGGTCGAGGCTCTTGATGTTGTGGGGCAACTCTTGCGCGCCGGTGAATTTGACGTAGTTGTCGAAGACCTGTTTCTTGACCCACTTCAAATACAGCACGGCCTCGCGCTCGCGCGGATCGAAACTTTCAATCAGCTTCTCGCGCAGTTCGTTGCGCTGCTTGAGAAGACGCGCGCGCTCGCGCCGGTCAACGATGCGACGATAGATATTACTGGCAGGCACGGTGGCGAGATATGCTCCTTCGGCGACGAGCGCCGCAGCCAGCGGAATGGGCGACCAGGTGTAAGCGGCGGCGACAGCGAAGCCCGCCATGCCCCAGAAGTTGACGGGTTCTACCAGCGCCTCTTTGAGATATTCAAGACTTAGCTTTCTCTCCGCCATAAACAATTCGTTCAAAATCTAACGACCCTTAAATTGATTAGCGCGCGTCTCCTAAACTTCGTCGCGTCTTACTCTGACGCGGGCGGGAGCGCGGACGTTTCCTTCCCCGCGCCGCTGCCGAGCAAGCCCATCTGCTGTTTGTATTCGAGCAACTTACCTTCAAGCTGCATGTCCATCGCCTCGCGCTCGATTTCCTGCATCTGCGTGTCCACGCTCGACGAGCCGAGTTGGAGCTTGGCTTCGGCAGTGGCGGAGCGACGGTCAATTTTCTCGCGCATCTCGCTGAAGGTTGAAGAGTCGTCGCCGATCTGGAACGAGGCCATCGTCTGCGCGAGTTGCTCCTGCATCTTGGCTTGCTTCGATTGGCTGATGAGTTGCATCGCCTCCGCCGTGCGACGCTGCATTTGCAGCATGTAATTGTCGCGAGACTTGCGCGCCTGGTCAGATGCTTTGGTGGCGTAGTCGAGTTGCTGGCCTGTTTTCTGGAGGTCGAGTTGCGCTTGCTGAAGCTGGCCGATGTAAGCCGTGGCGATGTCGTCACGGTTCATCTTGATGGCGGCCTTAATCTTCGAGTCGAACTCGACGACCTGCGATTCGAGACGCTCCTTGCTTTTTGAAAGCAAACGCTCGGTCGCCATCACTTGCGCGACGTTGTTCGTCAAATCCGGCACGCGGTCGCGCATGTCGCGGATGGTCTGTTGCAAAATGAGTTCGGGGTCTTCGGTTTTTTCGACAAGGCCGCCGAACATCGCGCGTATCGAGCGCTTCAATCTCGCATAGACACCCATCTCTTCTCGCCCTCCAACCGTCAACCCACCAATTTCACGCGATGCGACGGCGCTAATTTAATGCATCTCGAACGAACAACCGCTGCCGGGCACGAACATTGTACGTCGCTCCGTGCTGACTGGTTGCAGATTCAATCCCAAGCTCTAAAAACCTCAACCGACGCGAGTATAACAGGCTTTCCGCGCGGAGAGAATAGAAGACATGGAGTGATACTTAGTTCAGTTTGAATCCTGAAATTTACGCGCAGATGCCGGGCTAATCGAGATGTCTTTTGGCAGTTGACGGCGACGTAGATAACCTCTCAAGCGACCGTCAGGGGTTATGGATTCGTATCGAAACTTAATGTACGGCCTCTCCCCATCAGCAGGGTGAAATTCTTTATTCAGATATTCTCTCTCATCATCGTCTAATTCTCTTGCGCTCCCGTCATCTTCTACATGCACATACTTAAATCCTGATACCCATTTTCTTCGCGGACGGATTTGTACCGCAAACCACACGCTGAAAGTGAGGATAGATAAGACAAGTCCGCAGACGATAAGTAGCGCGACAACTTTTAGCACATCCATGTCCAGCACCCATGTCAATGATTCCGAGAGATGTTGAAGTGCCCGATGTCGCGGCGATAGTGGATGCCGTCCCAGTGGATGAGCGAGGCGGCGTTGTAACAGTTTGCGAGAGCGTCTTCGAGCGTCGCGCCCGTCGAGGTGACGCCGAGGACGCGCCCGCCCGCCGTCTGGAAAGAGCCGTCGTCCGCGCGAGACGTTCCGGCGTGAAAAATCTGGACGCCGGAGACGCGCGCGGCATCTTCGAGTCCATTAATGCGCGCGCCAATTTTCGGATGCTCCGGGTAGCCGGGCGCGGCCAGCGCGACGCAGGCCGAAGCTTCGTCGCTCCATTCAACTTTGACCTCGCCGAGACTCCCGCGCGCGACGGCGTCGAAAATTTCCGTCAGGTCGCTTTGAAGACGGACGAGGATGGCCTGCGCTTCGGGGTCGCCGAAACGGACGTTGTATTCGAGGACGCGCACGCCCTCCACCGTCAACATCAGGCCGATGAAAAGCACGCCGCGAAAATTTAATTCTTCAACTCGCGCGCCTTCGAGCGTCGGCTCGATCACATCGCGGATGACAAGTTGAAGCGTCTCGTCGTCGAGCACGTCGGGCGAGGTAATCGCACCCATACCGCCGGTGTTCGGGCCGGTGTCACCTTCGCCGACGCGCTTGTGGTCGCGCGCTGGCGGCATCAGTTTGTAGTCGCGCCCATCCGTCCAGAGCAACAGAGAGACTTCCCTGCCGGCGAGCGTCTCTTCGATGATGATGCGCCGCGCGGCATCACGTCCGGCGCGATTGTCTTCCATCAACTCGACGATGGCGCCCTCGGCTTCGGCGCGCGAGCGAGCCACGACGACGCCCTTGCCCGCCGCCAGTCCATCGGCCTTGACGACGACGGAAGCATCCGCCGTGCCGAACTCGCTGCTGCGTAAAATGTCTCGCGCTTCCGCGACGCTGGCGGCGACGCGATGGCGCGCAGTTGGGACGTTATGCCGCAGCATAAATTCTTTGGCGAAGATTTTGCTCGATTCGAGTTGCGCGGCGCGCTGCGTCGGCCCTGCGATGTTTAAGCCTCGCCGCTCGAATTCGTCCACCAGCCCGGCGGCCAAAGGCGCTTCGCTCCCGACGATGGTGAGATCAATTTCCTGCGCCTCAGCGAAATTCGCCAGCCCGTAAATGTCCGTCGCATTCAGCGGGACGCACTGTGCGACTAACGCGATTCCGGCATTGCCGGGCGCGCAGAAGATTTGCGGCGACGCTATGCCCGCCACGCTTTTATCCAAGACCGCACAAAGCGCGTGCTCGCGTCCACCTGAACCGATGACCAACACTTTCATGCTCATCTTCGTCGTCAGCCATCAATGCATGAACATTCACATACGAATGGCCGAGAGCCTCAAATTAAATTCAACGCACTTTTTATCACATCGCGCCACACATCGCTTGCGCCGCGCGCGTTAATTGCCGAAGCGTTGCTTGTATTCATTTGAAGTGATGAAGGCTTTGACCATCTCGGCGTTAATGAAATTACCGTTGAACTCGTTGAGCTTACCCAGCCAGAAATTGTAGCCGTTGAGATTTGTATCGGGCGCGTCGTTCGGGTTCCTCCGCAGATAGCCGAAATATTGCGTCAGGACGAAGGCGCGGTTGAACTCGCGTTGCGTGAATTTCTGGTTTTCCGCGACCGCACGCAAGACCTGCGCGCGTGTTTTGACGTTGTTCGTGAGATCGCTGACCAGCGCGTCGCGCTCTGCTGTTGTCAGCGAGCCGCCGGTGTTGACGTTAAGCGCGTCAACGTATTGCGCGGCTGTCAGCGACTGCGGATAGAGAGCAGTAAAGGCCGGGCGCGTGACGAACTCGTTGATGAAGGCTTGCTTGTTCGCTTCAAGCGTCTGCTCGTATCCCGCTTGCCCGACGATGACGCCGCGCCCGATCTCCTGCGTGTCGGGCAGGAAGTCGCGGATGCGAAGGAGAGGCCCGGAATTGAAGGACGCTTGATGCAGGCGATAGACGAAGTAACCGGTCTGCTGAAACTCTATCGAGAGGAAGAACGCCGCCGAGACATTGATGCGGCGTATCTCCAAACATTGCTGATCGGAGCCGCATTCCGTGAGTTGATTCGTCCAGAAGGCGAGGCCGGAAGCGTCGGGCTCGCGGTTGAGAAAATCTATGTAATGCTGCCGAACAAAAAAGGATGGATTGAAAGACGCTCCCGCAATCGGGTTTGGGCCGGTGGCGGCTGGGTCGTTGTTAATCACGACGATAGCCGCGGCAGGCGTGCCGAGTGAAGCGCCGGTCGGATCGCTTAACACGACGCTGAAATATTCCTGCGGTTCGCTGAAAGCGTCATCAGCGATGAAGACGTTGAACGTCTTGACGGTTTCACCGGGCGCGAAGCGCAACGTGCCAAGCGCGGCGGTATAGTCGGAAGTGTCAACTGCCGGAGTGACCGGGCTGTTATCTACCGCGCCGTTCTGCGTAGCGTAGCGGACAGTCGCCGGAGCCGAAAGGTCGCCTGTGCGCGTGACAGTAAACGTCTTGAACTTGTCCTTCTCGTTGGCTTCATAAGCGCTCGCGCTGAATCTAACTTCGAGCGGCACGGTGATGCCGGGCACAGAGGCTTTAGCGATGAAGGCGTCGCTTCCGCTGTTGGCAGACGCTTTCACCGGCTGAACGGCATTGACGGTCGGGAAATCCGTCGAAAGAGTTTCGCCAACGACGTACACATCACCGGAAGAGCCGACGGCAATGGCAGTGCCAGCCTCGCTGTTGGAGCCGCCGATGAATGAGGAAAAGACGAAACCCGAACCGGATGGATTCAACTTGGTGAGAAATGCGTCCGAGGAGCGATGCGTGGGAGCGAGCGAGTTGCCGACATTCGGAAAATCTACAGAGTCTGTGTAACCAGTCACGTAGGCGCTGCCGTCTGCATCAACTGCAACGTCGTAACAATCATCATAGTCGCCACCGCCAAGATATGTGGAATATGCGAGCGACGAGCCGTTGCTGTTCAATTTTGCAATGTAACCATCGGGATAACCATAGCCAGAGATAGCAAGCTGCGGCTGAACCGCATTAACCACAGGAAAGTTGTACGAAGATGTACTGCCGGCGAGGTAAGCTTCTCCATTGGCATTGACGGCGAGACCTTCTCCGTCTTCGACGCCGGTGCCGCCGAGGTAGGTAGAATAAAGGATCGTCGCGCCCGACGCATTCAACTTCGTGACGAAGCCATCGGGAGCGCCAGCGTTCGCCGATTGTAATGCGCTCACGACCGGAAAATCAGTTGATTCCGTCGTGCCAGTGACATAAGAATTGCCGGCGGCGTCAACTGCGATATCCTCTGCGTAATCGTCCTCGCCGCCGCCCAGATAACGGAAATAGCTGAGTGCCGAGCCGCCCGGATTCAACTTTGCGACGAAGGCGTCCGCGCCGCTATCTCCAGCAGCGTAAACAGTCGCCGGGTTCGTGCGGTTAATCGCCAGCGCGTTGACTGTGTGGCTGACGAGATTGGTGTTCGCCGCGCTCCATGTCGCGCCGCCATCGGCGCTTTTGTAAACGCCGCCGACCGAGAGACCTGCATAGACGATTGACGGCGTGGCAGGGTTAACCGCCAGCGCGTTGACTGAAAGATACGAGTTCGGAAAATCCGAACGCTTCGGCAGCCCCGCGTCGCTCCCACTCCAACTGCTGCCGCCATTGTTACTCTTGTAAAGCAGACTAGCGTTGTAGGTGTCGCTCCCGATGTAAAGGTTGTTGGAATTCAACGGATCAACGGCAAGCGAGAACAGTGACAAATACTGATTAGGGCTAGTAATAGGCAGTCCATTATTGATGGCGCTCCAACTATTCCCGCCATTGGTGGACTTGAAGACACCTTCATATTCAGTGGCGGCGTAAATTGTTGATGAATTGTTAGGATCGAACGCGAGTTTGGTCACATAGGGTGTATCACCAATAGATGGGATAGACAGCCCGTTAATGATCTGCTTCCAGTTTTCGCCACCATCAATACTTTTATAGATGCCATCGTAACTATTTGCGTAGAGAGTGGACGGAGACACTGGATCAATGATGATGGAAGTGACACCCACCTCATTAAAACCTGCAGATTTGATCGCCCATGTATTGCCGCCGTCCGTACTCTTATCAACGATGTCACTCGTGGCGGCATAAATCGTGTCCGGTCTTGAAGGGTCAACCGCCACGTCATATGCATACGAAGGACGATTAGGAGAGGTCGGCGTGTTGGGTGGCCCCAGAATACTCCACGAAGTTCCACCGTTCACGGTTCGATAGACTCCGTTCACGGTTCCGGCGTAAATCTTATTGGAGTTCGTCGGGTCAATGGTCAACGAAAGCACGTCAAAGTAAAGCCCATCGTCACCACCTGTCCAATTGCCGCCACCGTCGAGACTCTTGAAAGCGGAAAACCCTTGTCTCCCGTTCAACACGCCCGCCAACGGAACATGCTTTGATGTGGCGTAGCCCGTCACGTAAGCGCTGCCCGACGCATCCACAGCAATGCGTGAGGCAAAGTCGTACTGATCGCCGCCGAGATAGGTCGAATATAAAAGCGCAGAGCCGTCCGAGTTGAGCTTCGAGATAAAGGCGCTGCTGACACCGGGGAGCGACGTTTGTAAAGCACCGTTCGTGACCGGGAAGTTATCTGAGAACGTGCGGCCTGTGACGTAAGCGTTGCCGCCCGCGTCAACGGCGATGCCGAATCCACGGTCAGAGCTGCTGCCGCCGAGATACGTGCTGAAGAGTTTGGTCGTGCCAGAGGGATTCAACTTGACGACGAAAGCATCCGTCAGCCCACCGCGAGTTATCTGGATAGCATTGGAGACGGGAAAGTTGTTTGAAAGCGTCTGACCGGAGATGTAAGCGCTGCCCTGCGCGTCAACTACGACGCCGAGCGCCGCGTCGTTGGAGGAGCCGCCGAGATAGGTCGAATAGAGCAGCACCGGGTCAATGACAAGCGGCTGACTGCGGTCATACTTGCCAATCTCGAATCCGACCTGCCCGTTTTTGTCGAGACGATAGCGACCCGTAATCTCTTTTCTTCGCCCGTTAATTTCCTGATAGACGGACGGCTTGTGCTGTCGCACGTCGCTGTCGCCAACTCTCAGCACGAGGTCGCCTTTGGCGTCGAGACGGACGGACTGCGCGCCTTTGAAGTCCATCTTGATGCGTTCGGGATGCGCTCCGGGCGCGACGATAAAGTCGTATTCGAGTTGCTGCTGGTTGCCGTAATAGACGAGGTCAACGCCGGGATAAATTGACTCGTATTTGACGCGCTCGTAGTTCGGCACGTTTGTCCGCCACGCACGCGCGTCGCGCCCTGTGAAGTAGTTGCTCTTGCCCGTCAGTTCATTGATTCCTTCAACGACAGGCGACGAGTTAGCGTCAACTAATTTCCAGCGCAGCGTCCCGGAAGCCACCAGAGACGGTTCGATACGCGCGTCGTCTTTGTTCGCAGCTTTGTCGCTATCTTTTTTGAGGAGGGAGAGCATGGCTTCGCCCGGCGTCAGGAAAAGCGTGTAGCCCGCGCCGCGCGAGAGAAAACTGGCATGCGCGCTGACTTGTCCACGATTGGCCTCGAAGCTGAGAGGCAGTTTGCCGTAAGCCTCGTTGATGCGAGAGCGCGTCTGCCCGTCGGGTTCGTGGAGACTTGAACGTTGTGCGGAAGACTTGTCGCCGGGAATGAGTTTCGTCCTGGCAGCGTGGCCGGAAAAATTCTGGAGCGGGAAGGCCGCCAGAAAGATGAGGCTCAAAATTAAAGCGAGCCGACGCAGCTTAAGAGTGCGCGCCTGGAGCGAGGCGGACGACGTGAGAGACATTTTTGTTCAATCCTTTATGCTGTTAGGTGTCTTTCATTTCAACGGTTGGCAAGCAAAAGCTTCGGATGAAATCGAATATAACGGCGTTGCACTCAGCAGGAAAATAAGTTTATCAACCCGGAGGTTACGACATGATGAACAGGCACACAGTCCTTGACACAATTTTGTGACAGAGCTATCGTGCTTCTCACGGATGGGTTGTGAGAAGCGAAAGAAATGTTTTCGCGCCGCCCATTTTGATTTTGTTCAAGAAAGTTCATGCCCCAAAAGCCAGCCGTGACTGGCCGCATTTTCCTCGTCGTCATCAATATTCGGAGACAAAGCTTTTGGCCGACGATCCCGTCCATGTCGAGACCGGAAGCATTTCAAGTGGGGAGTAGTTAACCATCATGTCACAGGTACATGCAGCGGAAACGAACGGAAGTTTAAGTCAGAGCGAGAGTGAATTTCAAGATCGCGCGATTGGTTGCGTGGATTGCAGCGAAGAATTTGTCTGGACGGCGGGCGAGCAGGTCTTTTTTCACGACAAGGGTCTCAAGAACGAGCCGAAGCGTTGCAAGCCTTGTAAGCAGGCGAAGAATGAAAGGCTCGCGGCCATCGCTGCCGCGCAGGCCGCCGGCGTGCGCCAGCGCGTCGAGGTTTCAGTCAATTGCGCCCAATGCGGCCAGCAGACGACCGTACCTTTTTACCCCTCGCAGGGTCGCCCCGTCTTTTGCCGTTCGTGCTTCATCGCGGGTCGCGGCGAGATACATTGAAAGCAGTGACGAGTGAAGGACAAAAGCAGTGACGATCAAGAGCTAATCTTAACTCGTCGCTGCTTTTCCTTTGTCATCACTCATCCCTTCCTTCCTGCTTGTCACTTGTCACTCGTTACTGCTGTTGTCACTTCTCAAGGTGGTACGGCACGCTCGTGACGATGACGCCCTTCTTAAAGAGCAGCGCGCCTTTGAGCAGCAGAGAGCTTTGATTGTGGAGCAGATGTTGCCACCAGCGCGCGGGCACGAACTCCGGCAGCACGACCGTCACCACATCGAATTCGCCCTGCTGGCTGATGCGTTTGAGATGGCGCAGCAGCGGGCGTATCAGCGAGCGATACGGCGACGGCAGCACGACTAAGTTAATCCCTGCGCCCCACTGATCCCACTTCTCGCGCAGCTTGCGCGTCGCCTCATCATCAATGTCCACATAGATCGCGCTGACGTTGCCTTGCGAAATTGCGCGCGCGTATTCGAGCGCGCCGATGACGCCGCGATGGATGCCGGAGATCGGCACGACGACGGTGTGCCGGAGCGGGCGCAGGCTGTCCAACCCTTCGGTCGAGAGTTGGCGCGCGACGCTCACGTAATGCGCGTGGATGGAACGGAACATGAAGACGAGCACGGGAATCAACGCCACGACGACCCACGCGCCGTGCAGAAACTTCGTGACGATGAAGACGATGAGCACGATGAAGGTGGCAATCGCGCCGAGTCCGTTGATGATGATGGACTTTTTCCAGTGCGAGGCGCGCGGCGCGTCGGCGACAAGCGAGCGCAGCGCGTCAATCGTCGTGTGAATGTCGGACGCGACGAGTCCCAGATCGGGCACGGGCATCACAACGCCCGGCGGGTCTGGCTTCTCTCGCCTTCCGCTGTCGCGCCGATCCGCTTCATCATCGCCGGATTTGCCGCCGCGCATCAGGTCGCGCTCGCGCAGCCAGTGCCTGACCATGCCCGCCTGCGAAAGCGTGAACGAGAGAAAGACGCCGACGGCGTAGAGCGGAATCAGGCGATTTTCGTCGGCTTTGAAGGCGATGACGAGAATCGCGGAGAAGACGGCGAGGATTATCACGCCGTTTGAAAAGACCAGCCGGTCGCCGCGATTGGCAAACTGTCTGGGCAAAAAGCGGTCGCGCGCGAGCAAGCTGGAGAGTCGCGGGAAGTCCGCGAACGAAGTGTTGGCGGCGAGCACGAGAATGGCGGCGGTCGTGGCCTGCACGACGTAGTAGAACCAGCCGAGCGGCCCCTTGAACATGATGCGCGCGAACTGCGAGATGACCGTCTCCTGCTCGCTCGGACGCACGCCGTAGAGATACGCCATGACGCTCGTGCCGAGGAACATCACGGTCAACAGCGCGGCCATCCAGACGAGCGTCTTGGCGGCGTTGCGCGACTCCGGCGACTTGAAAGCGGGCACGCCGTTCGAGATCGCCTCGATGCCCGTCAACGCCGAGCAACCGTTCGAGAACGCGCCGAGCAGAAGAAAAAGCGTGATGCCCTGCGGCAGATACCCTTCGGCCATCTTCGGAGCTTCGGCGGTGTGCGGCGCAACGTCGTGGAAGATGAAGTAGTGGACGAAGCCGAAGCCGATCATAAAAAGAAAGCTCACGAGGAAGGCGTAAGTCGGGATGGCGAAGATTGTGCCTGACTCGCGCACGCCGCGCAGATTAGCGAGGGCGATGAAGGTGATGAAGATGAGTCCGAGCGGAACTTTATGCTCGTGTATCCAGTCGAATTGCGTGCCCTGCGCGGCGGAGGTGATGGCCGAGACGCCCGCCGAAATCGAGACCGAAACCGTCAGCACGTAGTCCAGCAAGAGCGCCGCGCCGGCGATGAGTCCCGCATTCGTGCCGAGATTATCTTTCGCCACGATGTACGCGCCGCCGCCCGAAGGATACGCGAAAATCGTCTGCCGGTAACTGATCGCCACGATGACGAGCAGCGCGCCAATGGCGAGCGAGATGGGGATGACGTAGCTGAAAGCATTCGTCTGTCCGAAGGTGAAAGCGACCGCGAGGACGAGCAGTATTTCCTGCGTCGCGTAGGCGGTCGAAGAGAGCGCATCGGAAGAAAAGACCGCGAGCGCGGTCTTGTTCGTGAGTCGTTCGTGGACGGCTTGCTCCGTGCGTTTGGGGTTGCCGACGAGCAAGCGTTTAACTGAATTCGCCATATGGTTCGCCGTCTCATGTCTCTCAAGGCGCGCGCATCAAACGATGCTGCAACGCACGCGCCTCGCGACTTCAGCCGCGTGCGCGAATCTCGTTGAGACACACTTCAATTTAGATAAGTTTGGCGGAAGTGATTTGACATTCAATCAGACCGTCGCGCTATAAGACTCCACTGCCCAACCTTCTGTCAAATTCGTCTGGTTGATGTGGAAACTCTTCTTTGAAGCGACTTGTGCCTACACATTCTTCGCAAGTTGTTAGCCGCCGACGTGGATGGCGGGACGACGCTCCGGGTCTTCCTCAACCTGCCTGAGCACTTCGCGTGTGACCGGCGCGGTGTCGCCCTCGCCGAAGACGATGTAGCTGACGATGTGCTTGATCGGATTGCCCTCCGACCAGCCGAAGTAGGCGTGCGGGATTTTGCCGCTCATGTCGCGGATGTCGAGGAGCAGGGCGGCAATGGAATTTGGCACCGTCGAACTCTCCGCGCGCAGGATGCGATGGCGTCCGACCTCGACGCCCTTGACCTCCATCACGTCCGAAAACTCCGAAGCGTCGCAGACTTTCACTTCGAGGAAGATGACTTTGTCCGTCTTCGGGATGTGATTGTCTTCACGCTGCTCGCGCTCTTTCAAGTCGTACTCCGTCGCGTCGCCGGGGCCGCCCGGACGGTTGGCGATGATGCACATCTCGCCGCTGCTTTGGCCAGCCTCTTCGATGAAGCGTCGCGCCATCTCGTCCAACTCGACGCGATCCACGCGCAGTTCGGTCGTGCGCCAGACTCTCGACAGAAACGAGAGGATGACGATTGCCCCGATGAAGAACGAAGCGATCTTGATGCCGTCCGCGCGCTCGACCATGTTGACGCAGGTCGTGTAGATGAAGACGAGCGTGATGAGCAGGAAGCCGACGGTCTTCGCGCCCCAACCTTTGCGCCTCCATTCGGAAATCGTCACGGCCACCGCCGCCGAACTCATCAGGACGAGGACGCCGGTCGCGTAAGCTCCGCCCTGCGCGTCAACGTCGGCCTTGAAGATCACCGTCACGGCGAAGGCGACGGTGGTGAAGACGAGCGTCAGCGGGCGCGTGGCCTTCGTCCAGTCGGGAGCCATGCCGTAGCGCGGCAGATAGCGCGGCACGATGTTTAAGAGTCCCGCCATCGCCGACGCCCCCGCGAACCATAGAATCAGGATCGTGCTGATGTCGTAGAGCGTGCCGAAGCCGTTGCCGAGATAATGGTGCGCGAGATAGGCGAGCGCGCGCCCGTTGGCCTGTCCCGCGAGGTGATCGGCGGTGGCGGGCAGATATTCCTCCGCCGGAATCAACATCGTCGTCACGAGACTGCTGGAGATGAGAAAGACGCTCATCACGAGCGCGGCGTAAATGAGCAGGTGTCGCGTGTTGCGGACGCGCCCCTGCGGATGCTCTTCCGTGTCGGACTTGTCGCCCTTGATGAGCGGCATCACAGCCACGCCGGTCTCGAAGCCGGAGAGTCCGAGCGCGAGTTTCGGAAACAGCAGAAGCGCGAGGCCGATCATCATCAGGGGATTGCCATTGACTCGCGGCGCGGCGAAGAGGCTCGTCTTCCAGTCGCCGACGAGCGACGGATGAATCGCGATTTGATATGCGCCCGTCCCGATGACGATGATGTTCAGCGCGAGATAGACGCTGACAAGGACGACGGCGATGCCGATGGCCTCCTTGAAGCCCTTGAGAAAGACCGCGCCGAGCAAGGCGACGAGCGCGAGCGTGACGTAAATTTTGGGATGATGCGTGCCGATCACCAACTGCGCGTAGGGATTCTCGATGACGTGCGCGGTCGCGTCCGCCGCCGAGAGCGTGATCGTGATGACGAAATCCGTCGCGACGAAACCGAGCAGCACGAGCACGAAGATTTTCCCCTTCCACCACGACAGAAGGTGTTCGAGCATCGAGATCGAGCCTTCGCCGTGCGGGCTTTCCTCCGCCACGCGGCTGTAGATGGGATACGCGCCGAAGAGCGTGAGCAGGACGAGGATGAGCGTCGCGATGGGCGAGAGCGCGCCGGCGGCGATGAAGGCGATGCCGGGCTGGTAGCCGAGCGTCGAGAAATAATCCACGCCGGTCAGGCACATCACCTTCCACCACGGGTGTTGATGATGATGTCCCGCGCGCTCGTGCGGCCCTTCCATCTCCTTGATGTGCCCCTGAAGCAGCCAACGCTCGAACCACCCGACTTCTTTTTTCTGACCCGGCGCAGATAATGATTCAGCCATCGTTGCTTCTCCTCGTCTGTTCGACAATCCCTGTCTCGAAAAAGAATCGCTCGCGCCTGCCCCGGATAGTTTCGCTCGCTTGATGGCGAGAGGCCGGGCACAACATCACGAAAGGGATGGGCGCCACCAAATCCTCAACTGCTGCACATCCACTTGAATACGGCTTGAGCTTTTCGCTTGAGGAATTTGTATCAAACCGACTCGCAACTGACAACCTTTATTTCTTAACTCCTCATGCGCGTCCACGCCAAAAGCCATGCGCGGTTAGTGTTCGACAACCCGCCCTTTTCTCTTTCGTTCCATCTGGCGCAAAGCGAAATCCGTTTCGCTGCCGACCCTCTCAAGATCATGTTCTGAATGTTGATTGCCGCGTGCTTGCTAGTATGCTAAAGTCTGGAATGTTCAAGCCTTTAGCAGTGTTTTGAGGAATGCCAGGCCGCAGTCAATTGCATTCCTCTTCCAGCCGTTTTAGCTAACACCAGATACGGAAGAGCGCGCCGCGCCCGACACCGCGCAGGATCACTGGCGAGAGTTTGCCGTCATGTCATCACGCTTTCCAAAAGTCAGCGCAGACTCCGGCGCTGACCGGACATCTTCCTCGACGCAGGGCGTCGTCCACATCTCGGACGCGCGTCGCGCCGCGACGAATCGCGCCGCCGCGTCTTCATCCGGCGAACTCAACACAGAACTCGAAGAGACGCGCGAACTGCTCGACCGCGGATTGCCGAGCGCCGCCGAGTCGCGCCTCAGACAGATCATCAACAACTCGCGGCGCGACCCGCGTCTGCTCGCGCGCGCGCGCTGCACGCTCGCGCTCGCGCTCGAAGTGATGGGACGCTACGATGAGTCGCTCGCCGCCGTCCTGATGTACGAAGCGCCGGACGCGCGTACCCAACTCGATGCCGAAACGCTCTCCGCGCTGCACGTCCAAATCGGCCTCGCCTACAACTACTCCGGCAATCATCCGAAGGCCATCGCGCTCTTGAACGCCGAACTCCGCGAGCGCACAGAGCACGGCGGAGGCGGCGATGTGCAACTCGGCGCGATCTATGCGGCGCTGGCTCGCGTCTATCGCGCGCTCAACGAGCATTCCATCGCGCGCGACCATATCAACAAGGCGCTCGGCTACTTTCGCAACACGGGCGACTGGCGCGGACTCGCCGAAAGCTACTTCGGACTCGCGCACACGGAGACGCACGAAGGCCGCTACGAGGAAGCTATCTCCAACTTTGAGCAGGCCATCAAGCTCATCGGCGAGCGTCCCGCGCCGTACTTGCTCGGCAAGATTTACAACAACATGGCGGGGGCTTACTGGTTTCTCAAACGCCCGCACGACGGCATCAGCTCGCTCGAAAAAGGCGTCAACTATTACGAGCGCACCGAACATAAAGACAACGCCTCCATCGGCTACAACAATCTCGGCATCAACCTGATGCTCGTCGGCGAATGGACGCGCGCGCACACGGCTCTCAAACGCGCGCTCGAACTCTCTCTGCAAATTGACGCGGAGGGACGCCACGCCGCGATGATCTTCGATTCGCTCGGCGAGTTGTACATGCTGCGCGGCGACCTGACGCAGGCGCGCGAATATCTTGAGCGCGCGGTGCGGATGGCGACGGAGATCGGCAAGAAATGGTACGCCGCGCAGGCCATGCGGACGCTCACGCGCTGCTATCTGGCGATGGAGCGCACGGACTCTGCGCTCGCGACAGGCGAAAGCGCGCGCGCGCTGGGCGAGCGCATCGGCGACCGTCAAGGCATCTGCGAATCGAATCTGCTGATCGCCGAAGCGCATCTGCAATACGGCCACTCGCGTGAATGCGCGAAACTGCTGGAGGAAGTCTCGAAGGAGACGGTTGACTCAGCCACAGACCTCGCCGTCGCGGGCGCAGCGCAGCGCGTCTATGGCATGGCCGCCCTCGCGCAAAAAGACGCGCCGCTCGCCGCGCACCACTTCGCGCGCTCCATCTCCATCTTCGAGTTGCTCGGCGACCGCTATTGCAGCGCGCGCGCGCACCTCTGTCTCGGACGCGCTTACGCCATCACGCAGCCTGAGCGCGCCATCGAGCAAGTAGAGAATGCCGCGCGCAGCTTTCGCGAACTCGGCGCGAGTCTCGACCTCGAAGTCGCCGAAAAGCTTCTCGCCGCGCTCGCCGAAGCCGCGCCCGAAGAACACATTGATCCGCCCGCGCCCGTCCAACTTCTCACGCTGCGCCTGGCCGAGGCCGTCGCTTCGCGCGAGCTGCTTCTGCGCGAACTCGCCGCCGTGATTCATCAAGAGACCGGCGCGCACAAAGTCGTGATCGCGGAGACGGGCGAAGACGGCCACTTCAAAACCGTCATCGCGCACGGCTGCACGAACGCCGAAGGCGCGCGTCTCGCCACCGCGCTCGACGATGTGCGGACGGACGAGGATCGAGAGGCATTCGCGCTCGCACAGGACATGCGCGTGATCGTTCTGCGCTCGTCGAGCGCGCAACCGGCCACGCTGCTCATCTCGCCGCGCGAACAGCAACTGCTCGCGGGCGGCGCGCCCATCGAGTCTCTACTCCGCATCGTCGAACTCGGCATGGATGTCTGCGCGCTGCGGACGCGCGCGCGCACGGGTCGCGACTTGCCCGCGCAGGATTCTCTGGCGGGCGCGAGCTTGATGCCCGGCTTCATCCATTCGAGTCCCGCCATGACGCGCCTCGTGGACGAAGTCCACAAGATACGCTCGTCGGACGTGACCGTGCTCGTGACGGGCGAATCGGGGACGGGCAAGGAACTCGTCGCGCGCGCCATCCACTCTATTTCTTCGCGCCGCACGAAAGTCTTCGTCCCGTTTAACTGCACGGCGGTTCCGAAAGAACTCTCCGAAGGTTATCTCTTCGGCTATCGTCGAGGGGCTTTCACCGGCGCGACGCAGGACTCTCCCGGCGTCATCAGAACAGCGGCGGGCGGCACGCTCTTTTTAGACGAGATCGGCGATTTGCCTTTGGACGTGCAGCCGAAGATTTTGAGATTCCTGCAAGAGGGAGAGATTCAACCGCTCGGCGAGCAAAGACCCGTCAAGGTGGATGTGCGAATCATCGCGGCGACGAATAGCGACTTGGAGCGAATGGTCGAGGACGGCAGGTTTCGTGAAGACTTGTATTATCGCCTCAATGTGATTCGCCTGCGCGTGCCGCCGTTGAGAGAGAGGCGCAGCGAGATTCCGACCATCGTCAGCTATTACGTCAACCACTACGCGGCGAAGTTCGGCAGGAGCGACGTGCAGATTACGCCGCAGGCCGTTGACTTGCTGATGGTCTTCGACTGGCCGGGCAACGTGCGCCAACTCTGCAACGAAGTGCAGCGCGTCGTCGCACGCGCTGAAGACGGAGCCACCATCACGCCCGACCAACTCTCGCCCGAACTCAAACGCATCGCCGCCTCCGACGCGCCACGCGCCTCGAACGCCGCCACAGTCATTCCCATCGGCGCGTCCGCCGCCGACGCCGCTATCGCGCAAGGCTTAAATCTCGCCGACGCGATGGCCGAACTCGAACGGCGCATGATCGCCGAAGCCCTCCGCAAACATAACGGCAATATCTCGCGCGCCTCACGCGAACTCGGCCTCACCCGTCGCGGCCTCTATCTCAAACTCGGACGCCACGACCTCAGTGCGAGTGCCTAACCAACTCCAACGCTCCGGGCGTCCCCGCCCAAAAGCACGCCAAGCCCTCAAATGAAGTCCGCCAAACCTGTGCAAAGAACTTTCACGTTTGAGAAATTTCAGGAATGGTTCATGCGGCACTATCATTTGCGCTCTAATGTCGAGACGACGTTCAGCATGATTAAGGCAAAGTTTGGTGAACGTCTGCGTAGCAAGAGCGAGACGGCGCAAGTAAACGAAGTGCTTTGTAAAGTCTTGTGTCATAACTTGTGCTGTGTTATTCAAAGCATCTACGAACTTGGGATAGAATCGACTTTTTGGACTGAATAGCTAGTCTTTACGCTGGCGTTCTCGTTTCTCACTTTCTTGCTGTCTTATGACTCTCAACCTCCTGAATGCCTCTCTGATTGCGGCGACGGCACACCATGCTGCCGCAATCAGCAAAATGGTGATTGCTATGTCAATAATCCAATCTGCTCCAACGAATATTGAGAGGGCAGCCACATGGCAGACGTATGTATTCGTCGGATACGTGTTTCTGCTTCTATTTACGTTGGTTGGTACGGTTCTCTTATACAAAGCAGGAAACGCATACCAAGAGGCCGTTAAGGCAGACGCTGACGCGAAGAGTGCTGCCTCTAACGCTATTGCAGAGACAGCTAAAAAGGACGCGGCAGAGGCTAATGCTAAAGCTGCACAAGCTGACTTAGGAGCAGCAAAGGCGAATGAAGGATTAGCGAAATCTAATGAAGAAATCGCCCGACTCACAAAGGAAGCGGAAGCATTAAGAGCAGAAGCGGAGAATGCTAAAGCTAATATTGTGATAGCGCAGGCCGATGCAGCGAAGGCTACCGAAGGTGCAGCTAAAGCAGGCGTTGAAGTAGCAAATCTGCAAGTAGTAGTTGCTAACGCTGAAACGAGACGAGCGGAAGCAGAGCGCGCTTTGTTGGAAGTGCAAGAGAGACTTAAAGACCGACACTTAACTACTGAACAGCGCGCACGGTTGCTTGAACTCCTAAAGGCGAATCCAAAAGGTGCTATAAACGTTTCGTGTATAGCTGGTTCATCGGCAGAACCGTGCAACTTCGCCGACGAAATAGTAGCCGTCCTAACTGAGGCCGGGTGGCAAGTTGATTTTACGGGGCGCGGAATGATTATGGTTGGCGGGACTCCGGTAGGAGTGTTTATCCAAGTCCATAATGCGGCTAAAGCACCGATACGCGCTGAGGTTCTACAGAAAGCACTTGGCGCAATCGACGTTGAGGCGGGCGGCGTGGTTTCAGAGACCATGCAGGAGGGCACCGTAAACTTAGTCGTCGGCGCAAAGCCGCAGCCCCGTTGAGACTGTTTAGCAAAAAGCTGCCTCTCAAATCTTGGCCGCACCTGCCCCGCCTGACCCCAAAGTCAGCGGGGCGACTTTATGTGCAGCGTCTTAACTTTATGTGCAAGTCGGACTTTATGTGCAAAGCCCCGACGAGGATTGGATACCTAGTTGCCACTGAATACGAAGTATCCAATTTACATAATCTTTCATTTCCTCAACAAAACTTAGAAGATTGCTGTTTTCTTGCAAATGGTGGATAGCTGGTATCCATTTGGGGGGTTTTGTGTGTCCGACGGGATGAAAAGTCAAGCGGCCAGTAAGCTGTTGAAGTTGCAACAGTTAGCTGTCGGTTAAGGTGTCTTCAAATGTGGGGCGAAGCGTGGCACGTCCGTTGTAATAGAGATGGTCAGATCGTTGACAGTTTTCGAGTCGAGAGTTACGCGGCCTGTCGCTCTCGACGGCTGACTTCACATCAGTTCGAAACCTGTCGGCGATCACTGATCTTTAGATTTACATGGATGTTTCACTACCTCGCACGCTTGGGCAGAGCGTTGAAGTCGGTGAAGCCACTAACAGAAGGAAGGGACACCACAATGTTGCGTCGAATCACAGCTTACTTAATCATCCTGAGCATCTCAATCACCTCCCTGATGCCGCTCTCAACACAGGCGGCCACACAGGAAAGACAGAATCACACAAACGCGAATGCGTTGCGACGCAAATCCAAGCTCGCCCCCGAACTCGCGCCCACAGATGTTGCGCCAGCGGCAAGTTCGCAGGGCTTCGTGCGCGTCATCATTCAGTCCAAAGGCCACCTGACGACGGCGCAGGACGGCGCGATTGCCCGGCGCGGCGGCAAAAAGCAGCAGGGCTTCGACGAACTCGACGCCGTCGTCGCAGACGTTGCGGTGGGCGAACTCGGCGCGCTGGCGGCTCGTGAAGACATCGCATACATCTCGCCTGATCGCGTCGTCAACGCGCAGTTGGACGTGACGCGCGAGACGACCGGCGCGGCGCTCGTGCAGTCCGGCCTGCCGCGCACGCAGGGATTCACCGGCAAAGGCGTCGGCATCGCCATCATTGACAGCGGCATCAGCGCGTCGCACCCCGACTTTCAGAAGAACGGCAACAAGTCGCGCATCGTCGCTGCGGTCAACTTCACGGGCGGCAGCAACGGCGACAAGGAAGGCCACGGCACAGGCGTGGCGAGCGTCGCCGCCGGCAACGGCTCGGCCTCGCGCGGTTACGCGGGCAACTTCATCGGCATCGCTCCCGACGCCAGCCTGATTGACCTCAAGGCGCTCGACGCCAACGGCGCGGGCACGACGAGCAGCGTGCTTAATGCCGTCAACTGGGCGATTGCGAATCAGAAGCGTTTCGGTATCCGCGTCGTCAACATGAGCCTCGGCGCTACGCCGCGCGAGTCTTATCACACAGACCCTCTCTGTCAGGCGGTCGAGCGCGCCGTCCGCTCCGGCCTCGTCGTCGTGGCGAGCGCGGGCAACGTCGGCCACACGACTGACATCATCGGCCACAAGCCGAACGGCGATCCGATTTATCGCCCGCTCTACGGCAGCATCAACAGCCCCGGCAACTCGCCTTACGCGATCACCGTCGGCGCGTCCGACTCGCAGGGCACAGGCAAACGCTCGGACGACACGATGGCGCAGTTCTCTTCAAAAGGCCCGACGCGCATAGACATGCTCGCCAAGCCCGACCTCGTCGCGCCGGGACGTGGTGTCGTCGCCGCGATGTCGCAGGAAATGCCGAACACGGCGGGGCAGCGTCCCGACTGGGTCATCGTGCCGAAGGGCGCGAACGCGCTCCACAACGCTTACTTCAAATATTACGGCACGTCGTTTTCCGCGCCGGTCGTGAGCGGCACCATCGCGCTGATGCTCGAAGCCAACAAGTCTCTGACGCCCTCGCTCGTCAAAGCCTCTCTGCTCCGCACGGCGAACGCGCTGTCCTCGACGCTCTTCGCCAACAAAGTGCAGAACGTGTTGCAGCAGGGCGCGGGACAGGTGAATGCGGCGGCGGCGGTCGAAATGGCGCTCGCGATTGTCCCGAACGCGGACAAGCTCAAAGCTAAAAACCGCATCTTCGGCGCGAACACGAAGCTCAGTTCGCTCAATCACACATTCAACATCGGCGGCGAAGCGGTCGCGGCCTCCGGTCGCGTTCTCTACTCGAACGGCGTGCTCTTCAAAGAGAAACCAGTCCTTCTCAACGGCATCATGTTGAGTGACGGCCTGGTCTTGGGCGACGGCATCATGTTGAGTGACGGGATGGTCTTGGGCGATGGCATCATGCTCGACGACGGCATCATGCTCTCAGACGGAATGGTCTTGGGCGACGGTATTATGCTGGCCGACGGCCTGGTCTTGGGCGATGGCATCATGTTGTCAGACGGATTGGTGATGGGCGATGGCATCATGCTCGACGACGGCATCATGCTGTCGGACGGGATGGTCTTAGGGGATGGCATCATGCTGGCCGATGCGGTTCGCGTGGGCGCAGACGGCATTATGTTGAGCGATGGGATGGTTTTGGGCGACGGCATCATGCTGTCGGACGGGATGGTCTTGGGCGACGGTATTATGCTGTCGGACGGGATGGTCTTGGGCGATGGCATCATGTTGTCTGACGGATTGGTGATGGGCGACAACCGGGCACTCTAGAGATGGCGCTCATTATCAAAGCGCCTCGCTGAACATGTGACGACGCAACGTTCAGGCGAGGAAGAAAGCGGGTGAAGTGGCTTGGGACACTTCACCCGCTTTTTTATTTGTGGCGGAGAGTTCGTTAAACCGCGTGACTGTCAGTCGCCACGCCCGCTCGGTTTTAAGATGAGCCGAAACGTGTCCTGTACTCGGTGGCGTTGATGAAGGCGCTAACCATCTCGGCGTTCACGTAGTTGCCGCCGAATTGATTGAGCTTCGAGAGCCAAAAGTTGTAGCCGCTGAAGTCGCTGTCGGGCAGGTCATCCGGGTTGCGTCGTAAATAGCCGAAGTATTGCATCAAGACGAACGCCGGGTTGAACTCGCGCTGCGAGAGAGTCGCGTTCTCGGAGATCGAACGCAAGACGGTCGCGCGCGTCTGCGCGCCGGTTTGCAAACCGCTAACCAGCGCGTCCCGCTCGGACTGCGTCAGCACGCCGCCCGCATTGCGGTTCAAGCTGTCAACGAATTGCGCGGGCGAGAGCGTCAACGGATATTGCGCGAGAAAGTCCGCGCGGTTGACGAAGCCGTTGAGGAACGCCTGCTTGTTGGCTTCTAATTGTTGCTCCCACCCTTGGGCTCCGACGACGACGCCGCGCCCGATCTGCTGCGTCTCAGGCAGAAAGTCCTGGAACGCGACGGGGACGGGCTTGCCCGGCAGATTTCCGAACGCCGCCTTGTGGATGCGATAGACGAGATAGCCCGTCTGTTGAAATTCTATCGAAAGGAAGAAAGCCGCCGAGACGTTGACGCGCTTGCTCTGCCGGCACGCGGTGTCTGTGCCGCAACTCTCAATCTCGCGTGTCCAGAATTGCAAACCGGAAGCGTCCGGCTCGCGGTTGAGAAAGTCTCGATACTGCTGTGCGACGAAAAACTGCGTGTCGTCAATCGGGTTCGGGCTGGTGGCCGTCGTCCCGTTCGGCAGAGCGATGCTGAGTCCGCCCGTCAAGTAAGCGACCTCGCCGGAGGTGGACGCGAGACGGACGCTGTAGTCGCCGGGGGCGGCGATGCTGCTGACTGTTGCATTGAAGCTAATGATCTCGACGCCGAAGTTGAGTTGCTGCACGCTGTTCGGGTCAACGGTGAAGTAAGGCGACGTGATGCTGACGCCACGCGCGCTCACGCCCGACATGTTATCGCCGCCAACGAGGAGGTTGACGGTCGTGCCCGGCACGATGGGCACGCCGACGGACGAGAGTTGCCCGTTCGTGCCGATGATGCGCGGGTTGAGGATGGGTTGCAGCGCGTCGGGCAGCGCGACGTTGAACGACGTGACGGCGTTCTCGTTGATCGTGACCGTGCCGGCCTCGAACGTGCGAAGGGGCGGCTGTGTGGAGATGCCCTGATACGCTCCTGCGGTCGAGGCGATCTCGGCGGCGGAGACTGGTTCGTTGAGCGTCTCCGTCATCACGCGATACTGTCCCGGCGGCAGCGCGTCAATGCGATAACTGCCATTCGGCAGCGAGATGTTGCTCGCCATCACGCGCCCGGTCGAAACTTCTTCCACCCAGATGTGCGCGCCGAAGACCGTCGCGCCGCCCGGAGTCGTCACCGTCCCCGCCAGCGCGCCGAGTCCGTTGCGCGGGCCATAGACGCTGCGGATGCCTGCGCGGTCGTCATCGGCGAGCGTCCGTCGGCGGATGGCGGGCAGCGCGTAAGTGCCGTTGGTTCCCTGTCGCGGCTGCATGATCGCGCCGACGATGCCGGAGTGTTCAAGTCCGAGCATGTGCCCGATCTCGTGCGTGAAAGTGGTTTCGAGGTCGTAGGTTCCGAACGTGCCGTCCGTGGAAAATGAAGGCGTCGGGTTAATGGCGACATCGGCTTCGGAGATGAATCCTGTGGCCGGATCGAAGAAGACGCGCGCTCTGCCGGTGCGATTCGGACTGCTGAACAGAGAACCGTTGACGGGCGAGACCGTAATCAAGTTGACGCCGTCCGACGTGGCGGCTTCGTTTGATGAAGTCGTGATGTTGAAGCGTATGTTGCTGGCCTCTTCCCAACGTCGCAGCGCGCGACGTGCCGCGCCGACCACGTCGCTCCCGGCCTTGATGTTTGAGGGCGGCGCGTTAAGCGAGGTTGAGAGCGCGACGCTAATCGTCGTCACAGGCCATCTGATTTGCAAGTTGGCCGTCGAACTCGTGTATTGAACCGTATAAGCGTGGATCGGTGCGACCTGCCCCAGAACGATGGCGGCAAGCAGGATGAGAGTAGCTGTCAAACGCATGAATAAAACCCTTCTTGTGTGGTGTGCTGAAAATTTGAAAATAGCAGTCGGGGGAGGCCGTGCTGAACTTCTGTGGCGGAGTAGTTGCCGGAGCGCTCTGATGCGCGCTTCGGCGGGGCATCTTCATCATAGCAAGAGATGCGCCGCTACTTCAATCTAATAATCACCTCTTGCCGCTCCGCTCGCTGAAATGCTGCTTGAAACGCACGTCGCTTCCGTCACTTTTTACGGTTCGAGCCAGAGAGTGATGCGCTGCGCTGTCAGACGTTAAGACAGTGTCGCAAGTGCATCAAAGAAATACGCGGGGAAATCACTATTTGTCATTTCTCACCCTTTTTCACAGGAAATCAGCATTAAAAATGCTGGCATAGCAGTTGTTAAGTGTAAAGCGGATTTCATTTCTCGCGCCGAAAGTTTTAGCGCGACAAAGTCGCATTTCTTAGCCTGCCAAGGGGTTCGTCAAACGAATATGAGTAGCGAAGGCGTTTTACCGGAACAAGGCAACGATACCTCTCCGTCCAGAAAAAGAAGGCAGAATGTCAGTGAAGCGCAAAGCGAGATCATCCGCAAGAACATTTCAGCCATCACTGAAGTGCAGCGCGAGGAAGACAGCCAGCGTTCTCTCTCGGAGCGTATCTCCGACCTCATCACAGACTTCTCCGGCTCGATGCTTTTCGTCTGGCTCCACGCCCTCTGGTTCGGCGTCTGGATACTGCTCAACGTCGGACTCGTACACATCCCGCACGTCAGCGAGTTCGACTCTTTCCCCTTCGGACTTTTGACGATGATCGTCTCGCTCGAAGCCATTTTTCTCTCGACCTTCGTGCTCATCTCGCAAAACCGGATGGCGCGCCTGAGCGAGCAACGCGCCGAGCTTGACCTCCACGTCAACCTGCTGGCCGAGCAGAAGTCCACCAAAGCGCTTGAGATGCTCGATCAGATCGCACGCCAACTCAATAAATCGAATCGCTTCGATTTACCGCCCGACCCGGAAGTGGATGCGCTCAAAATTTCGCCGGAGCCGCAGGATGTGATCAACGTGCTCCGGGAGGCGATGGCAAGCGACGCCCATCAGGACGCTCAAAAGAAAATAGAGAAGGTTGGCGAAGAAATAACCGGAGAAATGAAAGCGGTGCGTGATGATGTCGCGAAGTCGGGAGATAAACTACACGGGCGTCTCGATGACGTTGAGGCAAAGGTTGATGATATTGCCGACGACGTGACTGAGATTAAAGAACAGACCGGCGAGCATGAGAAAACGAGGCGCAACTGACAGTTGCCCTAAAATCTTTGTCCGGCGAAATTTAACTGTTGATTTTTTCAAGCGATACCGTTAGATTTCGCAATAACAAACAGCCTACCAGAGCTGTACATTCTTACGAGGAGAAATACTGTGAAAAAACTTAGCTTAGTTCTAGCGATGATCTTCGCCATGTGTTTGGGAACTTTTGCCGCAGCGCAAGACAACACCAACATGTCGATGAGCAAATCAACCACGATGAGCAAATCAACCACGATGATGCATCATGGTCACATGCGTCGTCACCATCGCCGCCGCCACCATCATAGCGGATCAATGATGAAATCCAACATGAACGCCAATCAATAACATCGGGTTTGTTGTGTCAACTGACAAGCGCGTGCCGTCTGATTAAATCAGGCGGCACGCGCTTTTTCTTTGAAGGGCAAAGGCTATGAATGAGAAGAAAGATTAACGCTTCACGAATCATGCTCCGTCGGCTTTATCGCTTGCGACGACTTTTGACGCTCCGGGATGAAGGCGCGCTCCAGTTGGCCGGAGCGGATGTCCCGGCGGCGGCGTCTGCGAGTCCCGCCGAATCATTGTAAGGCGTGGCATCCGTCGCTGCCGGTCTCTCTCCGAGATGCAGGTCAGCCATCGCGACGACGATCAAAAGCGCCGCCATGCTAATCGTGACGAGCACGTACAGCACCGCAATTTGTTCTTTCCACAATAACACAACGACGATTGCCATCACCGCCGCAATCCACAGCAGCGATAGGTTCCGACGCTTTTTGCGCGGGCGCGCCGCTGCCGCTGCTGTTGTTCCACGACCTACATTTTTACTCATCTCCACTCTCCTTAAAATTACTGCTCTAATAAAACGGGTAATTTAGCACAGGCCGGGCGGCGCGGGCGAACGACGATGAGGAGCATTTTCCGTCGCTCACAAAAAGAGAGGTTGGTCTGGATTCCGACCAACCTCCCTCTCGTCTATCCAATCTCTTCATCCCGCCGGGCGATTATTGAACGATCCTGACCGAGCCGTATGAAATGATATTCTGCGCGCCACCCGTCGCGAATCCCAGCAGGGTCGTCGGCAGATTCTTCATATTGAAGGGGCTGCCGTCTGAAACATCAATGATGTCATAGGGCTTCAGAGCGATGTCTTGCTGCTTTTTATTCTTGATAGCGTCGAGGCTTGCCATGATTATCTCAGGCTCCAACTCGCCGCCCGGCTTCGTGCGGATGATTCGCACCTTTTCCGTCTTCGCACCTTTGCGCACTCCGCCTACCTGCGCGACCGCACGAGAAAGTGAGAGATTCTCGCGCAGATATAGACTGTTGGGCGAGACGACCGCGCCCGTCACGTAAATCGGGTAAGCTTCCTGCACGAGCACGATGTCGCCGGGATGGACGAGCGGATTGGCATCCCGCTTGCCGAGTTTCAGTTCGCGAATGCTATAGATATTGTAAGGCAAGATATGCAGATTGTCGTCAGTTCCCTTTGCAACCTTCGTCTCTTCGACGAGGTCTTCGGGTTCGGCGCAGAGCAGCGGCTCGGTGTGGAAAACCTGTATGTCGCCGCTCGCCTGTTCTGTGACGCTGCCCGAATAAGCGAGCAACTCAAGGAGATGCACGCGGCGGCGCATGTCGAAACGCGAAGGGTTACGCACCGCGCCATAGACGACTGCCGGCGGGCGACTCCGCATCTCCGTCACGCGCAAACTCACTTGCGGCTTCTTGAGATACTTCGCGAGCGCAATGACGATGTCTTTCTTAATCTCGCGGTCGGTGCGGCAACGCGCGGGAATCGGGTCTTCCACGAAAGCCACTTCGACGTTGCCTTCGTCGTTGACGACGAGCGAGCCGCTGAACTGTGGCTCTCCGAAAACACGCAAGTCCAGCACGTCGCCGGGGCCGAGCAAATACTTTTTGACGCCCGCGCCATCGAATGAACCGCTTGCCGAAGAGTCGCCGCCGGTCGAGGCCGAAGATGCGCTGACCTGTGAACCAGATGCGCCCGTATCCTGCTGTGCGTTAACCGTCACAGCGCAGGCGCAACAAAGGGCGAACATGAGAAGTAAACTTTTGGTTTTCATAAAAAAATCTTCCTGCTGTGAGAAGTGTTGACCGAGCGAAAAGTCGAATTGCCTACTCATCGCCGACGAGATGTTGTAGATGCAGTTGGCGACGTGAAAGGCTGCCCGCACGAAGGAGTTTAATCGCTCTCCGCGACGCTCTCACTTTGCGTCCCGGCGGGACAGGTTGTCTGATGCCGAATGATGCTTTCGTCTCCGGCTGCCGCGCGCCGGAACCGTGCCCGGAACAGCCCACCCGTTGAACAAGAGGTTGCAATTGTCGCACAGGAGATGATAAACGCCAATCAGACGAAGCAGCAGCGACGTGTCCGTGTAGCCACGACGCAGGCGCGCGCTCCGACATTTTGGACATCGCTGGGCGATCATAAAATCGGCTCGCCATTGGTGTCGAAAGAGATTTCATCGAGCGGCGACTCGCGCTCGCTCCGCACTGCGCTTCTCGGATTTCGCGGCGCGGGGCGGGGTTCAAAGAGACGCGCTTCCGTATCAAACTCATCGGTGGCGAGTCGCGCGCGCAGCAACTCGATTTCGCGCCCGATACGATTGGCCGCCTCTTCACGCGCGTCCTCGCCCATCTCTGCGCGCGACAGGTAAAAAAGCGCGTCGCGGTAGCGTGCGATGGCGCGCGCGTATTTGCCTCGAAAGGCCGCGCGCTCGGCCATCTCAACCCACTGCCCGACCTTGACCGACGCGATGAAATTTCGCACCGCCATCGAAGAGTCGCGCAGTTCACGCTCGCCCGGATAAACCTTGAGCGCTTCGTCCAGCACTTCGAGCGCCCTCTGCGCCGTCTCGATTCTATCGGAGAGACGCACGCGCCTCTGCGCTTCATGCGTCAGGCGCGTGGACTCGCCGCGCGCCCATGTCAGCAGATGTTTCTTCTGCAACCCCCGCACGCGCTCCTGCCCTGCGCGAAGAGCCGCGCGCATGTCCACGGCGGTGACGGAGGCGCGCAGCACCTCATCCGTGTTGGAGAGATACTGCTCGCAGAGCCTGTAAGCTTCGAGGTGCGCTTCGGGCGGAGCATTCGTCACATCGGCTTCCGCGAGTCTTTGCTGGAGCGCGCGCAATGCCGTCGCCGATGCGTGGACGCTCGAAGGCATCTGCTGTGCGGACTTCAAAGTTGACCGGCGCAAAGGTGGCTCGCTGTTCCGCATCTCCGAATCCAACTCGCGCGTGTAACGCGCCCACGCGCGGCGCATCACCACCTCGCGCGCCGCCGCCGCGACGAGGATCACGAACCCCGCGACCAGCCCTGCAATCCATAGCGCGTCGTCGCCGCTCTCGCGCAGCACGTACCAGATCATCAAAAACAGCGCGACGGACAACACGCCCGCCCCGACCATGTAACCGACGGTGGAAGGCATTCGCGGCGGGGGCGCACTTCCGTTGTTGCGCCTGCGCGCGCCCGCCGCAGGAATGCGTCCATCTCGATTGATAAATTGTTCCTCTGAACGACCGGGCAAGTATTCTTCTCCGCCGATGAAGGAGGCGCGCCGCCTCTTGGTTAGCAAACTCTTGAGCGCGCATTGAGTTTGTGCCGATGCGCTCAACCCGCTTGTCCGCTATGGGCGGGAATTATACTCAACTTCCCAACCTTAATCTATCAACTAACAACAGTGACATAGTTGGAAGTCGCTTCCCGTTGCGTTTATACTTAACCAGACTGGCGCAAAGGCACACGCGCGATTTAATTCACGCGCCGTCCATGCCTTGCCGAAATATTTTTAACCGGAAGGGTGTCTTGATGAATATTAATTGCCGGAAGTGCAATGCGACGATCTCAGAAGAAGCAGCTTTCTGCTCTGCGTGCGGCGCGGTCGTGGGAGCGAAATTTGACACGCAAACAGGGGGCGAAGACGGCTCGTGGGACATCCCCGTGACCTTCGTCGGAACGAAACGCCCCGCCCTGCCTTCACGCTCGGAACAAACGAACGAGCCAACGCCAGTCGCACACATGCCACACGCGAAAGATACACCGTCCACTTCAAACGAAGAATAGCCGAGACCGCGACGCCAGAGAATTATGAGAGACTTCCCGGCTTCACCTCATCCGACCCAGCCGGCGACGTTTCCCTTGCCGGCACGGACACGCGGCCACAACGGCCTCAAGTGGACGCTGGCCGTCTTCGCGATTCTCGTCGCGCTCCTGCTCGGTCTGCTCACGCTCCTGATCGTCGGATACGAAACCGGCTTCCTCTCTCTGCTCGCCGGCATCGTCATCGCCGTGCTGCCCGCGCCCGTCTATGTGACGCTCGTGTTGTGGTTGGATCGCTACGAGCCGGAGCCGAAGTGGATGCTCGCGACGGCTTTTTTCTGGGGTGCGCTCGTCGCGGTCTTTTTCGCCATCATCATTAATTCGCTCGGCGCGACGCTCGTCGAAACTCTCTTTAACAAGCAGGCCGCAGACTTTTACGGCCTCATCATCTCCGCGCCCGTCGTCGAAGAGAGCGCCAAAGCCTTCGCGCTCTTCACACTCTATTTCTGGAAACGCGACGAGTTCGACGACGTACTTGACGGCATCATCTACGCCGCGATGGTCGGGCTGGGATTTGCGATGACGGAGAACGTCAAGTATTACGGCGAGGCCGTGATGGGGGGCAGCATGGTAGGCGCATTCATCGTGCGCGGAATGTTCTCGCCTTTCGCGCATCCGCTCTTCACGAGCATGACGGGCATCGGACTCGGCATCGCCAGCCAGACGAACCGGCGCGCGGCGAAGTTCGTCGCGCCGCTCGCGGGCTTCATCCTCGCGATCATCCTGCATGGCTCTTGGAACGCCGCAGCATTTTTCAGCACGCAATTCGACAACGGGCGCATCGCCCTCGCGATGTACTTTCTCGTGATGGTTCCCATCTTCGCCGGAGTGCTCGTCGCCGTCGTCTTCGCGCTCAGGCGCGAGGGACGAATTCTGCGCGAACATCTCCGTTGTGATGTCGAGCGCGGGCTGTTTCCGCCCGACGAGTACGCGCGCCTGTGCAGCATCCGCGGGCGCATGAAAGCGTCTTTGAGCGCCATGTCGCGCGGAGGCATCGAAGCGTGGCGCGCGCGACGGCAACTCAACATCCTCGCCAGCGAACTCGCCTTTCATCGCCAGCGCGTCGCACAGAGCGCCGCCGCGCGCAACGCTTCAGAAGACATCGAGCGCGAAGTGATGTACATGCGAACGATTGACGAGTTGCGCGCGCGACTCGCCGCCAGCGGGAATTAATTGCGGAAATTTATTTCTGAGGTAAACTGTGCCGTCTCACCTCGCCGCGAACGCGCCGGGATGCGCTTTTCATTCGCGCTCGAAGCGACTCTGACGCCAGAAAGAGGAGGAAGCCCGACCGGAACTCCCTGTGAAGATTAAACTCTTGCCCAGCTCTTTTGACGCCAACGGGCGTGCCAACCTCGAACAGCGTTTGAGCTGCTTCATCGTTGACGACCGCGTGGCGATTGACGCCGGAAGCATCGCCATCGCCGCCTCCGATGCCGAGCGCGCGACTGTGCGCGACATCATCATCACGCACCCGCACATGGATCACGTCGCGACGCTCCCCATCTTCGTTGACGATCTCTTCGCCACGCTCGACGAGCCGATTCGCATCCACGCGACGCCCGATGTCATTCGCCTGCTGGAGCGCGACATCTTCAACGGCACGGTCTATCCGCCCTTCCAAAAGTTCAGCAACTCGCGCACGCGCGTCATGGAGTTCGTGCCGTTTCAGACGGGCGAGAGTTTCAACGTCGCACACTTGAGCGTCAACGCCGTCCCCGTCACGCACATCGTCCCGACCATCGGCATGACGCTGACGGACGGATTAAAAACCATCGCCTTCAGTTCCGACACCTCCGCCACAGAAGAGTTCTGGCAACTCGTCAATCACACCACGCGCGTTGACGCCCTGCTCATCGAAGCATCTTTCCCCGACGCGCTGGCGAAACTCGCCGAAACATCATGTCACCTGACGCCCTCCACGCTCAGACAGGAACTGCGTAAGCTCGCGCACACAGACCTCGACATTCTCGCCGTCCATCTCAAACCGTCTTACCGCGCGCAACTCGTCGCCGAACTCGCCGCGCTCGCCATCCCTCGCCTGAGCGCGATGGAGCCGGGACGCGATTATGAGTGGTGAATATTGTGTGAGAGAAAAAGTCTGATCAGGGTTCCTGAGACAAGGCGTGCGCGTCGCCTGCGTCCGCGGACGCCGAACTGTTGAGCAAGCCTTCCATGTGCTGTCGCGCCTTCCACGCTCCCGTGCGCTCTGCGACTTCGATGCCGTCCTCCCACGCACGCCGCGCTTCTTCGCGCTCCCCAGAATTCAACAACGCCGTGCCGAGCATTTGATAGGCGGACGTGAAGTCCTTGTTGAGCGCGACGACGCGGCGCAACGCTTCGACGGCCTCGCTCCAACGCTCAAGCTTGGAATATTCGTTGGCGAGTCCGTACCAGACCATCGCCTCGTCTGGCTGCGTCGTCGCCATCGCGAGGAATGCGTCAATTCTCTGCTGTGACATGTAAATGTTGACCTGCCTTCGACCTTGAAGAGATAACTAACGTATCTGCTCGAACTCTGCCTCGGTGTGCTCGCCGGCGAATCTTTCGAGCGTGACGCGACCGCTCGGCAAAACTTCTGTAATGCGGAAAGTCCGCTCAACAGGATCGCGTCCCGGCATCAACTCGGCGCGGAACGTCACGCTCATGCCGGGACGCGCCCAGCGATCCGCGCCGCTCCGGTTGTATTCATCGTAGATGGATTTCTTTCCTCCCATCGCTCTCTTGCGCCGCACCACGACGGCTGCACCCAGTGCGCCCGCCGCCAGTCCCGCCATCGCGCCTAACCAACGCTTCGTGCGTGCATTCATAAATTTCTCTACCGTCCCGGAGCATCCGTCGAAAACGACGACGCGCAAGCCGCAGACCCGTTAGCGGGCGTTCGGCTTGCGCGTCAAACAGGTCGCGGCGCTCACGCATCTGCCATCGCGCTTGTCCCGCGTCCCCCTAGCACAGCGGGTCAAGTTTCTCAGTGATGATCGGCAGGCCGCCCAGAGATTTCTCGGCGTTGATGGGCGTATAGAACGCCCACTCTTCGGGCACTTTGTCTTCGGCGAAGATGGCCTCGACCGGGCATTCCGGCACACAGGCATCACAGTCTATGCAGGTCTCCGGGTTGATCCACACTGCGGCGTCATCGAGGTGAAAAGCCTCCACAGGACACACCACCACGCAGTCCGTATAACGGCAGCCGACACAGGGTTCACAAACGACGTAAGTCATTCAATTTGCCTCCTCAGAAATGTAGATGGCGACGGCGGCGCGAGCAGTGCCGAAAACTTACGTCCACAGGTGCGGTCAGCGCCGACAATCGGGGATATTTACTCCGCCCGAAATATAAGCACGAACCGCGAAGATTGCCAAGAATTATTTTTGCTTTTTTTGCACGCCGTGTTGCTGTGAAAAGACGGACGAGCCTAAACGACGCACGCGCGCCGTCATCATCGCTCTATTCCCGGACGTGATGAAATTTCACGTTGACGGCGCAGACGGATGACGTTTAGCCCGTGTTCAGGTGAACCGGGCTAACGTCAGAGAGCATACTTGTGATGTACGGGAAGAACGCTGTCTGGCAGGCGAGTCTTACGCTTTGCTGGTCTGCGGCGTGGTCTCGGCGAGCAGCATTTTGATGGCGCGCGTCGTTTCCTGACGACGCTTCTGCTGAAACTCGCTGACCCACTCGGAGACGTTGGCGACGATGTCGCGCGCCGATTCCTGTGCGGATTTCTTCTTCGTCGCCTCTGTGGCGATGATGGGCTGCGGGCGATTTCTCTCGCCGCGCTTGATAACTTTGATTGGGGTTTTCGTCTTCATGTTCCTAATTTGTATTTCTGATTGAGTGTCGTTCTCTTAGACGAACAAGATGGAGTGAAAGTTCCTTTTTGTTCGATTCCCGTTGCTTGCTTCAAGGTTCATGCGGCTGTAGAGCAAACTAAAGGCCATAGCCTCAGCCCAATGGAGCAAGAGCGGCGCTGCACACTATCTTGTCAGACATTGCAATAAAATTTTGACATCTATGTATGCGAGGACACACATCAGCCCGCTTTGCAGCGGGAAAATCGGGGAGCGTTGAAGAGATGCGTGCTCTACGGCAGCGGTTGTCTGCGACTTCGACACCTCGCATCACTGCTCTTTGGATAACACCAACGCGCAACAAGCGAACACTTATCTGTGAACGTGGCTTCATTGCGTACAGCCGTGCACGCCTGACCAAAGACTTTGCAGAATGCCAAGACGGAGATGCCGCTCGCGCTCTTTGCCAAAGCGCGAAGGGATGACGAGCGTCTTCCGAGATCGTCCGTCAGTTCGTTAACTCTTTGCGGACAAACAGCATTCTTCTCTTCGAGGCAAACTCAAAGCGCGCGCAAATTTACGGCATGTTCGTTGCACTTGAGACGCGCGTCATGCGTCTGAGCGAAGCCGTCACCATCTATCTTTCCGCCGCCGCGTCCTTCGGCGTCGCGCATTTCCTGCACGGGCGTTCGCGTTCCACACGTCAACCTCTCGCGCTGGCAAGGGCGACGGGCATCGCGCTGCTATGGCCTCTCGCAGCTTTGCGACTGCTGATGGAACGCCACGCGCCCGCCACGATCAAAGCTGATGAAAGCGACGACGGCGATGATGCACGCGCTCCGCACGACGAGTGTCAAGTCGAGCAGGCCAAGCGCGCGCTGATCAATTCGCTCCACGCCATCGAAGACCTACTGGAACGCACATCCGGCTGGCACACCGAAACGCATCGGCACGAAATGTTCGCCGCGCGCGAATGCGTCGAGCGTTATGCGGGACTCGCGCTCGCCTCGTCAACCGCATGTGCAGACGACGCGCCCACGACGCGCGAGTTGGAACTTTACCAACTCGCCGGACGCACGAATGAAGACCTGCTGCTTGCCGGTCTTTGCACGCACCGGCGCAACGTCTTGCGCCTGCTGGCACATCGCGAGCGCGCACGCGCGGAGTTGACCCACACGCTCGCTGCTGTGCGTGAGCTTGCACACACGCTTTGCCCCTCGTCGCTGCAACATGCGCCCGACGCGCGACGCATCAACGAAGCTCTGCTGCAAACGCTCGCGCACGCCATCAAATTATTTTCGCTTTTGGATGACAGTGACGCGGCGATTCGCGCCTCGCGCCTGCATGACGCGGAGGGTGCGCGTCTGCTTTCACCGTCGAAAATAGAACATGCTGCGCCCGCTGCCGCGCACGGCGCGCTGGCGCAAGGAGAAGGATTATGTACGACATAGGCGGCGCTCAAAGCATTTGCCGCCCCGCCACCAACGACTATGATGTAGCGGCGAGAATCAACTGGCTCTCCGCTCAACTCGCATACGCAGAGTCTCAGTCACCGTCCGTCCAAACACGCGCTACAAGGCAACTTGTTTCACTGCCCCGCACGCTCTCGACCGGGCAGGCTTTCGCGCGCTTCGGACTTTTGCTGGGACTCTTTCCGCCGGCAGCCATCTTTTTCAGAATGTTCTGGCACAATACTTATCAACCCGGATTGTTTTTGCTCTGCGTGTTGATGAGCCTCATCTGCTGTCTCGTCGGATGTGGAATGGGCGACAGTCTTTTCCGGCAGGTCAATGTCGAGGTCAACAACTTCGCGCGACGCTCGTGGGTGACAACGATCTTCGCGTCCATGCTGCTCGGATTAGTTTGGGGCATCGGGACAGGAGGCGCAGGCGGAGTCATCTACTTCGGCATCGGCGCATTCTTCGGCGCGGCCTGCGCCATCCCCGTCGCGCTCGCGGGCTTTCCCCTCTTCGCCATCCTTCACCGCCTGCTCGCGCGCGATGGTATGATTGACGCACGCCTCGTCTGGCCGCTCGCGTTCGGCATTTCAACTGTCATCGCCGCGCTGATTCTCAGCCCCTTTGTTAAATAGAAGGCAGTAGGCAGAAAGCAGAAGGCAGTCAAAACAATGCTTCACGGGCATCGAGACTTAAAGGTTTACCAGCTTGCCTATAAACTGGCGATGGAGATTTTCAATCTGACGAAAAGTTTTCCCAAAGATGAAAGGTACGCTCTGATTGATCAGATTCGCCGCTCGTCAAGGAGCGTCGCGGCAAACATTGCGGAAGGCTATCGGAAAAGACAGTATCCGAATATGTTTGCCAGCAAGATGGCCGACTCTGACGCTGAAGCAACCGAGACGCAGGTCTGGCTCGACTTCGCACGCGATTGCGATTATCTGCCGACAGAAAAATATGAAGTGTTAACAAAAGGATACGAAGAAGTTGGCAGAATGCTTGCCAGCATGATTGCCAACCCGGATAAATTCAAGCCACATTAAATTTCAGAGACTGCCTTCTGCTCTCTGCCTACTGCCTTCTGCGCTCCCATGCTTCTCGCCCTTCTACTGCTAACTCTGTTCCTGCTTGTGCTGCTCGGCTTTTACGTCTTCGTGGCCGCGCCGCGCAGCCGCACGCATCAGACGTTCGCGGCCTTCGTCGCGTGCCTCGCTCTGTGGACGGTGAAGGACATCGTGTTGTGGGGATTCACGCGCGAGGGCGAGCGCATGGCCGAATGGTGGGCGAGCGTCAGTTTCGTCATCGCGCTCGCGCTGCAATACTCGCTCGTCGTCTTCGCCTGGGTCTTTCCCGAAAACGAAAAAGTTCCACGCAGGCGGGCGGCGATTCTCTTCGCACCGGGCGCGGTGCTCGTGCCCGCCGCGCTCGCCGGGATGATGTGGGACGGCGTGAGCTTCGACGGCGGACGGTTCGAGATACGACTGACCGCGCTCGCCTATGCCTTTGGCCTCTACGCTTACGGCGTGTTCGCTTGCGGCTTCGCGATACTCTACCGAAAGTTCCGGCGTTATCGCGGGACGCTGTGGGGGCAACAACTCGGCGCGATCATCTGCGCGCTCGTCGTGACGGGCGTCCTCAACACGCTCGCCAACATCGCTCTGCCGCTCGCGGGCAAATATCAACTGCTGCCCATCGGCTCGGTCTTCGTGCTCGTCGGCGTCATCATCTACGCCTACGCCATTACGAACTTCAAGCTCTTCTCTCTCCAGTCCGCGCTCGATCAATTTCGACTCTTCCCCGTCGCTTACAAAGTCGCGCTCTCCATCGCCGCCGTCGCCGTTCTCAGCTTCTTCTTTCTGCAAGTCCCGATTGTCTGGTCGAGTTTCACAGGCCAGACGCCCGAAGCGTGGAAGCGTTATCTCGTCTTCAGCGTCATCACGGCGTTGCTGCCCAATCTCATCCTCGTCGCGCTCGTGATACGCATCATCTCGCGCCCTCTGCGGCGTCTGACCGAGGCCGCTGTGAACGTGGCGGGCGGCGGATATGGCACCCAGGTCAAGCTTGCGAGCAACGATGAAGTCGGACTGCTCGCCGCATCTTT
This sequence comes from uncultured Pyrinomonadaceae bacterium, assembly GCA_964236735.1. Classification (GTDB taxonomy): domain Bacteria; phylum Acidobacteriota; class Blastocatellia; order Pyrinomonadales; family Pyrinomonadaceae; genus JAIVJG01. The sequence goes on from CAXSFM010000008.1 coordinate 218,738, forward strand.
CAACGAGATGAGCCGCAAGATGAGCGACGACATCGAACGCCTGCGCGCCTTGAACGAGCAACTCATCCGCACCGAAAAACTCGCCGCCGCCGGCACGCTCGCCGCCGGCGTCGCGCATGAAGTCAACAACCCGCTCGCTTCCATCTCATCGCTCATCCAGATGTTGCAAACGCGCACGACGCTTGACCCCGACCATGAGACACCCCACGATGCCGAGACGCGCGAGACGCTACGGCTCATCTCCACGCAGATCGCGCGGATCACGCAAGTCCTGCGCGACATGCTCGACTTCGCGCGCACGCGCCAACCCGCGCGCGCGCCGCTCGATGTGGCGCGCGTCCTTGAGGCCAGCATTCGTCTCGCCAGCTTCGACAAGGCTTTCAAAAATTTGACGCTGATGACGGATTGGGATGCAGAGACGCCGCTCATCTCAGCCGACGCGGATCAACTGCAACAAGTCTTTCTCAATCTCCTGCTCAACGCGCGCGACGCCATGCCTGACGGCGGCGACCTTCGCGTCACGACTCATTTCAACAAAGACGCAAATGAAGTTGGCATTGAAATCTCCGACACCGGCGGCGGCATCGCGCCCGACGCACTGGCGCACGTCTTCGATCCATTCTTTACGACCAAGCCGGCGGGCGCGGGCACAGGTCTCGGCCTCGCCGTCTGCTACGGCATCGTCACCGCGCACGGCGGGCGCATCGAAGTCGCGTCGAACGACGACGAGAGCGGCACTCGCGTGCGCGTCACTCTTCCCGTCGAGTCCGGCAACGCTCAGAGCAATTAACTTATGCCCGTTATCCACCTCGAAACATTTATCCGCGCGCCCGTCAGTCGCTGTTTCAATCTGGCGCGTAACATTGACGTGCATCTGGCGGCGGCCAGTCCTCTTCAACATCGAGCCATCGGCGGCGTCACTTCCGGCCTCATCAAACTCGGAGAAGAGGTGACGTGGGAAGCGACCGTCATTGGCGTGCGGCAACATCTGACTTCAAAGATTATTGAGATGGAAGAGCCGCGCAAGTTCACAGATGAAATGCAACACGGCCCGTTCAAACGCTGGCGTCACGCGCACTTGTTTGAAGCGAGAAAGGACGGCACACTGATGACCGATCACGTCAAATACGCATCGCCTTTCGGGGTGCTCGGCACGCTGGTTGACGCGCTCGTGCTCAAAAACTATTTGACGCGCTTCCTGATCGCGCACAATCAAGATATCAAACATTTCGCAGAGGGTTCGGCTTCGTTCGATGGCGATGCAAGCGATGCGCTATCGGGCACGCCGGATTTCCGAGACTTGCCGCTATGAATACTTCCCCACTTATCCTTGTCGCTGAAGACGAAGACTTGATGCGTGCCATCATCTCGCGCTTGCTCACAGATGCAGGCTACCGCGTGGCTGCCGTCTCAAGCGCGGAAGCGGCGCTGGAAATTTTCGCTGCCGAAGACGTGACCGTCACGCTCACTGACATTCGCATGAGCGGGATGGATGGCCTCGCCCTGCTCGACCGCATCAAGGACGTGGACGGCGAAGCCATCGTGATCGTGATGACCGCCTACTCGTCCGTTGACACGGCGGTCGCCGCGCTCCGCAAAGGAGCCTATGATTACGTGACGAAGCCTTTCGTCAACGAAGACTTGCTGCAATCCGTCAAGAACGCGCTCCGCCAGCGTGAACTGTTTCGCGAGAACCGCGCGCTCCGGCGTGAGCTTGATCGTCGTTATAGTTTTTCAGAAATCATTGGGACGAGCGTTGCCCTGCAACACGTCTTTCGCCTCGTGGAAAAAGTTGCGGCGACGAACACCAACATTCTCATCCAGGGCGAGAGCGGCACGGGCAAAGAGTTGATCGCACGCGCCATTCATCACAACAGCCCGCGCGCGGATCGCCCGTTTGTCGCCATCAACTGCGCGGCGATTCCCGAAACGCTGCTTGAATCCGAACTCTTCGGACACACGAAGGGCGCGTTCACGGGCGCAGTCGCCAACAAGCCCGGACTCTTTCGCGCGGCTGAGGGCGGCACGGTTTTTCTCGACGAAGTGGGCGAAGTGACGCCCGCCATGCAGGTGCGGCTCTTGCGCGCCGTGCAGGAACATGAAGTGACGCCTGTGGGCGCGAGCGCGGCGATACATTTCGACGCGCGTATTTTGTGCGCGACTAATCGCGACCTCGAAAAGGAAGTCGCGGAAGGACGTTTCCGCGAAGACCTCTTCTACCGCCTCAACGTCATCGAGATTCACCTGCCGCCTTTGCGCGAGCGGCGCGAGGACATCCCTCTGCTCGTCCGTCATTTCATCGCGCACACAGCGCGCGAGCAAGGACAGGGGGAGAAATCAATCGAGACGGAGGCCGTCGCCGCGCTCATCAATTACAGTTGGCCGGGAAACGTCCGCGAGTTGCAGAACGCGGTCGAACGCGCCTTCACTCTGAGCGGCGAGACGGTTGACCTCGACAGTCTCCCGCCGCGCGTCCGCGACGCCGCGCAACATCTGACCGTGCGCGACCCTGACGGACTGCGCCCGACGCTTTCAGAGATTGAGCGTCGCTGCATCCTTGAAACGCTCTCGTCCGTCAATCAGGACAAAGCGCGCGCCGCCAACATTCTTGGCATAGACCTCTCAACGCTTTATCGCAAACTGAAACGCTATGATGCTGTGTGAATGGGCGTGAGAAACCGGCGGCTCTATTAACTTGCAGTCGGCATAAAAAAACGGTGGGGTGAGACCCGCGGGTCTCACCCCACCGACGCGCAATGCGAGAGGAGGAATGCCTTTCGTCGAATTGCGCTAGTTACGATGCGCCCAGTTGCACTTGAGCGCACCGGAGCTTGCTCACCGTCTGCTGATGTTTTCGATGACGCACCGGCCACGTTGAGCCGATGTTGAGAGGCGGGGCGATGTTTCACTTATCGAAACATCGCCCGCCCTTCGAGAGAAGCCACGCGCCTGTCAATAGTTTAAGGCAGGCGCGTGACGTGTACCTCTTACCTTATTCCTCGTCGTCGTCATCGTGATGGCGGCGTGTGCCGCGTCGCGGAGCCGCCATCGGCTTCACTTCGCTCGCATCCACCGTCGGCGACGCCGTCGGCAGTGTCGCGCCCGTCGGCACTAAGTACAACTCCACCGCCAGGTCTTCACGATAACCGCCATCCACCGTCACGATCCGCGACGCATCTACGCCGCGCGTCGAGACGAGGTAGTTCTTCGCACGATCCGCACGCGCCTGCGCTTCACCCGCTCTCCCGCGGCGTCCGCCGTAGGCGATGATGTAGCCCTGCGCCGTCGGATTGTTCTGTAACTCGATGGCGTAGTTGTCCAGTCGCGCTTTCTCGTCGTTGAACCGCACGTTGCCGTACTCGTCTATCTTGCGTGCCTTCGGAGTCTCAGGGAAGCTGGTTGTGCAGCTTGCGGAAGTCGAGCAGCTACGGTCGTAACCACCCACATCCAGCGTCGCCGTGATCGTCGAACCGCCGGCCACGCTGGTCGTGTCAACGGTGATCGAGGAAGTTCCCTGACCACTGCTGATCGTGCCTGCCGAGACTGTCCAGTTGTACGTCGCTGTCACGTTCGTGTCGCCGCCGCTGACATTCGCCGTGAACGTCACGGGCTGTCCAATCGTCCCTGTATCCGGGCAACTAACCGAAACTCTCGGACATTCCGGCGTCGGTTGCACAGGCGTGATGCAGTTGCAGGCTTCGACCGTCACCGTGCTCGATGAAAAGGCGATGCAGCCGCAGCCGTCGTCAACTTCCACCGTCACCGTGTAGGTTCCCGGCGTCACTCCCGTCAAATCTAGCGTGGCATTCGCTCCGTCACCCGTCACCCGACCGCCGGTCGTCGAATAGGTGTAGAGCAGCGTGTCGCCGTCCGGGTCGGTCGCATTCGCTGACAGCGCCACCGTGCCCGCGTTCGGCGTGCAGTTCGGGTCTGGCACTTCCGGCAAGGTGCAGTTAGCCGGCAAGACGACCTTGCTCGAGGCTGCCGACAAAGTCACGGTCGGCGGCTGATTCGGGAAGACATCCGGCAGGCGCGCGTTGCGATGGCCGGCAAAGACCTGGAACCCGAACCC
>CAXSFM010000009.1:0-213534 GCA_964236735.1 uncultured Pyrinomonadaceae bacterium
TCCATCTCAGTAGTTTAGCGCCTCTCAAATTGTGCTTAACTACTCTAGCCCCTTATTTTATAGTCCCCCTAACTGGTCTCCCCGACCCGTTCACGCCTCCATCGCGGAAAGTGCATTTTCGCTCGCAGCTTAAGTTTGCTTTTGACAGAGATGTTTCGAGTCGAGCCACGCCGTTATCGTGGCTGCGGCCATGGCGACTCCTGTTTCTCAATCGGCTGGCGAGATTGACATCGGAATTAACTATTGGAGTTGTGACCATTAACAAGGCTAAGATTCAAAAATATTTTACCCGACAACAATTCAGACCACACCAACACCGAACGCGAGAGGCATGGTGCGATTGCAAACACGGAACAGCCCTGAAACTGTCCCGGAAGCGATGCGGGAAACTGGCGACGGCGTCTCAGTTTAACTAAAGCAGCGAGTCTGCTTGGCCGTCGCAATATCAATCGGAATACTAAAAAGGAGCGAACGACATGGCAACGGAAACTGCTCCCTACGGACGGGTTACACAGAAGCCGCCCGCCGTCAAAGAAGTGCATATCCTCTGGATCACCGCCGGCCTGAGCTGCGACGGCGATTCGGTCTCAATCACCGCCGCGACGCAGCCGAGCATCGAGGACGTTCTCCTCGGCGCGATTCCCGGCCTGCCGAAAGTACATCTTCATAATCCCGTGCTGGCCTATGAAAACGGCGACGACTTTATGAAGTTCTGGTATCAGGCCGAGCAGGGTTTGATTGACCCGTTCGTCCTCGTTGTCGAAGGCTCAATCCCGAACGAGAGCATCAAGGCCGAAGGTTACTGGGCTGCGCTCGGCACGGACGCGATGACGGGACAGCCCATCACCACCTGCGAGTGGATTGACCGTCTCGCTCCGAAGGCGTTGGCCGTCGTCGCCTGCGGAACGTGCGCGACTTACGGCGGCATTCACGCGATGGCCGGCAACCCGACGGGCGCGATGGGACTCGCCGACTATCTCGGCTGGGACTGGAAGTCGAAGGCGGGACTGCCCGTCGTCAACGTGCCGGGCTGCCCCGTCCAGCCGGACAACTTCATGGAGACGCTGCTCTATCTGCTTTACCAAGTGGCCGGCTTGGCTCCGATAATTCCGCTCGACGCGCAACTGCGCCCGACGTGGCTCTTCGGCAAGACCGTCCACGATGGCTGCGACCGCGCGGGCTATTACGAGCAAGCGGACTTCGCCACCGAATACGGCTCGCCAAAGTGCATCGTCAAACTCGGATGCTGGGGGCCGGTCGTCAACTGCAACGTGCCGAAGCGCGGCTGGATGGCGGGCATTGGCGGCTGTCCGAACGTCGGCGGCATCTGCATCGGCTGCACGATGCCCGGCTTTCCCGACAAGTTCATGCCGTTCATGGACGAGCCGCCGGGCGCGACCGTCTCATCTGCGGCCATCAGCATCTATGGACGGACGATTCGCAAACTGCGCGCCATCACCAACTCGACGGTCAACAAGGAACCCAAGTGGCGGCACAAGGGAACTGAACTGACCACCGGCTACCGGCCTAACACTTACTGAGAAGGAGTTAATTGGATGAGCACCAACACGATTGCGGGAACCAAAGCTCCGGCCAAGCCGAGAACGCTGGTTGACATGAATTGGGACCCGATCACGCGCATCGTCGGTTCCTTAGGCATCTACACCAAGATTGATTTCGCCAACCGCGAAGTCGCCGAATGCTACTCGACATCTTCCATCTTTCGCGGCTACTCGATTTTCATGAAGGGCAAAGACCCGCGCGACGCGCACTTCATCACGAGTCGCATCTGCGGCATCTGCGGTGACAATCACGCGACCTGCGCCTGCTACGCGCAGAACATGGCCTTCGGCGTGCGACCGCCAAACATGGCTGAGTGGATCGTCAACTTGGGCGAGGCTGCCGAATACATGTTCGACCACAACATCTTTCAAGACAATCTGGTCGGCGTGGATTTCTGCGAGCAGATGGTCAAGGAAACCAACCCCGGCGTCTGGGCGAAGGCGCAGAAGACCGAAGCCCCGCACGCGGCGGATCACGGCTATCGCACCATCGCCGACATTATGACGGCCTTGAATCCTTTCACCGGCGAATTTTATCGAGAGACTCTCCACGTCAGCCGTTACACGCGCGAGATGTTCTGCCTGATGGAAGGCCGACACGTACATCCTTCGACTTTGTATCCGGGCGGCGTCGGGACAGTGCCGACCGTGCAACTTTTCACGGACTATCTCGTCCGCCTGATGAAGTACGTCGAGTTTATGAAGAAGGTCGTGCCGCTCCACGATGACCTCTTCGACTTCTTCTATGAAGCCCTGCCCGGCTACGAAAAAGTCGGCGAGCGGCGCATCCTGCTCGGTTGCTGGGGATCGTTCCAAGACCCGAACGTCTGCGATTACAAATACGAGAACATGGAGAAGTGGGGCAATGCCATGTTCGTCACGCCGGGCGTCGTGGTGGACGGCAAACTCGTCACGACCAGCCTCGTGGACATCAATCTCGGCATCCGCATCCTGCTCGGCAGTTCTTACTACGACGGCTGGCAGAACGCCGAGACGTTCGTCAAAAACGATCCGCTCGGCAATCCCGTCTCGCAGGATCACCCCTGGAATCAGACGACGCTGCCGCGCCCGCAGAAGCGCGACTTCGACGATAAATATAGTTGGGTCATGTCGCCGCGCTGGTTCGATGGCAAAGATCATCTCGCGCTCGACACCGGCGGCGGGCCGCTCGCGCGTTTCTGGGCGACGGCGCTCGCAGGCAAGGTGGACATCGGCTACATCAAGGCGACGGGGCACAGCGTCAAGATTTATCTGCCGAAGACTGCTTTGAAGCCCGAAGTCGAGTTCGAGTGGAAGATTCCGAAGTGGTCGAACACTCTGGAACGCGACCGCGCGCGCACATATTTTCAGGCTTATGCGGCGGCGGCGGCGCTCTATTTCGTGGAGAAAGCTCTCGAAGAATTGCACGCCGGCAACACTAAAACGTGGTCGGAGTTCAAAGTGCCGGAGGACGCCATCGGTTGCGGTTTCCACGAAGCTGTGCGCGGCGTGCTCTCGCATCACGTCGTCATCCGTGACGGCAAGATCGCCAACTATCACCCGTACCCGCCAACGCCTTGGAACGCCAGCGTGCGCGACATCTACGGCACGCCCGGCCCCTACGAAGATGCCGTGCAGAACACTCCCATCTTCGAGGAGAACGGCCCCGACAACTTCAAGGGCATAGACATCATGCGCGCCGTCCGCAGCTTCGATCCTTGCCTGCCCTGCGGCGTCCACATGTATCTCGGCAACGGCAAAGTTTTGGAGACAAAGCACTCGCCGATGTTCGGAGCGATGAAGTAAGACAGTGGCGAGCAAGAAGAAAGTGATGAGTGATGAGTGATGAGTAAGAAATAAAAAGCAGCGACGGGTTAAGTATCTTGCTCGTTACTTATCACTCATCACTTATCACTGTTTTTAATATGGAAGAGAAAGAATCGCAAAGTCGGATGCAGCGGGTTGAGGAGTTGGTGCAGGACATCGAAAGTTGGCCTGACCCGAACCTGCGCGCCAAAGCCGTCGAGCTGGTGCAGTCGCTGATGGACTTTCACAGCACAGGTCTGGAACACATGATGGAGGCCGTCGCCGAATCGGGCGAAGCAGGCCAACGCATCTTTGAAGACTTCGCGCGTGACGGGCTGGTCAGCAGTATGCTCTTGCTCTACGGGCTGCATCCCGTCGAATTTGAAACGCGCATCGTGCAGGCGCTCGACAAAGCGCAGGCGCACTTGCGCTTGCACGGTGGCGACGTGGAACTGCTCGGCATCACGGACGGCGTGGTGCGGCTCAGAATAAAAGGGAGCGGCAAGACTTGCGGCGCGTCGTCAATGGCGGCACTCAAACTCGCCGTCGAAGATGCCATCTATGAAGCCGCGCCGGAAGTGGCTGCTATCGAAGCGGAAGAAGTGTCTCCGCCGCCGGTTCCATCTGGCCTCGTACAACTTGAAAGGAAGGCAAGCTATGGCTGAACAGGAAACCACGCCCGACGCGCCCGCGCACGAACCGGGCACGAGCAGAGGCGAAGCGCAAAAAGAGAAGTTAGGCGCAGAGGGCGGACGCGACGACGAGGACAAGGGGCGCACGGCCAGAGACTCGACGACCATCAATCCCGACATGGAAGAGCCGATTGACCCGCGTATGCCGGACATGCCGCCGGCATAAAATCGTATCACTCGTTTGTCTCTCAAGATGAGTTCATCGCCACCGCCAGAACAAAATCGCGCCTTTGCCACGCTCCGCCAGTTCATACGCGAGCGCGCGCCAGTCGAGCGTTGCGAGATGTGCAGCGCGGAAGTCGCCGCCGAACACGATCATCTGATTGAACCGGCGAGCCGTAAAATCGTCTGCGCCTGCCAGCCCTGCGCGATTCTGTTCGGCGGCCAGGCCGAGATGAAATACAAGCGCGTGCCGCGTCGTATCCGCTCGCTGCCGAATTTTCATTTGACCGACGGGCAGTGGGACGATTTGATGATCCCGATTCGCATCGCCTTCTTTTACCACAGCACGCCGGACGGCAAAATTCTCGCGCTCTATCCGAGTCCGGCTGGCCCGATTGAATCGCTCCTGACGCTCGATGCGTGGGACGAGATCGTCGCGGAAAATCCAATCTTGAAAGAGTTGGAGCCGGACGTTGAGGCTCTGCTCGTCAATCGCGCGGGCGAGATACGCGACTACTACATCGCGCCGATTGACGAGTGCTACAAACTCGTCGGCCTCATTCGCGTCCACTGGCGCGGGTTGTCGGGCGGGACGGAAGTATGGAAAGAAATCAACAATTTCTTCGCGCGTTTGAAGGCCATGTCGAGTCCGGTCGGAGAAACCTCACATGCCTGACTTGAGCTTTCAGGTTGAGGGCGCAGAGTCCGTCCCGTTCACGGCTGCGCCCTTGCTGGCGATCAAGCTTCGCATCACGAACGCGGATGCGAAAGAAGAGATTCACACCGTCGCGCTACGTTGCCAGATTCAGATTGAAGCGACGCGCAGGCGTTACGGGGCGCAGGAGCAGGAACGTCTGCTCGATCTTTTCGGCGAGCCTGAGCGTTGGGCGCAGACGCTCAAAGCGATGCTGTGGACGCACACGAGCATGGTCGTGACGCCGTTCGTCGGCAGCACTGTGGTTGATCTGCCTATCCCTTGCACGTTCGACTTCAACGTCGCCGCCGCGAAGTATTTCGCAGGATTGGAAGACGGAGAAGTGCCGCTCAATTTATTATTCAGCGGCACGATTTTTTACGAAGCAGGCGAAGCGGGTTTGCAGGTCGCGCAGATACCGTGGGACAGGGAGGCCAAATATCGGTTGCCCGTGCGCGTCTGGAAAGAGATGATGGAGAGTTATTACCCGAACAGCGCGTGGCTCTGCCTGCGTCGAGACGTGTTCGACCGCTTGCATCAATACAAAATGCGCGCCGGGATTCCGACGTGGGAGCAGACGCTGGAGAGCATCCTTCCCATCATTGAAGAGACGGAAGAAGACGTGAAAGTTGAGGGGAGCGTCGCGTCGTGAACTTTGAACTCGTGGAAAAAATCGCGAACGCCGTGCTCTATGAAGGGTACATACTCTACCCCTATCGCCCTTCGTCGGTGAAGAATCAGCAGCGTTGGAACTTCGGCGCGCTCGCCCCGCAATCTTACAGCCACGCGCAGAATGGAACTGAGGCGTGGAGGATGCAGACGCAGTGTCTCGTGCGCGCGGACGAACATACTGCGCTCGACGTGAAAATTCGATTTCTGCATTTGTTGACACGCGAAGTCGGACGTTTAGAAACATCGCCGTCAGAGGCGGAGAACAACAACGAGCCGGATTACAAAATCGTTTCGTCGCTGGAAGTCAACGGGCAGCTTTTTCAAACTTGGCAGGAAGCCGTCGAGCGCGAGGTCAACTTACAGGACGTTGATGTGCGCGAACTCGTCGCGCACACGAAGCGGTTGGCCTTTAACTTTCCGTCAAGCCGCGAGTTAGAATTTTTGCGCGAGGCGGGCGGCCAAGTTGTCGGCGTGATTGTTCGCACACAGCAATCGGTTGAGTGTGTCATCGAACTTGAAGCGGAGAAGGTTGAAGCGCGTCTGTTCAAGCTCACGGTGCGGATTGAAAATTTGACCGCGTTTGCTGATGCCGAACACAAGAGCCGCGACGAAGCGTTGATGAGATCGCTCGTCTCGACGCACACCATTCTGGGCGCGCGTGGACAGGGCAGCGAGTTCGTCTCCTTGCTGGAGACGCCGGAAGAGTTGCGCGAAGTCGCCGCCGCGTGCCGCAACGTGGGGACGTGGCCGGTGCTCGCCGGTGAAGAAGGCGCGCGCGATTGTCTGCTCTCGTCGCCGATTATCCTCTACGACTATCCGCAGATCGCGCCGGAGAGCGCCGGAAATCTTTTCGACGGGACGGAGATTGACGAAATTCTCACGCTTCGCATTATGACGATGACGGACGCGGAGAAGCGCGAGATGCGCGGCGTGGACGAGCACGCGCGCCGCATACTGGAGAGAACCGAGACGCTGCCCGCCGAAGCATTGATGAAGATGCACGGCGTGATGCACGGCGCGCGCGCGACGCAAAAGGAAGACGAGCGATGAACGAGTGGGAAATGCAACTTCTCGAAGAGAAGACTCAGCTTGAGAGCGTCCGCATCAACGGCGGTGGCGAAGTCCGGCAGGGCGATCAGGTGCGCCTGCGTCCGCGTGCGGGCGGCGACATTTTTGACCTTGCGCTGGCCGGTCGCATCGCGACGATTGAATCCATCGAACAGGATTACGAAGACAAAGTTCATCTGGCCGTCGTCGTCGAAGACGATCCGGGACGCGATCTTGGAATGCTGCGGCAACCCGGCCATCGTTTTTTCTTCTCGCCGGAAGAAGTCGAGCTTGTGCCGGCGGGTGTGTCGGGAGAAGAAAAAAGTTGATGGCGCAGCCACGCATTCTCGTCGCCGGCATCGGCAACATCTTTCTCGGCGACGACGCTTTCGGCAGCGAAGTGGCGAGACGTTTGCTCGCACGCACGCAGCCTGTGGAAGTCCGCGTGGTTGATTTCGGGATACGCGGTTTCGATCTCGTCTATGCCTTGCTCGATGGCTACGAAGTGACGATCTTCGTTGACGCCACGCCGCGCGGCGGCAAGCCGGGCACGCTCTACACCATCGAGCCTGACCTCGGCGAATTGGACAAGATGGACGCTCAGGACGCGATGATTGAGCCGCACGGGATGAACCCTTTGAAAGTGTTGGCGATGGCGAAAGCGATGGGCGGCGAGTTCAAGCGCATCCTGCTCGTCGGGTGCGAACCGGCGACGGTGTGCGCGGAGAACGAAGAGTTCATGGGTTTGAGCGAGGCGGTCGAGGCCGTCATGGACGACGCGGTCAACGTGGTCGAGTCGCTCGTCGCAAAAATTCTCGAAGCGGATCGTCACAAAGCGACGGCGTGAATACATCGAACAGACAAGGAGAGCATTTACCATGAAGCGAAATCAATCTTTGGTCAGGAGCGGAAGGAGGCCTGCGGGTATGGGACTGTGGACAGTGATCGGAGGCGTCGCGCTGGTGGCCGTCGCTGCGGTCGTGATCGTGACCATTCCAGACATCAAACGCTATATCAAGATCAGCACGATGTAATGCGCCCTGCTGGCGCGAAAGTCTGCGCGCCGCGCGTTGCCGAAAAAAAGTTGGCGATTCATGCCTCGCTCTTGTGAAGCATGTAGATGCGCTTTGCATGTCGCGCGTTATTGATGTTGATGGTTTGACGCATAGACTTTGGTGATGAATCAGACGAATGAGCGAACGGGAGCAAGAAGGCAATGTGTGGAAAGGGCTGGCCGCAGGTTTGGTCGGCGGCCTCGTCGCGTCTGTCGTGATGAACGGGTTTCAGGAATTGTTAAGCAAGCTGCTCGGAGAGGAAGAAAGATCGCACGGCGCGCAGTCTTTGCAAAAGGGCGCACCGCAGAGCGGCATCGGGCGCGAGTTGCAAAAACAGGGACGCGACGACGCGCGCGATGATGCGGCGATGCGGCTTGGCAACGCCATCTCGGTGGGCGTCTTCGATCACGAGTTGACGCAAGGCGAGAAAGACACGGCGGGCACGGCTCTGCATTACGCTTACGGCATTTCGATGGCCGGGTTCTACGGCGCAGCAGCCGAACTCGCGCCCTTCGTCACCGCCGGCGCGGGGCTGCCTTACGGGGCGAGCATCTGGGCCTTCGCGGATGAGGGAGTCGTGCCCGCGCTCGGTTTGTCCAAGGCATCCGAAGAATATCCGTTCTTGGTACACGCTTACGCGCTGGCCTCGCATCTGGTTTACGGTCTGACGACAGAGCTTGTGCGTCGCGTCGTGCGTGAGACTTTATAAACAGCATGAGTGAAAACGAAACTGCCGCCGTCGCCGTCCGCTATCGAATTGACGCCGTACAGAGCCAGTTCAACGTGCGCGTCGTGGCCGAAGGGATGCTCTCGATGTTCGGGCACAATCCGGTCATCGCGATCTGCGGCTTCGGCGGCGATGCGAGATTCCAGCCCGGCACGTTCGACTCGGCTTCGCTCTTGATGCTCGTGCAGGCCGCGTCGCTCGTCGTGCTCGACAAAGTCAGCGACAAGGATCGGCGAGAAATCGAGCGCATGATGCGCGAAGACGTGCTGGATGTGGCGCGCTATCCTGAAATCATGTACGCGAGCGCCAGCGTCTCCACGCGCGAAACGGTGCGAGGCATTTATGATGTCGGCATCAACGGCGATTTGTCGCTGCACGGCACCACGCGCCAGTGCCCGATTAACGCGCAGGTGACGATTGACGGCGACATTTTGCGCGCGCGCGGCGAGTTCGCGCTCAGGCAAAGCGATTACAACATCAAACCGATTTCCATCGCCGGCGGCACGCTCAAAGTCAGAGATGAGTTGAAGTTCTCGTTCGACATCAAAGCGAACAAACAGGGATAAGATTTAAGGATGAGGGCGAGAGGATGAGGGATGAAATTATGACTCCAATCTTAGAGCGTTTCTTTCTCATCACTCATCACTCGTCACTCATCACTTGCCTCTATGCATGAGCTTTCAATCGCCATGAGCATGATCGAGATGGCAACGGAAGAAGCGGCGCGGCGCGGCGACGACGTGCAGGTCAGCGCGATTCATCTCAAGCTGGGGCAGCTTTCGGGCGTTGTCAAAGAAGCGTTGCTGTTTTCCTACACGGTGGCTTGCGAAGGCACTGCGCTCGAAGGCTCAAGTCTCATCATCGAAGACGTGCCGGTCGCCGTCTATTGCCCGGCCTGCGAGATGGAAACGACGCTCGCATCCATTCAGCATTTTTGCTGCTCGCAGTGCGGGACTTTAACTTCGGATGTGTTGCGCGGGCGCGAGTTGGAAGTCGTGGCGCTGGAGATACAATGATGAGCATGGAACCTCGCCTCGTCGAAGTCAGACAAAAAGTTTTGAAGCAGAACGATCTGCTCGCGCGCGATTTGCGCGGGCGTTTTCGTGAAGCAGGCGTACACGTCGTCAGCCTCGTCTCAAGCCCCGGCTCCGGCAAGACGGCCTTTCTCGAAAAAATACTCACGCTCCTGCGCGCGCAACAATGTCGTGTTGCCGCGCTCGTCGGCGATCTCGCCACAGACAACGACGCGGCGAGGCTCGCGCGCAGTCAGGCTCCCGTCAAACAAATCATCACCGGCACGGTCTGCCATCTCGAAGCCGCGATGGTCGAGCGCGCGCTGGAAGGCTGGAATCTCGCGGAGCTTGACGTGCTGTTCATTGAAAACGTCGGCAATCTCGTTTGCCCTTCAAGCTACGATCTCGGCGAAGACCTCCGCCTCGTGCTGCTCTCGGTGACGGAAGGGGAAGACAAGCCGCTCAAGTATCCGACGATTTTCAACACGGCGGATGTGGCCGTGATTACCAAGATGGACTTGGCCGCAGCCGTCGAGTTTGATGCGGAGACGGCGCACGCCAACATCCGACGGGTGCGTCCCGGCATGAAAATTTTTCAAGTCTCAGCGAAGACAGGCGAAGGGATGGACGAGTTGATTCAATTTCTCAGCACGCGGTTCGCAAACGCGGCGGAAGTTTCGGTGAGTTGAAGGCGCGCGCGGAAGATTGAGATGCACGACATCAAAGCGGATTGAAGATGAGCGGATGGCAACGAGAACTCAAATACAGGTGCGCGGGCTGGTGCAGGGCGTCGGGTTTCGTCCCTACGTTTTTTCTCTGGCGAAGCGGCGTGCATTGCGCGGGCAAGTCTTCAACAACACGACCGGCGTCCTCATAGATGTCGAGGGCGAGGCGTGCGTTATCGAATGCTTCGTCAAAGACATCACGTTGAACCCGCCGCCTCTCTCGCTCATCGAATCCGTCGAGCGCAGCGACAACTTAGACCCGGCGCATTATCGAGACTTTCACATCGTCGAGAGCGCGCCCGATGGAGAGACGCTCGCGCACGTCTCGGCTGACACGGCGACCTGCGAAGACTGTCTCGCGGAACTCTTCGACCCGTGCAACCGTCGCTATCTCTATCCTTTCATCAACTGCACCAACTGCGGCCCGCGCTTCACCATCATCGAAGGCATCCCCTACGACCGCGCGCAGACGACGATGCGCTACTTCCAGATGTGCGCCCTGTGTCGCGCCGAATATGTTGACCCGTCTGACCGTCGCTTTCATGCCGAGCCAACGGCGTGCGCGCAATGCGGCCCGCGCCTCACGCTGACGGATGCTAACGGGCGAGAGATAAAGTTTGATCATGGCGACGGCAGCAACAGCGACGGCAACAGGGAAGACATCATCACGCGCGCCCGTCAACTTTTAGCGGGCGGCGAGATTGTCGCCATCAAAGGTATCGGCGGTTTTCACTTCGCCTGCGACGCGCTGAACGCCGGTGCGGTCGAGCGTCTCAGGCGCAGGAAGTACAGGGAAGACAAACCGTTCGCCTTGATGGCAAGTTCGGTTGAAGCTATCCGCGAGTTTTGTGTCGTCTCGGACGCAGAGGAAAAGTTGCTCACGTCCGCGCGCCGTCCTGTCGTCCTGCTTGAAAAGAAACCTGATACGTCTGTGCCCGATGCGGTCGCGCCGCGCGTCAACACGCTCGGCTTCATGCTGCCTTACGCGCCGCTTCATCAGCTGCTTTTGCAAAACTTCGAGCGGCCTCTGGTGTTGACGAGCGGCAACGTCTCCGATGAACCCATCTGCTACGAAGACAGCGAAGCTCTCGAACGCCTCAGCAACATCGCGGACTACTTTTTACTTCACGATAGACGCATCCACATGCGCGCGGATGATGCCGTGACCCGCGTCTATGAAGGCCGCGAGATGGTCTTGCGTCGCGCGCGCGGTTACGTGCCCGCGCCCGTGCGTCTCGCGTTTCATGTCCGGCGGCAGATTCTCGCGTGCGGCGCTGAGTTGAAAAACACTTTCTGTCTCGCGCGCGGACACGACGCCTACGTCAGCCATCACATCGGCAATCTGGAAAACTTAGAGACGTTGCGCTCTTACGAACAAGGCATCGAACATTTCCAGCGACTGTTTCATCTTCAGCCCGAAGTCGTCGCCCATGACTTGCATCCCGAATATCTCTCGACGAAGTACGCGCTCGCGCTCGACGATGATTTAATCAAGATCGGCGTCCAGCATCATCACGCGCACATCGCGAGTTGCATGGCGGACAATGAGATTGACGGCGAAGTCATCGGCGTGGCGATGGACGGCCTCGGCTACGGCACGGATGGACGCCTGTGGGGCGGAGAGTTTTTCGTCGCGGATTTCGCGGAGGCCGAGCGCATGGCGCATCTCGCGTACATCCCGATGCCCGGCGGCGCGAAGGCGATTCGCGAGCCGTGGCGAATGGCGGCCATGTATTTGCACCAGACGTTCGGCGACGGCTTTCTCGATTTGAAAATTCCTTTCGTGCAAGAGATGGACGCGCGCGTGTGGCAGACTCTGCGCCGGATGGCCGCGATTGGCACGAATAGTCCCGAAACGTCGAGCATGGGACGACTCTTCGATGCGATGTCGAGCTTGCTGAATCTGAGAAGCGTCGCGAATTACGAAGGGCAGGCGGCGATTGAGTTAGAAGCGATAGCCGGTAACAACCATGCGCTCGACGCTTACGAATTTGAGATTGGCGCGCGTGATAATTCAATCAACGCAGCGACGGTCGTGCGGCGTGCCGTGGAAGACTTGCTCGACGGGCGCGCTTTGGCGGAAGTGTCCGCGAAGTTTCATTTGAGCGTGGCGCACTTGATTCGCTCAATCGCGCTCCGCGTCCGCGACGGGCGGCGGCTCAATCGAGTAGTATTGTCGGGCGGCGTTTTCCAAAACATGTTGTTGCTCACGAGCGCGTGCAGGCTGCTCAGGTCTGACGGCTTCGAGGTCTTCACGCACCATCGCGTCCCGACGAACGATGGCGGCATTTCACTCGGTCAGGCGGCGGTCGCCAACGCGCGGCTCGCGGCGGGAAGGATGTAATTTATGTGTCTGGCGATACCGGGAAAAATCGTCGAGATCGTTGACGTGGAAAATCAAATCGCGAAGGTCGAAGTCGGCGGCGTCAAGCGCAACGTCAACATCGGAATGCTCGACGATACGCGCATCGGCGACTACGTGCTCGTACACGTCGGCTTCGCGATGAGCAAGGTTGACGAGCGTGAAGCGGAAGAAACTCTGCGCCTGTTGCAGGAGTTAGGCTCATACGAGACGGAGTTCGACGACTTCAAGACTTCGCTCGAATAGGAGGCACAGCGCATGTCAAAAACATCCGAAGATTTCTCGCGCGTCTTCTATCCTTTCCTGCACAAAGATGAGCGGAAGTCGCCGGAGTTGACGGAAGATTTGCGCTTTTCGTTGCTCCAAAAAGTGCGCGAAAGCGACGAGGTGCGCGCGCGCTTCTTTGAAATTAACGCGGATGAGATTCTCGCCTCGTCGCTGCAAATGGCGAAGTCGTTTCATCGCGGCGGAAAACTTTTAGTCTGCGGCAACGGCGGCTCGGCGACCGACGCGCAACACATCGCCGTCGAGTTCATGCACCCCGTCACCGTCGGGCGCAAGGCTCTGCCCGCCATCTGTCTCGCCAACGATGTGGCGATGATGACAGCCGTCGCGAACGACGTGAGTTTCGCGGATGTCTTCTCTCGACAGGTCATTGCGCTCGGTCGCGAAGGCGACATGCTGCTCGGCATCTCGACGAGCGGAAATTCCGAAAACGTCGTGCGCGCTTTCGAGACCGCGCGACGAATGAAACTTTCAACGATTGGCTACGCGGGTGGCGATGGCGGCAAGATGGCAGCGATGAAAGCGGCGGGCGCGCTCGATTTTTGTCTCACCGTTCCGACTTCGAGCATTCACCGGATACAGGAATCACACGTCGCCCTTTATCATACGACGTGGGACATCGTGCATACTTTTCTGGAACACCGCTCGCTCGTCGAAGCGAAAGATTGATGGAGAAGTAAAATGAAATTCATAGATGAATATAGACAGAGCGACCTCGCGCGCAGGCTCGCCGAACAGATCGCGCGTTTGACGGACGCGCCACTCAAGCTGATGGAAGTCTGCGGCGGCCACACGCACACCATCTTCAAGTACGGCATAGAGGATTTGCTGCCCCCTAACATCACGATGATTCACGGGCCGGGCTGTCCGGTCTGCGTCATCCCTCTGGGGCGCGTGGACGATTCGATCTCGATTGCCTTGCAGCCGGATGTCATCTTCACGACGTTTGGCGACATGATGCGCGTGCCCGGCTCGCAGACGAATTTGCTCGACGCGAAGGCGGCGGGCGCGGACGTGCGGATGGTCTATTCGCCGCTCGATGCGTTGAAGATCGCGAAGAACAATCCTGAGCGGCACGTCACATTCTTGGGACTCGGCTTTGAGACGACCGCGCCCTCAACCGCCATGACCATCCTGCAAGCCGCCAAGGACAAGGTCGAAAATTTCACGGTCTTTTGCAATCACATCATGATTATTCCGGCGTTGAAAGCGATGCTCGACTCGCCGGATTTGAAGCTCGACGGTTTCGTTGGCCCCGGCCACGTCAGCACTGTCATCGGCACGCGCTGTTACGATTTCGTCGCGGAAGATTACGGCAAGCCCATCGTGGTGACGGGGTTCGAGCCGCTTGACATCCTCCAGTCGGTTTACATGATCGTCAGGCAGATCGTCGAGGGACGCGCGGAAGTCGAGAATCAATACCCGCGCGTCGTTTTGCGCGACGGCAACCGGAAGGCGCTCGAAGCTCTCTCCGAAGTCTTCGAGCCGCGCGATTTTTTCGAGTGGCGCGGTCTCGGTTCCATCGCGCATAGCGGCATGAAGCTGAATGCGAAGTACGCCGCCTTCGATGCCGAGTTGAAATTCAGCGTGCCCGGTCTTCGCATCGCAGACCCGAAGGCGTGCCAGTGCGGAGAAATTCTGAAGGGCGTCAAAAAGCCCTGGGAGTGCAAAGTTTTCGGCACGGCCTGCACGCCGGAGACGCCCATCGGCTCGTGCATGGTCTCAAGCGAAGGCGCGTGCGCGGCTTATTACAACTTCGGGCGGCTGTCGAAAATCGCGGAGCGCACGTTATAACGTGTTTCGCCTCGCCGCATTTTTAGAAGCATGGCGCGTTGGGGTTGAGCGTCGGTTGGATGGGATGACGAGCGCATGGCATCTGACATGGATTTGAATTTTGAATGGGATGCAGACAAAGCTGCCGCTAATCTGAAGAAGCATAAAATTAGCTTTGAGGAAGCGAAGACGATTTTTGCCGACCCGTATTCAATTACGATAGACGACCCGTCGCACTCCGTTGAGGAGCATCGTTTCGCAGACATTGGAGCATCTCTCAACGAGAAAATCTTGGTTGTTGCTTACACCGAACGCGAGCGGAGAATACGAATCATCAGTTGTCGTAAAGCGACTAAAGCGGAACGAAAAATATATGAAGAAAGAAAGTTCTAAAGCTATTCATCAAGAAAGTGACGAGATGCGGCCCGAATATGATTTTCGCAACGGTGTGCGGGGCAAACACTTCAAAGCGTACCAGCGCGGTCATACGGTGACGATTTACAAGACTGATGGGACGACAGAGGTGCGCCACTACAAGCTCGAAGAAGGCGCAGTGCTGCTGGAGCCGGACGTGCAGGAATATTTCCCGGATTCTGATGCAGTGAACAAAGCCTTGCGTGGATTGATTACATTGTTGCCAAACAAGCCGAAAACAAAAGCGAGAGCTTAAAAGTTTCTGGGTCGGATGTCGAAAATCGCGGAGCGTTCGATGACTGTTGAACTGGCAAAAGCGTAAATAAATTGACGACTGAATTCACATCTTCGCCGCTCTTCGAGCGAGTCGAGCGCGCGCGGCGTCGCAAGTCTAAACTCAAAGAGACGCGCATCACGCTGGCGCACGGTAGCGGTGGCCGCGCCATGCACGAACTCGTCGAGGGACTGTTTCTCGAATACCTGCGAAATCCGATGCTGGAGTTGCTCGAAGATCAGGCCGTCTTCGAGATCAATCAATCATACGGCGAAGCGGGGACGGGCAACACCACTGCTCGCACGGGCGCGACACGCATGGCCTTTACGACCGACTCTTACGTGGTTGACCCGATCTTTTTCCCCGGCGGCGACATCGGCAAGCTGGCCGTTCACGGCACGGTCAACGATCTGGCGATGAGCGGCGCGCGCCCGCTTTATCTCTCCGCCGGATTCATCCTTGAAGAAGGCTTCTCCATCGCCGACCTGCGGCGCATCGTCGAGTCCATGCGCGATGCGGCGATTGAAGCCGGCGTGCAAATCGTGACCGGCGACACGAAGGTTGTGCAAAAGGGAAGCGCGGATAAAGTCTTCATCAATACTTCGGGCATCGGCGTCATCGAGTCGCCCGTCCGCATCTCCGCCGCACGCGCGCAGGTGGGCGACAAGGTCATCGTGAGCGGTAACATCGGCGATCACGGCACGACGATTATGATCGCGCGCGGCGAGCTTGAGTTGGAGACGGAAATCGAGAGCGACACGGCTCCGCTTCATGCGCTGGTGCGGGAGATGCTGGATGAAGCCGCGCGCCTCTCCAGCGTGGATGCGATTCATTGCCTGCGCGACCCGACGCGCGGCGGCGTGGCGACGACGCTCAACGAAATCGCGCTCAGTTCCGAAATGTGCATCCAGATTTACGAGGAGCGCATCCCCGTGCGCGAGGAAGTGAAGGGCGCGTGCGAGATTCTCGGACTCGATCCTCTCTACGTCGCCAACGAAGGCAAGTTGCTGGCGATAGTCTCAGATGAGATTGCCGAGCCGCTCGTCAGTCGCATGAGAGAAAACGTTTACGGGCGCGACGCCTGCATCATCGGCGAAGTCAAAGCGGAGCCGCAGGGCATCGTCGCGATGGTCACAGGCTTCGGCGGCACGCGCATCGTTGATATGCTCGTCGGCGAGCAGTTGCCGCGCATCTGTTAGCAAGATAGTCCAGGTATCCCGCCTGACTTAATCAACTCAAAGTAACCCCTCTGAAATCTGCCTGCTTCCTCATCTATCGCTGTCTGCTATTGAGTGAGAGTTCGGGAGAAAGAGTTTTCACCACAGAGGACACAGAGAGGCACAGAGGAAAGACAGAGTAAAGATTCAGTGCTCCCTCTCTTCATCCTCTGTGTTCCTCTGTGCCCTCTATGGTGAATCTATGAACGCATTTATTGAGAAGCTGGGGTAAACCATTTACTTGACAATCATCGCAAATGAAACTATGTTGGTTACAATTCAAATGTAACTAAAGCAGTTTCATTTAGCGGCGGGCGAGATATGGCGGCCAATACACGTTTTGCAGTGGCGATTCATGCGATGGGGATGCTGGCGTTCGGCGAAGAGTTGAACGTCACGTCAGATGACATCGCGAAAAGCGTCCGCACGAATCCGGTCGTCGTGCGGCGTCTGCTGGCGCAACTGACGCAACACGGGCTGGTAACGATCAAGCAGGGAGCCGGCGGCGGAGCGCGCCTCGCTCGCACGCCGGAGCGCATCACGCTCGCGGACATTTATCTCGCGCTCGAAGAGGGGCCGCTTTTTCAAGTCCCTATGTTGGATGAGACGCACGAGTGTCCTATCGGGCGCAGCGTCGGCCCTGTCCTGAAAGCCGTCTTGCAGAGAGCAGAAAGAGAATTGCTGGCCGAATTGAGTTCCATCTCACTCTCAGACGTGATCAGCAAAGTGATGCGACGAATCAAGAAAGAGGGCTGCGCGCGAAAGATGCCCGGCCACACATTGGCGGGACGCGCGGGAAAGAAAAGTTAATGGCTGAACAAAAACAAAAGACGGTCGAGCCGAAAAAGAAAAAGATAAGCTGGTCTGTCGCGTGGGGCGACGCGCGCGCGCTGATCTGGTCGCACCGCAAGCGTCTGGGACTGGGCGCGGCGTTGATGGTCGTCAATCAGGCGATGGGACTCGTCTTGCCGGCCTCGACGAAGTATTTGATAGATCAGGTCATCGGCAAGGGGCGCACGGATTTGCTCTGGAAGATCGCGCTGGCGGCGGGCGCGGCGACGCTCGTGCAAGCCGTCACGTCGTTCGCGCTGTCGCAGGTGATGGGCGTCGCGGCGCAACGCGCGATTACGGAGATGCGTAAGAAAGTGCAGGCGCAGATCGCGCGTCTGCCGGTCAGCTATTTCGACTCGACGCAGACCGGCAAACTTATCTCGCGGATTATGAACGACGCCGAAGGGATTCGTAACTTAGTCGGCACGGGACTCGTGCAGTTGGTCGGCAGTTTGATCACGGCCATCGTCGCGCTCGGCGTTTTGTTCTGGCTCAACTGGCGTCTGACTTCGATGACGATACTCGTGCTCGCAGTTTTCGGCGGCGCGCTGGCTTACGCATTTTCGAGGCTCAGGCCGCTGTTTCGCGAGCGCGGCGAAATCACCGCCGAACTGACCGGGCGACTCGCCGAATCTCTGAGCGGCATTCGCATCGTCAAGGCATACACGGCGGAGAAGCGCGAGGAATTAACTTTCGCGCGCGGCGCGCACAAGCTGTTTCGCAACATCGCCAAATCCATGACGGGCGTCTCGGCGACGACTGCCTTTTCTTCCGTTGTGATTGGCGCGGTCGGCGTCGTGATGATTCTCGTCGGCGGGCGCTCCGTCGTCGCGGGCGCGATGACGCTCGGCGATTTGTTCATGTACGTCTTCTTCACGGGGCTGCTGGCTGTGCCTCTCATTCAGTTCGCTTCCATCGGCACGCAGTTGACGGAAGCCTTTGCGGGGCTTGAGCGCATACGCGAAGTGATGAACATGGCGACCGAAGGTGAAGAGGACGCACGCCGCGCGCCCTTGTCGAGCGTGCAGGGCGAGATTGAATTTGAAGACATCAATTTTGAGTACAAGGAAGGCGTGCCGGTGCTCAAAGATATTTCTTTTATCGCGCCCGCAGGTTCGACGACCGCGCTCGTCGGCTCCAGCGGTTCGGGCAAGAGCACGCTCATCAGTCTCGTGATGAACTTCAACAGGCCGCTCTCCGGCACGATCAAAATTGACGGCAAGGAATTGCAGACTCTGCGGCTGCGCGATTTTCGCTCGTTTCTCGGCGTCGTCATGCAGGACAACTTTCTGTTCGATGGGACGATTGCGGAGAATATCGCCTTTTCCAAGCCGCACGCGACGCGCGAAGAGATTCAAGCGGTCAGCCGCATCGCGCACTGCGAGGAATTTATCGAAGGCTTCGAGGAAAAGTACGACACCATAGTCGGCGAGCGCGGCGTGAAATTATCAGGCGGGCAACGCCAGCGCATCGCCATCGCGCGCGCGATTCTGGCAGACCCGAAACTGTTGATTCTCGACGAGGCGACATCGAGCCTCGATAGCGAAAGCGAGGCTTTGATACAGGACGGCCTGCGAACGCTAAGGCGCGGGCGCACGACCTTCGTCATCGCGCACAGGCTTTCGACGATTCGCAGCGCGGATCAAATACTCGTCCTTGAAGGCGGCGAAATCGTCGAGCGCGGCACGCACGATGAGTTGCTCGCCGTCGAGGGGCGTTACAAGCAACTCTACGACAAGCAATACAAATTCGAGCGCGACCAGTTCATCAATCCCGGCGAAGATTTCACTTCCGCGCCGGCACAGCAGCAGAGCGCGAACGCCGCGCGCTCAACCACACAGAGACTTTCAACTTTGTAACAGGCAAGCAGGTTTGAAGTTCAGCACGAGAGACGCGCTTAAAAAACGCCGGCTCTCTTCAAACGGAGGAAAACATTTATGGCAGACGCTCCCCAATCTTACGCGAACCACACACGCTGGCACGCGCCGTTTCATTTTTTCGCCGCGCCGCTGTTTTTGCTTTACTTCATTTTCGCCGCCGTGCAGTTGTATCGCTTTCGCGATCTCGATCACTTGGCGTGGCTCTTGCTCGCCGCCGGGTTCATCGTGGTGACTGCCATGACGCGCACCAATTCGTTGCGCGTGCAGGATCGTCTCATCCGGCTCGAAGAGAGTTTGCGTTACCGGCAAGTCTTGCCGCCGGCTCTGGCAGAGCGCGCCTCCGCTTTGCCGCCGGGACAGATCGTCGCGCTGCGCTTCGCCTCTGACGAAGAATTGCCGAATCTCGTCCAGCAAGTTGTGGACGGCAAACTGACGAAGAATGACGACATCAAACGCGCCGTCACCAACTGGCGCGCGGACACTCTGCGAGTCTGACTCGTTGAAGCTCATCACACAAAACAGGGAGAGAATCAGCAATGCCGAAATTTTTTGACCGCTTGAAAGTCGGGCGGATGGAATTGGACAATCGCATCGTCATGGCTCCGATGACCAGAAGCCGCGCGGATGATGCGGGTGTGCAGCCCGCTTACGTCGCCGAATATTATCGCCAGCGCGCGTCGGCGGGTTTGATCATCTCAGAGGCGACGAACATCTCGCCGATGGCGAAGGGCTATGTCCGCACGCCGGGCATCTACGCAAAGGAGCAAATCGAAAGCTGGCGCGGCGTGACGGGGGCGGTTCACGCGCGCGGCGGAAAGATTTTCATGCAAATCTTTCACACGGGGCGCATCGCTCTGCCGGACTTTTTGCCGGACAACGCGCAGCCGGTCGCGCCGAGCGCGGTCAAAGCACAGGGGCGTAATTACACGGATGCGGGGATGAAAGAGTTCGTCACTCCGCGCGAGATGACGACGGAGGAAATCGCGCAGACCGTGAGGGACTTCGGCGCGGCGGCGAAGAATGCGATTGACGCAGGCTTCGACGGCGCAGAGTTGCACGCGGCGAGCGGCTACATCGTGCAACAGTTTCTCTCCACCAACGCGAATCTACGCACGGATGAATACGGCGGCACGTTGGAAAATCGCACGCGGTTTTTGTTCGCCGCGCTTGATGCGATGTGCGCGGAGATCGGCGCGGAGAGAGTCGGCGTCAAATTCTCGCCGCGTCTGCCTTTCAATGACATTGAAGAGACGGATGCGGAAGAAGTTTATCCGTACATTCTCGAAAAGTTGAGCGAGAAGAAGATCGCTTACGTCCACGTCAGCGACGGCACGAGCGAAGGCTGGCACGCGAAGTTGCGTCCCGCCTATCGAGGCGTCTATTTCGCGGGCGCAGGCTTCACGCAAGAGAACGGCTCGGAGTTGTTGGAAGCTGGCGGCGCGGACGGGATTGTCTATGGCGTGAAGTTTTTAGCTAACCCGGATTTGCCGGAGAGGTTCAGACGCGACGCGCCCTTGAACGAGCCGGATCAATCTACTTTCTACGCGCCGGGCGAAAAAGGTTACACCGATTACCCGACGCTCGAACAGACGCAGGGAGCGTCGCACGCTTAATGCACAGGCGGGGATGAGTTGTTGATGAAACGATAGCTGAAGGAATCTGCGCGTCGCGCTTAATTTTTTTGACGCTTAGATTACTGTCAGTTGCTGTTTTGTGAGCGTCTTGTCCGGCACAGATTCATAGTTTTTCCCATTCGTCTCTTTCGATTCCGGCTTGCCGCAGCAGTCTGGCTAATAAATCTCTGCCAATGTCGCTTTGATGCGGATTGGGAATGCGAAGCGTCAGATTGGCTTTGAGCATGAACTGATGCTTACCGCCGGAGTAAGGGCCGGAGAATCCGAGTTGTCGCAAGTAGCGGATTAAATCCTTGCGAGAGAGAGAGGCGAAGCGCGGCATCTCAGGCAACTTCCCTGATCGTCAATTCGAGTCCGTCAACGACGGGCAACTGCAAACCTTGAGCGATGCGAAACAAAATCCATTCTTCCAGCACCTCCGCCAATTCATCGCGGCACGCTTCGAGTGTCGAGGCGTTTGCATAGACGCCGTTGAAATTTGGAATCTCGCCGTAGAAGCTACCGTCTTCGGCCAGAATCTCATATCTGGCCTGATGCAAAGCCGCACGCATGTAATCCGTCATCATAACTATTCTCCACTCTCTCTGATTGTTGCTGCTGGCTCGGCTCGCGCTTCATCAATTCCAACAACGCTTAGACATTCCTGAGAGTATGACAGCACCTTAATGGAAACGGCGCGAATAGAAAAGTTAAAAATTGTGTTGAGGCCGCATGATGTATGGGCTGGCCGACTCGTTACAAAAGGGCGGCGCTCGTCTATGAAATGCTCAAGTCTGGAAGCGACTGCACGACTTTGATGGTTTCGACGCTGACGGAGGTAACTTTGCCGATGAGTTTGACGATGTAGTCAGGCTCGTCTGCTCGGTTGGGGTCGTTGGTGGGTAGGGTCCTAATTTGGATTTACGGCTTAAAGCGAAGAATCCATCCTCCTTCGGGCGGAATTGTCCAGACTAATAACTCAACAGCATCGCCCTCAATTTTATCGTTTGTAATAAAGTCCACAACGAAACCGCTAGATGAGATTGCATTCCACAGTGCTTGTGCGCGCAACGGCGGCTTCTCTGGGTTTCGGACAACGATCTTCAGCCCATATGTAAGGCTGTCGCCTTTTCAGATTTTGCTAACAAAACTCCTTGCATCTTATTTATTGTCCATCCGCCTTCAGTTAATGCCTCGGCAATTTCTTTGGCAAAATTCTCCGGCTCGCCCACAAACATATCAGCAGCCCAAATAATATCAATCGCTCCCGGTGGCTGGATTTTTAACGCCTGGGTGAATTCTTCGCGGTTCTGTCCTTTTACAAGATGGCGGGGAGTTTGAAGGGAGCGTATCTGTGACAAGTATCGGCGTGATGAAAGTATCGCTTCTGCCGCTTCCTTCTGGAGTATGGCTGTTTTTTGTTGCTCCTTTGCTAGATTTTGCTGCTCGCGTGTTAATTCGGCTCTGGCTTGTTCAATCTTTACGCCTGCTTCTGCTCTAGCATCTTCAATCTTTTCGCCCGCTTCGCCTCTGGCTTCTTCTATCTTCCGATTTGCCTCACCCTCAACTCGCGCTGTCTCAGTGGCGATCCGCTCTCTGGATTCGTTCCTAGCATTCTCAACATCCTTACTAGCATCGGCTTTAACCTTTGCTACTTGTAGGATGTTAAGTAGATTTTCGGATGCCCTCAAGCGATTACTAGCCCGAATAGTCCATAAGCCAGCTAATGCTATCGCACCTGTAAGCAAGGCATATGCAATAGCTAGTATGATGCTTGTGTTATTAGCCCGCCCCGCCCGCTGTTCATCAGCGCGCACCCTTGCTTCCGCAGTCTTTATTTCATCAGATGCATCCGCTTGCTCTTGGGCAGAAGCGCTATTCTTTGGTGCAGTCGGATTCGTGCTTGCTTCCATGTTGTTAATAATCATAGCGGGCATCCCCCAGTTAGCATTCAACCCCCCAAGCGAGAGTGCCGTTAGAAAAGAAATCAGGAGAGAGATAGCCATACGAAAACAAGAAGAAAGCGCGTGTCGCGCCGCAGCGCGACACGCCTGAGTGTAAAGGTTGCGCCGCTATTGATTGACGCCGCTCGCGAGGAAACCGCCATCTACGACGAGCACTTCGCCCGTCACGAAGCTGGCGGCGTCGGAGGAGAGGAAGACGGCGGCCCCCGCTAATTCCTCGACGCGCCCGAAACGCTTCGCCGGCGTCCGCAAGAGAAATTCCTGCCCGCGCGCGGTTTCGTCGAGGAGTTTTTCGTTGAGCGCCGTGCGAAAGACGCCGGGCGCAATCGCGTTGACGTTGACGCCGCGCGAAGCCCATTCCACCGCCAGAGATTTCGTGAGAGAAGCGACCGCCGCCTTGCTCGCGGAGTAGGCCGCCACCTCGTAGAGCGCGACGAAGGTCGAGAGCGAGGCGATGTTGACGATGCGCCCGTAGCCGCGTTCCAGCATGTGCCGCCCGAAGACCTGACACGCGCGCAGCGTCCCCGTCAGATTCGTCTCGATGATGTCGCTCCAGTCTTCCTCGTTGAAGTCGAGCGTCGGCGCGCGTTTGGTGCGTCCCGCAGAGTTGATGAGAATGTCCACCTGACCGAATGCCTCTATGCTCGCATCGAGAGCGCGCTGCAAAGAGTCGCGGTCGGATACGTCCGACGTGACGCGCAGGCTGCGACGCCCGCGCTCCTCGATCTCGCGTGCGGCGGCTTCAACCTGTTCGGCGCGGCGCGAAGTGGGAACCACGTCTGCGCCCGCTAAGGCCAGCCCGTGTGCGATGGCGCGTCCGATGCCGGACGTGCCGCCGATGACGACGGCCACCTTGCCGTCGAGGCTCAAAGAATTGTTGCTCATGGTTTGTTTGTTGCGGACTGTTGGAGGTTAGATTAGTTAAGACGATTTCGCTGCGTATGTAACATCCGTCAAGAAAGCCTGTCAAGATGTGCGCGGGTTGGAAATCGCTGAACACGTCCGTCGAGTTGGATAAGGTCTTGCTTTGCCCTGTGGGGCGTGCTAAATAACGGGCGTCAATTTACAGGAGTTAATAGATGTCAGCCGCTCACAGACCAAACATTCAACGCCGCGTGGCGGGCGACAACGTGTGGCTCGGTCACGGCGCGTGCGATGCGCTGGAGAGTGTCGCGCACTTGAATGTGCATGAGCTTGATTACGAAATGCTGGCGACGGAAGAGTTTGTCGGACGCGCGCAGTTGGAAGAGTTGCGGCGCGCGGCGCGCGAGAAAGACGGTGACCTCTGCATCATCCTGCTCGGCGGTCGCGGCGCGCAGTCCTTCCATCGCATACTCGGCGAGTTGGCCGCAGGCACAGAGGACGACGCGCTGCTCGCGCGCCTCAACGTCTTGACGCAGGACGCGCTCGCGCCGCTGCGTCCCGACAACGGCCTCAGTTTCGTGCGCGACTTCGAGCGTCTGCTGGGGGCGGCGTTTTTCGCGAAAGTTAAGCGGTTTACGCCGATGGTCACAGACAGCGATGACATGGAAGGCGAATTGGCGCGTTACGTGGAGGGGTTGGAAACGCTCGGCGGGATAGACATCTTCTTTCTCGGACTCGGCCCCGAAGCGTCGGATGTCTCGCATCTCGCCTACATCAAGCCGAATTCGGGCGCGAATGCGTGCGACATGGCCGGCGTGATTCCGATTTCGCAGAGCATCCTTGAGCATCACGTCAATAAGTTCAAAGCCGGCGGCAGCCGCGTGACGGAGGCGGACGAAGCGGAGTGCCGCGCGGCGACGCACATCCTGACGCTCGGCCCCGCCGCTATTCTCGGCGCGCGGCGCATCGTGCAATCAGTCGTGGACGCAGGCACTGCGCCCGCCAAGCGCGCGTGCTATCGGCGCGTGCTGGAGACGGAAATCTCCGGCGACCCCGCAGCGCGCGCCGCACAACTCGACGCCAATCCCGGCCTCTGGCTGCGCGTGCATCCAAACGTCAGGTCGCTCATTCTGCCGGACGTATTGGAAGATTAGAGCACGTTGCGAAGAGTTCAGAAGTTCGTGCGTTCTTAACGGAAGTCAGCAATTATTATGTCGAGCAACACCACAGCAACAACCGCAACGCCCGTCAGCGACTACGCCATCATCGTCAGCCCGGAGGACAATCTCGCCGTCGTCAAACGCGAGACCGCGCCCGGCCTCGAAGTCGTTTTGCCCGGAGGCCGCGTCGTCCGCGTGCTGGCGACAGTCCCGCCCGGCCACCGCTTCGCCACGCGCGCCATTCCCGCCGGAGCCTTCGTCTTGCAATACGGGCAGCCCATCGGCACGAGTTTGGGCATCACGGAAGGCGACTATATCTCGCACGCGAACATGTCGAACGACGTGCCCGTCGTGCGCGACCTGCCCGCAGATTTGCACACGCCGCCGCCTGATTACGTGCCCGTCGGCGAGCGAGCGACGTTCGAGGGTTTCCGTCGCCCGGACGGGCGCGTCGGCACGCGCAATTTTGTCCTCATCATCCCGACTTCGATGTGCGCGAGCCACGAGGCGCAACAGATTTCGATGATGTCGGAATTTCTGCACTACAAGCGTGAGCGTTACCCGAACGTGGACGGCGTCGTCGCCATCCCGCACAACAAGGGCTGTGGCTGTCAGGACGGCTCGACGATAGACGTGATGCTCCGCACGCTCTCGAACTACGCAGATCATCCGAACGTCGGCGGCGTGATTTTATTGGACTTGGGATGCGAGAAGACCAACCTCGCGCTCGTCGAGCAATACCTGCTCAAGCGTGACAAGCAATTCTCCAAGCCCGTCGCCAAGATCGGCATCCAGGATGTCGGCGGCACGCAGGCGGCCATCGAGTTGGGCTTGAAGGAAGTCGAGCGCATGTTGCCCGAAGTGAATCGCACGGCGCGCGAAGAAGTGCCCGTCAGCGAGCTTGTCCTCGGCGTCAAGTGCGGCGGCTCGGACGGTTTTTCGGGCATCTCGGCGAACCCTAGTCTGGGGCGCGCGGCTGACATGCTTGTGCGTCAGGGTGGGACGGTCTTGATTACGGAAGTGCCGGAGTTCTGCGGCGCGGAGCATTTAATCGCGCATCGCGCGAAGGACGCCGCGACGGGGCGTGCCGTCTATCGCATGATTGATTGGTACAAAGAATACGCGGCGAAGTTCGGCGCGGTGCTCAATGAAAATCCGAGTCCCGGCAACGTCGCAGGCGGCTTGCTTAACATCACGATAAAATCTCTCGGCGCGATGTCGAAAGCGGGGACGACGCGGGTCGAGGGCGTCGTCGAATACGCGGAAACGCCGCGTGAGCATGGACTCCATTTGATGCAGGGGCCGGGCTACGATCAAGAGTCCACGCCGGGACTCGTCGCGGCGGGCGCGACCGTCGTCGTCTTCACGACCGGACGCGGCACGACCATCGGCAACGCCATCGCGCCGGTGATTAAACTGGCCTCGAACAACCTCGTCTTCGAGCGCATGTCGCGCGACCTCGATCTCTCGGCGGGCAATGTCATTGACGGCACGGAGACGATTGACGAAGTGGGGAAGCGCGTCTTCGAGCATGTCCGCCGCGTGGCGGGCGGCGAAGAGTTGGCGAAGGCGGAAGAGTTAAAGCATCGCGAGTTTCAATTCTGGGCGGAGCAGACCGTCTCGCTCTAACTTCGCCAGCGAAAAGTTTCTCTCGAAGGAATGCAGATGATTCTCGATAAATTCAGATTGGATAATCGCGTCGCGCTCGTGACGGGCGCGTCCGCCGGACTCGGCGCGGCGATTGCAGTCGCGCTCGCGGAAGCCGGCTCTGATGTCGTCGCGCACGGCAACTCGCGCACGCCTGATGCGACCTGCGAACAGATCAAAAGTTTAGGGCGGCGCACACTCGGCGTGCGCGGCGACCTCGCGAACAAGACCGTCCCGCGCGAGCTTGTCGAACAGACGCTCGCGGAATTCGGGCGGCTCGACATTCTCGTCAACAACGCCGGCACGATTCGCCGCGCGCCCGCCGTTGACTACACGGAGGAAGATTGGGCGACGGTGATCGAAGTCAATTTGTCGAGCGTCTTTCGTCTCTCGCAACTCGCGGGGCGGCACATGCTTGAGCGCGCCGGAGAAAATCGCGGCGGGAAAATTATCAACATCGCCAGCCTGCTCGCGTTTCAGGGCGGCGTCACCGTCCCGGCTTACGCGGCGTCGAAGGGCGGCGTCGCGCAGTTGACCAAAGCGCTCGCTAACGAGTGGGCGAAGTCAGGCATCAACGTCAATGCCATCGCGCCCGGCTACATGCGTACCGACAACACGACCGCGCTGCAACAGGACGAGACGCGCAATCGCCAGATACTCGAACGCATCCCCGCGAATCGTTGGGGCGAGCCAGAAGATTTGACCGGCGCGGCGGTGTTTCTCTCATCCGCCGCGAGCGATTATTTGCACGGGCACGTCCTCGTCGTTGACGGCGGCTGGATGGGTAGATGAAGAGAAGCGCGTCTCGACGCCGCTTGTGCCAATAGAGATTCCGACCCGCCTTAAAGTAATCAAAGATCATTCATTGGAGAAGAAAATTCATGTATCGCAAAACCTATTACGCCACGCATCCCGGCTCCGTTAACGGCGCGACGAACGACGAATTGCGCGAGCGTTATCATATCGGCGACCTGTTCGCACCGGACGAAATTCGCCTCAACTATTTGCACTACGAGCGCATGGTGATCGGTGGCGCGGCTCCTGCCAGCAAGCCCGTCGTGCTGCCCGCACAGCAAGAGCCGGTCTCTGCCAAAGACAAACCGTTTCTTGAGCGGCGCGAGTTGGGCGCGATTAACGTGGGCAGTGGAGTCGGTGTCGTGACAGTTGACGGCACGCGCTACGAGTTGCCGCCGAAGGACGGGCTGTACATTCCGATGGGCAGCGCGGATGTGACGTTCGAGAGCATGGATGCGAGCCAGCCGACGAAGTTTTATCTCGCCTCGACGCCGGCGCACGCGCGCTTTGAGGTCGTGCATCTCTCCGCAGAGAAAGCCATCACGCTCAACCTCGGCGCGACGGAGACCTCGAACGTGCGAACCGTCTATCAATACATCGTGCCGGCGACGTGCCGGTCGGCGCAGTTGGTCTTGGGCATGACGGTGTTGAAGGAGGGCAGCATCTGGAACACCTGCCCGCCGCACCTCCATGATCGCCGCTCCGAAGCCTATTTCTATTTCGACCTCAAAGAGGGGCAGCGCATCATGCACTTCATGGGACAGCCCGAAGACATGCGGCACATCGTCATCGCGAATGAGGAAGCGGTCGTCTCGCCGCCGTGGTCAATCCACATGGGCGCGGGCACGAGCAACTACACTTTTCTGTGGGCGATGGGCGGCGAGAATCTCGACTACACAGACATGAACGTGCTCGACATCTGCCAGTTGAAGTAAGCGGCAACCGAGTTTCCCTGCCGGACGCTCGCCACGTTTGAAAGGCTCTCCCATGAAACAGTTTTTTCTTTTCATCGTCATCATCATTGCCGTCGGCGCGACTTGCGTCTCCGGGCAGACGACGGACAAGCCCGGCGGCGTGAGCACGCTGGTTGTAGTGAAGACGCCGGCAGCGCAACAGGCGGCGGAGTTGAAGGTGATCGAGCTCTGGCCGGAAGGCGTGCCCGGTCTGCGTGCCGATGCGTCGGTGGAGAAATTGGTGGACGGGCGCGTCACGAACGTTCACAAACCGACGCTGACGATTTACGCTCCCGCGCGTGGCAAGGGCAACGGCACGGCTGTCATCTATTGTCCCGGCGGCGGCTACGTGCGGCTCGCCATCGGCAGCAGCGCCAGCGGCCCGCCGGAAACGAGTTGGCTCGCTCCGCTCGGCGTGACCGTCTTCGTGCTCAAATATCGTCTGGGCGAATACGGGCAACCCTCGCCTCTGCGCGACGTGCTGCGCGCCGTGCGCGTCGTCCGCTCGCGCGCTGCGGAGTTCGGCGTGCGCGCTGACCGCATCGGCGTCTTCGGCGTCTCGGCGGGCGGGCATCTCGGCGCGTGCGCGGCGACGATGTTCGATGCGCCCGAAGGACGCACCGGCTCTCCGCTCGACACGGTCAGCGCGCGACCGGATTTCGTCGCGCTCATCTACCCCGTGATTACGATGGCCGACCCGTTCGTCCACAAAGGCTCGCGCGCCGCGCTGCTCGGAAATGCCCCGACGCCCGAACTCATCCGGCGATACTCCATCGAGCAACATGTGCGTCAAGACATGCCGCCCGCCTTCGTCGTGGCGACGATGGCCGATCAAACCGTGCCCGTAGAAAATTCGTTGCAACTCTACGAAGCTCTGCGGCGCGCGAAGGTTCCCTCCGAGTTGCACATCTACGCGCACGGCGCGCACGGCAACAGTCTCGACGCGCAGTACGGCCCGACCGCAGAGTGGCCTGAGCGTTGCGCGGCATGGATGCGCTTCAACAATTGGTTGCCGAAAGTTGATTGAAGTAAGGCCAAAGCTCGATGCGCTGCAACGTCGCTTGTCGCGCTTGGATTCGTCGCACGTCAATTAAAGGATGCCGATGCGTCGCAAACATTTCGTGGCGGTATTGAGTCTTCTCATCTTGTCCGGCGTCACGCTCTGCCTCGCGCAAACTCGTGCAGGAAAATTACCTCAGATGAATCAACAGACATTTGCGCCCCTCAAGGATGACGTGCGGCTGATGACGCTCGACCCCGGCCACTTTCACGCCGCGCTCGTGCAGAAGACGATGTACCAGTACGTCTCGCCCGTCGTGCAGGTTTACGCTCCGCCCGGCTCTGATTTGACCGAACATCTCAAGCGCATCGAAGGCTACAACACGCGCGCTGCCAACCCGACGGGTTGGACGGAGCGACTCTACACAGAGCAGGATTTTCTGGCTCGCATGTTGACGGAGAAGCCGGGCAATGTCGTCGTCATCGTCAGCAACAACCGGCGGAAGATTGATTACATCAACGCCAGCCTGCAAGCCGGTCTCGTCGTGCTGGCCGACAAGCCGATATGCATAGACGTGGCGGGTTACGAAAAATTGAAGGCGGCGTTCAAGACGGCGGCGGAGAAGCGCGTCCTGCTCTACGACATTATGACGGAGCGTTTTGAGATTACGACGATGCTGCAACGCGCGCTCGTCAACGACCCCGCCGTCTTCGGGCGTTTACAAAAAGGCACGCCCGACGATCCGGCGGTGACGAAAGAGAGCGTGCATCATCTCTTCAAATACGTTTCGGGGAAACCCTTGCAAAGACCCGGCTGGTTCTTTGACGTGACGCAACAGGGCGAGGGGCTGGTTGATATAACGACGCATCTGGTGGACTTGATTCAGTGGGAAAGTTTTCCCGACCAATCGCTCACGCCGCGCGACGTGAAGCTGTTGCGCGCAAGGCGTTGGCCGACCATCGTCACGCGCGAGCAGTTCCAGACCGTCACGGGCTTGCCGGATTTCCCTGATTACCTGCGCGGGCATCTGAACGACGAAGGCGCGCTGCTCGATTACGCCAACGGCGAGATGCTCTACACGTTGAAAGGCGTTCACGCCAGAGTCTCGGTCATCTGGAACTTCGAGGCTCCACAGGGCGCGGGCGACACGCACTTCTCCGTGATGCGCGGCACGAAAGCCAGCGTGCTGATTCGTCAAGGCAAGGAAGAGAATTACCGGCCAGAGCTTTACGTGGAAGCGGCGCACGTCGCCAATCGTCAGGCGTTGCATTTAGCGTTGCGAAAAGCTATGACCAAACTAGAGGCGGCTTATCCGGGGTTGGAACTTATCGCAGAGGGCGACAGCAGCAGCAGCAGGTGGCACATACGCATCCCCGACCGGCATCGCACCGATCACGAAGCGCACTTCGGGCAAGTGATGGAGAATTTTTTGCGGTTCTTACGCGCGGGAAAAATGCCCGCATGGGAAACGCCCAACATGATCACGAAGTATTACACGACCACAAAGGCGTTGGAGATGGCGGAGACCGTTGCGCCGCCTGTCAACGCAGATAAGTAAACTCACACGCTCATCGCCACGCCTGAGCTTCATCCTGTGAACTCTCCTGTGCGTTAAGACAGTTCTTACGTCCCCGCTTGAATGTACGGCACTTTGGCAAAGAGACGCCGTTCTGCGCCGCGCGGGTCGTCCTCCGCGTGCGAGGGCGCGTCGAAGACCATCGTCCGGCGGCGGGGCAGCGTGTAAGTATCCCAGCGCGGAATCAGCTTGTTGTTCGGATTGCCGGTGCGGGCGAAGGCGATGAAGGTCTCGCTCATCCGGTCGGCCATCAATTGCGCCGTAGGGCCTGTCGCGGTGGCTCCGGGCTTGGCGATATTGTCGAAGGCTAACTGAATGTCCGATGCGTGCGGCGCGCCGAACTTGCCCCCGTCTTTCGGCGTCGCCCAGTCGAGTTGATAGGCGTAGGCGGGCGAGCCGGACCTGGCGCGCTCCTCCGCTTCGATGACCGCGCCGCGCCAGGAGCGTCCTGCTGTCGTCGCGGCGAAAAATACTTCGCTCGGCGAGTAGCGTGGATAGAGACGCCGGTACTCGGCGATGACGACTTCGGGCTGGATATCAACGCGCATGTTCGGGATCAACTTGTCGGGCAGTTGCTCCCACGTCATCGTGAAATTGCTCGCGTCGCCGCCGAGGAAGGCGCGCGTCTCGTCGTGTGTGTTGCCGATGATCATCGGGATGTGCAGAGACTGCGGCGCGGCGTCCGGGTAGAACGGATGCCGCGTGAGCGTGCGCTCATCAAGCACGGGCGCGAAGGAGACGCTGCCGAACGGCAAGACGGGATCGCGCGCGCCGATGGCTTCAAGCAGTTTTTCCGCCGGCAACGTGCGAAGTTCCGACGCGCGTTCCGGCGTGAGTTTGAGCGCGTCCAGCACGGCGCGCGCGCGCAGCGTTCCATTCAACGCGCCGGAAGCTGTGACCTGCTGGCCGCTCATGGTCGCGGCGCGATGGAACAAATTTTTTGCCGCCGGCATCGCCATCAACGTCGCGATCTTTGCGCCGCCGCCGGATTGACCGAAGACCAACACGTTGTTCGGGTCGCCGCCGAACGCAGCGATATTGTCGCGCACCCACTGGAGCGCGAGCACGAGATCGAGTTGCCCCGCGTTGCCGGAGTCCGCGAACTCCGCGCCGCCGAAGCGCGCGAGATAGAGATAGCCGAAAGCGTTCAAGCGATGATTGACCGTGACCACGACCACGTCGCCGCGCTTGCACAGTCGCACGCCGTCGTAGAGCGGGCTTGACCCGGAGCCGTTCGCATACGCGCCGCCGTGGATGTAGAACATCACGGGACGCTTGCGTCCGCCGCCGTCACGCAGGGCGGGCGTCCAGACGTTCAAGTACAGACAGTCCTCGCTCGTGCGTTCGCCCGCGCGTGTCTGTTGCGGAGCAGCCGCGCCGTATTCAAGCGCATCGCGCACGCCCGTCCAAGACGCAGCTGGCACGGGCGGCATGAAGCGGCGCGCGGTGGTGTCGGCTCCGTAGGGAATCCCCTTGAAGACGTTGACGCCGCTATCCATAAATCCACGCACCTGTCCCGTTTTTGTCGTCGCGACGGGAGAGTCGGTCGCCAGCGTGGCGGCAAAGGACGGAACGCGAATGAGACCGGACGCGACTGCGCCGCCCGCGACGAGCGCGGCGTTTCGCAAGAAGGTGCGGCGAGCCACGCCACTCTTTGCAAGCTGTGTCTGCGATGTCTGTTTACTGTTCATAGAATCCTGCTCCGAACTTTCTCAACGATGACTGTTGACATGCGTTGATGCGTCGCACATACGTGGCGGCGAAGTATGTTTCAATCACAGCCGCACTCGATTATTCAGGCGCGTGATTTCTTTCATCTCCGCGTTCGGGTCAAGCACGATGCTGCCGCCTTTGATCTGGCCGCCCGCCGGAAGGTTGAGCGTGAGCGTGACGCGCTTCGGCATTAAGTCCAGAGGAGCCTTGAGTGCGGGCACGGGCACGGTCGCCAGAACTTTCCCCGCGCCGTCAAGCAACGCCAGTGTCGTCGCAGGCGTATCCATCGCGCCGAGACTATGCACTGTGACCGTCACCTTGCGGCCTTGCACGACGACATCATCCTTGCCGATGCCTAAGTCTGGACGCGACCAGTATGCGGTTCCTTTGTTAGCCAGTTTCAAATTCAAAATCGTGGCAACGTGCGGCGGAAACGTGAAGGCCACATCGCCGGTTCGTTCAAGGTCAACGGTCTGAGTTGCGGGCGCGCCGTCAATCGCATCGTCGCCGTCGGCGTCAACGCCCTGCGCGATTTCCCAACGACCGGGCGTGATGTCCCACGCGGTCATGTTCGCCGTGACAGCACTCTGACTCAGGTTGTAAACGATGATCTTCAACGTATCCGGCGTCGAGTTCGGAATCAGGATCGCCGCGCTTTCTTCATTGGCCGGCGCTTGAAATCGCCAGCTCACCGCCTGACCGGGATAGAGCGTGCCGCGCGTCAGCGCGACGCCGCCGAGCCGCGCGCGTTGCAGTTCGTTGGAAGGCACTTCCACGCGGTCAATCCACATGCTGCCTTCCGTGTTCATGTATTCAAGCAAAGCCGATTTCTCGATCTGCGCCGCATAGAGCGTTTCCAGAAAACGCTTGTCGCCCGTCATCTGCCACGCGAGATGTTGCGCGCCATAGTTGCTCGGCGGAGGAATGTTCAGGCGTTGGCTGTTCGCTGTCGGAACATTCGACGGCGTCGGAGTCGCGTTGCGCGGTTGACTGCTCGCGCCTGAGCGCAGCTTCTCGACGATATCTTTGCCCCACGTCTCGCGCACGTTTAATTGGTCAAGCGCGTTCGACGGAATAGTATCGAGCGAGCGCGAGCCTTCATCCTGAAACGGCAGAAGGTATTTCGCATCGCCCGTCCAGCGCCACGCCGCCCAGAAGACGGGCGCGAGGTTGCCGCGATTGGCGGGCGAGTCCTTGTCGTCGCTAAAACGAATCGCGGCGTTGAGGTGGTACGCGCCGCTTTCATCCTTTTGACGATGCGCGAGAAAACCGTCGGCGAGTTCCGTAATGATCTTCTTCATCTGCGGATTGCCGTTGAACTCGACCAGCATCATCGCGGGATGAAAGACCAGTATCGAACTCGGCTTCGACCAGCCCCAAGGCTCTTCCGTCGCCATCTTTATCCCGTTGAAATAAGTGGAGCGGATGTGTCTGTGCCCCGCGCTGTTAATGCCGGTCAGATTGATGAGCGCGCGTGAGGTCTCCATCGCACGCTCAAGCTGCTTCGGATCGCCGTAGTCGAGTAGTAACGATTGGCCGAGCACTTGTATGCCTTCTTCATAACTGTGCAACTCGTCCGCTTGAATCGTTGACAGCCCGTTGGTGAACATCCCCTCGCGGTAAAAAGCGTCCATCTCGCGCGTGAGTGACTCTTTAATTTTCTCCGGCTCGCTGCCCATCAAGGCCGTCGCAGGCCAAAAGTTCGTCAGGTCGCCGTCATCGGAGAGACCGCCGCCAAACTCGCCGTTCTCAATCTGCCGGTGATCTATGTACCACAACACGAAATGCTTGAGATTGCGTAGCTGCTCCACTTGCCTGAACGCCCAGAGCGGCGTGCCGGCAGGCGGGACGGGTTGTGTGAACGCCGGTTTTGGATGATTGAAATTACTGTCGAACCAGTAAGCCTGTCCGAGCCAGTGTTTGGGATTGACGCGCAGGAGGTCTGTGACATCTGCGGCGAAGCGATTGTAGAGATTTAACTTCGGGTTGTTCGTATGCTCTTCGATGAGCATGGCGTAGCTGTCGCGCGCCTGCGTGAAGCGGTCGAGTTCGTGTTCCTTTGTGGCTTCCGCGCGCGCCTTGAAGACGAGACGCACATGCGCGCCCGCGAGCGTATCAACTCCGAAGTCGCCGCCCGCGCCGGCAATCGTTAAGTACAGACCTTTGCCCTGTGGCAGGATGCGGTCGCGCGTGTCGAGCCAGAGCGTGCGCGCTTCATTCGGCTTCACCGCGAAGCTATAGTCGAGCAGATTACGTTGCGTCCACAGCGGGTCTTTCACCTCTATGTTGAGAGGGAAGTACGCGCCGTGCGTCGGCTGCACGCGAAGCGGCGGCAACTCGATTGCGATGCCGTCGAGACCGCCGGTTTCGTTCTGCCAACCGTCAGCTGGAATCAGAATGTGGACGAGCGGCAACAGCGCGCCGTCCGTCTGTCCTTGCGGCGCGCTTTGCGCTTGAGTCGCGCCATGATTGTCCTTGTCCGCGACCGCCAACATCAACGCGCGCTCGTCCGTCGTGTAACGTCCGGCGATGAACTTGACGATTGGCTCTATGCTGCTGCTGTCATGCGGCGCGGCGTTTGCGGTCAGCGTGTAACTCAACTGTGCGCTGCCTTGCGGCGCGTTGCCGGGCGTAACGTTGTAGGCCGAGAGTTCGCCAATCGGCTCTTCCTGCTCGACGTTGTCAAAGCGAATCTTCTGCCCTCGCATCGGTGACGATAGATCGTGGTAAGTTTTCTCCTGACCTTTGGGACGCTCGAACAGCACGCGCCCTTTTGCGCCTTCCACAGACATCTTGCCCCACGCTGCGCCGGAAATCTCCAGATGATTCCAAGGCTCGTCGGGCATCGTGAAGGTGACGGACTTGCCTGACAGCGAATAGCAATCCCAATCCGGCAGTTGGAAATAATCATTTCGTCCCGGCAGGCGCGAGCGGTTATAGACGCCCGGCCACGTCGTCTCGCGGATGCCGTCCGTCGCTTTCCACCACCAACGCTTGAGGTCGTAGGCGTCTTGTATCTCGACCTTCCGCACAGACGTTTGCGCGGTCTTCAAGTACGCAGGCGCATCGCCTTTTCTATTCCAGCCGTAGCGCAGCCACCATTCATCGCGCCACGTTGGACTAGACAGCGAGCGCGTCAACGCAGGAATCTGTTGCGGCGCGATGCCTTTCGCAACCGAGTTTATATTTTCGTCCGACAGCATCCGGTCATAGATGCGTAGCTCGTCAAGGTCTCCGCCGCGTATGAAGTTGTAATCGCTCTGCACCTGCATGGGGCCGATGGTGCGCGAGTTGGGGCCGAATTGATCCAGCCCGGCGTAGAGCACCGCCGGCGTATTTTCCTGCGCCGCCAAAACGCCGTTCACATAAAAGCGTATGCCGCGCGTCTCGTCCCACGCGAGCGCCAAGTGTACCCACTCGTTCGGCTTCGGGAATGACGGCATCACATACGAGACTCTGACGCGCGCGAGATTGATATCGGTAACGAAGGCATCAAAGCCGCCGCGCCCGTTGTAGTCAACGCGCAGCCACGCCATGTCCCAACTCGAATGATCGGCGTAGCCCACGCGAAAGATGGGGAAGGCGGTCGGGCCGACCGGGTAGCGCGAACGCCAACTGAAGGCCAGCGTGCCGCGCTCGGCGTAGATATTGCCCGGCGCCCAGTAAGACAGAAGTTGCGTGTTCGCGCACTCAAAGCCCGGCCCCCGCGCACCGTCGGGAATAACTTTGACGCCGCGCAGAAAGTTCGGCTGCGGGTCTCCGCCGGCGGCGTAGTCGGCGGCGAATTCGTGATCGCCGGAGAGATAGAACAGCAGCCCCGGCTCGTTTGAGTCGGCCATGCAGGATAAAGAACAGGCGAAGAGTAAGAGACAGCAGGCAAGTATTTTCATGTTTGCACTCGGCGATTCAATTCGACAGTTGACGTTTAAGGTAGGAGCGTGGCGCTTGCGTTTATATCAGCGCTTGAAGTTTTCGTGAGACGTGCATTCGCCTTAGATTGAAGGCGCGCTCAGACGGTCTCTGAAATTTTTCTTGACTCAAAGACATTTTCTTCTTGACTCAAATAACTTCGTGCGACTAATATGTTGCACATTCTAACAAAATCAGATTTTATTGGCTACTAAAATAATTTCTGATGCTGTCCGGTAGATGTCCGTAGATCGTTCCTACATTTAGAAGCTTGTCACATTAAGCTGAGGCCAAAGGGTTCGCCATCCCCGTCAACTCAAGAAGGAAGTTGAGGAACTGCGCGCTGTTCTTTGGCTCCAAAGCTGATAGTCCTGATAAGTGCCAGCTTTTTACGGTTTTCATGGCCTCTCGCATTATCTGGCCGCAGTAACGCCTGTGTGCTTGACCTTGCTTCGTCTCACAAGTTTGACGCCGCCCCGCTCGCAAAGTTAGGGGAAACAGTAACCAACGGCATTTTGTGATTTACCCTCAGCGGGTTCGATGTCGCGCCTTTTGTTGTATTAAGTAACAATATCCGGCAATGCGTAAGATAAACCAGAAAGATTTTAAGATCGCGAGAAGAGGCACGTCGCGCGAGATTAACCGGAGCATCGCGCTCGACCTCGTGCGCTCGCATCAGCCCATCTCGCGCGCAGACCTCGCGCGCTCGATGAACATGCACCGCGCGTCAATTAGCTTACTGGTCAATGAACTGCTGGCGGAAGGCCTGATCTTTGAAGGAGGCACGGGCGATAATCATCGCGGGCGTAAGCCGACGCTGCTCTACATAGATTCGCGCGAGCTATGTGTCATCGGCGTGGACATCCGCGCCACGCGCACATTCATTACCGTGACGGACTTGCTCGGACGCTCTCTGACCGACATCACCAGCTTCGCGACGAATAAAGACCCCGACCAATTCATCGTCGAACTGGGCACGCGCATCAAGCGCATTTTCTCCGAGCATCAGAAGATGGGAGCTTGCGCCGGCGTCGGCGTGGTCGTGCCCGGCATGGTGGATCGCGTCGGAGGGCGTCTGCTGAATGCGCCGACGCTTGGCTGGCGCAACGTGCATCTGCGCGAACCTCTGAGCGCCGCCACGGGCTTTCCCGTCCACATCGAAAATTCGGGGCGCGCGTGCGCGCTGGCGCAAGTGTGGGCGACGCGCGGCGAAGCGACTGCGCTGGGCGACGTGGTTTTCGTCAGCGTTTCCGATGGTATCGGCGTCGGCGTCGTCGTCAACGGCGAAGTGATGCACGGACGCCACAACATCGCCGGAGAATTCGGGCACATGCCTCTCAATGTTGACGGGCCGCGCTGTTCATGCGGCGCGACGGGATGCTGGGAAGCGTACATCTCCAACATCGCCACGCTGTCGCGTTACTTCGGTCGCAACCCTTCGGACACGAAACTGACGAGCGTCGGCGCGCCCGTCTTCGACATTGTCGACCTCATCGCGCGCGCGCGTGGCGGCGACGGAAAAGCTCTCGCCGCGTTGCAATCTACGGCGCGCTATCTCGGACTCGGTCTGGCTTCCATCGTCAATGTGATTGATCCGGCGCGCATTTACATCAGCGGCGAGATTACGGTCGCGTGGGATTTAATCGAAAAGAACGTGCGCGATGCGCTGGCCGAGCGTGTCCTTGTGGCGGCGGCGGCTGAGACGGACATCAGCATCGTGGCGGCCAGCGATTACCCGCGCCTGCAAGGAGCTATCGCGCTCGTCACGGCTCCTGCGTTCGCCGCGCCGATGGTGGCTTGAGTACATCGTTCAATTCTTCTGAGGCTGGCGAGCGGCATTATCGTTCAAGCCAAGAAATTTCTGTCGGGATGGAATTCGACAGGTTGATGGTAGTTCAGACGCAACATTCACAGAGGGAGCCGCGCTTGATGAGATGTTGGGCGCGAAGAGGAGACAAATGACTGCGAAGGTTATCACTGAAGGCTTACAGCATCGCTTCAATTGGGCTGAGATTCCCGTCGAGAAGTTAGAAGAAGGCATCGAGCGGCAGATGATCGTCGGCGAGGAGTTAATGATTTGCCGCTTGCGCTTCGCCCCGCACGTCGTGACGGCGGCGCACGATCATCCGCACGAACAGATGACGATTGTCGAGCGGGGGCGCGTGCGCTTCACCATCGAACATGAAGAGAAGATTGTGCAGGCCGGAGACATCCTGCATTTCCCCTCTGGCTGCTGGCACGGCGCGACGATGCTCGATGAAGAAGTCGTCTTGATAGATATTTTCACGCCGATTCGTGAAGACTTTTTGTCAAAGCTTGAATAGGACAGTAAGCGAGACCATTTCCCCGATGAGGTCTCTATAAACCGCTCAAGCAAGAGCGAAATCACCACGCACACATCACGTCGGAACGTCTCGTGCGAGACGCTCTCAAATAGCCGGAAAGTTCTTGACAGCACTTGCCTGTTAACTCTGGAGGTAGAAATGAATTTAGCGAAATCCAACTGGAACATAAGATTAATATGGGGCATCAGTTTCATGGTCGTCTTCTTTGGGCTGGCGTCGCAGGTGGCGGCGCAGGATTACCGGGGCAAGGTGCAGGGAAATATCACGGACGAAGCAGGCGCGGCTATTCTCGGCGCAAATGTGGTGCTGCACAACGATGAAACCGGCGTTGATGTGACGCGGCAGGCCAGCGACGACGGGCATTACATCTTCGACTTCGTCTCGCCCGGCGTTTATACGATCATCGTCGAGCAGAGCGGCTTCAAGAAGGCCGAGCAGAAAAACGTGACCGTCCAGCAGCGCGGCGATGTGACGGTTGACATCAAGCTGTCGGTCGGGCAGGTGTCTGAAGTCGTCACCGTCGAAGCGCCGCCGGTCGAGATTCAGTTCAACTCAAGCGGCCAGGCTTTGACGATTGAGAACAAGGTCATAGACCAGTTACCGATTAGAGGCCGCAATCCCTACAACATCGCCACGCTCGACCCGACGGTCGCGCCCGGCACCGGCGCGACTTCAAACGAAAATCGTCCTTATCACCACGCCTACGCCAACGACATTGACGCGGGCGGCGGGACGCAGCGCGCCAACGATGTCTTGCTCGACGGCGTGCCTCTCACTTCGAGCTACAAGACTTCCTACACACCCGCGATTGACGCCGTGCAAGAAGTCACGTTCCAGAAGAACGC
This sequence comes from uncultured Pyrinomonadaceae bacterium, assembly GCA_964236735.1. Taxonomy (GTDB): domain Bacteria; phylum Acidobacteriota; class Blastocatellia; order Pyrinomonadales; family Pyrinomonadaceae; genus JAIVJG01. The sequence goes on from CAXSFM010000009.1 coordinate 39,555, forward strand.
CGTTGACTCCGAGTACGGTTACAGCGCGGGCGGCATTATCGTCCTCAACATGAAAGCGGGCACGAATCAGTTTCACGGCACGGCCATCGCCAACGGACGCAGCCCGCGCTTCAACGCCTTCAACGACCCGACGCTCAAACGGACGACGGGCGCGGACGAGACGAATTTTCGCGGCACGAATTTGAAGATTTTCGGCGGGACGCTCGGCGGCCCCATCATCAAAAACAAACTCTTCACTTTCACTTCGTACGAGCATTGGAAAGACGCCTCGCCCCTGTCTTTTATCTTGACCGTGCCCACCGCATTAGAGCGGACGGGCGACTTCAGCCAGACGAAATTCGGCGGCGTGCTTCGCACGATCTACGACCCGCTTACTTCAACCGGCACGAGCGGCACGCGCACGGCCTTCGCGGGTAACATTATCCCTTCGAGCAGGTTCGACCCGACGGCGGTCAAGTTGCTGGCGGCTCTCCCGCTCCCCAACCTGCCGGGCAATCAAGACAACCTGCAAGGCTTCAAGGTCAACAACACCTCTTACTGGAATTTCTCGGAGCGCGTTGACTGGAACCTCTCCGAGAAATCGAAGACCTTCTTCCGGCTCGGTCGCTTCAAGGCGAACCTGCTGGAAAATAATCCCACCGGCTCGGCGCTCCTGCCCGTCAACGGCAGCAATCGTTACGGCTTGAGCATCGCCGCCGATACGGTCTATACGTTTTCGCCGAAGTGGCTGCTCAACGTGCGCGCCAACTATCACCGTCTGACCGATGAGTACGCCGCCGACACGGCCTTGCTCGGCTCGGACGGCCTGTCACAGTTGTTCCCCTCTTTCTACTCATCGCTCTACACGATTGATCAGGTCTTCTACCCCGCGCTCGATTTCGGCTCCAACACTTTTGGCTCGGCTTCCAATCTTCGCTTCGGGCGTCCCGGCAGAGAGTTCTCGCAGCACCCGCAAGGATTCGGCGGCTCGGCGCGCTTGAACACTTACATCGCCGATCACTCGATCAAGTTCGGCGGCGAGTATCGCGTTGATAAAGGCAAGGGCGCGCGCTTCGAGCCGCTCAACTTTCTCTTCCGGCAGCAGCTCACGGCGAATGCCAACTCCAGCCCGAACTTGAACACGACGGGCAGCGCGTTTGCGACGTTCCTGCTCGGCTACATTGACAACAACTCTTTCGCCTCGCGCGTTCCGCTTCAGGAAGTCGTCTCGCCCGGCTATGCCGCTTACTTCATGGACGACTACAAGGTCAACACGCGCCTGACGCTCAACCTCGGCTTGCGTTGGGAATACGAGCCGGGGCCGGTTGACGCGCAGAATCGTATCTCGCAGAGACTCGACCTGACGCAGCCGATCCCTGAGTTTATCGCCACGCCGCCCGCGATTCCCTCGACCGTCACGAGCCTGCTCGCGAGCAAGAACGAAAAGCAGATTTTCAACGGCGCGTGGATTTTTGCGACCGACGATAATCGCAGCGTCTTTCACAAGAAGAAACTGAATCTGCTCCCGCGCGTGGGCGGAGCCTTCAAGATCAATGACAAGTCCGTCTTTAGATTCGGCTACGCGCGCTACCAGACGCCTTCGAGCAGGATTCGCGATCCGCTGGGCGACTTCGTCAATCAGTATTCGGGCTTCGCGACGACGACGACCGCCGCTCCGACGATCAGCAACGGCATCCCGCAGGTACGTTTGTCGAATCCGTTCCCGTCTAACCTGACTCCGATTCAACAGCCGCTCGGACAGTCGCTCGGTCGCTACACCAATCTCGGCAACTCCATCGGCGCTGCCGGCAATGCCACCAACGGGTTGGATCAGTACGAGCAGCGTCCGCAGATTAACGACCGCATCAGTCTCTCTTATCAGCGCGGCATCTGGGGTCACTTCGTCCTCGACCTCGACTACTTCAGCAACAGAGGCCACAACGTCCCTTACGCCGTTGACATCAACATGATTGACCCGGCGTTTTCTTACGAGACGGCGCGCTCGGTCTTAAACCAATCGGTCGCCAACCCTTTCTTCAACTATTTGACGCCGGATAAATTCCCCGGCACTCTGCGGACACAGAGCACCATCACCATCGGGAATCTGCTGCGGCCTTATCCGCAGTACGGCGTGATTAACCAGACGAACACGAACGGCAAAAAGGAGCGTCTGCAATCTTTTGAAATTCAGGTGCAGCGGCCATTCAACAATGGCCTCAGCGTCCTCGTGGCCTACGCCTATCAGAGCGAGCAGTCGCAAGAGTTCTTCGACGACTTCGCCACCTTCGCACGCCAGTTTACGTGGCGCGATACGGACACGCCGCGCAATCGCCTGACGAGCGCGCTGTCGTGGAACATCCCCGTCGGTCGTGGCGGCTGGCTCTTGAAAGATGCGCCGAAGGCCGTTGACCTCGCGCTCGGCGGCTGGCAGTTCACGACGGCGACGCACGTCTATTCGGGTCGTCCGCTCTTCTTCACGCAGAACCTGATCGTGGACGGCAACCCCAGGATCAGCAACCCGACACACGACAGGTACTTCGACACCTCGAAGTTCCACGCGCTGCCGACTTCGACGCTCGCCACCGATCCCGTCAACCTGCATCGTCGTGATAATCCCGTCACCTATCCCGGCCTCGTCGGGCCGACGACGTGGCAGACCGACATGACGATCAGCAAAGCGTTCCGGCTCACCGAGCGTTTCCGCCTGGAGACGCGCCTCGAAGCCTACAACGCTTTCAACCGCGTCAACTTCGATAACCCGACGGTTGACTTCACCAGCGCAAACTTCGGAAAGATCACCAGAAAGCTTGTCGCTTACAATGGCCGCGAAGTGCAGTACGGTTTGCGTCTGGTCTTCTAAACAACTCAGGGCTTTTCGTGCATGAGAGGCAAACGGGACGAACATCTCCCCGACGAATCCTCTTTGCTTCTCATGCACGAGCGCCTTGTGCCGCCGCTTCTGATTCGGAAGCAGTTTGATTGCAGACATTAAATGAAGCGTGGCCTGAATGTTTTTCAGAGTGAGCGCGCTTCTCGAAATCTCTCCCCGTTTCCATACCCTTTCCTTTCGCTCTGGCATGTTCAAGCACGCTTCCAATATCAAGTTGAAGACTACACGCTCTTTCATCTGGGCGTTGATCTTCTGCGGCCTCCTGAGTTGCCCTGCCCTCGCAGCGACGACGGGCGGGCGGCAGGAGATTGAACTGTCCGGCAAGAATTGGAAATTGTGGCACGACAAAGCGGCGACATGGCAACAGGATGAACTTTATTTCCCCGCGCCTGATCTTTCAAAGTTGCCAATCAATACTCCGACAGGCGGGTGGGAAGTTTTACGTTCGGCGCAGGCCAGAGATGTCAGCGTGCCGGGCACAGTCGAAGAATATCTTCAGACGGTAGCGGGGCCTGACGGCGATTTAACAGGCGTCAGTTGGTGGACTCGCGACGTGCGCGTCCCCGTCAATGCGTCGTCAACGCCGCGTCAAATTCTTTTGCGTTTCGAGTCAGTGCGCCAGCGCGCGGAAGTTTACGTCAACGGCAAACTCGTCGGTTACGATCTCGTCGGCAACACGCCCTTCGAGGTGGACTTAACAAACGTTGCGCGTTCCGGCGAGACGATCCAACTCGCGGTGCGCGTCACAGACCCCGGCGGCAATTTCGATTGGCGCGACGGCGCGAACATCGCTTGGGGACGCTTTCAGGTTCCGAGCAGTCACGGCTTCGGCGGCATCACGGGGCGCGTCAAACTCATTTCCTGCGACAATGTTTTTATCAACGAGCTTTACCTTCAAAACACGCCCGCGCTCACAGAGGTCAACGCGCAAGTTAACATCCGCAATAACACTGAGAGGGAAGCGCGACGCGACCTGAACATCGTTGTGCGGGAATGTCGCGCGCCTTTCCGCATCGTCTTCCGCAAACAAATCGCGGGCGTTGTTTTGAAGTCCGGCGACAACCTCATCCCTTTGAAAGTGTCCGCGCCGAAAGCAAAACTCTGGGACGTGGAGCATCCGAATCTCTACGTCTGCGAGGTGTCGCTGAAAGAAGGCGGGCGCGCAACCGATACCGCGCAGCAAACGTTCGGCTTTCGCTGGTTTGAACTCGCGGGCATCGGCCAAGATGCGATGTATCGCTTGAACGGCAAGCGCATCGTTTTACGCACGGCGATCAGTTGGGGCTTCTGGCCGATCAACGGCATCACGCCGACGCCTGCGCTGGCGGCAGAGCAGATTCGCGTCGCGAAGCGGATGGGCTTGAACATGCTCAACTTCCATCGCGCCATCGGGCAGCCCATCGTCTTTGAAAAAGCCGACGAACTCGGCCTGCTCTACTTTGAAGAACCGGGAAACTATCGCTCCGCCGGAACAGACGCCTTCGCGCAAACGCTCGCGCGCGAAAAACTTTTGCGCATGGTGCGCCGCGACCGCAATCATCCGAGCCTCGTCATCTACAACATGATTAACGAGAGCGGGCAAACCTCAGAGGCCATCACACAAAATCACGAACGCGACATGCGAGCCGCGCACGCGCTCGACCCGAGCCGGGTCATCACGCGCACATCAGCATGGGCGAAGGGCAAGGATGTCGAAGACCCGATCAAAATGCACATGCGCCCGTTTGATGACAAAGTGTATTTGAACGGCTGGTACGATTTTCATCATGCGGGTGGCCCTGCCGTTTGGGATCAAATGTTCTATCGCCATCCGAAGGACTATTACGATTACACAGACAACACACGCGAAATAGTTTTCTGGGGTGAGGAAGGCGCAATCTCGACGCCGCCGCGTCTTGAGAAAATCAAAGCTGCATTAGACGCTGAGCCCTTTAAGGGATGGGACGGCGGCATCTATCTCGACTGGTACAAAGCGTTCGATGAATTTCTGACACATAAGGAACTGCGCGCGAGTTTCCCGACCGTTGACGCTTTGACCTCCGCGATGGGCGCAATCTCGCTGGAACATCAGGGACGCAAAATCGAAAACATCCGTCTCTCGAACGTGGCCGACGGTTATGCCATCAACGGTTGGGAAGCGGAAATCATCGAGAACCATTCCGGCGTCGTTGACAGCTTTCGCAACCCAAAGGCTGACCCGGCAATCGTCGCTTACTACAATCAACCGCTCTACATCGCGGTCAAAGTCCGCAACCAGATCGCACAGATTCCGAGCCGCGTGCTGGTGGATTTCTACGCCATCAACGAAAGGAATTTGAGAGGGCGGCACACGCTCAAAATCGTTGCCGTTGACCCGACAGGCAAAGAAGTCTTTCGCAAAGAAACTGCCGTCACGCTTTCCGGCGGCGACGTGTACGGTCAGTTACTCGCCGAAGGAATCGAGATACCGATTAACAATGCGACCGGAAAGTTTCGCGTCGAAGCTGCCTTATTAAATCCGGTACGACGCGAACAGGCGCGCGGGCATGATGAGATTCTCGCGGTGGATTGGAAGAGCGCCAAGTTGCAAGGCAAGGGTGCGGTGTGGGAAGTCAGCAGTCAGGTTCACAACTTTCTGAAAAATCAAAAAGGAGTTGACGCGCCCGTTTATCGCGACAACCTGGAGCGACTCGACTGGATTGTCGTTTCGCAGCCGCCCAACGTGGAAGACTTCCGGTTGATTGCGCCGGAACAGTTGCGCGATGCGTCGGGGCGAGTCGCGGGTCTCACTGCCTCCTTCTTCACCGGGCAGGATTTCAAGCGAAAGGTTTTCGCGCGCACGGACAACACCGTCAACCTGACGATCAGCGAAGGCGCGACGCCGGACATCGCCGTCCCGACAACAGAGTCTTACGGTGTGCGTTGGGACGGGCAACTTATTTCAAACGTCACCGGCAAACATACCTTTGCGATTCAGACCACCGGAACTTTCCGCGTGACAATCAACGGCAAAAACATTATCGAAGGCGCGGAGACAAGAGGCGGGCAGGAGAAGCAAGGCACAATTGATCTGGAAGCGGGCCAGCCGGTCATAATTAAAATCGAGTTCTCTCAACTAAGAGGCGCGGGACATTGTAAGCTTCTCTGGTCAACTCCTCTCACCGATGCGCCGACGCCGCAACGCCTGCTTGAGCGAGCGCGCGACGATGGTACGACGCTCCTGATGATGGATTACACGGAAGCGTGGATGGAGTATCTCAGCCATCATTCGTTCATCAAGTATAGCGGCGCGTTCAAGGTCGGGGGGAACTGGCTCGGCGGCGTGCATTTCGTCAGGCAGCATCCGCTCTTTAAGGAGTTGCCCGTCAACACGGCGATGAACTGGCCGTATCAGGCTGTGGTCAGAAACGGCAATGATCGCGTCGGCCATATCATGCAGGGCGAGGAGTTGGTCGTTGGCGCTTATCACAGTTACCCGATGCAGTTGGGCACGGCGGTCGGCGTGATGCAGTTCGGAAAGGGCAGGATCGTCGTCTCGACCTTAGACATCGTTGACAACATCGCCAATGAGTCAGCCCCCGCCGAAGTCGCGCGCAAGTTGCTGTGCAACTACATCGAGTTTGCTAAGATACGTTGAGAAGATTAGTCGCGGAGTTTTCTTGTCAGTACCGCCTGCGAGAGCATCTTGTCAGTACCGCCTGCGGTAGCGGGCGGGTGACATGCTAAGAGCGTTTGACGATTGCACAAATGAAAGATTAAAAACACCCGCTCGCTACCGCAGGCGGTACTGACAAAACCGCGCCCACGAACAAAACGAAATTGAGAACTGCTATCAGAAAGAGAAACGATGTGAAGGTTAATCACTGCGTCTTGATTGCGTTTGTGCTGACGCTCGCGGTTTCCGGCTACGGTCAGAAATCCGTTGAGCGCAAGGCACACGAAAAATCTGTGACGTGGAAAATTGATAATCTCAAAAGTATCGGGGGCAATCAGACAACTATTCTCGGCGCGCCGCAGATTATCAAAGACGCGGGCGCGAAGGCTTTGTTGTTTGATGGCACAGACGACGGCTTGCTCGTTGAAGCGAATCCTTTGGCGCGCGCGCGCAGCTTTACGGTTGAGGCGATCTTTCGTCCCGATGCGGGCGGCAACAAAGAGCAACGCTGGTTTCACATTCAAGAAGCGACGGGCGACAATCGCGTGCTGATCGAAGTGCGCGTCGTCGGTGAGCAGTGGTTCCTCGATACTTTCATCAAGTCGGGCGAACACCGGCTGACGCTCTACGCCGAAAATTTCAAGCATCCGTTGGGCAAGTGGTATCATGTCGCGCTCGTCTTCGATGGCGCGCAGATGCGCCACTACGTTGACGGCCAACCGGAGCTTTCCGGCGCGCTGACCATCGAGCCTTTGACAGTTGGCCGCGTCGCCATCGGGATGCGTATGAACCGCGTGCAGTGGTTCAAGGGCGCGGTGCGCGCGGCGCGTTTCACTCCACGCGCGCTCGCCCCACAAGAGTTTATGAAGCTGAAATAAAATCATGCCGCCGTGACTCAAAGAGAGAGACGATTGCTATGAGCGAAACAGTGAAAGCAGTAGGCCGCGCGAAGTCCGAGTCCGACGGCCTCATCCCGCAGTCAACCGGCGCGAGCGTGACGGGCGCAACCGTCGCCGCGCTTGAGCAAGTCAGCGGGCGCATCGGGCGTTATCGCTGGGTCATCTGCGGGCTGCTGTTTTTCGCGACGACGATCAATTACGTTGACCGTAATGTGCTAGGCTTTCTCGCTCCTGATTTGCAACGCTCTATCGGCTGGAACGAAGCGCAGTACGGCTGGATCGTCACGTCCTTTCAAGCGGCTTATGCGATCAGTTTGCTGTTGATGGGACGCTTGATGGATTGGCTCGGCACGCGCAAAGGGTTCAGCATCTCGATTGTCATGTGGAGTCTCGCGGCGATGGGACACGCGCTCGCCGGCTCCGCATTCGGTTTCGGCGTGGCGCGCTTCGCGCTCGGCCTTGGCGAGGGCGGCAACTTTCCGGCGGCGATTAAGACGGCAGCCGAGTGGTTTCCGAAAAAGGAGCGCGCGCTGGCGACCGGCATCTTCAACGCCGGCTCGAATCTCGGCCCGATCATCGTGCCATTGACTGTGCCGTGGATCGTCGTCCGTTACGGTTGGCACGGAGCGTTTATTGCGACCGGCGCGGTTGGTTTCTTCTGGCTGCTTTTCTGGTTACCGCTCTATCGAAAACCCGAAGAACACCCGCGACTCTCAGCCGCCGAGTTGGCGTATATCAGAAGCGACCCGCCGGAGCCGACGACGAAGATGCCCTGGTCGCGACTGCTCCCGCATCGTCAGACGTGGGCGTTTGCCATCGGTAAATTTATGACCGACCCGATCTGGTGGTTCTATCTTTACTGGCTGACAAAGTTCCTCGATAAAAACTACGGCATCACGATGACCAAACTCAGCTTGCCCGTCATCGTCGTCTATGTCGTCGCCGACGTGGGCAGCATCGGCGGCGGGTGGTTGTCTTCGACGCTCATCAAGCGCGGCTGGACAATCAACGCCGGACGCAAAACGGCGATGCTCGTCTGCGCGCTCTGCGTCGTGCCGGTCGTCTTCACTTCATTGACCACGAGCATGTGGACATCCGTCGGCTTGATTGCGGTGGCGGCGTCGGCGCATCAGGGCTGGTCTGCGAATATTTACACGATGGCATCTGATATGTTTCCGCGTCGCGCGGTCGGGTCGGTCGTCGGCATCGGCGGCATGGCGGGCGCGGTGGGCGGCATGATCTTTTCCGCCGTCACGGGCTACGTCCTCTTCTGGACGAACAGCAATTACACGCCGATCTTTTTCGTCTGCGGCTCGGTTTATTTAATCGCGCTGCTGATCATGCATCTACTCGTGCCGAACCTCGAACCGGCGAACGTCGAGCGCGCGTCGGACGCAATATAAAAATGGCCTCTGCCTTAGAACTCAAACCGAAAGAAGAATGTCGTTGGGACTGCGTCAGTCTCGGCGAAGTGATGCTGCGGCTCGACCCCGGCGACGGGCGCATTCACACGGCGCGCACGTTTCAGGTGTGGGAAGGCGGCGGCGAGTATAACGTCGCGCGCGGATTGAAACGTTGTTTCGGGCTGGACACTGCCGTCGTCACCGCGCTCGCGGATAATTCCGTGGGGCGTCTGGTCGAGGACTTAATTTATCAGGGCGGCGTGGATCAGTCGCACGTCGTGTGGGTGAAATACGACGGCGTCGGGCGCGAGACGCGCAACGGTCTGAACTTCACGGAGCGAGGTTTCGGCGTGCGCGCCGCGCTCGGTTGTTCGGATCGCGGGCACACGGCGGTCTCGCAACTCAAAGCGGGCGACGTTGATTGGGATAAGGTTTTCGGACGCGAAGGCGCGCGCTGGCTGCACACCGGCGGCATCTTTTGCGCGCTGTCTGAGACGACGCCGGATGTCGCGCGCGAAGCGATGCAGGCGGCCAGACGGCACGGCACGATCATCTCTTACGATCTCAACTATCGCGACTCGCTCTGGAAATCCATCGGCGGCAAAGCGCGCGCGCAAAGTGTCAATCGCGAACTCGCTCCGCTCGTGGACGTGATGATCGGCAATGAAGAGGACTTCACCGCCGCTCTTGGCTTCGAGGTCGAGGGCATGGACGAGCAGCACTCCAAACTCGACGTGGGAAATTTCCAGCGCATGATCGAGCGTGCGACGCAGGAGTTTCCCAACTTCAAAGTTGTCGCCACGACGCTCAGGAACGCCAAGACCGCGACGGCGAACGACTGGGGCGCAGTCTGTTATGTTGCCGGTCAACTCTACCAGTCGGCGACGCGCGAGAATCTCGAAATCTTCGACCGTGTGGGCGGCGGCGACTCGTTCGCTTCCGGCTTGATCTACGGTCTGTTGATGGACAAGGGAGCGCAGTGGGCGGTCGAGTGCGGCGCGGCGCACGGCGCGCTCGCGATGACGACGCCGGGCGATACGACGATGGCGACGCTCGCGGAAGTCGAGCGCGTGATGAAAGGCGGTGGCGCGCGTGTCGCGCGTTGAAACGACAGACAAATGTTTTGGCTCGTGTCGTTTCATGTGAGTTCGTGGATAAATTCCTTTCGTGTTCTATACCATTCTGCTGTGCTTCGATTCGGTTGAAACTATGAACAAGGCAGATGTCATTCGACGAATCAAGGAGACGGGGATTGTGCCCGTCGTGCGCGCCTCTTCGGCGGACGAGGCGATGCGTGCCATTGATGCGATTAAAGAGGGCGGCATCGGTGTGTTGGAAATCACGATGACCGTGCCCGGCGCGGTGCGCGTGATTGAGGAAGTCGCCGCGCGTTATGGCTCGGACGTGCTGGTCGGGGCGGGCACGGTGCTCGATGCCGAGACGGCGCGCGCGTGCATCCTCGCCGGCGCGCAGTTCGTGGTCAGCCCCGCGCTCAATGTCGAGACAATCGCTTGTTGCCGTAGATACGGCATCGCGGTGTTGCCCGGCGCGCTGACGCCGACGGAAGTCGTGCAGGCGTGGACGGCGGGAGCGGACTTCGTAAAAGTTTTCCCGGCGGGCGCGCTCGGCGGCGCAAGCTATCTCAAGGCGTTGAAAGCGCCGCTGCCGCAGATTGAGTTAGTACCGACGGGCGGCGTCTCTGTGAAGACGGCGGCGGATTTCATCAAGGCCGGCGCGAGCGCGTTGGGCGTCGGCGCAGACCTCGTGGACTTAAAGGCTTTGCGCGAGGGGCAAGCGAATTTGATTACCGAGCGAGCGCGTCAGTACGTCGAAATCGTGCGCGAGGCGCGTGCGAATCTGTGAGTTGCCGCGCGACTCATTGCGACTTGCGCGCCGCCTTGTCTAACTTCTCACTGCTGCGCTTGATGTGCTCGCTCAAGAGCATAATCTGTTCGAGGTCACGCCGTGCCTTGACCGACGACTGCGCGTCAACCACGTTGACCTTGTGAAAGAGCGGGTTGTTCACGAACCCGTCAACCAAACTGTTCAAGGCGGTGACGGACGACTTCAGTTGCGCGGTCTCTATCCCGGCATTTGCGTCAGCGAGCTTTGCTTCCTCTTCCGCAGGTTTCGGCAGTACGAGATTATATTTGAGCCGTCCCGCACATTTTCTGATTTCAGACGACGATTTCGCGACAGACTTCAGGTCGAGCGTGTCTCCGAGCGAGACCGCTTGCGACAGATCGTGATTGGCCGTCTGGATGTGCAAGTAGTCTTCCTTAATCTGCTCAAGCGCGAGCCGCTCCTCTCGTTTGTTCGCGGGTCTGCGAAGTTCCTTCTCAAGCTCCATCGCGTTGAACTCGCGCGTGCGCTTGGTGAGCATTCGGTCGAGAGAAGAAGGGCGCGGGGTGTTTTGTTGGCCTCGAATCACGGGCGCGATAATTGTTGTGAGGAGAATTGACAGGGACGCCCGTTGCATCAGCTTGATCGTGAAACGCATCTGTCGTCACCTTCCTTTGCTGTATTGCGGTGTCATGGCTTCGGCTTCTTGTTCGTTGAATCGGATGCCGGTTGCGGTGCGCGCAAGGGTTCGGCATAGACCTTGATTAAGATCATCGAGAATTCTTTGCCGGCGGTGCTGCGCTCGTGCGGCGTGCCGCGTGGGACGATGATTAAGTCGCCTTTGGCGATTTCAAACGTCTGCCCGCCGACGATGTGCGGGCTGCGCCATTCGCCCGGCTCAACTTCTTTTGGCACGTCAAGCCGACCGCCGAGCGTGAGCGTCGCCGTCCCTTCAAGCACGTAATAGACATCATCGGATGCGTCGTGAAGTTCGGCTGCCGCTCCGGCTTTATCTTTGTCGTGCTGCACGGCGACACGCAACTGCATCCCCGCGCCGCCGAACAATTCCGCGACCTTGCTGTCGGGATGTAGCTTCTGCTCCAATTCGCTCAGAGGTTGCGCGCGCTCGACGATGAAGGGACGCGCCGGGCTACTCGGCGCGCGTTGCGTCGCCGCACCATCTTTCGCGGCGGTTTGCGCGGAAGAGTTGATTGCCAATAAGAGCAAACAGGCGAACGCGACTGAAATGTATTGCGCTCTGTGCAGCATAGTTGAATAATCCCTTTTCAAAGTTTCAGCCCATCTGCGGATTGCTGCCGCGTCGGGTGAGCAAAGTCGTCTATCATCAGTTGAAGTTAATATCAGCTTCCAGCCCGGCCTGTCATCCCGGAACGGGAGGCAGCTTACCAGTGTTGAGGGAAACATTCAGCAAATACTTTGACGAAGCGGGGCGCGATTGATTGTCCTTTGCCGGAGAAGTGTTGAGCCGCCTGGCCGAAATCTCCCGGAATAAAAACTGCCGCATAGAGGAAGAACGCATGAGACACAGTGAAACACGATGCCGCCGGCTCGCCCTCTATCTGATGAGAGACTGTCGCGCGCGACAAGTGTGTATTATAACGGTCGCCCTCATTGTCTCTCTCTTTTCATGCCCGGCGTTGAAGGCGCAAGCGTCGCCCGTTGTTCTTCCATCGCGCACCGTCGTCGTTGAGCAGCAGGTAATTAACGTTGGATTGAGGAGTAATGTGATAGACAATTTACAGCTTCGCGTCGAACTGACGACGGGCGAGCGCAGTAAGGATAGCAGTTCGCATACAACGACGATCTCAATCGAGCCGCGCGTGAATGTCATTGTCTGGGAACAAACTTCCAGAGGCTTTCACGGGCGCGGGGTTGGAACGCCTCCTTCGCGCAAAGAGTACAAATTATCTCCCGCCGATAGACAAAAGTTGAGCGGACTACTCGAATCCAAAAATCTTTTGGTGACGAAATCAATCGAGATTCCCGACGATTACCCTCCGACCCATCATTATTTCGCCGTCTCGATTGAGAGCGTGCTGGGCAGGAAGAAGGGAACTGTGAGCATCAGCGGGCCGCAGACCGCCGCACAGGTTAAAGAGGAGAAGCTCTATCAAGATTCTATTTCTCTGGTCAAAGAACTGTATCGAATCATCAACGATCAAGGCGGTCATGTCATCTTCCATGAGTTAGTGTTGCCGAAAAGAATCTCGCCATAGGTTAAACCGCCTGCCGTCAATTCAAAAGAGATTCAGTGAGAATCGAGAGCATGGAACGCATGAATATGAGAATCGCTTCTAATGCAAAAAAAGGATTAGCCGTGTGTTTGCTGATGTGCTGTTTTGTGTTTTCCGCACATGCTCAAACGACTATGCTGACGTTGAAAAACGGCACGGCAACGGTCGGGAAAATTTTTAAGCCGGGAAGAATCGGCGATGCAAATTTCTATTTTCTCACGCTGCATCAAGGTCAGATGGTCAAGATAAAAGTTGTTTCCAACTCATTTCATCTGTCGGAAGAAAATGAGTGCGGCATGTATTTTGAGTTGTTCGATGGCAAGGGTAAGAAATTATTTCTTGGCGATGCGCCGGACGGGATTGATGATTGGGAAGGCGAAATCAAAGGGACGGGGAACTACAAAATCAAAGTTTATATGGGATGTTTAGAGGGTTTTACGGCCAGCGAAGTGCGTCAGAAAAAGCCCGCGTTCAAGTATTCGTTGGCGGTTCAAGTGAAGCGATAAAAACTTTTTCGCATCGCCATTTTAGTCTATAAAGAAGCGTCACAGATTTATTTCCACTGCCTCCAGAAGCGGACAAGGATTCCCCACTATGAAAAAACTTCGCGTGCTTTATCTAATCTGTATTTTGTTGTGCGCGCATTCGCTGGCGAGCGGCCAAACAATGTCGAAGTGTTTTCGCGCGGATTGGCTGCAAGGCCAGCGCATCGTTAATCTGACGATCAACGGCGGCAAGGTGTCTGGAACATTCATCGTCAGGGGCGAGAGCGTCGCCAGCGTCGGAGTCTATAACTTTAGCGGCACGCTTCGCAGTAACATTTTGACCGTCGCCTTCGCCGGCAATCATCTGCCCGATGTCGCGCCGTCCGAGATGAAGAGTTTGATTTGGACGCTCGTGAAGTCCGGCGGTCGGGAAACGCTGCGAATCAAATTCTACGGCAAGAACTATCAGACGAATAAATATGAAGAGAGCTTCGCCGAGTTTGAGCCGTGCGCCGCAGTGGCAAGTGATGCGGACGCAAGCGACGCCGGTGACAACGCAGGTTATGCTGCTCTGGCGAAGACGGCGCGCACCATTCGCTTCGTGCGCGGCGCAAATTCGGCGAGCTTTTCGCTGAAATCTCTCGCGGAGTTTCAAGCGAGGAGCGCGCCCGCGACGTTCATCATCAACGCCGCCAAATCGCAATCGCTTGAGGTGAGAGCGGACGGATGCGTAATCGAAATTTATCTGCCGGACAGGAAACTTTATCAATATGTCGAATGGGAAAGCGGCGGCGAGAAGACTTACGCCACTTCGCAGATAGACACGTTGACAATCAAATCGCTGCCCGTCGCCGGTAATTACCTCATCGTGCTGCGGAAGCCAACGGAAACGATGCGACCGGACATGCTCACCGTCACCGTGACGCACTAAAGACGAGAATGAATCTGACGAAACTTGCGCGGGGAAAAGATGTGATGAATAAAATGAGTTCGATTCTTTTTCTGCTTTCGATGTTGCTGTGCGCTTCCCACACCGCGACGGCGCAGACGGCTGACGGCAATCCCGCCAACTGGTGTCGCAACGGGCTGTTCGCGTCCGACGAAGCGGAGTTCAAGCTGGCGAAGGTCGGCGGCAACTGGACGGCGCGGATTCACTTTCTTAACGACGACGACGGGTGTCCGAGTCCCGAAGTGAAATGCGAGACGAAGAGCTATCTCATCACGGGAGATCAAGTGCTCGTGTCGAGGAAGTACGGCTCATGGATTTGCGCGTGGTATCAGCCGCGCAAGGGGAGCGAAACGGTCGGCTGGCTTCCTGCGGATAAACTGTTGATGTCCGCGCCACCCGCTGCTCCGCCTGCCTTAGAGAGTTGGATTGGCTCTTGGAAATATTACGATCAGGAATTGAACATCCGGCGCGATAGCAAGTCAGGGTTTCTTAAAGTTAAAGGCGCTGCGCTCTGGCACGGTCTTGGTGATAACGTCCACGTCGGCGGCGTTGATGCGGTGGGGCAACCGCAGGGGTATAAACTTTTCCTCACAGAAGAAGAATGTCAGGTGTCGCTCAAATTGGTGGGCGATTACATCATCGCCAGCGATAACTCCGAGTGCGGCGGCGTGAACGTGCGCTTCAACGGAGTCTATCGGAAAACGCCCCGGGCATTACGCAAATGAGAAATCATCCGACGAGCAAATCTCTGCGACGAAAACTTTCCGCTAATTCCGTCTGGAGCTTTTCACTGGCGTTGTGTTTGTTGTGGCTCGCGCTTTCTTTCAATGGCATCTTTGCACAAAACACGAGCCAGCCGGTCGCTCCGCCCAAGTCCGCCGGCCTGCCGCGCGCCTTCGCACAGTTTTCCGCAGGCGACGTTCTCAAACAAATTTTCGACGGCTACGATCCCAAGACCGGGAGAGTGGCCGGCATTCACGACTTAGAGAAAAAGCCCGCGCTGGTTGAAATCAACAAGGCCGCGCTCTGGAAAGCGCAGGGACAAGATTATCTCGTCGTGCTGGTGGACGTTCCGGGCGACGACAACGGTCTCTGTGGAAATTGCTCGACATACTCTTTCCTCGCCGTGTTGAAGAAAGTCGGAAACGCTTTATCGCTGGTGGCGAAACAGTTGACGCTCCCCTCTCAGGATGCGCCCGTCGAGTATGAGTCGCTCGATGAAAATCAATTTATCCAGTACACGGGGCACGATGATGTCGCGCTCGACCTCGCGCCTTACAAACTCGATAGCCGCGAGACTCTCATCGGCGTCAGACTAGAGCACATGTGGCTCCCGGCTTTGGATTGGTCAACGTCGCTCGCGCTTTACAGAATCGAAGACGGGCGCGTGCGCGAAGTCTTCAGAGAGCCTGTGGTGGAGAGAAACTATCAGGAAACACAGGGCGCGGGCGCGAAGGCGGTTGAAAAAACCACTTCGACAATATCGTTCCCATCCATAAACCAACCCGCCGGCCAGAAATTCAACGATCTCATCATCAACAAGATTACCGTTCGCTGTCCGATCAAAGAAACGGATGAGGATTGCAACTCAAAGCAGGAAGGATTCAGGCAGGTCAAAACTCAGTTTGAGTTGTGGCGTTTCGACGGGCAGCGGTACGCGAAGATAAAACCCGTCAAGCGATAGCAATGATATGGAAGTTTCCCTCAGCATTCCCGTCCGGCGCACACGTTGGACGAGTTTCTGGATTGGAGTGGTGTCGGCGTTCGCCGCCTTGCTGTTGGCCGTCGCGTTGAGCGGCTTACTCCTGTTATTGCCTAACATCAATGGCGTTGTGGTCATCATCGCGTTCGGCACGCTCTGGTTCGGCCTCTTCTTCCTGAGCCTGCCCCGTCAAAAAATATACGCTCGCTCGCGCGATGTGCGGCGACAGCAGCCCGGCATCAGTCTCACAGGCGACGCGCTGGCCGTGCCTGTGACAAAAAATTCCACGCTGCATTTCAAACTCGGAGAGCCGCACGAGTTGATGTACGGCTGGTGTGAACATGTGATGACGAGTTCGGGCGGGCCGACGAGCCGCACGCGCGCCGTCTGGACTCATGCGATGTTGTCACAGGCCGGACAGCATTTGTATCTCATCGCCGAAGACTCCATCCGCGAGGCGCAGGTCGCCAACTGGCCGCCGGCGAAAAGTTCAGAGATTCACGAATACGTCACCGTGCGCCTCTGGGCGAGCGACCTCGTGACGTTGGTCGAGGCTCTACGTGCGCGCGCCGCCTGAGCTTGCTGGCTTCAAGGATGAGCTAGAGTTGAAAGTCAGTCGTGCTGTATGCGCCTGACGAGGCTCGCGACGACGGCGATTAACTCGGCGGCTTCGACCGGCTTCGCTACGTGCATTTGATAGCCGCTCCTTAACGCGCGCAGGCGATCTTCGGAGCGCGCGTAGGCGGTGAGCGCGACGGCGGGGATGTTGCCTCCGCGCACGCCGGGTAGCGCACGCAGCCTGCGTATCAACTCGTAGCCGTCAGCAATCGGCATCCCGATGTCGGAGACGAGCAGATCGAAGCGCGTCTGTGACACTGCGGCCAGCGCGTCCTCGACGTTGTCTGCGGTTGAGACCTCCGCCCCGCAGCGTGTGAGCAACATGCGGAGCAACTCGCAGGCGTCGGCTTCATCGTCAACCACTAACACCTTCACGCCATCGAGCCGCTCAGGACATTCCACAGGCGCGGGCGCATCGCTCGCGCGAGGATGCACGCGCTCCTCTTCCGTTCTCGGTTGAGAGACGTGGATGAGCGGCAGTTTGACGGTGAAGGTTGACCCCTGTCCTGCGCCGTCGCTCTCGGCTTGCACCGTGCCGCCGTGCAACTCGACGAGATGTCGCACGATGGAAAGTCCTAAGCCGAGACCGCCGTGCGTGCGCGTCGTCGTGCCGTCGGCCTGCCGGAAACGGTCGAAGACGTAGGGGAGAAAGTCTTCGGAAATTCCCATGCCCGTGTCGCTGATGATGATTTCAATGTGCGAGTTGACGCGCTCCAGTCTGACCTGCACGCGCCCGCCTCCGGGCGTGAACTTAATCGCATTCGCGAGCAGATTCCAGACCACTTGCTGCAAGCGTTCCGGGTCGCCGGAGATCGCGTTGATGCTCGTGTCGAGCGTTTTTTGCAAGCGCACATCTTTCGCATCCGCCGCCGGTTGCACCGCTTCGACTGCCGCTTCGATGAATGTGGCGGGATCGCAGGGGCGCACGTCGAGCCGGAGCTTGCCCGTGATGATGCGCGACACGTCGAGCAAATCTTCGACGAGTTGCTGCTGCGCTCGCGCGTTACGCTCGACGGTTTCGAGCGCGCGCTGTGCGCCCGCCGCATCGAGTTGCCCTGCGCGCAGGAGATGCGTCCAGCCGAGCATCGCTGTCAGCGGCGTGCGTAATTCGTGCGAGACGGTGGCGAGAAATTCGTCCTTGAGCCGGTTCGCTGTCTCCGCCCCCTCGCGCGCCGCCTGCTCGCTCTCGAACAGTCGCGCGAGTTCTTCTTCGGCGCGTTTTTGTGCGGTGATGTCCGTGTTCGTGCCGAACCAGCGCACGATGTTGCCCTGCGCGTCACGAATCGGCAGCGCGCGTGATAGAAACCAGCAATACTCGCCCGTCTTCGCGCGCAGAGGAAACGTGTCTTCCCAATCCGTGCCCGCTGCGACTGATTCTTTGAAATGTTTTGTCACGCGCTCGACGTGGTCTGGATGATGAACCGCCTGCCAGCCCCAACCCTGCATCTCTGCGAGCGTCGTGCCGGTGTAAGCGAACCAGCGCCGGTTGTACCAGAAAATCGCACCCGTCGCGTCCGCCATCCACGCGAACTGCGACATGTTGTCCGCGAGATGGCGAAAGCGTTCTTCGGACTCGCGCAGAGCGGCATCAACCCGCAGTCTTTCAATGGCCGACCACGTTCGCTCGGCGACGGTTTCGAGTAGGGAAATTTCGTGCTCGCTCCAACAGCGCGGCGCGTCGTCGCTCACCCACAGCGAGGCGACCCAGTGATTGTCGCGCAAGAGCGGCACGGCGACGTATGCGCGTTCGCCGTTCGGCGCGTAAGCCTTTTCGTAAAGTTCAACTGTGCGCGGATCAATTTTCGAGTCATCGTTGACGATGGTTTTTCCGGCGCGCATGTCGGTGGAAGTGATGGAACTGTAATCGGAAACTTTATGCTCGCCCGCCACCGATTGCGCGCCGTGACAATAATCGCGATGAACAATTTCGCGGTCATGTTCAAGATCAATCTCGTTGAAGAGGCAACGCCTGGCACGCAGATGTTCGCCGACCGCTCTGGCGACCTCGAACAACAATTCGTTCGGCTCTTCACAGTTGCGCGTCAACTCGCTGAGGTTGGCGAGCAAAGACAGACGGCTCTCCGCCTGTTTGCGCCCGGTGATGTCGCGCGTCGAGCCGGCGACGACTTCCACCTTGCCGTCCGTATCTAAAACCGGACTGAAAATATATTCGTAGTAGCCGTCCGCGCCCGTCGGGCTGGTGAACGGCGTTTCGTCCAGCAGAGTCTCTTTCGTGTCGAACACTCGCTGAATCTGCGCTTGCAGTCTCGTCGCCAAATCCGTCGGGTACTGCAAGTCAAAAAAGTTCTTGCCCTGAATCTCCTCAAGCGTGATTCCCAACAAATCAAGGAGAGCGCGATTTGAATAAATGAAACGCCCGTCGGTGTCGAAAATATATGCGAAGTCCGTGATGTTCGAGAGCGTCGTTTCATAGACGCGAGCCTGTCGCTCAATCTGTCGGGCGAGATTGGCGACGGACTCTTCAGCTACTTTGTGGTCGGTGACATCAACCCCGTGAACGAAGATGCCCGAAACCTTCCCTTCACCGTCGAAGACAGGTTGATAGACGAAATCAACGAATCTCTGTTCGAGAGGCTCGCCCGGCTCATACTGAAAGTTGATGGGCAGCGCGCGACCGACGTAAGGCTTGCCCGTCGTGTACACCGCGTCGAGCAACTCGAAGAAGCCTTGCCCCTCAACCTCCGGGAAGGCTTCGCGCGCAGTCTTGCCGATCAATTCGCGGTGGCCGACGAGTTGGAGATAGGCTGGATTGGCAGTCTCGAAAATGTGCTCCGGCCCGTGCAGCAGGACGACGAAGGCCGGAGCTTTGTCGAAGAGATATTTGAGGCGCGCGCGCTCCGCTTCGAGTTCGGCGGTAAACTCGCGACGGATGCGCGCCATCTCCTGATTCTCACTCATCTGCGCGCCATGCTCGCCGCCGGAGAACGTCTCTGACGGCGCGGCGTTCGCATCATCTGACACCTTATCCATGCGCGCATCTCTTACTTCTTTGAGGAGTTATCTGTCGTTCAATCGTGCTTGTTCGTCCTGCGGGTTTGCGGGCGGAAAGTATAGCATGTAGCTCGACATGGTTTCAGAAGTCGAGGCGCTAGGCCGGCGAACAATTCGGCGCGGCGGTTGGCATTTATCGTCTTCATGGGTTCCTGTTGAGGCCGCATATTTCATTTCACCTCACTGACGAAACGCTTGTATTGCGTCTCGATCTGTTCGGACGAAGTTGCGCCGGAGACGATCAGCACGCGGTAACGAAACGTCGCGGACTGTTTCGGCTCAAGCGTGAAGTTCAATTTCTCTTTGCCGTTGCTGAAAACTTCCTGGCCGAGCGGGTTCGCCGCGAACAATCCGTAACCGCGCGCGTGCCAGTAGGTCGGGTAGCCTGTGTTCTTCGGATGATCGAGGATGGCGAGCGTCACGGCTTCCTCTCCCACCTTTCCCGACAACATCGTCCAACGCCCGCGTGTGCCCCAGACGGCGTCGCCCGTCTTGCCTTCGCTGCTGCGATACGAGCCGGAGACGCCCGTGTTGTCCAAAGCCTTGACGGTTGTCGGGCGTCCGCTCGCATCCGTAAAAACCTGCGGCTCGTTTGAAGGTTGCTCAAGCTCGCGACGGACGCGCATCC
Source organism: uncultured Pyrinomonadaceae bacterium (assembly GCA_964236735.1). GTDB lineage: Bacteria > Acidobacteriota > Blastocatellia > Pyrinomonadales > Pyrinomonadaceae > JAIVJG01. The sequence continues at coordinate 59,851 of CAXSFM010000009.1, forward strand.
CGATCATGCCTTCTTTGTCGTCTCGGAAAACCACACGCTTGTCGAGCGCGGTCAGAGTCGTGATGCGATCTATCGCGCGCAGTTTCGGCGCAGCGTGAAAGATAAACGTTGTCACTTCGTGCAGGATTATTTGACCGTCCGGCATGATCCAATCCGTCTCGACATCCAACTCGCCACTGTCTTTGCCGTCCTTTGTGCGCGAGATGCGACGCTGCCTGATGTCGCCCATCTTGCTCCGCTGTTCGGCAGAAACCGCAGTCGAGTTGTTCCAGAAATCAATGCCGTTGACGTTGCCGTAGTTGAACCACAGCCCTGAATGATGCGGGTGATCCACACGTTCGCCTGCGCGCGGCTCCAAAGGAAAACCGCGCGTGACAACTGTTCCTCGCGAAGTGCGTAGCGGATACAGCACAGGCTTCGTCAGCGTCTCAGGCCAGATGTAGGAAGTAAACGGCTGCCCGTCAACTAACACATCAACGCGCCGCGCCGCTTCGTTCTTAACGACACGCACGCCCTTCTCGGATTTCTGCGCGCTCGCACAAACAGCGAACATCATCAAGACGATCAACGTCATCAACGCCGTCGCCGCGTGTTTAGCTTTTCTTCCAAACGTGTTTGTCTTCATTTAGCTGACGACGACCTCCTGCTTCGTATCATCAAAGGTCACGCGGCGTCCTGTATGCATCGCGGCAATCGTCATGCAGATGGCGGTGGCGTGGTTGTAGCCCGCGTGAACGTCTGCGTGCGGCGTCTGTCGACTGCGAACGCACTCCATCCAGTTACGCATGTGCGACGAAGTTAAGTTGTCCGCGCCTGTGTTCGCGCTCGTCGTGGCGGGAACTTGCGCCGCCTCATCGGCCAGCGACATCTCCTTCAACAGGTTCGGCTGCATCCCCATCTCCGCCGCCTCTTTCGCCTGCAAGCCGCCTTCGGGAGTGATCTTGTTGGTGTCGAGGTTGAGCATTCCGGCGTTCGAGTAATACAACTCTTTGACGCCTCCTGCGGAGTTGCTGAAGCGCGATGAATAGACGACTTGAAAACCTTTCGTCATATCGTTGAGCGGGCCGTAATCAAACACGGCAGTCATCGTGTCGAAGTTCTGACGCCCATCGTGCCATTGATAGATGCCGCCGTTGGCGACGACGCTGCGCGGATGCGGCAGGCCGGAGAACCAGTGAACGGTGTCAATCTGGTGCGACATCCACTGGCAGGGGATGCCGGACGAATAAGGCCAGAAGAGACGAAACTCAAGATACTTGCGCGGGTCCCAAGCGGCCTTGCGTCCATTCTCTCGGCGGTTGAGCAGGAAGCGATCCCAGTCCGTATCCTCCTGTCGAATCTCCTTGACGAGTTGAGGCCGTCGCCAGCGTCCAGGTTGATTGACGTTCCATGTCATATCAACCATCACGATGTCGCCGAACTTACCCGACTTGATAAACTCATTCGCTCGAATATAGTTTGAGCCGCTGCGACGCTGGCTGCCGATCTGCACAATCCTCTTCGTTTCCTCGACGGCCTTGCGAATCGCTTTGGCGTCTTCCATCGTGTTCGCCATCGGCTTTTCGACGTAGGCATCGCGGCCTGCGCGCACAGCTTCAACGCCATGCAGCGCGTGCTGAAAGTCCGCCGTGGCGACGATGACGGCGTCAACATCCTTGCGTTCATAAAGCTCTTCGTTGTTGCGCGCTTTGGCGATTTCGTGCCCTGTGAGTTTGCCGAGCGCGTCCGCGCCTTCATCGCGACGCCTGCTCCAAATGTCCGAGACGGCGACAAGGTCACAGTTGAGTTCCTTCGCGTGCATCATAAATGCGGGAATGAGGGATTGGCGGCAACGATCTGAATAACCGACGATGCCGACACGCACGCGGTCGTTTGCGCCGACGATGTTGGCATAGCTCGACGCCCGCGAAGCAATCACTGCTCCGGCTGCGCCGAGCGTGGCGGTCTTCATAAAATCTCTGCGTGAGTTGTTATCAGGCATGATGCGTTCTCCTTTTATGTTGTCCATCAAAGCTTGCTGTTCACTAAAGTTTGCTGTCCATCAAAATCAAGTTGCGAATCAAAGCGCGCCTGCGCGTCGCAGAAGGTCTTTCATTCCGGCCATGCTTTGACGGCTGGATTCTTCGGGCGTGCCCGCGCCGTGCCAGTGCGTTTCCAGACTGACGACGCCGCGATAGCCATCCTGCTTGAGCGCGCGATACTGCGCGACGTAGTCAATGATGCCGCCGCCCATCTTCATCCATTCGTACTTATCCCCGCCCGCGCGCACGACATCTTTGCAGTGCATATAGCCGAGTCGGTTTTTTGGCAGGCGCGAGTAACCGTCCGGGTAAGCAATCTCGCCGCGACTGGCAGCGTTGCCCGGGTCCCAGTTCAGTTTGAAGTACGGTGAACGAACCGCGTCGAGTGTACGCGCAGCTTCGGCTCCGGTGGCTGTGTTGCAACTCGGCTCGTTCTCAAGCAGCAATGTTATTTTGCGCTTCTCCGCCTTCCGCGCCGCCGCGATTAACTTTTGATCTATGGCGGCGCGATAGGGCTTTTGATCGTCGAGCCGCCAGAAATCAAAGATGCGGATCCTGTCCACATGAAAGACGCGGGCGAGTTCAAAGCCGCGCTCCAACAATTCATCCTGCTGCTCGTAGGTAAAGTCCGCGCTGAACTGATCGCGCTTCGGGCTGAACTGCGAGGTCGGCGCAGCAGGCCAGTCAACTTTGAATATCGGCGACGCAATCGAGGACACGCGCAGCTTGTACTTCGACAGAATCCGGCGGGCTTCGGCGATCTCTTTCGCGTCGAGCCGCATGATGTTCTTGCCCCACATCGAGCGGAGTTCGATGTACTGCAAACCAAACTCCTGCGCCGCAACTTTCGCTGCGCGCTCGAAGTCTGCGCCGATCTCGTCGTTGATAACTGATAGTTTGAAGGTTGGCATAATCAAATAGTCTGGAGTCTGGAGTCTTGAGTCAGAAGTCGAAGATTTGGAATCAGCCGTTGAGGCCGGAAGCTTCAAGTCTGCAAATGCGTGACCATGAACTCTTCACTCAAATTTTCATTCCCAACTTTTCTTCAAGATACTTCTTGCTAATCTCCGCGCACTCTTTCGGCGTTCGCGTCTTGTCCGGCACGCTATCGAGTTCGATGACAGCCCAACCACGAAACTTGACATCCCTGAGCGCGGCGAAGACCGCCGGAAGATCAACTCTGCCGCGTCCGAGTTCGACGAAGCGATAACCGCGACCGCGCTCATCACTCGCCGCGAGCGTCTCGACATCCTTGATGTGCAGAAAGAGCAAGCGGTCTTTGTACTGCCTGATCGCCTTGGCGGGGTCGCCGCCGCCCTGCTGGTAATGCGCGATGTCGAGTTCAAGCTTCACGTAGCGCGGATCAGCCGCCTCCATAATCCGATCAACTTCGTCGGGCGATTCACCGAGGCTGCCCATGTGATTGTGATAGCTGAGGGGGACTCCCAAATCTGTCGTGCGCTTGCCGATCTCTGTTAAGACCTTGCCGAGTTGTTTGAAGTCTGCGGCCTCCGGCTTACGATCTTTGGGACGCGCCGAATCAGTCACCTGCAAGTAACGCCCGCCCACATCATGCACAAACTTCGCGTTAGTGGAATGCTTGGCAATCTCTGCGGCTTCTGTGCCGGAAGCGATGCCGACTCCTCCGCTCGATAGCGCGACCATTTTGAGATGATGCTGCTCCAATAAATCACGCAAAGCTTTCGGACGCGCGCCATAGTCTTTCAGGATGTTGCTGCGAAGCTGTATGCCGCGAAATCCGACATCTGAGATGTCCGTGATGGCCTGTTCGTCCTTCTCGTTCCATGTAATCGCCGCGTAGCCAAAGCGGATGTCGGACGGCGCGGGCGTCACAGGCTTATCAAAGTAAGAGAGATCAACGGGCGGGTAGAGCGCGGGTTCGAGCGCGCCCGCGAAGTTCTTAATCGGAAGCGATGAAGCAGCTGCGACTGCTCCGATGCTGATGATGAAACGACGACGCGAGATTGACATGTTGTAGCTCCTTTACGATTGAGTACGACGAAGGCGCGCGGATTTGTCAGCATCACCTGCGGTACTGACAGAACAGTTAATGAGATTCGCGCGCTACTGCCGCTCCGCTTGCTCCGACCAGAAAATCTAAATCCGCGCCCTGATCGGCTTGCATGACGTGGTCATGGTAGAGCCTGTAATAACCTCGCTCGGATGAAGGCGCTGGCGCTTTCCACATCGCGCGTCGTTGCTCAATCTCTGACTCGGAAACATCGAGATGGAGCCGACGAGCCGCAACATCGAGGTCAATCATGTCGCCGTCTTTAACGAGCGCGAGCAGTCCGCCTGCCGCCGCTTCGGGAGCAATGTGCAGGACAACTGTGCCGTAAGCAGTGCCGCTCATCCGTGCGTCGGAAATGCGTACCATGTCTGTGATTCCTTTTTTCAAAAGCTTCGCGGGCAGCGGCATGTTTCCAACTTCGGGCATCCCTGGATAACCGCGTGGGCCGCAGTTCTTCAAGACCAGCACGCACGTTTCGTCAACATCAAGATCGGGGTCGTCAATGCGCGAGTTGAATTCTTCGATAGTCTCAAACACGACGGCTCTGCCGCGATGCTGCATCAATTCGGGCGTTGCCGCCGAAGGCTTAATCACCGCTCCATTCGGACACAAATTGCCGTGCAGGACTGCGATGCCTCCGTCAATTACCAACGGAGCGTCGAGCGGTTTGATGACATCACGATTATAACAGGGCGCATCAGCGATATTTTCGCCGATGGCTTTGCCATTAGCGGTCAACGCTTCGGGATGAATCATCTGCCCCAACTCGCGCATGACCGCAGGCACTCCCCCCGCGTAATAAAAATCTTCCATCAGGTATTTTCCCGCAGGCATCAGGTTGACGAGGCATGGAACATTGCGCCCAAGACGATCCCAATCATCAAGCGTGAGCGGGACTCCGATGCGCCCCGCGATTGCCAGCAGGTGGATGACGGCATTGGTTGAGCCGCCGATTGCGCCGACCACGCGAATCGCATTTTCAAAAGCTTCGCGCGTCAGGATTTTCGACATCCGCAAATCTTCCTTAACCATCTCGACAACGCGACGGCCAGCCAGATGAGCCAGCGTGTAGCGGTGCGAGTCAACGGCAGGAATCGCGGCGTTCGTCGGCAATCCGATGCCCAACGATTCAACTACGCTCGCCATCGTCGAAGCCGTGCCCATCGTCATGCAATGACCCGCCGAGCGATTCATGCCGCCTTCCGCTTCAAGGAAATCGCACTCGCTCATCAGGCCGCAGCGCACGTCTTCGCTGAACCTCCAAACGTCTGTGCCGGAGCCGATGTCTTTGCCGCGAAACTTGCCGTTGAGCATCGGCCCGCCCGAAACCATGATCGCGGGCAAGTCGCAACTGGCCGCGCCCATCAACAGCGCGGGCGTCGTTTTGTCGCAGCCCGCCAGCAACACGACGCCGTCGAGCGGGTTGGCGCGGATAGACTCTTCGACATCCATGCTCACCAGATTGCGAAAGAGCATCGCCGTCGGGCGCATCAATGTTTCGCCAAGCGACATCACAGGGAACTCAAGCGGGAAACCTCCGGCTTCGTACACGCCGCGCTTGACATGCTCCGCGAGTTTACGAAAGTGCGCGTTGCACGGCGTCAACTCAGACCAGGTGTTACAGATACCGATGACTGGCCGCCCGTCAAACAGATGATCGGGCAAGCCCTGATTCTTCATCCAACTGCGATGAATAAAGCCGCCTTTATCCTTCGGGCCGAACCATGCTGCGCTGCGAAATTTCATAACGTGTGTTCGTCAAACCTTAAATCGTTTTTGATGCTTCGGAAGGTTCACTTGGACTAACGCCGACAAACTCAAGTTTGTCCGTCAAAGCCCTTTTCCTCGTCGCTCGAATTGAAAGCACGAGGAACGCGGCGACGAACGAAGTTAGCGAAAGATACATCACGCCGCCCAAAAATGAGTTCGTCACTTTGCTCACATAGCCGACGACGGACGGCCCGGCTAATCCGCCTAGGTTCCCGACTGAATTGATGAGTCCTATCGAAGCGGCGGCGGCTGTCCCTGACAGGAAGCTTGTCGGCAAAGCCCAGAAGCCGGGCAGATAGCCGTACATCCCGATGGCCGCGACGCAGAACATGGCAACGGCCACAGTCAGTTGGTCTCGAAACAAGATGCCCGCCGCGAGTCCGATGCTGGCGATGAGCATTGACAGCGCCGTGTGCCAGCGTCGCTCTCCCGTTCGATCAGACGACCAACCGATGAGAAGTATCGCGATGAGGCCGACGCAGTAAGGCAAAGCCGAGATGAGGCCGACGGTGGAGTTGGATGAACCGGAAGCCTGCTTGATGATTGTCGGCAGCCAGAAGTTAAAGCCATAGACGGTGCTTGCCATGCAGAACACGCAGAGCGTCATCAGGATCACCTCTCGATGCCGCAAGGCTTGCCAGACGTTCAAAGAGTGCGCTTCAAGCTTCGCCTGTTTCTCCTTTTCCAACTCCGCGTTGAGCCACAGCCGTTCGTCTTCAGGCAGCCAACGCGCCTGATGCGGGCGGTCTGTGAGATAGAAAATCGTGACGATGCCGAAGATGATCGCAGGCAAGCCTTCAAGGATAAAGAGCCAACGCCAACCCGCCAGACCGAACCAGTGGATGCCAAGCAATTTGCCTGAGATGGGCGAGCCGATGATATTTGAAATCGGTTGCCCGGCCATGAACAACGCGAGCGCCTTGGCTCTGTCCTGATAACGAAACCAGTGGCTCAGGTAAACGACGACGCCTGGAAAGAATCCTGCTTCCGCCGCGCCGAGTATAAAGCGTAGCGTGTAGAACTGTGTCTGCGTGTGGATGAAGCCCATCAGGACCGCGATGATGCCCCAGGAGACCATGATGCGCGCAATCCAACGACGCGCGCTCCAACGCTCGACCAGAATGCAGCCAGGAATCTCAAGCAGCACGTAACCGACGAAGAAGATGCCTGCTCCGAACCCGATCACGTCGTCGGCGAAGTGCAAATCGCCTTTCATGTCGAGCGCGGCAAAGCCGAGGTTGACGCGATCAAGGTAAGCGATGACGTAAAGGAAAAACAGATACGGCAGCAACCGTAGCGTGATGCGCCGGCGTGTTCGTTCCGCGATTGAGTTTGTCTCAAGTGTCCGGCTCATGTTGGGTTCGATTCGACGCTCCTCCTCAAAGCTGCGGATAGCGCGCAGATGCTTCTTAGCCCTGTAAGAAATGCTTTTTCAGTTTGTTCCGCAGTCAGCACCAGCGCGTCAATCGCCATCGAGCGGAGCGCGCCGGCGCAGGCTTCGGCGATCAATGCGTGCCCGCTGATGACAACCCGCGTGTTGCCGTTTATGACTCCACGCGCCGCGAGCGAATCGAGATCAGAAGCGAGGAACGCGCCCAACAGAAAAGAGAAACGGTCTGCGGGCGTTCCCTGATTTTTGACTGCGAGCAGCCGCACACAGAACAATGCTCTCGGCAGACCTGAACGCCGCTGTTCATTCATGCCAGCTTCAATCCATTCGGGCGATAAACTGTCCGGCCACTTGTCGCCGACAGAGTCCGCGAGAATCGTTTGCGTCCGCACGGCCTCGATCATTTCACCGCAGAGCGATGTGACGCTCGATTGAACGCGCCCTTGAGCGTCGAGTTTGATGGCCTTCCAATGCGAACCCAGATTAAGCAGCACGCCGGATGCTGCAACCAAGCCAAGCACGTACAGACCGACGCACAAAGTTTCTTCGCCGCGCATCATGTCGTCCGTGTCGAGCGATGCAAAGCCTGCTGTATCTAATCCTGTTCGCACGCCCGGCACGAGCAGGAAGGGAAGCGTGGTTATCTCTGGAAACTGAAATCGCCGCGTGGCGTTTGAAAGTTCTCGCAGTCCGGCAGGCGCTTTTGTGTGCGCGATTTCTGCAATGCCGAGCGGCGAGCCAATCATCCCCGCGCCGATAACGCAAACGGGCTGCGCCGAGTTCGCAATGACATTAGTTTGTTCTCGCAAGTCGGCGATTAATTCTTTGAGCGATGTTTGAATGCGCGTCTTCGTTTGCTCACGCGCTGAATCGCGGACTCCCACTTGTCGGCTTCCGCGTGCCAGAACTTTCTCGCCGCGCATCAACCACGCGCGCGTGTTGGTGGTTCCCATATCAACGTAGATGGCGCAGAAACTTTCAGCCGTCGTTTCGTCGTCGCTCATACTCAATCAACAAATGTGCGCGCCCTGCGTGTTGACATAGACCGCGTAGAGCGATTGGCTGGCGACCATGAACAGACGATTTCTTTTCAATCCGCCGAAAGAGAGGTTGGCGCAAATCTCCGGCAACAGAATCTGACCGATAAGTTGCCCATCCGGCGCGATGATGTGGACGCCGTCATAGCCTTCGCCAACCCAACCCGCGCCCGCCCAGATGTTGCCGTCAACGTCTGCGCGAATGCCGTCCGCGCCGCCCGCGTAGCTGCCGTCCTTCTGCTTCTGTTTCATCAAGACGAACTCGCGCTTGTTGCTGACCTTCGTTTCATCAACGATGTCCCAGACGGTGATGTTGCCAGGTGCGCCCGTGTCTGCGAGATAAAGTTTTTTGTAGTCGGGAGAGAAGCACAGCCCATTCGGTTTGTCGGCTGCGTCGGTGACGATTTCTATCTTCGCCGTTTTTGCATCAATGCGATAGACGGCTTCTTTCAGTTCGAGCGCGCCCTTGTTGCCTTCGTAGTTACCCATGCTGCCGTAGCCCGGGTCTGTGAACCAGATGCCGCCATCTGGATGCACGATGATGTCGTTTGGCGCGTTGAGCGGCTTGCCCTGCCACTTGTCCGCGAGGACTGTCACCGCGCCGTTGTGTTCATAGCGCACGACGCGGCGCGTGCCGTGTTCGCATGATAACTGTCGTCCTTCCCAATCGAACGTGTTGCCGTTCGAGTTGTTTGAAGGATTGCGAATTGCGCTGACGTGTCCGTCGTCCGCGAGCCAGCGATGCTGCACGTCATTCGCGACATCGCTCCACACGAGATAGCGTCCGCCGCTATGCCACGCCGCGCCTTCAGCCCACAACATACCCGTGTGCAGGCGTTGGATAGGCGTGTTGCCGATCTTGTATTTTCCGAATCGCTTGTCGAGTACGATGATGTCGTGTTCAGGATAGCGTTGCGGCGAGGCGTCCTGCCCGTAGTTGCGTGGAGACTGCGCGGCGGCGACTGTGGCTAGTGAAGCGGTCAGCGTCGCGGCGATGAAGCCACGTCGCCCGATGGTTGAATGTTCGCTCGTTGTTTCAGTTTTCATCATAGATTCTCGGTTCTTCTGCTCCATAATTATAGCGGTTTGCAACTGGATGCGACCTCTGGCGCAGGGACTTTAATCAGTACCGCGAGCGGTAGCGAGCGGGTTTCGCTTGGTCAGCAGACCCGCTCGCTATCGCTCGCGGTACTGACGGAACTCACACCCAATTGCAACCCGCTATAATTCGGCCAACCTGAACGCAGTGCGGCTTGAGCGATGCGTAAAGTTCCGCGCAAGCAAGCCAGTCTCCCGCAAACGCACAACTGCGCGCAGGAAACTCGCAACAAGAAACCCGATCAGCTCACACTGTAAACCTTGTTCGATAGTGGCAGGTTCTGCCAGTGACGTTGAGTTACTTTTCGCTCAAAAAGCCGGAGTCGGCCAGCCATTCCTGAAAGCGAGCCGGCCACGCGCCGGCGGGAGTATGGTTTTTCTCGCGCAGCCCGAAGCCGTGACCCGCGCTTGCATAAATATGCAACTCCGCCGGAACGCCTGCCGCCTTAAACTTCAAATAGACTTCGGCCAGACCTTGCGAGATGTCCGGCCTGTCTTTGTAACCGCACAGGAGAAAGGCTGGCGGCGAATCTTTCGTCGGCACGATCCTCTCGGAACTGCCGGGATAAATCAGGGCTTGAAAATCAGGACGCGAGTTTTCGCGTTCAATCGTGTCGGCTGCGTCCTTGTTGCCCGCATCGAAGCGCATCGCCGAGAGCGCGGCCAACTCTCCGCCTGCGGAAAATCCGATGACGCCGATGCGCGACGGCGCGATGTTCCATTCCTGCGCGCGGCTTCGCACGAGACGAATGGCGCGCTTGGTATCCGCGAGCGCGTGGTCGTCCACCGTGTAAGTTGAATTTGGCTCGCGCGCGAGACGATATTTGAGGACGAAGGCCGCGATGCCGCGCGCGCTCAACCACTGCGCGAGGTAGTAACCTTCGTGATCTATAGACAATTGGCGATGCCCGCCGCCGGGAAGAATGATGACTGCGGCGCGCGGCGTCTTTGAGTTTTTATCTTGAGCTGGAAGGTAAGGAGTCAGCGAAGGGTTGTGGATGTTCGTGACGATATGCTCGCCCTCCGGTGTGACGCGCACAGACTCTTTGCCTGTCTTGCCTTCCGAGCCGGGTGCGCCTCCCGGCCAGAGCGGAATCTCTTTTGGCGTATCAGCAGCAAAGACCGCAGACGACAGCAGCAGTAGCAGCAACCACACGAACAGAATACGCGCGAGCATGAGTTTCTTCTTCATACTAACCTGAACCTCCCTGCGATGTAGTAAACTTCCGGGCGAGGTTTGCGGAGTTGCGTCTGCGACACACGTCGGCGGGATGCGCGATGCCTCAATGGGGCACACAACGACGCTCATCCCGCCGCACAACTTTAAGAGGTTCTCACAGCCCGTCGAGCTGATTGAGTTGGCCGGTGCTGTCTCCGATGCTCTCTTGATGCACCTTCATGCGGTCGAGCAGCGACAGGTACAAATTTGTGATCGGAGTGCCGTCTGGATAAGCGAGGTGGCTGCCGGGTTTCAAACTGCCGCCCCCGCGACCCGCGAGCAAGACGGGCAGAGCTTCATGCGTATGCTTGTTGCCGTCCGCTATTCCGCTGCCGTAAACGAGCATCGAATGATCCAGCAGTGTGCCGTCGCCGTCGGGCGTCGCCTTCATCTTTTGCAAAAGGTAAGCGAATAACTCCGCGTGCAGCAAATTGATGCGCGTGACCTTCTCGATCCATTCCGGGTTATTGCGATGGTGCGTCAGTGGATGATGCGCGTCGCTGATGCCGATTTCTGGATAGACGCGCGCGCTGCCTTCGCGGCCTATCACCAGCGTGGCGACGCGCGTCAGGTCTGCCTGAAAGGCCAGCACCTGTAAGTCGCACATGAGCCTGGCATACTCTGGAAACTCGAACGGGATGCCTGCCGGTTTTTCGATGGCGGGCGAGATGTGGCGCGGGTCTTTCTCCGCACTGGCGATGCGCTGCTCGATCTCGCGGACTGAGAATAGATACTCGTCCATCTTGCGACGGTCGCCGGGGCCGAGCGTCTTGACGAGGTTGCGCGTGTCCTCGCTCACCAAGTCCAGTATGCTCTTGCGATACTTCGCTCGACGCGCGCGCGTCTGCGGGTCGAGACTCAAGTCTTCGGTTCCGAACAGACGCTCGAAGGCCGCGCGCGGATTGACCTCCGGCGGCATCGGAGTCTGCGGCGTGCGCCAGGAGAGACTGTTGGTGTAAGCGCAACTGTAACCGGAATCGCAATCGCCGACCGTGCGTGAATCTTCGCAGCCGAGTTCGATTGAGGAGAAACGTGTCTTACCCGCGAGACTGGCCGCCGCGATCTGGTCAACCGAGATGCCGCCCTGGATGTCTGCGCCGGCGGTCTTGCGGCAATGAACGCCGGTCAGGAATGATGCACCCGCGCGCGCATGATCGCCGGGGCCGTCGCCGAGAGCGTTGCCCGTGTGAGAGTCCAGATTCGAGAGGACGAAGATGTCTTCACGCAGAGCCTCGAACGGTTTGAGGATGCGCGTCAACTCGTAGCCTTTGCCAGTCGCTGCCGGCGTCCAGTCTTTCATCACGATGCCGTTGGGCACGTAAGCGAAAGCCAGCCTGACAGGGGCTTTCAACTCCGCATTAAGCCCGCGCGCAAAGGCCGGCGTCATCGCATCGAGCAAGGGCAGAGCCATGATTGCGCCCATCCCTTGAAGGAAGGTTCGTCGCGGCAGATGCTTTCCGGTAACGATCATCTCAGACTGTCTCCTCTGCGCTTTTGAAATGGCTCGCTTCGCACGATGCCCAGAATCATACTGGAGAAACGGTAGTTGTCAGCCGCGACCTGCTTCGCGATCCCCTTGACGGCGGGAGTATCGCCAGCTTCGAGACCTCGACCCAAAGCGTAGATAAGCATCTTCCTCGTCAGGCATTCCGCAAACGCATCGGGCTGTGCTTTCAAAATCGCTCTCAGCGCGAGCGGCCCTTCAAATGATTTGCCGTCGGGCAGGACGCTCGATGCGTTGACCGGAAACTGCCCGTCCTTGGTGCGCCAGCCGCCGATAGCGTCGAAGTTTTCCAGCCCGAATCCAAGCGGATCCATACGGACGTGACAGGAAGCGCACGTCGCATTCTTGCGATGCTCTTCTAACTGCTCGCGCATCGAAGCGGATGTGCCGATCTTATCCTCGTCGAGATTGGGCACGTCGGCAGGAGGCGGGGAAGGCGGCGTGCCGAGCAGATTATCAAGCACCCATTTGCCGCGCAGCACTGGCGACGTGCGATTAGGATATGACGAGACCGTGAGCACGCTGGCCTGCCCCAACAGTCCGCCGCGATGCGCGTCAGGTGAGAACAGGACTTTGCGAAACTCCGTCCCCTGCACGTTCGGGACATTGTAGAAACGTGCGAGTCGCTCGTTCAGATAGGTGTAGTCAGCATCGAGGAAGTCCAGTATGCTGCGATCCTCGCGCACGATGCTTTCAAAAAACATCTCGGTCTCGCGCCGCATGGACAGGCGCAGGTATTCATCGAAGTCCGGGTAACGCTTGCGGTCTGGTTTGACTGATTCGAGCTTGCGTACTTGCAGCCACTGCCCGCCGAAGTTCTCGACCAGCGCATGTGCTTTCGGATCAAGCAGCATCCGCCGCACTTGCGCGGCGAGCGCCGCCGGTTGGGCTAACTTGCCGCGATCCGCCGCCGCGAGCAAGGCATCGTCCGGCATCGTGCTCCACAGAAAATAAGAGAGCCGCGAAGCCAACTCGTGTTGACTAAGTGAATGCGTGGACGCGGGCGTCGAAGGCGTGGCCGGACTTCGCTCGATGCGGAAAAGAAAATGTGGCGAGAGCAACATCGCCTGAATGGCCGTCGAAACTCCCTCCTCAAAAGAGCCTCCATCCTTTTGCACGGATGAGATGAGGCCGGTCAACTGTGCGACTTCCTGCGGCGTGACCGGGCGGCGATACGCGCGATGCGCCAGATGCGCGACGATCAAGCGCGCGCAGCCCGGCGCATGATGGCCGTTCAGATGGCCGCAGGCATAAATCTTCTTCAGGCTTTCGCCGGATGCTCCCTGCGTCACTGCATACGGGCCGCCCAGTTCCAGCGATCTAATCCGCGCGTTATTGGCAGGGATTTTCTCATTCTTGCGGCTTTCAAATTTCTTTCTGCGGTCTTCAATCTGCTGCGGCGTCAGATCGGGCGGAGGATTGAACGGCGGCGGTATCGGCACCGGCAGCACAGAGGGATTCGGGCCGTTGTAACTGACGGGCAAGCCTTCGTAGAGGCGCGGAATCGAAACTGCCAGCCAGTGATCGCCGGCGGTGATTTGCGTCCTGAACTCCTGCGCCATCAATCCGAGTTCCTGTCGCTCGGCGGCATTCGTAAATGACGCGGCCTTCGCCGGATCGAATTGAATCGTCTGAATCTGTTTGCCGTCAAGCCACAGCGTAAGCTGGATGGGCGCGGAACCGGCGGGACGTTCGCCGCCGAGGTTAGCCCTGATCACGTACTCGCCATCAACGGGAAAGCGATAGGTGACGTGGACTGCATTCGGCAACCCCAGCCCCGTCTGGTCATAGTCGGTCAAAGGAGTCATTTGCGGTAGTTGACTTCGTTCGGGAGTTCGCAGGCGGACGAGCGTCGGCTTCAGCGGCTCAACTCCGAAGACGGCGGCGCGCGAAACGTGTTCCGCCGCCGCTATATATTTTTCCATCAACACCGGAGACAGCGAAAGCACGTCGCCGATATTGTCGAAGCCGTAGCCCGAATCGTCCTGCGGAAAATCATCCGAAGGATGCAGATCAACGCCGAGCAAGTCGCGCACGGTGTTGTTGTATTCAACGCGGTTCAAGCGTCGCGCCATGACGCGACCGGCATTCAACGTAGCGGGTGTCGGAGTCGCTTTCGGGGGCGTGTTCTTTACGGGAGGGAGAGCCAGTTGGTGCGCGAGCCATTGCGTCACCGTCGTCACGTCTTCCGGTTTCGGGCGAGGCATTTTCGGCGGCGGCATCGTCCCGTCACTCAGCCTGTCGAGGATAAGCTTCATGGTGGCGCGGTCACCGATGAGTGAATCAGCCGTCTTGTAAGCCTCAAGATTCAGCCCCGCCGTCTGCCGCTCTTCGTTGTGACAGACATAACAATTGTTCGCGAAAAATGGTTGGACTGATTTCTCGAACGTCGGCTCTGTCTGAGCGGGCGTTTGCACTACTGCCGCAGCCGCACTCAGAGCGGGACGCTCAACCTTTAAGAGCGCCACGCACATGAGCGGGCACAAAATAATTAACGTTCGCCAGAGATTTTTCCGCGCCATAGTTTTTTTAAGAAGGATGCTTGCCGGATATTGGGACGCCTGCGGGTATCAATTCCCCGTGATTATATTCTGAGACAGGTGGATAGTCACGATAATTAAAAGGATGAAGATTTTGTTGACGCAACAATGCTATATTCTTTCCGACCGTAATGTTACTCACTGACGCACGATGGAACTAACACAACTAGAATTCTTTATACGGGTCGTCGAGGAGGGCAGCTTCTCGAAGGCGGCTGATCGCGTCTTTCGCACGCAGCCCGCCGTGAGCATCGCCATCCGCCGGCTCGAAGAGGAAGTCGGCGCATCACTCTTCGACCGCGCGCAGAAATCACCGACGCTGACGGACACGGGCGAAATCCTCTACGACTACGCGCGGCGAATGCTCTTGCTCCGCGACCAGGCGCGCGACGCCGTCAAGGAACTGCGCGAACTGCGGACAGGCCGCGTGCGCGTTGGCGCGAACGAGAGCACTTCGCTCTATCTCCTGCCCGATCTCATCCTCGCCTACCGCGCGCGCCACCCGGATGTAAAAATCGAAATCTACCGGCAGCAATCCGAGAGTTTGCCGCGCGAAGTGCTGGACAGAAACGTTGACTTCGCGCTCATGGCCTTCGAGCCGACCGACCGTGACCTCGCCTCTTTTCCCGTCGTCAAAGACGAGTTGGTGCTGATTATGAGTCCGAAACACGCCCTCGCCGGACGCGACGCGGTCGCCGTCAAAGACCTCGGCGGCGAGCAGTTTCTCGCGCACAATATCAAGTCCGCCTCGCGCGTGAAGGTGATAGACACGTTCGCGCGCCACCACACGCCGCTCAACATTACGCTTGAACTGGCGACCATCGAGACCATCAAACGCTTCGTGCAAAAGCGCGTCGGTCTCGCCTTCGTCCCGCGCATGTGCGTGAGCGAGGAGCTTGAACAAGGCACGCTCGCGACCGTGCCCGTGCGCGGCCTGACCTACACGCGCACGCTCTGGGCGGCACACCGTCGTGGCGCGACACACTCGCACGCCGCCGCCGCTTTCCTCGAAAGCCTGCGCCAACATGCGAAGGCGCATTC
This sequence comes from uncultured Pyrinomonadaceae bacterium, assembly GCA_964236735.1. Classification (GTDB taxonomy): domain Bacteria; phylum Acidobacteriota; class Blastocatellia; order Pyrinomonadales; family Pyrinomonadaceae; genus JAIVJG01. The sequence goes on from CAXSFM010000009.1 coordinate 75,503, forward strand.
CGTTTGAAGTTTACCATCAAAATTCCCGTCCGGCATGTCGTTTAGATTTATCAGCCTATAAAAACTATAACTTTGACTTAAGGCACGCACGCTCTCTAGGATTGCCGTTTGTGTGAGGACGGAGGTGTTCTTAATGAAAGACGTAAACGACAATCAAGCTGGCGGGCGTGTGACGATTTTTGACACGACGCTCAGGGACGGCGAGCAGTCGCCCGGCTGTTCGATGAATCTTGAAGAGAAGGTCAGGCTGGCGCGGCAACTCGAACAACTCGGCGTGGATGTGATCGAGGCCGGTTTCCCCATCGCCTCCGAAGGCGACTTCGAGGCTGTCCGCGCGGTGGCGGCTGAGTGCCGCGAGGTGCGTGTCGCCGCACTCTGTCGCACGGCGGACGCGGACATTAGAAGCGCGTGGGCGGCGCTCGCAGGCGCGGCACGCCCGCGCCTCCACACGTTTGTCGCCACCTCCGACATCCATCTCGAATACAAATTGAGGAAGACGCGCGAGGAAGTTTTAGAGATGACGCACTACGCCGTCAGCCTCGCCCGCTCTCTGGCCGACGATGTCGAGTTCTCCGCCGAAGACGCGACGCGCAGCGACGTTGATTATCTGTGCGAGGTCTTCGCGACGGCAGTCGCAGCCGGGGCAACGACCTTGAACATCCCCGATACGGTCGGCTATACGACGCCGACCGAATTTCGCGAACTGGTCAGTGCTGTGCGCGAGCGCGTCGTCGGCGAGCGGCGCGACGTGACTATCAGCGTCCACTGCCACAACGACCTCGGCCTTGCCGTCGCCAACAGTCTCGCCGCGCTCGACGCGGGCGCGCGGCAGATCGAATGCACGATGAACGGCATCGGCGAGCGCGCGGGCAACGCTGCGCTCGAAGAGATCGTGATGGCGATGCATGTGCGTGCCGACCGCCTGCCTTACGTGTGCGGCGTCCGCACGGAGGAGATTTATCCTGCGAGCCGCTTGCTCGCCGAAACCATCGGCTTCGACGTGCAACCGAACAAGGCCGTCGTCGGGCGCAACGCCTTCGCGCACGAGGCTGGCATACATCAGCACGGCGTTCTCTCGAACCCGCTCTGCTACGAGATTATGACGCCGGAATCCGTGGGCGTGCGCGCGAACCGCATCGTGCTGGGTAAGCATTCTGGCCGCCACGCGCTCGGCGCGCGCTACGGCGAGCTTGGCTATGCTCTGTCGCGCGTGGAGTTGGACTCGGCCTACACGGGATTCACGCGGCTGGCCGACCGCAAGAAAAATATTTACGATCAAGACTTGATCTCGCTCCTGTCGCAGGAACTGCGAACGCGCGGGCCGCTCTTAGCGCGTGCGGAAGCGTTTGAAATGGCGGGCGCATAAACACGGCAGACCGCGAATGGCGCGGAAGTTATTTGTCTTAACAGAGTGTGGGTGATCAGAGGATGAAGTTGAATATCACGACGCTGCCCGGTGACGGCGTCGGTACTGAAGTGACGGCGGAAGCGGTGCGCGTGCTGCGTTCCGTCGCAGAGAGTTACAGCCACGAATTTACCTTTGCCGAACAACTGATCGGCGGCGCGGCGATCAGCATACACGGCACGCCGCTGCCGCGTGCGACGCTCGACGCATGTCTCGCGAGCGATGCCGTACTGCTCGGCGCGGTCGGCTCGCCCGCGTATGACGAATTACCGCCGGGCGAGCGGCCTGAAGCGGGTTTGCTCACGTTGCGGCGCGCGCTCGGCGCTTACGCGAACCTGCGCCCCATCGTCTGCCACGCTGCGCTCGCCGATTGCACGCCGCTGCGTCCCGAAAGAATCGCGGGCGCGGACATCCTCGTCGTGCGCGAGTTGCTGGGCGGCCTCTACTTCGGCGAGCCGCGCGGCTTCGAGATAGATGATGACGGTGCGGCCTCCGCCGCCTTCAACACGATGCGCTACACGGTCGCCGAGATTGAGCGTGTCGCGCGCGTCGCCTTCGATGCCGCGCTCCTGCGACGGCGCAAAGTAACGTCCGTTGACAAGGCCAACGTTCTTGAGACCTCAAGGCTGTGGCGCGACACCGTCTCGCGCATCGCGCGCGACTACCCGACGGTCACGCTCGAACATCTCTACGTTGACGCTTGCGCGATGCATTTGATCGTCGACCCGCTGCGCTTCGACGTGTTGCTCACGGAAAATCTTTTCGGCGATATTCTTTCGGATGAGGCCGCCGTGCTGGCCGGCTCGCTCGGCCTGCTGGCGTCGGCGAGCATCGGCGGCGAAGTTGATCTCTACGAGCCGGTGCATGGCACTGCGCCGGACATCGCCGGGCGCGGCACGGCCAACCCTTTGGGCGCAATCGCGTCCGCCGCGCTGCTGCTCCGGTACACGGCGCGGCTCGAACGCGAGGCGCAGGACATCGAGGCCGCCATCGAAATTGTGTTGCGCGCAGGCTATCGCACGCCGGACATCATCGCGCGTGGGATGGTGAACAGTATGCGCGTCGGCACGTCGGAGATGGGTCAACTCGTCGTTGAGGCGTTGGCCGAAGTCGCCGATATGCGCCACGCCTATCACGCGGTCTAAAGTGGGCGGGCGCGTGTGTCGCCGTCAGCGCAATTTTCACCGCCGTCTTTTACTCGACCGCGCCGATCTGACAGTCACTTCTCGAATTGCATCCGTGATGATTTCAACCTCGACTACTGCGCCGCGAACGCTCTGCGACAAGCTGTGGGACGCGCACATCGTCTGCGCCCCGGCGGACGCGCCCGTGTTGCTCTACATTGACCTGCACCTCGTCCACGAAGTGACCTCGCCGCAGGCTTTCGACGGGCTGCGCGCGGAGCATCGCACTGTGCGCCGCCCCGATTTAACCGTCGCCACGATTGACCACAACGTCCCGACGACCGACCGCACGCTCCCCATCGCCGACCCCATCGCACTGCAACAGATTGACACGCTCCGGCGCAACTGCCGTGAGTTCGGCATTCAACTCTATGACATAGATTCCGCCGAGCAGGGCATCGTCCACGTTATCGGGCCGGAGTTGGGATTGACGCTGCCGGGCATGACGATTGTCTGCGGCGATAGCCACACCTCGACGCACGGAGCTTTCGGCGCGCTCGCCTTCGGCATCGGCACGAGCGAGGTCGAGCACGTCCTCGCCACACAATCTCTCCCCCAGACCAGACCGCGCACCATGCAAGTGTTGGTGCGCGGCCTGCTGTCTGCCGGCGTGACGGCCAAAGACCTCACGCTCGCTGTCATCGGCAGGATCGGCACGGACGGCGCGACCGGCTACGTCATCGAATATGCGGGCGAAGCTGTTCGTAGTCTTTCGATGGAGGGACGCATGACCCTCTGCAACATGAGCATCGAGGCGGGCGCGCGCGCAGGCATGATCGCGCCCGACGAGACGACTTTCGCGTATCTCGCGGGACGCCGTTTCGCGCCGCACGGCGAAGCGTGGGACGAGGCGTTGAGTTACTGGCAAACGCTGCACAGCGACGAAGGCGCGGAGTTCGCCAGCGCCATCGAGTTTGACGCGGGCAGCGTCGAGCCGCATGTAACGTGGGGCACGAGTCCCGGCATGGTCGCGCCCGTCACTGGCCGCGTGCCCGTGCCCGCAGAGGCTGCGAGCGAATCGGACGCACGCGCCTTCACGCGCGCGCTCGAATACATGAGCCTGCAACCCGGCATGTCAATCGAAGACATTCGCATTGACCGGGTCTTCATCGGCTCTTGCACCAACGGGCGTCTCGAAGATTTGCGCGCCGCCGCGAAGGTGCTGAAAGGCTATCGCATCAGCGGCGATGTGAACGCGATGGTCGTGCCCGGCTCGCAGACTATCAAGCGCGCCGCCGAAGCCGAGGGGCTGGACGGCGTCTTCCGCGCGGCGGGCTTCGAGTGGCGCGAAGCCGGTTGCTCGATGTGTCTCGCCATGAACCCCGACACGCTGCGACCGGGCGAGCGTTGCGCCTCGACGAGCAATCGCAACTTTGAGGGACGGCAGGGACGCGGCGGGCGCACGCACCTCGTCAGTCCCGCGATGGCCGCCGCCGCTGCCGTCACAGGCCATTTCACGGACGTTCGCCGTTGGCAATACAGATAGGAGGTGATGAGTGATAAGTGATAAGAAAGCCGTCAGCATTCAGCCAGCACACAAGTTGTTGATTGTTGATTGCCCCTCTCATCACTTATCACTCATCACTTATCACTCATTTATGACTCCATTCCGCATACATACCGGACTGGTCGCGCCGCTTGAGAGGCCGAACGTTGACACCGACCAGCTTATCCCGAAGCAGTTTCTCAAGCGCGTCGAGCGCACGGGCTTCGGGCAGTTTCTCTTCTACGACTGGCGTTACATGGCGGCGACAGGCGAGCCTGACCCGTCGTTCGTTCTCAACGAGCCGCGCTACGCGGGCGCGAGCGTGCTGGTCGCAGGGCGCAACTTCGGCTGCGGCTCATCACGCGAGCACGCGCCGTGGGCGTTGCTCGATTACGGCTTTCGCGCCATCATCGCGCCGTCGTTCGCGGACATCTTCGCCAATAACTGCATGAAGAACGGCATCGTGACCGTCACGTTGCCGGATGAAGAGGTGGCGGAGTTGGCACGGCGCGCGAGCGGCGCGGACGCTTACCGCGTGACGGTTGACCTCGAACATTGTGAGGTGCGCGATGACGCGGGCTTCGCGGCGCGCTTCGAGATTGAAGAGTTCAGGCGACGCTGCCTGCTCGAAGGTCTCGACGAGACGGGGCTGACGCTTTTGCGCGCCGGAGACATCGCCGCTTACGAGGCACGCCGCCCGCGTTGGCTCGACATAAAGGCGCGCGCTTAAGCGACAGAGTGTACGCGCGTCGTGTGCCGCTGAAAATTTTCAACGCGCGAAGCCGGCGCAACCGCCGCACGAGTACTGCATGGCATTCTGGATTAAAGGAAACGAGTTGGTCGCTGACGAACCGCTCGGCGCGGACACTCTGTCGCGTCTCGCACAGTTGGCGACACGCCGCCCGCTCAACGTCAATGGCGTACTGATGCGCGCGCAGGATTTTGCGCGACTCGCCGATGAAGCGCGCATCGGCGGCCATCCTGTGTGGGTCGGTGCGCCTACGGCGAGCGACTTGCCGGCGCATCGTCGAAAGAAGCTTGATCGCGCGCGCGCCGCCGTCGTCTCACATTCAGAAACCGCAGAGCCGTCAGACACGGCATCGCGCGCCGACAGCGAAAGTATTCGTCACGTCGTCCGCACGCACGAACAGAAAGTCGCCGAACATGCCACGCGCAGACTCTCCACGCTCAACTGCGTGACCGAGCCTGACGAAGTCGCGCGCCAGTTTCGCGCCTTTCTTAAACTCGAAGAGGCGCGTCTTCGCATCGCACACGCACTGGGCGCGGGCGGGTTGTGGGTCTCGCGCGCGCGCAGCATTGTGCTGGACGCGCTCGTCAAACAAGCCTTCCGCATTGCCGTCGAGCCTTTCGCCACGGACGCTGGGAAGGACAGGCGCGGGGGCTTATCTGTGGTCGCGATTGGTGGCTACGGTCGCCGCGAGCTGGCTCCGTTCTCCGACCTCGATCTTCTACTTTTACACCCGAACCAACGCCCCGCAGAGATGCGCGATGTGGTCACGCACCTGCTGCAACTGCTCTGGGACGCGGGGCTGACCATCAGCCAACGACAGCATAATGCCGTCGAGTGCGTGCAGGCTGCGCGCCACGATCCGCACTTGATGACCGCCCTTTTTCACGCGCGTTTCGTCACCGGCGACGAGAAATATTTCGCACGGTTCGCGCGCGCCTTCGAGCGTGACCGCGAAAATAATTCGCGCGCTTTCGTCGCCGCCGTGTGGCGCGAGCAGGCATTGCGGCGGGGACAGTTCGGCGCGGTCGCGTGCGTGCAGGAGCCGCACGTCAGGGAGAGCGCAGGCGGCTTGCGCGATCTGCACACGGCGATGTGGCTTGCCTGCGCGAGTTTCGGTTGCCGCACGCTCGAAGAGGCGCGCGAGCGCGGACTCGTAACCTACGGGCAGGCGGCACGCGCCACCGCCGCGCACGACTTTCTGCTGCGCGTCCGGCACGAAGCTCACTGGTTGAGCGGGCGCAAGACCGACCGGCTCACGCTCGACTTACAACCCGCGCTGGCCGCGCGTTTCGGCTACGAGGATGACACGCACCTCCGGCGCGCCTCCGAGCGATTCATGCGCGACTATTATCGCCGCGCGCTCGAACTTCAACGGCTCGACGATTCCTTGTTCGTGCGTGCCGCAGAGAGAGAATCGCCCCCCGCGCGCTGGTTCAAACACCAGAGCCGCGCGCCCGCCGACTTCGCGTTTTCGATTGGCGACGGCGAATTGCGTCTCGACGGAGGCGCGCCACTTTTCGCGGCTGACGCGGCCTTCTACTTCAGCGCCTTCTCGCTCGCGCAATCGGCGGGCGTCCCCTTCAGCCCGGCCTTGCGCGACGCGACGGGTCAGGCGGTCGCCAACATCAACGCGGAGTTCCGCGCCTCCGCAGGCATCGCGCGCGAGTTCCTCGAACTCATCCGGCGACGCGGCGCGACCGGGTGCGCGCTCCGCGCGATGCACGAGACGGGCTTTCTCTGTCGCTACCTGCCGGAGTTCAATCGCATCCACCTGCTCATCCAGCACGACCTTTATCATCAATACACGGTGGACGAACATACGCTGCGTGCCGCGGAGTCGCTCGACCATCTGGCAGGCGGCGCGGGGCAGACGGAGGTGGAACGCTTTCTCAGCGGCGTGTTCAAAAAAATCGCAGACCCGGCGTTGCTCTATCTCGCCGTGCTGCTCCACGACATCGGGAAAGGCTACGGCAGCGGCCACATCGAGCGCGGCGCGAAGACGGCGGCGTGTGTCTGCACGCGGCTCGGACTCGACGCGGCGAGCACGGCGAAAGTAGTCGCCCTCGTCGAGCAGCACACTTTGATGGCGGATGTCTCGCAACGGCGCGACCTCAACGAGCCGCACATCATCAAGAGCTTCGCGCGTCGAGTCGGGAGCGCAGAGATGCTCGACATGCTTCTGCTTCTCACGTATGCAGACCTGAGCAGCGTCGGGGCGGGCGTGTGGAGTGATTGGAAAGGCGCGCTGCTCATGGAACTTTACACGGGCGCGCGCGCCGAACTCGTCGGCCACAACGGGCACAACTTCGAGGCTGACGAACAAGCGCAACGCAGGACGGAGATTTTATCTGAACTGGCCGGGCGACTGGCGGGCGCGTCAATCCTTTGTCAATGGTCGGAGCGACAGGGCGCGGCGACCGGGCTTCTGTTCGCGGCGCGCGACCGTCGCGGACTGTTCGCCGACGTGGCCGGCGCGCTCGCCGCGCAGGGCATCGAAATTCTCAGCGCAGATTTGCACACGCGCAGCGACGGCATCGCGACGGACAGCCTTGTGCTGCGCGAGGCCGCGACGGGCGAGACTGTGCCTGTGCATCGTCGCGCGGCAATTGAGTCGGCAATTAAATCTGCCGTCGAAGGCACGGCGGACGTGGCCGCGTTGGTCGAACGCTGGCGCACGCGCCACGCACCGCGCCGCCGTCACGCACGCGCGCGCGCGACGACACAGGCGACGACGCGCGTCATCTGCGACAACGAAACTTCGGAGACGGCGACTCTCGTCGAGGTGCGTGCGGCGGACGAGCCGGGGCTGGCTTATAAGATCGCGCGCACGCTGACGGCGTTGGCGCTGGACATCGCGCGCGCGCGCATCGCCACAGAGATGGCGGACGCGCTCGACGTTTTCTACGTGACGAACGGCGACGGGCTGAAGCTGTGCGCTGCGGAAATATTCGCGCTCGAAGAAACGATGCTCGAAGCCATCGGCAACGGCAGTCGCGCAACGCACGCGGAGGCAGTCACCGCGCTGGAAGGTCGTCTCGGCAAGATCGGGCAGGCGACTTTGCAAGCGCACAACTTCAGCGAGTAAGCAAAGGCGGCGCGCACAACTTCGGCGATTAAAGATGACGCCCACTGCGCTGGATTAGCTGACGGCCAGCACTACTGCCTGCGGGCGCGCGATCTCTCGCGGCGGCGCGGCCAGACTCTCCATCATTTGCGCGAAGCCTTCGAGGTCGAGCGACTGCGCGCCGTCTGACAGAGCGCGCTCAGGGCACGGGTGGACTTCGATCATTAACCCGTCCGCGCCGATGGCGAGAGCCGCGCGCGCCGCAGCGGGGACGAGGTCGCGGCGACCTGTGGCGTGCGACGGATCAGCGATGACGGGCAAGTGCGAGACTTCACGCACGAGCGCGACCGCCGCGAGGTCGAGCGTGTTGCGCGTCGCGGTCTCGAACGTCTTGATGCCGCGCTCGCATAAAACAACGTCGGGGTTGCCGCCCGCGAGCAGATATTCAGCCGCCAGCAGCCATTCCTTGATCGTCGCCGAAGGGCCACGCTTCAACAGCACGGGACGCCCTGCCTGCGCGAGCCGCCTGAGCAGCGCGAAGTTCTGCATGTTGCGCGCTCCGACTTGCAGCATGTCGGCATATTCCGCGACCAACTCGACATCCAACTCGCTCATCACCTCCGTGACGACGGGCAGCCCCGTCTCGCGGCTCGCTTCCTGCAACCAGCGCAAGGCGTCAAGGCCGAGACCCTGAAAGTCATAAGGCGAGGTGCGCGGCTTGTATGCGCCGCCGCGCAGCATCGTCGCTCCCGCGCGTCGAATCGCGTGCGCGGTCTCGAACAACTGCTCGCGCGACTCGACGGAGCAAGGGCCGGCCATGACGACAGCCGCGCGCCCGCCGATCTCTACGCCGCTCACGTTCACCACCGAGCGCTCCGAGCGCAACTCGCGGCTGACGAGCTTGTACGGCTGCGCGATGGGCACGATTGACTCGACGCCGGGCGCAGCCCTGAGCGCCTCGATCTCGTTGCGCCGGTTGCCGCTCCCGACCGCGCCGATCACCGTCTGCGTTGCGCCGCGTATGACGTGCGCTTTGTAGCCGCACTCGTTGACGCGCTCGACGACGTGATTGATCTCTTCCTCGGAGGCGTGTGTTGACATTGTGATGACCATAAACGAATTGACTCTCCTTAATTTATTCGGGTGGACGTAATCGAGCGTGATGGCTGACGTGCCGCAGGGTAACAGCCGAGCACGCGCATTTCTTCCGCTTGCAGGCGGAGTTCGGCCAACGCCTCGACGACACGCGGGTCGCCGGTCGCGGCTTGAAGGTCGAGGTAGAAACGGTACTGCCACGGCTCGCCGTGAATGGGGCGACTCTCGATCTTGAGCAGGTCAAGCCCGCGCCGTGCGAGCGGTTCGAGTACCGCGTAGAGCGCGCCGGGTTTGTGTTGCAGGCGCAGCACGAGCGAGAGTTTGTCGGCGCTCGCGTCTGGCTGTGGTATCGCGGCGAGCAACAGGAAGCGCGTGTAGTTCTCGCTATGATCTTCCAGCCGCTCGCGCAAAATAGTGCCGCCGTAAAGTTTTGCGGCGCTCGCGCTCGCGATGGCGGCGCGGGTCGGGTCGCCGCGCTCGACGACGCGCCGCACGCTGGCCGCCGTGTCGTCGCTCGCCACGCGACGGATGCGCGCGTGCGCCGCGAAGAAGCGCGTGCATTGCGCGAGCGCGACCGGATGCGACTCGATTGTGCGGACGCCCTCAAGCGTCGCGCCGGAGCAGCCGACGAGATGGTGCGTGATGGGATAGATGACTTCCGCCGTAATCGTGAGATTGCTTTCGACGAGCAGATCGTAAGTTTGATGAATCGTCCCGGCGAGGCTGTTCTCGACGGGCGCGAGCGCGAAGTCTGCGATGCCTGCCTTGATCGCACTGAAGAGTGACTCGAAGGTTGGACGCGGGACGAGTCGGATGCACTCGCCAAAGTGCGCGCACGCCGCCTCTTCGCTGAACGCCCCGCGCTCACCTTGAAACGCGACGCGCGGAGTTGTCATCATTGATTCATCGTCACTCACAACACGCCCTCGCGTTGACCCGCGTCCTGCGTCTCGCCCTGCGCTTCGACGCGGCGTGAGGCGCGAATGATGTGACGGAATAACGCGGCGACCGCGCCATCGTCGAGCGGCCCGCGGTTGTCGCGGCAGACCCGCGCGAGCACGTCCCGTTCGCGCCCCGCATCATAGAGTGGTATCGCCGCGCGCCGCTTGAGCGCGCCGATTTGCACGGCCAGACTCGCGCGCTTGTTCAGCAGTTCGAGCAAATCCCTGTCAACCTCGTCAATCTGCGCCCGCCAGTCTTCGATACTCATTTGCATCTCTCCTCCGTCCGCGACGGGTGGAACTGAAAGAAAAAAAGCCGGCCACAACTCCTTCGGGGAAGTGGTGGCCGGCTCTTCAGGCTGGAAATTTTCTGCGCCGCTAGGTCTTAACTTTCATCCGCCTGACACGCGCGCAATTTCGCCGGGAGCCGCCCCTCCCCGTAGGGGAAGCGGAACGTAAAGGCGAAATAAAAAAAGCGTGTGGCGTGCATGACGTTTGACCTATCCGGCTTCGCCGCCCGAATCACGACGGCGAAGTTATCTTGGCAACTCGCTGCGGTCGTGTCAATACAAAATTGCGTGCCGGACGGTGGTATCAACAGAATCAATCTGCTTATAAAAATTATGAACTCGCCTTTTGCGATGGCTCTCCTTAGAATCACTGTTTTTCGTGCATGAAGATGGCGAACGATTACCCTTGCGGGCTTGTCGGTAATTCGTTTTTGAAGCGGCAACGGATACAAACGCGCGGGCGGGAAGACGGGGACAAAGGTGATGGTGATGACGACGAGCGAGACAGCTTTAGTGGGTGGCTATCCACGCGGCTCCGCACGCAGCTTGTTGCGGCTCGTGCGCGCGCGCCAACCCATCTCGCGCGCCGAGTTGGCACGGCAAATGGGCGTCGAGCGCAGCACCGTCACAGACATCGTCAAGCCGCTCATCACTAAACGTGTCCTGTGTGAAACCGAGCCGCTCGCCTCGCCTAGTCTCAGAAGCAGCGGCAGACCCGCCGTGGGGCTGGCGCTGAACACGCACGACAAATTTTTCATCGGCGTCAATATCGGCGTCAGGCGAAGCCACGTCGGCGCGTTGACCGCCGACGGGCGCATCCTCGTCGAAGAAGTCTTCGATACGCCCGGCGACGCTGACGATGCGCTCCGGTTGATCCGCGCGAACATTCACGATCTCCGCGCACGCGCCCCCGGTCGCTGTCTCGTCATTGGCGTGAGCGTGCCCGGCCCGACGTGCGCCGAACGCAGGCGTTTGATGTACGCGCCGCATCTGGGTTGGCGCGACATCGCCATCGCCGACGCACTGCAAGCGCCGCTCGTGGAAGACGGGCGCGATTTGACGGACGTGCCCGTCGTCGTTGAGAACGATGCGACCGCGTCCGCCATGTTCGAGTCCGGCACGCGGCTCGCGCACGAGACACGCGCGCAGTGGCGTGACTTCGTGCTGGTGCGCGCCGGCACAGGAATCGGCGTCGGCCTCGTGCTGGACGGCGAAGTCTATCGCGGCGCAGGCCGGAACGGCGGCTGGGCTGGAGAGTTCGGGCACATGACCATCGTGGCCGACGGCAAGCCCTGTCCGTGCGGCAACCGTGGCTGCTGGGAGCGTTATGCGTCGGCGGCGAGCGCGGCCTCGCTCTACGCGGGCGACCGTCACGCGGCGAGAAACGGCACTCATCCAAGATTCGTCGAGATAGTCGCGCGCGCGCAGGCCGGCGAGCGTCGCGCGCAGGCCACGCTCGAACAGGTTGGCAACTATCTGGGCATCGGTATCGCCAACGTGATGAGCGGGCTGGGCATGTCGCGCGTGGTCGTCTCAGGGCGCATGGTGCATGGCTGGAAGTTCATCAACGAGACGCTCCAGAGCGCGGTGAAAAGATCAATGGCGGGGCGGCAGGCGCAATGGTCGGTCGTGGCGGGCAAGGCGACGGGCGCGGGGTTGGGCGGCGCGGTTGAAGTCGCGATTGATCACTACTTGCGTCGGCTGACGGACGGCACGCGGACGCGCGAAGACGAGGCCGCGATGGCTCTTTCATAAAGTTACCGAACCGGCACGTTGAGCAACTTGAGAGTGGCTCGCGGCGGTTGATGTGTCAGCCCGTGTTGCGTAGTCCCGCCGAGATGCCGTTAATCGTCGCTGCCAGCGCGTAGTTAAGCTCATCAGTCTCCTCGCCGGCGCGCTTGCGCCGCAGCAATTCGACCTGCACCAGACTCAGCGAATCAACATACGGATTACGCAGCCGGATCGAGCGCGCCAGCACCTGATTCTTTTCCAGCAGGCGCGTCTGCCCGCTGACGCGCAAGACTATGCGCCGCGTCCGCTCGTACTCGTTCGTGATGAGGCCGAACGCGCGCCCGCGCAGTTGCGCGTCGGAGACGAGTCCGGCGTAGAGCGCGGCGATGGAGAAGTCCGCTTTCGCCAGCCCCATCTCGACGTTCGAGATCAAATCCGCGAAGACGGGAAAGCCCGCCATCATCTCTTGCAACAGGCGCAGGCGTGCGTCGTCGTCGCGTGCAAATTTTTCGAGCGCGTGCCCGACGCCGAACCACGCGGGCAAAACGTGCCGGCTCTGCATCCAGCCGAAGACCCACGGGATAGCGCGCAAATCTTCGAGACCGTGCCGCCCGCTCCGCCGCGACGGGCGCGAGCCGATGCGCGCGTGCTCTAATTCAAGCACAGGCGTCGCCTCTTCAAAGTAGGGAAGGATGTCCGGGTTCTCTGCGATCTGTTCGCGGTAGAAGGCGAAGGCGGCGCGAGACATTTCTTCCATCGCCGCTTCCCACTCCGCGAGCCGCTCGCGCGGGGGCGTCCCGGCGGCGCGGCAGAGAGCTTCGAGCGAGGCGGCGATCATCAGCTCCAGACTGCGCTCGGCCAGCACCGCGTCCGCGTATTTCCAGTTCAGCACTTCGCCCTGTTCGGTGAGTTTCAAACGCCCGCCGAATGCGCCTGCGGGTTGTGCGACGATGGCGCGGTGCGTCGGCCCGCCGCCTCTGCCCACCGTCCCGCCGCGCCCGTGGAAGAGTTGTAAGTTGACGCCGCACTCGTCCGCGACGCGGTGCAATTCGCGGTGCGCCTTGTAAATCTCCCAAGTGCTCGTCAGCATCCCGCCGTCTTTGTTCGAGTCCGAGTAGCCGAGCATGATCTCCTGTCGCCGTCCCCATGAATCCAGCAGCGGCGCGTAAGACGTGGAAGTCCAGAGCGCGCGGCAGACGGCGGGGCAGTTGCGTAAATCTTCGATGGACTCGAACAGCGGGGCGGGCATCAGTCCGGGGTCTCGACCGTCGTCAGAAGCGGCGACGCGCACGCCGCTCGCTTGCGACAAACGGACGGCGTTGAAAACGTCTTCCACATTGCGCGCTCCGCTGATGACGTAAGTGCGAATCGCTTCGGGCGGAAACTCTTGTTTAAGAGATGCGACCATCCGCAACGTGTCGAGCAATTCCAGCGTCGCCGCCGAGGGCGCGGCGGGCAGCACGTCGTTGTCGTCACCGTCTCTGGCTTCGTTGCCGCCGGACAATTCCGCGATGGCGGCAGAGTGGATGCGCGCGTGCTGCCGCACGTCGAGCGTGTGGAGATGAAACCCGAAGGTCTCTACCTGTCTGAGCAGCGGGTCGAGCCACAGACGCGCGAGTCGTTGTCCCTTGTTCTCTGCGAGACTCTGGCGCAGCAGACGCAGGTCGGCGGCGAACTCGTCTGCCGCCAGGTAAGCGCCCGCTCGCGCTGAATCATCGCGCGTGCGGCGGAGGCGATGCAGCACGTAATCGAGGAACAGGCGGTATAACTCGTGCGCCGAGCGCGTCTCATTCGCACCGGCGACAGAAGAGAAACCCTCGACGTAACGCGCGACTGCTTCGCGCAACGGAAGGGAGACAGGCGCTTGAAATTCGGAAGAACTGAGACGATCCATCAAGTCAACTGTCGCGTTCGTGTAGTGTCCGAGAATTAATCGCCGCGCCATCAGCAGAGCCTCGCGCGTCGTGGCAGCCACAACGTTCGGATTGCCGTCGCGGTCGCCGCCGATCCACGACCCGAAGCGGACGCAAGTGGGCAGCGAACTCGCTTCGATGGGCTGGTCATAGATACGGCTGAACGCCTCCGCCATTTCGTCATAGACGCGGGGCAGGGAATCAATCAGGCACGCTTCGTAGTAATCAAGCCCCATCTTGATCTCGTCGCGGACGATGGGGCGGCGGCGGTGAACCTCGTCGGTCTGCCAGAGCGCGGTAATCTCAGCGGCGATAGCCAGCTCGCTCCGTGTGGCCTGCTCATCTGTCAGCGGCAGCAGGTCGAGCCGCTCAAGCTCTTGCGCGATGCGCCGGCGTTTGAAGAGCGCAGTGCGGCGCGCGACCTCCGTCGGGTGCGCGGTGAAGACCGGCTCGATCTCGATGCGTCGCAAGGTTTCGAGCGCGGCCTCGCGGCTGATGCCGGCTGCTCGCATCCGCCGGAGCGTGCCGCGAAAAGTGCCGGGCTGATCGGTTCGTCCCGGCACGAGCCGCGATGCGATGCGGCGTCGCTTGCGGTGGTTCGTCTCGGCCAGATTCGTCAACTCGAAATAGACGGCGAAGGCTTTCGTTAACTCGTATGCCTCCACCGTGGAGAGACCGCTGATGATTCGCTCCGCGCCCTTGGCTAAGAGATGCTCGTCGCCGGGCATGAGATCGGCCTGCGCCCCATCCGTCTGCGCGTCACGCTCTCTGATGGCGAGTTGCCGCAACTCTTCGACGGCCTCGTACAGCGGTTGTCCGGCCTGTTCTTTGAGCACTTCTCCCAGCACGCGACCGAGCAGGCGCACATCGCGGCGCAGGGGTCTCTCCTTGACGCCCGCGTCGTCGCTCATCAACTCGTCAAGCCTCCCGGCCTGTTCCGGCGGCTGCCACAACGGTTCGGGGTCTGTATCGGGAGTCATCGTTTCTCCTTACTGTGCATCCATTTGCAAAAACTGAAAACTTGTTTACTCCGGGCACGAGCGCGCTCGCCGCCGGCAACTTCAACTTGACATTGTTCAGCGTGTGTCTGTAAGTCGGCAAGGCACGCGCGCGTGGATTGTAGCAAACGTTTCTGCAATCGCCGGCGCGCTTCAAATAAGTCGCGAGCATGGCCGCATTGTTTGATAATATGGCGGCACGCCGGAGTCGTTTTAAGGACAATATTCAAGTCGTCCGCGTGTGCCCTTAACCATTGGCGCGGGCGAAATTCATTAACGAACATGATGAAGACAAGACGTTACGCAACACAGCGTGCGGCGGCAACGATTCTAAGATTGATACGATGGCGGAATTTTCGATACCTTGCTGGGAGTCAAAAAAATGGAATATCGCGAGCTTGGGCGAACTGGTTGGAACGTCTCTGTGGTGAGCTTTGGCACATGGGCGGTGGGCGGCCAATGGGGTGATGTCAATGAAAGCGAATCATTAGCCGCGCTGCATCGCGCCGTTGATCTGGGCGTTAACTTCTTCGACACGGCGGACGTTTATGGCGACGGGCACAGCGAGCGTCTGCTGGCGCAACTCAAGCGCGAACGCAGCGAGACGTTGCACATCGCCACCAAGTCCGGCAGACGCTTAGACCCGCACGTCGCGGGTGGCTACACGGCGGCGAACCTGACCGCCTTCGTCGAACGCAGCCTGCGTCATCTGGAAGCGGAGACTCTAGACCTCGTCCAGCTTCATTGCCCGCCGACGGATGTCTATTACATGCCCGAAGTGTTCGGCGCGCTCGACGATCTTGCGGGCGCGGGCAAGATTCGTTATTACGGCGTGAGCGTCGAACGAATCGAGGAAGCCATCAAGGCGCTGGAATACCCGAACGTCCAGAGCGTGCAGATCATCTTCAACATCTTTCGCCAGCGTCCCGCCGATCTCTTCTTCGCGGAAGCGCAACGGCGCAAGGTCGGCATCCTCGCGCGGCTGCCGTTATCCTCCGGGATGCTGGCCGGCAAGCTCACGCCGCAGAGCCAATTTTCGCCGGACGATCATCGCGCCTTCAACCGGCAGGGCGCAGCGTTCGACCGCGGCGAGACTTTCTCCGGCGTGGATTACGAGACGGGCTTGCAGGCAGTCGAGACGCTACGCACGCTCGTGCCCGCCGGGATGACGATGGCGCAGTTCGCGCTCCGCTGGCTGCTCATGTTCGACGCCGTGACCTGCGCGATACCGGGCGCAAAGCGACCCGCACAGGTTGAAGAAAACGTCCGCGCCGCCGATCTGCCGCCGCTCACAGACGAGACGATGCGCGCCATCAAGCAACTATACGACGAGCGCATTCGTCCGCTCGTACATCATCAATGGTAGACGCGCTGACACAGAATCTGACGATGAGTTAGTCGCTGGCGATGAGTTAGTCAGTCGCTGGCAGACGTTTTCACGGCGTGAGGTTTCTGATGGAAAGAGAACAGATGATGAATCACAAAGTACGTTGGGGTGTGCTCGGCGCGGCCAAGATCGCCGTCGAGAAGGTAATTCCGGCCATGCAGCAAGGCGACGCGGCGGAGATTAGTGCTATCGCCTCGCGTGACCTTGCGCGTGCGCGCAAGACGGCTGATGCGCTCGGCATCGCGAAGGCATACGGCTCGTATGAAGAGTTGTTGGCCGACGAAGAGATAGACGCTATCTACAATCCTCTGCCCAACCACATGCATGTGCCCTGGACGATCAAAGCGGCGGAGGCGGGGAAGCATGTGCTGTGCGAGAAGCCCATCGCGATGAGCGTCGCCGAAGTCAGGACGCTCATCGCGGCGCGCGACCGCACCCGTGTCCACATTCAAGAGGCATTCATGGTGCGCGCGCACACGCAATGGACAGCCACGCGCGCCTTGATCGCGTCGGAACGCATCGGCGAGTTGCGCGCCGTCACAGGATTTTTTAGTTACTTCAATCGCGACCCCGCGAACATACGCAACCGGCTTGAGACGGGCGGCGGCGCGCTCATGGACATCGGCTGCTACCCCATCAACATCGCGCGGTTCATCTTCAACGCAGAGCCGCGCCGCTGTTTCGGCCTCGTCGAGCGCGACCCGGAGATGGGCGTTGATCGCCTGACCTCCGCCATGCTCGACTTCGCCAACGGGCAAGCGACCTTCACTTGCAGCACGCAACTCGTCCCGTACCAGCGCATACAACTCTTCGGCACGCGCGGGCGCATCGAGGTCGAGATACCATTTAACGCGCCGCCCGACCGCGCGACGCGCATCCTGATTGACGACGGCTCCGATCTCTCCGGCGGCGGGATTGAGACGCAGGAGTTTCCCGCCTGTAACCAGTACACAGTTCAGGGCGATTTGTTCTCGCGCGCCGTGCGTGGCGAAACGACGCAGGCGATTCCGCTGGAAGACTCTCTGCACAACATGGCGATCATCGAAGCCGTCTTCCGCTCATCTGAATCCGGGCAATGGGAGATGCCGACCGTGTCAGCGTGAAAGAAAGCGCAAACAGAAGAGTTCGACAATTGAATTCATGGCCGGGATGATGCGCTTCACCGCCGCGCCGCGGGAAGTTTTTCGAGGAAGCAAGCGATTTCCTTGAACACCGCCGCCAGCGTCTCTTCGGCGGCGAGATAGACCAGCCGGAAATAACCATGCGCCGGATCAGCGCCGAAGCCTGAGCCGTGTACGACGAGCACGCCCGTCTCCTCAAGCAGATCAAGCACGAATCGCTCGTCGGTTCTCCCCGACGGGTCGTCCGCTTTGATCATGGCGTAGAAGGCGGCTTCCGGCGACACGCACGATAAACCTGCGATGCCTTGCACAGACTCGACGACGAAGTCGCGTCGCTGCCTGATCTCGCGCATGAACTCGACGAGAAAACTTTTGTCGCCTTCCAGCGCGGGACGGACAGCGTACTGCGCCGGCGTCGGGGAACAGAGACGCCCGCTCGCCAGACGGTTGATGGCGTTGATGAGTTCGCGCATCCGCTCCGCGTGCGTGAAGCGCATCCAGCCGACGCGCCAGCCCGGCACGAGATGCGTCTTCGACAGACTCTCCAGCGTGATGAGCGGGACGCCCATCTCTGCCGCCAGAGTTGACGAGGGCGTCGGCGGCGCGGCGAAGCACAACTCGCGATAAACTTCGTCGGCGATGACCAGCAAATTGTGCCGCGCGGCTAACGCTAAGAGTTGCCGCGTCGTGTCGTCCGGGATCATCGCGCCGGTCGGGTTGTTCGGGTTAATGATGACGAGTGCGCGAGTGCGCCCGTTGATGGCTGCGCTAATCTCGTCGGGCGATGGTTGCCAACCGCGCGCGGCATCGAGTTGGTAATAACGTGCGACGCCTCCGAGCTTGTTGAGGATGGCCGGATAGAGCGGATAGCCGGGAGCCGGCAGCAGCGCCTCGTCGCCTTCATTCACCAGCGCCGTGAGAATCAAGTCCGCCGCTTCGGACGCGCCCGCCGTCATCAACACGTCAGAGAATTCGGTGCGCGCTCCCAAAGCGGTCGCGTAACTTGCCACGGACTCTCTCGCCTCGCGCAGTCCAGCCGAGTGCGCGTAGCCCGTGAAGTTCTCGCGAAGCGCGCGCGCGACAGCTTCGACGACATGCGCGGGCGGGCGAAAGCCGTAAGCCTGCGGGTCGCCGATGTTCAGATAGACGACGGGGCGTCCGGCGCGTTCGCGCTCTTCGGCGGCGCTGACGATGTTGCGTATAGCGTAATGGAAATGCGCGGTTCTGCTGGCCGGAGCGATCATCATCTGCCTTGTTCGATGGTTGAGTTACGAATTGACCGCTGTGCATAGTACGCCGCACGACCCATGTTTGCCAGACGCGCGCTCTGCCAGAGATGCGGAAGTCTTCTCCGGCTGAACAATCCGGCGTCCGCGTGTGTAGAGCTTCAGCCGCATTTATCGGCTAATAAGAATAATTAAGTTGACTGTCTCTCATCGAGTAACTTAAAGTGCGCTTCTGATGCGAAAGGGATTTTTATTTTTGTTTGGTCTCCGCGCCTTTGTAACGGGCGCGGCGGGGTGTTGTCGCACGATGCGAACAAGTGTCGTGCGAGTCGCGCCCTGCTGAGAACTGCTATCACTCAAACCGTGGCGATTTATAAGTTGACTTGCTCCACGTAAAAAACTGCTAAAGAGCTATTAGGGTATTTAACTCTCGTGCTTTCTTTAGCGCGAGAGTTTTTTGTTTTTAGAGGCTTTGAAATTCATGGCTGCCGGGAAAAAAGAGAACAAAGTTGAGCGCGTCAAACGCGAGCGCGATGGGCTTGATTGCCTCGACGATCTGCTCCGCTACGCGCGCACAGGCTTCGCGTCCATCGCTGAAGACGATCTCGATGTGCGGCTGCGCTGGTATGGTTTGTACACGCAACGCCCGCAGGCGGACGGCTATTTCATGTTGCGCGTCAAAGTCCCGAACGGCACGCTGACGAGCGCGCAGCTTGAGACGCTCGGCCAACTCTCCGTGCGCTACGCGCAGAACACCGGCGACGTGACGACGCGACAGGACATTCAACTGCACTTCGTCCGTATCGAGGACGTGCCCGCCATCTTCGCAGAGCTTGACCGCGTCGGCCTTTCAACCTCCGGCGCGTGCGGCGACATCACGCGCAACGTGACCGGCTGCCCGCTCGCAGGCATAGACGCGGCGGAGTTCATAGATGCCGCGCCGCTCGTCGAGCGCGTGCATCGCCATTTTCTCGGCAACCGCGAATTCTCGAACCTGCCGCGCAAATTCAAGATTACGATTTCCGGCTGCTCGCTCTACTGCACGGGGCACGAGATTAACGACATCGGGCTGGTCGCTCTGCGTCGCACGGACGGCGCGGTCGCGTTCGATCTGTGGGTCGGCGGCGGGCTGGGCGCGAAAGAGCATTTCGCGCAGCGGCTGGGAGTGCACGTCAGACCGGACGAAGTCGTCGAGATTTGCGAGCACATTTGCGCCATCTTCAGCGCGCACGGCAATCGCGACTCGCGTGCGCGCGCGCGTCTGAAATTCCTGATGGCAGAGTGGGGCGCGGCTCGTTTCCGTGCGGAGCTTGAGCGCAGTCTGGGACGCAGGTTGCTCGACGGCGACGCGCCCGTCGTGCCCGTCACAGCCAACCGCGCGCACATCGGCATCCACGCGCAAAAGCAGACGGGACTTTACTACGCCGGAGTCGCCACGAAGCGCGGGCGTCTGTCGGGCACGGAGATGATCGCGGTCGCGGAACTGGCGAGGGGTCACGGCGGCGGGCGCGTGCGTTTCACGACCGCGCAGAACTTCGTCGTGCTGGATGTGCCGGAACAAGCACGCACCGCGCTCTCGTCTGCGCTCGCCGCGCTCGATCTGCAAGTCGAGTCTTCATCTTTTCGCACGGGCACTATCGCCTGCACGGGCAAGCAGTTCTGCAAGCTGGCGGTGACGGAAACCAAAGAACTCGCGTCCGAGCTAATCGCGCATCTCGAACAGCAACTGCCGGGCTTCAACACGCCGCTCCGCATCAGCGTCACGGGCTGCCCGAACAGTTGCGCGCACTATCAAGTCTGCGACATCGGTTTAGTCGGCGACTTCATCACGACGCCGGAAGGGAAGCAGGAGGCTTACCGCATCTATCTCGGCGGACATCTCGGCGACGGCTACACGTTCGGGCGAGAGTTGGAGCGGAAGATTCCCGCCGTCGAAATCAAGTTTTACATCGAGCGACTGGCGCGCGCTTACCTGTCACGGCGCGACGGCGCGGGCGATAGTTTCCAACGCTTCATCGCGCGGCACACGACGACGGAACTGGAGACGCTTGACGTGGCGGAAGGTGTGGAGGCCGCCGCATGACAGAAGGATTAAGACAAGCGGGCGTGCTCGTCGTCGGACACGGCAGCCGGCGTGAAGAGGCGAACGAGGACGTGCGGACGGCGGCGCGGCGCATCGGCGTGCGCGGCGACTTCGCCATCGTCGAGCCAGCCTTTCTGGAGATCGCGCAGCCGGACATCAAGGCGGGCTTTGCGCGTCTCGTCGAGCGCGGCGCGCGACACATCATCGTCCATCCGTACTTTCTCTCGCCGGGACGACACACGCGCGGCGACCTGCCCGAAGAAGTGCATACGGTGGCGCGTCAGTATCCGGCTGTCAGTTATCAGATCACGGAGCCGCTGGCCGCGCACCGTCTGGTGATTGACGCCTCGCTTGAGCGCATACGCGAGACGCAAGGCTATGAGACGGAGCGCGCGCGAGAGTTCGACGCGCAATGCGGCACGGTCTATCTCGTCGGCGCGGGGCCGGGCGATCCGGGCTTGCTGACTGTCAAAGCGCGCGACCTGCTCGCTTCCTGCGACGTTGTCATCTACGACTATCTCGTCAACCCGGAATTGCTCAACCACGTACCGGCGCGCGCCGAGCGCAGCTACGTCGGCAAGGTCGGCGGCGGCGCTCAAATGCCGCAGTGTGAGATTAACCGCCTGCTCATCACGCAGGCGCAGAGCGGCAAGCGCGTCGTGCGTCTCAAGGGCGGCGACCCGTTCCTGTTCGGGCGCGGCGGGGAAGAGGCGGAGGCTTTACGCGCGGCGAGCGTGCCGTTCGAGGTCGTGCCGGGCATCAGTTCCGCGCTCGCTGTTCCGGCCTACGCCGGCATTCCTCTGACGCACCGCGCGCTTTCATCTTCGATTGCCGTCGTGACGGGCGCGCACGCCGAAGGACAAACGCGCGCCCACTCGCTCGCGGCTGGCGCGGGCGCGGACACCGTCGTCGTCCTGATGGGGATGAGCCGTCTGCGAGAGATTGCCGCAGAGTTAATCGCGGCGGGGCGTTCGCCGGAGACGCCCGCTGCCGTCGTTCGCTGGGGAACGTATGAAGGACAGCAGACCGTCACCGGCACGCTGCACACCATCGCCGACGAAGCGGAGCGCGCGGGACTTCGTGCGCCCGCCGTCATCGTTATCGGCGAAGTCGTGAGTTTACGCGAGCGGCTCAACTGGTTCGAGTCGCGCGCCGACACGCACGCGCCCGGCGAATTTGTACGCGCACTTGAATCAGAGTTTGCGACCACAATTTGAGAGAAGAAGGAAATGATAGACAACGCACTTGCGCTCGCGTGTGAAGCGCCCGGCGAGGAATTAAAAGCCATCTCGGATGATTTCGAGAACGCACCACCGGAGGCCGTCCTGCGCTGGGCGGTTGATGAGTTCGGCGCGGACGTGGCGCTCGCCACGGGCTTCGGCGCGGAAGGCTGCGTGCTCGTTGACATGCTCGCCCGCGTCCGTCCCGGCGCGCGCATGTTCTACCTCGACACAGACTTGCTCTTCCCGGATACTTACGCCCTCATCGAAAACTTGAGCGCGCTCTACGGCGTAAAGTTCGAGCGGCGCGCGACTGCTCTCTCTCTCGACGCGCAGGCGACCGAGCACGGCGCAGAGTTGTGGACGCGCCGCCCGGATGAATGCTGCCGCTTGCGTAAAGTCGAGCCGTTGCGGGTCATGCTCGCGGGATTGCGCGCCTGGATCACGGCCATCCGGCGCGACCAGACACCGGCGCGCGCGGGCGCAGGCATCGTCGAGCGTGATGCGAAGTTCGGTCTCATCAAGATTAACCCGCTCGCCGCGTGGTCGGCGCGCGACGTTTGGGAATACATCGCAGCGCATGATGTGCCCTACAATCCGCTTTACGATTTCGGTTTTTCGTCCATCGGCTGCGCGCCATGCACGACGCCCGTGCGGATCGGCGAAGACCCGCGCGCGGGACGCTGGCGCGGTGCGAACAAGACGGAGTGCGGGCTGCACCAGTAACGGTTACTGTTTGTCTGGAACGGCGCTTAACCAACTGTTTAGAGCGGTTTGCAATTGAGTGTGAACTCCGTCAGTACCGCGAGCGGTAGCGAGCGGGTCTGCTCACTTGGGATGACCCGCTCGCTACCGCTCGCGGTACTGATTAAAGTCCCTGCGCCAGAGGTCACATGCAATTGCAAACCGCTCTAGTGATTACTTGAGAGATAAGAAAGACATGAAACTGATTAGCCCACACGGGGGCACGCTCATCAATCGTCAAGTCGCGGGAGAAGAACGCGCGCAACTCATCGCAGCCGCTCCGGGTCTGCCCGCGCTCCGCTTGAACAGACGCGCCGCCGCCGACCTTGAACTGATAGGCACGGGCGCTTACTCGCCGCTCGAAGGTTTTCTGGGCGAGGCTGATTATCTCTCCGTGCGCGATGACATGCGTCTCGCGAACGGCGTGGCGTGGTCGCTGCCCATCACGCTCTCCGCCACGCGGGAGCAGGCGCGCTCGCTCCGTGTGGGCGAGGATGTCGCGCTCTATCAGGATGAACACCTGCTCGGCGTCCTTCACCTCGCGGAGAAATACGCGCGCGACCGCGAGCGCGAGGCGGCGCAGGTTTATCGCACGACGGATGAAGCGCATCCGGGCGTGCGCGCGATTTACGAGGAAGGCGAATGGCTGCTCGGCGGGCGCATCAGCCTGCTCAACCGATCTTTAGACGTGCCGTGCCGTGATTACCGGCGCGATCCGGTCGAGACGCGCGCGCTATTCCTTGAGCGTGGCTGGCGGCGCATCGTGGCCTTCCAGACGCGCAACCCCGTGCATCGCGCGCACGAGTACATACAAAAGTGCGCGCTCGAAATTGTTGATGGCCTGCTCCTGCACCCGCTCGTCGGCGAAACCAAGTCGGACGACATCCCGGCGGATGTGCGGATGCTTTCCTACGAGGCGATTCTGAAACACTACTATCCGCCGGCGCGCACAGTCCTCTCTGCGTTGCCGGCGGCGATGCGCTACGCAGGCCCGCGCGAGGCTGTCTTTCACGCGCTGGTGCGGAAGAACTACGGCTGCACGCACTTCATCGTCGGGCGCGATCACGCGGGCGTGGGCAACTACTACGGCACGTATGACGCGCACCACATCTTCGACGAGTTTGCGCCCGCAGAGCTTGGCATCACGCCGCTCTTCTTCGAGCACACTTTTTACTGCCGCGCGTGCGGCGCGATGGCGTCCGTCAAGACCTGCCCGCACGATGCTGAAAATCACGTCACGCTGTCGGGCACGAAGGTGCGCGAGATGTTGAGCGCGGGCGAGTTGCCGCCAATCGAGTTCACGCGCCCAGAGGTCGCGCGCGTGCTCATCGAAGCGCAGCGACGACACGAAACAGAGTCGCTCGTCGTCGCATCAGCGTAATGATTTGTAATTGAGGAGCAGGATAGTGACACAAACCAAAGGATTCGTTTTATGGCTGACAGGGCTTTCGGGCGCGGGCAAAACGACGCTGGCGCAAACGCTGTTGCCCGAACTTCGCGCGCGCGGTCTGCGTGTGGAAACGCTCGACGGCGACGAGGTGCGGAGTAATCTCTCGAAGGGCTTAGGCTTCTCGAAAGAGGATCGCGACACGAACATCCGACGCATCGGTTACGTCAGCCGCCTGCTCGCGCGCAACGGCGTAGCGGCAGTCTCCGCCGCCATCTCGCCTTACCGCGACGTGCGCGCCGAAGTGCGGCAGGCCGTCGAGACGGACGGCGCGGGCTTCGTCGAAGTCTATGTCAAGTGCCCTTTGGAAGTGCTGGCTGAACGCGACGTGAAGGGGCTTTACCAGCGCGCGCTGGCGGGCGAGTTGAAAGCCTTCACCGGCGTCTCCGATCCGTATGAGGAGCCGCACGCGCCGGACTTGATTGTGGAAACCGACCGCGAGAGCATCGCGTCGAGCGCCGCCAGGATTATTCGCTTGCTCGAAGCGCGCGGGCACTTGCCGCCCGCTGCCGCCACCCTCGCAGGCGAGCAAGCCTTGTGCGAAGAGTGCCCGCCCGCCGAGCAGTTGCGACGCTTCAAGTCGAACGCTTATCTTAACGATTAGCTTTTTGGGACGAGAAGTTTTACCGTAACCGTAATCAACTACGAAGGAGCAGATGATGGCTGACGACAACAACGCAGAGCAACAACTACATTTCGATACGCTGGCGATTCATGGCGGACAGGAGCCTGACGCGACGACCAACGCGCGCGCCGTGCCGATTTACCAAACGACTTCCTACGTCTTCAACGATGCGGATCACGCCGCACGCCTCTTCGCGCTGCAAGAGTTCGGTAACATCTACACGCGCATTATGAACCCGACGACCGACGTGTTCGAGAAGCGCATCGCCGCGCTCGAAGGCGGCATGGCGGCGCTCGCGCTCGCGTCCGGCCAGGCCGCCGAGACGCTCACCATCCTGACGATAGCGCGCGCTGGTGACGAGATCGTCTCGACCACCTCGCTCTACGGCGGCACGTACAATCTGTTCCACTACACGCTACCGAAACTCGGCATCAACGTCCGCTTCGTAGATGCCGCCGATGACGAAGCATTGCGCGCCGCGATTAACGACAAGACGAAAGCCGTCTATACAGAGACGCTCGGCAATCCGAAGCTCGACATCTCGGACATCGAGCGTCTGGCCGCGACCGCGCACGAGCACAAATTGCCGCTCATCGTGGATAACACGTCGGCCTCGCCCGCGCTCTGCCGCCCGCTTGAATGGGGCGCGGACATCATCATCAACTCGGCGACGAAGTTTATCGGCGGCCACGGCACGTCCATCGGCGGCGTGATTGTTGACGGCGGCAAATTCGACTGGCAGGCGTCGGGACGTTTCCCCGACTTCAGCGCGCCCGATCCTTCTTATCACGGCGTCTCTTACACGGAAGCCTTCGGCCCGCTGGCTTTCATCATCAAGGCGCGCGTGCAGGGCTTGCGCGACACGGGCGGCTGCCTCTCGCCCTTCAACTCTTTTCTCTTTTTGCAGGGCGCGGAGACGTTGCACCTGCGTATGCAGCGTCACTCGGAAAATGCACTCAAGGTGGCGCAGTTTCTCGAAGGGCAGGAAGCTGTCGAGTGGGTCAACTATCCCGGTTTGGAGAGCAGCGCTTACCACACGCTCGCGCAGAAGTATCTGCCCGACGGCGCGGGCGCGCTCATCACGTTCGGCATTCGCGGCGGCTTCGCGGCGGGCAAGCAGTTCATTAACTCGCTCAAACTTTTCAGCCTACTCGCCAATATCGGCGACGCCAAGTCGCTCGTCATCCATCCGGCTTCGACGACGCACCAGCAACTGAGCGAAGATGAGCAGGCGGCGACGGGCGTCAAGCCCGAACTCGTGCGCCTCTCGGTCGGCATCGAAGACGTGCGCGACATCATCGCCGATCTCGAACAGGCTTTGCGGCGTGCCGTCTCGACGGATGAGCCGCAGACCAACGCTGCCGGGACGGGCGGAGCGTAAGCGATGGACGCCGCGCTCGAACCGACATTTGAAGGCGACTGTACTTTCGCCGCTGACGAGCCGTTTCAAGTCAGCGGCGGCGCGTTGCAACCCGTGACGCTTCATTACGCGCTTTATGGCACGCTCAACGAGCGACGCGACAACGCGATTCTCGTCTGCCACGCGCTCTCCGGTTCGGCGCGCGTGGCAGACTGGTGGCCGCAGTTGTTCGGCGCGCGCGGACTGTTCGACACTGCGCGCGATTGCGTCATCGGCGTCAACGTCATCGGCTCGTGTTACGGCTCGACCGGGCCTTCCACCATCAATCCGCAGACCGGCAAGCGATACGGCGGCGACTTTCCGCTGGTCACAATCAGTGACATGGTACGGGCGCAGGCGCGACTGCTTGATCAACTCGGCGTGAGCCGCCTGCGTGCGGTCGTCGGCGGCTCAATCGGCGGGATGCAGGCATTGCGTTGGGCGGTTGACTATCCCGAACAAATTGAAAAATGTATCGTCATTGGGACATCTCCATTGCCCGCGATGGGGCTGGCGCTCAATCACCTGCAACGACAGGCGATTAGACAAGACCCGCTGTGGCGCGGCGGCCACTACGAGCCGGACGCGCAGCCCGTGCAGGGACTGGCGTTGGCGCGCTCCATCGCCATGTGTTCTTACAAATCCGCCGCGCTCTTCGATGAGCGTTTCGGTCGGCGGCCTGACCGTGCGGGCGACGATCCGCACCGCGCGCTCGGAGAGCGTTTCGACGTGGCGGGTTATCTCGATTATCAGGGGCAAGCGTTCACGCGCCGCTTCGACGCGAACTCTTATCTTGTCCTCTCGAAGGCGATGGACACGTTCGATCTCGCGCGCGGCTACGAGTCTGAAGCGGCTGCTCTCGCGCGTATTCGCGCGCGCGTGTTGCTCGTCGGCATCAGTTCCGACTGGCTCTTCCCGGCAGCGGACGTGCGCGCTCTGGCCGAACGCATGAAGGTCGCCGGCATTGATTGTCTGTACCACGAGCTTGCATCAACGCACGGGCACGACGGCTTCCTCGCCGAAGCCGATGCGCTCGCGACGCTTCTGCGGGCGACGCTCCACGAAGAAGGCGCGGTGAGCTGCGCGCAGGGCAGCGCATAGCGTCGCCTGACGCGCATAAGGATTAATCTCACTATGGTTGATGAGCATGATCAGGTGAACATTGCGCTGCCGCGCGAACTGCTGCGCGAGCGCGTGGCGATTGTCACAGGTGGGGCGCGCGGCATCGGTCGCGCCGTCGCGCTCAGGCTCGCCGAAGCGGGCGCGCACGTCGTCGTCAACTACGTCCGGCAGCAAGAGGCGGCGGAAGAAGTCGCGCGCGCGTGCGAGGAGTTTGGAGTTAAAGCGCTGGCCGTGCGTGCTGATGTGGCCGACGTGCAACAGGCGCAGTCGCTTGCCGATGCCGCGCTTGAGCGTTTCGGGCGCGTTGATTTGCTGGTGGCGAACGCCGGCGTGTGGGATGGTGCGCCAATTGAGACGATGACGGAAGAGATGTGGGATCGCGTGCTCGACGCCAACCTCAAAGGAACCTGGACGACGTGCCGCGCGGTCGTGCCTGTGATGAAGCGACAGCGACGCGGCAACATTGTGATCGTCAGTTCAACGGCAGGGCAGCGCGGCGAGGCGGGCTACTCCAACTACGCCGCGTCGAAAGGCGGGCAGCTTAGTTTCACAAAATCGCTGGCCGTCGAACTCGCGCCGGACATCCGCGTCAACGCGGTCGCGCCGGGCTGGGTGGACACGGAACTGAACGCTCCCGTGTTCAGCGATGAAACTTACAAGCGGCAGATGACCGGGGCGATTCCGCTCCAACGTCTCGCCACGGCTGATGATGTGGCGCTCGCCGTCCTCTTCCTCGCATCGGACTGGGCACGCCACATCACGGGCGAAATTCTCAACGTCAACGGTGGCGCGGTGCTCTGCGGCTGATTGCTGAGAGGGGCGTTGAGGCGATGGGATAAGCGCGAGCGCCTTCAACGATGGAAGGGGTCGCTCAACGGTGGAAGCGGTCGCAGTCAATCTTATATTTCTTCACCTTATAACCAATCACACGTTCGGTCGTGTCGATCAGTTTCGCAGCTTTCTTGCGATTGCCGCGCGTGGTCTTCAAGGCGTCGAGGATGAGGTCGCGCTCGTAGGTCTCGACCGCCGTCTCCAGACGTAGCTGCATGACCGTGCCGGAGCCTTCGGCGGTTTGCAAAGTCGGCGGCAGATGGTGGCCGTGAATGACGTTGCTTTCGCAGACGATGACGGCGTGTTCGATGGTGTTCTCCAACTCGCGCACGTTGCCCGGCCAGTGGTAGCTCGTCAGCATGTCAATCGCGGGCGTCGAGATGCGCCTGATGCTCTTGCCGTGTTCGCGCGCGTACTTCTCCAGAAAATGATCGGCTAAGAGCAGCACGTCCGGCTTGCGCTCGCGTAAAGGTGGCATGAAGATCGCGAAGACGTTGAGGCGGTAATACAAGTCTTCGCGGAACTGCCCGGCGGCGATGGCGCTCTCCAAATCTTTGTTGGTCGCGGCGATGAGACGCACGTTGATTTTGATCGTCTCCGTGCCGCCGAGCCGCTCGAACTCGCGCTCCTGCAACACGCGCAGCAGTTTAATCTGCGTCGAGGCGTTCAAGTCGCCGATCTCATCGAGAAAGAGCGTGCCGCCGTCGGCCAACTCGAAGCGTCCCTTTTTTCTGCCCTGCGCGCCGGTGAACGCGCCCTTCTCGTAACCGAAAAGCTCCGCTTCAATCAACGTGTCGGGCAACGCCGCGCAACTGACTTTGACGAACGGCTTGCCGGTGCGTAGAGAGTTGTAGTGGAGCGCGTGCGCGATTAGTTCTTTACCCGTGCCGGATTCGCCGCGCAGCATCACTGTGGTGTTCGAGCGCGCCACCTGCGTCACGCGCTCATAGACCTGCCGCATCGGGCCGGAGTTGCCGATGATATGGCCGAAGTCGTAACGCTCGCGCAGTTCCTGTTTGAGATGGCTGTTCTCGTCGAGCAGTCGTTGCTTGTCGGATTCGATGAGATGCTCGACCTTGACGGCCTGCGCGATCATGGCCGCAATGATGGTCAGGAAGTGTGTCGTGCGCTCGTAGTCGCGCGACGGCTCGTAGGGCAAATCCACGCCGACGACGCCGATTGATTTACGGTGCAGCAAAATCGGCACGCAGACGAAGCTCAACTCTTCGTGCGGCAGCGTCAGGCGGCGCACGCCGAGGCGATCAAGGAACAGCGGCTCGCGGCTAATCTGCGGCACAACTATCGGCTTGCCGCTCTCCGCGACGCGCCCCGTGATGCCCTCGCCGACGCGATAGCTGACGCGACGCGCGCCGTCTGCGCTGACGCCGTGCGCGGCCACGATGCGTAACTCGTCCGGCTCGCGCTCTCTGAGCAGGACGAGTCCGCGCATCATGTCGTGATACCGTCCGAGCGTTTCCAGCACGCGCCCCAAAGCTGACTTCAAGTCGCTCGTGCCGGCGAGCAATTGGGCGATCTCAAGTAAGGTCGTCAACTGCTGGCGCGGCTCGGCCTGCTCTTGCGCGCCGAAGAGAATGACGGGCGGCGTCTGTTCGGACGTTCTTAACGAGGCTAGTTTGGGCATATTTGGTTAGCGAGTTTCCGGCCATCAGCACGTAGTTTGCTTAAGGCCAGGACGGGCGGCGCACAACAGCAATGCGAATTACCTTTTCTGTTGTGGACAGGACATGCTAGAGAACAAGACGGCCAGAAGCAAAGTTAAAATTTTTATAGCGGGATAAGTCTCGCTCGCGTGTTGTCATGCTGCGCGGCGGCGTAAAAGGGTTGAGCCGTGCCAGGTCATCGCGGCGAAAGCGGCACAGGAGCGATGCGTGTGACAAGTTTGTAGCTTACCTCCGGCGCGGCAACATGATTGTCAGAACCGGCGTGCAAGCCAGCTTGCTGGCCTGCGCGATTTGCGCGCGGATAATTTTGCGTGGCTACCAGCCATCTCACGAACATTCAGAGGAAGATCTAGAATCACGAATCTACACGAAGCAACACGAAGAGAGTTAGTGTTGTCTCGTGTGTCTTCGTGATTCCATTGTCTTTAATGATTGTTGAGTATGGCTTCTACTGCGAGTAGCAAATGAATGTGACCAGAGATTAACCACAGAGGGCACGGAGGGGCACAGAGGAAAGACTGAGCTTTGATTGTCCCCTCTGTTCGGCCTCTGTGTCTCTCTGTGTCCTCTGTGGTGAAAATTCTTTCACTCAACTCGCACTCAATCGCAAACCGCTATACTAAACTCAAGCGCGAAAATGAAAGATGCGCGGATGACCCGCCGGTTGATGACATTTTTGTCGCCGTCGCCATCATTCACGACAAAGATGTCTTGCGCCAGAGTCGCTCGCCGCCGTCACATCTCCCTATGATTAAGACTCGACATCTCGTCCTTATCAAGCTAATACGCACGTTACTTCATCTCAACGTGTCCGCACGGCAACCACATCAAAGATTGGCATAGAGATTGTTAAGCGCAAACACGTCAGCCGCACGCAGACGCACCTGCTGCGCGTTAAGTTGCAGCGAAGGTGACGCACCTGCTCGCTGAATCTTGACGGCGCAACGCTGGTCGGCGATTGACTGGCCGCTCTCTTGTGAAATTGCAGCCTCAACCCCGAAATTTAGGAGGAACTGGTAAATGGGTGTGAAGAAATTATCTATCTCGCAGAAGCTCTCCCGCTTGTCCGAACGGCTGCATGATCCCGAATGGCGTCGGTACGGCAGGTTGCTGCTGATGGGAAAGCTGGCGGGCGTCGCGCTGTTAATCGCAGCGGTCGCCTGGCTGCCGGAGTTGTTGGGCTTGAAGGCTTTCGCCGCCGACCCTGAACTCAAAGGTAACGACATCGTCAATCCGATTAACACCGTCTGGACGCTGCTGGCCGCGTTCCTCGTCTTCTGTATGCAGGTCGGATTCACAATGCTGGAAGCGGGCTTTTGTCGCTCGCGCGAGACGGTCAACGTCTTGATGGAATGTATCGTGGATACATGTCTGTGCGGGCTGCTGTTTTTCGCTTTCGGGTTCGCTTTCATGTTCAGCCACGGCAACGGCTTCATCGGTTATCACTGGTTCTTCCTGAAAGACGTGCCGGCGACGTATGAAGCGACCGGCGTATCGTTCCTCGCGTTCTGGCTCTTCCAGTTCGCCTTTGCGGATACCTGCTCGACCATCACTTCGGGCGCGATGATCGGGCGCACGGGCTTCGTCGGCGATCTGGTTTACAGTTTCGCCGTCTCCGGTTTCATCTACCCGATCATCGGCCACTGGGTCTGGGGGCCGGATGGTTTTCTGGCACTGATGGGCACGGAGGGAAATTTCCTGCCGTCGCTCGGCGTGGGCTTCCACGATTTCGCAGGCTCGACGGTGGTGCATACCATCGGCGGGTTCATCGCACTGGCCGGAGCCATCGCGCTGGGGCCGCGTCTGGGACGCAAATTCAAACGTGACGGCGGCGGGCCGATGTTGCCGCACGATCTGGTCATCGCGGCGAGCGGCGGACTGCTTTTGTGGTTCGGCTGGTACGGTTTCAATCCGGGCAGCACGCTCTCCGCGATGGACTTCGAGGGCATCGGGCGCGTCGCCGCCAACACGACGCTCGCGGCCTGCGCGGCGGGTCTGACGGCCATGTCTTACGCCTATATCATCAGCAAAAAGTGGGACGTGAGTTTCACGGTCAATGGCTTTCTGGCGGGTCTCGTCGCCATCACATGCCCTTGCTACTGGGTCAGCCCGGTCGGCTCGATTTTACTCGGCGGAGTCGCGGGCGTGCTCGTCGTGCTGGGTGTCGAGTTGCTGGAATGGCTCCGCATAGATGATCCGATTGGCGCAGTGCCCGTGCATGGCTTCTGCGGCATCTGGGGCACGCTGTCGCTCGGACTGTTCGCCTCCGGGCAGTACGGCGTGACCGGAGCTTTCGCCGCCGACAATACCACTCCGCTGACAGGGCTTTTTTATGGCGGCGGCACAACCTTACTGGCGGCGCAGGCGATTGGCAGTTTGATCGTGACGGGCGCGACGTTCGCGGTCTCTCTGGCGGTCATGTATGGAGTCAAGGCGATGGGCATTCTGCGCGTCTCGGCTGAAGGTGAAGGCTACGGGCTGGATTTGCACGAGCACGGCATCTCGGCTTATCCAGAGTACGTTATCTCTTCCATCGCGAGGCCGTCCGGCATGAGGGCTGAGGGAACCGGCGGCGGACACATCCCGGAGCCGGTCGCAAGAATCAGCACGAGTGAATCAACATCTGGCTAATTTTTGGATGTGACCTCCATCAGTACCGCGAGCGATAGCGAGCGGGTCTGCCTACTAAGGATGACCCGCTCGCTACCGCTCGCGGTACTGATTAAATGCCTTGCGCCAGATGTCGCACCCAATTGCAAACCGCTATAACCGTGTTCTCTCCCTTCCGCTCGACACGGTTAACCCGCGCGCATAATTTATGCGCGCGGGTTTTTTTACAAGGTCATGGTTAGCGCGGGCAAGTTGGCTCGATTTAGAGTGCGGCTTCGCCCCGTTCGCCCGTGCGGATACGTAGGACATCCTCAAGCTGGCTGATGAATATTTTGCCGTCGCCGAATTTGCCCGTCCGCGCCGCGTTCGTGATGGCCTGCACGACGAAGTCTTCGATGTCGTCCGGGATAATTACTTCGAGCTTAATCTTGGGGATGAACTCGATCTGGTATTCCGATCCGCGATAAGTTTCGGTGTGCCCGCGCTGCCTGCCGTAGCCCTGCACCTCGCTGATGGTCATTCCTCGCACGTCCGCCTCCTGAAGTGCGTTACGCACGGCTTCGAGCAAGTGCGGCCTGATGATCGCTTCAACTTTTTTCATCTACTAATCTCCTTTGCTGTGTGCTGTAGCGGTGTTGGTGCTGCGGCCCCGTTGGTGGCAGCGAGACTATCGGTGAGCGTCGCTTCAAGGGTGCGTGCGGCAGACCCGGAAAGCTGCCGTCCCTCATTGTCCGTCACGTAAAAGACATCGAACGCATCGCTCTTTTCGGTCGTCAGTTTGGCATAGACGATTTCAAGTCCGAGCGCAGTCGCCGCGCTCGCGATTTTGTAAGCCAGCCCCGGCTCGTCCGTCCCGCGCACCTCGACGACCGTCGCGGCCTGCGCCGCTTCGTTGTCGCAACTGACGTGCAGCGGATTGTGAAGACGCGCGTGCTGATGAATCGTCATGCGCCGTCGCGGAGCGTTCGCCCTGCGCCATTTCTCTACCAGCGCGGCAACATCGCTTTCACCACGCACGCCCGCGCGCAACGCGCGCTCGATGGTTAGACGCTTGCGCTCTTCGACGGCCTGGCGTGTGGCCGCTTCGCGCAGCATTAACACGTCAATGGCGATGCCGTCCTCGCGCGTGTTGATTTCGGCGCTCAGGATTTCGATGCCGTGCGCGGTCAGCGTGCCCGCGATGTCTGCGAACAATCCGTGCCGGTCACGCGCGCAGATGGTCAACTCCGTGCCCGCTGTGTCGCGCTCAGTCCAATGCGCGGCACAGGCATCGGACGCGAGTTGCTTGATGAGCAAGAGATGCGCGGCGGCCAACTCCGGGCGAATGTTTCGCACGTAACGCTCCGGCAGCAGCGCGAGATGTCGCTCGACTTCGCTCGGAGGCATCTCGCCATGCAGCGCATCCACGATCTTTTCTTTGAACTGCGCCAACTCTGCCGGCGCGTTGAAGGGCGCGGCTCCTCCGGCCAACTCGGCGCGCGCGCGTTCATACAATTCCCATAACAGACTGCCTTTCCATTCGCTCCAGACGCCGGGGCCGACGCCGTTCATGTCAGCATAACTGAGCAGCAACAGCATGTTGAGGTTATCAAGCGTGCCCATCTGCGCGGCGAAGTGTGCGGCCACTTGCGGCTCCGTCAGATCGCGTCTCTGCGAAATGTGCGGCATCGTGATGTGATACTTGACCAGCAAGATGACCTTGTCTGCGGCGCGCTCGTCGAGTTGTAAGCGACGGCAGATGCGTGTGGCGATGTCCACGCCTCGCGCGACGTGGCCGCGTCCCTGACCTTTGCCGATGTCGTGCAGCAAGAGCGCGAGATAGAGGAGCGAGATGTCCTCCAC
This sequence comes from uncultured Pyrinomonadaceae bacterium, assembly GCA_964236735.1. Lineage (GTDB taxonomy): Bacteria > Acidobacteriota > Blastocatellia > Pyrinomonadales > Pyrinomonadaceae > JAIVJG01. Next base: position 109,700 of record CAXSFM010000009.1, read on the forward strand.
TTCGTCGCAGACGGCTCGCAGGTTCGCGCGCTTGCGGTCTTTGCTGTTGCTCAGTTCATCCAACGCCTCGATGACCTTCAACGTGTGCTCGTCAATCGTATAGTGATGATAGAGGTCGTGCTGAATTAGCATCTGGATGCGCGAGAACTCCGGCAGGTAACGACCGAGGAAACCGACTTCGTGCATCAAGCGCAGAGCGTGGCCGACGCGCCCGCGCCGTTTGAGAAGTTTGAGAAACGCGCCCGAGGCTTCCGCCGACGCGCGGAACTCGCGGTTGACGTGTACGAGGCTGCGCTGCAACGCCTCTTGTAGATTGTGGCTGAGAGGCACGCGCGCGGCCTGCGCCAGAGCAAAAGCGTCGAAGATGAGCAAGTGGTTGTTGGAAAAAATCTTCGCGTCTTCGAGTTCGAGCTTGCCGTCTTTGATAGCGAACTGTTCAGCCGACGAGCCGGCGCGCGCCAGACTGAACCAGCGCGACGTGCGTTTCTCCGGCTCGGTCGCACGCGCCAGCACGGTCGCGCAAAATCCGTGCAACTCGCGCGCGCGCCGGTAGTAATCGCGCATGAATTTCTCTGAAGCCAGCAGTTGATCCGTCGAGGTGTAACCGAAATTTGCCGCCAGCGCCGGCTGGATGTCGAGCGAGAGTCGGTCACTCTTGCGTCCCGTCAACAGGTGCGCCCCGTAGCGTGCGCGCAGCAAAAATTCATAAGCGCGCGCGGCTGATTTCTGTTCGGACGCTGAGATAAGTTTGTGCGCGCACAGTTCCGCGAGCGACGTGCCGCCCGTTTTGGCGTAACCCACCCAGAGCGCGGTGTGCAGGTCGCGCAAGCCGCCCGCGCCCTCTTTGATGTTCGGCTCTTGCAGGCAAACGTCCGCGCCAAACTTGGCGTAACGCTCGGCGCGCTCATGTTGCACAGCGGCGATCAAAGCCGCGCTGGATTTGCGCCGCTCGCGCTTGAGCGCCGCCGCGAGGCAATTGTAGAGAGCGCCGTTGCCGTCCAGCAGTCGCGTGTGGACGAGCGCCGTCTGCAAGTGCGGGTCTGTGCGTGCGGCGGCGATGGATTCTTTCACCGTCCGAAAGCTGTGCCCGATGGTCAGGCCTGCGTCCCAGAGCAGGCGCAGGACGCGCTCGGTCAACTGGCGCATCTGCGCGGAGCGGCGTCCCGTGTGCAAAAACAGCAAATCGAGATCGGAACACGGCGCGAGTTCACCGCGCCCATATCCGCCGAGTGCGACGATGGCGCAGATGTTCTTTGCGCTGTTGAGAAACTCGCCGCCATCACCCGACCATGTCGCGGCGCGGAACACGCTCCGCACCACCGTGTCGAGGACGAAGCTGCGCGCTTGCGTCGTCCACTGGCCGCTGGCTCCGCCCCTGTGCGCCATCCGCAAGCGTTGATCCTCGATGTTGATGAAGGCGCGCAGGCGTTGTGCGATCTCGTCGGGTTCGGCGAGTCGCTCCATATCTGCGAAGCGAGTCGCAGCATGGGCGAGCGCTTTCGCCTGATAGCTGCGACTGGCGCGCATGGATTGAATTTCAGTTCCGTTATTGACCATTCCGCGAACCTTAGAGACGCGCCGCGCACGTCGGATACATTGAGCGTCTGCGCCTGTGGTAAATGCTAAAAATAAATTAAGCGCGCACGTTTGTTGGCAAACCTCATACCGCGCTTGGTGACGCGCGCGACGCGAGATTCAGAGCGGCAACAAGAGAAATTGGCAGACACAGACTGCCATGCGGTCGAGGCTAAAGACGTTTTTGTCGGGCGGCGGTGTGATGGATACAAAAATGTCATCACCGTCTGCGCGCGGCGCGGCCACAACGTATCGAGCGTTGCATGAGCAGCGCGGGACGATAGCGTGAAGTCATGGCGGCGTCGGGCGTAAGAGCCAACGCGCGCGAACTGCGTCCGCAACGCTCAAGCATGTTTATGCGTCGAGCCTGCTGTGCGACAAGGCAAAAGCATGAGCGTGCGATGCGTGATGATAGTTTTGTCGTCGCCCGCCATGATTCCTACAAAATTGTCACTCATGCGAGGAGAGCTTGTTTGCAGTCGATGCGCCGACGCGCCGCGAGAGACACAAACTTTCCTCAAAGCCACGCCAAATCAGACGCCTGTGCTGACTTGCTCCAGAGACAAAAGTCGCTGGCACGAGAGTTGTCAGCAAGTTCGCGCATGTTAGTTATGTGCGCCGGGATGTTTTGGCTTGATGACGGCGCAGCGGCGACAAGGAGTTAACTGGCGAACGTCCGTGCTCAATGCAATGGCTTTGTGCAGAGGTCTTCGCGTGAGAAGAGACATGGCCTACCCGTCCAGGCTTTGCGGGCGCGAGACAGGCAGGCCACTGAGATCGTCCCTTTTCAGGGAACGATTATGGAGCAACGTTACAACATGCTCAGAACCAAATCAAACATCAGCGCGAGCCTCGCTCTGTGCGCGCTCACATTGTTATGCAGCCAGGCGGCAAGAGCGCAATCAACGCTCTTCAACATCCCCTCGACGGACACGGTGGCGGAAAAGAAGACTTATCTGGAGTTCGACTTTTTCAGTCACGTAGAGAGTCATCGCAACGGGGGTTTTCAGACTTACGTGCCGCGCCTCGTCTATGGCGCGGCCAAGAATCTGGAGATCGGCGCGAACGTCACGCTCACCGACGCGCTCGCGCCCGACCAGCCTGTCGAGATACAGCCGAACATTAAGTACAAGTTCTACGACAACGAGCAGAAAGGTGTGGCGGCAGCCGGCGGCGGCATCCTCTACACGTCAGTCGCGAATCGCGGGGGTACGGACACGTTCGGACTGCTCTACACCGTCGTCAGCAAAAAAGTGAAAGGCGCATACGGGCCGCGTCTGACGGGCGGCGGCTACGGCCTCGTCGGTCGCACGAGCGGCAGCGGCACGAATGGCGGGGCTATCGTCGGCTACGAACAGCCTTTACATCCGAAGGTCAATTTCGTCGCCGACTGGTTCAGCGGCAAGAATCGTTTCGGCTACGTGACGCCGGGCTTCGCCTTCGTCACTTCCAAGCGGAGCGCGTTCTATGCCGGTTACAGCATCGGCAATCAGGGACGGAAAAACAACGCTCTGTTTATTTACTACGGCATCACTTTGTGACGCAGAAAGGGGGACAATCGAGACGACATTCGACTATTGAAACAGAAAATCTGAAGCCATGAACGATGGCGCGCGAGCAGCATAATCCGCGCTATCGTTCATGGCGTAAGCGCGCGAGCCGTTGCTCGCGTGTGACGAGTCTCAAACCCCTGACAGACAGAGGATAATGATTTATGAATGCGAAAACGGTCTTGAAGTATGCCGATGAGCAGAAAGCGAAATTTTTATCCGTTCGCTTCACAGACCTCGTCGGCGCGTGGCATCACTTGACATTTCCCATGCACGAACTCGAAGAAAGCACGTTCGAGAACGGCTTCGGCTTCGACGCCTCTTCCTTGCGCGGCTGGGCTTCGATTCACGAGTCCGACATGCTGCTCGTCCCAGACCCCGTCCGCATGTGGATGGATCCGTTCACGGAAGAAGCGACTTTGTGTCTCATCGCCAACGCGGTTGACCCGATTACGAAAGAGGGCTACGGGCTTGACCCGCGCTCGGTGGCGCAACGCGCGGAGAGTTACCTGCGCTTCACCGGGCTGGCTGATACGATCAACTTCGGCCCCGAAGCCGAGTTCTTTGTCTTTGATTCGGTAAGCTATCACGCGGGACAAAATTCAGCCGGCTACACGATTGAATCGGACGAAGCACACTGGTCGAGCGGGCGCGGCACGGACGGCATCAACGGGCCGAATCTCGGCTATAAAATTCGCGGCAAAGAAGGCTACGTGCCGGTCTCGCCCGCCGACTCGCTGATAGACTTGCGCTCCGAGATCGCCCTCACGCTCGAACGTTGCGGCATCACCGTCGAGTGTCATCATCACGAGGTCGCGACCGCCGGCCAGTGCGAGATAGACATTCGTTACTCGACGATGCTCGGCACAGCCGACAACCTGCAACTCTTCAAATACATCGTCCGCAACACCGCTCACGAAGCGGGCAAGAGCGCGACGTTTATGCCGAAGCCGCTCTACGGCGACAACGGCTCAGGGATGCACTGTCATCAATCGCTCTGGAAAGACGGGCAGCCGCTGTTCGCCGGCGACGGCTACGCGGGACTCTCCGAGATGGCGCGCTTCTACATCGGCGGACTCTTGAAACACGCGGCTTCAATCGTCGCCTTCGCCGCGCCGACGACGAACAGTTACAAACGGCTCGTGCCCGGCTTCGAGGCTCCCGTCAATCTCGCTTACTCGGCGCGCAATCGCTCCGCCGCGATTCGCATTCCGATGTTCTCGCAGAATCCGAAGCTCAAGCGTCTCGAATTTCGTCCGCCCGACCCGTCGTGCAATCCGTATCTCGCGTTCTCGGCGATGTTGCTCGCCGGGTTAGACGGCATCCAGAATCGCATTGATCCGGGCGAGCCGCTCGACAAAGACATCTACGATCTCACGCCGGAACAGTTGAAGAGCGTGCCGAATCTGCCTGGTTCTTTGGATGAGGCGTTGAATGCGCTCGAAGCCGATCACGACTTCCTGCTCAAGGGCGACGTGTTCACGCCGCTCCTCATCGAGCGATGGATCACTTACAAGCGCGAGAAAGAGATTCAGCCCCTGCGGATGCGCCCGCATCCTCTGGAGTTCGGCATGTACTACGACATCTAGAGCGGTTTGCAAATCAATGTACGGTAGGCTGTCAGCCTGCCGCGCGCACACAGTTGGCGGCAGGCAGCACAGCCTACTGTACATTCAAACGAAATCCGCTCTAACGCGGGGGCAGGGGAACGGGAAACAAATCCATGTAAGGGGCAGTCTCTTGTGAGATTGCTCCTTACAATCTTATTTATAGGATGCTAAAAATAATCAATTATGCAAACGAGAGAGAAGGTTGTAGATTGAGCGCGCCGGATAAGGGTTCGACGGTTTCGGCCAGCATTTCGTTGACAGAGAGTTGCCACACATAAAAGCGATTACAGATGTCTTTCACATTCAACTCAGTCAAGTTTATCAGTTCGTCAGACCGCCTGACGCGACCGGTGTTTGTCTCTACACGAGTCAGCACACTTAAGTCAGTCAGCATTATTAGCGCCGGAAAACGCTCGACATGATGGCTTGCAACTGAAACCGGAATAGACACTGGAACAGGCCATCAACAGCACAGGGTTGATGGCCTGTTTTGCCATTCAGCTTCCTCGCGACAGCGGGCACTGTTTGAGACGATGAATCAAGACGACGCGCAGCAAACGAAACTCGACGGGCGAGACTACACGAAGTCGCCCGTCGCGCGCCGCTTGTCCGGCTGGTCGCACGACGAGAGCGAGCACGACGCCTGCGCGATCATCGCCAATGTGAAAAAGGACGGGCGAGCCTCGCACGGCAACGTCAAGCGCACGCTTGAAGCTCTTGTCTGTATGGGGCATCGCACTGGCGAGATCGAGGGCGAGGGCGACGGCGCGGGATTGCAGACCGACATCCCGCGCGAGTGGTGGTTCAAGCGGCTCGAAGCCGTCGGCATCCGTGGTCGCCTCAGCACGCGCGCGCATTTCACCGTCGCGCATGTAATGATTCCGCACGAGCGCGAGGCCGACGCCGCGGAGATTAAAAGGCACGCGCTCGCGCTGTTTGAAGAGCATCAACTGGAAGTCCTCATCGCCGAGACGGCGCGCGTGCGCCCGGAAGCGTTGGGGCTGCTGGCGCGCGTCACCGAGCCGGAGTTCTGGCAGGTGGCCGCGCTGCCGCGCTCGGCGCGCGGGCTGGAAGACAAAGACATCTTTCATCTGCATTTGCAGTTGGAGCGAGACTTGCCCGTCCACGTCGCGTCACTCAGCCAGAACAGCGCGGTCTATAAAGTGCGCGGCGATGCCGAGACTCTGCGCCGTTACTTCCCGGAACTGTCGCACCCGGATTTCAAGTCCGCGATCACGCTCGGTCACGGGCGCTACTCGACCAACACGGACTCGCGCGCCGAACGCGCGCAGATGTTTTCGACGCTCGGCCACAACGGTGAGATAAATTCGATTGACCGCTTGGGACGCGAAGCCTGCGCGCTCGGCATTCAACTGCCCGTGCGCGCCAGCGATTCGCAAGTGCTCGACCGCGTCATCGAAAGTTTCATGTTCAACTTCGATCTCAGCTTGATGAACGCGCTGGAGATTGCCTTCCCGCCGGTCTGGAGCGAGATCGCGCGTTTCCCCGCCGACTTGCAGGAGCTATATCGCCACTGGCGACGCGCGTTCGGCGCGCTCGCGCAAGGCCCCGCCGCGATCATCGCGCGGCAGGGCGACGAGGTGGTGTTCAGCACGGATGCTCTGGGCCTGCGGCCTCTCTGGTTTGGCGAAACGGGGAAAGAGTTCTTCGCCTCGTCCGAGAAAGGCGTCGTGCCGCTTGAGCAGATGGTGCGCGACCCGCGCCCGCTCGCACCCGGCGAGAAGCGCGGCTTCCTGCTGCGGCGCGAAGCGGGCGTGGATGTCTTCGAGTATCACGAACTGCAACGCCGCGCGCTCGCCGACGTGCAGACGCGCATCCCGCTCGCGCGCCTCAACGAAGGCACGCACTGGTTCGACTCGGGAAGGGATGAGGGCGGAGGGATGAGGGATGAAAAGGAATCGCTCAACGTAGAGAGTTTGCCTTCATCCCTCCGCCCTCATCCCTCATCCCTTGATGAAAGGCGACTCATCGCGCGCGGCTGGAACAAACTCGACGCGGGCGACATAGAGGAGATGGCGGCGACGGGCAAAGAGCCGATCAGCGGCCTCGGTTGGGACGGCCCGCTCGCCGCGCTCTCGCACCAACGCAAGAACGTCGCCGACTTTTTCCACGAGCGCGTCGCGGTGGTGACGAACCCTGCGATTGACCGCGAGCGCGAGGCTGACCATTTCTCGACGCGCGTCTTTCTCGGCGCGCGCCCGTCTCTGGCTCAAGCCACAGCGTGCGAACAGATTGAACTGCGCTCGCCGCTCCTGCTCGGCGGTGTGTCGCACGAAGCTGACGCGCAAATTCATCAAGCGGTGGCACGCGCGACGGAACATCGCACGCTCGCGGAAGTGCTCGCGCTCTGCGCCGAGTTAGACGCGCACGACGGCGACGCTAACGGCACAGGCGGCGCGCTGCGCCACGCCACGATTGACATTACTTACGGTGAAGACGAGACGCTCGCTGCCGCTTTGCTGCGTGTCGCAGAAGTAGCCGCGCGGCTGGTGCGACAGACGAGTTCGTCCGTGCTCATCCTCGACGACGCGCGCTCTGCACGCGAAGCGCGGCTTGAGATTGACGCGCATCTCGCGCTCGCGGCCATTGACGCGCGACTGCGCGACGAACAAGCCGCTGATGGAATTAGCCTGCGCCGTCGCGCAAGTCTGGTATTACGCGCGGGCAGTTTACGCAACGTGCATGACCTCGTCTTCGCGCTCGGCTGCGGCGCGGATGCCGTCAATCCTTATGCTCTCTATGAAGTGGCGACGCGCGGCGCGGTTAATGTGGATGAGCGGCGCAAGCGACTACGCAACTGCGTGACGGCGTTGCGCGTCGGCATCGAAAAAGTTCTCTCCACGATGGGCATACACGAGTTGGACGGCTACGGGCGACTCTTCGCCGCCGTCGGACTCGCGTCCGATGTGGCCGGCTACTTCGGCATCGTCAACTACTGCGGCTCGCCCTCCGCCGGACTATCGCTAACCGATCTCGACCGTGATGCGCGCGCGCGTCTGTCCATCGCCAACGGCGCGGGCGCAGAGGAAGCGTTGAAGAAGCGACCGCCGATCCTGCGCGGCGAATACCGCGAGCAGCCTTCCATCTGGAACATCGCGGGGCGCGTCGCGCGCGGCGAACATCCTTACGAGGATTTCGCGTCCCGCTTGCGCGAGATCGAAGAGACGAAGCCGGTTGCGCTCCGTCAGTTGCTCGACATCCGCGCCGCAGGCCAGAGCGCGCCGGCGTCTCCTTCGCGCGCCGAAGAAGTGGACACGCGCGCCGGTCGCCATAGCGCGCCGTTCTACTTCTCCGCGATGAGCTTCGGCTCGCAGGGTGAGACTTCGTTTCGCGCTTACGCCGAAGCCGCGCGGCAACTCGACATCATCTGCATCAACGGCGAGGGCGGCGAGATACCCGACATGTTGGGACGCTATCGCGCGCATCGCGGGCAGCAGGTCGCGTCAGGTCGCTTCGGCGTCAACGCGCGCTTTCTCAACTCGTGCGATCTAATCGAAATTAAAATCGGGCAGGGCGCAAAGCCCGGCGAGGGCGGACTGCTGCCCGGCTTCAAAGTCACGGCGCGCATCGCCGAGACGCGGCACACGCCCGCCGGCATTGATCTCATCTCGCCTTCAAACAATCACGACATCTACTCCATCGAAGACCTCGCGCAGGTCGTCGAAGAGTTGAAGACGATTAACCCGCGCGCGCGCATCTCGGTCAAGATTCCATCCGTGCCGTACCTCGGCCCGATTGCGACCGGCATCGCCAAGGCGCGCGCCGACATCATCGCCATCTCCGGCTACGACGGCGGCACGGGCGCGGCGCGCAAACATTCTCTACGCCACACGGGGCTGCCCGTCGAGATTGGCCTGCGCGAAGCGCACCGCGCGCTCGTGCGCTCCGGCCTGCGTGAGCGCGTTGAACTGTGGGCGGACGGCGGCGTTAAGTCGGGGCGCGATGTGGTGAAGCTGATGCTGCTCGGCGCGGACCGCGTCGGCTTTGCGACGATGGCGATGGCGGCCATCGGCTGCACCAGTTGCCGCGAATGCAACACGGGCACTTGCCACGTCGGCATCACGAGCCAACTGAAGGATGCAAATGAAGCGCTCGCCGCCGGGCAGAAGCATTTCACGCCGCGCGAATACGAGCGCGCGGTCGAGCATCTGGTGCGTTTCTTCTCCGCCGTCAAAGAAGAAATCAAACGCGAGACGGCGCGCGCCGGACTCAAGCGCACGCGCGATCTGGTGGGGCGCGTCGAGTTGCTCGAACAGGCGCGCGCCTGTGAGCGGCTGGATCTCGCGTGGCTCTTGCAACCCGGCGAGCCGTGCCCGCTCTGCGGAATTGCACAGGAGCCGATGGTCGGGCGCGCGCGTCGCTCGCTGACTTCTTTGACGCGCATGATCTCGCGCGTCGTGCTTGAACTGGCGGAGACCGGCAAGGAGGTCGTCTATTTCGACGACGCTTATGTGGCGAGCGGCGACCGCGCGCTGGGCACACACCTCGCGGGCGAACTCGCGCGCGCGCGATTCGCCGATAACGAAACTAACAACAGCAGCAACGTCAATCTCAACGGCAACGGCAGTACAAACGGCCACAACGACGCGCACGGTCTGAGACGTGCGGTACTCAACTTTCTTGAAGGCTCCGTGCCGGGCAACGGCCTCGGCGCGTTCAACGCCGACGGCGTGGACATCGTCGTGCATGGAGGCGTGCAGGACGGCGCGGCGAAAGGTGCGTCGGGCGGTCGCATCGTCATTCTCAAGGGCATCAATCACGACGGCGCGCGCGTGGATGGCGCGGTCGGCAAATGCTTCGCCTACGGCGCGCAAGCCGGTCTCTTCATCGTGCAGGGCGACGCCGACTCGCGCGCAGGGATTCGTCTCTCCGGCGCGGATGTCATCATCGGCGGTCGCCTGCGCGAATCGTTGCGCGACGAGCTTGGCAACATCGCCGCGCGCGCCAACATCAAGGGCTTCGCCTTCGAGTATCAGACATCGGGGCGCGGTCTTGTGCTCGGCGATCCGGGTCCCTGGCTCTGCTCCGGCATGACGGGCGGCGTCGTCTATCTGTTGCTCGACGAAGAGCGCGGCCTGACGACGGATGCGCTCAAGCGTCGTTTGGCGACGGGCGCGCAGGTGCGTCTTGAACCGGTCGCGGAAGCTGATGAAGCTAACTTACGCGAGTTGCTCGGACACTACCGGCACGCGCTTGTCGAAGGTCAGCAGCACACGGAGGCCGAAGAAATCGCGCAACTCGCAAGCGCGTGGCGGCGCAGCTTCGTCAAGGTTGTGCCGGCGTCTGCGCTGAAGACGTGGCCGGTGTAGTCGAGTGACACAGCACCGCGTGAACAGAGATGCGCGCGTCCGGCAACGCAGGAACTTTTGCTTATGAGCGTCGTGCAGCAGATCGTTTCAACCAAAGCCGTCCCAACTCTGCCGGAGGCGACACTGGCGAACGCGCAGTGGCCGCGCGGCGCGGAGGTGCTGCTTGAAGCTCTGTTGCACGAAGGCGTGGACTCGATCTTCGGGTATCCCGGCGGCGCGGTGCTGCACATTTACGACGAACTGTGGCGTTACCGCGAGCGCATCACGCACTATCTCGTGCGCCACGAGCAGGGCGCGGTGCATATGGCGGAAGGCTACGCGCGCGCGTCGGGTCGAGTCGGCGTCGCGCTGGTCACATCGGGGCCGGGCGCGACCAACGCCGTGACGGGCATCGCCAACGCCTACATGGATTCGACGCCCATCGTCGTTATCACGGGGCAAGTGCCGCTCGCGCTCATCGGCACGGACGCTTTTCAGGAAGTTGACACGGTCGGCATCACGCGCCCGTGCGTCAAGCACAGCTATCTCGTCCGCGACGTGTGCGACCTCGCGGGCATCGTGCATGAAGCGTTCCACCTCGCGCGTTCGGGACGACCGGGGCCGGTCGTGATAGACATTCCGAAAGACGTGTCGGCGGCGCGCTGCGCTTACTCGCGTCTGGATCACATCGCCTTCCCGTGTCGAGAGGAACGAGTTAAACCTGAGCCGCGCGCAGTGCAACGCGCGGCGAATGCGATCTTAAAGTCCGAGCGGCCTGTGCTCTACATCGGCGGCGGGATCGTCAACTCCGGCGCGTCCGACGCGCTGCTCGCGTTCGCCGAAAAATTACAACTGCCCGTCACGCCCACGCTGATGGGTCTGGGCGGTTTCCCCTCGGCACACCCGCTCTGTCTCAACATGCTCGGAATGCACGGCACGTATGCCGCGAACATGGCGGTCGCCGAAAGCGATCTGCTCATCGCCGTCGGCGTGCGCTTCGACGACCGCGTGACCGGCAAACTCGCCACCTTCGCGCCGCGCGCCTGCGTCATCCACATAGACATAGACCCAGCCAACATCGGCAAGAACGTCGCGCCCGCGCTCGCGCTCGCCGCCGACGCGCGCGAGGCTCTGAACGCGCTCTGTGCAGAGACGAGCGAGCGCACGCCTGCGGAAATCGTCGCGAGCATTGAACGACGCGCCGCTTGGTGGCGGCAAATCCGCGAGTGGCAGCGCGAGCAGCCGCTCCGCTTCGACGGCGCGAGCGAGCAGATCAAGCCGCAGGCGGTGATACGCGAACTGCACAGATTGACGAAAGGCGAGGCCATCATCACGACTGATGTCGGGCAGCACCAGATGTGGGCGGCGCAGTTTTATCCGTTCACGCGCGCGCGGCAATGGATCACGAGCGGCGGCCTGGGCACGATGGGCTTCGGTCTGCCGTCAGCCATCGGCGCGCAACTGGCCTGCCGCGACAGGCAAGTCGTAGCGGTGGTCGGCGACGGCGGCTTTCAGATGACCAATCAGGAGTTGGCGACTGCCATGCAGTACGACTTGCCGGTGAAAGTCGTGATTATGAATAACGGCTATCTCGGCATGGTGCGCCAGTGGCAGGAGATGTTCTACGACCGCACTTACTCGGAGGTGGACATTTCGGTCGCGCCCGATTTCGTCAAACTGGCGGAGGCTTACGGCGCGGGCGCTTTTCGCGCGACACGCCCCGATGAATTGTCGGACGTGCTCGCCGCCGGACTCGCGCACAAAGGCGTCGCCGTCATCGAGGTGGTCGTCGCCAAAGAGGAGAACGTCTTCCCCATCGTGCCCGCCGGCGCGAACTCGCGCGATATGATTGTTCACAGTGAAGGAGTCTGAAGAAATGATGAATGCGGAATGATGAGTGATGAATAAAAACGTGATTCTTGTCTTTCATTCATCATTCCGCACTCATCATTCATCATTGCTGCCATGCGTCATACGCTTTCCATCATCGTGGCCGACCAGCCGGGCGAGTTATCGCGCATCGTCGGGCTGTTCAGCGCGCGCGGCTTCAACATCGAGACGATCTCGGTGGGCGGGACGCTCGACCCGCAGTGGTCGCGCGTCACCATCGTTACGCGCGGCGCGGAGCGGACGGTCGAGCAGATCGTCAAACAGTGCGAGCGTCTGGCGCGCGTGCGCGAGGTGCGCGACGTGACCAGCCAGCCGCACGTCGAGCGTGAGATGGTGTTGGTGGATGTCACCGCCGCGCAGGGCGCAACCCGGCAGGAAGTCTTAAGTCTCGTCGCCGTCTTCCGCGCGAAGGTGGTGGATATTTCGCACACGCGCATGATCATCGAGGCTTCAGGCAACAAGGAAAAGGTGGACGCCTTTATCGAGATGCTGCGCCCCCTTGGCATCAACGACATCACGCGCACCGGATACATTGCCATCGGTCGCCTGTCAAACGACGCGGCGAATTTGTCAGACGACCCGCCGAACGTTGACCTCACGTTCAGCGCGGAAGAGACGTTGGCCGGTAGTCTCTAATCTTAACGCGCCCGTGACACGGCGGCGGCTGTGTGCCGAACACTTGAGCTTATTCAACTGAAAGGAATCAGACATGAAAATTTATTACGAGAAAGACGCCAACCCGAACATCTTGCGCGAGCGGCGCATCGCCGTCATCGGCTATGGCAGCCAGGGTTTCGCGCAGTCGAACAATCTGAAGGATGCGGGCTGCGACGTGACGGTCGGACTCAAAGCCGACAGCCCTTCACGCGCGAAGGCGGAGCGTGCGGGCTTGCGCGTGCTGCCGGTGGCGCAGGCGGCGGCGGAGGCCGACATCGTGATGATGCTCGTGCCCGACGAGCTTGCGCCAGACATTTACGCGCGCGAGGTCGCCGAATCGCTGACGCCGGGCAAGTATCTGGCCTTCTCGCACGGCTTCTCGATTCACTACAAATTCATCACGCCGCCGGAGGACGTGAGCGTCTTCATGGTCGCGCCGAAAGGGCCGGGGCATCTCGTGCGGCACGAGTACGTGCGGGGCGCGGGCGTCCCTTGCCTGCTGGCCGTCCACCAAGACCCGACGGGTGACACGCGAGAGACTGGCCTCGCTTACGCCGCGGCCATCGGCGGCGCGCGTGCCGGCGTCATCGAAACGAACTTTCGCGAAGAAACCGAGACAGACCTCTTCGGCGAGCAGGCTGTCTTGTGCGGCGGGCTGACCTCGCTCATCAAAGCCGGCTTCGAGACGCTCGTCGAGGCGGGCTACGCGCCGGAGATGGCCTACTTCGAGTGCCTGCACGAGATGAAGCTGATCGTTGATCTCATCTACGAGGGCGGCATCTCCGAGATGCGCTACTCGATCTCGAACACGGCGCAGTACGGCGACATGACGCGCGGCCCCAAAGTGGTCAACGACGAGACGAAGCGGCGCATGAAGGACATCCTGGCGGAAGTCCGCTCCGGCGCGTTCGCACACGAATGGATGAGAGAGAACCGCAACGGCAAACAACGCTTTCAACAACTGGAGAGCAGCGGCAGCGAGCACAAGATCGAGCAGGTCGGGCGGCAGTTGCGAGAAATGATGCCATGGCTCGCCGCCAGCCGTCTCGTGGATGAAGCGGCAAACTGAGAAAGGCAGTGACGAGTGACAAGTGACAAGTGACAAGTGAGGAGCAAAGTTTTGAGCGACAAGCAAAGCTGTGAGCGATGAGCATTGAGCGATGTATGATTAGCTGTTAACTTGTCATTCATCACTCATCACTCATCACTTATCACTGCTTTAATTATGTCAGCACACAATCAAGAGGATGAGCGACGGCGACGTTTTCAGGACGCGCGGCGTGTCGTCATCAAACTCGGCACGAGTGTGGTGACGGGCGCGGGCGGCGAAGTCTGCATCGCACAGGTCAAGCCGATTGTGCGCGCCATCGTTAAGCTGACGCGAGAAGGGCGCGGGGTCGTGCTGGTGTCATCGGGCGCGGTCGGGTTGGGCGCGGGGCGGCTCGGCCTCGCGCGTGCGCGGCTCGGCGAGGTGGTCGTGCGGCAGGCGTGCGCGGCCATCGGTCAGAGCTTGTTGATGAACGCTTATGAGCATCTGTTCCGCCGCTACGATGTGAAGATCGCGCAGGTGCTGCTGACCGAAGACGACTTCCGGGATCGGCAACGCTATGCCAATTTGCAGCGCACGATGGAGAAGCTATTGAAGTTCGGCGTCGTGCCCATCGTCAACGAGAACGACACCGTCTCGACCGCCGAGCTGGAATATCTGCCGCAAGGCGGCGCGCGCGTCTTCAGCGACAACGACCGTCTGGCCGCGCTCGTGATGAGCAAGCTCGACTCCGAGGCGCTCGTGCTGCTGACGGACGTTGACGGGTTATTCGCACGCAGACCGACGACCGTGCGCTCCGCTCCGACGCAAGGCGCGGGCGTGCCGGTGATTCCTCTGGTGACTGACATCACGCCGGAGTTAAAGTCGCTGGCAACGGGGCCATCCGCCGGCGGGCGCGGCGGGATGTTAACGAAGCTTGAAGCGGCTGACATCGCCATGCGCGCGGGCGGCGTGGCCGTCATCGCCAACGGCACGAAGCCGGACACGCTGCCGCGCATCTTCAAAGGCGAAGCGGTCGGGACTGCGTTCCTGCCGACGGCGCGCATGGCCGGCAAGCGACGCTGGATCGCTTACGCGGCGAGCGCGCGCGGGCGCATCGTCGTCAACGCGGGCGCGCGCGAAGCCATCCTGCGCGGCAAGGCGAGCTTGCTGACTTCCGGCCTCGTGCGCGTCGAGCGCGAGTTTGACGCGCACGACGTTGTCAGCATCGCCGACCCGGAAGGACGCGAGTTTGCGCGCGGCATCGCGAACTGCGCGAGCGAACAGTTAATCGCGCAAATCAAGGCACAGCGTGAAAGTCCCACGCCTGATGCAATCCGCACGCGCAAGGGCAAAGTGTTCGTCACGCGCGACAATATTGTGATTCTGGAGAGCAAGACGGAGGAAGGCCAGCAAAAAACATCGGTCGTGGCTGAAGGTTGAAAACTAATTGTTAGGGCAGAAGAAATGAGTGGCTTGATTGAAGAGAGAGCAACGGGAGTGAACGTCGCCGACGTGGCGCGTCGCGCGCGCGCGGCAGCGCACAGGCTCGCGTTGCTCTCCGGTGAGCGGCGTAACGTGGCTCTGTTGTCTGTCGCCAACTTAATCGAGGAGCGCCGGTTAGAAGTACTCAGCGCCAACGAGCGCGACTGTCACGCTGCCGCGCCCGCCGTCGCCGTTGGGAGCATGTCACGCGCGCTGTTCAAGCGTTTGCAGACAGACGAGCGGGGGATCGCGGAGATGGCCGCGCGCGTGCGCGACGTGGCCGCGCTGCCCGACCCGCTGGGGCGCGAACTAGCCGTCACGGAATTGGACGACGGCCTGACGCTCTCTAAAATTTCTTGCCCGCTCGGCGTGGTCGGCGTCATCTTTGAAGCGCGCCCGGAGGTCGTGCCGCAGGTCGCTGCGCTCGCGCTGAAGTCCGGCAACGCCGTCATCCTCAAAGGCGGGTCGGAGGCGATGCACATGAATCAAGCTCTCGCCGCGATTTGGCGCGACGCGCTCGCGCAGTTCACAGACATCCCTGCCGACGCGCTCAATCTGCTGCACACGCGCGAAGATGTGGCGGAGATGTTGACGCTCGACGGCGAGATTGATTTGATCATTCCGCGCGGCTCGCAAGCGTTCGTGCGCCACATCGCGACGCACAGCCGCATCCCTGTGCTCGGCCACGGCGAGGGTATCTGCCACGTCTTCATTGACCGCGCCGCCGATGTGCAAAAGGCGCTCGCCATCGCGCTCGATTCAAAAACGCAATACCCGGCGGCGTGCAACGCGGCAGAGACGCTGCTCGTGCATGAAGACATCGCGCGGCGCCTTTTGCCCGCGCTGCTCGCCGCCCTGCATGACGCCGGAGTCGAAGTGCGCGCCTGTCAGCGCACCATCGCATTAGCCGCGGCGCGTGATGTCATCCCGGCGACCGCAGACGATTGGGCGACGGAGTATTCCGATCTCATCGTCTCGATCAAAACCGTCGGCAGTTTCGATGAAGCTGTCAGGCACATCGAGCAATACGGCTCGCGGCACACGGAAGTAGTGGTGACGGAGGACGCCGCCGTCGCGTCGCGCTTTCTTGAGGAGGTGGACGCGGCGGGCGTCTATCACAACGCCTCGACGCGCTTCGCCGACGGCTATCGTTATGGCTTCGGCGCGGAGCTGGGGATCAGCACGGGCAAACTCCACGCGCGCGGCCCCGTCGGTCTCGACGGCCTCACGACTTACAAATACAAGCTGATCGGCAACGGGCACACGGTCGCCAGTTACAACAGCGGCGAACGAACTTTCAAGCACCGCAAAATTAAATGACGAATGCCGCAGTGTTGAGCGATGAATACTCGGCGGGTTGAATTCTTTAATTCATCACTGCGGCATTCATCTCTCATCATTTTCTTTTATGAGTAACAACAGCAGAAGCAGAGCGATCACGCAGGGCGTCGAGCGAACGCCGAACCGTGCGATGCTGCGCGCGGTGGGCTTCAGTGACGACGATTTCGCGAAGCCGATCATCGGCGTGGCGAACGGCTACAGCACGATCACGCCGTGCAACATGGGCTTGAACACGCTGGCGGAGCGCGCCGTCTCTGCGCTGCACGAGGCGGGCGCGATGCCGCAAACGTTCGGCACGATCACCGTCAGCGACGGAATCTCGATGGGCACGGAAGGCATGAAGTACAGCCTCGTCTCGCGCGAAGTGATCGCCGATTCAATCGAGACTGTCTGTCAGGCGCAGTGCGTGGACGGCGTGCTGGCCGTCGGCGGCTGCGACAAAAACATGCCGGGCGCGCTGATCGCGATTGCGCGCATGAACATCCCCGCCATCTTCGTCTATGGTGGCACGATCAAGGCCGGCCATTACGCGGGGCAAGACTTGACAGTGGTGAGCGCGTTCGAGGCCGTCGGCCAGTTTTGCGCGCACCGCATCGGTGAGACGGAGTTGCTGGAAGTCGAGCGTCGCGCCTGTCCCGGAGCAGGCTCGTGCGGCGGGATGTACACGGCGAACACGATGTCTGCGGCCATCGAGACGATGGGCTTGAGCCTGCCGTACTCTTCGACGATGGCAGCGGAGGACGGGGAGACAGCCGACAACGCGGCGCGTTCCGCCGAAGCGTTGGCCGCCGCAGTGAGCAAACAAATTCTGCCCCGGCAGTTGTTGACGCGGCGCGCTTTCGAGAATGCGATTGCGATGGTGATGGCGGTCGGCGGCTCGACCAACGCGGTGCTGCATCTGCTCGCCATCGCACACGCCGCGCAAGTCCCTCTGTCGCTCGATGACTTTGAAGCGATACGCGCGCGCGTCCCCGTCCTGTGCGACTTAAAACCCTCAGGCCGTTACGTCGCCACCGATTTACATAAGGCGGGCGGCATTCCGCAGGTGATGAAGATGCTGCTCGTCGCGGGCTTGCTCGACGGCGAGGCGTTGACCATCACGGGACAGACAATCGCGGAAACGCTCGCTGACGTGCCCGATGCGCCGCGCCGCGATCAGGATGTGATTCGTCCGTTCGACAAGCCGCTGTACGCGCAAGGGCATCTCGCGATTCTCAAAGGCAATCTGGCGAGCGAAGGCGCGGTGGCGAAGATCAGCGGCGTGAAGAGGCCGCGCATTACCGGCCCGGCGCGCGTCTTCGATTCGGAGGAGATGTGTCTCGCAGCGATTCTCGCCGGGGCGATTAAGCCGGGCGACGTGCTGGTCATTCGCTACGAAGGCCCGCGCGGCGGCCCCGGGATGCGCGAGATGCTCGCGCCCACGTCCGCTCTTATCGGCGCGGGGCTGGGCGATGCCGTCGGCCTTATCACAGACGGACGTTTCTCTGGCGGCACTTACGGCATGGTGGTCGGACACGTCGCGCCGGAGGCGGCGGTCGGCGGCACGATTGCGCTCGTTGAAGAAGAGGACTCGATCACCATTGATGCGGAAGCGCGCCTGTTGCAACTCAACGTCTCGCACGCGGAGCTTGAGCGGCGGCGCGCGGCGTGGCGTCCGCCGGCGGCGCGTTATACGCGAGGCGTGCTGGCGAAGTACGCGCGGCTGGTGTCGAGCAGCAGCTTGGGCGCGGTGACGGATCGCGCGCCGGAGCAGGCATCACGCGAGGGGTAGTGAATATGATGAGCAACGAGATCGAAATCTACGACACGACTTTGCGCGACGGGACGCAGGGTGAAGGCGTCAACTTTTCCGTCGAGGATAAGTGCCGCATCGCCGCGCAACTCGACGCGCTCGGCGTGGATTTCATAGAGGGTGGCTGGCCCGGCTCGAACCCGCGCGACGTGACTTTCTTCGAGCGCGCGCGGTCGCTCAAGCTCACACATGCGCGACTTGCTGCCTTCGGAGCCACGCGGCGCAAGCGTCTGTCATGCGAGCAAGACACGAGCATTCAAGCGTTGCTGCAAGCGGAAACGCCCGTCATCACCATCTTCGGCAAATCGTGGAGCCTGCATGTCACCGAGGCTCTGCGCCTGAGCCATCAAGAGAACCTTGAGATCATCTCAGACACCGTGCGCTATCTCGCGGCGCGCGTGCCGTTTGTGATTTACGACGCAGAGCATTTCTTCGACGGTTATCGCGCCGACCCGGACTATGCGCTGGCGACGTTGCGCGCGGCGGCGGAAGGCGACCCGCAGCGCATCGTGCTGTGCGACACGAACGGCGGCAGTCTCCCTGAAGACGTGGCGCGCATCACGCGCGCGGTCGCGGAGCAGATCGCCGTGCCGCTCGGCATACACTGTCACAACGACGGGGAACTCGCGGTCGCCAACACGCTCGCCGCCGTCGGGAGCGGCGTCGTCCATGTGCAGGGCACGATCAACGGCTACGGCGAGCGTTGCGGCAATTCCAATCTCTGCTCGGTCGTGCCGAATCTTGAGTTGAAGCTGGCGCGCCAGACGAGCATCGGTCGCGAGCGATTGGGCAAGCTGCGCGAGACGGCGCGCTTCGTCAGCGAGCTTGCCAACCTCGCGCTCGACGCGCACGCGCCGTTTGTGGGCGACAGCGCCTTCGCGCATAAGGGCGGCGTCCACGTCTCGGCGGTCGAGCGCAATCCGCAGACCTACGAGCACATCGCGCCGGAGACGGTTGGCAACCGGCGTCGCATCCTCGTCTCCGATCTGGCGGGACGCGCGAATCTGCTGGCGAAGGCGCGCGAGTTGGGACTGGAACTGCCGGAGGAGCAGCGCGTCCTCGACAAACTGAAGCGTCTGGAGAACGATGGCTACGAGTTCGAGGCGGCGGAGGCGAGCTTTGAACTGCTTGTGCGACGGATGAACGGCACGCACCGGCCATACTTCGAGCTGCTCGGCTTTCGCGTGATAGACGAGCATCGCGGCGCGGCGATGCCGATGAGCGAGGCGACAATCAAGGTCAAAGTCGGCGAGCGTGTCGAGCACACGGCGGCGAGCGGCACAGGCCCGGTCAACGCGCTCGATCACGCGCTCAGGCGCGCGCTCGAAAAGTTCTATCCCGCGCTAGCCGAAGTGCGCCTGCTCGATTACAAGGTGCGTGTCATCACGAGCAATCTGGCGGGCACGGCGAGCCGCGTGCGCGTGCTCATCAGTTCGGGCGACGGGCGGGCGCAGTGGGGCACGATGGGCGTGTCATCCAACATCGTCGAGGCGAGTTGGCGCGCGCTCGTTGACGCGGTCGAGTACAAGCTGGTGAAGGACGGAACACAGCCGCAGTCTGATGATGGCGAAACTCCGATTGCGGGTCGGGGATTAGAGGAGCAGGTATCTTTACGCGCCGCGAGCCGCGTGCCGCAGCCGGCAATCGAGTGAACACTATGGGCGGAAACATGTTGGTGATGAAATTCGGCGGCACGTCCGTCGGCGACGCCGCGCGCATCCGGTGCGCCGCGCAGATCATCGCGGGCGCAGTCGCGCAAGGCGCGGTCGTGGCGGTCGTCTCGGCGATGAGCGGGGTGACCAATCGTCTCATCAAGGCGGCGCACGCGGCGGCGAGCGGTGACAAGAGCGCGGGCGCAGAGTTGCGCGAAGCCTTACGCGCGCAGCACGCGATGGCCATCGAGACTCTGGTCTCGGATGCGGCGGAGCGCGCGCGTCTGACAGTTGAGATGGAGCAGATTATCAATGAGGCGGCGACGCTGTGTCAGGGCACGGCCATGCTGCGCGAATTGACGCCGCGCGCGCTCGACGCCATCTCAAGCGTGGGCGAGCGTCTCTCGGCGCGACTGATGGCGGGCGCGTTGCGCGAACTTGGCTTACGCAGCGAGGCAATCGAGGCGACGGAGCTAATCGTCACCGACAGCGAGCATGGACGCGCTGAACCGTTGATGGATGAGACGCGCGTGCGTGCGTCTGCGCGTCTGCTGCCGCTGCTCGGCGCGGGCGTCGTGCCGGTCGTAACGGGCTTCATCGGAGCCACGCGGGAAGGCACGTTGACGACGCTCGGACGCGGCGGCTCGGATTACTCAGCCACGATTCTCGGCGCGGCGCTTGATGCCGCCGAGATCATTATCTGGACGGACGTGGACGGCGTGATGACCGCCGACCCGCGCCTCGTCTCCGGCGCGCGCACCATTGGCGAAATCTCTTATCACGAAGCGACGGAACTGGCTTTCTTCGGCGCGAAAGTGTTGCACCCGAAAACACTGCGCCCGGTGGCCGACGCATCTGTTCCCGTGTGGATTCGCAACAGCTTCGCGCCTGAGCGTGCGGGCACGAAGATCACGCCCGCCGGACGACCTTCGCGCAACGGTGTGAAGGCGATCACGGCCATCGGCGACGTGAGTTTAATCACCGTCGGCGGGCGCGGCATCGTCGGCGTGCCCGGCATCGCCGCCAAAACTTTCACGGCGGCGGCGAGCGCGCGCGCCAACATCCTGATGATCTCGCAGGCGTCTTCGCAAAACGACATCTGCTTCATCGTCAACACGGACGAAGCCGCGCGCACCATCGAGGCTTTGCGCCGCGCCTTCGCCTTCGATCTCGCGCATCATCAAGTGGAACACATCACGGTGGACGCGGAGATCGCGATTGTCGCGGTCGTGGGCGAGCGGATGCGCGGGACGCCGGGCATTGCCGGGCGCGTCTTCAGCGCGCTGGGCAAGGCGCAGGTCAACGTCATCGCCATCGCGCAGGGGTCTTCGGAGTACAACGTCTCGTTCGTCGTGGCGGCGAGCGCAGTGCGCGCGGCGGTGACGGCGGTGCATCAAGACTTCGGCCTGCATCAACGCGCGTCGCGCTTTGACGCCGAGCCGCGCACACTGGTGGAGGTATGAACTTGGCAGCAGAAGTGAAGGAGAGCAAAGCCACGCGCGCCGCGCAACATTGCATCGCGCCCGACTGCGGTGCGAGTTATGCGATTGACGAGCGGCTCTACGTCTGCCCGCGTTGCGGCGGCTTGCTGGACGCTGAAAGAGAATTGGCGAGCATGGGGACGGCGGCTGACCTGCGCGCCGTGTGGGACGCGCGGCTCGCTTCGCAGGACGCGCGCGACCGCAGCGGCGTGTGGCGTTATCGCGAGTTGCTGCCGTTCAGCGATGATGTCGCGGTCGTCACACTCGCGGAGGGCAACACGCCGCTCTACGACGCTCCACGCGCGGCGCGCTATTGCGGCCTCGACGCGCTCAAGCTCAAGCATCAGGGCTGCAACCCGACCGGCTCGTTCAAAGACACGGGGATGACGACCGCTGTCACGCAGGCTCGTCTGCTCGGCGCGCGCGCGGTCGTCTGTGCCAGCACCGGCAACACGGCGGCCAGCCTCGCGGCCTATGCGGCGCGCGCCGACTTGCAATGCGCCATCCTCGTCCCGCGCGGGCAGGTGAGCCACGCCAAGCTGGCGCAGAGTCTCGACTACGGCGCGCGCGTGCTGGAACTCGACGGCAACTTCGACGATGCGATGCGCGTCGTCCGCGAGTTGGCGGAAGATGAATCCATCTATCTCGTCAATTCGATCAACCCGTTTCGCATCGAAGGGCAGAAGACTGTGGCCGTCGAACTGCTCGCACAGACGGCGTGGAGCGTCCCCGATCACGTCATCGTGCCGGGCGGAAACTTAGGCAACAGCGCCGCGCTCGGCAAAGGCTTTAAGGAGTTGTTCGACCTGGGACTGATTGACCGCTTGCCGCGCCTGAGCGTCGTGCAGGCGGAAGGCTCCGCGCCGTTCGCGCAGATGTTCGATGACAACTTGCGCGCCGCCCTCGACGGACAATCCGCGCGCGCTGAAATTGACCCGGAGTCGTTTCAGACGGTCGCGCAGCCGCAGACGCTGGCAACGGCGATCAAGATCGGCGCGCCCGTCTCCTGGCGCAAGGCTCTGCGCGCCGTGCTGTGGACGGGCGGGTGGGTGTTGAGCGTCAGCGAGCAGGAGATCGCGGATGCGAAGGCGATCATCGGGCGTGACGGCGTGGGCTGCGAGCCGGCTTCGGCGACGACCGTCGCGGGTCTCAAGCGTCTCGTCGCCGGCAGCCTCGTGCGCGCGGACGAGTCTGTGGTCGCCGTGCTGACCGGGCACGTTTTGAAAGACACGGATTACGCGATCAACTATCACCGCGACGCGCTCTACACGCACGACCGCACGCCCGAACGGACGAAAGCGGAGCGGCACATTGCGGGCAACTTCGCCAACACGCCCGTGCGCGTCAAGGCCACGAGAGCCGCCATCATCGAACATCTCAAGCGTGCGGAAGAGACGGACGATGTCGCGGGAGGTTTCGATTAAAGGGATGGAGCAGGAGACCGCGCGCGCCAGCGATGACGATGCGAGCGCCGATGCGACGAGTCGCACTCGCTCGGTGGAAGTGCGCGTGCCCGCTTCGGCTGCGAACCTCGGCGCGGGCTTCGACTGTTTCGGTCTCGCGCTGCGTTTGTATCTGACTGTCCGTGCGACCGTCGTGCCGGAGGCCGGCGAGCCTTGTCGCGTGCGTAGTGTGGGCGAGGGAAGCGGCGACGCAGCGTTGCCATCTACGGCGGAGAATCTAATCTTTCGCGCGATGCGCGTTGCCGCCGTGCGCGAAGGCTTGCACCTGCCGCACGTGCGCCTCGCCGTCCGCAATGAAATCCCTCTGGGGCGCGGTCTCGGCAGCAGCGCGGCGGCTATCGTGGCTGGGCTGACGCTCTGTCCCGCGCTCTGCGGCCAGGCACTGCCGGACGAGACGCTCTTGCGCTATGCGACGGAACTTGAAGGCCACTCGGATAACGTCGCGGCGGCGCTACGCGGCGGCTGGGTCACGACCTGCGCCCGCGTTGATGGAAGCGTGCTGGCCGTCAAGCGGCGCTGGCCTGCTGACCTCAAGGTCATCATCGTCTCGCCGCACATTTCGCTGACGACGACGCGCGCGCGGGATGTGCTGCCACAGTTGGTTGAGCGCGCCGACGCCGTGCATAACCTGCAACGCACCGCTCTGTTCGGCGCGGCGATAGAAGCACGCGACTACGATTTGCTGTGGGAGGCGATGCAGGATCGCCTGCACCAGACGCATCGCCGGCAACTCGTGCCGGGACTTGCCGCCGCGCTCGCGCTGCCGCGCCGTCCCGGTCTCGTCGGCCTCGCGTTGAGCGGAGCGGGGCCGAGCGTGCTGGCTTTAGCGCATGATCGCTTCGACGAAATCGGCGATGCGGTCGCGCAAGAGTTTCGTCGTCAGGGAGTCGCCGTCACTGTTCGTCTATTGGAAGTTGATGAAGAGGGGCGACAGCTTCGTGAGCGCACTCGTGGCGCGCGGAGACGTGAAATGACGTTGCGGCGTTGAGCGATGTCATTGTTTTTACAAGTCATCTCAAAAACATTCAGAGTAAGATTTGAAACCACGAATCCACATGAAGACACACGAAACGACACTAACTCTCTTCGTGTGATTTCGTGTGAATTCGTGGTTCCATTGTCTTTATAGCGGTTCTTAGAATGAGACGACCAATGCAGAAGCCCGCACGCAGTCAGGGCGGACAGATTCGTCACGGCCTCACGCCCTGACTGCGTGCGGGCTTCTGCAAAATAGTCGCACTCTATTGAAAACTGCTATAAGAGACGAAAACAAGGTGACGGAACACGCGAGAGAGGAGCAGATAAGGTGGCGACAGGATGCAAGCATCTCGATCAGATTCAAGCTGCGGCGACGCCGCGTGCCGGCGGGTGCGAAGAATGTTTGAAGACCGGGGAGACGTGGGTGCATCTGCGCGCTTGCGAAGCCTGCGGCCACGTCGGTTGCTGCGACGACTCGAAGAATAAACACGCCACCAAACATTTTCACGCGACCGCACATCCCGTCATCAGGTCGCTCGAACCCGGCGAGCATTGGCGCTGGTGTTACGTGGACGAGCTCATCTCCTCGACGGATGGCGCGGGCGATGGAGAGCGTGAAACTCTGACCCGCACCGGACTTGAGACGGATAACTCCCTTGCGCGCGAAACGTCTCGCGGCGACGAGTTGTCTGCATCGCAGGGAATCTTTCCGGGCGTCATAGACCCTTTACGCGCGCGCCGAGACGCGGACAGTGACAAAGGCATGTTTAAGACAATTTGCGGGAAGGTGCGCCGCTGCAACCGCGAGAATCTGGAGCCGGTGATTGAGCTTGCCGTCGAGATCGCGCGCGAGGGGCGCGAGGGGCGGCGCATCGGGACGCTCTTCACCTTCGGCGACGCCGGCGCGGTGCTTGAGCGTTCGCGCCCGCTCATTCTCGACCCGCTCGCCGGCCACGCCCCGGAAGCCAAGAGCATCAGAGACCCGAACCTGCGCGGCACGATCAAAGAATTGGCGCAACTCGACGGCGCGTTCGTCGTTTCAGATGAGGGGATCGTCATCTCGGCCTGTCGTTACCTCGACGCGATGGCGTCGGACGTGGTGTTGCCCTTCGGTCTCGGCAGCCGCCACGTAGCGGGCGGCTCGATCTCGCAGGCCACAGACGCCGTCGCCATCGTCGTCTCGGAAAGCTCGATGGTCAGGGTCTTCGATGATGGCAAACTGGTCGCCGAAATCATCCCCGAACTGTGGTTGATGGATCGTTACAACGTGCAACTGCGCGCTCCTTACAGGCAAGAGCGTCAGGGCGATCTGGCGGTGCTCGTCACCGAATCGTAAATCCTGGCTCGAATGATCAGCCATAGTTTAATCTGGTGCGCTTGCGACCTCTCTGCGTGGCGTTGACGGGCTCATCAATATCTTGACTTTTGTGTTCGACGAGCATATTTTATCCGCCGTCGCCACCTCGCAATTGCTAATGAGACCGCGCCTCTCGTTAGCGTCCTTGTCACTCTGTTCATTAAGCGCTGACGAAACAAGCCCGCTAATCATTCTTCAACGGCAGTAAGTTTGCCGTCCGTGCGCGGGCAGCGTGCAGGTCTCACTGATTCTAAAGATAACGTCTTACCTTATTATCTTCACTCAATGCTGAACTGACGCTTCGTCTGAGAGCCTGGCCGTCAACTTTAAGATTCACTGGCGCAACGTAGCTGACCCGACGCGAGCGGCGCGCCCGACATGCCGCCCGCGCTCCGACACACGCTCACGGTGGTTTTTGTATCCGCACGATTCGTGCGTCAGCAGATGCAACCCGAAGGCCAAACCGAAGGACAAGACGCTCCGAGCCAGTCCTCGACCGGCACGTCCGGCGGCGGCGCTCTACCGGCGATAAATTTGCCGAAGGGCGGCGGCGCGATTCGTGGGATGGGCGAGAAGTTCGGGGCCAACCCGGCGACGGGCACGGGGTCTCTGACCGTGCCTCTGGCGTCGAGTCCCGGTCGTTCCGGCTTCGGGCCGCAACTCGCGCTGGCCTACGACTCAGGCTCAGGCAACGGTGTGTTCGGCTTCGGTTGGAGCATGTCGCTGCCGGCTATCACGCGAAAGACGGACAAGGGGCTGCCGCGCTACAGCGACGGCGACGAGTCGGACACGTTTCTCATCTCCGGGGCTGAAGATTTAGTTCCGCTGCTCGACGCGGCGGGGCAGCGCGTCCCGCCCCGCGCGCGCACGCTGCACGGCGTCGCCTACCGGATTCAACTGTACCGCCCGCGCACCGAAGGATTGTTCGCGCGCATCGAACGCTGGGCGCGCGACGATAACGGCGTCAGCCACTGGCGCTCGATCTCGCGCGACAACGTGACGACGATCTACGGCTTCAACGACAACAGTCGCATCCGAGACCCGCACGACGAACGCCGTGTTTTCTCCTATCTCATCAATTTCTCGTTCGATGATTGCGGCAATGCGACGCACTACGAGTATCTGCCCGAAGACTCGCGCGGCGTGAATCGCGCGGCGGCGCACGAGTCGAATCGCACGGACGTTGAGCGGACGGCGCAGCGTTATCTCAAACGAATTCGTTACGGCAACGTCAATCCGTTTTTCCCCGACTGGTCTGAGAACGGGGAGCCGCAATCCCCGCCTGCCGACTGGCACTTCCACGTCGTCTTCGACTACGGCGATCATCAAGCGAACGCGCCGGCGGCGACGCCCGATCAACCATGGAATGTCCGCCCCGACCCGTTCTCTGTGCATCGCGCAGGGTTCGAGGTACGCACCTATCGCCGTTGCGAGCGCGTGCTGCTCTTTCATCAGTTCGCAGGCCAGAACGGTTTCGAGCAGCCCGCTCTCGTGCGCTCGACCGATTTGCTCTACTCGGATGAAGTCGCGCCAATTGATCCGCGCAATCCTATCTACACTTTTCTTGAGTCGGTGACGCAGATCGGCTACCGGAGCAGGGCGGGCGCGCTCGTGCAGCGCGCGATGCCGCCGCTCGAGTTCTTCTACAGCCAGCCCGAAGTCCACGCCGAAATACTGACGCTGGCGGACGCCGACAGCCGCGCGAATCTCCCCGAAGGATTGGACGGCGCGCGCTTTCGCTGGGTTGATCTCGACGGTGAAGGGATGCCGGGGATACTCGTCGAGCAGGACGGCGGATGGGGTTACAAACGCAATCTCAGCCCCGTTAACACAGTGCAACTCACGGGCGGCGAGCGCGTCACGCGCGCGCATTTCGCTCCGCTCGAACAGGTGCGGACGTTGCCCGCTCCCGCCAATCTCGGCGGCGGGCAACAACTCTTAGACCTGACCGGCGGCGGGCGTCTGCAACTCGTCGCCTTCGACGCGACCGTGCCCGGTTACTTCACGCGCACCGCCGATGAAGACTGGGAATCGTTCAAGACTTTCCCGTCGCTCCCGCGCTTGAACTGGTCGGAGCCGAATCTGAAGTTCGTTGATCTGACGGGCGACGGACATGCCGACATCCTGATTACGGAAGACGACGTGTACACGTTTTATCCTTCGCTCGGCGCGGATGGCTTCGGCGCGGCAGAGCGCGTCGCCGTGCCCTGGGATGAAGCGCGTGGGGCGCGCGTGGTCTTCGCCGACGGCACGCAGACCATCTCGCTCGCGGACATGACGGGCGACGGGTTGAGCGACATCGTGCGCGTGCGCGTCGGCGAAGTCTGTTACTGGCCGAATCTCGGCTACGGACATTTCGGGGCGCGCGTGACGATGGACGATGCGCCGCGTTTCGCCGTCGAAGAACAGTTTGATCCGCGTCGCCTGCGCTTGGCGGACGTGGACGGTTCGGGCACGACCGACCTGTTGTACGTCGGCGACGACGGCGTTCAGGTCTGCTTCAACCGTGCCGGTAACTCGTGGGCGGCGGCGCACCGGCTCGCCATCTTTCCCGGCGCAGACACACTCGGCGACGTGCAGGTGACGGACTTGCTGGGCAACGGCACGGCCTGCCTCGTCTGGTCGTCGCCGCTGCCGGGCGAGGCTTACGCCGCGCTGCGCTACGTTGATTTGATGGGGTCGCAGAAGCCGCATCTGCTGGTACGCACGCGCAACAATCTCGGCGCGGAGACGCGAATGCGCTATGCCCCTTCCACGCGCTTTTATCTCGCCGACAAACTGAGCGGCCAACCGTGGATTACGAAACTGCCGCACGTCGTCCACGTCGTCGAGCGTGTCGAGACGTTCGATTGGGTCGGGCGCAGCCGCTTCGTCACGCGCTACGCTTATCATCACGGCTACTTCGACAGTTACGAGCGCGAGTTTCGCGGCTTCGGCATGGTCGAGCAGTGGGACACCGAAGAGCAACGCGACGAGACGGACTTTCCCACGGGCGAAGACCTCAACTGGAACGACGCCTCATGGATTCCGCCCATCCTCACGCGCACATGGTTTCACACGGGAGCTTTCGTCGAGAGCGGGACGATCTCGCGGCAGTACGAGCACGAATACTGGATTGAGCCTGCTCTGCGTCCAGATGCGCGCGCCGATGACCGCGCCGCCATGCTGCTGCCCGACACTGTCGTCCCACCCGCGCTCGCGCCCGGAGAAATGCGTGAAGCCGCGCGCGCGCTCAAAGGATTGACGCTCCGCATCGAGGTCTTCGCCGCAGACGGCACGCCCCGCGCCGAGCATCCTTACACCGTCACGGAACAAAACTTTAACGTGCGCCGCGTGCAGCCGACGGGCGACAACCGGCACGCAGTTTTCTACGCGCACCCGCGCGAGAAACTGGCCTTTCATTACGAGCGACAGCCCGATGATCCGCGCGTGATGCACGACGTGACGCTCGAAGTTGACGCTTTCGGCAACGAGCTTCGCAAGATCGCAATCGGCTACCCGCGCCGTGCCGGACACGCCGAGCCGGAGCCTGCGCTCTCCAACACCTTTCGCGCGATGCTCGCTTACGATCAGGCGCGGCTGCACGTCGCCGCGATTGAGAACAGCTACACCGCGCCTCTCACAGACCCGCTTTTCTTTCCCGACACGCAGCGCACGCCGCAGCGGTCTGAAACCATCACCGCCGAACTCTACGGCATCACTCCGCAGGCGAACCGTCCCGGCATCACCAACTTCTTCCGCTTCGACGAACTCGAAACGCACTGGCAAAACGTCTGGAACGACGCGCACGATCTTCCCTACGAGGAGATTCCCGCCGCCGACGTGGACGGAGCCGGCGCGCTGCCGAACGCGCTCGCGCGTCGCATCGTCGAGCGCACGCGCACGCTCTACCGGCGCGACGATCTCACGGCGTTGCTCCCGCTCGGCCAGTTACAGTCGCGCGCGCTGCACGGCCAGACATATCAACTCGCGCTCACGCCCGAACTCGTCACGCGCATCTTCGACAACCTCGTGCCCGACGCGACGTTAATCGAAGGCGGCTACGTGCAACTCGCGGGCACGAGCGGCTGGTGGATGCCTGCGGGTCGTATCTTCTACTCGACAGGTGAGACGGACGCGCCCGCCGTCGAACTCGCCGAAGCACAGTCACACTTCTTTTTGCCGCGCCGCTCGCGGAACGCTTTCGGCGCGCTCACTCACGTCGCGTATGACCAGTATGATCTGCTGCCTGCGACGCTTACTGATCCGGTCGGCAACACGACGACGGCGGAGAATGATTACCGCATCTTGCAGCCATTCCGCGTCACCGATGCGAACGGCAATCGTACCGAAGCATCTTTCGATGCGCTTGGTCTGGTGGCCGGCACAGCCGTCATGGGCAAGATGAGCGAGACGTTCGGCGACTCGCTCGCCGGCTTTGAGCCAGACCTCGACGAGGCGTCGCTGCTCGCGCACCTGAGCGATCCGCTGGCCGACCCGTCGTTGGCGCTCGGCAACGCTTCGGTGCGGACGCTCTACGATCTCGCCGCCTATCAACGCACGCGCGATAATCCGCAGCCTGATCCGCCTGTGGTGTATACGTTGGCTCGCGAGACGCACGTCTCCGCACTCGCCGCCGGTCAAGTCTCGCGCTACCAGCATAGCTTTATCTACACGGATGGATTCGGCCACGAGGCGCAGAAGAAAGTGCAGGCCGAGCCGGAATTCGTGGCGGCAGGCGGAGGTGGTAACGTCGTCGCGCCGCCACCGCGCTGGCTCGCCACCGGCTGGACGATCCACGATAACAAAGGCAACGCGGTGCGTACTTACGAGCCGTTCTTCACGGCCACGCCACGCTTCGAGTTTGCACATCAGATCGGAGTCAGTGCGGTGCATTTCTTCGATCCCGTCGGTCGCCCGGTCTTGACGCTTCACCCGGATGACACATGGGAAAAAATCGTTTACGGCAATTGGCGGCAGGACACTTGGGACGGTAACGACACTGCGCTCATCACCGACCCGCGCACGGACGCCGACGTGGGCGATTACTTCCAACGTCTCCTCGGCGCAGTGCCCGCCGCTTTCACTTGCTGGCACAACCGGCGCATCGGCGGAACATTCGGAGCCACGCCCGCCGAGAGCGCCGCCGCGCAGGATGCCGCGCAGAAGACTGAGGCGCACGCCGCCACGCCGAGCGTCGTGCATTTCGACTCGCTCGGTCGCAACTGTCTGGCAATCACGGATAACGGCGTGGACGGACGTTATCCGGGACGGACGGCGCTCGAACCGGAAGGCAAACCGCTCGCGGTCTTCGACGCCGCAGGCCGCCGCGTCTTTGAGTATTGCCTGCGCGAGCAGCAACCGGGCGGCGGCTTCCGCTACATCGCGGGTCACGATCTGGCTGGACACCAACTATTTTACAACGGCATGGACGGCGGAGTGCGACGTAGTCTCAGCAATGTCGCCGGTAACGAGATACGCGCGTGGGATGCGCGCGGGCAATCTTTCCGCGTGCGCTACGATCTTTTGCAGCGACCGACGCACAGCTATCTCAGCGTCGCGGGCAACCCCGAACTCTTGTTTGAGCGCTCGATCTACGGCGAAGGCTTGGGCGCGCTTAACCTGTGCGGTCGTCTCTTCCGGCACTACGACGCGGGCGGTGTCGCCGGCAACGAGCGTTATGATTTTAAGGGCAACCTCGCGGAGACGACGCGGCAACTCGCCCGCGAATACAGGCAGACTACCAACTGGCAACCGCTTGAGAATCTGACCTCTGTTGCCGCTCTCGATGCTGCCGCCGCGCCCCTGCTCAATGCCGCCGACAACTTCACGGCCACGACCGCCTACGACGCGCTTGATCGTCCGATTCAAATAGTGACGCCGCACAGCGCCGCGATGCGTCCCAACGTCCTGCGCCCCTCTTATAATCTGACCAAACTGCTCGCGCGTGTGGACGTGTGGACTCAACGCGCTACCGCGCCGAACGATCTGCTCGACCCGGCGACCGCCGATCTCAACGCAGTCAGTCGTATCGAATACAACGCGCGCGCGCAACGCACCACGCTCGCGCGCGGCAACGGCACGATCACCAATTACGCCTATGACCCGTTGACGTTTCACCTCTCCGCGCTTCGCACCGTCCGCCCCGACACATTTGCCGCCGACCTGCGCGTCGTGCAAGACCTCACATACGCCTACGACCCCGTCGGCAACATCACGCGCATCCGCGACACCGCCGATACGCAGAACGTCATCTACTTTCGCAATCAGCGTGTTGAGCCATCAAGCGATTACACATACGACGCCATCTATCGCCTGCGGCGAGCCACAGGCCGCGAGCATCTGGGACAAAACGGCGGCGCGCTCAACGCGCCCTCGCAAATTACGAACGACGACGGCTTCCGCACGCGCATCCCGCATCGCGGCGACGGTCAGGCGATGGGCGTTTACACCGAAAACTACACTTATGACTCGATAGGCAATCTGCTCACGATGTTGCACGAGGTCAGCACGGGCACATGGGTCAGACGCTACGCTTACGCAGAGCCTTCGCAGATTATCGCGACCGAAAACAGCAATCGTCTCACAGCCACCAGCCTGCCCGGCGATCCGTCGAACGGCCCCTACAGCGCCACTTACACCTACGACGCGCACGGCAGCATGACACGTATGCCGCACCTGCCGCTGCTCACATGGGACGAGCGCGACCGCCTGCGCTCCAGCACGCGACAGGTCATCAACGCCGGCACGCCCGTCACCACTTATTACGTCTATGACGCCGCCGGCCAACGGCTGCGTAAAGTGACGGACAACGAAGCCGCCGCCGGCCTCAACGGCGTGCGCCGCTCCGAGCGTCTCTATCTGGGCGGAGTTGAAATCTACCGCGAGTTCGCACCCGACGGTGTAACCGTCACGCTCGCGCGCGAGACGCTCGACATCATGGCCGGCTCGTCGCGCGTGGCTCTGGTCGAGACGCGCACGACGGGCAACGACCCCGCGCCCGCACAACTAATTCGTTACCAGTACAGCAACCATCTCGGCAGCGCCGCGCTCGAACTCGACGAGGCGGCGGAGATCATCTCTTACGAAGAATACTTTCCTTTCGGCAACACGTCCTATCAAGCTGTCCGCAGCCAACTCGATACATCGAAGCGTTACCGCTATACGGGCAAAGAGCGCGACGAAGAGACCGACCTCTACTACCACGGCGCGCGCTATTGCGCCTGCTGGTTGGGACGTTGGACGAGTTGCGATCCGGCAGGGCAAGTTGACGGCCCCAACCTGTACGCTTATGTACGAAACAACCCTGTGCAGATGAGCGATCCGAGCGGCACAGAGGGCGTCTATGACGAAGACCTCGGAATATGCGTGGAAGAGAATCCCACTTGCAACCCGCAAAATCCGGCGGGGCTCACGAGTGTCCCACCGCCCACATCCATCCGCACCGTTCCGAGCAGGCAACCTGCCGCGCCGCCGAGTCAACCGGCCAGTCCGCCGCCCGCGCCCGCTCCCAGTTCGTCCGCGCCATCTGGCGCTGATCCGTGGTATCGCTTCACCTATCCGGGTTTCTATGTTCAACCTGGCAGCCACGACATCTTCCAACCCGTCGCGCGCTATGACACAGGGTCAGTCCCTCTGAACATACTCGCGAACACATATCTGACGGTCAGCAATCTCTGCACTATCCCGTTCAACGCGGTGACGGAAGTTGCTGCGTTGCCGGATGAAGCCATCCTTGCTCTAGGCGGCAGCCAGACGGACGTTGAAGCATGGCACTTCACCTCAATGATGATCGGCGTCGGTGAAATTAATATGCTCTCGGAGGCCGCCGCCGCCAGCCGTCTGGCCTCTGAGGTGCGAGTCGTTCAAGAGGTGGCTCCGCTGGCAGCCGAGGCGCGCGTTGCCCAAACGGCTGCCCCCGCCATCATTGACGCCAACGTGCTGGCGCGAGGCGCTTCCGGCAACCCGAATGCCTTGAGCGCCATTCGCGCGACGCAGCCGACTGTCACTTTCAGCCAGTTGCGTGAGTTTCTGGATGTCAACAGCGAAGTCCAGCAGACGCAGCGCGCGCAGTTTCTGCTTGAAGAGGGAGTCGCGCCGCTGAGTACAAGGTTCGGGCAATTGAGTAGTCCACAACTAAGGAGCACCTTCTGGCAGATCGCGCGCCAGCAGGGAGCCGGCGACACGACGGGGGATGCGGCGTTGGTCATTCATGGCCTCCAGAGCGGATATCCCATCGTGACGGGCGACACGCGGCTCATCAACACGGTGCAACAGACTCTCAGAATACCCGGCGTAACTTTCACTCCGGTCTCATGGTAGGCGGCTGGCACGAGCGCGACGGCTGGCGGCGAAAGCCATCAGCGCGTGAGTTCGTCGTGCTTCAATCGTTAATGCTTCTCGGTCAGAGACGTGAGGGACATCATGCAGAATGATAATAATGAGCGCAGGTTTCAGATCAACGGTCGCGTCATCAACATGCAGACCGGCGCTGGCATCGCGGGTCTGCGCGTTGAGGCGTGGGACAAAGATTTAATCTTCGACGATCTGCTCGGTAACGCCGTCACGGATGCGAAGGGGAGTTTCCGCATCGAGTTTGACGAGTCCTTCTATCGCGAAGGCTTCTTCGACCGCGAGCCTGATTTGTTCTTCAAAATCTTCGACGCACACGGCGAACTGATCATAAGCACGCAGGACTCGCTCGTGTGGAACGCGCGCGACGGAGCGCAGCAGATTGAAATCGCCGTGCCCGGAGAGGCGGGCGAAGGCTGGAGCGAAGGCGTGGACGAAGGACATGGCAAAGGACGCGGCGGCGGCGGCGGCGACCGCAGCGATCTCTACAATGTGACGGGCGCGGTGAAGAGTCCCGACCGTGCGGGCGTGGGCGGTTTGCGCGTTGAGATTGTGGACAGGAACGCCGTGCAGGATGTCTCGCTCGCCGACGCGATGACGGATGAGCGCGGTCTCTACGAGACGAGTTTCAAGGCCGCCGCATTCAGCGCGAGAGGGAAGCGGCAGCCCGATTTGCAAGCGCGCGTCTTTGCGGGCGAGACATTTGTGGCCGCGTCCGAAGTTCGCTTCAACGCGGGCGCGAGCGAGACGCTGGACATCACCCTGCCCGCCAACTCCGACGCGCTGCCGAGCGAGTACGAGACTTTGACCGCCGCGCTCGCGACACACTTCGATGGACGCCTGCACGCGCTGCGGGAGTCGGGCGAGCGGCAGGACATCACCTATCTGGCGCGCAAGACGGGTTGGGACGCGCGCGCCGTCGCGCTCGCCGCGCTCGCAGATCAGTTCAGCCAGCACCAGTCCGGCGACGCGCGCATCGCACCGGCCTTCTACTACGCGCTGTTCCGCGCCGGCCTGCCCGCCAACCCCGACGCGCTCTACCGTGCGGACGCGCGGACGGTGGCGCGCATCTGGCAGCAGGCCGCCGCGCAGGGCGTGATTCCGAAATCATCGGAGAGCGACATCAACCGCGCGGCGGAATCTTTCCAACATCTCAGCGCGCGGCAACTGCTGACGGGCGCGCCGGCAAACGGCGTCTCCAACGTGAAAGAGATGCTCGCCGTGTCGCGTCTCAATGAAGCGCAGCAGGGGCAGTTTGCGGAACTCTACGCGGCGCACCAAAACGATCTGCCGAAGTTCTGGCAGGAAGTCTCCGGCGCGCTCGGCGAAGCGACGGCGAGCCGCTTACAGGTTGACGGCAAACTCGGCTTCCTCACGCTCAACAATGCGCCGCTGATTCGAGCATTGCACGGCGCAGCTGGAGCGGCGAATCAAGGCGAGTTGCGCGACCCGTTGGAGCTGGCGCGGCAGGGCTACCACCGCGCGGAGAAATGGGGCGGATTGCTGGGCGGGAGCGTGCCCGTGCCGCCGGAGATTCCCGGCGACTCGGCGGCGGCGAAACGTCAAAACTATGCCGACTATCTCGCCGCGCAAGTGCGTCTCAGTTATCCGACGGCGGCGGTGACGGAGATGGTCAAAAGCGGCGCGCTGCCCGTCGAGTCACGCGATGAGGTGCATAGATTTCTGACCGGGCAGGAGGGCAAGTTCGAGATCGGGCTGATGCCCGTGCAGCAATACATCGCGCGCGAAAAACTCGACGTGCCTGCGGAAACCGTCGCGCAGGTCACGCGGCTGCAACGCGCGTATCAAATCACGCCGTCGGATCAGGCGATGACCGGCCTGCTGCGGCGCAGAGTGGATTCGGCCTATCAAGTTGTCGGCCACGACAGGGAGGACTTCGTCGAAACATTCGCGGCTGATCTGGGTGGCGCGGGAAGCGCGGCGCAAACTTACGACCGCGCTTTGCAGGTGCATAATACCACGCTCAACATCGCCGTCAGCTACATGCTGGCGCGCAACGGCTTTGACCTCGGCGCGCGCCAGTTGCAGGCCGCGCCCGACGATCTCGGCCAGATACTTCGCGCCTCGCCAAAAGACGCCGCGCATACGAGCGATGTCATCGCGTACCCGACGCTCGAAGAATTGTTCGGCGAGTTGGACTACTGCGCCTGCGACCATTGCCGCTCGATACTCTCGCCCGCCGCCTACCTCGTTGACCTGCTCTACTTCATAGACCGCCCGACGACTGAGGCCGGCAGAGAGAATCCGCTGACCGTCTTGCTTGAGCGTCGCCCGGACGTGCAGCACATTCCGCTCACCTGCGAGAACACGAACACCGCGCTGCCATACATTGATGTGGTCAATGAGACGCTCGAATACTTCATCGCCAACAGCGTCCAGCAACTCTCTCTGAAAAATTACACGGGGCACGACACGGGCGCGGCGGCTTCCGCCGATTTGCTCGCCAGCCCGCAGTTCGTGATGGACTCGGCCTATACGGAATTGCGCGCGCAACGCTTCCCTCCGCCTTTGCCCTTTCATCAGCCGCTCGAAAATCTGCGCCGCTACTTCGAGGCGTTCGAGGTTCCTTTGCCGCTTGCGATGGAGCGTTTACGCAAGGACGATGCGTTGGAGCGCGGCGGCGCGCGCGCCTATGGTTGGCGCGACATCTGGATGGAAGAGTTGCATCTGTCGCGCGGCGAGTATGAAATCCTGACCGACGCGGCAGCCGTCCCGCTCAGGCGCATGTACGGTTTCCCTAACGGCACGACGGACGCCGCCGTCATCAGTGCGCTGTCGAACGCCAAGCATTTCGCGCGCCGTCTCGACATTACTTACGAAGATGTGGCGTCAATCTTAAAGACGCGCTTCGTCAATCCGAACAGCGATCTCGTGCCGAAACTCGAACGGCTCGGCGTCCCCTTCGCCGCCCTCAAGGCGCTCAAGGACGGCACACTGAGCGACGCTGATTTCGACAAGCTGCTGCCAACCGGCACGCTCGCGCCAGACCCTGCAGCCTACGGCGGTGACATCAAGGCCTGGGTGCGAAAACAACAAAATTACGACCGGATCATGAGCATCATCACGCTCGCCGACCCGACCGCCAACTCCGACCCGTGCAACTTCGACCATCTGGAATTTCGTTTCGCGCAGCCATTAAACGCCGTCGGCGACACGTCAACGCGGCTCGGCGCAGTCGAGTTCGTGCGCCTGCTGCGCTTCATCCGCCTCTGGCGAAAACTCGGCTGGACGATGGCGCAAACCGACGCGGCCATCTGCGCGCTCTTTCCCGTCCCGCCGTTTCCCAATGGCGCAGATGCCCTCAACACCGTCGCCAAACTCGACGCCGGTTTCCGCGCGCTGCTGCCGCGCCTCGGCGTCGTTTCTCGCGTCATGCGCGAGTTGAACTTGAACGCGAAACGCGACTTGCTTTCGCTGCTCGCGCTCTGGTCGCCGCTCGATACGCACGGCGAAGGCGCGCTCTACCGTCAGAAATTTCTCAGCCCCGCAATGCTTCAACAGGACGCGACTTTTGCCGACAACGGCTATGGCGAGTTCCTGCAAGACAACACGCAGAAACTCGTCGGGCACGCAGAGGCTCTGCGCGCCGCGTTCGGTCTGACCGGCGACGAGTTCGCGCAGATTCTCGTCGCGCTCGGCTTCGACGCAGACACCGTGGACGTGCCTTACACGCATCCTGCGCCCGCGCTTGAGCAGGCGATTCTCGACGCCGCGCCGGGCATCAATTACGACAACGTCGCTCATCGCCTGAGCTACAAGGGCGCGCTCAACGCCGCCACACGCGACGCGCTGAAGTCTCTGCCCGGCGGCGGCGCAAACTTTCAGGCGGCGGTGGATGCGCTCTACGCCGCGAATCAGGCCGCGCTCACGACGCTCACGCGCGATCACATCAGCGCCGTCTTTCGTCGCGGCTGGCTCGCGCGCAAATTGAAGATCAGCGTCCGCGAGCTGTTGTTGTTGCTCAGTCTCACACAACTCGATCCGTTCGCGACGCCCGACCCGACGAACCCCGCCGTCGTGCGCCTCATCGAGTTAATCCATGCGCTGAAGGAACGCGCGCTGAAGTCTGCCGCCGCGCTCTACTTAATCTGGAATCAGGACTTGAGCGGCAAGTCCGCGCCCGCGCCGGAGCAGACGCTCGAATTCGCGCGCACGCTGCGCGGCGACTTTCTCGGCATCGAAGATCAGTTCGCGGCCACGGAAGACCCCGGCGGCGACATCGCGCGCGCGCGGATGGCTCTCGTCTATGGAACTGAAGCCGCCGATGCCTTCTTCGCCCTGCTCAACGACACCATCGCGCTCGACGCGCCATACACGCAACCGCTGCCCGCGCTCGACGCCGCCATCACAGCCGCCGACGCGCAACTCGGCTACGACAGTTTCCGTCATCGCCTCACACACGCGGGCTTGCTCAAATCTGCGACGGGCGTCGCGCTCAAAGCCGTCGCCGGCGTGACTCTTTCATTCACGCAGGCGGTGGACGCGCTTCTCGCGCGCAGCCAGGACGCGCAAGGCTCTTTCTTCGCGCGCTTCCCGGAACTCAAACCGCTCTACGATGCTTACGTCACATCCATTGATCCGCCGGAGCAGAAACGCGCGACGCTCCTGTCAGCGTTTCGCCCCGAACTCTCAAGGCGGCGCAAGCGGCAGCAGGTGTTGCAGCGTTTCAGCGCAGCCGCCAACGTTGATCTCGACTTCACGCGCGCCGTGCTTGATCCGCCAGCCGCGCCTTTCCCGCTCCACGCCGAAGGGCACGCAGACCAGCCCGCGCTCAACGATGTGCTCGCACTCGACAAGCTTGGATTGGCCGCCGAAGTTTTCTTCCGCGACACGGCGACCGGAGCAGTTGACGCGCGCATCGCCGCCGCCGCGAATCTCGCTTACGCAAGCGGCGGGAGCAATTCCTTGCCGCCGAATTTGAACACGCCCGGCGCGCCCGTCTCAGGCATCTGGCGCGGCTTGGTCGAGACGCCGGAAGCGGGATTTTATAACTTCATCATCGAAGCCGACGCGGGCGCGACGGTCACGCTCAATCTCGACGGGCAGGCGCTCGCGCTCGTGCAAAACGGACAGGTCTGGCGCAACAACGATCCATTGGAACTGAAGGCGGGCGTACTCTATGCGCTCGTGTTGACGGTTAACAAGGTGAAGGACACACTCGCCGTCAAGTGGGAGACGCCGAAGCGCGCGCGCGAAGTGATTCCCGGTCGCTATCTCTACCCGGCGGCAGTCTTCCCGCCTTTCACCGCCGTCTACATCCGTTTCCTGAAAGCGGCATCGCTGGCGCAAGGCTTGAAACTCACAGCCAACGAGCTGTCGCGCTTCGCCACCGACACGGACTATCAAGTCGCGGGCGACAACTGGCTCAACCTGCTCGCCGTCACGGGCGCGCCGACTGCGCCGGTCGCCGTCGCGCTGCTTAAGCCTCTGCGCGTGCTGTTGGACTTTGCGCGCATCAAGGCCGAGCTTGCGCCCGACGATGAATCGCTGCTGACCATCTTGCGCGACCCGGTGGCGGCGACAGCAAGCGCGGACGGTCTGCTGTTCACGCTCACGCGCTGGGACAAAAAATCGCTCGCCGATTTATTGCTCCACTTCGGCGCGAACATCGCCGGGCTGTCGCACTTCGCGCAATTCCGGCGCGTCTATGACGCCTTCGCGCTCATCACGACGATGGGCATTCCGGCAGGCGCGCTCATCGGTGCGACGACGAACGAGCCGTCTGCGGACATCGTGCGCGCGTTGCAAGCCGCGTTGCGAGCGCGC
Source organism: uncultured Pyrinomonadaceae bacterium (assembly GCA_964236735.1). Taxonomy (GTDB): domain Bacteria; phylum Acidobacteriota; class Blastocatellia; order Pyrinomonadales; family Pyrinomonadaceae; genus JAIVJG01. The sequence continues at coordinate 148,985 of CAXSFM010000009.1, forward strand.
TATGAAGTGGACGACTGGCGCACGGTCGTGCAGCCGGTGAACGACGAGTTGCGCGCGCTGCAACGCGACGCGCTCGTCGCATACATCCTGCACCAGATGCGCTCGCGTCCCGCCACCGAGCACATTGATACAGCCGACAAGCTGTTTGAATACTTTCTCATGGATGTGCAGATGGAGCCGTGTATGCAGACCTCGCGCATCCGCCATGCGCTCTCGTCCGTGCAACTCTTCATCGAACGCTGCCTGATGAATCTGGAGACGCGCGTCTCGCCCGCCTCCGTCAACTCGCAGCGTTGGGAATGGATGAAGCGTTATCGCGTCTGGGAAGCGAACCGAAAAGTTTTTCTCTTCCCGGAAAACTGGTTGGAGCCGGAACTGCGCGACGACAAATCGCCCTTCTTCAAAGAGATCGAAAGCGAGTTGATGCAAAGCGACATCACCGAAGAATCGGCGACGCTCGCGCTGCTCAACTATCTGGCGAAACTCGAAGAGGTCGCGCAGCTTGAGCCGTGCGGCATCTATCACGTCGAGGCTGATCCTGTCGCAGACACCAACGCACTCGATCACGTCATCGCGCGCACCGCCGGCGCGAGCCGTAAATATTATTACCGGCGGCGGCAGGGCGGCAGTTGGACGCCCTGGGAGCAGATCAAACTGGACATCGAGGACAATCCCATCGTCCCCGTCGTCTGGAAAGGCCGCCTGCTGCTGTTCTGGCTGCGCTTGCAGAAGCAGACGCCGCTCAACCCCGACGATCTGAAAACATCCAATGATAAAGGCGATCTGTCCGGCGCGAATCTCGCCGGCTTACAGGCGGACGCGAAACAGAACGCGAAGCAAAACGCGAGCGTGACGGTCAAGGCCGTGCTGTGCTGGAGCGAGTATTACAACGGCAAGTGGCAGGCGGCGAAGACTTCCGACGTTGAGCGTCCAACCGAACTCGGAAAGTACACGGCGCACGATGAATTCAAACGCACAGACATCTGGCTCACGACGCACGAGGAAGGGGCGAATCATTTCCTGCGCGTCTCGATGGAGGGCGATGCTTATTCGACCTTCCTGCTCTACAACACGCACAGCCTGCCGGAGCGCGAGGAGGACAACTCGCACGAAGTCGGCGACATGTTCATCGGCCCGCGCTATCTCGACACGTCAACCTCCGCTTTCCGCATCGAGTATTACATCTTCAAGGATTCTGCGTCCGGGAAGGCCGGCTCGACGTTGAAGCGTTCGCTGCTGAACAATCAACTAACCGACCGCACCATCGAAACGCATCATCCTTTGAAGAACATCTGGACGGCTCCGTTCTTCTACCGCGATGGCCGTCACGTCTTCTACGTCACCACCACGCCGAAACTCGTGCCCATCCACGAACACGCGGGCATCGGCGCGATAGATCAACCGGGCTACGCGGTTGTGGATATACCGCCCCTTGTTTTCTGGGAGAAGCCGGACAAGCCGGGGCCGAAATACTGGGGCGACGGCGACCCGGTTGGCCCCGATCTCGGCGTGATTAACTCCAATCCGATGCAACGCTATTTGACGGAAGACGCGGACATCCGTCAGGGCATCGCCGCCGGAGGCACGGTGGCCTTCGATGGCGTCAAGATCGGCCCCGGCGGCGCGCTCGCAGAAAAGGGCGGGAAACTTTAAGGAGGACGTGATGACCAAGTTCGATTACGCAAGCAGCTTTCACGACCGGCTCACAATCGAAGCCGTCGGCACGTATGCGATGGCGCAAAGCGACACGCAGTTCACCTACACGTTCGAGAATTTCTTTCACCCGTTCGTCGGCAACTTGATCGCCAAGCTCAACCGTGAATCGCTGCCCGGCATGATGGACGTGAAGTGGCAGGCCTTGCTCAAAAAGGACTTCTTCAAGGCGCTCTACAGCCCGAACGAAGACCATCTCACGCACCTCGAATATTTCCCGAAGGAAATAGACGTGAGCCTGAGCGGGCCGTATGCGAATTACAACTGGGAATTGTTCTTCCACATTCCTCTGACCGTCGCCGTCCACCTGAGCAAGACGCAGCGATTTGCCGAAGCGCAACGCTGGTTCCACTACATTTTCGACCCAACCTCGAACGACAAGAGCGTTGACCCGCCCGCGCGCTTCTGGAAGTTTCTCGCCTTCCGCGAGACGAACGTCAAACAGATAGACGAGTTGCTCGCGCTCTTCAGCAAGCCGGAGGCGGAACTGACGGCAGCCGAGAAGTTGCTGCGCGACGAAACCCTGACCGGCTATCAGGAGATTCTCGACAAACCCTTCCAGCCGCACGTCGTCGCGCGCACGCGCACGGTCGCTTATCAGTATGCGGTGGTGATGAAGTATCTCGACAATCTCATCGCGTGGGGCGATCAACTGTTCAAGCAGGACACCATCGAATCCATCAACGAGGCGACGCAGCGTTACGTGCTGGCGGCCAACCTGTTAGGGCCGCGCCCACAACGCATCCCGCCGCAGGGAAAAGTGCAGCCCAAGACGTTCGCTCAACTCAAAACGTTGCCGCACGATCCGATGGGCAACGCGCTGGTGCAGCTTGAAGGGCAGTTTCCGTTCAACCTCGCCCCGCTCGCCGGCGGCGGGAGCAGCGGCAGCAAAGCGGCGTCCGGCGGCGGGCCGCTCTTCGGCATCGGTCGCACGTTTTATTTCTGTCTCCCGCGCAACGAAAAATTACTCGGCTATTGGGACACGGTCGCCGACCGTCTCTTCAAAATTCGCCACTGCATGAACATCGAGGGCATCGTCCGCCCGCTCGCGCTGTTCGATCCGCCGATTGATCCCGGAATGCTCGTCAAAGCGGCGGCGGCGGGCATTGACATCGGCAGCATCGTCAGCGGCCTCAATCAACCTATCGGCCCCGTCCGTTGCCTGATGCTGATTCAGAAGGCTCTGGAACTGTGCGGCGAAGTGCGAAGTCTCGGCGGTTCTCTGCTCTCGGCGTTGGAGAAAGGTGATGGTGAGAAACTCGGCCTCATACGCCAGCAGCACGAGTTGAAGATTCAGCAGATGACGCAGGACGTGCGCTTCTTGCAGTGGCAGGCGGCGCGCGAGGCGACTTCCTCGCTGCTGACCAATCGCCAGACCGCGCTGGAACGCCTGCATTATTACAAGCGCATGTTGAATCTGCCCGCCGATCAAAACGCGCCCGACACTTTCACGCTCGATCACAAGGAACTGACCGAGGAAAATTTCGACGATGCCTATGCCGCGCTCGTCAGCCAGTATGACAAGACGCTCGCGCTGCAACCTTACCCGCCTCTGCCGCTCGCCGGCGGCGGCTCGCCCGCGCAGCAATCCGGCGCGGCGGGGCAAGGGAAGTTGTATCTCGACAACAACGAGAATCTGGAACTCAACATCCACTTGCCGCAGGCGCACGATCACCGCATCGCCGCGATGGCTTCGGACACCATCTCAGCCGTCCTCTCGCTCATCCCGGACATGGGTCTCGACCTGCATTTCTGGGGTCTCGGCGGCAGCGCCAAGCTGTTCGGCGGATCGTTGCTGGCCGGCGCGGGTCGCTTCGTCTCCGGCATCAAGAATATTGAGGCCTCGAACGAAGAGAGTCGCGGCGCGAGCACATCGAAGACGGGCAGTTACAGCCGGCGCGCTGACGACTGGCTGTTGCAACACAATCTCGCCGCGCACGAGCTGATGCAGACCGGGCGACAAATTCTCACTTCGCTCATCGCCGAGCAGATCGCGCACCACGAGTATCTCAACCTTCAGCAGCAGATTAAGAGCGCGCAGGAAGTGCAGGAGTTTCTTCAGAACAAGTTTACAAATGAAGACCTCTACATCTGGATGCAGGGCGAAATCTCGCGGCTCTATTACGAGTATTACCGCTTCGCCTTCGACACAGCGCGCCGCGCCGAGCGGACGATGAAACAGGAGTTGATGCGCCCCGAAGTGGACGCGCAGGACTTCGTCAAGTTCAACTACTGGGACGGCGGACGCAAGGGCTTGCTCTCCGGCGAGGCTCTCCACCTCGATCTGAAACGGATGGAGATGGCCTATCACGACAACAACAAACGCGAGCTTGAATTGACGCGCCACGTCTCTCTGCGCCAACTCGATCCGCTCGCGTTGCTCACGCTCAAGGCGTCGGGGACTTGCCAGTTGACGATCCCCGAATGGCTCTATGATCGCGACTGTCCGGGTCAATACATGCGCCGCATCAAGAGCGTCGCGCTCTCGATGCCGTCAGTCGTCGGCCCGTACACGAGCGTCAACTGCACGCTCTCTCTGCTGAAGAGCAGCGTGCGTAAGTCGCCGCTGCCGAAAGACAACGAGTACGAGCGGCAGGGCGCGGAAGACGACCGCTTCATTGATTATGCGGGCGCGGTGCAGTCAATTGTCACCAGCAGCGCGAGCAACGATCCGGGACTGTTCGAGACGAATCTGCGCGACGAGCGTTTTCTGCCCTTCGAGAACGCGGGCGCGGTGAGCGCGTGGAAACTGGATTTGCCGAAGGACTATCGAGCCTTCGATTACGCGACCATCTCCGACGTAATTTTGCACATACGCTACACCGCGCGGCAGGGCGTTGATCAAACCAAAGTGAAGACGGCGCTCGACAATCTCTTTCAGGAAGTGACGCAGTCCAACCTCGCGCTGCTCTTCAGCCTGCGACACGATTTTCCAACCGAGTGGTCGGCCTTCGTCAACGGCGCGGCCAGCTTCAACGCCACCATTCGGCGCGACTTCTTCCCTTACTTTACGCAGGGCAAGACTGTCACGATTACAGAGCTTGCGCTCTACGGGGCGGACGCGAAGAAGCATCACGCGGCGGGCGACGCGGGAGCGGCGACCGACGAGCTTGAGGCGCAGGGGCAATTCACGCTCAACGCTCCGGCTGATGCGGCGGGGCCGACGCAAGTGCTCAAACCTGCGGCGGACACGCAGGCTTTCCTGCTCGTGCGTTATACGGTCGGCTGATTTCAGGGAAGTTCTAATTAGCGGTCAGTACAACAACGTGACTTGAAAGTAATCGTTCACGTCCGTGATCGTCTCTGAATAAGCGTTGGTCAGTTCAATCGTGTGCTGACCCGCGCTCAAGAAATCAATGGGAATAAAAGTCGTCCTCATCGCCTGATGATTGTTGTTCTGATTAGCCCAGCACATCGCCGTATTGCCGATGCCGTTACCGTCGAGACTCAGATTGACCCCGATTAAAACCGCCGCGCCTGCGGTTCGTGCCGTGCCGGAGAGCACAAACGTCACCGGCCCATCCGCCGGAGCCTCAAAGGTCGCCGTTTGTGGAAGCGGCCCCGCGCCGTCAAAAAGCACCAAAGTATATGCCATCGTTTTGTCCTTTCAATTCGAGCAGGTTGGGTGGAGTTAACGAAGATAGAGCTTTCGTTAGCGTTGAATGAACGGCTGACAAAATAATTGTGATTGATATTTATGTCAATCGCTTCCGAAGAAAACGTAGGTAACAACTCAGATGTCCGGTCTTGATAGCAGATGGTTGCTGAACGCAGCTTAAACTTCAAACCGGAGAAGTGATGCGCTACAACATGCGTACATCTTCAACATGCGTACATCTTCACAGGCTACCAACACGCCCGAATAATATTGTTGACGTGACTCCGCCGAGTCCTCATCTTTATTTCACTGCTACATGCCAGACTTTTGCTCGCCGCGACTTGCCTGCGGGGCCTTCGACGTAGAGCACGACGGTGTATTTGCCCTGCTTCTCGTAGGCGTGCAGCGGGTTCTGCTCGGTTGATGTCGCGTCGTCGCCGAAGTCCCACTTCCATGATGTGATCTTGCCTTCTGATAAATCCTTAAAGGCGACGAGGCGGCGGCTCATGTCCACGACTTGCGAAGACCATTCCGCCGCAATCAATTTCTTGAAATGCGCTTCGAGAGGCATGAGCCGAAAGGCGACGAGTTCGGAGGCATCCCCGTACATCGTGTGCTTGCGCGAGAGATTCCAGAATCCGTTGCTGCCCTTCGCGTTGACATCATCGTAATCAATGATCGCCCAGGCGAGGCCGATGATCTTGTTCTCGTCGAGCACGGATTCGACGGCGCGTGCGGGGCCTTCGGCTCCGGCGTAATCGAACGGCGTGATCCAGAATTCCATCACGAGCTTGCCGGATTCGCCCGGCTTGAAATTGTAATTGTACGCGGCGTTCGAGTAGGGCAGTTCCTTGAGCCACTGCTGCGGCCCCCACATCATAGTCCAGTCCTTGCCTTCCGCCGGGGTGAAGGTGTGATAGTTCTGCGCGTGTACCGAGTGGAAAGAAAAGAAAGCATCCCACCGATCCAAATCTTTATTGGGATGTCGCTCGTCAATCAGAGGTCCGCCGGAGAGGTCTCCGTCAACCACGATTTCAAAAGTATCGTTATGCAAATCGGGACGCGCGAAGTCCCAGTAATCATCATAAGCTTCGTAGATAAAATAGAGCCGGTTGAGTCCCTTCACCCAGCCGACGCGGACGCGCACATCCAGCGTCTTCGGGTCGGGCTTCGCGTGCTTGTGTGAATCATCAACGAGTTGATCCGTGCCAATGACATAATCATCAGTCACCATCGCCCAATCGTCCGTCTTTCCATCAACGCGCGGAATCTGGTCGGCAGGGAATTGAAAGATTTTGAAGGTGACGCCGGGACGTTGAAGTTGTGCCGTGGCGGTGACAGCGCAACAGAGGAGAGCGGCGAGTGTGAAAATGATTGCGGATGATTTCATCACGGATATGATTGGCACATGAAAATAGTCTAAATCTTCAGAGACATGCAACACTCCGCGCGCAGGGAAAACTTTTGCTCGCTCCAAAAGTGGAAAGCGCATGATACTCTGGCCGGCCTGCGGCGGTGAACACTGCTCCAACATTTTTGAAATGAGCCGTCAACACCGAAGGCTTCGTAGGCTGATGCGCTCGACTGAGATTAAAACTATGAAACGATCACGCGCCTTCCTCTTTTCCATCGCTGTCGTCGCCTGCATGTTTGCTCTGCCAGCCGGGCGTGCGGCGTTAAAAACTGGCACGACTACGACAGGCAAGCTCGAACAAAGCACGGCGCAGAGTCCGGCGTTACCCAAACCTGAGCGTGGCAGTGTGCCTGAATCGAAGCTCTATGATTACGGCGTGATGGGGCCGCCTGCGACGAACGAAATCGTGGCGGCGTCCGTGCGCGCCGTCACCAAGCCGATGCCTTCAGGCCCGTTTGCGCCGACGTGGGAGTCGCTCGCACATCACTACAAAACGCCCGCGTGGTTTAGTCAGGCCAAGTTCGGCATCTTCATGCATTGGGGTCTCTACTCGGTTCCGGCGCATGGCAGCGAATGGTACGAGAAGCACATGTATGCCACCTTCATCCAGTGGCACGCGGAGCATTTCGGCGCGCAGGAAAAATTCGGTTACAAGGATTTCATCCCGCTTTTCACACAGGAGAAATTCAACCCCGACGAATGGGCGATCCTTTTCAAGAAAGCCGGCGCAAGGTTCGTCATGCCCACCGCGCAGCATCACGACAACTTCGCGATGTGGGAGAGCGACGTGACGCCCTTCAACGCCAAAAGGATGGGGCCGAAGCGCGACTTGATCGGCGAACTCGGCAGAGCGGTGCGCCGGCAGGGAATGAAGTACGGCCTCTCCAATCATGGCATCGAGAATTTTACTTTCATCAACCCGCCCGCCGACCTCAACGAGAAGTTGAAAGCCGCCGGAGCCGATCTCTACGATCCGGCGTGGGCTTCGTTTTATAACGTCGCAGATCGCAGCCCCGCCGCCATGACACGCTTCCTGACCGATTGGGTCAACCGCAATCTGGAGTTGATTGATAAGTACCAGCCGGACTTGCTGTGGTTCGACAACGGAGCCAACTTGCGCGTGCTCGATCCGCTCAAGCTACAAGTTGCCGCTTACTATTACAACCGCGCGCGCGGGTGGAAGAAAGAAGTCTCGATCAGCACGAAGTTTGTCGCTTATGCTCCGAGCAACGACGATGCCAAGCAGATCGGCTCAATCTTAGATTTTGAAAAGGTCGGCGCCCGCTCGCCCGCCGGCATCCGTCCATCCCAGTGGATGGTTGACGACACCATCGGCAGCACTTGGGGCTACACGAACGGTATGAAAGTCGCGAGCGCGGCGAGCATACTGGGCAAGCTCATTGACACTGTCAGCAAGGGCGGAACCTATCTGCTCAACATCTCGCCGATGGCCGACGGAACTATTCCCGAAGAACAGCAAAGAGCGCTGCTCGACATCGGCGACTGGCTGGCGATCAATGGCAACGCCATTTACGGAACTCACCCCTGGACGCAGTTCAGCGAGGGCGGCGCACCCAACTCGCCGAACTGGCGTTTCACTGTCAAGGGGGAATCGCTCTACGCTATCGGCAACGCTGCGCCCGGCTCGGAAGTCACCATCACATCGCTCGGCAAGTCTGTCGGCAAGGTAAAGAGAGTTGAAATGCTCGGTGAAAAAGAGTCGCTGAAGTTTATGCAAGATGAGTCGGGTCTCAAAGTCAAACTCCCTACACGGCTCTCGATCAAAAATAGTTTCGCCCTCAAAATCACCGGCCTCAAGCTAAAGTAAGCGCGAGAACGGCGACATCTGAATTCAACGAAAGCGGTAAAAATTGACAGGCCGAGCGATTTGGTGGTAAACGAGGACGAAAGTTTATTTGCGGTTTAGCGCAAATCTTCCCAGAGTAAATTCGGCATCTTCGGAGAGCGTTTGGAGCAGGCTTCGGCAACGGTGTACCTGTGGAGAGCTTTTGAAGATTCAAGTTAAGCGATTACCCATCTGTCTCGCCGCTCTGACCCTGATCGGGCTACTGGCGGCGGTCATGCCGGTTGCGTCGAAAGGGAATTACACAAGCCAGACCGCACGCCCGCTTCGCTACCGTCCTGAAGGTACGGACTTCCTCATCGAGAACGGCGCGGAGTTTTTTAACCGCCCGCTCTACGGCACCAATACGGCGTTCCGCATAGACGCCGGTGACAGGCCGGAGTTTTCGCTCTATCTGCCGGGACGCGGCGGCAATTTGCGTCTCGGCATCAAGACCGCAGCGGGGCAGAAATGGCTCTTTGAGGCGGAGAAAATCGTCACCCGTTATCGTCCCGGCTCGATGCTCTACGAAATCGGCGACCCGCTCCTTGCTGGCGGCACGCTTCGCCTGATGGTGTTGGCGATGAGCGCCACCGAAGGTCTGGTGCTGCGAGTTGAATTGCAGAACACGGCCACGCCGTTGGAACTGGTCTGGGCTTACGGCGGAGCGAGCGGCGAGCGCGGCAGACGCGATGGTGACATCGGCACTGAACAAGCGCCGGTGAGCCGGTACTTTCAACTCAAGCCGGAGTCCTGTCGTGACAACAAGTTTTCGATTACCGCAAACACTTTCACCTTGCAGAGCAAGACCGCCGCGATGACCGGCCTCACGCCGCCGGGAGCACGGTTGGCCGTGGCGGACGCGACGAAATGGGCGACGCTTGGTGATCTACTGGCGTCATTAGGTCAGGCTGCGGAACTGCCGTTGCTCGTCGGTCGCTCTGCGCTCAATACGAAGCAGCCGCTCTACATCGGCTTGCAACGTGTCGCACGCGCTGCTGATGTGCGCGAGGAGTTGGATGTTTACGAGGAAGTTAGAAAAGAGAAACCCGGAGGAACAAAAGCACCGAACGCCGTCCCGTTGCCTCCTGCATATCAAGTCGAAGAGTTGCCGCATGTCTTCGCAGATGCCGAGCGTCATCGCCGTGCGATAGCAGAGCAGGTCGTCGCCGATACGCCCGACCCGTACATCAACGCTGCGGTCGCCGCGCTGACGGTCGCGGCGGACGGCGTGTGGGATGAACCGCAGGGGGCTTTCATGCACGGCGCGGTCGCGTGGCGGACGAGACTGCTTGGCTGGCGCGGCGCTTATTCGGGCGACGCGCTCGGCTGGCACGACCGTGCGCTAAGGCATCTCACGTACTGGGCCGGCCAGCAAAACACCGACCCCATTTTAACCGCGCCGCCTGTCCCCGACCCGACGGTAAACTTCGGGCGTAACGAGCCTGCGCTGCACACCAACGGCGACCTGTCGAACTCACATTACGACATGAACCTCGTGTACATTGACGCGCTCTTCCGTCATTTCCTCTGGACCGGCGATCTCAATTTCGCGCGTGCCGTGTGGCCGGTCATCGAGCGTCATCTGGCCTGGGAGCGACGCCTCTTTCGTCGCCCGTTCGGTCAGGAACGATTGCCGCTCTACGACGCTTATGCCGCCATCTGGGCGAGCGACGACTTGCAATATGAGGGCGGCGGCGCGGCGCATTCCACCGCGTACAATTACTACCACAACAAAATGGCCGCCCGTCTGGCGAGGTTGCTCGGCAAGGACGCCAGCCCTTATGAGCGCGAAGCGGACTCGATTCTGCGTGCGCTGCGAGGCAATCTGTGGTTACAGGATTGCGGCTGGTTTGCCGAATGGAAAGATGTGCTCGGCCTCCAACTCGCGCACCCGAATGCCGCGCTGTGGACTTTCTATCATACGGTTGACTCCGAAGCGCCGACGGCTTTCGAGGCCTGGCAGATGTCGCGCTTTGTAGATACGCAGATCGCGCACATCCCCGTCCACGGCCCCGGCGTCCCGGCAGGCGACTACTACACGCTGCCGACGACGAGCTGGATGCCCTATACATGGTCAACCAATAACGTCGTGATGGCAGAGGCCGCGCATACCTCGCTCGCCTACTGGCAAGCCGGGCGCGGGCGTGAAGCATTTCAACTTTTCAAGGGAAGCCTGCTCGACAGTATGTTTATGGGCTTGTGTCCGGGCAACGCGGGGATGACCACATCTTTCGACATGGCGCGGGGCGAGTCGCAACGCGATTTTGCGGATGCTTCAGGAATCTTATCGCGCTCTCTGGTTGAAGGTCTCTTCGGCGTGCAGCCTGACGCGCTCGCCGGCGAGTTGCTCATCCGTCCCGGCTTCCCGGCGGACTGGGATCACGCGAGCCTGCGTCACACGGACTTCCAATTCGCTTTCCGGCGCGATGGCCTGACGGAGACTTACGCGGTCGAGTCTCATTTCACCAAACCGATGCGACTACGCCTGCGCGTGCCCGCGCTGCGTGATCAGGTTGCGAAGGTGACGGTGAACGGGCTGCCCGTACATTGGCGCATGGTCGCGGACTCGGTCGGCTGGCCGAACATCGAGATTCAAAGCGCGCACGCTTCGCCGCGCTACGAAGTTGTGATTGTCTGGAAGGGCGAGCAACCGGCGACGGCGAGTGTGCCGCCGGTCGTCGCCGGGAGCAGTGAATTCCGCGCAGAGTTTGGTGCGGCCAAACTGAAAGAAGTGGCAGACCCGCAACAAGCGCTCGGCAACTTGACGCGCGAGGCAAGCTCTTTGCGGGCGATTGCAATTGGAGCGTCAGGCCATCGCACTGCGTTCGCCAGAGTGCAGCAGGGTGAGATGAGTTGGTGGCTGCCGCTGATGTTCGAGATACGCCCCGCACATGAAATCGTTCAAGTAGAAGAGACTCAGGACGGCGATCATCTGCGCTTCATTGTACGCAACAACACGCCGGAGGCTCTCGACCGAGAAGTATTGGTGCGCGTCGGCAGCGTGACGGTCAGGTCGCAACTCAAGTCTCCCGCGCTCGGTGATTCCAACGTCATCTCGCTGCCAGCAAGAGGGCTGCTGCCCGGCTCGAATCGAACCGTGCTTGAAATCGGAAACGGGGAAACACTAGTCGGTGTGTTGACGAACTGGAAACTCAAGGCGGACGACGCGGCGACGAACTGGGACATGTTAGACCTCACCTCGGTTTTCAATGATCAGGTGACGCGCATCTTCAAGAACGAATACCTGCGCCCGCGCACGGCCTATGTTTCGCTGGCAATACCCAGGCAGGGCATCGGCAGTTGGGCGCGCTGGGACGAGAAGTTTGAAGTGGATGATACGGGCTTGCGTGCTGCCGCCGGACGCCACGGTGGCCGCTTTATTCTGCCGCAGGGCATTCCCTTCAAGACGCCCGGCGCAGGTGATGCGAAGAACATCGCGTTCACTTCGCAGTGGGACAATTACCCGCGCGAGATCGCTATCCCTTTGAGCGGCAGAGCATCGCACCTCTACCTGCTGATGGCCGGTTCGACGAACTCTATGCAGAGCCGATTCGACAACGGAGAAGTAATCGTCACATATACGGATGGCTCGACCGAACGGCTGGCGCTCAACAATCCTACGAACTGGTGGCCGATTGATCAGGACTATTTTATTGACGACTACGCTTTCCGACGACCCGAACCGATTCCGCCGCGCGTTGATTTGCGAAGCGGCGCGGTGCGCGTGCTCGATGCGACGGAGTTCAAAGGCAAAGGCGGCAAGGTCGCGGGCGGGGCGGGCACGGCGCTGGACTTACCGCTGCGCGAAGAGAAGGAATTAAAGTCGCTCACCCTTCGCACGCTGGCAAACGAGGTGGTGATCGGAGTGATGGCCGCGACGCTGGTGCGAGAGTAAGCGGCGATGATAATTCACATAGACGAGAGAGGAGGACGGGCATGTTCATCAACAGGCGAGATGCACTCAAGCTGATGGCGGCAGTTGTGCCGGCGCTTAAAATGACGCGCGTCTCTGAAGCGGATGAGACGATCCCGCGAATTCAATCCGGCCCCTTCAAGGGCACGCGCGACTCGCTTCAGGCTTACCACGTCCCGGACTGGTTCCGTGATGCGAAGTTTGGCATTTGGGCGCACTGGGGGCCGCAGTCTGCGCCGGAGTACGGCGACTGGTATGCGCGCAGGATGTATATGGAAGGGGAGAAGCAGTACCAGTATCACCTTGAGCGTTACGGCCATCCCTCCAAGTTCGGATTCAAGGACATCATCCCGACGTGGAAGGCGGACAAATTCGACCCGGAATATCTGATGAGCCTCTACAAACAGGCTGGCGCGAAATACTTCGTCAGCATGGGCGTGCATCACGACAATTTCGATCTCTGGAATTCAAAGCACACGCGCTGGAATTCTGTGAAGATGGGGCCCAGAAAAGACATCGTCGGACTGTTTCGCAAGGCGGCGCTCAAGCAGGGATTGCGCTTCGGCGTGAGCGAGCATCTGTGGATCAGCTACAAGTGGTTCGCCACCAGTCATGGAAGCGATAAGTCTGGCCCGCTCGCCGGCGTCCCTTACGATGGAACCAACCCGGCATACGCAGACCTCTACCACGATGTAAAAGACGCAGGCCCGGAGAAGGTGGAATGGAACGAAAAAAACATTCCCGAGTCGTGGAAACGAATGTGGTTCATGCGAATCAAGGACTTGGTGGATCAGTATCAGCCGGACTTACTCTACACGGACGGCGCGCTTCCGTTCGAGGAGTGGGGTCTGAATCTGGTGGCGCACCACTATAATCAGAACGCGAAGCGGCATGGAGGCCGTGTAGAGGCTGTCTATAACACCAAGCGGCGTGAGGATTGCGAGACGGGTACGTGCGTGCTCGACTACGAGCGCGGACTGCCCGACGGCATCTGGCCTCACCCTTGGCAAACCGACACCTGCATCGGCAACTGGCATTACGACAAGACTGCTAAATACAAATCGCCGAAGCGAGTCATAGACCTGCTGGTGGACATCGTGAGCCGGAACGGCAACATGCTGCTTAACTTCCCGCTCCCGAATAACGGGATGCTCGACGCCGATGAGTTGCACATCCTCTCCGAGATTACTCGCTGGATGTCCGTGAACAGCGAAGCCATCTATGGCACGCGCCCCTGGAAAATTTTCGGGGTCGGCCCCGGCACACAAAAGCCACCCACGGATCAGAGGTTCAATGAGAATAGCCGGAAAGACCTCACCATTGAGGACATGCGCTTCACGACGAAGGGCGAGACGCTCTATGCGTTCGTCATGGGCTGGCCGGAGAATTTGGTTGTAATCGAGCCGCTGGCGCTCTCCGGCAAATCCGACGCGGGAAAAATCGCGCAAGTCGAGTTGCTGGGCTATCGCGGCAAGATTGAGTGGACGCAGGACGAAAAAGGTTTGCAAGTCCGTCTGCCTGCCGAGAAGCCATCAGACTACGCGGTGGCTTTCAAGATCAACGGAGCCAACCTGACATGACGTTGAAACGGTTGATGAGCCTTATACCTCAACAGGTCTGGCACAGACGATGATAAAAGAGCCGCGCAGGAAAGAATCATTACTGAGTCGTCGCGAGGCTCTGCGTCTTGGAGCGCAGTTGGCTATCGCGACGGCTTTCGGCGCGACCAATTTGACAACGCCATTGCGGGGGCAGAACGCACGACGGCGCGTGCGTGTCTATGATGTGCGCGACTATGGCGCGGTCGGTGACGGGACGACTCTCGATACCGTTGCTATCCAGCGCGCGATTGATGAGGCGGCGGCAAGCAGTAGCAGCAGCGCGCAGGTGCTCGTGCGCGGTGGCCGTCGTTACCTGACGGGCACGTTGCAACTGAAGGGCGGCATTGATTTTCATCTGGCCGACGACGCGGAACTAATTGTCAGCGCTAACCGCGAGCACTATGCCGGCGGCGCAGTGCTGACCGCGCATGAGGCGCACGGCCTACGCATCTCCGGTACGGGAAGCATTCACGGACGCGCCAGAGAGTTTATGACGCACTACGACGAAGAGCATGAGTGGTGGCGTCCGGCGGAGTTTCGCCCGAAGATGTTCGTGCTGACGGGCTGCACAGACTTGGAAGTCCGCGACCTCACCATCCGCGAGGCTCCTGAATGGGGACTGCACATGCTCGGCTGCGTGGGCGTCCTCGTGGATAACGTGAAGATACGTAATCTCCTCGGCGTGCCGAACTGCGACGGCATTGACCCAGACCACTGTCGAGACGTAGAGATACGCAACTGCAACATCGTCTGCGGCGACGACGCGATTGTGATTAAGACGACGCGGCAGGGCGCGCGCTACGGGGCATCCTCAAACATTACCGTCAAGGACTGCGTGATTGAGACGCAGGATTCCGGCCTCAAGATCGGGACTGAGACCACGCAGGACATCCACGATATACGTTTCGAGCGTTGCGAAATTCGCTCAAGCTCGCGCGGCCTCTGTATCCAACTGCGCGATGAAGGCAATGTTTATAACGTGACGTTCCGCGACATCAAATTCGTGTCGCGCTATCACTCAGACCCGTGGTGGGGACGCGGCGAGGCCATCTCGCTGACCGCGATTCCGCGCAACCCGCAGACTAAAGTCGGCAGCATCCACGATATACACATCCAGAACGTCAACGGGCGCGCCGAGAACAGCGTGCGCGTCAACGGCAGTCCTGAGAGTCGCATTCGCAATGTCCAACTTCAGAACGTCGCGGTCACGCTCGACCGTTGGACGAAGTATCGCGGCGGCTTGTTCGACAATCGCCCGACCACCGCTCATCCAGACATCGAGCCGCACGGCAATCCGGGCTTTCATTTTCGATACGCGGACAACGTCAGGCTGAGGCATTGCCGTGTCGCGTGGGGACGGAACAGGCCGGACTATTTCACGCACGCGCTGGAAGCCGAAGAGGTAACGGGGTTGAAGCTCGCGCACTTCGACGGCGAGGCGGCGCACCCGGCGCGCGACAAGGCGCTCTCGATTTCTTAGCGAGCGCGACCGCCTTATTCCAATCTCTGAAAACACGGATGAAGCTGATGCGAATGAAAATCTCAAGCATGTTTCTCTTGTCCGCTTTGTTGATGTTGAGTTTATCGGCCATCACCAGAGGCCGCACGGCGAAGCCGGTCAAGCGGTGCGTCATCACAGACTACGGAGCCGACGGGGACGGGCAGACGCTCAACACCAAAGCCATCCAGATCGCGATTGATCGTTGCGCGGCGACAGGCGGCGGCGGCGTGGTCGTGGTACCAAAGGGCACGTTTCTCACGGGCGCGCTCTTCCTCAAACAAGGCGTCAATTTGTCCGTCGAGAAAGATGCGGCGCTGCTCGGTTCGGTTAATCCGGCGGACTATCCACAGGTGCGTACTCGCTGGGAGGGCGTGGAACGCGAGTGGACTTCGGCTCTCGTTAACGCTGACGGTTTGACGGATGTGGAACTGAGCGGCGCAGGCACGATTGACGGCAACGGTGAGCTATGGGTGCAGCGCGCTGCGGCAGAGCGCCGGCAACAGAATGCTGCGCCCGACAGGACTGCGCTGCGCGTGGGTCGCCCAAGATTGATTTGTATCCAGAACTCGCGTCGCGTGCGCGTCGCCGGACTCAATTTGCGTAATCAAGCCGTCTGGTGTCTGCACCTGCTCTACTCTGAAGACGTGTCGGTCGAGGGTCTCACGATTCGCGCCGAACATGATATTCCAAGCTCCGACGGCATTGACGTTGATTCATGCAGACACGTCCGCATCACAGGCTGCGACATAGACGTTAACGACGATTGCATCTCGATTAAGTCCGGGCGCGACGCCGACGGGTTGCGCGTCAACCGTCCGAGCGAAGAGATAGTGATCGAGCATTGTCGTTTTGGCTACGGGCATGGCGGCGTCGCGATGGGCAGCGAAACCTCCGGCGGCATTCGTCGCGTGGAAGTGCGCGACTGCGTGGCGGAGGCGGGCAACTGGGCGCCCATCCGTTTCAAGTCGCAGCCGAGCCGGGGCGGGGTCGTGGAAAATATCACGTACCGCAACATCACAATCAGGGACGTGCGGCAGGCGTTCGACTTCAACATGGAATGGCGCATGGTCGCGCCCATCGCGCCGCCCGCCCGTGTCCTGCCCGTTGTCCGCCACGTCCGGCTCATCAACATCAATGGTACGGCCAGCTCCGGCGGAGTGATTCACGGCTTGCAGGGCAGCCCCATACGGGACATTAAGTTCAAGGATTGCCAAATCACAGCGCAGAAGGGACTCGTGGTAGAGCACGCGCGGCGTGTGGATTTCGCAGGCTTGCGCCTCACGGTCAAAGAGGGCGCGCCCGTTATCAAGCAGGATGTCGAGTGAAGTTTCACGCGCGCTGTGTCGTGCAACCTTGAAGAAGCCGCAATGTTATAGCGGTTTGCAATTGCATGTGACCTCTGGCGCAGGGAGTTTAATCAGTACCGCGAGCGGTAGCGAGCGGGTTTGCTTACCAAACGAGACCCGCTCGCTACCGCTCGCGGTACTGCCGGAGTTCACATCCAAGTGCAAACCGCTATAGGGAATCAGCATGATCAAACACGCACGTTATCTCTGTCTCTGTTTCTGCTTACTCGCGGGCAGCGGGATAAGCGTCCGCGCCGAAGTGAGCCTGCCGAAGATTGTCGGAGACAACATGGTGTTGCAGAGAAACGTGCGGCTTCCGATCTGGGGGCGCGCGACTCCGGGCGAAGAGGTCACGGTGCGCTTCGCCGGGCAGACGAAGCGCGCGCGCGCCGACGGTCAGGGACGCTGGCAGGTGACGCTCGACCCGCTCAAGGCATCGGCGACGTCGCGTGAAATGACGTTCACATCCGGCAACGTGATTCGTCTCAAAAATATTCTCGTGGGCGAAGTGTGGCTCTGTGCGGGGCAGTCGAACATGGAGTACGCGGTGGGCGTGGCGACGGCGGGCGCGCCAGCCGCGACGCAGACGGACGCCGCGCTCGCTGAAGAAATTAAGACGGCGCACTATCCAACCATCCGCTTGTTCCGGGTGGAGAAGAAACTGCAACCGCCGGAGGTCGTGAGCGACGGTTGGAGCGAAGCCGGCGGCGACTCGCTGGCTAAGTTCTCCGCCGTGGGTTACTTCTTCGCGCGCCGTCTTCAAGGTGAACTGGGCGTGCCGGTCGGCATGATTGAGTCGGCGTGGGGCGGCAGCCGCATCGAGCCTTGGACGCCCGCCGAAGCATACAAAGACGCGAAAGCCTTTGCACAAGAAAACGCACAACAACCGCTGGTGATAGACGGGGTCAAGCCCGGACAGAATTACGACGCCATGGTGCGCCCGCTCGCGCCCTACGCGCTGCGCGGCGTGCTCTGGTATCAAGGCGAGTCGCAGGTCATCTGCTGCAACGACGGGCTGCGCTACGCCGACAAGATGGAGACGCTCATACGTGGCTGGCGCGCCGCGTGGCAACAAAACAATCTGCCGTTTTATTACGTGCAGGTCGCGCCGTTCCTCTACACGAAACGCAAAGACAAACTCGCGCACAGCGACGAGGAACTGCCCAAACTTTGGGAGGCGCAAGCCGCGACGCTGACGATTCCGTACACGGGCATGGTCGCGACGACAGACCTCGTGGACGACCTGAGCAACATTCATCCCGGCAGGAAGCGCGACGTAGGCGGGCGGCTCGCCGATCTCGCGCTCGCGAAGACATATCACCGCCAAAGCGTCGCCTTCACCGGCCCGACGTTTCTGAAGATGGAGATTCGAGGGTCACAGGCCGTCGTGCATTTCAACAATGTCGCCGGCGGTTTGTCCGCTCGTGGCGGAACGCCGCTGACGGATTTCGAGGTCGCCGGGATGGACGGCAAGTTTGTCTCTGCCGAGGCCATCATTCGAGGCGACACGGTTATCGTCTCAGCATCGCAGGTGCTTGCGCCGCGTGCGGTGCGCTTCGCGTGGCGTGAAACTGCCAGACCAAACCTCATCAATCGCGCGGGGCTTCCTGCCTATCCCTTCCGCACCGACGCCGCACACTGGCCGCCGGCAGCGCACAAAGAAATCGAAGGTAAATGCTATGCGAATAATCACACGCTTCATGTTAACTCTGGCCGCTTTGCTGTTGAGCGGCGTTCCCTTGCTGGCCGACGTGAAACTGCCCGCGCACTTCTCCGATCACATGGTGCTTCAGCGTGACATGAAAGCGCCCGTCTG
Source organism: uncultured Pyrinomonadaceae bacterium (assembly GCA_964236735.1). GTDB lineage: Bacteria > Acidobacteriota > Blastocatellia > Pyrinomonadales > Pyrinomonadaceae > JAIVJG01. Next base: position 167,733 of record CAXSFM010000009.1, read on the forward strand.
GGGACAGGCAGACCCCGGCGAGGGAGTGACGGTGGAATTCGCCGGGCAGAAGAAAAAAGCGAAAGCCGATGCTGACGGCAAGTGGCGCGTCTATCTCGCTCCGATGTCGGCTTCCGCCAAGTCTCGGACAATGACCGTCACCGGCGCGAACAAAAATCAAAAAGTTAAGTTTGAAGATGTCCTCGTCGGTGAAGTGTGGCTCTGCTCCGGCCAGTCGAATATGGATTTCACCGTCGCCAAAACGGAGAAGTATTACTTCGCCGGAGTTATCAACGAAGCGACTGAAGTGGCCGCCGCCAACTATCCCTTGATTCGCCGGTTCACAGGAGATTGGACGCGCAGCTACGAGCCGAAGCGAGAGGTTGCAGGTACATGGCAAGTGACCGATCCGCAGAGCGTGCGGGAATTTTCCGCCATCGGATATTTCTTCGCGCGCGATCTGCAAAAAGAACTCAAGGTTCCCGTCGGCATCATCGTCTTAACCTATGGGGCAAGCACGGCTCAAGCGTGGATCAGGCGTGACGCGATGCTTGAGAATCCGCAGTTGAAATTGATGCTCGATAAGTTCGACGCTGACGTTAAAGCCTACGCGACTGACACCGCAGGCAAGGAGAAATACGGACAGGCTCTGACGAAATGGGAGGCAGAGGCCGCCGCCGCGAAAGCTGACGGCAAGCCCGCGCCCCGCAAGCCACGCAACCCCAACCCGATTGAAGACCAGCACAATCCGACCGTCATGTTCAACGGCATGATCGCGCCGGTCATACCTTATGCCGTGCGCGGCGTGCTCTGGTATCAGGGCGAGTCAATCACCGGCGATCAGAAGTTGTTTCCCGTGCTGAATGAGACGCTGATTAAAGACTGGCGCAAGCTCTGGGGCGAGGGCGATTTTCCTTTCTACTTCGTTCAATTGGCCGCCTACAAAGCGCCCGTCACTGAACCCGCTGAGAGCAGCATCGCGACGGTGCGTGAAATGCAAACCGCGGCGCTCGCCATACCAAACACGGGCATGGCCGCCACCATTGATATTGGCGACGCGAAGGACGTGCATCCGCACAACAAGCAGACGCTCGGCAATCGCCTCGCGCAACTCGCCCTCGCCGGAACATACGGGCGCAAGGTTGAGTACTCCGGCCCCATGTATGAATCAATGCAGGTGGAAGGCAGCGCCATTCGTCTGAAATTTTCACATCTTGGCGGCGGACTCGTCGCGAAGGGCGGCGCGCTGAAATACTTTACCGTAGCGGGAGCCGACAAAAAATTCGTCTGGGCCGAAGCGAAGATTGAAGGTGAAACTGTAGTCGTCAGCAGCCCTCTGATCAGCGCGCCCGTGGCAGTGCGTTACGCATGGGCGGACAACCCTGAAGGCAGCAACCTCTACAACGCTGCGGGCCTACCCGCCGTGCCATTCCGAACAGACCGATAAGGCTTGTCACCTGCACGCTCTACTTGCAGGGCAGAAGTTTTACGGCAGGGTCAGAGTGATGGCGCTGTAGGGCGAGAAGGTTTGGTTTGCACGTCATCTGGACGCTGAAAAACAGAACCCGCACGAACATTAATGTTCATGCGGGTTTCGTCGTTAGAAGTGGCTCCGCAGGTAAGACTCGAACTTACAACCCTTCGGTTAACAGCCGAATGCTCTGCCATTGAGCTACTGCGGAATGGATTGTGGAGCGTGGCGGCATGGCTACATGATAGTTGCCGCGAGGTGGATTTTATAGCAGAGCGCGTGCGGAGCGTCAAGCGAGTGGGTCAGATGAAAACGTCTCGGTCTGAGACTGAAGTTGACTTGGCCTGAGACTGATGTGGACATGAGATAAGGACGGTTTAATTGAGACGTAAACGGATGCCGGATGCGTTATGGCTGGTCGTGCAGGCTTGCGCGCGGGTGGGTGTTTGAGAGATTATCGTGCGCCGTATCCGTCAAAAAAGTTTCGATCTTGATCTCTACGCGCATCTTGCATGGGAGGAGTTTTAGTTTATGGAGCGACGTATAACTTCTTGGTATAGTTCAAATTTGGGAATGGAGATGCCGCTGGTCGCATACGGGCACGCGGGTTATCCGCTATTGATGTTTCCGACCGCCGCCGCGGACTTTCTGGAGTACGAGAGATTTCATCTCATCAATTCAATCAAGCATTTGATCGAGGCGGGGCGCGTGCGCGCTTATTCGATTAACAGCGTCAATCGTTACAGTCTGCTCAATGAACAAGCTCCGCCGCATATCAAAGCGGAATTGCTGGCGCATTATGATCGCTACATCACGGATGAAGTGCTGCCGCTCATTCGCCAGGATAGCGGCGACGACAATGCGCGACCGATGGTGACGGGCGCGTCGCTCGGCGCGTATCTTTCAGCCAACACGTATTTCAAACACCCGGACTTGTTGCGCGGCGTGATTGCGATGAGCGGCAGTTACGACGTGCGCTCGTGGTTCGAGGGCTACTTCGATGACAACGTCTATTTCAACAACCCCGTGCAGTATCTCGCGAATTTGAATGACGATTACTATCTGCCGACGCTGCAACGCGCCGATGCGATTGTGATTTTGTCGGGGCAGGGTTCCTACGAAGCGCCGGAGCGCAGCCGCCAACTCTCAGGACTGCTGTCGTCCAAAGGTATTCCGCACACGCTCGACATCTGGGGGCCGGACGTGGATCACGACTGGCCTTGGTGGCGCAAAATGCTGCCGTACTGGATGGAAAAACTCCTCTGACGAGAAGGCAAAAGTAAAAAGGTAAAAGGCTAAAGTGAAGAGCGCGTGTCTCCTTATCAGCATTGGCAGTTATCATGCTTTTGGCTTCGATGACATGGACGCGGACGGCGCGCGTGACGTGGGAATACAAATCAATTCGGGGATGGACGGTGGGGAGTTGGTCAACTCGGAGCCAGATTTTATTTCAAGCGTCAAAAATAGAAATCATCCTTCATTGCCACGTTGATTGATCAGACGCTCCACAGTTTCAACTAACACATTCACACGTTCATCAGTATGTGTCGTCGCCTCGGTGAGTCGCATGTTGATTTTATCTTGTGTCTGCATAAACCGTGTGACGGCCTGCGTAAACTCATTTTGAGTTTCAGCCATGATGTTGATGAGTTGATTGGTCTGCGCTATTTGCCGGTTCGTTTCCTCAAATCGCCGGTTCATTTCTTCCAGGCGTATCTCAAAATTAGCCTGGCTCTTCAAGAGAAATTCGATGCCGCGCTCCATTTCATCCGATGTCATTTTGGCCTTGCCTCTCTATTCTCTTAGCCTATCATCACGAATTAGTTACCAATGACCATTGGAATCATTAGAAGACTCATCCGTTTGTTTCTTGCTACGCTTGGTTTTGCTTTTGCCTTTATAACTACGGTTCGCCCGCGCCCTTCTTGCCTTTCTTTTTGGGCGGCGCTTCCGTTGAATGGGTGGCGGCGGAAGGGGGCGGCGGGGGCGCGGCTTCGTCGTGCGGCACAGTGACGACAGGTTTCTTCGGCGCGCTCTCGGTCGCGGGCGCGATGTCTTTGAGGGACTCGCCGGGCGCGGGCGGCAGGGTGATTTGCTCAAGCTTCGGCTCGATGAGAAGCGCGGGGAGCGCGCGGTCGCCGTTTGCGTCTTTCGCATCTTTCGCGACGACAAAGGCCGCGCGCTGTTCGCTCATCTCGCGTTGACGCTGGCGGTAAAGCTCCTTGATGTCTTCGGGCATCGAAGGCGGCGTGTCGAACTTCTCCTTTGGCTTATCCTTGAGATAGTCCTTCATAAAATTGACCCAGATGGGAAGCGCGCCGTGCCCGCCCGTCATGTCCGAGCCGAGTGATTGTTTGCGCTCGGAGTAACCCATCCAGACGCCGGTCACGTAAGTCGGCGTGTAACCGATGAACCAGACATCCGTGTGGTCGTTGACGGTGCCGGTCTTGCCCGCCACTTGCCCGCCAACCGTCGAAGCCTGTGGAGCCGTCCCGCCCGGAGCCGTCACGCCGCGCATCATCTCAACCATCGTCAGCGCAACGTACTGGCTGACCACTTTGAAGGTCGTCTTCTCCCATTCTTCGAGCGTGTTGCCGTCGCGGTCAACGACGCGGCGGATGAGATGTTTTTCGTTGCGGATGCCTTTGTTCGGGAAGGCCGAGTAGGCCGAGACCATCTCGATGAGCGGCACTTCGGTCGCGCCGAGCGCGGACGGCAGATAGGGAGCCATCGGCTGCGTGATGCCGAAGCGTCTGACCATCTGCGCGCCGGTCTGGATGCCGACCATGTCGAGCGCGTGGACGGCAGGGATGTTCAGAGAGTGCGCGAGCGCGATCTTCATCGGCACGTCGCCGCAACTCGTCGAGCCGTCGTAGTTGTGCGGCTGCCAGCCGTTTTTGTTAATCGCCGCGCCGCTCAAAACCGTGTCGGGCGTCATGCCCCACTCGACCGCCGCCGTATAGACGAAGGGCTTGAAGCAGGAGCCGGTCTGACGGTAAGCCTGCGTCGCGTTATTGAATTTGTTAGTGCCGAAATCGTAGCCGCCGATCATCGTCACGATCTCGCCGTCCTTCGCGTTGATGGTCATCATCGCGCCCTGCACGGCGGGAATTTGCGACAACTCGACCTTGAGACGATGGCTGTTCTCGTCAATTTCTTTGACCTTGAATTCCGCGAGATCGCCGATTTTTAACTCGCTCTTCGGCTGGCGATTGGAGCGCCCCATGTCTTTCGGCGTGACGGTCGCCGTGTAGTTGCCGAAGCGCGCGGTGGCTTCGTTCTTCAACGTGTCAACGTTCGTGATGAGCGCGGTTCTGTACGTGTCCGGCTCGTACTTGTTGATGTACCAGTCGGAATGCTTGAAGGCCGCGAGCATCTGCGGCGTGACGGGCACAGGCGCGCCGTTATTGTTGCCCGCCGCGAGCGTGGAGATGTTCTGGTACTCGCCGCGCCAACCGCCGTGCGTGCGGTCATAGGTGCGGAGACCTTCGCGCAAAGCCTCGTAAGCTTTCTTCTGCGCCGCGATGTTGATGGTCGAATAGACTGCGAGGCCGCTCTGCGCGACGCGCGTCGTGTATTTGTCTTCGAGGTACTGGCGAATTTCTTCGACCGGATAGCTGAAGATCGTGGCGTGCTGCTGCGACGGCGCGAAGGCCGAGTCGTTGAGCTTGATGGGGCGCTCTCTGGCCGCCTCAGCCTCCGACTGCGAGATGAAATTGTTGTTCGCCATCAATTGCAGGACGAGGTCGCGCCTCTCTTTGGACGCTTTCGCGTTGACCGTCGGAGACAGTTGGCTCGGAGCTTTCGGAATGCCCGCGAGCGTCGCCGCTTCTTCGATTGTCAGGTCTTTGGCGTGTTTGCCAAAGTAAGTCTCCGATGCGGCCTCGAAGCCATACGCGCCCGCGCCGAGAAAGATGTTGTTGACGTACATCTCCATGATCTGCTGCTTCGTGTAATAACGTTCGATCTGGAGCGCGACGACCCACTCGTTGAGCTTGCGTTTGTAGCTCTGCTCCGGCGACAGGAAAAGACGCTTGGCGAGTTGCTGCGTCAAGGTCGAGCCGCCTTCGCGGCTGCCCGTCGTGACGTTTTTCCAGACCGCGCCGGCGATGCGGACGGGGTCTATGCCTTTGTGTTCGAAGAAGCGCGCGTCCTCGACGGCGAGGATGGAATTTTTGATGTTGGGCGGAATCTCGTCGAACTTGAGAGGGATGCGGCGTTCAAGCGCGAACTCACCGATGACAGTCTCGCCGTCGTCGGCATAGACGCGCGTCACGACACTCGGCCTGTAAGTCGCCAGAGCCTTGACCTCTTCCGCCGCGCGCGAATAGTTGAGACTGTAAGCGACGATGATGCCCGTCAGTCCGCCAGCCGCGAGCGCAAGCAGCAGCACTGAGGGAAGCCAGAAGCGACGCCACAATCTGTTCTGCTTCGGGGCTGGCCGTGCGTAAGTGCGATTCCTGTTGTCGTCGTTGCGCGTTTGATTGGCGGACATAAAAAGAATCCTCTTCAAGGAAATTTCTGACGGGCGAGGCATTGCCGCGACGGAGAACTCAGATCATCCGCGCGGCGATAAATTCGGGAGAGCGCCGGCGCGCGAATTATAACTTACAGGCCAGCCCGCGCGCGAGGCGTGTTCGGACGTGAGGCGCGCGCTCGTTCGCAATCGCACCGCGCTCAGGCGAGAGACAATCCACGTCAAGATGCTGAGAAAAGTTCGGCGGAGATTTGTGTAGCTTGAACTTGTCCGCGAGAACTGCGCGGCAGGCGGGGCAGGGAAGTAGTCGTCGCTCAACAAAACACGAACGGACATGACATCACAGGCGCGCAACAAGCTGTGATGCCATGTCCGTTCGCGCCCGCTCGCGCGTGAAACGTCGTTCAGCCGCTCAAGCTGCGGCGTGTGAATGGCGAAGCAGACGCGCTCCGCGTCGCGCGCTCTGGTAAGCTTCTCCAAATCCTCAACGCCGTTTCGATTTCTTCGACGGGAGCGAGTTGATTGCCGCTCTGTGCGCCGGAGAAACGCTGGCGATATTCGGCGGACTCGATAAATCCTCGAACCATCTCGGCGCGACGCGCGCGCGCGAGTGCGACCCCCTCGTTGCGAGCGTCCTCGCCGGGTTGCGTGAACGAGTTTATCTTCGCCAGCCAGAAATCGTAGCCGTTGAAGTTGTTGTCGGGCGCGTCGTCCGGGTTGCGGCGCAGGTAGCCGTAGTACTGCATGAGCACGAAGGCCGCGTTGTACTGCGCGTTGAAGACCGAACCCGATTCGACGACGCTTCTGAGCGCGGCGGCGCGTCCCGCTGTGTCGCCCGTGCCGTAGGCTGTGACGGCTGCGTTGCGCTCGCTCTGTGTGGGCGTCGCCGCAGCGTTCAGGAAGAGCGCATCAACGTAAGCGTTGGCAGATTGTCCCTGCGGAAACAGGGCGATGAACTCCGTGCGCGTGACGAAGTCTGCGAGATAGTTCTGCCGGTTGGCGTCAAGTTGTTGCTGGAAACCCGTCTGCCCGACGATGACGCCCTCCGCAATCTCGCGCTGGTCGCGCAGGAAGACCGCATAGCGCGGGTTGCTCTTCAAGTTTCCGAACGCGGCTTTGTTCGCGCGAATCACGAAATAGCCCGTCTGCTGAAATTCGAGGGAGAGGAAGAAAGCCGTCGAAACATCAACGCGCTTCGCCGTGCGGCACTGCGCGTCCGCGCCACACGCCTCGATTTGCTGCGTCCAGAATTCCACGCCCGCCACATCGCCCTGACGATAGAGGAAGTCGTGATACTGCTGATTGACGAAGGTGCGCGCATCGTCAATCGGATTGGCGGAAGTCTCCGGCACGTTGTCCATGATAGTGAGCATGGCTGTGTTCGGCGTGCCGAGCGCCGCGCCGCCTGTCGGATGTTGAAGGACGAGCGTGGCGAACTCCGTGCCTTCCGTGTAGCCATCGTCGTTGATGAGCACTTCGAATGATTTCTCTATCTCGCCGGCGGCGAAGGAGAGATGCCCGACGACGAAGGTGTAGTCGCCCTTCTGTTTCGCCGTGCCGTCTTCGCTCGTGATGTCAACGGCGACAGGCGATGTAGTTGGCCCTGTCCGCCGGACGCGCACGGTGACGGAAGTGACGCCTTCAACGACGGCGTATGTCGGCGAGTCGAACTGTAGCGTCGGCACGTTCGGGTCAGGCGTCGGCGTCGAAACTGGTGTCGGCGTCGGAGTCGGGGTTGGCGTAGGCGTCGGTGTTGAAGTAGGCGACGGCGTAGGTGTCGCCGTTGGAGTGGGCGTCGGTGTTGGAGTCGGCGTAGCTGTCGGCGTCGGTGTCGCCGTAGGTGTAGGTGTGGGAGTGGGCATCGGCGCGGCGGGGTTCAACTCGAACGCGCCGATGTCTGTGTTGTCGCCACCGGTGGCGGGAGCGACTTTCGGGTTGTCGAAGGTACGCACAAAGCCCGCGCCGCGCCCGTCTGTGGTGAGCGCGCCGCCGATGCCGTTGGCAGTGCCCTTGTCAATCGCGGGGCTGTTCGCGAGCAGCGCGATGGTCAGGGTCGGGCCGCCGTTGTTCTGCAAGCCCGCCGGGTCAAGTCGCGGGTCGAGAGGCGCGGTGGTCGTGCCCTTCTGGTCTGTGGACTGCGTAAAGCCGGTCGCCGTGCCGCTCTTGCCGACGAGGTTGAAGCCGCCGGAGATGAAATCGCCGCCCACGTCGCTGTCGGTGGTGCTGCCGAACGTGCCGTTTAAGGCGATGATGCTGCTCTTGACGGAGTATGTGCTTTGCAGCCCACCGAAGAAAAATCTGGCGATGCCGCCGCCTTCGTTACTGCTGATCGTGCTGTTGGTGACGTTCAGCGTGACGCTCGCTCTCATCAGTATGCCCGCGCCGTCGGGGTTGCTCGTGTCGTCGCTCAGCTTCTTGTTGTTGCTGATCGTGCTGTTAGTGACATTCAGCGTGCCGATGGTATAGGTGTTGTTGCCGTTCGGCTCGAAGAGTATGCCGCCTGACTTATTGCCGCTGATCGTGCTGTTGCCGACACTGGTGTTGACACTAAAATTTTGATTGGAGGGAGAGCCTTTCACGGACAACCCGGAAGACTCGCTATCTTTGAGCGTGCTGCCAGTGATGTTCAACTGCCCATCAGCATGATAGATACCTCCGCCCGACGTGCTGGCCGAGTTGCCGCCGAAGGCGCTGCCGGTGATGTTCATCACGAAGGGAATTATTGTGCTACCCGTGCCGAACGTTCCTCCGGTCGCTAAGTACGCGCCGCCGCCGAGGGCTGCGCCGTTGCCGTTGAAGCTGCTGCCATTGATGCTCATGTCGGGCGGCGAGTTGGCGGGGAAGCCGACGCCCAACACGTAGAAGACGCCGCCGCCGTTGTTAATGGCGACGTTGCCGTTGAACGTGCTGCCGCCGACGCTCAACTCGGTCTTGTTGTGAATACCGCCGCCGGAGTCTCCGGCGAGGTTGTTGTTGAAGACGGAATTGGTGACGAGCGTCTTCATGCCGCCGGCAGCTCCGGTCGCTTCCGTGATAGCTCCGCCGTTGCCGCTCGCGAAGTTATCATTGAACGTGCTGCCCGCGACGCTCAGGCTGCTGGCCGAAATCGCGCCGCCGCCGCCGTTCGCGAAGTCGTGATTGAAGACGCTGCCCGCAACCGTGACCGCGCCGCCGCCGCTCGCGATGCCGCCGCCGTCGCCCTGGGCGAAGTCGTCGTCAAGCTTGCAGCCCGTGATGTTGAGCGGGGTGATGGCGTCGTCTCTGATGCCGCCGCCGTCGCCCGTCGTGAAGCCGTTGCTGATGGTCAAGCCGGAGACGTTGACGACGCGCCCGCCAAAGTTGCTCGCGATGTTAAGCACGCGGTAGAAGCCGCCTGCGCTGCGACGCACCGTGAGTTTGTCCGCGCCGGGGCCGTTGAGGTTGAGTGTGCCGACGATGTCGGGCAGCGCGCGGCTCAGGTTGATGGCGTAGCTGCCGGTCGCGACGTTGTAACCGGGGTCGGTCATGGGGATGTCGAAGTTGATCGTCTGCGGCTGGTCGCTGCCCTGCGCCTTCATCTCTGTGAGCGCGGCGCGCAAACTACACTGCGAGCCCGCCGCGTTCGCATCCGCGTCGCATGCGAGGTCGCCGGGTTGCGCGTCGTCGGCATCGCTCGTCGTGTTGACGACGAGCGCGAGTTGCGTGCTGTTGCAGAGCGGGCGTTCGATTGCGCCGGTGTCCGTGCCGTCGCCGCCGGCGGCGTTTGCCGTGTCGGGGTCGTCAATGGTGCGCGGGAAGCCTGCGCCGCGCACGTCCGTCGTCAGCCCGTTGCTCTTTCCCTTGTCGAACGCCGGGCTGCCGCAACTCGGCTGCACGTTGGGCACACTGATGCCGCGAAACGTGATCGGCTGCGCGTCGAACGATGGCGCGACGTTTTTCTGATCAGTGGGCTGGTCGAAGCCCGTACTCGTGCCCGAAACGCCGATCAGGTTATAGCCCTGAGAAGTGAAAGCCCCGTACACGTCGAGCTTATTACCGGCGATGATCGTGCTGACAACGGTCGCGCTGCCCCCCGTTTCGTTATCTATGCCCGCGATGAACGGCCCTCCTTCTACAGTGTTCCCACTGATGGTTGAGTTGCCGACGCTCAACGTGCCGCCGTTGACAATGCCGCTCCCCGTGTTGCCGGAGACGAGGCTGTTGCTGACGCTCATCGTGCCGTTGTTGAGCATGCCTCCGCCGTAGGATTGAATGCTGTCGCCGTTGAAAGCGATTATGCTGTTAGTGATCTGCGCCGCGCCCGTGGTGGGGGACGACCCGCCGCTGATCAACGTGGCGAGTCCTGCGCCGTTATAGTTGGATAGGTTATACGTGATCGCGCTGTTATTGACGAAGACCGTACCGCCGAGGACGGCGATCCCGCCGCCGCTCCCGTTGATCACGGTATTATTCGTGATGATACAGTTTTCGACATGGACAGAGCCGGGACTCAAAGCGCTGCCGGCTAGCTTGGCGATGCCGCCGCCGCTCTCATTTGAGACGATGCCGCCGCTGATAGTAAGGCCGGAAAAATCCACCTCGCCCGTCGCCGTCACATTGAAGATGCGGAAGAGAGCGCTCACGCTGCGGATCACCCTCAGCTTGTCCGCGCCGGGGCCTGTGAGGGCGACGGCGGTACTCAGGTCTGGGAGCGCGCTCAACAGTTTGATCGTGCATTTGCCCGTCGCCGCATCGCAGTCCGGCTGGCTCGTGGGGATATTGAACGTGATCCGGTCGTCGCCCGCGCGCGAGTTCGCGAGTTGAATCGCCGCGCGCAAAGAACACTGGTCGCTCGCTGCCGCTCCTACCACCGCGAGACCCGCCTCGCAACCAGCGCTCAAGTTGCCGTCGTCACTCGTCGTGTTGACCACAATCAACTGATTCAACACGGGCGGCGCGGCGAACTGCGGCACAGGCATCGCACTTTGCGGCGCGGCGAAGGCGGCGGACGGCACGGACAAGAGGACGACGAGCGCGAGGCTTAACGCTTGCGCGCGAGTTTGGCGAGACGTTGCGAGCGACTGATTGGATTTCATTTCAATTCACCTTTGACGATAGGAAATGCTGCGACCCTGAAGCGGCGCGCGGCAGGTTGAAATTGATGTGACGCGCGGCGGCGGCGCGACGACGATGCGCCGTTTTCAACTGCGGGCTTTCGTTCTAATTAAGACGATTCGTAAAAAATTATTTTCGCCGCCCGCCTGACATGCGCGAAGCGTGTTGCGTGTGCCCAGCCGGGCGACGACGATCCTAAATCTGGCCGACGGGAGTGATGACGCCTGTTGTGTCGCTGGTGCGGTTGCCGCGAGCGCGGTTATTGCCGAAGCTCTCAAAGATGGAGCCGCCGTTTTGACCGAAGCCGGTTGCGTTGTCGGTCGCCACAGAGTTTGCGACGCGCACCGTCGCCGGCACGCTGATGCCGCTACTGGCATACACGCCCGTGTCGCCGTTTCCCGTGGCGACGCAACTATCCAGCAACATGGCCGTCGGTGATGAGGTGGCTCCCGCGTCGAAGCCGTGTCGTCCGTTGTTCGCCGCCGTGCTGCGGCTGATCGTCGCGCTGCCCCCGCTGATGAAGAATCCGTCGAGACTGTTGCCCGCCGCGATGCTATCGGAGATGGAGACTCGCGTAGCGCCGGAACTGTTAGCGACCAGCACGCCGCTACTGCTGTTGTTCTCGGCGCGGATGTGGTCGAGCGTGGCTTGAACTGTGCCGCCGGAAGGAGCCGACACGTAGATGCCGATGAAGCCGTTTCGCACGAGCGTATCTTTAACGAAAAGTTTTCCGGGAGCGTCAAAGAGAATGCCTCTGAAGAATCCGCTGAGGACGCAGTTCTCGACGTAGAGCGCCGCGCCGGAGTCGAAGTTGATGCCGAAATTGTTCGCGCCGTTCAAGGTCAAGCCGCGCAGCACAACCGTATCGCTTGCTCCGGCGGCGACCGTGATCGCATTGCCGCCGGAGGCGTTTTGCGTGACTGACGCCACCACTCCGGCGGGCGCGATTAGTTGCACAGACTTCGTGATCGTCACCGCGCCGTAACCGCCCGAACTGAGCGCGACGACCTCGCCGCCCGACGCCACAGCCGTCACCGCAGCATCGAAAGTGCGGCACGGTTGCGCGCGGCTACACGCGCTGTTGTCGGATGTGCCCGGCTCGGCTGAGACGAAAGTGCGTTGCGCCTGCGCGTTGGCGGCGACAGAGAAGGCCATGAAGGTGGCGGAAATAATGAGCGATTTGAAGAATAAGCGAGAAAGTTTCATCTGCGTCTCCTGATTCATGCCGGCTCGCGTTTGGCTGGCGCGCGGCGGCGTTGATTTTGGTCTGCTGCTTCGATAAGACGTTTCGACAAAAACATTTCACCGAAGGCTTCAAGTTTTTAAGCGCGTCTGATGAAAGGCTGACCAAGACAGCCGGAGGGCAAATGTAGTTATGTGAGTGAATCAGGCGTGACGACAGTGAGGAACGATGTAGCTCGACGTATGGAGAGACTTTCGCTGGCTGGTGTTGCGCGTGTCGAGAGGTGACGCTTGCAGTAAAGATGTAGATGGACGCTGAAGCGTCGCGCTGTGTTAGCTAAGGGCGAGCAACAACAGCGTCCATCCACGCTCTTCTGATGCGCTACGGCAACGCCGTAAAGCCTGTCAGCGGATTACCATAAAATGCGTCGGTCTTCCACGACGCTTTGTCCCACTGGCCGTCCTGATCTCCGATGATTTGCACGGGCACGATGACGCGGTCGCTGCCGAGTTTGTTGGCCGTGGCGATGCCGTTGTCGAAGCTGCCGTCGGGTTTGACGTTGAACTTGATAGACCGCGCGAGATGATTATTCCAGAGCAGCTTGAACTCGTACTCGCCCGGATTCTTGCTCAGGTTGTAGGCCGGCCCGAACATGCCGGGAGCCTCGCCCGTCTTGTCCCAACCGCGCACATTTCCGAACGTGCAGATGACGCGCGACCACTTCGCCTTTTGCGGCATCGAGTCGGCGACGTAGTGCGTTGTATTATTGTCCAACTCCGATTCGCAACCTGCCTTGCCCACTTCTTGATCCGCGTAATACATCTTGCCGACTTCTTTGCCCTGATAAAACAGGTGCGGGTCGAAGTTATACGGGTCGCCGCGTATCCAGAAAGCGATATTTAGAATCGGGCGCTTCATGCCTCTCTGCGTGTCCTCATCATACAAGACGTAAGCGATGGGCAAATTCCAGTCGTGATCAATGTAATAGACCCAATGGTTGACGAACTTTCCGACCTGCGCTTCGTTGGAATGCGCCTTCAGGGCTTTAGCCTTGCCGGTAAAGAGCGTTGCATCGGCTCCGGCGAGTTCGTTTCGCATCTTGATGGCGAAACTGAAGACGCCCGTGTAAGTCGAGGCCTTCTCTTCGGGAATGCCGTCGCGTCCGCCACACTCTGTGTGCATACGCTCACCGGGCGGAGTCTCTTTGGTGCGGCAGTCGAACTTGACGGGCGCGCTGCCGGGGATGGTGTACTCAACATAGAGCTGGCTGCCGCTCGCGACGGGGCCGTTGACGCGAAACTCCATGCTCGGCAACCAAGTCCAAGTGTCCCCGTTCTTCTTCGTATTAAAGCCATCGCTGAACGCTGTGACTTGCACAGAGTCTTTCGCGATGGTCGGATGGTCTGACTGACTGGTCGCCATCGTCGGTTTCGCATCATTGCGATTTTCCGCCGGCTCGCTCTGTGTGTTTTCCTCTGACGGCTGCTGCGCCGTCACGGTCGGCGTCGGCTGCGGTTTCGGCTTCGGGATTTTCGGAAGCTTCGGAAATTGAGCCGAGGCCGTTTGCGTGGTTAAAAATGCGACGATTAAAAACGCCAGCGTGAGTAGTGAACTCCGTTTCATCTTCAATATCTCCTTTGCTTCAATTGCTTTAACATCCGTTTGACTCGTCGGTAGCTGATGGGGCGAGCCGTTAGCCATTTGCGACTACGTTCAACGCCTGCCTTACCTCTCGGCGTCAACCAGTCACTCTCCGACCGTATGCCCCATCGAGCTTCAACGCATCGCCCTCCAGGGCTTAGGGAAGATGCGCCAGTTGCCGTTGACGTAGGCGAAGCCATCGAAGGACATGCCGAGGTCGTGTCCCGGCTCGACGAAATCGGCGCGATAGAACGTGACGCCGGGTTTGAGTTGCGCGCCGACATCCTTCCAGCCTCCGGCGAATCCCGTCGCGCCGCCCGTCCCGCTCATCAATTCCTCGCTGGTGGCGTGCTTGACGAGCACTTGCGTCTGCCCCGCTTTCGGGGTCAGCACCAACTGCCCGCCGTCCCAGGCCGGGCCGTAAACGGCATCAGCCTTGGCCGCCAGATCGGGCATGAAGACGGCATCGTAATCGGCCTTCGTCGGGCGGAGCGTCTTACTCAACGTGGGGAGATCAGCGCCGGGCTTGGCGAACTCCGCGAGCAAGGCCTTCACGCCGTCTTCTGTGCCGGGATAAGCCGACTTCGTGGATGAAGTCGTGCTGCCTGAAGACGTGCTACTGCCGCCGGTCGAATTGTTTACGCCGCCGCCCCCACAAGCGAGGACGGCGCAGACGAGCGCCGCCGCCGCGAGAAATCTTGCATCGAGAATCTTTGACCACATAACCGACATTCCTCCTGATGAAATGGTTTAATCTTTCCATGCTTTCCGGTCGGCGGCGGCGATCTTCATTGCCGAGCGCACGCTGACGGAAAACCAAACGTTGAGGTTAGCTGTCGTCTCAACTCAATAAGACATTTGACGAAAAACATTTCAGTGAGGCGCGAAGCGTTGGGCGACACGGGCGCGGCGCGGGTTCAAAAAAAAGATGATGATATATCATCAAGTGTCATTGTCATTCACTATTCTCGTTCGCTTTCGTCCGCTTCCGCCCATTTCGGCAAACCGCAATTCGCGCATTGTCGAGCGAGCAAGTTGTACATCAATGAGTATTGCCACGCGGGAGTTCGGAAGAAAGTCTTTTGACATCTCGGACACTTCCAATAGCTTCTATAATAGCCGATGACATTCAGGGCGAATCCCGCCCCGGCAACTACAAATAGATACACATAAAACAGCGCAGCGGAATGTGAGGAGACGGCGAGAGGCAAGCCCACCGCTAATGCCAGAACAAAAACTAACTGGGCAAGCCAATAGACACGGCTTCGTATTTTGTAATCATGCCACTGCTGTTGATATGACATTTTTGCTGTTTGTCCTACGTCTCTCGTTGAAGATTCAATTCCTGCCTTTTTCAATCGCTCTCTTCAAAGCTTCCAGCCGCTTCGTCATGTCGCGCGCGAAAATCAATTCCAGGATCGGGTCGAGCATGAATCTCAGCGGTGCGAATTTAATCTCGACATCCTGTCGCGCTCGTTCCTCATCACGCACAACGAATAAACTCAATTGTTGGCCGCGTGATTTAATCCCTCAAAAAGTACACGAATGCGCCATTCAATGAGATCAGCGCGATGGTGATGATGAGCAAAACATTCTCCGCATGTGTGTAGGATTTTCTTCGCAAGACCGGCGTGTTTGACGCCGAAAGTTTTGAAAAAACACTCTGCGATTCCAGATAAGTCTTGTCGCCGCGCTGCCATGCGTTGCTCGCTTCATTTTTCCACTCCATCGCTTTTTCCTGCCATTCTTGCATGACGGAAAGCTGCCCCGAAGTTGAACGTTCGTAAACGCGATATTGATAAGAATCACCGTCAGGAAATTTAATATCCAAAGTGTGTCTCGCGCCTATATCCGTCCAGTATTTGTTAACGCTGATTTCGGCGGCATCCTTTAGTTCACGATAACGAATGAGTCCGTCCATGGTTTCGATCAGTTGCGTCCGCGTTATATAAATTCGGTTTTTAAGCGGCGCTCTGACTGCTTTGAAGATTCCCCAAACGAAATAGACGAACCACAGCACAAGAATCAAAGCATCAGCGGAAAAAACGATGATTCTTTTCAAATCTAACGAACCCTCCGTCGAAGCATCCGCGACGATTGCCGCTAACCCGATGGCTGCCATTGCCACTAGCATTAGTAAACCCGCTCTGCGTTCGGTTTCACCGCTGCTGGTTCTTAGAAAATCATCATCGGTGTTTTGCAGGCGAAGCAGGTTTTCCTGCACCGACTTCGGCACATCGGCAAACGCATAAACTTTCTTCGACGACGGAAGTTGCTCCGAGCGATCATCAAAATTTCGCCGTGTAATTTGCTGATTCGTCATTTTGAAAGCAGAGCAAAAATTTCATCATCTCAGCCTCGCAGTACGGACACTTCTTAACCAGATAAGACATTTTAGAAAAAACATTTCACCCGACTTATGTTCAGGCTAAGGGTCTTTCGTTAACGATGCGAATGCAGATACATCGAGAGGCGTTGTGCAGTGAGGCACGTTGGCGGCGGGCAGCGTAGAACAGTCGAAACTCTTCAGCGTTCTCGTCTCACCCGTCTCAATCCAAACTCTTTAGCGTTGACCGGCGAGGTTAGCCCACTCGCCGGACTGTATGAAGTTGGCCCAGTAGAACGGGTGCAGGTTTTTGTCCCGCTTGAGCATGTCGAGTTGCACTTGTCTCAGTGACGCGCCGCGCCCCATCCCGCCCTTGAGATTTTTGTAGTAGTCGGTCATCAAACGCCGCGTCGAATAATCGCTGACCGGCCACAGGCTCATCACGAGCGACTCGGTTCCGGCCAGTACGAAGGCGCGGCGCAAGCCATAGACGCCCTCGCCGTTTCTGACTTCGCCAAGTCCCGTATCGCACGCCGATAAAACGACCAGCTTCGTCCCCCATAAATTCAGCCCCGACGCTTCGAGCGCGGTCAGGATGCCGTCATCGCTGCCGCCGCCGTCGCGTGAGTTGGCTCCGGCCAGCGCCAGCCCCGAACGCAGGAGCGGGTTTTCAATCTGCGCGCGTGCGCCGCCGCCGCGTGTCGCCGTCTGTGAGTTACTGGCTTGTGCTACGTCCTGCAAAAAGAATCCGTGCGTGGCGATGTGCAAAATGTTCGGCGCGACTACTTTCTTGAGCGCGGATTCGGTCGCTCCCTCTCCGGTCAACAAACTCGCATCCGTAAAGAGCGTCTGGATGCCACGCGCTTCCTGCGAAGTCCCGCCGAGCGGCGCGAAGTAAACTTCCGACAAACTGCGCGCGTCGGTCACGCTCCTGCGTCTCGCGCCCGGCGGGGTCGGCCTTCTGGCCGCCGTGTCATTTGCCAACTGCGCCACAGCAGCGGGTTCGCCGAATGAAGGATTGGCGACCAGCACCGGCTGGCTCTTGCTTTGACGCTGCTCCTGAAGACGCAGGAGGTCGCGCCCGCTCGTCAGATAGGTGAACGAGTAACGCTCGATCAAGTAACGCTCTTGCTCATCAATCATCGCGGCGAAAGGAATCAGATTCAACTCGCCGTCGGGCGAGACGAGCAGTTGCGAGGCGTCGCCCGCCAGAGCGCGCACGGGTCGCATGATTTTTTCGTCAATGGCGCGCGCGAGTCTTCGCGCGTCCTGCTGACGCGCAGGGTCGCGAAGCGCCTGACGCCACGCATCAATCGCTGTATCCAAATCTTTCGCTGCGCCCAAATCCCGCCAACGCACATCGCCCCGTTTGCGGATCACGTAAACCGCGTAGCGCGAATCACCGTAGCGCGTTTCGCGCGTCGTGGCTTTCGGCGACACGGGCTGGTAGGCGATGAACTCAAGCAAGGCCGCTCTCTCCGGCACGGCTGCGCGCACCGCTTCGAGCGTGACGGCTTGCGCGCGCGCGCGAAACTCCGCGCTGCGGCGACTGATGTCCGCTTCGATCTGTTCACGTCGCTCCTTGAGCGCGGCGACACGTTGGCGGTAATCGTCCGTCGAAGTTTGCTGATCGCTTAACACGAGATGCGAAAGCTGCGAAGTCGTCCGGTTAAATTCGTCGAGCATCTCCACATCCTTCGCATCGAGCCGTCGCCGCAAAGATGACAGGCTATCGGCGAGCGCGTCCTGCACCCGTCCCTTTCGTTGCAGCACAATCGTCGCGGCCAGATCGCGCGCCGCCGCTTGCGCGGGAGCGAGTTTGACGTTGAGCGTGATGGCCTGATTCAACTGGTCTGACAGCAGAGCGAGGTAAGCCAGCTTCTGTCGCTCGGAGCCTGCGAGCAAATTCAAATCGGCGTTGCGCTCGCCGGCGGCAATGGCGCGCGACTCGAACGACGTGGCCGCCGCGAAATCACCGCGCGCCGCGTAGAGCAGAGACATTTCCGTGAGCGTGCCGACGACCGCCGGGTGTTCTGCGCCGAGAGCTTTTTCTTTGACCTGCAACGCTCGTTGATAAAAATTTTCGGCCTTGTCGTAATCGCCTTGATCGCGGTAGAGGTTGCCGAGATTCTCGAGCGTCATCCCTACGTCTGGATGCGCCGCGCCCAACTTCTTTTCGCGAATCTCCAGCGCGCGCAGTAAAAGTTTTTCGGCGCGCGGAAAGTCCCGCAACTCGCGCACGCTCTCGCCCAGATTGTTCAGCGCGAGCGCGATTTCCGGGTGACCCGCTTCTAAAATCTTCTCAAATATTTTGAGCGCGCGTTCATCCAGCGACGCGGCGCGCGCGGTCTCGCCCGTCAGCCAATAAACGTCTGCGAAATTCAGCAGCGTCTCGCCGGTTCTGATGTCGTCTTCACCGACGGTCTTCTCGTAGATTGACAGGGCGCGCTCGTTCAAGCTCAAGGCGCGCGCGTAGTCGCCTTTTTCCTGCGAGATGGCGGCCAGCGCGCTTATCGTCTCGGCTGTCTCCGGTTGCTCCGCTCCGTAAGCCTTCTCCTTGATGGCGAGCGCGCGTTGATACGTCTGCTCCGCACTGTTGTAATCACCCTTTGCATCTTGCACATTGCCGAGATTGTGCAGAGTGATAGCGAGCGTCGGATCGTTCGTGATGTGCTGCTTTTCCTGAATACTGACGGCGCGCTGCATGAACTGTTCGGCCTTTTCATAGTCGCCCATCTCGTTGTAAATCGCGCCCAGATTGTTGACGAGCGGAGAGACGCTGCTGCTGTCAACGCCGTTGAGTTTTTCTTTAATCGCGAGGGCGCGCTGAAACTGCGCGACGGACTGCGGGAAATCGCCTTTGGCGTGAAAGATGACGCCGAGTTGGTAAAATGAATTGGCGATGGAGACGTGTTCCGCCGCCAGATATTTCTCGCGCAACGCCAGCGACTGTTGCGCTAACGTCAATGCCTCATCCTGTTTCCCTTCAGCCGACAGCGCGTTGGCTTTCAAATATATGCGGCGCGCTTTGAACAGCCCGATCTCTTTCTCCGACGCGGGGCGCGGCACAGTGAGTTGAAGCGTATAACCCGGCGCGGGAGCTTTCGAGGGCTTGCCGGTGATGTCGAGACGATAGCTGCCGGGTGTCTCCGAGACGATTTCTACCGTTTGCTTGCCGCTCTGGGTAGAGGGAGCGTCATACGCATTGATTAACTCTCCAGCCGGGTTAAAAATTTTGAGGCTCAGGTTGAGTCCGTGTCCCTCAAACTCAACATTCACAAATTGGCCTTCGGTCAACTCGAAGGCATAGCTGTGTTTCTGTCCCGCAGAAAGCTCGCGCGTGATAACTGTGCCCGGCGCAAGCGAGTCTGGAATCTGCGGGGGTTGCGTGGTCGTTGCTTGCGGCGTTTGTGTTTGCACCAAAGACGTGCGACGGGTTCGCGCCGTCATACTCGTGCCGTGCAGGGCGAGTTGCAAAAGCAATATCACGATGGCGAGCGTCTTGTTTTTTCGGGATGGGAGTTTCGTGCGCGGGCAGTTCAATCTTCGTGCGAGCATTTGTGAATCACCGTTGCGAGTACTGTGAAAATAATTTGCCGTCGAATTGAGCGGCGATTATTTCACAACTCTGAACGGGTAGTCACTAATAATCTCAGGCGATCTGCCCGCCGCCGGGATGCCCGCGACACGGAGCGTGTAAGTTTGCGGCTGAAGCAGGTTGGCGCGCAGTCTCACGCTGAGAGATTTATTTTCACCTCTGGCGCGCGCCGTCAGCGTCCCGCTGCGCCAGATAATTTGATTGCTGGAAGCGTTGAGCAGCGTCACACTGTAAGCCTGATACTCGTTAGGCTCCAGTTCCAATTTCATTAAGACATCATCGCTTTTGCGCGAAACAGAGACGGTCGGAATCTGCCCCGCGCCGCGCACCTGCGGCAACAGCACGGCGGCGAAGGAAACAGAGTTAACTTTCTCCGGCGGCGATTGAGGACGCGCGTTATGAGTTTGTCGTTGACCGTCTTCCGGTTGCTTTAGTCCACGCTCTGCGCGCTCGTGTTCGTCGCGCGCCTGCTCCTGCGAGTTTGTCGCGTCGGGAGCGCGCGCCTCTTCGACTTTTTGTGGTCGTTCCTGTTCGCGCGGCGCGGGCGCATCCGGCACGGGTCGCGTCTCCGTCATTTGCTGATGCGGGCGCAGATTCTCGAACACCAGCCAACCTCCCGCGATGAGCAACGCCAACATCGCGAAGGCTGTCGTCCATTGCCACGCCGGAAGTGGCAGCGCGAAGACGGGCAGGAAGGAAAATAGACTCGCTCTTTTTCGCGCCGTCGCATCTTCCGTCGCCGCAGAGTCTGCCGGCGCGATGATGTGTTTCTCCGAGTATGAACTGAGCGTCTGCGCGAACAACACTTTCTCGCGTCGAAGCGGCGAGCCCATGTAATGCGATTTGAATTGTGCCAACGCCGTGCCTTTCAAATCGCCCTGCACGTAAGCGTCAACCAAATCTTTTTCGGCGACCTCGATGGCCTCCGCGAATTCGTCGTCAGCCAGGCTCAGTTCGTCCAGACGCTCGGTCTCCGCATCCGGCAGAGAGCCGAGCAGATACTGCGTGATGGTCTGATTGTATTCTGTCTGTCTGCTCATTTCGTTCGACGGGGCGCGTCCACGCACTTGCGCTAACTTCTTAAGACAATATCCGGGAAATATTTCATCTCGCGCCGACGCAATGCTTCACGCACATCTCAAGTTTATCGCGGATGCGGCAGGCACGAATGCTCAACGCATTGACGGTGATGCCCATTTCCGAGGCCAGCGCGCGCCGGTTATCAATCTTCACACGCTCCTTGCCCGTGTAGTATCTCGTGATGATTTGACGGCTCGGCGATTCGAGTTTGTCCGCGCATCGCTCAAGACATTGAAGCATCTTCTCTTTAATTTCCGCTTCGTCGTCAACTTTGGGAGCGGGAGGATGAGCACGGTTCACATCTCGCCGGATGTCTTCGTGCAGCACATTGCCTTTCTGGATTTCGCGCAGGTGCTCCATGAAGACGAAGCGCGCGACGATGTAGCAATATTTCGCGGGAGTCTCGCTTTCGATGTCGCCCTCTTCTTCGAGCCGGCGCGCGACGCGATTCAAAGTCTCATCGGCGAGTTCGTCGGGCGAGAGGCAATTCTTGCGGTCGAAGTAGGCCACCAGCCGCCGCCGCATTTCCAGATACCTCTGCCCGTCGGAATCCGTGTTGTCACCATCGAGCCAGCGCAAAAGTTTTTGCAGGGCGCGCGGAGTCAGCGTCCAGTTCTTCTTCATCTCCGGCTGTGGCAACACAATCTCACTCATCGTCTGATCGCTTCAACGGCTCATGCGCGGCGCGTATAAATCATAAGACTTCAACGATATAACATCAATCAGGCGACGCGAGCACGTTGAAAACAAACGTGTCTTCTTGCCGCTTCAAGAGGCGGCATCTATAATGATCGCCGTGACATCTTAAACAGTGTCAGTTTGGTAAGGGGGCGAAAGGTCTCGACAGGGGTCATGATCGTCGTTCGGATGCATGTCGGGCTACTCTATGCAGCTCGTTAAAAAGCGTAGGGAAAACACAATTGCCAACAATCAAGAATTGGCACTCGCAGCCTAATTAACCTTAGCCTGTGAGCGTCTCGCCGCAAGTTGCTCAAGCGCGCGGAGCGAGATGTCACTCAGTTGAGCTGGCCCGCTTTCTGTGTTCGGGGAAGGCGGGCGAGAACACACCGGGCTAGTTTCCGGCGGGGTCTTCGATGCTTCACTAACCCGCCAGAGACGAACGCGCTTGAGTGAGACAGGCAAGCGAGAAGCATCTACACATGTAGATTTCGACGGCGTCGGCCTTTGGACCCGAGTTCGATTCTCGGCGCCTCCATTTGAGGTAAGGTTAACAATGATGGCGGCCAGCAGTTCGCTCCGGCGATGTGATAACATCCGGGCAACGTGGCCGCTATTTTTGTTCGCCGCCGCCAACGAAAAAGGAGTTGATGAGATGAGCGCGACAACGCAATTGATGACTGCCGACGAGCTTCTTAAGTTACCGCGCGGGCGGTATCGCTATGAACTTGTGAAAGGGGAATTAAGAACTATGTCGCCAGCCGGCAGCGAACACGGAGCGATCATTTTTAACTTATCGCTCATGCTCGGACAGCACATCAGGGCGAACAATCTCGGTCAGGGATTCGGGGCGGAGACTGGATTTAAGATTGCTTCCAACCCGGACACCGTGCGCGCGCCGGACATCGCATTCATCAGACAGGAACGTATCCCTTCGACGGGAATACCGAAAAACTTCTGGCAAATTGCGCCTGATCTCGCTGTTGAAGTCGTCTCGCCCGGCGACACGCCCGATGAAGTCGCGCACAAAGTCGGCGAGTGGCTGGCGGCGGGCGCGGGCGCGGTGTGGATCGTTGACCCGAAGCTGCGAAACGTCACCGTCTATCGCTCTCTGATGGATGTGACCGTCTTCTCCAAGAAGGATGAACTCGACGGCGCGGATGTCGTCGTTGGTTTTCATTGCAGGGTGGCGGAGATATTCGTCTGAGAAACAGGCGTATCATAATTTGAAAAGTCAGTTGAGACGGAAAGTTTAAGCAACATCTTTGAAGAGCGATTTACCCATCGGAATTTTTGACAGCGGCGTCGGCGGCCTGACCGTCTATCGCGCTTTGCACGAGCGTCTGCCGCACGAGCGTTTCGTCTATCTCGGCGACACGGCGCGCGTGCCTTACGGGACGAAGTCGCTGGCGACCGTCGAGCGTTACGCGACCGAAAACGCGCGCTTTCTCGAAGCGCACGGCATCAAGTTGCTCGTCGTCGCGTGCAACACTGCATCCGCGCTCGCGCTGCCGGCGATCCGCGCATCTGTTGGCGTGCCGGTCGTCGGGATGATCGAGCCGGGCGCGCGTGCGGCGGTGCGTGGTTCAAACAAGGGGCAGAGCATCGGCGTCATCGCGACCGAGTCAACCGTCAGAAGCGGAGCCTACGCGCGCGCGATTGCGGAACTCGCGCCCGCCACGAAAGTGACGGAGCGCGCGTGCCCGCTCTTCGTCTCGCTGGCCGAAGAAGGATGGGCGCAGACGGATGTCGCGCGGCTCGTGGCCGAACAATATTTAAGCGAGTTGCGTGCGGAGGGCATTGACGCGCTCGTGTTAGGGTGTACGCACTATCCGATTTTGCGGCAGGTGATACAGGACACCATCGGCGCGGACGTGCGCTTGATTGATTCGGGCGAGGCGGCGGCGGAGAGCGTCGCGCAGTTACTTGAAACTGAAAACTTGCAGCGTCGCACATTCGATACAGCGACGGGGCGTCTGCTCAAAGAACGCGCGCTCGCCAGTCGTTTGTGCGACGACCTCGACCATTTTTATGTGACGGATGCGGCGGAGCGTTTCGCTCGCGTCGCGGAAAGATTCTTGGGCAGCGCGCCTCGCGTGTTGGAGGCGGTGGAGGTTTGGGGACACGATGAGCTTCACACAAAAAAGTGAGAGCGTGACGGAGACGGCGGCAGCAGTGAAGCGCACCGACGGGCGACGCGCGGACGAGTTGCGCCAAGTTCGCATCACGCCGAATTACATGCCTTACGCCGAAGGCTCTGCGCTGATCGAAATGGGACGCACGCGCATCATCTGCACGGCGACGCTCGAAGAGCGCGTGCCGCAGTTCAGGCGACACTCCGGGCAAGGCTGGCTGACCGCCGAGTACGCCATGTTGCCGCGCGCCACGCAGCAACGCACCGCGCGCGCGAACGTCCGCGCCGGCGGCCCTTCGGGGCGCACACACGAGATTCAGCGTCTCATCGGTCGCTCACTGCGCGCCGTCGCAGACCTCTCGTTGTTAGGTGAGCGCACCATCACGCTTGACTGCGATGTGTTGCAGGCCGACGGCGGCACGCGCACGGCGTCAATCACGGGAGCTTATGTCGCCTACGTGCTGGCGTGCCGCAGCCTTCAGCGCGCGGGCAAGATCGCGCGCGTGGCCGTGAAGGGCGAAGTGGCGGCGGTCAGCGTCGGCATCGTGGCGGGCAATGCGCTGCTCGATCTCAAGTATGACGAGGACTCGCGCGCCGCCGTTGACATGAACGTCGTCTGCACGGGCGACGGTCGTTTCATCGAAGTGCAGGGGACTGCCGAGGGCGAGCCGTTCACGCGCGAGGAAATGGACGAGATGTTGACGCTCGCGCATCTCGGACTCGAACATCTTTTTATCGCGCAACGCGCTGCCATCGAAGAAGCCGGGTGATGCTTTTTTCTTCACGTCAGATGGGCGAAGAGCATTTGCCAACGAGACGTGAAGCGGACAACATCACAGCCGGCGGACGGCATCTGACGAGCGATCAGTTGATAAAAGCTATCGTTCAGAAAATTTGACCGCAGCATCTTTCAAAAGCCGTTTGCCACAGAAGAGGAGTCAGTTCACAACATGCGACGTTACAGTCTTTCTATCGCCTGCCTTCTGATTCTCGCGTTCTCGTCCGTCGCCGCCTTCGCGCAGGATGAGACCTACACGAGCGCGGACGACAACTACACGCTGGAGCTTCCGTCGCCGACGTGGAAGGCCACGACGCGCCCCGACAACGTCCACCAGCACACAGAGTTCATCTACGGCGACCGGATGGATGGTTTCCTGCGCGTGCGTAAGGAAGTCGTCGAAGCCAGCGTGACGCCTTCCGCGCTCGCGAGCCGCGATCAGGATTTGAAACTGCGTTATCTCTCAGGCTTCGTCGGCGGCAAAGAGGAAAAGTTCGCCGGGCGTCTGAACGGCGTCACCGCTTCCTACGAGTACACGAGCGCGGGCAAGCCGATGGCCGGGCGCATCTATTATTTGCAGGCCGACAATCGCACCATCTACACGCTGCATTTCACGGCGTTGCGCGACAAACTACAACGCCTACGCAATCAGACCGATGCCATCGCGCGCAGTTTTCGTCTGAAGCAATAATCGTCGCCGCATGAAGAGCAAACTCGCGCCGGGACTCGCCGTCAAAAAGTCTGACATCAACGGGCTGGGCTGTTTCGCGTGCGCGTTCTTTCCGAAACGTAAAAAGATCGCGGAGTATGCGGGCGAGAAAATTTCACGGCGCGAAGTGGCGCGGCGCGTGCGGACGAGACGCAAGCTCCGCATCTGCGCCATCAATCAATACTGGAGTCTCGACGGCAGCGTCGGCGGCAACGGCACGCACTACGTCAACCATTCCTGCGCCCCCAACAGCTACATGAAAATCACGCGCGGCGGCCACATCCTCTTCATGGCCTTGCGCGACATCTCACCCGGCGAAGAAATCACCTGCGACTACATCAGCACTCACCACCCCGACACGAAGCGATGTCGCTGCCATGCGCCGACGTGCAGAGGCACAATCAATAAGAAGTGATAAGTGATAAGTGATGAGTGATAAGAGAAGATAGTATTTCTTTCTTATCACTCATCACTTATCACTTATCACTCTTCTTATAGTCTGGGTAGTGTGAAGCTGAATTTTGAGCCGCGCCCGACTTCGGATTCGAGTGCGACTTCGCCGCCGTGTTGCTCGACGACTTCACGGACGAAGGCGAGTCCGAGTCCGGTGGACTCTTCTTCCTTGTCGTGGCCGTCGCGCGCGACGCGGTAAAACTTTTCCCACACGCGGTCAACGGCTTCGGGCGGAATGCCGTAGCCTCTGTCTTCAACGACGACGCGCACGGCGTCCGCTTCGAGCACAGTCGAGAGCATGACGGCGGTGCGCTCAGGGCTGTACTTGATGGCGTTCTCGACGAGGTTAGCGACGGCCTGCGTGATGAGGCTGCGGTCAGCGGCGACGGGCGGCAGCTTCGTCCCGTTGGTCTCGATAAGGCGAATACGTTTTTTCTTGGCGATGGGTTGGAAATTGGCGGTCGTCTCATGCACCACGTCGCCGAGACTGAGCGGCATCTTCAAAACTTCCTGCCGGTCTTTCTGTTCCAATTGGCTGACGGAAAGGAACGAGTTAATCATCCGCGACAGGCGTTGCGCTTCGTTGTTGATGATGCCGAGAAACTCGCGCGCCTCCGCTGGAAGCGTCTCATCGCCGAAGAGCAATTCGGCGAAACCGCTGATGCTCGTGATGGGCGTCCGCAGTTCGTGCGACATCAAAGAGACCATGTCGCTCTTGAGTTTTTCGTGCTCCTTCGCGAGCGTCACGTCGCGCACGGTGACGGCGAGACAGAGCGGTTGACGCACTTCCGCATCTTTCTCTTTTTCTTTCCCATCATCGTTCTTGACAAGGGCGATGCGAAGCGCGAGCGTCTGGCTGCGGTCAATGAAAGTCAACTCACGCTCGTAAGCTTGGGCGGTTTGCAGCACGCGCCGCACCGCAATCGAAGGCTCGTCAAAGACGCCCGTGCGAAAACGATCTAACAGCCCGAACAAATCGAGCTTGCGCGACTCTTTCGCGGACAAGCGCGCGGCTTCGAGCAGAGGCGCGTTGACGTAAGCGAGCGTGCCGTCGAGATACGCGACGGCGTGGCCTTCCGAAGCCTGCGCGAGAACGTGACCGGCGAAACTCTGTTCCGCCAGCAACCCGCTGACAACACCGAAAGAGGCGAGACGTTGCGCGGCTGCCGGCGTTGAATAAAACGAAGCGCGCGCGTCAGGCACGTTGAGCTTGCGCGCCTCTTCGCGTTGAAGATTACGCGCGAACTGCGCGCTCACGTTCGTCAGCAACGGCCTGTCTTCCTCAGCGAAAGGTTCAGACAGACGCAGCAACAACGCGCCGACGCTGCGCTCGTCGTGAAGCAGAGGCACGACGACGATTGAGGCTGCCTTATCATCAACAACACTCGTCGCTTCGTCCGCGACGTTGTGAATTGCTATTTCGCCGAATGCCATCGCGCGCTCGCACAAGCCCACACCCTCACGCCACGTATGATTGCGACCGATGGCTGCATTGCTGCTGCCCGGCGTCGAAGTTGGCGAAGAACGCAGGCGAGCCGACGGAGCCAGCGCGCCGTACTCGTCAAACCCGAAGACGACCGCATCTTCAAGCGGCAAGACCGTGTCGAGCAATTTGAGGCCGCTCATAATTCTCGCGTCGGTGTTTTCACGGCGCGGCGTTAAAGTCTGAGAGGCCGCGCGATGGATACTCCCCGTCAACGCAAGATCAACGAGCCACAGCCGCCGCACCTGTACCAGCATCATCGCGCCAATCGCCGCGAAGGACATCGGCGTAAACAGGGTGTCGAGATGCCACACGCTTGAGACGAGCAGGCTCGACGCGCACAACAAGACGAGCGCGCCCGCGACGTAGAGCGAGGTACGGCGCGCGCCGAGACGCTCGACGGCGAAGCCCGCGCCCAACGCTGCTGCGACGATCAACATGAGCGCGACTTTTAACTGCGGCTGCACGAACGGCGCACCATCTTCACCGAGGATGAAGAGCGAGGCCATCGAAGCCAGCGCGCCCGCATACCACAACGCGCCGACGAGCGCAGCGGCAAGCAGCGAGAGAGCAATCGAGACGAGATAAGACTTAAAGGAAGACGAAGTTAAATTTTTCAAAATATCGAGAGGGGCAAGCGGGAAGGATTTTCGTTGAGATGTCTGTTCGCGTCCGGCTGAGTACCGGACAGAAATTATCATACAACGCGAAGCTTTAATCGGACAAGGCGGAAAATTTTCGAGCGCAGGCGCGCGAACAGCGGCTTGCAAGTTTTGGGAGTCAACTCTCCGGTAAACATGAGAGCAACGCCTCAAGCAATTCACTCTCTTCTTCAACGGCTACTGTGCGAAGGTCGAGCACGACGCGCTCGTCTAAAATGCGCGCGATGACGGGCACTGGCGTCGCGCAGCATCGGAGAGTCTCTTCGAGCGCGGTGGCGGAGAGCGTCAGGTGCGTGAGCGCAAGCAGGGTTGTGCGCGGGTGCGTGGTCGGCGCGGAGCCGCCACCGATGGCCGACTCGCCTTCGATGAGTTCAAAGTCAAGCGCATCGGAGGCAAGGCGCGAGCGCAGTCGTCGTGCAAACACGCGCGTTCTTTTCTCAATCGCATCGCGCGTCTGCGCGAGCATGTTGAGCGTCGGCACCTCGCTGAGATGCGTGCCTAGACGATAAGATTCGAGCGTCGCTTCGAGCGCGGAGAGAATGAGCTTGTCGGGACGGAGCGCGCGATAGAGCGGCGACTTGCGAAGTCGCTCGATGAGTTCACGACGCCCGACGATGAGTCCCGCCTGCACGCCGCCGAGCAGCTTGTCTCCACTGAAAGTCACGATGTCCGCGCCCGCCTTAATCGAATCGCTGATGACCGGCTCATCGCTCAGTCCATAGGGCGCGAGGTCAACGAGCGCGCCCGACCCGGCGTCTTCATAGAGCGGAAGATCAGCCTCGTGCGCGAAGGCGGCGAGTTCGGCGAGCGCGGGCGCGTGTGTGAAACCGACGATGCGATAGTTCGACGGATGCACGCGCATGATGAGCCGCGTGCGTTCGGTCAAGGCGCGTTCGTAGTCCGCGAGTTTGGTGCGATTCGTCGTCCCGACTTCGACGAGCGCAGCGCCGGACTGCGCCATCACGTCGGGCACGCGAAAGTCGCCGCCGATCTCGACGAGTTCGCCGCGCGAGACAATTGTCTCACCGCCCTTCGCCAGCACGGAGAGCGTCAGAAGCGCGGCGGCGGCGCAGTTGTTGACGACGAGCGCGGCTTCGGCATTCGTCAATTCGGCCAGCAAGTCTTCCACGCGCGCGCCGCGCCGCCCGCGCGCGCCCGTCGCGAGATCGTATTCGAGCGTACAGTAACCGGCGGCCACGCGCGAAATCGAATCGCGCGCCGCCGCCGACAGAGGCGCGCGTCCCAGATTGGTGTGGAGAATGACGCCCGTCGCGTTGATGACGCGACGCAGGCCACTTGCTGAATCTCGCTCGAACGCGCGCGTTAATCTCCGCGCCGCCTCAGCGAGTAGCGCCGCGCGTGACAGGTCGCCGTTCGTTTGTGCGCCGCTCGCCACGCGCGCTCGCATCTCCGCGCGCAACTCTTCCGTGACGAGGCGCGCGAGCGCGGCGAGATGACGCGCGCCGGATCGTTCATGCAGCGCGAGAGCTTCGGGCGTGCGGAGAAGCGCGTCAATCGAAGGCAGCGCGCGTAAGGATGTTGGGGAAGAATCGTCGTCGGGCATGTCGCGTTGCTTGTGGTGATGGAATATGTCAGTCAGAAAAATTCGTGTGGGAGATTGCGCGCCAGCTTGGTTGTTCGCGTAAAATATTCTACGCTGTTAGTCAGGCGGCTGGCTACCGCCGGAAAGTGGAAAAGGGAGCTTGTGCATGTCAAAGTCGCTCACAAGAAGTTTAATGAAAGTGCAAACGGAAGAGGCGCGGGCGTGGATGCGCGCGGCGGAGACGGGCGACGTTTTAAGTTTGAAGTCGCTGCTGGATGCAGGCGTGCCGGTTAACTTCGCATCGGAGAACGGCGAGACGGCTTTGATGCGCGCCGCCGCGAAGGGTCATGCGGACGTGTTGGAATTTTTGCTCGACGAAGGAGCGTCGGTTAACGCTCAACGCGACGATGGCTTCAACGCGCTCATCGTCGCGGTCTTCTTCGGCCACGAAGATGTGGTGCGCGCGCTTTTGTCGCGGGGTGCGGACACGTCTGCGCGGACGCGGCTCGGCACGACCGCTGAAAAGTGGGCTGCCGACAGAGGCTTCACAGAGATTGTCGAGTTGTTGAAAGCCGCCGATGCCGCACGCGCGCGCGCAACGAATGATTCGCCGCCTGCCGTTGGTCTTGCTGAATGGGTTGATGACAGCGACACTCTTCCCCTCGCAAACTTGAAGAAGGATATGAGCGTAGGGAAGACGGGCGAAAGCACCGCCGAACTTCTCACACGTAGATTGCAATCCGTGATGCAAGAGCAAGACGCGCTCCCGCCGGCGAGCAGCGTAATGAGCGCGCCGCCCGTCGGCCTGACGATGGACGAAAAGTTAAATGAGATTGAAGTTGCGCGCGCGCCGTTAACTCCGAAGATTAAATCTCAACCGCGTCCAACGTCCTCAGGTCAACGCTTCAGGAAAGCCGTCGCCTCATGGCCGGTGACGATGGTCGCGCTGCCACTCGTGCTGATCTCCGGCAGCGTCGTCGGCTATTCTTTCTGGCAGAGAACGAAAGCGCACACGAATGTTTCGCCGTCAGCGCCTCAACAAATGTCTCAAACAGTCGAGCAGAGCGGTGCGGCACAGCAGCAACAATCCGTCCTGCCTGTGACAACGCCGCCCGTCCTGAATGCTGAAACACAACCGACGCCGTTGCCTGCGGGCGCGAACGGGCTGCCGCTCTCGGATGTCAACGTCGTGCCGTTGCCCGGCAGTGTCATTCCGGTGAGCGATGGGGGAATTGGCAGGTCGAACGCTTCGAGTCCGCCTGCCGCGTCAGGATTGCCGTCAGTGCCGACTGTAATTTCCGAGAGCAGCGATCAGGCCACAGGGACAGATACTTCGGCGCGACGCGAGACGCAGGCTGGTGGTCAGCGCGATAGAGCTTTATCGTCCGCCGCCGCAGACATTGATGGAAGGCGAACGGCAGGCGGGCAGCAAAACGCATCGCCGTCAAGGAATGAAAAGCAAGACGGAAGCGCACTGTCTCCCGCGCCGCTCAACGCAGGAATTACTCAGTCAGTCTCTGCTCCGCCGCCGCAGCCCACGCCGAAAAAGAAAGTCATTCAGTGGCCTTAAACGCCGCCGCCGGATTATTTCGTTGACACTCACGTCGCCGAACCCCTAGACTCAAAAGTAAGCCGCGAGCGCGTCCCCCGCGCTGGCCTGCGGAAAGGCGACACCCATCCCATGCAAGAAAATAAATACACACGCCGCGCGAATGAGAGAGAAAAGAAGGGCATCGCTGGCGACCCTCAACTGACCATTGACGAGCAACTGAATCGTCTCGAAGAAGACATCCGACGTCTCAAAGTGGAGTTCGACATCTACTTCAACGGCGCGGCCAAGCGTCCGCCTTATGACACCAAAGGCCGCGTCGAGACGATCATCAAACGACTCGCAGACGACCGCTCGCTCGCCTTCGTGCAACGCTATCGTTATAACTCGCTCGTCGCGCGCCACACTTCTTTTCTCCAACTCTGGCGGCGCACGATGCAGGATCGAGAGGAAGGCCGCCACGCCTCGTCCGCGCGTCTTTCCGCGCGCCCTCAAGTTGTGCAAGAGGCTTCGCAACTGACCTTCGTCTGCGCTGACCCGTACAGCGATGTCGCGACCATCAAGAATCTATTCGAGTCGTTCGTCGAGGCCAAGAAACAATGCGGAGAGCCGATTGATGATCTATCGTTCCCGAAGTTCCATCACCTGATCGCGACCAAGACCGATGCGCTCAAAGTCCGCGCCGGTTGCGAGCGCGTTCAATTTTCCATCACAACTGAGGACGGGCGCGTCAGCTTCAAGGCGAAAGCCGACAAGTAAAAATGCAGTAAGCAAAAAGCAGAAGGCAGCCGGGACATTTAACGTCTCGACTGCCTTCCGCTTTGCGGCGTACCGCTTTCTTGCTTGAGTGCCTTACTTCCGAAATTCGCTTGCCGGCTCTTGTGAAAGACCGGAAGCGGTCAGTGGCCTTCAAACTGGTGAAGCGGGGAGATTAGACCTTCGTCACTTTTTCCGCCTGCGGGCCTTTGGGGCCTTGCGTTACTTCAAATTCGACTTCCTGTCCCTCTTCGAGAGTCTTGAAGCCGTCGCCCTGAATTGCGCTGTAGTGAACGAAAATGTCCGTCGCGCCGGGCTGCTCGATGAAGCCGTAACCCTTCGCGTTATTGAACCACTTGACCTTACCGGTAATTCTAGACATAGCAAACGAATCCTCCTAACGATTCGGTAAATGGGCGAGAGAAACAAAACTCGTCTCTCGTCTCGCCCGCAAAGTTAATTGTTGACAGAGCCGGAGCGCACAGAAGATGTGCGACCGTGTGGAAACAGAAAAGTCCGAGACTGGCGAACCGCCTTAAAGCACGCGCGCTCGACCATTCACGGACTGACAGGGAACCACTGGAACTTCATTGCTGTAGTGCTTGCAAACCTAACATGGGTACGAGGTTAAACCCGCACCTGACTTGTGAAACGACGGCGCATACTAAGCGAAAGCGGCAAAGCTGTCAAGCACAAAATGCGCCGCCCAAGCTCATGCGTTTGACGTTCTGAAAAGTTTAACGCGCGGGCAGGTAACATGAGGGACTGACCGCCTCATCATTAATCCGCACCTCATAATGCAGATGCGGCCCCGTCGAGCGTCCCGTCGAACCTACTTCGCCGAGCACTTCGCCGCGCTTGATTTCGCTTCCCTCGACGGCCACGATTTTCGACAGATGGCCGTAGCGCGTCGTGATACCGTTGCCGTGATCCACGATCACGACGTTGCCGTAGCCATTTTGCTGTCCGGCAAAAGAGACAACACCATCAGCGGAGACGACGACGGGCGTGCCGAGTTGTGTGGCGATGTCCTGACCCGCATGAAATTCCGAGGAACTGTAGCCGAAGGGATTTCGACGTGCGCCGAAGCTATCCGTCAATTCACCCTCGACCGGCCAGATGGAAGGAACGCGCGCGCGTTCACGGAGTGCGGCTTCGTACTTTTGCAAAGCGGCTTCGAGATGCGCGGCGCGTTCTTCAACGACTGAGATACCCGCGCTGTCCATCTTCAATTCAGGGCCGCCGCGTCCGTGCGGGCTGTCGTTATCTGCCCCCGTTTCATGCGCGACGCCGGACATTTCCGACAGGCGGCGTGAAGCGTCTTCGATGGCGTCAACGCGATTCTTCAATTGATCGAGCATCTGCCGCTGCCTCTCGTTCTCCAGTCGCAGGCGCTCGTTCTCCGTGCGGACGCGGGCTTGCACGCCCTGCTGCGCGAGGCCATAGACGCCGTAGAAGGCAGCGCAGAAAACTAAAGTGGCGACGACGGCGGAGGCTTTGAGCCAGCGTTTGTGAATCGAAATACGGCGGATGCGGGAACGCGAGCGGGAGGTTCGGGAAACTATAAAAGCGTAAAAACGCTCGTCTCTGATCATCGGAGTGTGCTCCTTGAACGTTCCGTCCGTGCGCGACTTTTAGGGGAGCAAGCGCGCGGATGAACGTGGAAGGCACTGTCCCCCTTAAGAGAAGGCGGCGAGTGCGAAAACTATAATTGTTCGGGTGCTAACTTGTAGTGCGAGACCCTTCCTGAAAGTGCAGTCGAAGACCCGTCACTTGGCCTCCGAGACCAACGGGTAACCGGCATCTGTGCTGCACAAGGGTCGTCACCCTATCACAGCAAAAAAGAGATTGCAAATATGTGTCGAGAGCGCGAGCCGGGCACTTCAAGGACAGCAAAAGACCCACACAGCCGACGCCGTCTGATGCGTCTTGCCGGTGGGTCTTGAAAGTTTGTGAAACTCGTCTGTGCGCGCTTTAGAAATCTTCGGCAGCGTCTCGGCGGCGGTGACGCCCGCGCCCGCGACTGAGCATCGTCAACACGATGAGCAATATGAGGCCGATGAAAGCGATGACGAGCGCGGCCTTGACGGCGAACATGATGAAGCCGATGAAAGTGATGAGCTGTTTGAGCAGCGCGATGACGAGCACGATGATGGTGGCGATGCCGCCCCACCTGCCGGCTGTCACGAGTAAAGATGACATGTTGTAAATCTCCTTCCCGACCTTGAATCCGCAGTGACAAATATCTGAAAACTTTGAAGCGTTGCGCGCGTGCGTCCCATCAACTAAGTCAATCTTAGCAAAGCGCAGAGTTTGTAGCCAGGCAGCGATATGATGCGTTTCACCATGCTGCTCGTTGTGTTCTATGCGCGCGGCTCGTTCGGCCACATGCCAAGCTCTCGCGCCGAGACCTGCGTGGCGAGTTCGCCCGTCCCAAATCTTGTCATATCCGACGAGAGCGATGCCAACGGCGTACCGACTACCGAAGACGGACGGCGCATGGAATCGAAACTCAACACATCGCGAGTGCGGCGCGCGCGGAAAAAATCGAAGAGCATATACGCGCCGAGCAGGACGAGCACGACGGGCAGAAGCTCTCGCACGGGCAGGCGGATGCCGAAAATTGTGTGAAGCAGGAAGACGACGCCGAGCATGACCATCGTCACCGCCCACGCCAGCGGGTTGCCGTAGAGACGGCGCGCGATGGCGTCGGATTCAGCGCCGGGAGCGAGTCCGGCGCGCATCAGTTGCGCCGTCCGCGTTGCGTCCACCGCCGCAAAAAGCCACGTTCCGATGGCTCCGAGAATAAAGAAGGCCGTTCCTTGCGTGACTGTCGCCATCTGGAAAAAACTGGCGAAGATGGCAAAATGCACGAGCGCTTTCGATGTCTGCCCGTTGTAAGCCGCGCCGAGTCCGGGTGTCAGAAACGACAGCAGCAGCGCCACGAACGGAGAATTTCTGCGCCTCTCCGCCGGTGGTGCGTCGGCGCGTCGCGCGCCATTCTGTTGCAGAATTTCGACGCCCATCACGATGCAATCCTGACAATAAGGAAAGCCGCGTATGCGGTGATCGCAGGCCGGGCACAGAGCGCGCCCGCAATGGCTGCACTGCACAACCGCCCGATTCGTCATGTGGTAAGCGCAATTCATCAACTGACCTCAATATACAAACGCTTCGTGCTTAAAACTCAGGCTCCGCTTCGTCTTGCTGAAATTGAAGAGACTGCCGCGCGCACCGCCCATCATCTTCGTTTAATGTTGCTTCTGCTCCGGCGTCTGCTCTTGAACAGGCGCGCTTTGATTTTGTTTCTGCGCGGGTTCAACTTTCATCTCGGCAGCCCCGCTTTCGGCGGGAGCGACGACGATATTTTCTAAACCTTCCGTCACTTGCCTCAACTCGTTCGCCTGTTTCGCGCCGTGCTCGTAGGTCTGCGCGGCGAGTCGCAAACTGGCGCGATACATGCCGCTGATGGAGCCGTCATCGGAGAGCGTGTTGGTGCCGACGAAAACGGCGAGCAAGACCATCGTGGCAACAGTGGCGAGTTGCGGCGAGACGACCACATCGAGCCAGCCGCGCATCCATTCGACGATGCGCGAAGAAAGCGGCGCGCGCACTTCGCCGACTCTCGTCGTGCCGAGCGTCGCTTGCAGAATCCGTTCGTGCAACCCTTCCGGGACGACACGCTCTTCGCTGATGTATGAATAGCACGCGCCGATGGAGCGCACGACCTCGCCGGGCAGTTCCGTGCAACGCTGGCAGAGCGTGGCGTGTCTTTCCCAACGATGGAAGAGCGGCGCGGGCAGAAAGCCGTCGAGATAGTCCGTCAGATATTGCTCGAAGTCGTCGCACGACATCGCCGTCTCCGGCGCGATTTGCTGAAGGATGCGCGCTTCCAGTGTCGGCGAAGGCGGTGGCGTCGTCGCCGTGCGGCACTCGATGACGGCGTTTTTGACCTCACTTAAAAGCTCGTGACAGACGGGACAGCGCAGCGCGTGCGCGGCGAAGTCGCGATTAGTCGCGGCGTCGAGCGCGCCGTCAAGGTAGTCCGTCAGACGATCTTCAAACTCTGAACAAAGCATCACTAAATTCTCTCCACCCTTCGACTCCTTCACTCATCAACCAGAACGATTCGGCCTCACATCTCCAAAATTTAAGACCGCGCCGCTCATTAAAATTTCAACTCTATAAACGCCTGAGTAAAAGTTTTTCGGCTCAAGAATTGAAGAAACAGGCCGTCGTGATTGGCCTTTCTTTTTGCCTTTAACCTTTTTACTTTTCCCTTCCTACTTACACATCACTCATCGCCACGACTCTCATGCGTCTAAGAATTTTCGCCAACTCGATACGCCCGCGATTGATCCTCGATTTGACCGTCCCTTCGGGGATTTTCAATAGGTCAACGATCTCCTGATAACTCAACTCCTCGATGTCGCGGAGGATGACGCAGGTGCGTAAATCGTGTGGCAATTTATCAATACCGGCCTGTACCTGCTCGCCGAGTTCGTGCCGCTCCATTTCCCTCTGCGGCGAGCCGCCCGATGCGCGCAGATGATAAGTGTGAACTTCGAGGTCTTCGGCGTGCGAATCCTGCGGAGCGCGCTGGCGTCTGCGGTAATCGTCAATGACCAAATTGCGCGCCAGACGCATCAACCAGTTTTGCAAGTCGCCCTGCTTCGGATCGTACTGTCCGAGCGAGCGATAGACGCGCACGAAAACTTCCTGCGTTAAATCTTCGGCAGCGTCGGCGCGCGAAGTGAAACGATAGGCGAGGTTGTAAATCCGGCGTGAGAACATCTGGACGATTTCTTCCCACGCCGCGCCTTCGCCTGCGCGGCATCTCCTGACCAAATCCGCACCATCGCTGACAGTCACGGCCTTCGCTACTCCCACCTCACGCCCCTTCCGTTTCCCTCCGCCGGGTTTCACTCGATGTCCCTCTGCGGTGTGGTTGCTACTGCCAACCCCTTGTCAGACGGGCATTACGAAGGGTCTGGGGCTAAAGTTCCCGCGCCAAAAATTCATCTCTCGCAGAGTTCATCTGACGATGCGTGGCGCGCACGCGCGTCTATCGCCTGCCTTGCACCACCGGCACAACATATTATAGCCTAACCGCGCGACACTCGATATGTTGTGGTAAAGAGAGAAGCGAAGTCAACTTTGAGACGTTGATGCGTTGGGCATATTTGTCGCGTGCCGCAAAGTGTCATTCGTCGCTTCTCACACAAAATAAATCTCTTGCGTAAAAATATCAAACTGGCAATTTTGTGCCTCGTGGCCGCGCTCGCATTGTGGCTCTTCGCACGCAATCTTAACTGGGCTGAAGTCTCCGAGGCGATCAGACATGCTGACTGGCGTTTGATCGCAGCAGCGGTCGTCGTCGTCTGGCTGACGTACCTGATTCGCGCGTTTCGCTGGCGCGCACTGCTCAAGCCGCTCGTGCCGGATGCTTCTCTGCGCGAAATCTTCGCGGCGACGACGGTCGGCTTCAGCGCGGTCTTTCTCGTCGGGCGCGTGGGCGAAGTAGTGCGCCCCGCGTTTTTACCTTTGCGCGAACGCCGCGTCAGTCCCGGCGCATCGTTCGTCACCATCGCCGTCGAGCGCATTTACGACACGGTCGCCGTCGTCGCGCTCTTCGCCGCGAATTTGTTGTTTTTCCGCGCGCCGGGCGCGACCGTAGAGAGCTATGCGCGCGTCCGCGAGGCGGGACTGTTGATGCTCGTGCTGGCCGCGCTCGGCGTCGCCTGCCTGTTCGTTTTCAGACTCAACGCGGACAAGTTGATTGGCTGGCTCAACGCGCGCATCGAAAAGATGTCCGGCATTACGGGGCGCATCGGAAAAATCGTGACGGGATTGTTGACGCAACTGGCAGACACGCTCGGTGTCCTCGTTGACGTGCGCGGCTTGCTTGTGACGGTCGGTTGGACGGCTTTGCTGTGGGCGACGATTACGCTCGCCAACATGCTGGTGCTGCACGCCTTCGGCATCGCCGTCGGCGTGAGCGAGACGATTTTTGTGTTGGGCTGGTCAATTATCGGCTCGCTCGTGCCGACGCCGGGCGCGGGCGCGGGGACGTATCATGCGGCGACGGCTTACGGCCTGATGGCCTATCTCGGCGTCGCCGAAACGCAGGCCAAAGCCGCGACGCTCATTATGCATCCGGTCGTCTTCGGCCCGGCGCTCGTCTTCGGCATCTATTACTTTCTGCGAAGCGACGTGACGTTCGCACGCCTGCGCGCGCTCGTGATGTCGGATGAAGTCGAGCGCGCGGACGAGGCGACGTCATCGCTTGCGACCGAGAAGAAGATGAACGCGAGCGGGATGCGCGCGTAGATTTCAAGATGACGAATGTGTGAGTTAGTGAATTATCATTCTTGACTTGGTTGGAGTGTGACCCGATGAAATGCCCTTTCTGCGCTTATCTGGAAGATAAAGTCGTTGACTCTCGCGAGTCGCGCGAGGGCGAAGCGATTCGCCGCCGGCGCGAGTGTTTGCGCTGCGAGCGACGCTTCACGTCTTACGAGAGGATAGACGAAATCCCATACATGGTCGTCAAGAAGGACGGGCGACGCGAGCCTTTCGACCGCAACAAAATCATGGCCGGCCTTTTGCGTGCCTGCGAGAAGCGGCCAGTTCCTTCGGCGAAACTCGACGGCATCATCAACAGCATCGAAAAGTACGTGCAGGAATCGTCCGAGCGCGAGCGACCGACGAGCAAGATTGGCGAGATGATTATGCGCCGCCTCAAGGAACTCGATAAGGTGGCCTACGTGCGCTTCGCCTCCGTCTATCTTGAGTTCGAGGACGTGACCGAATTTATGTCCGAGTTGAAAACGCTCGTCCGCACGCGCGCGTCGGCGAAAAAATAGTTCGGCCTGAAGATGAATAAAACGATTCCCGCCACCGGCCTTGAAAGAATTGATTTGGAGCGTCTGCGCGCCCGTGTGGGACGCCTGTTCGCGGCGTTGCAGGAGGCTTCGGATTTGGTCGCGCCGCAGTCGCCGGGCGCGTGGCTGCCGCCCGTTGATCTGTGCGAGTCGGAGGTAGCGTTGATGGTGTACATTGAACTGCCCGGAATGCGCGCCGAGCAGATCGAAGTTTCTCTGACGGGCGCGCAGTTGCGCGTGAGCGGCAAAAAGAGAAAAGGCGCATCACGCGGCGTCATTTCGCATCTCTGCTCGGAACGCAGTTACGGACAGTTCACGCGCATCATTCCTCTGCGCTGGCCGATTCAGGTCGAGGCGACAGTCGCGGAACTGAGAAACGGCGTGCTGACGGTGCGCCTGCCGAAATTGAAAGAGCGGCGCGGCGGGGAGTTCAAAGTTCCGGTTAAAGAATATGACGAACGATGAGCCGGATTGACGAATTCATCGTTTGGCTTTTCACGAATTGAAAATCGAGTTGTAAAATAAACGTAGCATCGGCTTTCATTCATCACTCATCATTTCGCATTCATCATCGAGTAAATTATGTCATCCAATACGAACATCACAGAAGACCTCGACGCCGCAGTGGACGCGGGCGGCGAGCAGCAGTTGCAAGTGCCTGAAGAATTACCCGTCCTGCCCTTGCGCGACATCGTCATCTACCCGTTTATGATCGTGCCGCTTTTCGTCTCGCGCGAAAAATCCATTCGCGCCGTGGACGAAGCCTTAGGGGAGAACCGCATGATCTTTCTCGTCTCGCAGCGCGACCTCGATAAGGAGGAGCCGACGAGCGACGACCTCTACACGACGGGCACGGTGGCCGTCATCATGCGGATGCTCAAACTCCCGGACGGGCGCATACGCATTCTCGTGCAGGGCTTGACGCGCGCCCACGTCGAGAGCGTCAGCGATGAGGAATACTTGAAAGCGCGTCTGAGCGTCTTGCCGGAGCCGCCCGCGCCTGAACGCTCGCTCGAAGTCGAGGCTCTCGTCAGGAACGTGCGCGCTTCGATGGAGAAGGCCGCGAACCTCGGCAAAAATATCTCGCCGGAAGTGATGGCGATTGTCGCCAGCCTCGACGAAGCGGGACGACTCGCAGACCTCGCCGCGTCGAATCTGGAATTGAAAGTCGAGGACGCGCAGTCCGTTCTCGACATCGCCGACACGACCGCGCGCCTGCGCCGCGTCAACGAACTGTTGAACAAGGAAATCGAAGTCTTGACCGTACAGCAGGAAATCAACACGCAGGCGCGCGCCGACATTGATCGCTCGCAGCGCGAGTTTTTTCTGCGCCAGCAGTTGAAAGCCATTCAGAGCGAACTCGGCGAGGGCAACGAATTGGCGGAAGAGGTCGCGCAATTCCGTGAGAAGATCGAGTCGAGCAAGATGCCGAAGCACGCCGAAGAAGAAGCTATCCGTCAACTCAAAAAGCTCGAACGGATGCACCCGGACGCGGCGGAGACGGCAACGCTCAGGAACTGGATGGAGATTATGACCGACCTGCCCTGGTCAAAAGCCTCGATAGATAATCTCAATCTCGCGGAGGCGGCGCGGATTCTCGACGAAGATCACTACGGCCTCGAAAAAATCAAAGAGCGCATCATCGAATCTCTCGCCGTGCGGAAACTGAAAGAGAAACCGAAAGGCTCGATTATGTGTCTCGTCGGTCCGCCGGGCGTCGGCAAGACTTCGCTCGGTCGCTCGATTGCGCGCGCGCTTGACCGCAAGTTCGTGCGTCTCTCTCTCGGCGGCCTGCACGACGAGGCGGAGATACGCGGCCATCGTCGCACCTACGTCGGCGCGTTGCCCGGTCGCGTCATACAGGCTTTGCAACAGGCGGGGACGAACAACCCGCTCATCATGCTCGACGAGATTGACAAAGTCGGCGCGGATTTTCGTGGCGATCCATCATCCGCCCTGCTCGAAGTTTTAGACCCAGAACAGAACAATAGTTTCCGCGACAATTATCTCGGCGTCACATTTGATTTATCGAACGTGATGTTTATGACGACGGCCAACGTGCTCGACACGATACAGCCCGCACTGCGTGACCGCATGGAGATTATTCATCTCGCGGGCTACACCGAAGAAGAGAAGCTGGAAATCGCGCGCCGACACCTGATGCCGAAGCAGCTTGAGGAGAACGGCATCCTCTCGAAAAATCTACACATCGCGAAGAAAGCGCTGGCCGCTATCATCCAGCAATACACGCAGGAAGCCGGACTCAGACAGTTGGAGCGCGAGATCGGGACGGTCTGCCGCAAGGTCGCGCGACGCAACGCCGAAGGACAGACGGAGTTGGTGCGCGTCACGCCGCAGAATTTGCACGAATTTTTAGGCGCGCCGAAAATGTTCCCCGATGAGATTTTGAAGAAAGATCAAATCGGCGTGGCGACGGGTCTGGCGTGGACGGCGGTGGGCGGCGATGTGCTGTTCATCGAAGCCCTGCGCGTCAAGGGCAAGGGCACGCTCGTGCTCACGGGTCAACTCGGCGAAGTGATGCGCGAGTCGGCGCAGGCGGCGTTCACTTATGCCAAGTCGCGCGCCTTTGAACTCGACATTCCCGAAGATGATTTCGAGAAGTACGACCTCCACATACACATCCCCGAAGGCGCCATTCCGAAGGACGGCCCCTCCGCCGGCATCACGCTGGCGACGGCGATGGTCTCTACTCTGGCGCAACGCCCCATCCGCAAAGATGTCGCCATGACGGGCGAGATTACCTTGCGCGGCAACGTCCTGCCCGTCGGCGGCGTGAAGGAGAAAGTGCTGGCGGCTAGACGCGCGCGCGTCACGAAAATTATCCTGCCACACCTCAATCGTCGAGACATGGATGAGATTCCGAAGGAGCTTTTCGGCGAGATCAAGTTCATCTTTGTGGAACATGTGCGCGAAGTTTTTCGTGAAGCATTGAAGGACAGGGAACGTCCCGTCAGGAGCGCCGCGCCAAGGCCGCCGAGACTGCCGCAGGCCGCTTCCGCGCCGCGAACTTGAAAGGGGCTAAATTGGCCCGTGAGAGCG
The DNA here is from genome assembly GCA_964236735.1 of uncultured Pyrinomonadaceae bacterium. Classification (GTDB taxonomy): domain Bacteria; phylum Acidobacteriota; class Blastocatellia; order Pyrinomonadales; family Pyrinomonadaceae; genus JAIVJG01. The sequence continues at coordinate 209,250 of CAXSFM010000009.1, forward strand.
TTTAGTCAAAGCTGATTTTCGCGCTTTGCCGGCGAACTTTGCGCCCTTCGAGGGCATCTTTATATAGTACGAAGCGGAGCGGTTTTTGTGGAAAACTTCACCGCTTCGCCTTTTATTTGCAATGGGATAAGTTTGACACACATAGTCCTACATGCTAATCTTCGTGTCGGTTAATGGCTCTTTCCTGCCAGTCAGGAAGCCCCCCGCGCGGAGTCGTTTCTCAGGCCGGGTTTGGTACGTGCCCGGATTCAGTTAGTGGATGCCGCAAGGTCGCGTCTCATCGTTTGAGTCGCCATCGTGGATTCGCTTTCATCTCGCACAAGGAGATCAAGATTGAAGAACACGAGCTTCCCCCGTCTAATCGCCAACGCCGCTCTCGTCGCGGTTTTCGCTCTTCCGTCCGTTACGCTTCAGGCGCAGGTTTCAACGCAATCATATCTCCGTGACACGCCGAGCAACATCGAACGCGAAGACCCCGCTGTGCAGCAACTGATCGCGCGCGCCGAAGACCATTTCAAACTCGGACAGTTGAATCTCAACGACAACAAGCGCGAGGCCGCGCGTCAGGAATTCGATAAGGCCGTTGACACGGTGCTCATCTCCGGCATGGACGTGCGCTCGAACCCGCGCCTGCAACGCTACTATCTGGAACTCGTCGAGCGCGTCTATCGCATCGAAGTTCCCGCGCAGGGCGTCGCGACTTTGCAAAACACTGGCGGCGCGTCTTACGTCGAAGTGGCGCAGACCGGTGACAACGGTGTGCCCGCCGCAGCGACTGTGGCGCAGATCGGTTTCGCCGAGCAGAAGTTCGAGCCGTCGCCGCTCGACGATTTGAGCAAGCTCGTGCTGACCGACGAAGAAAAGAACGTCTCGCCGGAGAAGGTGGCGGAGCTTGAGCAGGATATTAAGAACACGCTCGACTTCAACTTCAAGCCGCACCCGATGATTCAGCAATACATCAACTACTATCAGGGACGCGGTCGCGCGACGATGGAGACCGGCATTCGCCGCTCAGGCCAGTACACGGCGATGGCGAAAGAGATTTTCCGCCAGCAGGGCGTGCCCGAAGACATCGTCTGGCTCGGACAGGTTGAAAGCTCCTGGCGTCCAACGGCGCGCTCGGCGGCGGCGGCGGCGGGACTCTGGCAGTTCATCCCCGGCACCGGCTCGCGCTTTGGCCTGCGACAGACGGCGTGGGTTGACGAGCGCAATAGTTTCGAGAAAGCGACACGCGCTTCCGCGCAGTATTTGAAGTGGCTCGCATCCAGATATAACGGTAACTGGGAACTCGCGATGGCCGCTTACAACACGGGCGAAGGCAACGTTGACCGCGCGATTGCGCGTGCCGGCGTCGCCGACTTCTGGTCAATCTATCCGTACATCGCGCAGGAGACGCGCAACTACGTGCCGAACATTCTGGCGACCATTCTCGTCGCGAAGAGTCCTGAGAAGTACGGCTTCCGCAACGTGCAGAAGATGACGCCGCTCAAGTGGGACAGAATCGCCGTGCCTTCGGCGACGAGCCTGCAACTCATCGCGAGCCTCGCCGACACGAACGTTGATTATCTCCGCAGCCTCAATCCTGAACTGCGCCGCGACGTGACGCCGCGCGGCGAAGCCTACGAAGTGCGCGTGCCCGCCGGTCGCGGCAAGCAACTCGTTGCGCTCTTGAAGCGCGTGCCCGTCGAGCGTCGTGAACAATTGGCGCGCGTCATTTCAGTTTCGCCGGGCGAAGACCTCGAAGCCGTCGCCGCGCGCACGGGCACGAGCGTCGCGCAACTCCAACAGTGGAACGGCGGAGCGGATTTGAAGAGCGGCGGCAAGATCGTCGTGCCCGTCGGCGGCAACGTCTTGAAGACAGCGGCGGTTCGCGAGCGTGGTCGCGGCAACACGCCGAGCGTCGCACCCGGCAGCAGCCTGACGACAGTGACGGCGAAGGGCGGCGAGACCGTCGCGCAGATTGCCGCGCGCTACGGCGCATCCGTTGACGACGTGGCGCGGATCAACGGTGTCAGCGCAAGCACTCCGCTCGCGCGCGGACAGCAGATTAGAGTTCCCACTGCCGGCAACGTGACGACGGCGACTCCCGCCGCGCCGCGTCGTCGTTAGAAAAACATTTGGCGCACGCTTTCACTCGAAAGTGTGCCGCGCAAATAATTGACATAGGCGAGCGCGCTTCTTCAAGGACACTTTCAGTCCGACGAGCGCGCTCGTTTTTATTTTTCGCCGCGCTCGTCCTCCGTCAACGGCGCTTAACATTTCTGTTCTAGCTTTACTGTTTTCGCACGACCTCTAAAACTCAAGGAGCGTCCTCACGCTTATGCTTTTTAGGACTCAATCTGCCGCCGTCTATGGCATTGATGCAGACCTCGTTGACATCGAAGTTGACCTGACGCCCGCGCGCGGCGAATCCGACTCGCCATCTTCCGTCACCATCGTCGGCCTGCCCGACCTCGCCGTGCGCGAATCGCGCGAGCGTATCCGCGCCGCGATTAACAACAGTTCCTTCTTCTTCCCGTTCCACAAGACGACGATCAATCTCGCGCCCGCCGACGTGCGTAAAGAGGGCGCGAGCTTTGACCTGCCCATCGCGCTCGGCATTCTCGGCGCGAACGGCGACCTCCTTGGCGGCTCCGACGATTTGACAGACATTCTCTCCGTCGGCGAACTCTCGCTCGACGGGCGCGTGCGCTCGATTCGCGGCGCGCTGCCCGTCGCCATCCGCGCGCGCGATGCCGGCATCAAATTTTTGCTCCTGCCCGAAGAGAACGCGAAGGAAGCGGCGGTCGTCGCGGGCGTGGACGTGTACGCAGTCGCAACTTTGCGCGGCGCGGTCGAACTCATCGCGACGTTGCACGGCGACGCGAGCGTACGTCCCACGCCATTAACCGTCAACACGTCAGACTTGCTTGAAGCTAGAGAAGACGCTGCCGTTGATTTTCGCGAAGTGCGCGGCCAACTCGCGGCCAAGCGCGCGCTCGAAGTGGCGAGCGCAGGCTCGCATAATATTTTGCTCATCGGCCCGCCCGGCTCCGGCAAGACTATGCTCGCCAAACGCCTGCCGACGATTCTGCCACCGCTCGAATTCGAGGCCGCGCTGGAATTGACGAAGATTCATTCGGTGGCGGGCTTGACGGGTCGCACGGGTCTGGTCACACACCGACCTTTTCGCTCGCCGCACCACACAATCAGCGACGCCGGTCTCATCGGCGGCGGAGCCGTGCCGCGTCCCGGCGAAGTCTCGCTCGCGCATCACGGCATCTTGTTTCTCGACGAGTTGCCGGAGTTTGACCGTAGCGTCCTCGAAGTTTTGCGCCAGCCGCTCGAAGATCAGAAGGTGACGATCAGCCGCGCCGCGATGTCTCTGACCTTCCCGTCTTCTTTCATGCTCGCCGCCGCGATGAACCCCTGTCCATGTGGGTTCTGGAATGACCCGACGCGCGAATGCCGTTGCACGCCCCTGCAAATTCAACGCTACGTCGGACGCATCTCCGGTCCGCTCCTCGACCGCATAGACATCCACATAGATGTGCCCGCCGTCCGTTTCAAAGAATTGCGCGGCGATGCGCCCGCCACCGAAAGCTCCGCAGACATTCGCGCGCGCGTGCTCGTCGCGCGCGAACGCCAGCGCGTTCGCTTGGGCGCGGAAGGCATTTTCGCCAACGCGCAGATGACTTCGCGCCACATACGCCGCTTCTGCCGCATTGATGCCGAGTGCGAGCGGATGCTTGAGACGGCGATGACACGTCTGGGTTTGTCGGCGCGTGCCTATGATAGGATATTGAAAGTCAGTCGCACGCTTGCAGACCTCGACGGGGCGGAGGAAATCGGCGCGGCGCAGGTCGCCGAAGCCGTCGGCTATCGCTCGCTCGACCGCACCTACTGGGTCTAAAGTTGCGGGCGCATTGAGAGTCTGCACGTCATCTCAGGCGACAAATCTACAGCGGGGAAGGGCAACGTCGCGCGGAAAGCGGCGCATCATAGGGCGAGAGAAACAATCTGTTGAAACGCCTGCGCTCAAACTCGGAGCGCGATTGAAGGCGAGACGAAGATTTTCTCACACTTAAGTTAAGGTGAGGCGTCCGGGTCGGCGATTCCATTTGAGTGGAAGAGGTAGAGATGCTGGCTGATGACCTTCTGCCCGTCAAAATCTTCGGACATGTGACGGCAAACGAAAACGAAAAACCAATAGACCGCGATTACGAGCTAGCGCAAGCGGCGGCGTCTGGGGACATGCCTGCGTTCGAGACGCTTTATGAACGCCACAATCGGCGCGTCTATTCAT
>CAXSFM010000010.1:0-202393 GCA_964236735.1 uncultured Pyrinomonadaceae bacterium
GCCGACTTTTACCGCCATCGGCGGTCTAATACCTCTCAGGGCTGACTTTTACCGCCGATGTGGGTTATGATCCGCCCCGGTCTTTCAAGTATCACCAAATACTGCGGGGTCCCTCAACATGCCTCAACCGCTTCTCGATCAGATACGCGCGGCCATCCGGCTCAGGCATTATAGCATTCGCACCGAAGAGGCTTACGTCAATGTCGCGCGCCGCTTCATACTCTTTCATCACAAGCGCCACCCGAAGGAGATGGGCGTTGACGAAATAAGACAGTATCTTTCGCATCTCGCCACTGACGGCAACGTCGCCGCCTCGACGCAGAATGTCGCGCTCGCCGCACTCCTGTTTCTCTACCGCGAAGTGTTGAGCATTGACCTGCCGTTGATAGAGGGCGTCGAGCGCGCCAAACGCCCGCAGCGCGTGCCCGTCGTCCTTTCCTACAAAGAGATCATGCGCGTGCTCGACGCACTCTCCGGCACGCATCAATTGATGGCCTCTCTGCTCTACGGCGCGGGCTTGCGTCTGATGGAATGCGTGCGCCTGCGCGTCAAGGATGTGGACTTCGAGTATCAACAGATCATCGTCCGCGACGGGAAGGGTGAAAAGGACAGACGCACGATACTGCCTGCGCCCTTAGTCGAGCCGCTCCGTCATCAACTCGCGCGCGTTCGTTTGCAGCACGATGAAGATGTGCGAAGGGGCGTCGGCCAAGTCTATCTGCCTTATGCGTTGGAACGTAAATATCCAAACGCGGCGACTGATTGGGTCTGGCAATACGTCTTTCCCGCCACGCAACTCTCGACCGATCCGCGCAGCAACTCCGTGCGTCGCCATCATGCTTCCGAAGATCATTTGCAAAAGGCTGTCAAAGTCGCCATCAAGCGCGCGGGCATCGAGAAGCGCGCCAGTTGCCATACGCTGCGGCACTCCTTCGCCACGCATCTGTTGGAAGACGGCTACGACATCAGAACGATTCAGGAACTGCTCGGACACGCAGACGTTTCGACGACGATGATTTACACGCATGTCTTGAATCGCGGAGGCCGCGCCGTCAAAAGCCCGCTCGACCGGCGATAATCACGCGCCCCTACTAAAACTTTCTGACACAACCCAAGCGCGCGAGATGTCCACAAAGAATTATTTACACGGATGGACAGGATAGACAGGATAAAGCAGGTGATAAGTAATGAGTGAAAGACAAGAAGCTCCGCCCTATATTCATCATTCATCACTCATCATTCCGCATTTGTCTTCATCCTGTCTATCCTGTCTATCCCTGTTAATTTATTTCTTTGCCTTCCGGTTATCTGGAAATATTGTGAGGCGCTCTCAAGCTCTCTCCTCTCTGCGGATTCTCGCGCGCTTCGGTTATAATCTTAACTTTCCGAAACTCATGCCATCATTCGCACTTAATTTCGAGGAGAGTTATGACCACAGAGAAGATCAGCAAACGTCCCAACCGCATTCGTTTCGACGGGCGCGTCCTGTTCCTGACCGCCGACACGTCTCTCATTCGCCAGCAACTCGAAGCGGGCGACAATCTTGATTACAGCCCCGCCCTCAATTTGATGAACAACATCTCGACGGACGAAATCACGCCCGGCTGGGTCTGTTTTTACTATGACGAGACGCTCGGCGAATACGTCTATGTCGGGATGCGCGAGGCGGCGGTGAAGAAGGACGAAGTGAAGCGCGGGGCTTACAGCGTCGTCGTCTCCGGCCTCTCGAAGGGCTGCGGCTCTTCGCGCGAGACCGCGCCGTTCGCGGAAAAAGCCGCCGGCCTCGAACTCGTCATCGCCGAAACCATCGAAAAAATTTACGGCCAGAACGCGCAGAATATCGGCTTATTAACTTCAACAGACTTCGGCTTGATTGAACGCATCCGTCGCGGCGAAGAAATCCCGCTCGCAGAGTTCACGCGCGGACTCGATGCCGTCTCGCGCTCAATCGTCGAGTACGGCGGACTCTTCAATTACAACCGCGCGCGGCTCGCCGGTGAAGTGACGCCGCCGCCAATTGAGACCGCGCCGCGCCCGATGAACATCGTCGAAAAAATCATCGCGCGGCACGCCTTCGTCAGTGCGGGGAGCATCGGCGTCGAAGCCGTCAAGTCCGGTGACGCGCTCTTCGCCGTCGCGGACGTGCGCTTCTCGCACGAGTACGTGACGCCGATGGCCGAGTCGCTCTTCAAACATGCGCTCGGTCGTGATGCGCGTGTCAACGAACCCCAATCCGTCTTCGCCTTCCGCGACCACCTGACGTTTTTGGGGCGCGTGATGCCGGAAGAGAAAAAGAAAATGGGCTTGCTTGAGCGCGCCAACGGACTCGCCACGACGCAGCAGAGTTTCACGGAAGAGCAGGGCATCAAACTTTACGGCGGCACGGAGGAACACGGCTCTGAGGCCATCTGCCACAACGCCGTCGTCGAAGACATCGCGCTGCCCGGCCAGCTTGTCATCGGCACGGACTCGCATACCTGCATGGCGGGCGTGCTCGGCTGCTTCGCCTTCGGCGTCGGCTCGACCGACATGGCGAACGCTTGGTACACGAAAGACATTCGCGTCAAAGTCCCGGAAGTCGTCCGCTTCGTCTTGAACGGTGAGAAACGCTCGGACGTGTCCGCCAAAGACGTGATGCTCAAAATCCTCTCGACCGATTACATGAAACAGGGCAAAGGCATCGGGCAGGTTTTAGAGTTCGCGGGCGAAGGTTTGCGCGGGATGCCGATTGACGAGCGCGCGACTCTGACCAACATGGCCGTCGAGGCCGGCGGCTTCACCGGCATCATTGAGCCTGACGAAGTCACGCTTCAATACTTAGTGCAGGCGCGCGGACTAAGCGCGGAAAAAATTCGCGAAGGCTTTTTGGAAAGCGACGCCGACGCCGAATACGCCGCCGTGTTTGAAATCAACCTCGCGGAGATTCGCCCGATGGTCGCCACGCCGGGCGACCCGCGCAACGGCGTCAACATCGCAGACCTCGCTGCGCCCGTCAAAATTGATGCGGCTTACGGCGGCTCCTGCACCGGCGGCAAGATGGCCGACATGGACATGTACGCCGCCGTCCTTTCTCGCGCCGTCGAGCAAGGAAAACGTGTCGCGCCGGGCGTCCATCTCTATTTGCAATTCGGCTCGCAGAAAATCAAACAGTACGCGCGCGAGCGTGGCTACATCGAACTCTTCGAGCGCGCCGGCGCAGAGTTGATAGACCCCTCTTGCGGCGCGTGCATCAACGCGGGGCCGGGCGCGTCGAAGACGCCTGAGACCGTCACGGTCAGCGCGCAGAATCGCAACTTTCCCGGCAGGAGCGGCCCCGGACAGGTTTATCTCGCGTCGCCTTACGTCGTCGCGGCCTCGGCCATCGCCGGCCACATCGTCGAGCCGGAAGAGTTTTTGAAAGAGCGTGAAGAGGAGTTGGTCGGCGCGTGAAAGGTCTCGGCACAGGCACTCTGCACACGGACAATGCGCCGAAGTACGCGCGCATCGAGCGCGAGCGTCGCTATCTTTTGCGCGAGTTGCCGGAGACTGTTAACCGCACGCAGGAACACGCGCAGATTACCGACAATTACCTGACCGGCACGCGCCTGCGGCTGCGTAAATCGCGCTGGGTGACGAAGAACGAATGGACGCTCAAGCTCACGCAGAAACACACGCTTGGTGCGCCGCCCGACTTCACGCGCTCGCTGATTACCACCATCTATCTCAATCGTCTGGAATACGAAACGCTTTCCATCTTCGAGGGCACGAACGAGATACGCAAGAATCGTTATTACTTCATGCATGACGGGCGACAATTTTCCGTTGACGTGTTTCTCGGTGACTTGCTCGGACTCATCCTCGCCGAATGCGAGTTCGAGACGGACGAAGAGTTGGACGCATATCCACTGCCGCCCTTCGCCCTCGCCGACGTATCGCGCGAAGAACTTTTCACAGGTGGTCGTCTCGTCGTACTGACGGCTGACGAGATACGCGCCGAACTCAAAAGACGCGCAGAAAAAGCAATGATGAACGCGGAGTGATGAATGATGAATGAAAACCAGAACTCAATTGTTCATCACTCATCACTGATCACTCATCACTCAACACTTCCTCTCACCATCTACACCATCGGGCACGGTCGCCACGCCTTCGCGGACTTTCTCGCGTTGTTGCGCGAGTACGAGATCGAGTTGGTCGCTGACGTGCGGAGCGCGGCACGCTCGCGCTGGCCGCAATATAACGGGCGCGTGCTGGAAGAAAACTTGCGCGAGTTGGGGATTGGTTACGAATGGCTGCCGGAGTGCGGCGGCAAAGTCATCGCGCCGCCTGACGAGTTGGCGCGCGGCCTTGATCGCATCGTAGAACTGGCTTCAGAAGTGCGTGTCGCGTTGATGTGCTCCGAGTCGCAGCCTTTGACGAAGCACGTCCAGCCGCGCGCCAACTGTCACCGTGTCGGATTGCTTGCGCCGCCGCTCAAAGCGAGAGGCGCGCGAATCATCCACATCCTGCCAAACGGCGACGCACTCGAAGTTGACGAAGCAGCGTTGCCTTCCATCTGGTGAATGCGATCAGGGCGAGTTGTTTGATTTTTGTGACTTACGCCACGACTGTGGTGTCTTTGTACTCCACCGCGTGTGCGCGCGTGAAGTAGAGGGCGAGCAGGAAGGCGACGAACATGATGGCAGCAGCAGTCCAGAAAGTGAGTGCGATGCTGTGGTCGCTCATGTTGTGCGGCTTGTGGTCAGCGCCGTTCGTCTGCATCGCACTGTAGATGAGTGCTGCGGAAATCGAGGGGCCGACAACGCGCGCGAGGCTCGCCGCAGACTGCGTCACTCCGAGCACAGCTCCCTGTTCGCCTGCGCCTGCGCTCTTCGATGCGAGCGTCGTGAGTGAAGGCGTCGCCAGCGAGTTGCCGACCGCAAACATCCCGCCGACCACAAACAACGCGAGTAGTCCCGTCTGTGGCCCCGTCAGAGGAATCACCAGCAGGCTCAGTGTGAACAACAGCGCGCCCGTAATCACGAGCGGCAATTCACCGAAAGTCTTGACGAGACGCCCGATCAACCCGCCCTGAATAATCGCGCCGATGATGCCGACGACGGCGAAGATGAGTCCCGTGTGGTAGGCGTCGAACCCGAAACGAAACAGCGTGAACAACCCGAACGTGCTGGTCATAATCGAGAAGGCCGTGATGAAGAGAAAGTAAATCGCGAGCACAAAGCCGAGCCTCGTCTGCTTGAACGCGCCGACGAATTGCGACCAGCGCCCCGTCGCCGCAGAGACGCGCGCGGGGTGATCCTTCGTCACAGTCTCAGGCAGCACGAAGTAGAGCAGCGTCGCGTTGGCGAGCGCGAGCGCGCCCGCGAAAAAAAACGGGACGCTCGTGCCCCACCGGCTCAGGATGCCGCCGATGGCCGGGCCTAAAGTTAAGCCGAGGCCAAAGCCCGCGCCGATCATGCCCATCCCCTTCGCGCGATTCTCTTCCGTCGTGATGTCGGCGATATAGGCCTGCGCCGTAGAGATGTTGCCGCCCGTGATGCCGTCAATGATGCGTCCGGCAAACAGCATCCACAGAGTCGTCGCGAAGCCGAGCACGAAGAAGCCCGCGCTCGTTCCCAGCAGTGAGAGAAACAGCACAGGCCGCCGCCCGTACCTGTCGGAGAGTCGCCCCAGTATCGGTGTAAATATTAATTGCATCACCGAGTACGAAGCGAACAGCAACCCGACGACGCGCGGGCTGGCGTTGAACTGTGTCCCCTCGACGTAAAATGGCAAGACGGGAATGACGATGCCGAACCCGATGAGGTCTATGAAGACCGTAATGAAGATGACGAGGAGCGGAGAACGATTCATAAATGCGGTGATGAGTGATAAGTGATGAGTGATAAGTTAAGACGAGACTTCTTGCTCGTCACTCGTCACGGCTCCTGTTAGCGACGGCGTCCGCCGCGCGACCTCATTAGTGTGGCGTCAATTGACGCCTGGCCGCCGCCCGCGATGAGAAGCGCGAGCGTCATACCGATCACCCAGTAGATAGGTTCGATGCCCTGACGCTCGATAAAGAAAGCGCCGCTCTTTTGCCAGTTGATGCCGAGCGCGACGAGCATCGTACACATGATCAGAAATGCTCCGGCGCGCGTGAGCAATCCGAGCAGCAGAGAGACGCCGCCCAGCAGTTCGGCGAACGCCGCCGCGCCGAGCCACAACCACGCCGGGCGGAGTCCCAACGTCAACGCCTCTGTGCCGCTCGCCCATTTGGAAATTCCCGGCCCGCCGAAGACGCCGAAGACCTTCGCTGCCCCGTGCCCGATAAAGCTGATGCCGAGAAACAGGCGCAACGGCAGCGTCGCCCACGTCGGCCATGTCTCAATCAACTTTCTAAACATTCGCTCACATGCCTCCCGCCATCCGAATGCAAATGTTTTAGCACAGGCCTCTCCCGCCACGCCACACGAAGGGACGGCGGCGGCGCGCATGGCAGGCGACGGCTCTGAAGTTGAGAGATTTCAATTCAAGATTGCTGTCAACGGCACGCGCCTCACGCTTTTGCGGTCGTCATGCGCCTGCGCTACACTCGCGGCGTTTCAGCCAATCCGCATCAACATTTGAACGGTAGCTCTGATGGAAGACAAAGAGACTCGCACGCTCATCATCCGTCGCATCCACGAAGAGGCGCGAGACATACGCGCGTTCGACATGCTGCCCGCAGACGATACGAGCAAGAATAGCGGCGGCGGCGCGCACGGACTCATCTACACGCCGGGTCAGGTCGCGCTGCTCAGAGTTACAGACGACGCGCGTCCCGCCTACTTCGCCTTCGCCAGTGCGCCGGAAGACGACGAGTTGGAGCTGCTCGTCAAGCTGACGGACGATCCCGCCAGCCGCCGTCTCTACGAGATGAAAGAAGGCGATGTCGTGCAACTCGTCGAAATCGCCGGGCACGGTTTCGCGCTCGACGAGCACAAGGGGCGCGACCTCGTCTTCGTCGCGATGGGCACGGGCGTCGCGCCCTTGCGCTCGGCCCTGCGCCACGCGCTCAGGCGAGCGGATGACTTCGGCCAGATCGTCGTCCTCTACGGCGCGCGCACGCCGGAAGATTTCTGTTATCGCGACGAGACGGAGAGTTGGAAGGCCGCCGGTGTTGAGCTGCGTCAGGTCATCTCGCGACCGGACGGTTACGAATGGTCAGGGCAGACCGGCTACGTCCAGTCACTTCTCGAACACGTCCTGCCGAATCTCTCCGACCCCGTCGCACTCGTCTGCGGCTCGCGCGAGATGATCGCGCAGACACGCGACCGCCTACAGGAGATGGGCTTCGCGCCCGAAGCGATTCTCACGAACTATTGAAGAGTTGGCGGGCGCGCGGCGGCTTAAACTTCGCGTCAGGCGACGGCGAGTATGATTATTCTCATCAACGGATCATTCGGAGCGGGAAAGACAACCGTCGCCAGACTACTCGTTGAGCGGATACCCCAAAGCGCTTTGTTTAATCCAGAGTTGATCGGATTTGTGCTTCAGCGAGTGCCCGGATTTGTTCCTCTCAGCGGTTCCGGCGCCGGAGATTTTCAAGACATGCCGCTCTGGAGGCGTCTGACAACGCTGGCCGCATTGACGTTACACAGAATCGCTGGGCGGACGATCATCATACCGATGGCTTTTTGTAAGCTGGAATATCTGAATCAGGTTCGCTCCCGATTAACGCACAGCGGAGTCGCAGTCCAACATTTTTGTCTTACGGCGTCTATTGAAATAATTCACGAGCGTCTGAGAAAAAGAGGCGTCAGTCCTTCAACGGCAGAAGGCCAGTGGGTCTATCCGAGAGCCGCGAGATGCTGCGAGGTACATGCCGCGCCCGAATTCGGCGAACACATTGATACCAACAACAGATCACCCGGCGAAATTGCCGACGACATTTCGGAGCGAGTTCGCGTCGCCTGACAAATCATCGAACGCACGGCGCAACGGCTTTGCCCCGAACGAGCATCGCCTGTTTAATTCGGAGTTTTCCATGAAGATTGAGATAGACGACCTCAGCGGTTCCGAGCTACACGATCTGTTGCGAGAGCATCTTGAGAGCATGGCATTACACTCGCCGCCTGAGAGCATTCATGCGCTGGATATTGAGGCATTACGCCAGCCGGAAATTACGTTTTGGACAGTCCGGGAAAATGATGAACTGCTTGGCTGCGGCGCGCTCAAAGAACTTGACTCGCAACACGGTGAAATTAAATCCATGCGGACATCCACGCCTCACCTGAGAAAGGGCGTGGCGAAAAATCTTCTGCGCCACATCATCGAAGAAGCCGTGCGGCGTGGTTACAGCCGTTTGAGTTTAGAGACAGGCTCCATGGAAGCATTCGAGCCGGCCCGCCAACTGTACGCCAATTTCGGTTTTACTTATTGCGAGCCGTTTGCGGATTATGTCGAAGACCCGTACAGCGTCTTTATGACGAGAGAGATTTGAGTCTTGGCCTGACAATTTATATTCCAAAAAGGAGAGATCAAAATGCTCGACGTAATTTTGAAGAGTTTCGACAGCCCGGATGAAACGCGCGTCTTCGAGATGGGCAAGTTAGAGATTGTGCGAATCGGCGGCATGACGATTGGCCGGGCGAGTTATGAACCCGGCTGGAAATGGTCTGAACACGTCAGCCCGCTCGCCGGCACAGAGCTTTGCGAAGTTGAGCACGTCGGGATGGTTCTTTCGGGGAGCGCGATGGCGGCGCTGAAAGATGGCGCTGAAGTCGCGCTCACCGCGGGCAGCCTCTTCTACGTGCCGCCCGTCGCGCACGATAGCTGGGTCATCGGAGACGAGCCTTACGTCTCGCTGCACTTCTTGGGCGCAGAGCAGTATGCCAGGTGAAGTGTCTGACTCAGCCGCGCGCTTCGGCCTCTTCGTGCGGAGTGGCTTCTTCGACGCGCGGACGTGCGCGGAGATTGTCGCCGGGATGCGCGCGGCGGGGAGCAGTCCGGCGACGGTCTATGGACGCGAGTCTTCGGGCGCGGTGGATGAGCGTGTGCGGAAGGTGATGCGCCGGACGCCTTCGCGTGAGACGTGCGAGTTTGTCAGGCGGAGATTGTCAGCGTGCCAGCGTGAGATCGAGGAGCATTTCGGGGTGAGCCTGCGCGACTGCGAGGAGCCGCAGTTTTTGCGTTACGGTGTGGGCGACTTCTTCGTCGCGCATCAGGACGGCAACACGGGGCTGCTTCGTCTCGCACAGGAAGACCGCCGCGTGTCGGTGGTGATTTTCTTGAGCCAACAATCCGATACGCCGGAAGATGGCGACGACTACTACTGCGGCGGCTCGCTCGTCTTTCACAATTGGCGTGCGGAGAGCGACGACGAGAGAGAGGTACGCCTACACGGAGAGACGGGAACGCTCGTCGCCTTCCGCGCGGAGACGACGCATGAAGTGACGCCTGTGACGCACGGCGAGCGTCACACGATTGCGTGCTGGTACGTGCGAAGGAATGCCGGCGGAGTCGTGTTGTGATAAGACCCGCATCGTCATTGCGTCAATCTGAAAGTGGCTTATGATCGAGACATCGCGGCTCCTGATTATTCCCTGCGAGTTGACGCACTTCGAGGCGATTCTGCAAGACGAGCGGAGGCTCTCTGCGCTCTTGAATGTAACGCTCGCGAAAGACTGGCTTGGCTTCCCCGCCGCGCAGGAAGCGATGCGGCCTTCTTACGAATATCTCAAGTCGCATCCGTCCGCGCTCAACTGGTGGACTCACCTTTTCATACACAAAGCTGACCGCGCGTTGATCGGGTTGGGCGGATTCAAGGGCGAAGCGAATGCGAAAGGGATGGTTGAAATCGGTTACGCCATCGCGCCGAATTACAGGCGGCAGGGACTCGCGCTCGAAGCCGCGCGCGGGATGATTCGTCATGCCTTCTCGCACGCACACGTCACAAGAGTTGACGCGCACACATTGCCGGAGCGCAACGCTTCGACCGGAGTGTTGGAGAAGGCCGGCATGAAGTACGTCGGAGTTGTGCAAGACCCGGAGGATGGAGAAGTCTGGCACTGGAGCCTGCATCGTGAAGATAAACGCGCCGACTCAACTGTCAAAGATGGTGCGGAGAAAACATGAGCAAGTTGAAATCAATCCTCAAATATATTTTCGGGATTCTCTTCATCGTGGCGGGGTTGAATCATTTCATCAGCCCGTCTTTTTATTTGAAGATCATGCCGCCGTATCTGCCTTGGCATCTTTTTCTGGTGTACCTGAGCGGATTGTGTGAGATCGCCGGTGGAGCGTTTTTGCTCGTGCCGCGCTTTGCGCGACTCGCCGCGTGGGGCTTGATCGCTCTGCTGCTGGCGGTCTTTCCGGCCAACATCTACATGGCGACGCACCCGGAGTTGTACGCGGAAATCAGTCCCACACTTTTATGGTTGCGGCTCCCGCTCCAGTTCGTCCTCATCGCATGGGCTTACCTGTACACGCGGCCAAGCGTCCGGCGCGGCGGAGGAGAAAATTAACAGGGATAGACAGGATGAACAGGATAAAGAAGTGATGAGTAATGAGTGATAAGTGATGAGTGAAAGTAAAGAGTTGCTCTCTATTCATCATTCATCATTTCGCATTCATCATTTGTCTTCCATCCTGTTCATCCTGTCTATCCGTGTAAATAATTCGTTGTGAACATCCCGCCCGTTCAGAGTATTTCCTGACTCGCGGCTTCCACTCGGTTACGTCCAGACTCCTTCGCGAGATAGAGCGCGGCGTCGGCGCGCGCGATCATGTCGTGGCCGGACTCGGACGTGTGCAGTTGCGAGACGCCGATGCTCAGAGTGACGGGAAAGACGCGCTCGCCGTCGCCGAAGAGACGCGCGGCGACGTTGAAGCGAATCTTTTCAGCGAGCGCGGACGCGCCTTCGAGTTTGGTTTCGGGCGCGAGCACGAGAAACTCTTCGCCGCCATAACGACACACCACATCCGAGCCGCGCACGGCCTCCGACAACACGCGCGCCACTTGCATCAGCGCGGTGTCGCCCGCCGCATGTCCGTATGTGTCGTTGACGAGTTTGAAGTGATCAATGTCTAGTAGCAGGCAGGAGAGCGGGCGGTCATAGCGTCGCGCTTCGGCCAACTGCCGCTGCAAAGAACCGTGTAAGCCGTAGCGGTTGAGCAGGCCCGTCAGCGCGTCGGTCATGGACTTCGCGCTCGCGTCTTCGGCTTTGCGGCGCGCTTCTTCGGCGCTCAGGCGCAGGCGGTCGCGCTCGCGCTTGAGGCGAATCGCAACGCCCACGCGCGCGACCAATTCTTCCGCGCTGAAAGGCTTGCTGATGTAATCGTTCGCGCCGGCAGAGAGGCCGTTGACCTTCGTCTCCATGTCGTCGAGCGCGGAGAGAAAAATGACGGGAATGTCGCGCGTCTCCCCTTCGTCCTTCAACAGCCGGCAGGCTTGAAGTCCATCGAGCACGGGCATCATCACGTCGAGGATGATGAGATCGGGCAAGACTTCGCGCGCGCGCGTGACCGCCTCGCCGCCGTCCTGCGCGGTGTGAATCACGTAGTGCTCCCATTCGAGGCGACGCTTGATAAGCGCGAGGTTGACCGGCTCGTCGTCGGCGACGAGGATGACCGGCGCTGCGCTCTCTTCCACGCGCGGCGCATCCTGGTCGCGTTCTCTTTGTGTTGCAGACATCATAAATTACTCTACGGCGGCGCGGGCAGCGCGCGGAAAATGCCTCAAGAGGCCGGCAGTATTTCGGTGAAGAGTGGGGCTACAAAGCAGATGCGAAACGATTCGTAGAGGTTGGTCAACTTCGGGGCTGCAACGATTTTAGAATAAATCCGACGGCATCGCAAAGACGCGCCCGCCCGTGTTAAGCTGCGCCAAAGTGTGCGGCGGATTCGACCGGCCAGCGAGACGAAAACAGCTTACTTCGAGGGCGCGCGAGGCGTGCGCGTCAACATTTCTGAAGGGACAACTTTTATGAGGCGACGCGAGGGTGACGGCTGCCCGGTGTCGGGCGCGCTTCAGGTCATCGGCGATAAGTGGACGATGCTCATCGTGCGCGATCTGGCGCGCGGCTCCAGACGCACGACCGAACTCATCGAGGGCTTGCATCCCATCAGCAGCCGCACGCTCGTTGACCGCCTGCGCGACATGGAAGCGGACGCGCTCGTCGAGCGGCACGAGTTGAGCGAAAGCCCGCCGCACGTCGAATACACGCTCGCCCCGCGCGGTCGCCTGCTGCTGCCTCTGCTCGACATGCTGCGCGAACTCGGACAGGCGCTCGACTGCAACCATTGCGCGGACAGATATGAGCGTCTCGGCTCTTACTGCGACGCCTGCCCGCACGCCGGTCGCACGCCTGCAACTTCCGACACCGCCGCTGCTTCCTCTCCGTCGCGTCGCTCACAGCAGATGGACGACTCCATCGTGTTGCTCTGATTTTCAATGTGCCGTCTGAAAGCGTCAATGATCGTCCAGGCACGCCCCGGTTCAAGCTATGACGAGTTCGCACAATAATCACACGGACGAGAGACAAAGCCGCGAGCCTCTCGTCTTGCTCGGCATCGGTCTCGTGTGTCTTGTCATTTCCGGCATCAAGCCTTTCGATTACCTGACGTGGGTGGAAGAAGTTTTTCCGGCGGTGGCGGGCGCGCTGATTTTTATTCTGCTTTACAAACGTTTTTGTTTCACGCCGCTCGTCTATCGGCTCGTGCTTTTACACGCGCTGATCCTCTTGCTCGGCGGGCATTATTCTTATGCGCGCGTGCCGCTCGGATTCTGGGCGCAGGAGTTGTTTCACTTCGCGCGCAACAACTACGACCGCGTCGGGCATTTCGCGCAAGGGTTCGTCCCCGCCATCATCACGCGCGAAGTTCTCTTGCGTCGCACGCCGTTGAAGCGCGGCGGCTGGCTCTTCTTCCTCGTCGTCTCCGTCTGCCTCGCCTTCAGCGCGTTCTACGAATTCACGGAATGGTGGACGGCGCTCATCGAAGGAGACCGCGCCTCCGACTTTCTCGGCACGCAGGGCGACCCGTGGGACACGCAATGGGACATGTTCATGGCGTTCAGCGGCTCGATCATCGCGCAACTTCTGCTCGCGCGCACGCACGACCGCGAGCTGGCGCGAATGAAATAAGAGCGCCTCACAAAACTTCCACCTAAGCGGAAAGCCAAGAAAGAAATTAACAGGGATAGACAGGATGGACAGGATGAAAGGCGAATGATGAGTGATGAATGCCGCAATGATGAATTAAATCAAAGAAACTCCGCCCGATATTCATCACTCACCATTCCACATTTATCGCTTCTTTAACCTGTCTATCCGTGTGAATAACCTGCTGTGGATTTCTCGCACGCTCGGTGTTGTCGCGCGCTCTAACAACAAAAGCCGCGCTGATCAAAAGTGACGAGCGCGGCTTTTGTTATTCTCAAGCGAAGAGCGGGAACAGCTTCCGGCTGCTAGTCGCCACTGCTGGCGGTGATGCCCTCATCGCCTTTGTTCTGCACGATCTCGCCGTCGGGCATGATGACGTGGTTGTGGTCGGGCATGACGCGCTCGCCGTCCATCGTGATTTCTTCGCCGTCGGGCATCTCGACCGGCAGATTGTCGAGGAAACGCTCGGCGTCAATGGCGGCCATGCAGCCCGTGCCAGCGGCGGTGACGGCCTGACGATAAAAAGAATCCTGCGCGTCGCCGCACGCGAAGACGCCGGGAATGTTCGTCGCCATCGAACGTCCTGCGGTCTTGAGATAGCCCACGTCGTCACGCTCCAACCAATCCTTGAAAATATCCGTGTTCGGATGGTGGCCGATGGCGATAAAGACGCCCTCGCACGCGAACTCGCTTTCCTCGTTCGTCTCATTATTGAAGAGACGCACGCCCGTGACGCCCGTCTCCGGCGTGCCGAGAATTTCACGCACATCCGTGTTCCAGATAAATTCGATCTTGTCGTTCTTCTGCGCCTTCTCCTGCATAATCTTCGACGCGCGTAAGGAACCGCGACGGTGGATGACCGTGACCTTCGAGGCGTAACGAGTTAAGAACGTCGCTTCCTCCATCGCCGTGTCGCCGCCGCCGACGACGACGATAGACTTGCCCTTGAAGAAGAAGCCGTCGCACGTCGCGCACGCCGAGACGCCTAAGCCGCCGAGTCCATGCGGCGCGGGCGCTTCGCCGGGAATGCCGAGCCACTTGGCGGACGCGCCCGACGCGATGATGAGCGTGTCGGCCTTGATGATGTGGTCGTCGGATTCAAGCGTGAAGGGACGTTTTCCCAGGTCGGCCTTCGTGATTGAAGTGACGAGAAATTCCGTCCCGAAGCGTTTCGCCTGCTCCTCGAATTCCTGCATCAACTCCGGCCCCTGGATGCCTTTGGCGAAGCCGGGATAATTTTCCACTTCGGTCGTGATGGTCAACTGCCCGCCGGGTTGCGGCCCGTGTACGACGAGCGGCTTCAAGTCCGCGCGCGCGGAATAGATGGCGGCGGTCAGCCCCGCCGGGCCTGAGCCGATGATGACAACTTCCTTGTGTATAGTTTCCTTCGACATCTCGCCTCCCCTGTCTCCCGCTTCGTAAGTTAAAACTGCGCCGTCGCCGCGCATCTTCGTCAAGAACACGCGCGTTTTCCCGCTTGAAAACTTCTTCCGGTAGCATTTTTCGTGGCGCGTGTAGTATAACGTCTCCGGTAAACGCAGTCGAATCAGACCACGCGAAACGGAGTTTGACGCACGCCGTCGCAACCTCCGAAGACGAAGCCTCTTGAGCACACCGGAACACGACAGCCAACAGAATTTTTCGAGCGAGATTGCGACCGTCGCCGTCCTCGGCGCGGGCACGATGGGGCACGGCATCGCGCAGGTCGCCGCCGCCGCAGGCTATCAAGTGCTGCTCACAGACATCAGCGACGAGGTGCTCGCGCGGGGCTTGCGCGCCATCGAAACGAATCTCTCGAAGGGCGTCGAACGCGGCAAGGTGACTGTGGATGAGCGCGACGCGACGCTCCGAAACATACGCGGCGTACACAGCCTGTCAGACGCGCGCGAGGCCGACCTCTTTATCGAGGCCGTGCCGGAACGCCTTGAACTCAAGCGCGAGACGTTGCGTGAAGTTGAGACAATCGCGGCGAAAGATTTTATCTTCGCGACCAACACTTCCTCGCTCTCGATCACGGAAATCGCCGACGGCTCTCTGCGCCCCGCGCGTGTCGTCGGGATGCACTTCTTCAACCCCGTGCACATCATGCGTCTCATTGAAATCGTCGTCGGCAAGGAGACTTCCCCTGAAACGGTCGCAGCGGCGCGCGAGGTCGGGCGAATGATGCGGAAAGAACCGATCACGGTGAAGGACGTACCGGGCTTCGCGTCGTCAAGGCTCGGCGTCGCGCTCGGACTCGAAGCGATGCGAATGTTTGAGGAAGGCGTGGCGGGCGCAAAAGATATAGATACGGCGATGGAGTTGGGCTACAATCATCCTATGGGGCCGCTCCGTCTGACCGATCTCGTCGGCCTCGATGTCAGACTTAACATCGCAGACTATCTACATCGCAAGCTCGGCTCCGAGCGTTTCCGCCCGCCTGAGATTCTGCGGCGCATGGTCGAAGAAGGAAAACTCGGCAAGAAAAGCGGCGAAGGTTTTTATAAATGGAACGACTAAACAGTGGTCAGTGGCTGGTGGCCGGTGGTCAGCATCAACACACATGCTTTCCTACTGGCTACTGGCTACTGGCTACTGACTACTGAATCTTATGTCCACGTCGAATCAGGGAGAGAAACGTTTCGCGCTGCGGATGGCGCTGCGTCTGCCCATCGTTGTCTCCGGTCGCTCGGAGGACGGCGCGGCGTGGAGCGAGCCGACCGAAACCGACGACATCTCGACATCGGGCACGCTCTTTCATCTCAACCAGCGCGTCGGGCGCAACGACCAGCTTTACCTGCGCGCGCATCGCCCGGACGGCTCGCCCATCGAAGCGACGGCGCGCGTGATACGCATCGCGCCCGCCATCTACGGCACGGCGCGCATCGGCGTCCAGATCGTCGAACCCGCAGACAACTGGCTGCGCCTCTTCGTCTCGTGGGTCGCCGACGAGCAACAGGGCGCGGAAACATCTTCCGGCGAAGAAGAATAGTGATAAGCGACGAGTGGCGCGTGACGGGCAATGACAGGTTTTTAACTTGTCACTCGTCACTTGTCACTCGTCATTGCTTTTGGAGGAATGAATGGCATCATACGAAACATTGTTGGTTGAGCGGCGCGGGCGCGTCGCGTTGATTACGATTAACCGCCCGCAGAAGATGAACGCGCTGAACATCCAGACGCGCGCGGAGGGCGCAGCCGCGCTCGAAGAGTTGCGCGACGATGAAGAGGTCAGAGTCGTCGTCTTCACGGGCGCGGGCGACAAGGCTTTCGTCGCGGGCGCGGACATCGCGGAATTCGAGGGACGCACCGCCATCACGCAACGTGACGTAATGACCGGACGCTCGCTCTTCACCGCCATAGACGGTTTTCCGAAACCCATCATCGCGATGATTAACGGCTACTGTCTCGGCGGCGGCTGCGAACTCGCGCTCTCTTGCGACATCAGAATCGCCAGCGAGTCGGCGAAGTTCGGCCAGCCGGAAATCAATCTCGGCATCATCCCCGGCGGCGGCGGCACGCAGCGTCTGACCAGACTCGTCGGCGAAGGCAAGGCGATGGAATTGATTTTAACTGGCGACATCATTGACGCGAAGACGGCTTACAATCTCGGACTCGTTAACACGGTCGTGCCGGCGGCAGACCTCGAAGGCAAGACGATGGAACTCGCCAATCGCATCGCGGAAAAAAGTCCGGTCGCGCTCCGCATGGCGAAGGAAGCCGTCAAGCTCGCCTCGCGCTCGACGCTCGACGAGGGCTTGCGCCGCGAAGTTGATCTCTTCGCGCTCTGCTTCTCTTCGGAAGACAAAGACGAGGGCGTCCGTGCATTCATGGAGAAACGCAAGCCGGAGTTCAAAGGGAGATAGAGTCTGTGCGACGCGAGATGAGGCTTAACACTATCTGCGGCGGCATCCTGCTGGCGTCGCTGGGCTTCGTGCTAGGCTGGGAAATTCTGGACGGGTTTATCTGGAAGGCCGTCGCTTACCATGCTGATACAGGACTCCACGCGGCGACGTTTTCTATATCGCAGACTTTTTTGACAAGTCTAACAAGCAGCATCATGTTGTTTCTCGCCGGCGTCGGACTCTCCCTCTTCGCAATCTTCCATGACAGGCGTTTGAAATGAAAATCATCTTCACCATCATCGGCATCGTACTGGCCGCGACGGGCGGCGTCATCGCTTACCGCGCGGCCTTCCTCGAACCGCACGCCGCCGTCGTCGTCACGGAGACGAGCGTGCGCGAGTTGCCGAACGTGGCGCGCATCACGGGCGGCCTCGCGCTGCTCGTCATCGGCACATCGGTAGCCTTCTTCGCCGCGCGCCGTAGCGTCAAGTGAGCGCCGCTTGACGAGTTTTCGCGCGCTACGTTACTCTCCATCCCGGCGACAAAACTTCAACACGGGGCCGTAGCTCAGCTGGGAGAGCGCTTGACTGGCAGTCAAGAGGTCGGGAGTTCGATCCTCCCCGGCTCCACCAATTCTTCTTCCTCAGAAAATTTCAACCATTAAAGTCCGTCAATGATATGCTGAACCCGCAAAGGTTCAACGAACCACGCTTCGTTGCGGAGGAAATCGTGATGGGAATTGCTAAACCGGATTTGAAAGCGGAAGCTCTGCGACTGCGCCTTGAGGAACGCTTATCCTTGCGAGAAATAGCATCTATGACCGGCGCGGCGAAGGGGTCACTGAGCGTTTGGTTACAGCTACACCCGCTGACCGTTGAAGAAAAAAAGGCTCGAAGCAAAACCGCGAAGCGATATGTGACGCCGAAGAAGAGTCATGGTGAGGAGTCAAAACATCATCAAGCTATAGCTGCACATATCCTGACCAATCAACAGCGAGGAAGAATTGCCGAGGCGGCGGTGCTGTTTCGTTTAGTCTTGCATGGATTTGAAGTATATACGTCTGCTTTCGACGGGGACAAAATAGATTGCCTTGTCTATGTTCCTGAGAGCGGGAAGACACTGAGGCTTCAAGTTCGTTATGTTAACTCTCCATCTACACACGGCCTGCCGGTTGTGAGATTGTCCTGCGCGGAAGGACACAATAAACGTCGAAGGTACAAAGAAGGCGAGTTCGATTTCATCATCGGATATTATCTTTTCAATGACACCGCATACGTGTTTTCATTTGACGAATTAGTACGGCACAAGCGGTACGTCACCGTCTCTGATAAATATGCGGAGAGATGGGATAAACTAAAATTCCGGGCTGGTGAAATCAAGCGAAAGGACTTTTGACTGGAGCAATCATGGCGAGAAAGAAAACTGCGCCCGACGCGGCATGAGAACTTCGCCTCCCCAGTCTCCCTCAACATCGCAAATTAAACGGAGAGCCGCCGGACGAGCGTCCCTCACTTTTTGTGTGCCTGACGCGCGCCGCCTCTGCTGCTCTTCGTAGAGAGTCGAACCCGGAAACGGGGCGACTCACTTTCGTTATAAAATAGCGATACGCATCAGACAGTATCCGGCCAAACAATTCGCTTGATAGAATAGATTGACGGTGGCTACAATCGTGCATTCGTGACAGCGCAAACCGCCGGCGGAAATTTTTCGCGGGCGGCCTAACCTTTGAGTGGCAGCGTTGATGCTTGGTTTTCAACATTCGTCGGCGGCGGTGCGAGCGGATGACATCGGGGAGCAAATTATGGGATGGGAAAATGAGTATGAGGATTTTCTCGCCGGGCTGAACGAAGCCGAGCGCGAGTTGCTCGTGGCAGACGGCGCGGATGTCGAGGAAATCAAAGCATTCTTGTCGGAGGACGGCGAGGAGCGGCGACGATTTTTGAAACAGGCTCTGCTGGCGGGCGGCGGCGCGGCGGCGTTGAATCTGCTGTTGAGTTACCGGGTGAACGTCGCCGCAGCCCAGCAGACCGCCAACGGCGTGACGAAGACGACGGCGAGCGGCGCATCTCTCTCTCAAACTGAAATGGCGGAGACGATGCCCGTCACGTTGCGCGTCAACGGCAAGAGTTATCCGCTGCAACTTCAGCCGCAGGTCACGCTCCTCGACGCGCTGCGCGAACGCATCGGTCTGACGGGGTCGAAGAAGGGTTGCGACCGCGGGCAGTGCGGCGCGTGTACCGTGCTGGCCGACGGGCATCGCATCAATTCGTGCCTCGCGCTCGCCGCCACCTACGACGGCGCGGAGATTACGACCATCGAAGGTCTGGCGCATGGCGACGAACTGCATCCCGTGCAGGCCGCTTTCATCAGGCACGACGGTTTCCAGTGCGGCTACTGCACGCCGGGTCAGATCATGTCTGCGGTGGGCTTGCTCAAGGAAGGCTGCCCGCCGGGCTTGGGCGTGCGCGAGTGTATGAGCGGCAACATCTGTCGCTGCGGCGCATATAACGGCATCTTTGCCGCCGTCGAGGAAGTGCGCGGCGCGAAATCTTAAACGAGACGATGGCAGACGAAGCGCGCATCTGCGGCGCGCTCGCGTGTTGATTATCGCCGGGACAGCGGTCATGGAGACAAGAGAGATGAATTCGTTCACATACAAGCGCGCGACGGACAGCGCCGAAGCGGTGCGGGAAATCGCGTCTCACGCGGACGCGAAATTTTTAGCGGGCGGCACGAATCTCATTGATTTGATGAAGATGAACGTGCAGCAGCCCGCCGAGTTGGTTGACATCAATCGTCTCGCGCTCAAAAAAATCGAGAAGACTGCGAACGGCTTACGCATCGGCGCGCTCGCCAGCAACAGCGACGTGGCGAACGACCGACAAGTCCGCGAGAATTTCCCCGTCCTCTCGGAGGCGCTGCTCGCGGGAGCGTCGCCGCAACTGCGAAACATGGCGACGGTCGGCGGCAATCTCTTGCAACGCACGCGCTGCTACTATTTCATGGAGACGACCTTTCCCTGCAACAAGCGCGTGCCCGGATCGGGGTGTCCCGCGATTCCCGGCTTCAACCGCATCCACGCCATTCTCGGCGCGAGCGATAAATGTATCGCCACGCACCCCAGCGACATGTGCGTCGCGCTCGTCGCGCTCGATGCCGTCGTGCGTGTGGAAGGCACAGGCGGCGCGCGTCAAATTCCGATGGCGGAATTTCATCGCCTGCCGGGAGACACGCCGCAGATTGACACCAACTTGCAGCCCGACGAATTGATCGTCGCGGTTGACGTGCCTTCGAACGCTTTCGCCAGACGCTCCGGTTATCTCAAAGTGCGAGACCGCGCGCAGTATGCGTTCGCGCTCGTCTCGGTCGCGGCGGCGCTGGAATTGAAGAACGGAAAAATCATGGCGGCGCGACTCGCGCTCGGCGGCGTCGCGCATAAACCGTGGCGCGCGCGCGAAGCCGAAAGCGTCTTAACGGGCGCGACGGCCAATGCCGCGACTTTCAAACAGGCGGCGGAGGCAGCCGTCGCGGGCGCAACGCCGCAGACGCACAACGCTTTCAAAATCGAGATGGCGAAGCGCGCCGTCGTGCGAATTCTGGATGAAGTGGCGAACAAAAAAGCAGGGGGTGCGGCATGAGCGCGAGTCAACAAAGCAAAGAAACGTCGAAGCAAAATAAAGGCATGGTCGGCCAACCGCTCGACCGTGTTGACGGGCGTTTGAAGGTGACGGGCGGCGCGCTCTACGCGGTGGAGTTTCCCGTCGGGCGCGTGGCTCATGCCGTGCTCGTCGGAAGCCGCATCGCCAACGGGCGCATCAAGAGTTACGACCTCAGCGCGGCTCAGCAAGCGTCCGGCGTCTTGCACATTATGACGCACGAGAATGCGCCGAAACTCAAACCCGTCGCCACGAATCCGGCGGAAGGCGATGCGGCAGGGCGTCGCGTTCCTCTGCAAACTCCGACGATTTATTACGGCGGCCAGTACATTGCGCTCGTCGTTGCGGAGACGATTGAGCAAGCGCGTCACGCCGCCGAACTCGTGCGCGTCAACTACGAAGAGCAGACGCCCGCCACAGACATCGAGCGCGAGCGCGGCAAAGCTTACGTCCCGAAACAAAAAGTTGCAGGCAAGCCAGCCGACTCGTCGCGCGGCGACGCGGACGTTGCGCTCGGCGCGGCTGACGTGCGCGTGGACGAGATTTATCGCACGCCGACCGAGCATCACAATCCGATGGAGCCGCACGCGACGACCGCCGTCTGGGGCGCGGACAACAAGCTCACCATCTATGACGCGACGCAATACACCTACGGCGTGCGTCATGCGATGGCCGCGACGTTCGGCATTCCTGAGAACAGCGTGCGTGTCGTCTGCAAATTCACGGGCGGCGGTTTCGGCTGCAAGGGTAACGTCTGGGCGCACGTCGCGCTGGCGGCGGCGGCGGCGCGCGAGGTGAAGCGTCCCGTCCGACTCGCCACCACGCGCCAGCAGATGTTCGACAACGTCGGCCACCGCGCCGAGACCGTGCAGCGCGTCGCGCTCGGAGCCACGCGCGACGGCAAACTGACGGCCATCATTCACGAAGGCATCTCGCACAACTCGACCTTCGATGAATTCGTCGAGCCGTTCAGCAAGCCGACGCACATGATGTACGCCTGCGATAATTTCCGCGCGTCGCAACGGCTCGTTTCGCTCAACGTCGGGACGCCGACCTACATGCGCGCGCCGGGCGAAACGCCGGGCATGTACGCGCTCGAATCCGCGTTGGACGAGTTGGCTGATCAACTCAAGATAGACCCGATCAAACTCCGCCTCATCAATCACGCGGACACAGACCCGGACGAAAAACTTCCGTGGTCAACGAAACTTTTGAAAGAGTGTTACCAGACGGGCGCAGAGAAGTTTGGCTGGTCGCGTCGCAAGCCGGAAGTCCGCTCGATGCGCGACGGTCGTTATCTCGTCGGGTTGGGGATGGCGACCGCAGTCTATCCGGTCAACCATTTTCCGTCTTCGGCGCGCGTCGTGATCAGACAGGACGGCACGGCCATCGCCGAGAGCAGCACGCACGATCTGGGCACGGGCACTTACACGATTTTGTCGCAGGTCGTGTCCGAGACGCTCGGCCTGCCCGTCGAGCGCATCGAAGTTTTCATCGGCGATACGGACTTACCGAAGGCGTTCGTCTCCGGCGGCTCGGCCACTGCGATGAGCGTCGGCAGTTCCGTGCAGGGCGCATCACGCGCCGCGCTCGCGAAGTTGATTGAGATGGCGCGCGCGGACGTGCGTTCGCCGCTCTCCGGCGCGAGTGCGGACGACATCGTCGCGCGCGACGGGCGACTTGCGCTCAAGAGCAATTCGTCGAAGAGTGAAACTTTCAAAGAGCTTCTCACGCGCGCGAATGTCAAAGAGGTCGAGGGGAAATTCGACATGCAGTTCAACGACAGGGAAAAGAAATTTTCCTCGCACGCTTTCGGCGCGCACTTCGCGGAGGTGCGCGTTGACCCCGACTTCGGCGAAGTTCGCATCGCGCGCATGACGGGCGTCTTCGACATTGGTCGCGTGATGAATATGAAGCTGGCGCGCTCGCAGATGCAGGGCGGCATCGTGATGGGCATCGGCATGGCTTTGATGGAAGAAACCGTGCTCGACAAAAATCTCGGCCATTACGTCAATCGAGACCTCGCCGAATATCACGTTCCCGTCCACGCCGATGTGCCGCCGATAGATGTCATGCTGATGGACAGTTTCGACGCGCACGCCAGTCCCATCGGAGCCAAAGGCGCGGGCGAGATCGGCATCGTCGGCGCGGCGGCGGCCATCGCTAATGCCGTCTATCACGCGACGGGCGTGCGCGTGCGCGATTTGCCCATCACGCCCGACAAATTGATGGGCAAGGGCGCGCTCGCATGAACGAGCGACAACAAATCGTTGACGCCTACGCGCAGGCGCGCGCGCGTGGCGAGCGTACCGCGCTGGCGACTGTGGTGAGCGTCGAAGGCTCTGCCTACAGGCGACCGGGCGCGCGCATGTTGCTGACGGAGAACGGCCACACCGTCGGCACGATTAGCGGCGGCTGCCTGGAGCGCGACGTGTCTCTGCGTGTCGCGCAGGTCTTGGACACGCACGACGCGCAGATTATCGAGTACGACACGCGCGGGCAGGAAGACATTGTGTGGGGATTGGGATTGGGCTGCAACGGAGTCGTGCGCGTGCTGCTCGAAAGCCTGCACGAAGGAAGCGGCGGCGCGCGTGCGTTGGACTTTATCGCCGATTGTCTACAGGCGCGCGCGCGCGGCGTGGTCGCCACTGTCACCCGTTGCGAAGAGTTAAATTCATCGGCGCGCGTCGAAGAGCGCGAGTTTGAAGTCGGGGGACGCATCCTGCTCGACGAGCAACACAACGTCTGCGGCTCGACGCTCCACAAGAGCGCGGCGTTATCCTCTTTATCCACGCGCATCCGCGAAGATGCCTTTGAGATTCTCGCCGGAGAACGCGCGTCCGGTCGCACTTACGAAGCCGGCGGCGCGCGCGTGGAAATCTTTTTCGATGTCATCATGCCGCCGCGCGCGCTCGTCGTCTTCGGCGCGGAGCAGGACGCCGTGCCGCTCGTGCGTCCGGCGCGCGCGCTCGGCTGGCACGTCACCATCGTTGACACGCGCGCGCGCCGGCAGACGCTGGAACGCTTCGCCGAGGCCGACGAAATCGTCCTCTGTCGCGCCGCAGAAGTGGCCGCGCGCGTTTCATTGACGGAGCGCACGGCGGCGGTCGTGATGACGCACAACTATCTGGACGACGTTGAACTGCTGCGCGCTCTGTTGCCGTCGCCCGCATGTTATGTAGGCATCCTCGGCCCGAAACAACGCACGTCGAAACTGCTCGAAGAATTAGGCGCGGACTCGCTCACTTTTTCACACGAGCAACCGGCGCGACTGCACAGTCCCATCGGCATGGACATCGGCGCGGAGACGCCGGAAGAGATCGCCCTCTCGATCATCTGCGAAATCAAAGCGTTCTGCGCCGCGCGCGCAGGCGGTTTCCTGCGTGACCGCAACGCGCCGATTCACGTCGAACGTGAAGCACAACTCCCGCCGCATAAAGCTTCCATCAAGCCATCCATGAACGCGCGCGCGAGCAATGACGGCAGCGCGTCGCCCTTCGCCACACATACGTCTTGAGCAATTCAACAATCGGCATCATCGTGCTGGCGGCGGGCGAGAGTTCGCGCATGTCGGGCGAGCCGAAACAACTCTTGCGCTTCGACGGCGAGACGCTCCTGAGGCGTGCCGTCCGTGTCGCGCTTGAGACGCAGCATCGCCCCTTCGTCGTGCTTGGCGCACAAGCGGAAGCTATGCGCGGCGAGATAGATGAGACGGAGGCGCGCGTCGTCGTCAATCAGGAATGGTCTGAAGGGATGAGTTCATCAATCCGTTGCGGACTGCGCGCGATGGAATCGTCTTCTGCGCCTGATGAATTAGAGGCGGCGCTTGTGATGCTCTGCGATCAACCCTACGTCACGAGCGATGTTATCGAGCGTCTGTCTGATGCTTATCGCACGCGGCGCACGCTGCTTGTGGCTTCTGAATATGAAACGAGGACGGGCGAAAAGACGCGCGGCGTGCCGGCGCTCTTCACCCGCGCGCTTTTTCCAGAGTTGTTGAAGCTCGACGGTGCGAAAGGCGCGAAAAGCATCATCAAGCGACACGAGGCGCAGGCTGCATTCGTTGCCGTCCCGGAAGCGGCCTTCGACGTTGATACGCCGGACGATTACCGCCTCTTGTGCGAACGCGCGCGGCGCGGCTCCCCGTCTCGTTAACGCCTTCCGATTCTTCGCTTACTGCTGCATCAGTTGCTGCACGCGCTTTGGTTCCTCGCCGAGCCAGTCGGGATTCTGCGCGGTACTGTCGAAGATTGATGTCGTCTTGAACGGCTCGTACTCGCCGGCGGAAGCCGCGCTCGCCGTCTTCGAGAGCAAGGCCGCGAGTTCTTTTTCGCTCAAAGGTTTGAAGCTGCCGGCGGCGTCGAACGCTTGATCGAGAAGTTCAAGGCTATCAATTCCTGTGATAACAACCGAGGTGGGCAAGTTCAATGCATAGTGCAGGCACTCGGTGGGCGTGACCGTGTTCGACTTCAAGAGAATGCCGTTCGCCATGCTCTTCATGCCGAGCACGCCGACTTTCGCTTTGACCATCTCCGGCACGACGAGTTTCGAGAAGCTGCGATAATGCGCGTCCATCACGTTCAAGGGCATCTGCGCCGTGTCGAAATGGAAGCCGTGCGCGCGTGCGACTTCGAGCATGTGTAGATGGATGTGCGGGTCTTTGTGTCCGGTGAAGCCGATGTAGCGAATTTTCCCGGCCTCACGCGCTTCGACGAGCGCGGCGTTGGCTCCCTCTTCATCGAAGATGCGGTGCGGGTCTTCGTAGCGGATGATTTCGTGATGCTGGACGAGGTCTATGCAGTCAACCTTCAAACGCTTGAGTGACTCGTCGAGTTGCTTTGTCGCTTCCTTTTTCGTGCGCCCGTCAATCTTCGTCATCAGGAACGCTCGCTCGCGATAACCATCCTGAAGCGCCTTTCCCATCCGTCGCTCGCTCTCGCCGTCGTTGTAATCCCACGAGTTGTCCATGAAGTTGATGCCGCGATCAACGGCGGCGCGAATAATTCTCAGACTGAGTTCTTCATTAACGTGCTTGAGTCCCAGATGCGAGCCTCCGAGACCGATGCAAGAGACGCTCTCGCCCGTGCTGCCCAGCGTGCGATATGGCATATCCGTGTGCGATGAGTTTTCCGACATTTGTTTCCCTCCCCCGGTTTATGCGTTCTGATTTGGTGATGTCGTGACAATATGCCAGACGCAAACTGCGCGTCAATCCTGAAACACAAATCGCGTCGCATTACGAAGGGACAAATCTCTCCGCCGATTTTAGCGGGACGAGGCTGGATAAAAGATTGCGCTTGACTCTGTATTCGACTACAGGGTTTATACTATTTGTGTTCGGTTGATATTCACAGATGCGCTTGTCGAAACGTCATTCTCAGGCGCGGGGGCAAGTGCATCGGAGGGATGAGATGAAGGTCGCGAATAAGGTTTCGCAACGCGAAGATGTTGAGAAGCGCAGAGCGTTGAAGATCGGCGAAGTATCGAAGTTGAGCGGAGTCGGGGTTGAGGCGCTACGTTTTTACGAGCGGAGCGGCTTGCTCGGTCGCCCGGCACGCACGGCGGCTGGCTATCGCGTGTACGACGCGGAGGTGTTGGAGCGTCTCGATTTTATCAGGCGCGCGCAGACGCTCGGCTTCACGCTCGCAGAAATTAGGCAGATCATCGTCGAACGGCAGGCGGGGCAGAGTCCATGCGCGGCGGTGCGTGAAGTGGTGCGGACGCGCCTTCGTGAATTGGACGAGCGAATGCGCGAGATGAAACGTCATCGCCGAGAACTGGCCGCGACGCTCGCCGAGTGGGAAGAGACGGGCGACATGGACGGGCACGTCTGCGGCCTCATCGAAGGCTCGCACATCAAGCACGCAGCGTTCCCGGCGAGCACAGACAAAGCGCGAAGAGGTCGCAGCATAAACAAGGAGGACGACGATGGCGGCAAGAAACGAACCCGTTGATGCGGGTATGAGTGGCAAGCGCGTTGACGTGGCAGCGGAGGCAACAACGGCGGTGGGCGAGCGCGTCGCACTGCCGATTACGGGCATGACGTGCGCGGCGTGCGCGCGCCGTATCGAGCGCACGCTCTCGAAACAGACGGGCGTGCAAAGCGCGGGCGTCAACTTTGCGACTTTGCGCGCGACGGTGGAATACGATCCGTCTGTGACGGGCGTGCCGCAGTTAATCACGGCGGTCGAAGACATCGGCTACGGCGTGCGTGAAACGTTGACCGGCGGCGCGAGCGGCGCAGATGCGATGACGGCGGAGTCTGACATCGAAGCGGACGGGCGCGCGGCTGAGTACAGAGAGTTAAAACGAAAATTCTTAATCGCGGCGATGCTGTCCGCGCCGGTGCTCGTCATCGCGATGTCGCACGGGCGCGTGCCTCTCTTCAATTTCGCGTTGGTCAACTGGCTGCAACTCGCGCTCACGACGCCGGTCGTTTTCTATTGCGGCGCGCAATTTTATCGTGCGGCGTGGGCTGCGCTGAGGCATCGCGCGGCGGACATGAACACGCTCATCGCGCTCGGCACGGGCGCGGCTTACCTCTATTCTGTGGCGGCAACCGTCGCGCCAACCTTTTTCGCGGGCGCGCTTTCAGGCACGGCGGGCGCGATGCCGGGCATGAGCGGTGCGCCGGGCGGAGCGTTGATGAGCGTGCCCGTCTATTTTGAGGCGGCGAGCGTCATCATCGCGCTCATTCTATTGGGGCGGATGCTCGAAGCGCGCGCGACGGGGCGAACAGGCGATGCGATTCGTCGCCTGTTGAGTTTGCAGGCGAAGACGGCGCGCGTCGTGCGCGAAGAGCGCGAGGTGGACATCCCCATCGCAGATGTTGTCACGGGCGATACAGTGATCGTTCGTCCCGGCGAGAAGATTCCGGTTGACGGCGTGTTGACGGACGGCGCGTCGGCGGTGGACGAAGCGATGCTGACGGGCGAGAGCCTGCCGGTCGAGAAGAAGGCGGGCGATGAAGTTTTCGGCGCGACGCTCAATAAGACCGGCGCGTTCAAATTCAGGGCGACGAAAGTCGGCAAGGACAGCGCGCTCCAACAAATCGTCAAACTTGTGCAGGACGCCCAGGGATCGAAGGCTCCCATCGCGCGCCTCGCCGATACGGTGAGCGGCATCTTTACGCCCGTCGTACTCTGCATAGCCATCTTGACGTTCGTCGTGTGGTTCGTCGTCGCGCCGACGGACGTGCGGTTCGCGACGGCGCTCGTCAACTTTGTCGCGGTGCTCATCATCGCGTGCCCGTGCGCGCTCGGACTCGCGACGCCGACGGCGATTATGGTCGGCACGGGTCGCGGCGCGGAGCATGGCGTGCTGATCAAGGGCGGCGAAAGCCTTGAGACGGCGCACAAGTTGAACACCATCGTGCTCGACAAGACGGGCACAATCACAAAAGGCGAGCCGGCGTTGACGGACGTCTTGACGGCGGAAGGCATCGCGGAAGATGAATTGCTGAGGCTCGTTGCCTCAGCCGAACGCGGCAGCGAACACCCGCTCGGTGAGGCAATTGTGCGCGGCGCGCAGGCACGCAACCTCGCTCTCTCGGAAGCGACGCGCTTCAATGCCGTCGCCGGTTACGGCATCGAGGCGGCGATTGACGGGCGCGCATTGCTGTTCGGCAATCTAAAGCTGATGAGTGAGCGCGGCGTCATGCTTGACGGTTTCGAGGAAAAGGCGGCACGACTTGCGGCGGATGGGAAGACGCCGATGTACGCCGCGCTTGACGGGCATTTCGCGGGGATGCTGGCGGTCGCCGATGAAGTCAAGCCGGAGTCGAAAGAGGCTATCGAGCAATTGAAGCGGATGGGACTTGAGGTCATGATGATGACGGGCGATAACCGCCGCACCGCCGAGGCTGTGGCGCGTGCGGTCGGCATCACGCGCGTGCTGGCCGAGGTTTTGCCGGAAGGTAAAGCGGGCGAGATTAAACGGCTGCAAGAGGAAGAAAAGAAAATCGTCGCGATGGTCGGCGACGGCATCAACGACGCGCCCGCGCTGGCTCAAGCCGATGTCGGCATCGCGATTGGGACGGGCACAGATGTCGCCATCGAAGCCTCGGACGTAACGCTCCTACGCAGCCATTTGCGCGGAGTGGTGACGGCGATTGCGCTTTCGCGCGCGACGATTCGCATCATCCGGCAAAATCTGTTCTGGGCGTTCGCCTACAACGTCGTCGGGATTCCGGTAGCCGCCGGCCTGCTCTATCCGTTCACGGGCTGGCTGCTCTCGCCCATCATAGCGAGCGCGGCGATGTCTCTGTCGAGCGTCTCGGTGGTCGCGAACAGCCTCCGCCTGCGTCGCTTTCGCGTGACTGGATCAAAGGGAGTTTGAGAGATGGATGCAATCGAGATTGGTGTGATCGTCGCTGGAGTCGCCGCCGTCGCGTTCGTGCTGTGGTACTTCTTCGGCGAGCGTGAAAGCACGACGGCGATGGTAAGCAAGGAGGGGGTGCAGGAGATTAACGTCACGGTCAAGGGCGGCTACTCGCCCGACGTGATCGTCGTCAAACAGGGCGTGCCCGTGCGTCTCAACTTCTACCGCGATGAGACGGCTTCGTGCAGCGAGCGCGTCATCTTCGGCGACTTCCGCATCGCGCGCGTTCTGCCGGCCTTTAAGAGCACGCAGATCGAGTTCACGCCTGACAAGGCGGGCGAGTTTACGTGGACATGCGGCATGAATATGCTACGCGGCAAGCTTATCGTTCAATAGATGAGAGAAAAAACCGGGCGCAGGGAAACGCGGTTCTAACGTTTCCCTGCGCCCTCTTTCTTTTACTCTCTTAACTATTTTTTCTTCTGCACGGCGGCGGCGACCGACTGCGCTTCCTTATCGAGCGCCGCGCCGACGCTTGCTTCGTCCCCCTCTTCCTTCGCCGTCGCGGAGGATTGCAGGAGCGGAGACGTTGAAGCGATGGAGTTGAGCTTGAAGTCAAGCTTCGACTCGGTCTTGTCTGCGCCCATTCCGCCGACGCCCGTCGCGCGCCCGAACATGCCGCCGACTTTGCCCGCCTTCGATTGCTTCATGCTCGACACGTCGGTGAAGAGAACGTAATCGCAATCCTTCTGCTTCGCTTCCGCGACGGCGGCGTCGGGCGTCATGGATGCGAGCATCACGGCTTCGACGCCCGCATTGTTGATCAAGCCGACGAGCCGCCCGGTCAGCGCGTCCATCGAGACTTGATGATCCGTGTGGTTGTTAATCATCGCCACGCCGACGCGAATCGTGCCCGGCTGTTTGATGCCGACGCTCCGGCCAGTAATAGCGGCAGAAGCAGCGGCGTGATTCTTCGCCGTCGGGCGCGGGTTGGACGCGCCGGAATCGTCGTCGTCACCACCACCGCCATTTCCCATCCCGGCGAACTCTTGAAAATTTTTGGCCTGCCTGTATCCGGCGGGCGGCTCGAAGAGCGAGGCGTCGAGCGGCGCGCTTGAGAGTTCGAGCACTTCGGTCGTCGTCGAGAAAGATTGCCCGCGCTCGTCGTAAAAAGTCGTCGTGCCTTTGACGAGATAACCGGGGCGTGCCGTTCCGCTGGTCTTCATCACGATGCGGTCGTTGCAACGCGGTTGCGGCGCGCCGGGTCTGCCGTATTTCGCGGGGCGCATATTCTGCGAGCAGTTGACGCCAAAGGCGAGGTCTATGTACCAACCATCCGTCTCGGTGCGTGAATTATCCTTCTCGCAGGCGTCGGGGCTGGACTCTCTCGTCATTTTGGTTTTGAGATGGCGTGCGGTGTAGCCGAACATCTGCTGCCGCTCGCCCGTGTCAACGATGCTTTCGGTGATGGTCACGACGCCGCCGCGTCTCTGCATCGAGGTGTCCGTCGGAGCGTTTGACGGCTGGCTGCTGTCGCTCGCTGCTGACGAATCGTCGCCGCCGTTGAGCGGCATGTAGAGAAAGGTTCGCGCGCGGTCGTTGATCATCACCATGCGCGCCATGTCGCACTGCATGATCGAAGCCTGCCCGATGCCGCCTTCTTCGCCGCCCATGCTCATCTCGTTACGCATGCGCGCGCCCTTGATGTACTGCGTCGTCTCTGATCCCTGACCATTGCGTTCGGACTGGCTACTCATGGATGTACGGAGCTTGATTTTGAAGTCCGATGGTGTAGGCGTGGCGCGTGCCGCAGCGGGTTTGGCCGCAGTGGTCTGCGTGCCCGCCGCAGCCGGACGCTTTTGCGCGGCGGCGCGCGACGGAAGGCTGGTCGCGACGCACAACGCGGCGAGCGAGAAGAAGACGACGAAGCTCTTGGATGAAATCTTTTTCATAATAATTTTTCCTTTGATGTGCCACGCCTCTGCGCGCGAAGGCTCGCCCGCATATCGGGCAACTTCAGACGGGCATGGCGTGGGATTGTTACCTGCTCACAGGCGCGCGAGTTCCGTGTGCGAGAAATGAACGAAGGCCGGCGCTTTGTGCGAACGTTGAACTTATACCTAAACGCGGCTCCGAAGGCGAGAAAATTTTTGTTTCAGGGAGTGCTGTATTAGTATCCGTGTTCCGTATAATTTTGAGAATTCAAAGGCCATGCTCAAGCTGCTTTTCACTCTTCGGCTGAACCGCAAAGGATGTTGACGATGTTGATGCGACTTGTTTTCGCCCCTCTTCTTTTTGTTTTCATCTGCGGCGCGCTGCACGTCACAACGGCGCACGGCGCGACGCAGACAGAGTCGCCGGGCGCAGGCGTCCCGCGCGAACTGGCACGCTGGCGTGCGGAGCATTACAAGGATGTGCGTTATACGCTCGACATCACGCTCGCGCCCGCCGCGGCGATGCTCAAAGGACACGAGCGAATCACGGTCACGCTCGACGGCACGGCGGCGGGCGACCTCGTCCTCGACTGGCGCGTGATAAAAAAAGATGTCGAGCCGCAGACGCGCATCTCTGAACTAAGCGCGAACGGCAAACCCGTGACAGATGCGCGTTTCATCAACGATCACATCATCATCCCGCGCACCTTTCTCAAGACCGGCGAAAACGTTTTGGGCTTATCGTTCGAGTCGCCGATCAGCCTGTCCGGCAGCGCCGTCACGCGATACTTAGACCGCGAGGATAATTCGGAATACATCTACACTCTCTTCGTGCCTTCGGACGCGAGCACCGCTTTTCCATGCTTCGATCAGCCGGACTTGAAGGCGCGTTTTACGCTCAGGGTCACAGCCCCCGAAAGCTGGCGCGTAATCTCGAATACGATAGCCAACATCAATGCCGAATTTGACGAGACGAGCGGCGGGCTACCGCAGTCGCCGCCTCAAGGTATGCTCTGGCATTGGTTCAGGGAGACAGAGCCACTCAGCACTTATCAATTCGCCTTCGCCGCCGGGCCGTTCACGGAGTTCAAGGATGACGCCTCGCCTTACGGCACGCGCCTCTTCGTTCGCAAGTCGAAAGCCGAGAGCGCGAAGAAGGAATTGGCGGAGGTCTTTCGTCTCAACCGCGAGTCGCTGAAATTTTACGAAGGTTACTTCGATTACAAATTCCCTTTCCCGAAGTACGATCTCGTCCTCGTCCCCGAATTCGCCTACGGCGGCATGGAGCACGCGGGCGCGACGTTTTTGCGCGAAGAGTCAATCCTTTTTCCGACCGACCCGACGGCCAGCGACCTGCTCGCGCGCGCCGACGTGATGGCGCACGAAGCGGCGCATCAGTGGTTCGGCGATCTCGTCACGATGCGCTGGTTCGACGATCTGTGGCTCAAAGAAGGTTTCGCCACATTCATGGGTTACAAGGCCATCGAAGCCACGTTGCCGCAGTTCGATGCGTGGAAAGTTTTTTATCTACGCAACAAACCGCTCGCCTACCTGACCGATGCGACGAAGGGCACGACGCCTATCTTTCAGGAAATCCCGAACCTCTCGGCGGCGAAATCCGCTTACGGGAATATCGTCTATCGCAAAGCTCCCTCGATGCTTCGTCAGGCGGAATTTTATCTCGGCGCGCGCGAGTTTCAACAGGCCATCCAACTCTTCGTCAAAGAACACGCCTACGCGAACGCGACTTGGGACGACCTCGTCCGCGCCTTCGAGCGCACGTCCAGCAGAAAGCTCGACGTGTGGGCTAACGCATGGGTCAAGCGTCGCGGCATGGCGGACGTGCGCGTCAACTGGACTGCCGACAAGCGCAGCGGGCGCATCAACCGCTTCACTGTGCAGCAACGCGATGTGCTCGATGAAGGCGGCGCGTGGCCGATGCGCGTCAAAATTCTGCTGGCCTATGACAAAGGCACGCCGCCCGAAACGCTGACCGTCACGCTCGACGGCGGCGCGGGCGCGACAATAGTTAAGCAGGCCATCGGCAAGCGTCGCCCCGCTTACGTCTTTGCCAATTATGAGGACTACGGCTACGGTCGTTTCCTGCTCGACGACGAGAGCCGCGCGTTCGTCTTAAAAAACTTCGACACGGTTAACGACGATTTTTTGCGCTCTCTGCTCTGGGGCACGCTCTGGGACAGTGTGCGCGAAGCCGAACTTGCGCCCGCAGATTTCATCGAGCTTGCTATCCAACACGCCGCACGCGAGCGCGACGACGTGACGCTCCAATTTATCCTCGCGCGCGTGCAGACGGCCTTCACGCGCTATCTCTCCGACACGCAGAGAGTCGTGCTCGCGCTGCGACTTGAAAAGATGATTTACGAACGGATGCTACACGCCGAGACGCCCGGCCTTCGCATCACGTATTTCCGCACATACCGAGAGATTGCGACAACGCCGGACGCGATTAACAATCTCAGTAATATTCTCCACGGTATATTGCAGGTGCCCGGCATGACGCTGCGCTCGCGCGACCGCTTCGACATCGTGCGCGCGTTGATAGTTGCGTACAAACTTGGGCACAGTGAGGGCGAGATCAAGATAGCAAGTATCGTTTTTAATTACGCCGCTAACCAAGATCAGAGCGACGATGGAAAACGCTATGCTTACGCGACGCAGGCAGCCCTACCCATCCCGGCAATCAAGAAAAAATATTTTGATGATTATCTAAACAACAAGGAGTTGGCGGAAAGCTGGATCGAGGCGAGTCTTGCTCCCTTCAACACGCCGCAGCAGTCCGAGTTGACGCGCCCCTATCTCAAGCCCGCGCTCGAACTGCTCCCGACGCTCAAACGCACGCGCAAGATTTTCTTCATCAACGGCTGGCTCGCGGCCTTCATCGGCGGACAGTGCGACGAGAGCGCGGCGGGAGAAGTCCGTCAGTTTCTCGCGCAACAACCCGCGCTCGACCGAGACCTGCGCCTCAAGGTGCTCGAAGCCGCCGATGGCCTTGAGCGTTGCGTTCGCATCACAGAAAAGTTCAGGGCTCAAAGTTCAAAGACTAAACGCGCCGCACCAGTTCATATTCATAAGCCTTAAACTTTGAACTTTGAACTCATCTTTATGAACTACCCGACGTGGTTTGATGTCATCGCGATTGGCTCGGTCGCCTTCATGGCGCTGCTGCTTTTTCTCGCGCTCTTTGAGCCGGGGCTGCCTTACAAAATTGATGTGCCCGGCAAAAAGTGCGAACTCGACTCGCCCGACTTTTTACGCATGATCGAGGCGCTCACCGATTCGCAGGTGCGACGGCGTAGTTCCATCGAGGTACTGGCGAACGGAGAGGTTTATTACGAAGCGGAGTTGGACGCCATCCGGCAGGCCGCGTTGAGCGTCAACATCGAGGCTTACATTTTTCAGCGCGGCGAGGTGGCCGGGCGTTTCGTCGAAGCCTTGACGGAACGCGCGCGAGCGGGCGTCAAAGTTAAATTAGTGATTGACGACATCGGCAGTTTCACGTCATGGAATAGCTACTTCAAAGAGTTGGTCGCGGCGGGCGGGCGCGTCGCGTGGTATCACCCGTTTAAGTGGAACATGCTCCCGCGCATCAACAACCGCACGCACCGCGAGTTGATGATTATTGACGGCAAGATCGGATTCATCGGCGGCGCGGGCGTGGCTGACCACTGGCTGCTCGGCGTGAAGGGAAAGAAGCGTTGGCGCGACACGATGTTTCGGGTCGAGGGCGAACTCGCGCTCAGTATGCAGGCGACGTTTGCGGAGAACTGGCTGGAATCGTCGGGTGAGATTCTGGCGGGCGCGGATTATTTTCCAGAGTACGAGGTTGAAGGCGACACGTCGGCCTTCATCGTCAACAGTTCACCATCAGTCGGCGGCTCGACGCGCGCGCGTATTCTTTATCAAACGCTGCTCGCGTCGGCGCGTCAAAGCATACTTATCACCTCGCCCTACTTCCTGCCCGACCGCAGCGCGCGCGCCGAGATGTTGAAGGCGATCAAAGAGCGCGGCGTCAAAATCTCCATCATCACGCCGGGACAGGAGAGCGATCATCTGCTGACGAGGACATCGAGCCGACGTCTCTACGGCGATTTGTTGAAAGCGGGCGCGAAGATTTACGAGTACCAACCCGCCATGATTCACGCCAAGACGATGGTCGTGGATGAAGTGTGGAGCGTCGTCGGCTCGACGAACTTCGACAACCGCTCGTTCGGTTTGAACGATGAAGTCAACCTCGCCGCCTTCGACGAAACAATCGCCGCGCGCATCGCCGCCGACTTCGCGCGCGACCGCGCCGAGAGCCGCGAAATCACCTATGAGGAATGGCGCAGACGCCCGCTCTGGGAGCGCGCCTACGAACAGTTGGGATGGCTGCTCGAACGCCAGCAGTGAAAACCAAAACACAAAAGGCAGAGAAAGAAATTTACACGGATGGACAGGATGTCAGAAGAAATGATGAATGCGGAATGATGAATGCGGAATAGAGGGCGGAGCTTCTTGTCTTCATTCATCACTGCGGCATTCATCGTTCATCATTGCTTTTCTCATCCTATCTATCCCTGTTAATAATTCTTTGTGTATGCGCGTCGTCACTTATAACGTACACAAATGTCGCGGACTCGACAGGCGCGTGCGTCCTGCTCGCATCGCCGACGTGCTGCGCGAAACGGGCGCGGACATCATCGCCTTGCAGGAAGTCGTGAGCGTCGAAGATGCGATGGCGGCGCGCGAGTCGCATCAGGCGCGTTTCATCGCGGAGGAACTCGGCCTCAACTTTTGCTTCGGCGAAAACCGCAGGCATCAGGGCGGCGCATACGGCAACGTGATTTTGAGCCGCCTGCCTTTCGCGTGCGTGCGTAATTACGACATGACATGGCGCGGGCGCGAGCCGCGCGGAGCTTTGCGCGCCGACGTGCAAATCGGCGAAACGAACTCCGAGCTATTGCACATCTTCAACGTCCATCTCGGCACGGCCTTCATGGAGCGACGCGGGCAGGGACGCACGCTGGTCAGCGATTCGATTCTCAAAAATGAAGAGTTGACGGGGACGCGCATCATGCTCGGCGACTTCAACGAGTGGACGCACGGGCTGGCCTCGCGCCTGCTCTCTGAAGAACTACAGAGCGCGGACATGCGCCGGCATCTGTCACGCGCGCGGACGTATCCGGGGGTGCTGCCGCTCCTGCATCTCGATCACATCTACTACGACTCCGCGCTTGCACTCGAACGACTCACACTACACCGCAGCAAGACCGCGCTCATCGCCTCAGACCATCTCCCGCTCGTCGCGGATTTTCGGCTGCGTTAATTTTCTGGTAACCGATTGAAAATCGCGTTGATTATTTCTTCGCCGTGCGGCGTTGGCTGGGAGGTTGGCCGTTTGTGGAAGGCGCTGTCTGAGTGTTCGTGGAAGAATCGTCTGCGCTTGCTTTCGCGGATTGAAGATGACTCGCGGCCTCTGCGGAGATGACGCAGAGGCCGCGCATTCCTTCGCCGCGCAGACGCCGCACGAGTTCCGCTGCGTCCGCGTAAGCGACGCGCGTAACTTCGCAGCCGCGCTCGCTCATCACAGACCAGCGTTGTTCGTTGAGTTCGCTCATTGAGTAGAAATTTCGTCTTTCCTTCGCCTGCTTAATCTTGCGTGCAAGTTTAATTGAAGCCTTCGGCGAAAGCCAAACGCGCCTCTTTACATTCCTGTTAACTCTCGCGCGGCTACTCGTATCGCAAGCACTCTATCGGGTCGAGCCGCGACGCTTTCATCGCCGGCCAGACGCCGAAGAGAAGTCCGACGGAGACGGAAACGACGAGTCCCGTGACGACCGCCCACGTCGGAATCGTCGCGGGCAGAGAGGGCACGGCGAGCATGATGATCTGGCTCACGCCGAACGAGAGGACGACGCCGAGAATGCCGCCGAAGAGCGTCAAGGTCATCGCTTCGTAGAGAAACTGGCTGACGATGTCGCGCCGTCTCGCGCCGATGGCCTTGCGGATGCCGATCTCCTGCGTCCGCTCAGTGACGGAGACGAGCATGATGTTCATCACGCCGATGCCGCCGACGAGCAGGCCGACGGAAGAAATCGCAATCGCGATGAGACCGACCATCCCGAAGATGCTGTCAAACTGTCCGACGAAAGCGTCCGCCGTCTTCAAGTCGAAATCATTCTCGTCCTGAAATTTCACGTTGCGGCGTGTCCGCAAAATTTCCTCAACCTGATCTATCGCCTCGGCGCGCTGCCCCGACTTGGCCTGCACGATGAAGAGCAGATAATGGCGCGCGGGCGCGACCTGCAACCCCGTGCGGAAGGGCACGAGCACGGCATTGTCCTCGTCGTTCTCGCCCATGAAAGCGTTCTTGCGCTTCTCCAGCACGCCGATGATTTCCCAGATGGAGCCACCCATCTTGACCTCTGTGCCGGCGAGGCCATCGGTGCGATCTGGAAACAGAGCCTGCGCCGCGTTGACGCCGAGCACGATCACGTTGCGCCTCGTCTGGTCGTCCTGCTCCGTGATGAAGCGGCCTTCCTTGAGCCGCACGTTGGCGATCTGCGCGTAGTTGGATGTGACGCCCTGCGTGTTGCCGCGCCGGTAAGTCTTCCCGTTGTAGATAATCGTGTCGTCGAACTTCCCGCCGCCGTAACCGATGTTCGGCGAGATGAAAGCCAAATCCTCAACCGCCGGCGCAAGCGACTTAATCGCGTCGCCGTCATCCGGCGTCAACACTCTGCGCGCGCGCTCGCTCTGGTCGCGCTCGCCGACCTGGATGCCCGTCGAGAGGTGAAAGACATAGACATTGTTGACGCCATACTCTTCGACGATCTTGACGAGACTGCCGCGCAAACCCGTCAGCATCGCCGCGACTGAAATCGCCGTCACAATGCCGATCACGATGCCGAGCACCGTCAGCGCGCTGCGAAACTTGTGCGAGCGAATGCTGTCGAGCGACATCACGAGAATTTCTTTAGTGAGCAAGCCGGGCAGACGAATTTTCATAAGTGATAAGTGATGAGTGATAAGTGATGAGTAAGAAGTTGTTCTTATCTCTCATCACTTATCACTTATCACTCCTTTTCAATTCCTCGTCAGCGCGACAATCGGGTCGAGCCGCGAAGCTTTGTAGGCCGGGTAGATGCCGGCGACGAGGCCGATGATGCTGGAAAAGCCGATGGAGAGCACGACGTAAACAATCGTAATCGTCATCGTGACGGGCGTGAGAGCCGAGATGAGCCACGCGATGCCGGTCGCGAGCAGCAAGCCGAGGACGCCGCCGAGCGCGCACAGCGTCGCCGATTCGATGAGAAACTGCGAGAGAATTTGTTTGCGGCGCGCGCCCAGAGCTTTCCGTAGCCCTATCTCGAACGTCCGCTCCGTGACGGAGACGAGCATGATATTCATCACGACGATGCCGCCGACGAGCAACGAGATTAAAGTAATCGGCGTCACGACGAGCGCGATGGCTCCTGTGAACTGGTCTATCTGCCCGCTCAATTCTTCCGTGTTGACGAGGCCGAAGTCGTCCTCTGATGTGCCGGACAATTTGTGATAGTTACGCAGGGCCGTGCGCGCGTCTTCGATGGAGAGTTGAAACTGATCGGCAGACGCGCCCTTGCCGTGCAGTTGCAAATCCTGCGGGCGACCGTAGAGACGCGCGTATGTCGTAATCGGAATATAGACGTGCTTGTCCACGAGTTCACCGAAGATGGGGCCGCGCCGCTCTTCGACGCCGACAACGCGCATCGGCAGTCCGCCGACTTTCAAGGTCTTGCCGATGGGGTCTTCGTCGGCGAAGAACTTGTCCTTGATGTCCGCGCCGAGCACGGTCACGAGCGCGGCGTGCTCCACTTCCGGCGGCTCGATGAAACGCCCGTCGGTCATCGTCTTGTCTTCAATCTCGGCCATGTTCGCCGTCACGCCGAGGGCGACGCCGCCCAGAAAACGCTTGCCGTCCTGCTCGAAATTCAACCCGCGCCCGACCTCCGCGCCGACCGCGCTGCAAGCCTTGCACTGCGCCTGCAACCACTCCATGTCCGCGAACTGCAATTTCGGGTTGCGCCGATTGCGCTTCTCCAACTCCTCTTCCGACATCTCGCCCGCGCTGACCATGCGCGCGATCATAAAGTGATTCGTGCCGAGCATTTTCCCGACCTTCTCGATCACGTAAGTGTTGAGGCCGGAGATGGCCGCGCCGACCACGACGACCGAAGCCACGCCGATGATGATGCCGATGAGCGTGAGGAACGCGCGCAGTTTATGCGCGAAGATGGATTGGATGGCGATCTTCGCGGCGTCCAGATAAAACGTGTAAATCATCTTCATATAATTTTTTGGATGGCGCGGCGAAACAGTTGCGGAAACCGTCGGAACTTAGACCTATACGGCACGACGGCGCGCAATGTTTACGAATTGTTAGGACGTTGTATGGAGGATATTAGTGAACAAGTCCGGTAGAGTTTTTTTGTCTCACGCATCTTCGGCAAGGCGGATGCCCGCGAAGGCGATGCGGAAGTGGCGTCGGAAAAAGTTGCG
Source organism: uncultured Pyrinomonadaceae bacterium (assembly GCA_964236735.1). Taxonomy (GTDB): domain Bacteria; phylum Acidobacteriota; class Blastocatellia; order Pyrinomonadales; family Pyrinomonadaceae; genus JAIVJG01. The sequence continues at coordinate 39,378 of CAXSFM010000010.1, forward strand.
GAAGGAAGTGCGTAGAATTGACGAGCGCGTCGCCCACGAACCGCCCTTGAGGATGCGATGGTCGCCGTCGAACCATTCCTGCGAATATTCGGGATAAGGAAAAGGCGCGAAGCCGGGAAAGGCCGCGAACGCATCGTTCGTCCATTCCCAGACATTGCCCGTCATGTCGAGACAGCCCGCGTCGCTCGCGCCCGCAGGCAAGCTGCCGACCGGAGTCGTGCCCCAGTAAAGGTTATCAAAGTTGCAGTGCGCGCCCGTCGGCTCCGCATCGCCCCACGCGAAACGGCGTTTCGTCTGCCGCGCGAAATCCCACGACGCGGCCTTCTCCCATTCGGCCTCCGTCGGCAGGCGCTTGGCGGCGTAACGCGCGTAGGCTTCCGCCTCGTACCAACTAACGCCCGTGACGGGATGATCGGGCGCGAGCGTGCCGTTCTCGAACATGCCGCGCACGCTCCAATTTGCTTCCCCCTCCTGACACCAGTAGAGCGGGCACGTCCAACTCTCGCGCTCGCGCCAAGCCCAACCATCCTCGCTCCAAAACTCGCGCCGCTCGTAGCCGCGCTCCGCGACGAAGCGCGCGTACTCTTCATTCGTCGCCGGCACGCGCGCGATTTTGTAGGCGGGAATAAAAACCGCGTGCGACGGCATTTCGTTGTCGTAGGCGAAGGCGTCCCCCGTCGCACCCATGATGAAGTCGCCGGCGGGAACGGCGATCATGTCATGCGGCGACGATGAAGATGGCGCGTGTTGACTCGATCCGGGAACAGTCTGAATGATCGGGGCGAATGTGCCTGCACGTTGCGCGTTGACGGGGCGCGTCTTCTTCAGAGGGTCGAGCAGTTGAAGCAAGTAGGCGAGCGTCTCCTGATGCTGTCGCTCGTGTTCGAGCACGAGATGAAAGACATAGCCGTCGCGCAGCAGCGGGTCGGTCGAGTCGAACTGAAATTTTTCGAGCACGCGAGATGAGCCTGCGCGCACGCGCTCTAAATACGTTTCCATCTCGCGACGCGACGGGAGATTCTTCGACTCTTCGCGCGGCGTGGAGATCGGATTAAAGATGCTTTCATAGCGCGCGTCGGGCGACGCTTCGCCGGCGACTTTTTGGAGCAGCCAGTAAGCCTCGAAGACGCCGATGTGCGCGAGATGCCAGATGATCGGGCGAAAGCCGAAGCCGGGACTTTCGTGCAAGTCGGATTCGCGCGCCGTGTCGAAAAGCTCGATGGTCGCAGAGCGCGTCTCGTCCATCATGCGCGCGATTGGTTCGGCCTGTGTGTTCATCCCGCCACGTCCTTGAAAATTATCGGCGCGTCGCCCGCTCTCTGCTCGTGACAAAACGCGCGCGCGTCCGGTTGATAATGAAATCTATTGGGTTATTATAACAGTCGTTCCAATCATTCAAGGTCCCGACGCGAGCGACAGCAAGAGGCTCGCGCCGAATTTGAGCCGACCGCTTCGGGGCGAGCAGTAACGACGTAGTTCGAGAAAGCAAAGGCGATGTATGTCGCAATCCTCAGTTGACGACGCCGGACGGCGGCTGCGTATCCAACATCTCTCGCAGGAGGGCGTGGCGGCGGTCGCGTCGAGTTTCGCCGACGACGTGCGGCGCGGACTCACTTCGTCTCCTAAACAACTCTTCCCGAAATATCTCTACGATGAACTCGGCTCGCAACTCTTCGAGGCTATCTGCCTGCTGCCGGAGTATTACCTGACGCGCGCCGAAAATGAAATCTTCGCGCGTCACGCGGACGAGATCGTCGCGACGGCAGCCGTCGCGCGCGATGCGAAAGTCGCGCTCATCGAACTCGGCAGCGGCAGCGCGACCAAGACGCGACTCATCATCGAATCGCTCTTGAAGCGGCAGCCGGCGCTGCTCTACACGCTGGTGGACATTTCTCCCGCCGCGCTCGAAGGTAGCTCGCGCGTGCTACTGCAATCTTATCCGGCGTTGAGCGTCGCGGCCTTCGCCGGAGACTACGACAGCGCGATGCCGCGCCTGCGTGAAAACGTCGGCGAGAAACAAACGGCGCTCGCGCTTTTTCTCGGCTCGAACATCGGGAACTTCGATCCGTCGGAGGCGCGCGCCTTCCTGCGTAACTTGCGCGGCGTGTTGCGCGCGGGCGATGCGCTGCTGCTCGGCGCGGATTTGAAAAAGGACGCCGCCACGCTCGAAGCGGCCTACGACGACGCGCTCGGAGTGACCGCCGCCTTCAACCTCAATTTGCTGACGAGACTCAACCGCGAATTTCAAGCGGACTTCAACGCGCGCCGCTTTCAGCACGTCGCCATCTACCACGAAGCGCGCGGGCGCGTCGAGCTTTATCTGGAAAGCAGAGAGGCGCAGACGGTTAACCTGCGCGCGCTCGATTTGTCCGTCAACTTCGACGCGGGCGAGCGCATCCATACCGAAAGCTCTTACAAATATCACCTCGACGAACTCTCGCGCCTCGCCGCCGAGACCGGCTTCGAGCGTGCGCGGACATGGCTCGACGGTAACGAACAATTCAGCAGTAACCTTCTGCTCGCCGTTTGAATTAAATGATGAATGATGAATTGAGACGACGCTTCGGTCTGTCATTGAATGTCTCTCACTGTCTCGTCTCTCATTAAATCGGTTTTGCGAATGACTCAAACATCTATCAACGCGAAGCTGCCGCGCGACGAATCGGAAGTTGACACGTCTCCGCATCCGACTGCTTCGGACGGGCGCGATAACTTTCCTCTGCTGACGGATTTCGTGTCAACGGCGTCGGTGCCGCTCTTCGTCGAGAATCTCCTGCGGGGCGCGAAGCCAGCGGGCGAATGGATGTGCGGCATCGAGTTCGAGTTGTTCGGCTATGACCGCGCGCGCCATCTCGCACGCATTGACGCGCGCCAAGTCGAGCGCGTGCTCGCAGGCTTCGCGCCTTCATCCCGCGATCTGGTTTATGAAGGCGGGCACATCATCGAAGTCAACGCCGGGCAGATGAATCGCCTCACGCTTGAGCCGGGCGGACAGGTGGAATTTTCCGGCGCGCCGCAACGCAGGCTCGCCGATGTGGCGCACGAAGCTCGACGTTTTCTGGCACGTCTCGGCGAAATCGCGTCGGGACATAATCTCGTCTTCGTCGCCGCCGGCTTCGATCCGCTACGTCGTCTTGATGAACAATGCTGGATTCCCAAGCGTCGCTACGACGTGATGCGTCCCTATCTCGCCACACGCGGCGCGCGCGCGTGGGACATGATGGCGCGCACCTGCGCCGTGCAATGCAATCTCGATTACGGCACAGTCGCAGACCTCTCGAAAAAATATCTCGTCGGCAATCGCCTCGCGCCCATCGTGACGGCCATCTTCGCCAACTCGCCGTTCGAGGACGGACAACTCTCCGGTTACAAATCAACGCGCGCCGCCGCGTGGCTTGAGACCGACCCGGATCGCTCGGGGCTTGCGCCGCCCGCGCTCGCAGACGACTTCACGCCCGAAGCCTTCATCGCTTACGCGCTGAAAGTGCCGATGCTCTTCATGCAACGCGAAGGGCAATATTCGAGCGCGATGTCGGGCGTGCCCTTCGGTGAATTTCTGGAGCGCGGCGACCGCAACGAGGGACGCAATGCTGACGGCGTGCGTCCCGTCTTTGGCGATTGGGCGGATCACCTGACGACCATTTTCACGGACGCGCGCCTCAAGCAATACATCGAACTGCGGAGCGCGGACTGCGGCAACCTCTCGCACTTGCTCGCGCTGCAAGCTCTCTGGAAGGGTTTGATGTATGACACAGACGCGCTCGACGAAGCTCTCCGCCTCGCGCCGCGCCTCTCAAGTGAAGATGCACACGGCTTGCGCGAGGCGGTCGCGCGTGATGCGCTTGACGCGCGGTATGCTGGAATCAACGTGCTGGAACTCGCGAAAGAAATCGTCATGCTCGCGTCGGACGGACTCTCAAGAGTCGCGCCCGATGAAGTCTCTTATCTCGACGTGCTTCACCGGCAGGTGATTGACGAAGGCGTCGCGCCGGCTGACATTCTTCTACGCAACTGGCATGGCTCGTGGCATGGCTCGTTGGATAAGGTCGTCGAATATTTGCGCGTCGCCTAAACTTGTGAAAACGAACGATGCCCGCAACAAGCACAAACGAAGTCGTCGTCGAGTTTCGCGCAGTCACATACACCGTCCCGCAACTCTCCGCGCCGATTATTGATAACCTTGACTTGGAAATTCGTCGCGGCGAGACGCTCGTCCTGCTCGGCGAATCGGGCTGCGGCAAGACGACGACGCTCAAGCTCATCAATCGCCTGCTGCTGCCGACTGAGGGCGCGGTGAGCGTCGAAGGCAGAGACACGCGCGAATGGGACGCGATTAAACTTCGGCGGCGCACAGGCTACGTCATTCAGGACGCGGGGCTGTTCCCGCACTTCAGCGTCGAGCGCAACGTCGCGCTCGTGCCGGAGCTTGAAGGATGGGAAGACGCGCGCATCCGCTCGCGCATCGCGGAGATGCTCGAACTCGTCGGACTCGCGCCGGAAAAGTTCGCGCATCGTCTGCCGCGCGAGTTGTCGGGCGGGCAACGCCAGCGCGTCGGAGTGGCGCGCGCGCTCGCCTCCGACCCGCCGCTCCTGCTCATGGATGAGCCGTTCGGTGCGCTCGATCCGCTCACGCGCGCCACGCTGCAAGGCGAATTTTCCGCGCTGCAAAAACGTCTTGGCAAGACCGTCGTCTTCGTCACGCACGACGTGCGCGAGGCTCTGCTCGTCGCGACGCGCATCGGCCTCATGCACGCCGGTCGCCTGCTCCTTCTCGACACGCCTGAGAACTTTCTGCGCTCCGCAGAGCCTTACGCGCGCGCCTATCTCGAAACGTTGCGACTGCCCGCGCCAACTGCGAACGCGCTCGCCGAAACAAACGCCCTTGACGCAGAGAGAGGCATGGCAGGCGCATGAGCTTCTTTCAGTTCGTCGTGAATTTCTACGAGTTTGTGCTGCACAACCGACGCGAGATACTGACGCTCACGGGCGAACATCTCTTGCTCGTCGCGAAATCAATACTCATCGCCGTCGCCATCGGCCTGCCCGTCGGCATCGCGCTCACGCGCTACAAAACTCTGAAGCGTCCCGTGCTCGCGCTCGCCGGCATCCTGCAAACCGTGCCGAGCCTCGCGCTCTTCGGCTTTCTCATTCCGCTCTCGTTCATCGGCGGCATCGGCACGCGCTCGGCCATCGTCGCACTCGTCATCTATTCGCTGCTCCCGCTCATTCGCAACACCGTCACCGGCATCGAGGGCGTTGACGCCAGCGTGCGCGAGGCGGCGACGGCGATGGGCATGACCGACTGGCAAATCTTGCGACAGGTCGAGATGCCGCTGGCCGCGCCCGTCATCCTCGCGGGCGTGCGCGTCGCGACGGTCATCTCGGTCGGCGTCGCAACCATCGCGGCGGCCATCGGCGCAGGGGGTTTGGGCACATACATCTTTCGCGGCCTGCGACAATACGACAACAATCTGATTCTCGCGGGCGCGATCCCTGCCGCGCTTCTCGCGCTCGGCATGGACGCGGGGCTGGGGCTACTCGAATCTCGCCTCGACGTGAGCAAGCGACGCGCGGCGACAGCGCATGATGGAAAGAGCATGTTGATGCGCCGCATCGTGTGGGTGACGCTCGCGCTATTGCTCGTCGCGTCCGTTGTCGCTCTCTTCGTGTGGCGCGGCGAGACGAAGAGAGCGGATGTCGTCGTCGCCTCAAAAGATTTTACGGAGTCCGTGATTCTCGCGGAGATTCTGGCGCAGACGCTTGAAGCGCGCGGCCTGAGCGTCGAGCGCAAGTTTGAACTCGGCGGCAACATCCCGCACGACCTGCTCGTCGCTGGCAAGATTGACGCTTACCCCGAATACACGGGCACATCTCTGATGGCGATTCTCAAGCACCCGCCTTCGACTGACGCGCGCGCTGTTTACGAGCAGGTGCGTCGCGAATACGGCGAGCGTTTCGACGTTGAAGTCGGCCCGCCGCTCGGCTTCGAGGACACGTTCGCCATTCTCGTGCGCGGCGACGATGCGCGGCGTCTCAATCTTCGCACCATCTCCGATGCGATTCCGCACGCGCACGAATGGCGCGCTGGCTTCGGTCAGGATTTCATGTCGCGCGCCGATGGCTACGAGGGTTTCGCACGCGCTTACAATCTACAATTCCCCGCGCGCCCGCGCGAGATGGACTTGTCGCTTTCCTATCGCGCGCTCGCCGACAAAGAAGTTGACATCATCGCCGGCAATTCGACGGACGGCATGATCTCGACGCTCGGCCTCGCGCAACTCGCCGACGATAGACACTTCTTCCCGCCCTACGAAGCCGTCTTGCTCGCGCGCCGCGACACGCTCGCGCAACACGCACAAATGCGCGAAGCGTTGCAAGCGCTCGCCGGCTCAATCACGACCGAAGAGATGCGCGAATTGAATTATGAAGTTGATGGAAAGAAACGCGCCGCGAGCGAAGTCGTGCGCGAATGGAGAAAACAGAAAAAGCTGTAGGAAGGCGAAAGCGAGAGCGAGAAGGCAAAAGTAAAAAGGCAAAAGGCAAAAGTGAAAACAAGGGGCGTGCTCCCCGTCTTCACTTTTGCCTTTTGCCTTTGCCTTCTTACTTACTTTTTGTGAACGAGCGTGACGCGCACGGGTTCATCGAGGCTCGACGGGTTGACTTCAACCTTCTGCGTCTCGTAGCCGTCGGCCTTCAACTTGAGCACGAGGCGATTGCCCATGTGGAGCGGCGGAAGCACAGAGACGCCGCGCGCATCAGTCCAGTTCCACGCTTCGCACAGGAAGCCGTCGGTGCGGTGCGATTCGAGGTCGGCGCGGACGCCCTTGACCGGGTTGCCGTTCTCGTCCACGACGCGCAGGTCAAGACGGCCTGCGCCGTTTTCCTGCTTCGGCGCGCGACCCATATTCGGAATGTCGTTGGCGTTGTTCTGCGGCGTGGCCGTCTGCGCGTGTGCGGCGCTGAAGGCGGCGACGATGAAAAACGTGACGAGGAATAATTTACGCATATCTCTTAAATCTCCTTCGGTGCTGTTCTGTGTCTGATGATGTAGTGGGTTAGTCTGTGCCACGCGACATCAAGGGGGGTGGATGTGTCGCCGCGCCGTGCTTGATTAAGATGTGGAAGAGGGTGCGTAAGTTGCTCGTCCGGCGCATCTTGCCGGCTCCTAACGAGCAGCCCGAACACCGTCAACGAGAGCGACTTTTGCTCCGGTTGAAAAGCCAGAGGCCGCGCCCGCCGCGTGCGTCTTTACCCGCGCGCGACGGCTACGGCCTCACAAATCTTCGTCTCGATCTTGCATCACTTCGGCGACCGCTGCGTCCGTGCGCCTCTTCCAACTCTTGCAGGAGGCGTTTAGGTCAGCGGCTTTGCGCTCCAGAGCTTTCGCTGTCGGATGGCCATTCTCGGTGACTTCAAATGAATCCCGCTCTTAAAGAGCCGGGACTTCGCGAATCTGCCGGGCATGAGCCAACAACGCTCTCGCCCGTCTCAAAGAGTATAGCGGCGCGCGGCGCGGTTTGGGAAGAGAAAACTTTTTCGGGGCTATTTCTCGCTTTTCTAACCCCTCCTTGTCGCACGCGCGGCGCGTCGGTTAAACTCGCGTGCAAGCATCTCCCTTTTGAAGTTTGCGGTGTTTTACACCAACCCGGCGGACGATTTTTCAATCCGTCGAGTTGGCGGCTTTGGTGACGGCTCAAATGATTGCCACAGCTCCGACGAAATACGTCCCGACGAATCTCAACACGCGGTGCGCGACGGCTCTCAGCAGCAACTGCGCCGGCGCGCCCGACCTCGCTTACTTCCGACAGAGATACCCGGCGACCGTGATGAACTTCGGCGCGCTCCCGCGTCGAGAAGAATGGCTGCGGCGCATCTGGCAGGCGGACGCACGCTGGCGCGCTCTGCTCGCCACAAGCAGCGGGCGCATGTCGGTGGAAGAAACCTACGTGCGCTCCGCGCCGCCAACGCATCTCGCGATTGAGGCCGAGTTTGAAGTGATCTACGCGAACGGCGCGCTCGCGTTGCTGCACGGAGCGTTGCTGGCGTGTCGCTCTGAACGGCGCGTGCTGGTGTTCGGCGCGCAGCAGGATGCGAACGGCGGGCCGGAGGAACACGGCGATTGGCATTTCTCCGAAGATGAGTTGAGCGAGTTGACGCGCTCGGGATTGTTCACGAAAGAAGAAATCGCGCGCGCGGTCGTCAATCGTTATCGTTCGGGGTTCGTCAAATTTCACGATGCCGCATCGCGCGTCAAGGCTGACCCGTTGTGGATGAGCGGCGTGCTCGATGTGTGTGTTGACGCTGAATTGTTACTGCGATTGGCGGCAGACAAATTTCGCGCGCACGCCTCGCGCGGGTGCGCCCTGCTGGAAAATTTGCGCTTCGTGCGCGCTTACGTCGAGCCGCATCGCGTGACAATCGAGACGGCGGACGCGCGCGGCGTACGACGCCTATTCTCCGCGCGCCTGTTCGTTGATGCCGGCGGCGCGCAGTCGCCTCTGGCGCGACAGTTAGACGATGGGCGCAGCACGTTGACGCACGTCTGGCCGGCGGTCGGGACGCTCGCTCGCGGGTTCGTGCGCGGAACGGAGCGCGACACCGTTGATTTTCAGACAAGCGAGTTGCTGGTCAGCACGGAGGACGCGCGCGCGCACCGTCAACTTCTGTGGCAGGGACTCGGCGCGAACGCGGCGCGTGACGAATACGCGACGCGCCTTTTCTTTTACGATGCGACGAACTCAGCCGCAGACAAATCTTTGCTCTCTCTGTTCGAGCGTTATTTCGAGGCGTTGCCATCCTACAAACGCGCGGGCGCGCAGTGGCGCGTGCAGAAGCCTCTGTTCGGCTATGCCTCCGGCTTTCAACAGCGCGGCTGGAAAACTCGCCGGAAGTTCGCGGACGCGCGCGTGCTGGTCATCGGTGTTGGAGGCGAAGCGACGAGACAAGAGCGCACGCTTAATCTCGCGCACTTCGGCTCGCACGCGCGCGAGTTATGCGGTTTGACGCAAGCTGTCAATCTTGCGCTTGAAACAGATTCGTTGGACGCCGCATCGCTCGCTGAAATTTATGCTAGCAGCGCGGAGAGGCGTCAAGGCGTCGCGCAGGCGGCGGGGCTGGCGGAACTTTTGCGTCCCACGCCGCAGGGCGCGCCGGAGGCTGTCAACGAAACGCTCAACGCGCTGATGTCCGCTCTGCACCATCTCGACGAACGTGTGCGGCGCGAATTTTTTCAGGCTCGACTCAGTTTCAACTCGCTCGGAAAATTGCTCGCACACACCGCACGGCTCTACCCGCGTATCCTGATGCGCGTGCGTGAACGCTGCGATGAGCGCGGCGCGCTCGGCTGGAGCGCACGTCTCCTCGAGGCAGCCGTCGGCGAGTGGCGCGATGAGCGCGCACTGGCCGCGAAGTTGCGGCGTGTGGATGAAAAGAGCGCGTCTGACTGAACTCTCGCGTGCCGCGCGTGCGAGTTCGCGGGCGTGGCGACGCTTGACGAAAAAGAGAAGCGGCGCGGATGGTCTGTTCAAAGACTGCCCGCGCCGCTTTTTTTGTGAGCCTGCCTCCAAGCCTTACGGCTTCGGTGCGCTATCCGGCACGTCGTAGTGGATGACGATCTCGCTGTCCGCATTGACGGGAAAATTCTTGCCGTCTATGTCCACGCTCGTCAGTTTGCCGTTCGATGTCGGGTGCGTGTGCTTCACGTCGCCGCTTTTGGCTTTAATCGTGATGTTGAGAGAGCCACCTTTGATGATGACCGGTTCGTCTGGCATGTCCGTTTCTCCTTTTGAGGTTGCATTGTGAGACTACTTCAACTCAGTTGCTGATGCTTCCAAGTTGTTTGCGAGAGAATTGTATGTCTGGCCGCGCGAGGAAACTGCCGTATGCTTCGTCTCCCCACTGTTGTTGCAGGACGTTGAGCAATTCGGCGGCATGTGCTGCGTAATGACGCGCGTCCGTACTGTGGCTGCCATCGCGCACAAGGCACGCGCGAGCGGCCACCACACACGCGCGCCATTCCAGTTCCGTCTGTCCGGCGCGCGCAAAAGATTCCTGCAACTCTGTCGCGGCAGTGAGCGCCGCGTCCGCATCGCCGTCTTCGAGGTCTGCTTCGGCGCGGATGAGCAAAGTCGCGAGCCGTATTTGATCGCCGGTCGCCTGCGCTTCGCTCACGGCACGCGCGCACATCTCGCGGCCTTCACGCTTCGCGCCTGATTGGCTCAACGCGAGGCCGAGCGCGCGACGCGCTTCGATGACGATGTCCGGGAACTTCCCTTCGGACAGCGCGAGCGACTTTACGGTCAACGTTTTCACGTCCGCGAAGCGGCGTTGACTGAGCGCCATCTCGAAGCGACAGTGAAGAGCCTCTACCTCCAACGCTCTATATGTGTTCGACTGCTGGCTTGTGATGGCGTCAACCGCTTTCAACTGAGACTCGGCATCCGCGTACAAACCAAGATGCCAGAGCGAGACTGCGCGATTAACAAGGCAGTGACCCATGTTGGGTTGATCGTTCGAGGCTTTGGCAATCGAGTAGCTTTCCTCGAAATACTTGAGAGCGTCCGTGTGTCTCGATTGCAAGGCGAGGATGCGCCCGACATCGTTGAGCGAGAAGATGATTTGCGTAGAGTCGTTCGACGCGCGCGCGTCCTTCAGAAACTGCTCAAAAGATGCGAGCGCGCCCGCGTAGTCGCCGCTCAGGCGCAAGGCGCGCGCGCGCAACGTCCGCGAGAGCGCCACCTCACCGCGTAAGCCGCCCTGCTCGTAAAAAGTTTGCGCCTTTTGCAAGTGCGGCAACGCTTCGTCCGTTTTGAGTTGGCTGACGAGCACGCTGCCGAGCGAGAGTTGCGCGCGCGCCGCCGCCGGTCGCACGCCGTAACGCTCCGCCTGCTCGATGGCCTGCCTGAAATAATCCTCCGCCTTCGGATAATCACCGCCTGCGAAATAGACGTTGCCGAGATCAATCAGCCCGCGCGCCGTGAGATTGAACATGCTGTTGGCGCGCGCATACTCGACCGCCTCACGCGCGTCGCGCTCGGCCTCCGCGAGTTGCTTGTTGGACGCAACCACGCTGCTCAAAGCCAGCAGAGAGAGCACGCGCTGGTACTGGTAATCGTTCGCGCGCGCGAGTTCGAGCGCCTGTTCCAGATTTTGACGCGCCTCCGCCAGATTGTTCACGATGTTGTGCATGTAACCGCGCTGATAGAACACTTCAGTGCGTCCCTCTGTGTCGCCCGCCGCGAGATAGAGGCTTTCGGCTTTCTCGAAAGTGCTGTTGGCGCTCGCCAGGTCACGCTTGCGCCCGTAGAGAATGCCGAGACGAAGAAAGGCCGTCGGCGATTGCGGCTCAAGGTTCGTCGCCTTGACGCAACTGGCAATGGCCTTGTCCGTCTCTGCGGTCTTTTCATAAGCGCGCCCCAGATCGAGATAGACTTGCGCTGTCTCAGGCGCGCGCCGCGCGATCTCTTCGTAAGCGTGGACTGCGACCGGATAATCGCGCCGGATGGTGGCTGCGATGGCGTCGAGATAGAGCGCGTCGAGCGCGTCGAGCGCGGCACGCTCGGGAACGAGCGAGTTGACGACGAGCAATTCGTCTTTCGCCTGATCCAGATAATCGAGTTCGGCGCGCGACTCGGCCAGGCGCGCGTGCGCGAGCGCGTACTTATCATCAAGCGCGACCGTCGCTTCAAACTCGCGCCCGGCCTTGTAGTAAGCGCCCGCGCGCATCGCAGACATGCCGCGCTCGTATGCTTCGCGCGCCGCCGGCTGCGGTTGATGCGCGGAGGCGTGCCATGTAGTGATGACCCAAATACCAAGCAGCCCGATGACGAGCGCGATGAAGAACGCGAGCGGCGACAGGCGCGGGCGACGCAGTTTGTCCGAGATGGTGATAAATGCGCTCGAACGCAAGAGGTTCGTCGCCGTCGTGAGTCGCCGCGTGCGCGTCGTGTCGGAGATTGAAAATTTCGCGCGCGCAGACTTTAAGTCAGCGGCCATCTCGTCCGCCGTCTGGTAACGGTCTTCGGTTTTTTTGGCGAGGGCTTTAAGCGTGACGCGATCAAGCTCCGGCGTCACGCGCGAATTAAAGTGCGAGGGCGGTGACGGATTGATGTGGAGCACCTGCGCGCCGATCTCGATGACGTTTGCGCCGGAGAAGGCGGGCCTGCCGGCGATGCATTCATAGAGCAGCGCGCCGAGCGCGAAGATGTCGCTGCGCCCGTCCACACGCGCGCCGCGCGCCTGTTCGGGCGAAAGGTAGAGCGGCGTGCCGATGATCACGTCGCTGCGCGTGTGCGTCTCAAGCAGCGTCTGAGCGTGTGAACTCGAAGCCGCGCCGTTTTCTTCGTCGAGTTGTTTCGCCAGCCCAAAGTCGAGCACCTTGACCTGCCCGCGCTCGTCAATCAGGACGTTCGACGGTTTGATGTCGCGATGGACGACGCCGCGCCGGTGCGCCTCCGCGAGCGCGGACGCCACCTCTTCGATAATCTCGACGGCACGCGCGAGGCTCAATCCCGTGCCCAGCAGAACGTCGGCGAGCGTCTGCCCGACGACAAGTTCCATCACGATGTAAGGTTGTCGCGCGGCGGTCTCGCCGTAGTCATAGACGGCGGCGATGTTTTTGTGCGCGAGCGCAGAGACGGCGCGCGCCTCGCGCAGGAAGCGCGTGCGATAGCGTTTCTCGTCCGCATCGGCGTGCGGAAATTTGATGGCGACGCGGCGACCGAGTCGCGTGTCTTCGGCGACATAGACGACGCCCATGCCGCCTTCGCCGATTTGGCTGAGAATGCGGTAATGAGAAATAGTCTGGCCGATCATCTGTGCGAGTGTTCCTGTCTGTTTGAGGCGCGCGCTGGGCGTGTCTGAATTTTTAACGCACGGGCGGACTCGTCGCGTGTGTCAGTCAATTCATTGGATGGTGGAAAAATTCGGACGCAGGCGTATTCTGCGTTAAAGCCTGTGGCTTGACAAGGTTTTTGCGCGCGGGCGGTTTGAAGACGCTTGTGAAACGCGCGTGAAGAAAAATTCAAGAATGTTGGGCGCGAGAGAAATTACCTTTTCCCTCTCGCGCCTCATGCGTCAAGGCTTGCGCGCGAGCGGTGTAATCTTGAGTGTTAAGCTCTGCGCGGCGCGGAGGATGACGACATCGTACTCTTGGCCGGCTTTCATCTCGGCCAGCGCGTAGGTGTAGTCATAGACGTTTCGCACGTCGCGCCCGGCGAGTTTGACGATGCGGTCGCCCGCTTTGAGTCCCGCTTTTTCCGCCGGAGAATTTTCGCGCACCGCGTCGAGCTTGACGCCGTCGGTCGTCTCGCCGTAATTCGGAACCGTGCCGAGATAGACGCGGAAGCTTGCGCTGCGCCCGCCCGCGCCTTCGCTCTTGGCGACGGTATAAGTCGGACGCTTGTCGCTCGCCTCCAGGTCTTCAACAATCTCTTTGACGAAAGCGACGACGCGCGCCTCGCCCTCATAGTTGATGCGCTCCGGTGTGTCCGTCGGCTTGTGATAATCCTCGTGCGTGCCGGTGAAGAAAAAGAGCACGGGAATCTTCTTCGCGTAAAACGACGAATGATCGCTCGGCCCGAAGCCGTCTTCGTTGAGCGTGAGCGCGAAACGATTTTTCGTCTTCACAGGCGAGGCCGAATTTCCCGGCGGCACGTCAGTCAACTGCGTGAGAGATTTCTTGTCTCCTTCGCTCATGTTGGCGACCGCAACGAGAGATTTCCATTCCTGCGCCGTGCCGACGCCGCCGATGATGAGCGTGTTGTCTTTGAGACGCCCGACCATATCCATGTTAACCATCGCGACTGTTCGCTCAAGCGGCAGCATCGGATGCGTGACGTAGTAGCTCGAACCGATTAAGCCCTCTTCCTCGCCGCTGAACGCGATGAAGACGACGGTGCGACGTAAACCAGCGCGCTCCTGTGAAAGCATCCGCGCGAGTTCGAGCAAGCCCGCCACGCCCGAAGCGTTGTCGTCCGCGCCGTGATGGATGTCGCCCTCACGCGCCGCGAGACTGCCCGCCCCACCGCGTCCCAAATGATCGTAGTGCGCGCCGATGACGATCACTTCGTTTTTCAACTGTGGGTCTCGGCCTTCAAGGATGCCGACGACGTTAGAGGCTGGCTCGTTCTTACGAACGATGTCCGTCGAGATGGCGAGCGCCTCGTGTGACATCAGCTTGAGAGATTCGAGGAGAAAATCATACTCTCGCAAACGCTTTTCTTCCCCTTGAGGCGTGGTCGTTTCAGCGCGCCACTTAGGATATTTCCCCTTAACTTCTTTGAGCTGCGGCGGCCCAGACAAGCCGAGAATCTTCGCTGCCGCTTGTCGCGAAATCACTACGACGGGCAAACCCGCATCGCCGCCCGCATTGTCGTAAGCGAGACGCGAGAGCCGGTCATCTTTGAAATTTTCTTCCTCCGCGATGAGCACAAGCGCGCGTGCGCCGGCCCCGCGCGCCGCCGCCGCTCTGAGCCGCAGATCTGCGTAGCGCGCGAACTGCCCGTGCGGATTATCACCGTCCGGCGTCGAAGCGAACGCGAGCGCGATGCGGTCTTTCACGTCCGCGTTTTTGTAATCGTCGTGATTCAATTCCGGCGCGCTGATGCCGTAAGCGACGAACGTGAGCGGCGCATTCTCCATGCGCCCGTTCGCGCTGAAGCCGAGCGGCAGCCAGTCTTCGCCCGCGCGCAAATCGAGCGTCGCAGCAGCAGCCGCAACAGTGGCGGCGGGCGTCGTCTGCGATGTTGACGAAGTTGAGGAAGTGATGACGGCGCGCGTCGTCAGCGTCATCGCGTTCGCCTTGCCGAGTTCGACGCCGGCGACGTAGGGAAATTCCTGCATGTAGCGGCGGGGAGAATCCGCCTCCAGACGCGACATGCCGGGCAGGTCAACGCCGACGCTGCGACGCAGGCCAGCGCGTGCGAATTCTCTGGCGATATATTCCGCGGCCATGTTCGCGCCGGATGTTCCCGTCCTGCGCCCTTCGAGTTTGTCCGAAGCGAGATAGACGATGTGCGCGCGCAGGCGTTCCGCATCGGGCGCGTTTGTGTCCGCAGCTTTCTGCTGTGCGAAGGCGGACGAAGCGAGAATGAAGATGAGTGAGAGGCGAAGAAATTTGTGTTGCATGATAATTCTCAATTCACCCAATCGGCGATGAAGACATTCGTGTCACCCTTGACTGCGCCGTGACGGTTCGAGGCGAAGACTAATTTTTTCCCGTCGGGCGAGAACATCGGGAAACCGTCGAAGCTGTCGTTGAAAGTGATTTGCTCCAACCCCGTGCCGTCCGTGTTCACCGAGTAGAGATCGAAGTTGCGTCCCTTCGGATCGTTGACGTTCGAGGCGAAGATGATGCGCCGGGCGTCCGGGAAAAAGTAGGGCGCGAAGCTCGCCGCGCCGAGATGAGTGACCTGCCGCTTATTTCTGCCGTCGGCATCCATCACCCACAGTTCAAACACGGTCGGCTCGATCAAACCTTCGGTGAGTTTCTGTTTGTAGCGCGCGATTTGCTCCGGCGTCTGCGGATGATAGGCACGATAGACGATCTGTTTGCCGTCGCGCGAGTAGAACGCGCCGCCGTCGTAGCCGAGGTCAGTAGTCAGACGCTTCACGTTGCGCCCGTCGGCGTCCATCGCGTAGAGGTCGAGGTCGCCGCTTCTGAGCGACGTGAAGACGATGTGTCTGCCGTCCGTCGAGATGGTCGCTTCGGCGTCGTAGCCGTCCGTGCTCGTCAACTGTTTTAAGTCCGAGCCGTCAGGTCGCGCGGTGTAGATGTCGAACGTCTTGCGAATCGGCCAGACGTAACCTTTGGAATAATCCGGTCGCGGCGGGCACTCTTTCGCCGCCCCGTGCGTCGAGGCGTAGAGCAGCCGCTTGCCGTTCGGGAAGATGTAAGAACACGTCGTCGCGCCTCCGCCGGTCGAGACCATCCGCACGTCCGAACCGTCCGCGCGCATCGTGTAAATCTGGTCGCACTCGCGCCCGTCGCGCTTCGATTGAAAACTGAGCAGGCTGCCGTCGCCGTTAAAATAAGCCTCGGCATTTTCGCCGCCGAAGGTCAGTTGGCGCACGTTGCGGAGATGCTTTTCTGACGCGAGATTGACGCCGTCATCGTCTGATGTTGCGCGCGTGTTTGTGCCCGTAATGGTGAAAGACAATATGATGAGAGCCGCAATTAAAACGAAGAATATTTTTGTCATAAACCTTCAAGCCTGACGAAGCGAAAACAGTCTCACGCAAAGGCGCAAAGACGCAAAGCGAAGGCGAGAAGCGTCAGTATCCGACTTTCAACGGTTTTTAGCTTTGCGTCTTTGCGTGACTCTTTCCTACCCGTTCGTCCTCTCGAATTCTTTCATAAACGAGACGAGCGCCTCGACGCCCTCGCGCGGGAAGGCGTTGTAGATTGAGGCGCGAATGCCGCCGACCGAGCGATGACCCTTGAGGCCGTCGAGTTTCGCGGCGGTCGCCTCACTCGCGAACTTCTTTTCCAACTCTTCCGACGGCAGGCGAAACGTGACGTTCATGTTCGAGCGACAATTAACATCGGCGTGGCCGCGATAAAAATCCGTCGCGTCAATTGCATCGTAGAGCAGACCGGCTTTCGCTTCATTTTCGCGCCCCATTCCCTCCAGCCCGCCTTTGTTTTTGAGCCACTGGCAGATGAGATTGATGATGTAAATGCCCCACGTATTCGGCGTGTTGTAGAGCGAGTCGTTCTCCGTGTGCGTGCGATAGTCGAGCATCGTGTGCAAGCCGTCGGGAATGCGCGTTAACAAATCATCGCGGAGGATGACGACGGTCACGCCGGACGGCCCCATGTTCTTCTGCGCGCCCGCGTAGATGAGCGCGTACTTCGCCACGTCAACCGGACGCGAAAGAATATTCGATGAAGAGTCGTTGATGAGCGGCACGTCGCCGACCTCCGGCTCGGCCTTCCACTCGACGCCCTCAATCGTTTCGTTCGAGGTCATGTGAACGTAAGCCGCGTGCGGGTCTAACTTCAACTCGTCCTGTGCGGGCACGCGCGAGTAACGGCTGTCGGCCATGTCTGCGGCGACGTTGACCGCGCCCTGCTTCTTCGCTTCCTTCGCGGCCTTCTTGCCCCAACTGCCCGTCAGGATGTAATCCGCGCTCCCACCTTCGGGCAGCAGATTCATCGCGACCATCGAAAACTGCAAGCTCGCGCCGCCCTGCAAAAAAAGCACCTTGTAATTTTCGGGAATGCCCATCAACTCGCGCAGGCCATGCTCCGCGCCCTTGTGTATCTCGTCGAAAGTCTTCGAGCGATGGCTAATCTCCATCACGGACATCCCGACGCCGGGCAAGCTCAACATCTCGTCGCGCGCCTGTTCGAGCACCGGCACGGGCAGCACGGCGGGGCCGGCGCTGAAGTTGTAAATTCTCTCGGTCATTGATTTTCTCCTGTGAATGGTGAACGGTGAATGGTAAATGACGAGCGACAAGGAAGCGCATCAATCTCCATTTACGATTTACCGTTTACCTCTGTCGGCTTGTATTGCTTTCTTAAAATCTTCCCGGCCATGCGCGTCACGAGCGAGCGCGGCGCGAGGCGTTCGGCCTCGACCATCAGAAAATTTCCCCAGCCGGAGACGACATGCCCGCGTCCGCGCTCAAGCGCGCGCAAGGCCGTCTCGACGACCGCATCCGGCGTTTGCGTGATCGTGCCGGGCGGCGTGTCAGTCCCCGCCGCTTTGAAAAAGTTCGTCTCCGTCGCGCCGGGACACAAGGCCAGCACCCGAATATTATGCGCGCGATTTTCTTCCCACAACGCCTCTGAGAAAGAAAGCACGAACGCCTTCGTCGCCGCATACGTCGCCATGTACGGCACGGCTTGAAACGCGGCGGTCGAGGCGACGTTGATAATCGCACCGCTTCCGCGCGCACGCATCGGCGCGAGATACCGATGCGTTAACTCAAGCAGCGCACGGACGTTCAAGTCAATCATCCCCAACCCGCGCTCAAGTTCCAACTCTGCAAACTCACCCACCGCGCCGAAGCCCGCGTTGTTGACGAGCGTCTCAACTTCCAATCCGCGCCGCACCGTCTCTTCAAACAGACGCGACGGCGCATCTCTCTCCGTCAGATCAATCGCGATGTACTGCGCGTCCACCTTATGCGCCCGCCGCAACTCTTCACACAATTCCACGAGCTTACTTTCAGAGCGCGCCACCAGAGTCACATTCTCGCCACGCGCCGCCAGTCGCCGCGCGAACACTTCCCCGATGCCGCCCGACGCGCCGGTGATGAGCGTTGTTTTCATCTATTGTGGCTGATTAAGCTCAACCTCTGTCTCACACAATTTGATGGGAAGTTTCGCCGCTATCACTGCATTCATCACATTCGTTGCTTGTTCGGACATCTTACCCTGCGGGTTCTCTCTGTAGTATAAGACCGCACCGTTATCGGCTTTGAGCCGTGCAAACTCTTGCTTCAACTCATCGAGTGCAACAACCTTATCGTCTAAGTAAATGACTCCTGTCTGTGTGACCTTGACCCTGACAGTGCGAGCGAAATGAAGATCATTTGAATTTGTCATGCCCTGCTTCACACAGCCTATGAACAACAACATAATGGCAAACAAGATGGTGCAGTGTGTTTTCATCTTTCTCCGAATGCAGAAATTAACTTTGTAACGTTAGTAGATTTAACTCAATGATGTCCGCGTTCTCTATACGCAGCCGCTCTAATGTCTCGCCTGAAGGCGCGGCTTCGAGGTTGATGCGCGCGACGGCGGCCTCCGAGCCTTCAAAGATGATGTTCTCCATTTCCTGCACGTTGATGGAAGCGGCGCGGATAGCATCGAGTACATGCGCGAGAATGCCGGGGCGGTCGCGGTGGCGGACGACGAGCGTGTGCGTGGCGGGCGTGCGTAAGGCGAGGTTGACGACGTTCGGCACGCGCCCCGTCTCTTTGAAGGTGCGGATGATGCGGACGGTCTCGGTGGCGATGGCTTCCTGCGCCTGATCTGTAGATGCGCCGATGTGGTGCGTGCCGTAAAGATTCGGCTCGCGCGCGATCTCGTCCGTGAACTCGCCCGTCGCGCTTGTCGGCTCGTTCGCATACACGTCGAGACCTGCGCGCACGCCGCGCTCGCGCATCGCACGCAACAAGGCGGCTTGATCCACGACTTCGCCGCGCGCGGTGTTGATGAAGTACGCGCCCTCGCGCATCGCGTCGAAGAAGCTCGCGTCAACGAGTCCGCGCGTCTCAGGTTTTAAGGCGACGTGGACGCTTACGATGTCCGCGTCGCGCGCGACATCTTTCGGATCGTCGCGGCGTTCGATGCCGAGTGCGTTGGCGCGCTCGTCGGTTAGGCTCCGGCTCCACGCGATGACGGGCATTCCGAAACTCTGCGCGCGCGCGATCATCTCCTGCCCGATCTGTCCCGTGCCGACGAGTCCGAGCGTGCGCCCGTAGAGGCCGCGCGCTTTGGAAAATTCTTTTTTGTTCCAGCGTCCCGCGCGCAACTCGATGACGTTGTCGGCGATGCGACGGTCGAGCGCGAGGATTAAAGCAAAGGCGAGTTCGGCGACGGCGACGGAATTTTTGCCGGGACAATTCGAGACGTAGATGCCGCGAGCGGAAGCCGCCTTCACGTCAATCGTGTTGTAGCCCGCGCCCGCGCGCACGATCAACTTCAACGCGCCCGCGTCCATCATCGCTTCCGTCACCTTCGTCGAACGCACGACAAGCGCGTCCGGCTGGTACGCGCGGACGGCTTCGACGAGCGTCTCATCTTTCACATCCGGCTGGTAGGAAAAATCGCAACCGGCGGCTTCAAGACCGTCTTGCCCCGACTGTTCAAATTTATCTGCGATGAGTACGCGCATGATGTTGCCTCTTATGAGTTGTGCTTTACTGAATCAGACGTGTGTGCGCGTCACTTCTGCTCGCACACGTCGCCAGCCACTTGGCCTCCGCCGTCAGCGGGCATCCCGCCGATGAGCCGATTCATGAGCGCGGCGTTGAAGAACGAGACGCGGCGGTTTTTCGCCTTGCCTTCCGGCGAGTCGCCGGGCGCGATGGGCTTTGTGCCGCCGAAACCCACGGCCACGAGCCGCTTGCAGTCCACGCCTTTCTCGATGAGGCGGCGCGCGACGGCGAGGGCGCGCCTTTCGCTGAGAGCCTGACTTGCTTCGCCGCCCGCGTCCGTGTGCGCTTCCACGCGGAGCGTCGTGATGTATTTCTTGTCGTCGAGGTAGGTCTTAACGGCGTCGAGCGCCTTCTCGCTTTCGGGGAGAAGCTTGTCGCCGCCCTCGGCGAAGTTGATTGCGCCTTCGACCTTTAACTCGTGGCCTTCGAGATGGTAGGGCTTCTGCGCGGCGTCCGTGCTTTGAGCCTCGGCGCGCGGCGCGAACGTCGCCAGTGCGAGCAGCGCGAGCGGGGCTAACAGCAATTTTCTCGTAAGTTTCATGGGTTGTTCCTTCCAAAGTCGCGCACGCGCGCGGGTCAAATCGTGTGCGTCAGGATGCCATCGCGTAGCTTCGGCTCGAACCACGTTGACTTGGGCGGCATGATGCCGTTGGCGTCGGAGACGCGCAGCAAGTCTTCAATCGAAGTGGCGTAGAGCGCGAAGGCGACCGCCGCCTGTTTGCCATCCACGAGTTTTTCGAGTTCACCCGTGCCGCGTATGCCGCCGACGAAGTCTATGCGCTTGTCCGTCCGCACGTCCTTGATGCCGAGGATGGGGTCGAGCAGATTGTCTTGCAATACGCTCACGTCGAGCGCGGCGACGGGGTCAGCATTGTTGGCGGCGTCGCTCGCGTCTTTCAACTTGAGGCCGTACCAACTCCCGTCGAGATACATGTGCCAGTGGCCGCTGTGTCCGGGGCCGCGCGCGTTGGCATTGTCGGTGATGCTGAAACGCTCGCCGACCTTCGTCAAAAATTCTTCCTTCGTCATGCCGTGCAAATCTTTGACGACGCGATTGTAGGGAAGTATCTGCATTTGATCCGAAGGGAAGGCGACGGCGATGAAACGGTTGTATTCTTCGTCGCCGGTTTGATTCGCGTTCTGCTCTTTGAGCGTCGCGCGTGCGCGGCTGGCGCTGGCCGCGCGGTGGTGGCCGTCGGCGATGTAGAGCATCGGCACTTCTTCAAAGCAGCGGACGAGTTGTTCGGAAGTCGCGACGCGCCAGACAGTGTGCCGGATGCCGTCTTCGGCGGTGAAGTCGTAGAGCGGCGCGTTGGATGTCTCGCCCGCGACGAGCGCGTCAATGCGGCGGTCGGCTCTGTATGTGAGAAAGACGACGCCGGTCTGCGCGCCGACCTCAAGGATGTGTCGCGTGCGGTCGTTCTCTTTGTCGGGGCGCGTCTTCTCGTGCTTGCGAATCGTTCCCTCGTCGTACTCGTCAACGGAGAAGCACGCGCAGATGCCGACCTGCGTATGCTCGCCCATCACGAGGCGATAGAGATACAAGCCCGGCTCGTCGTCCGTCTGGAGCGGGCACGTCTCGACGAGCGTGCGAAAGTTCGCGGCGGCTTTCGCATAAGTTTCGTCGGCGTAAATGTTCGCGCCTTCCGGCATGTCTATCTCCGGGCGCGTGACGTGCAGGTAACTGAGCGGATTGTCGGCGGCAATGGCGCGCGCCTCTTCCGTGTTGACCACGTCGTAGGGCACGCTGGCGACTTGCTCGACTTTTTCGGCGGGCGGGCGCAGGGCGCGGAAAGGATGGATGACGGCCACTTCTTTAGCGTCTCCTTTGTCGTTTGAAGATGTACGGGCTGAAACTTAAGAGGGTAAGATTATCCGCCGGACGTGCTTTTGCCAAGTTGCGAGCGGCGTCCTGAACCCTTTAACCGGACGGAGGAATTTCTGTGATGGATAATCTGGCGGAGCGTCATTGCGTGCCCTGTCATGGCGGCGTGCCGCGCGTGCGCGGCGCGGAGCTGGCGAGTCTGTTAGCGCGACTCGACGGATGGGAAGCAATCGAAGAACATCATCTCTTGAAAAGCTACGAGTTCCGCAACTTCCACGACGCGCAAACGTTCGTCACACGCATCGGCGACATCGCCGAGTCCGAAGGCCATCACCCGGACATCACTTTCGGCTGGGGCTACGCGCGCCTCAAAATCTACACGCACGCGATTGACGGTCTCACAGAAAGCGACTTTATCCTCGCCGCGAGAATAGACGCAGCGTAAATAACAAAGAGGGCGACCGGGGCAAGCGCCGGTCGCCCTGCTTGATGCGCGTGCGCCTTCACGCTGCTTTATCGCTTCGTTGTCTTGATGGAAATAGGTTTGACTACAGTTGGAACAGCCTTCGGCGCGACGGGCTTCAAGGTTGTTGATTTAATGCCGCCTTTGGAACGAATCGCGCCGCCGTGACGCATCGTGTCAACGAGACGCGGCGTGACGACACGCGGCGTTGTCGCCGTCCTCCTTGCCGTCGAACGAATAGCCGGCGGGGGGAGGGCCGGGCCGACGCTTGCTTCGACGTTGACGTAGAAGCGGAAGTTACCGGACTGAATGACGTTTAAGAGAAACTGCACGTCAACGGTCTCGCCGGGCGCGATGACTCCATCCGGGCCGAGGTCAACGCTCGCGCTTGAGTTGAGGCCACCGCCGTTCAGTTGATCAGGTTCTGTTTCGCCGTCATCGAACTCCAGCGCCGTCCCCTTGATGACGACTGTTCGTCCCTGACTGTTCACAAATGTCTCGGCATCGCCCGACGTGACGAGACGCAGTTGAGCCTGCGACGGGACGGTCGAGGGGCTGTTGAGCGTCGTGATGTCAATGGCGCGGAAGGTCAGGAACGTGATGTTCTGGGTCGTGTTGTTGGTGAAGCTGCGGCGAATGGAGAGCGTGCCGGAGTTGCCGCTGCCCGTGCGGACGCGGTTGGGAGCAGATGACTGCAAGGCATTCGGCTCGACGAGCGCGTTGGGAATTGTCTGGTTGCGCTCGATGGTCTGGAACGCTGCGTTCTGCGGGCCGGGCGCGCCCAACACGGGCGGCGCGGTGATGCCGGGATGCGGCGTGCCCGTGACGGAGACGAGCGTGAAGTCATCCGCGTTGTTGTCCGTGTCCTGCGGACGGCCTGCGGTCGCCGTGCCCATCTTACGGACGTATGCGTACTGGTCTGCGGGACGCGCGCCGGTCGCGCGCTGTAAGCCTGTCCCTTCGATGTAATTGATGGCACTGGGGTCGCCGGTGGTCGGTTGTCCGCCGCCGATGAAGCCCACCGAGTCTATAACAACCGTATCGTCGCTGTTCGTTAGTTGGAAGCCCTCGTTGTCAACGTAGAAATCGAAATCGCCGTTGCCGCTGGCGTTCAAATCCAGCGAGGCGTAAGAGCTGAGGCTGTAGCCGAAGTTGTCGCCGAGGAGCAGGTACGAGCGCGCAGGGAAGATGGTGCCCGCCGGGAAAGAGATGCTGAAGTCGCCGAACGACGGGTCATACGCGATGATGTTGTAGTTGCTGATGTCGCAGGCCGTGTCGCGGTTGCAGTAAAACTCCATGTACTCGTCTGCGAAGCCGTCCGAGCCATCCGTCGGCCCCGCCGAGCGACTCGTCAGGCTTGACGGGCGGCTCGTCCGCCATGCGCCGCGACTCGTCCGGTTCGCCGAACGCGCCCGACCCGACACACAGCGCACGGGAGAAGACTTGTCCGGGGTTGTCGTCACGCTCGCCGAGCCGCTTTTATTCTTCCGTCGCCTTTCTTTCCGCCGATTGTCAGACCCGCCTCTCCGGTGTTATATCTCCTCGTCACTCCGGCAGACGAATTTGACCGGGACGGATTAGCCATTTAGTCGGACGCAGAAACGCTCCATCCTATAAATCGAAAGGCATGCTCATTTAAGGCATCATCATGGCAGACAAAACTCCCATCACGGTCGCGCACGGCGACGGCATCGGCCCCGAAATCATGGAGGCCACGCTCCACATACTCGAAGCGGCGGGCGCGCAACTCGACATTGAGCGCATCGAGATCGGCGAGAAGGTTTATCTCGCGGGCAACGCCGCAGGCATCGAGCCGGGCGCGTTCGAGTCTCTCCGGCGCACCAAAGTTTTCCTGAAAGCTCCCATCACGACACCGCAGGGCGGCGGCTACAAGAGCCTTAACGTGACGGTCAGGAAGACATTCGGCCTCTACGCCAACGTGCGCCCGTGCGTCTCTTACGCGCCGTTCGTCGAGACGAAGCATCCCGTCATGGATGTGGTCGTCGTCCGCGAAAATGAAGAGGATGTCTATGGCGGCATCGAATATCGCCAGACGCATCAAGTGACGCAGTGCCTCAAGCTCATCTCGCGACCGGGCACTGAGAAAATCGTGCGCTACGCCTTCGAGTACGCGCGCCGCAACAATCGCAAGAAGGTGACGTGCTTCACGAAAGACAACATCATGAAGATTACGGACGGACTCTTCCACAAAGTTTTTGAAGAGATCGCGCCGGAATATCCCGACATCGAGAACGAGCACTGGATCGTGGACATCGGCGCGGCGAAGATGGCCGACACGCCGGAGAACTTCGACGTGCTCGTGCTGCCGAACCTCTACGGCGACGTGCTTTCGGACGTGGCGGCGCAAATCGCCGGCTCGGTCGGACTCGCCGGCTCGGCCAACATCGGTGAATCAATCGCGATGTTCGAGGCCATCCACGGCAGCGCGCCGCGCCGCGCCGGGCAGAATCTGGCGAATCCTTCGGGACTTTTTCTAGGCGCGGTGATGATGCTCGTCCACATCGGGCAGACCGAAGCCGCCGAACGCGCGCACAACGCATGGCTCCGCACGATTGAAGACGGCGTGCATACTTACGACATCTACGACGAGCGCGCGAGCAAAGAAAAAGTCGGCACGCGCGAGTTCGCGGAGGCCGTCGTCAAACGACTCGGACAGAAGCCGGAGACGCTCAAGGCCGTGACGTACAAAGCGGGCGGAGCGGGCGAAGAAGACGCCGGAGGAAAAGTAGTGGGCGGGAGCGGCGGCACTGCCCCGCGCGCGGAAAAGAAAGACACCGTCGGCGTGGACGTGTATCTCGACTGGAACAAAGGCTCGGCAGACGAACTCGGCGCGGCGATGTCGAACGTCGGCACGAGTGATCTGCGCGTCTCGTCCATCAGCAATCGCGGCGTCAAGGTCTGGCCGGGCGGCGCGGCGGAGACTTTCTGCTCCGACCACTGGCGCTGCCGTTTCGTCGCAGAGGCGCAGGGCAGCACGGTCAGCCACGCGCAGATCGCCGCCTTGCTCGCACGCTTCGCCGAAGCGGGCTTCGACTTTATCAAGACGGAGAATCTCTGCAACTTCGACGGCAAGCCCGGCTACTCGCACGCGCAGGAATGAAGTTAAGGGATGAGGGCGGAGGGATCACAGCCCCGCCACTTCCGCCAATCTATAGTGGTTCGCAAATGGGTGCGCGCGACGAGGATTAGCAAGAAGTCAGTACCGCCTGCGGTAGCGGGTGGGTGTACGTTAGGGAAACAGACCCGCCCGCTATCGCAGGCGGTACTGATAAGAGTCGCACTCAATCGTAACCCGTTATTAAGGAGAAAAGAGATGTCTGCAACGTCAGCAGCAACTACCAAACCCGAAACGAACGAATACGCAGCCTATTATGAGAAGTACGTCTCGCTCGTCCCGCATGACGCGGACGTGGTCGAGACAATGACGCGGCAACTCGAAGACACGCTCGCATTGCTCGGCGGCGTCTCAGAAGACCGCGCCGGTTTCCGGTACGAACCCGGCAAGTGGAGTATCCGCGAAGTCGTCGGACACATCATTGACGGCGAGCGCATCTTCGCTTACCGCGCGCTCGCCATCGCACGCGGCGAGCGGCAACCGCTGCCCGGCATGGAGCAGGACGAGTATATGTCGCACGCCAACTTCGACGCGCGCACGCTCGCAGATTTGCTCGACGAGTTCGCGCATGTGCGTCGCGGCAACGTCCTGATGTTTCGCGCGCTTGATTCGGAGGCGTGGGCGCGTCGCGGCGTGGCGAGCGACAACGAAGTCACCGTGCGCGCCCTCGCCTCCGTCATCGCCGGACACGAGCTGCATCACGTTCGTATCATCCGCGAAAAATATCTGTGAGCGCCGGGAATTCCGAAAATGAGTTATATGGCCGGGGCGATGCAGGTTAAATCTAAAAAACGGGTGGCAGATCACGGCGAAGTCTTCACGTCCGAGCGTGAAGTCGCGGCGATGCTCGATCTCGTGAAGCAGGAAACCGAAAGAATCGAATCGCGTTTTTTGGAACCGGCTTGCGGAGACGGTAATTTTCTGGCGGAGATTTTGCGAAGAAAACTTTCCGTCGTCGAAAGCCGGTATAAAAAAAGCCGCTTGGAATTTGAACGCAATGCGATTACAGCAACGGCGAGCGTTTACGGGATAGATATTCTGGAAGATAATGTCTTTGCCTGTCGCGCGCGGCTGCTGGAAATTTTCACGCAAGTTTACACGCGAAATTTTAAGCTCGACGTGAATCCGAAATGCATCGAGTCGGCGAAATTTATTCTGGACAAAAATGTTATTTGGGGCGACGCTCTTTCTTTGCTGACGGTGGGCGAAAATCCTGCGTCCATCATTTTTTCCGAGTGGTCGCCGACGGGCGGAAGCGCGATTAAGCGGAGAGATTACAAGTTTGAAAATTTAGTCGTCAGCATACGCGGCAGTCTCTTTTCCGATTTGGGAGAGGACGCTTATATTCCGACGCCTCTGAGAGAATTTCCCGTCACGCATTTTTTAGAACTCTCACATTATGATTGACGTTTCCTATAACCCGGATGTGCTTTCGTGTCTGGCGAATTTGAGCAACGACGAAGTGTTTACGCCGCCCGCTCTGGCTAATCAAATTCTCGACTTGCTGCCGGCGAAATTGTTCACAAGCAGAGACACGACTTTTCTCGATCCGGTTTGTAAATCGGGCGTGTTTCTGCGCGAGATTGCCAAGCGGTTGATGGCCGGTCTGGAGCGAGAGATTCCCGACAGGCAGGAACGCATCAATCATATTTTCACGAAGCAATTGTTCGGCATCGCGATTACGGAATTGACTTCGCTGTTGTCGCGCCGCAGCGTCTATTGCTCGAAAACGGCGAACGGAAAATATTCGATTTGCGGGGGCTTCACGAACGAGCAGGGCAACATCATACTCGAACGCACAGAGCATGTGTGGAAAAACGGGAGGTGCGAATTTTGCGGCGCGAGTCGGGAAGTTTACGCACGCGAAGACGCGCTGGAAACTTACGCCTATCAATTCATTCACACCGACACACCGGAAGAGATATTTAAGAATATGAAATTCGACGTCATCATCGGAAATCCGCCTTATCAGTTGAGCGACGCAGGTTTTGGAAAAAGCGCATCGCCGATTTATCACAGATTTGTTGATCAGGCTAAAAAACTGAACCCAAGATATTTGACGATGATTATTCCGTCACGTTGGTTTGCAGGCGGGAAGGGATTGAATGAATTTCGTGAAGAAATGCTTAATGATAAGCGAATCAGGAAAATCGTTGATTTTGAAAATGCCAATGACTGTTTTCCAGGCGTGGACATTGCGGGCGGCATTTGCTATTTCCTGTGGGAACGAGACAATCCGGGGAAATGTGACGTTACTAATGTGGTAAACGGAAATGAGTTTAATTCCGTCAGGTCTTTAGATGAATTCGATACTTTTATCAGAAACAGTAAAGCTGTTCCAATCATTAGAAAAGTTCTTTCGCACAAAGAAAAAACAATGGAAGCTCAAGTCTCAAGCCGCAAACCTTTTGGGTTAGCCACAAATATTCGACCTCAAAAAGCTGGTGATTTAACCCTCCGTTGGCAAAATGGTGAAGGGCCATATAGAAGAGATGAAATCACTATGGGAACTGAAATCATTGATGAGTGGAAAGTAATAACCTCTTATGTGGGTTATGACCACGGGGGCAATCCGGGCAAGGATGGAAGAAGAAAAGTTTTTTCAAAGATTGATATTTTGCCTCCCGGCACAATTTGCACGGAAACATATTTAGTTGTTGGAAGCTATAAGTCGGAAGCAGAAGCAAAGAACCTTGTTGCTTATATGAAAACAAGATTTTTTAGATTTCTTGTTTCACAATTTATGTATTCACATCACATAACGAAAGACTCTTACGCGCTTGTCCCGATTCAAGAGCGCAGACAAAAATGGACAGATGAAAAACTTTATAAAAAATATGGGATAACCGACAAAGAAGTTGAGTTTATCGAATCAACCATTCGCCCGATGGAATTAAGTTTGTATGACTAAACTTTCCCCGACGCAAATCCGGTGCGAGGTTATGGCACAACGCCTCACGATGTTTCCCTCGAAGGCTTATCAAACGGCGCAGAGTTCTTTTGCGAATTCGCGCTTCCGTCTCAGGTTTCGTAAAATGGCTTCGAGAGGTGAAAAGTGATGCTGACCGCGATTGAAACAACCGGAACCATTGAGCGAGACGGGAAAATCGTCATAGACGAAACATTTGCGGTGGACGCGCCGACCGCCGTGCGCGTCATCGTGTTGTTCCCCGACAGCGAAGATGTCAGCGAAAACGACTGGCTGCGCGTCGCCTCGAAAAACGAAGCGTTTGATTTTCTGAACGACGCCGACGAAGACATTTACTCTTTAACCGACGGGAAACCGCTCGACTGATGAGGTATATAATCGTCCTTGCTCGTTCGTGATCAAGCACTGACGGAGGATTAGCATAAATGACGTCGACTGAAATTTTGAACGAAATACAAAAAATGCCGCTCAATGAAAAACGCCGGGTCTTGATGGAGTTGGCCGGGCACTTAGAGCAAGTCGAAGAAATTGATCCCGAGACGAAAGAAAAAAAGTTTCTGAGCGGTTTGAGACAAAAAGGATTGATTGCCGAAACACCGCTTCGCCTTCCCGACGACGAACTCCGCCGGAACTTCAAGCGAATTGAAATCAAAGGCGAACCGCTTTCCGAAACTATCATTAAGGAGCGCGGCTAGCCGTGGCCGGCTTTTTCTATGACAGCAGCGCGATTGTCAAACGCTATGTCAATGAAATCGGCTCGAATTTTATTGACGGTTTGGCTGATGCAAAAAGCGGCCATATTATTTTGCTAAGTCGAATTTCGCGGGTTGAGGTGGCGGCGGCAATTGCCCGCAGATTGAAAAACAAGAGCGTGACCGCATCGGACGCGCAAAACGCGCTCGCCGCTTTTCAGCACGATTTGACGAACAATTATTTTACGGTTGAAATTACGCCGGTTCTGTTGTCGCGGGCTATGAGTTTGGCGATCAAACATGCCCTGCGCGGATACGACGCGGTTCAACTGGCGGCGGTTTTGGAGGCTAGTGATGAAAGAACCGCCAATGATCTTTCGCCGCTGACTTTAATTTCAGCCGACACGGAGTTGAACACGGCGGCGCAGGCTGAAGGACTTGCTGTTGATAATCCGAACGATCATCCTTAAAAACGCGCCACCCGATAAATCATTCACCGATGAGCGATAAATTTTTCCCGCCGCGCCCCGACGCCAACCCGACGATTTACGCTTACGAACTCGTTGATGTCGCCAGTCATCAAGGCTGGATCAAAGTCGGCTTCACGAATCGCAACGCACCAGACCGGATTGCCGAACAACTTAAAACAAGCCGCGTCAAATATAAAATCGTCTTTGAAGCGCCGGCGATGCGAAACGACGGCAGCGCGTTCACAGACTTTGATGTTCATCGCCATTTGAGAAACAAAGGCATCAAGAATCCCGAAGGCGAATGGTTCAGATGCGCGCTCAGTGATGTCGAAGCGGCTGTCATCGCCGTCAAGTCCGGCGAGTGGAACGAAGAAAATCGCACGCTCGATTTCGGAATGCGTCCCGAACAACAGGAAGCCGTCGAAAAGACCGCACGCTATTTTCAAAACGCCCGGCGCGAAGACCCGAGCCGGACGCCACACTTCTTATGGAACGCCAAAATGCGTTTCGGGAAAACTTTCGCCGCGTATCAATTGGCGAAGAAAATGAAGTGGAAAAAATTGCTTGTGCTGACCTTCAAGCCAGCCGTGCAGAGCGCGTGGGAAGAAGATTTGAAGTCGCACGTTGACTTCACAGGCTGGCAATTTATTTCGCGCGACAGCGACCTGACTTTCGGAAACGCCAAACCGAACAAACCGATTGTCTGTTTCGGTTCGTTTCAAGACTATTTAGGCAAAAATCCGGCGGGCGGAATCAAAGCTAAAAACGAATGGGTTCACGCGATGAACTGGGATTGCGTCGTGTTTGATGAATACCACTACGGCGCGTGGCGCGAATCGGCGAAAGAACTTTTCGAGGCCGAAGGCGCGCGTGAAACCAAATACGGCGAGGGCGAAGGCTTGGAATATTTCGATGAAAGCGTGATGCCGATTACGACGGGCGCGTATCTCTATTTATCAGGAACTCCGTTTCGCGCCATCGCGTCGGGCGAATTTATCGAGGAGCAAATTTTCAACTGGACATACTCCGACGAGCAGCGCGCCAAAGAAAACTGGCCGGGCGGCGATAATCCTTATGCATCTCTGCCGCGCATGGTGTTAATGACCTATCAACTGCCCGATTCGATTCGTGAAGTTGCGATGGGCGGCGAGTTTAACGAATTCGATTTGAATGTTTTCTTTTCGGCGTCGGGCGTCGGGGACGAAGCAAAATTCGCTTACGAGTCGGAAGTGCAAAAATGGCTCGATTTGATTCGCGGATCGTTTAAGGAGACGATTGTCAGCAGTTTGAAACTCGGCGTCAAAAAGAAATTCCTGCCATTTGACTTCGCGCCTTTGTTAAGCGTCCTCAATCACACCTTCTGGTTTCTGCCGAGCGTCGCGTCTTGTCATGCGATGAAAAATTTGCTCGGCCAGAGTCAGAATGTTTTTTATCAAGACTACGAAATCGTCGTCGCGGCGGGGACAGGCGCGGGCATCGGCGTCGCGGCTCTGCCGCCTGTGAAAGAAGCGATGGAAAATCCGTTGCAGTCGAAAACCATCACATTATCGTGTGGCAAACTGACGACCGGCGTTTCCGTCAAACCGTGGACTGGAATTTTTATGCTGCGAAATTCTTCGAGTCCCGAAACTTATTTTCAAGCGGCCTTTCGCGTGCAAACCCCCTGGACGATCAAAAATCTCGACAGCCAATCGCCAAATAAAGAAGTTATCATCAAGGAGGAATGTTACGTCTTCGACTTTGCGCCGGACAGAGCCTTGCGGCAAATCGCCGATTACAGTTGCCGTCTGAATGTGAACGAAAGCAACCCGGAAAGCAAAGTTGCGGAGTTTATTCATTTCCTGCCCGTGCTGGCCTATGACGGAAGCTCGATGAAGCAAATAGACGCGGCGGGAATTTTGGATATGGCGATGAGTGGAACAACTGCGACTTTGTTGGCGAGACGTTGGGAAAGCGCGTTGCTCGTCAACGTTGACAACTATACTTTGCAGCGTTTGATGGAAAACGCCGAGGCGATGAAGGCATTAAAGAGCATCGAAGGTTTTCGCAACCTGAATCAGGATATTGAAACCATCATCAACAAATCCGAAGCGATCAAAAAAGCGAAAAAAGAAGCCAATGAAAGAGATTTAACCAGGAAAGAAAAACAGCAATTGTCAGAAGCGGAAAAGGAATACAAAAGCAAACGCAAGGAAATTCAGGAAAAACTCATTAAGTTTGCGACCCGCGTTCCGGTGTTTATGTATCTGACAGATTATCGTGAAAGAAGTTTGAAGGATGTCATTACCCAACTTGAGCCGGGACTTTTCAAAAAGGTAACCGGCTTAACCGTAAAAGACTTTGAAATTCTGGTGAGTCTTGGTGTCTTCAACAGCGCGTTAATGAACGACGCGGTTTACAAGTTCAAACGCTACGAAGACGCGAGTCTGGAATACCTCGGAATTAACAGACACGAAGGCGAAGATGTCGGGTTGTATGATACGGTTCTCAGCCCGATGGATTTTCAAGAAATTTCGTCAATCTAAATTCATTTCGTGCTGCGCTTGTTTTTACGCGGCACCATAAAAACATCAGACGTGTTGTTTTTCAGTATGTAAAAGTTTGCGGGAGATGCGCGTCAAGTTTGCTTTCGACGTGCATCTTTTTTATTTTGTGAGCGATGAACAATGATGAAAAGCCACTCGTCGCCGTCATCATGGGCAGCGCGTCCGATTGGGAGACGATGCGGCACGCTGATGAGATGCTCACGCGCTTCGACGTGCCGCACGAGTGCCGCGTGGTGTCGGCGCATCGCACGCCCGCTCTGATGGCGGAGTTCGCGAGTGGTGCGGAAGCGCGGGGCCTCGAAGTGATCATCGCGGGCGCGGGCGGCGCGGCGCATCTGCCGGGCATGGTCGCGGCGCAGACGCTGCTGCCGGTGCTCGGCGTGCCTGTCGAGAGCCGCGCGTTGAAGGGCTTGGACTCGCTGCTTTCAATCGTGCAAATGCCCGCCGGCATTCCCGTCGCGACGCTCGCCATCGGGCAGTCGGGCGCGACGAACGCCGCTCTCTTAGCTGTCGCCATTCTCTCTACAACGCGCCCGGCTTTGCGCGAGCGTTTGCGCGAATTTCGACGCGAGCAGGAAGCGAAAGTCCGCGAGGCTATTTTGCCGTGATGAAAACGACGCTTCCCGGCGCAACCATCGGCGTGCTTGGCAGCGGCCAACTGGGGCGCATGTTCGCCATCGCCGCGCGCCGCATGAATTACCGCGTCCACACTTTCTCGCCGCACGCCGGGGGCACTCCAGCGGGGCAGGTTTCAGACAGGGAATTTCAACACGATTATGAAGACCTCGACGCGGTGCGCGAGTTCGCGCGCAGTGTGGATGTCGTCACCTTCGAGTTTGAAAATATTCCTGCGGAGACCGTCGAAGCCGCCGCCGAGTGTGCGCCCGTCCATCCTTCCGGCGCGGTTCTCCACACCACGCAGCATCGCCTGCGCGAAAAAACTTTCCTCGCCACGCATGGCTTTCCCATCACGCCTTTTCGCCGCGTCGCATCCGTCGCCGACTTGCGCGTCGCGCTCGATGCGCTCGGGCGTCCAGCGGTGCTCAAGACCGCCGGCTTCGGCTACGACGGCAAGGGACAATTAAAGATTTCCGATGCCGACGAATCGCTCGCAGAGGCAACTCGCGCGCTCGCCTCGCAAGACGAGTGGGTGATAGAAAAATTCGTGGATTTCGAGCGCGAGTTGTCAGTCATCGCGGCGCGTGGGCGCGATGGCGAGTTCGCGCACTACGGCGTCATCGAGAACACGCATCGCCGTCACATACTCGATCTTTCCGTTGCGCCCGCGCCGCACATTTCGGCAGAGCGCGCGCGCGAAGCCATCGAAATCGCGCGCCATGTGCTTGAAACGCTCGATGTGGTCGGCGTGATGTGCGTGGAATTTTTCTTAACGCGCGAAGGGAAACTCTTAATCAACGAACTCGCGCCGCGCCCGCATAATTCCGGGCATCTCACGTTCGACGCCTGCGTGACGAGCCAGTTCGAGCAGCAGTTGCGCGCCGTCTGCGGACTGCCGCTCGGCTCGACCGCGCTACTGTGTCCGGCGGCGGCGATGGCGAATCTGCTCGGCGATCTCTGGCACGGGGGCGAGCCGGACTGGCGGGCTGCGCTCAACTTCCCCGAAGTGAAACTGCATCTCTACGGAAAATCTCAGGCGCGCGCGGGACGCAAGATGGGGCATCTCACCGCGCTCTCGGCCAGAGGCGCAGAGGAAGCCGCACGCCTCGTGCTCGCCGCGCGCGACGCTCTCACGCCGCACGCAACGCGCGACTCTCGCTTGGATTCAAATGAGCGCGCGTAATGTTACAATCTCTCGCGTCAACTCTCCCGCCCTGCGGTGTCAGTCCTGAACATTCAAGGAGCTTTTATGAAATCTCGAAAATATATTTTACCCGCGCTCGTTATCCTGCTCGTCTTGAGCTTTGCGCTTGCGACGAACGCACAGACTTCGACGACGAATGCACAAACAACCTCAACGACGCCTGCACCGGCGGACGGCGTGGCGCGCATCGCGCTCGACGAATTCAAAACGCTGCTTGCCGGCAAGACGCCGCCCTTCGTGATAGACGTGCGCTACAATCCCGCCGCAAAAATCAAGGGCGCAACGCTCATCCCGTTCGGCGAGATTGAATCGCGCTTGAGCGAAATTCCGCGCGACCGCGAGATCGTTACTTACTGTTCTTGAATGAGCGAACACTCAAGCGCCGGTGCGGCGCAAATACTGCAAAGCAAAGGTTACAAAAACGTCCGCGCGCTGCTCGGCGGATGGAGCGCATGGACTGCTTCCGGCGGCGCGACCGAAACAGTGAACGCTGCTTCTAACACGATGAACACGCCAACCATGCAGACGCACATCGCCTCGCCCAATCCGACCGTCAAAGAAGAAGATGCGAACAAAGGGGCGACGACGGGCACAGTCTCCGCCACGCCGATTCAACCCGCGACGGCGACGCAAGCGACTCCCATCAAGAGCGACGCGAAGACCAAGACAAAGCGCAAGCATAAATCGTCAAAGACAGGCGGTTGAGGTTCGCTCCAGTCAATGCCGGAAAAAGAAAGACACATGAGATAGCCTTAATTGCGCTGCCTCATGTGTCTTTTTATTATCCTCTGTCGCTGCCGCGTCGGACGGCGTCTCTCTACCGGACGCGGCTTTTTTTCCGTTTGAGAAAATCAATCAACACAAACTGCGTAAGATTACCGGGCGTCGCGAAGTAGGCTTTGCCGTTCGTCATCTGCGACATCTGTTTGACGAACTCGACGAGATAATAATCGCTCGCCAGCATGAACGTGTTAATCATAATGCCGGCCTTGCGGCACGCCTGCACTTCGCGAAACGTCGCGTCCATCACTAAGGGGTCGTTGCCCATCGAATTTTTGTAGAGACGCTTGCCGCCATGCTGCAATTCGCCGAACGGTTGACGGCGCGATGACGACGACGCGCGACCTGCCACACCCGCCATCATACTGCCGTCGAGAAAGCACGCCGTCGGCTTGCCGTCCGTGACCATCACGATCTGCTTCATCTCTTTGCGTTGCGCCTGCAACAGGCGGCGCGCGAGCTTCAAGCCCTCGGCGGTGTTCGTGTGATACGGCCCCACCTGCGTCGTCGCGAGGCGAGCGAGCGGCAATTCTTCCGCGTCGTCGTGAAAGAGCACGATCTTCAAACTGTCGCCCGGATACTGCGTGCGGATGAGATGCGCCAGCGCCAGCGCGACTTTTTTGGCGGGCGTGAAACGATCCTCGCCGTAGAGAATCATCGAGTGCGAGCAGTCGAGCATGACCACCGTCGCGCACGAAGATTGATAGTCCTGTTGATAGACGTGCAAGTCTCTGTATTCGAGATTGAGAGGCACGCCCAAGCCCTCGCGCTTGATGGCGGACATGAGCGTCGCGTTCACGTCGAGGTTAATCGTGTCGCCGAACTCATAGACCTTCGAGCCTCTCGCCGCCTCGACGCCCGTCGCCAACTCCGGCGTGTCGTGTCGCCCGACGGAACTCTTGCCCATGCTGCCGAGCAAGTGTCTTAAAGTTTTGTAGCCGAGAAAATCCAATCCCTTCTCCGTCAACTCGAACTTGACGTTGCGCGGCACTGGCTCGCCCTCTTCGCCCTGTCCCGCACCTCTCTGCCTTTCTCGTCGCTCGCGCTCCGTCTCCGGCTCCTCGCGTAAATTCAGCAAGCCCTCTTCCACCAGCCGCTCGATCAATTGATTGAGCAACTCCTCCAACTGCGAGCCGCGAAATTGCCCCTTATTTTCTTCGAGCATCTGCTCGATGTCGCGCGGCGTAATCTCGCCCATCTCGACGAGCGCCTGCAAGAGCGCCTGCCTGAGCGCGTCGAGCGAAGAGTCCGGCTCCTGCCGCTGCCGCGTCCAGTAGTAATCCTCGTCGTAGCCGGATTGCAGCAGAGAGTCCTGCAACATCTCCATCAAATCGCCGAGGTTGAGGCCGTTGACATCGAAGCCTTTGAATTTTGAATAGCGGATAAACTTCATAAACTGTTTACTGTTCTGTAATGATGGTTAACCCGGCCACGTTGCTAAAGTCTTTAGGATTATGCGTCACCAAAGGTGCGTCATAAGCTAACGCCGTCGTGGCAATCCACGTATCGCCGACGGACATCGGGCGGCCTATTCGTCTGGCTTGCGTTTGTATTTCAGCCCATACTAAAGAGACAGTTTCATTGGCCTCTACGAAAACAAATTTCTTGAGATATGCACGGAGCGCCTTATGCCGTTTATCTCCCCAATGATTGTTCAGGGGCATGAGTTCTAATTCCGCGAAAGTCTGTGCAGCAATCATCGTCAACTTATCTTCAACGTGAGGTCTGTATAATTCACCGCGCGTATCCCTCTTAAACAGATTAGGAGACAACATTCGTATCTATCACGATGATGTCACCTGCCGGCGCGTCGCTCACTTTTCCGCTCCTACGTTATCCTGTTGTCGAATAGAACGTACCCACTCTAAAAATTCGTCAACGCTTTCTTCCTCCGGCCAAAAGTCTCCCTGCAATTCTTTGATGCTGCGGATTGGCCCGACGCCCTGCTGCCTTGCAAGCTCCCATGCCCGCGCGTGTGCATCCTCATGCACGTTCGAGCGCTCCTCTTCTCGATTTGTTTTGCTCATTGTTTTCTACTTCCCTATTTCCTTAACTATAACGCCCCGTTTCCGTCAAATCGCCGAGGTTGAGGCCATTCACGTCAAAGCCCTTGAACTTTGAATAACGTATGAATTTCATTGCTTAAAAATTTCTCAACCGAAAATCTCGCTCACGCTGCAACGAAATCCCGGCACGATGTCATAGCCTTCGAGTATGCCGTTCTCCGTTAACACAGAGATATTGACATCGTTTCGGTAAACGGAAATCGTTCGCTGCCTAGGGTTGATGACCCACACCATCCGCGTCCCGTAAGAGAGCCACGCCTTCGCCTTCTCGTCCGTCCTCCGAACAGAATCGTCCGGCGACATCACTTCAACAGCGAGATCGGGAGCGCCGGGCCAGAACTTTTTCGTCATGCCGAGACGCTCGAACTCTTCCTGACGGATGAAAGCCGTATCTGGCGCTAACACTGTATCGGGGTCGCTCGCCAGTTTGAAGCCCGTCTCGGCGGCCATAACTCTACCAAGTTTCTGAGCCTTGACATGCTGCCAGAGTAAAGCTGCGATAGTGGCAGCGATGTCTCCATGTTCCATCCCGGCTGGTGACATTTTAGTTATCACTCCTTCGATGAGTTCAGTCCGCCACGTCTGCTCTTTCGGCGTGTGCAAGAACTCTTCCGCAGTGACGAGCTGTGTAATCGCGCTCATAAAGCCTCCTTCAACGACTCAATCTTACGCGCGGCGAGTGCGGTTTGAAAGTTAGCTATAACGCCCCGTTTCCGTCAGGTCATCATAAATCATGCCGCGCCTGTCCTTCTTGGCTTTGGTGGCGGCGGTGTAGCCGCCTTCTTCGTTGCGGCTGATTTTGTTTTGCGCGTAGAGACCTTCGAGGGCGAGTTCGCAGGCCGAGACGACGAGCGCGGAGTCCCCGCGTTTGAAGTCAAAGGGGACGAGCACAAGGTCTATCAGTTCGGGCACATCCTGGAGGAGTGAGATGCATTCTTCCGCCGGGGCGGTGTCGGCGAGGCGGAGGTTGTGGCCTTCGTCGAACCAGCGGACGGCGCGCGAAAAGTCTATGCCGACGAAGTAGCCCTCGAAGATCTCGCCGGCGGCGCGTTTGATAAGATCGCGCGCGATTTTGCTTGCGCCGACTTGCTCGCCTTCGTATTCGAGTTCCATCTTGCCGGTCATCGAAGGCGCGGCGGCGTAGATGTCGGAGATGCGCGGCACGATGTCTTCCTCTTCGGTCAGGAGCGCGCGGCGCTCGGCGTTCGAGACGACGGACTCTGTGACGGTGATGGGCAGGCGTTGCGAGACGCCGGAGCGTTTGTCTATGCGCTGATCGTCGCGCGCCTCGAACGCGATCTGCTCGATGGTGTCGCGAATGAAGTCTGGAATGTTGAGCGTGCCGGCGACGCCCTCGCGCTTCGTCCATGCTTCCTGTTTTGTAATCTCGACGCCGAGTTGCAGTTCAGTCGGGTAATGCGTCGTCACTTCCGCGCCGATGCGGTCTTTCAAGGGCGTGATGATTTTGCCGCGCGCCGTGTAGTCTTCCGGGTTGGCGGAGAAGACGAGCATCACGTCGAGCGGCAAGCGGACGGGATAGCCCTTAATCTGCACGTCGCCTTCCTGCATGATGTTGAAGAGTCCGACCTGAATTTTACCGGCGAGGTCTGGCAGTTCGTTGATGGCGAAGACTCCGCGATTCGCGCGCGGCAGCAGGCCGTAGTGAATCGTCAACTCGTCGCTCAACATGTGCCCGCCGCGCGCGGCCTTGATCGGGTCAACATCGCCGATGATGTCCGCGACGGTCACGTCGGGCGTGGCGAGTTTTTCGACGAAGCGCGCGTCGCGCTCGACCCACGCGATGGGCGTCCGGTCGCCTTCGGATTCAATCAACTGCCGACCGTAGGCGCTGATGGGACGCAGCGGATCGTCGTTGACTTCGGAGCCGGCGATGACTGGAATCTGCTCGTCGAGCAGGTTGACGAGTTGGCGGATGATGCGGCTCTTGGCCTGCCCGCGAAGTCCCAAGAGGATGAGATTGTGGCGCGCGAGGACGGCGTTCGTGATCTGCGGCACGACCGTCTCGTCGTAGCCGACGATGCCGGGAAAAATCTTTTCGCCCGCGCGCAGTTTGCGTAGAAGGTTGGCGCGCAGTTCGTCTTTCACCGAGCGCGTCTGGTAGTTCTGTGCCTTGAGTTCGCCGAGTGTTTTGGGTAATGCCATCTTCTTAAATCCTATCCCTTGTTTGATTGATGATTGCCGTTAGAAACGCCGCGCGCGTTGATGAGCGCGGCCAGAGCTTGCGCGAGCGTGCGGTGCGTCCGCATCCCCTCAAGGTCGAGTCCGAGTCCGACCAGACTCTGCGCGGCGTGCGCGCTGACGCCCGTCACGATGGCTTCCGCGCCGATTAAACGGAGCGCCGAGACGAGGTTGCCGAGATTGCCGACCGCGTGCGAGTCAACGATGCGCGCGCCCGTAATGTCTATGATGCAGGCGCGCGCGCCAGTGCGCCTGACTTCGTTGAGAGCGGCGTCGGTCGCGCGCGTCATCCGCAGAGTGTCGAGCGAGCCGATGAGCGGCAGCACAAGCACGCCGGGCAGCACGGGCACGACCGGCGTCGAAACTTCTTCGAGCATCCGCTCGCGCTCTTCGCTCAGGCGCGCGAGTTGCGCTTCGACGCGCTTGCGCTCGATGCCCTGCGCGATGGTGTTCGACACGGAGGCGAGCGTCTCCAGTGTGTCGTCGGCGAGCGGCTGGCGCGCGAACATCGCCATCACGCCGAGCAGCCGCCCGCCGACGATTAAAGGATACCCGGCGAACGAGACCATTCCCTCCTGCTTCGCCCATGCCTGATCGCCGACCTCCGGGTCGCCGACGACCGCGTTAGTCAGGTGCGGCTGCCCGGACGCGGCGATGCGCCCGATCTTAAACTCGCCGACGGGGACGCGCCCGTGCGCGCCGTCGAGGTGCGTGTATATGCCCGCGCTCGCCTGTAGCTCAAGCACTTGCTCCGCCTCGTTGAGCGTCCAGATGCGCGCGAAGGCGGCGTCCAGATGCGCGACAATGGCGGCGGCGCAACGCTGGAGAATATTACGCAGAGGCTCGTTGCCGGCCAGCGCGACGCCGACATCCGCACCGAGCGCGGACTGGCGCGAGCGTCGCAGCAACTCCGCGCCCGCCTGTTTGTGTTCGGTGATGTCTGTGTTCGTCCCGATCCACTTGACGATCTCGCCGCTCGCATCGCGGATGGGCAAAGCCCTGCCGATGTGCCAGCGATACTGCGCGTCCGGCTCGCGACGCAGTCGAAATTCGGTTTCGTATGGATCGCCGGTGCGGAGAGACTTCGACCAACGCTCGGCGGTCGCGGGCAAGTCGTCCGCGTGGACAACCGCCTGCCAGCCCGCGCCGAGAACTTTCTCCGACGTGCTGTCGAAATAGTCGAGCGTGCGCTGGTTGACGTAATCGAGCGCGCCGTCGGGCTGCGCCGTCCAGACTTGCTGCGGCAACACTTCCGTCAACGAGCGATATTTCTGTTCGCTTGCCCGCAGAGCGTCGCCCTGTTCGGTCGTCAAGACGAGCGCGCGACGGTAACTGTTCGAGACGGCGTAGAGTTGTTGCCGCGCGATGAAGGCGAGCAAGCCTCCGAACAGAATGGCGAGGACGACGCTCGCCAGAATCGTGTTCCGCGTCCCGCTCTGCGCGTTCGCGGCGCGCGCGTGCCGCAAATCTTCTTCCTCTTTCGTGAAGTCAGCGAACACGGCGCGCATCGCGTCCATCCGTCGCTTGCCCTCGCTGGTCGCCATGCGCGCCGAATAGTCGCCGCCCGTATCACGGAGGTCAATCAACTCTCGCCCGTATGCCAACCACTCCGGCAAAATTGCGCCGACTTCGTCGAGGCGGCGGATTTGCTCCGGGTTGTCCGAGACGAGTTGGCGTAAACGGTCGAACTCCGGGGCGACGCGCGTGCTCGCTTGATTGTACGGCTCAAGAAATTCCGGCTTCCCCGTCAGCAGATAACCGCGCCGCCCCGTCTCCATGTCCACCAGAAGTTTTTCGACGAGGTTGACCTGCGCGATCACTTCGTCCGTGTGCTCGACCCATCGCGAGAGCGTGAGCAGGCGATTGATCTGCCACAAGAGCGCGCCCGTCAGCAAGCCCATCAGGATGAGCGGAATCGCAATCGCGCGGACGAGCGTGCGTCTGAACTTGCGGTGACTGATTTGTTCTTCCGTCATCTCTTCGTTTCATCCTCTGCGGCCACGAGCGTCAGATTCCAAACCGCGCGGACTTTCCACACGACATGAAATCGTTCCGCGTTGACTAGGGTGCGAGGTAGTTGCCTTCTGCGTTGCGTGTGATTAGATCATCAGCTTCGAGCTTTTCCAGATGCGCGAGGACGGCGCGCTCCGCCATCTTGAGCATTTTCGGATGCACGTCCGTATAGACGCGCGCGACGATTTCTGCCAGAGTCCCCGCGCCTGCGCCGATTGCCGCCAGAATGTCGCGCTCGCGCTCAAGCCTGTGCGCGATGTACTCGTCAATCTTCGCGCGCGGATTGCCGACCGCCGGGCCATGTCCGCCGAATAAAACTTTGAGATGCGGCAAGCTTTTGTAACGCTCAAGCGTCTCAAGATATGCGCGCACGTCGCCTTCGGGCGGGTCAATCAAAACCGAGCCAAGCCCGACGATGTTATCGCCCGTGATGAGCGCGCCAACTCGTTCTTCATAAAATGAGAGATGCCCGCGCGTATGTCCCGGCGTGTGCATCGCGCGCAAAATAATAGGCGGCTCGCCGTCGAGTTTAATCATATCGCCGTCTTCAATGAGACGGTCAACCTGAACGCTTCCCTCAAGCGGCGCGGCGGTCAACTCATGCGCCGCGACATTCACATCAAGTTGATGTTTCGCGCGCAAATGTTCGCGCAGAGCGTTGACGCCGCCGACGTGGTCGGGGTGCAGGTGCGTCAGAATAATCTCGCGCAAGCGTCGGCCTGCGTCGAGCAGTTCGTCAACGTACTCGTGAAGCGCGGTCTGCTCGTCTTCGTAGGGCGAGGCCGGATCAATAATGACGAAATCATTCGTGCCGACGAGGTAACAGTTCGTCGTCGTCGCGGGCGGGCGCGTCGGCGTCCGTTGGGGAAAGCAGACGAAGCCGGGCAAGAACTCTATGCGCCGGACGGGTTCGCGGTGCGCCTGCGGCACGCTCAGGAAACGTTCGATGAGATCGTCTGTCAGGCCACCCGCGAGCGTCTTCACAGCGTGGATGACCGGCGGCGCGACGAGCGCGTCCGAGTTTTGCCAGCGCGCGTAAGCCTCGCGCGCCGTCGTCCAACCGCCCTCGTCAAACTCGCCTGAGAGAATGCGCGGCTCCTGTTTGCGCGGGCAGTTGGCGAGGAAAAAAAACGTGTCGAAGCGTCGCGGGCTGAACGGCGGCGTCACCCAACGACCGGCGAAACGAAAGTCCGCCGCGTCCAGATGCAAACCGTAATGCGCGAGCAATTCCGCGAACGACATGCGCCCCGACGCGAGATCGTCGTGGACAGATGCGAGTTGTCCCTTCGTCAAATTCTCCGCGCCGCGCGCGAGAAGGACGCCGGCTTCCTCGAACAACTCGCGCGCCGCGCACGCGATCATCGTCGCCGTCTCGCCGTCGTCTTCGGGCGCGTGCGCGACCTCGACCGAAGCATCCGCCTCGTCACGCTGCCCGCCGGGAAAAGCGTAGAAGCCGCCGAGGAACGCCATCCGCTCGCTACGTCGCGCCCAGAAAATTTCCGGGTCGCCCGCGCTCGCGCCCTCACGCAAAAGGATGACGACGGCGGCATCCTTCGCTGTGGCAATCATCGCCTGCGGCGCTTGCGCTGTCGCACGCGCGCCCTCATCGCGCGTGCCTTCCGTCGTCGCACTTTGTGTCTTGCTCACTTCGCTCACGTCAGTTTACGTCGTCTTCAATCAACGTCTTAAACGCACTTCGACTTCTCTCCAGTCGAAAAGAAGAGCGCCGCAGACACGCTCTCCTTGATTCTTCTGTCTTCACTTTTGCCTTATGCCCTTTGCCTTTTGCCTTACTTACTCCCTCACCCTTGCCAGCGAAAACGTTCGCCGTCGCCTCCGTTCCAGGGATTGCCGCGCATGTGATAGCCGCCCTCTTCCCAGAAACCGGCGTGGTCTTCGGCGTGAAACGAAATGCCCTTAATCCATTTCGCGGACTTCCACGCATAAAGTTGCGGCACGATGAGACGCACCGGGCCGCCGTGCGCGGGCGGGATCGGGTTGCCGTCGTGCGACCAGGCGAAGAGCGCGTCTTCGGCGAGGAAATATTCGATGGGCAGATTCGTCGTCCAGCCGTGATCGTAAGCGTGCGCGACGACGAACTTCGCTTCCGCCTTGACGCCCGCAAGCCGCGCCACTTCGCGCGTCGAGACGCCGCTCCATACGTTGTCGAGCCGCGACCAGCGCGTCACGCAATGAAAGTCCGCATAGACTTTCACCGCCGGCAATTTCATAAACTCGTCGAGCGGCCAATGCAAAGAGTTTTCCACCAGCCCGCCGACCTCGAACGACCACGTCGCGAGATCAACTTTCGGCGTCCCATGCGCGTCGAGCACAGGCCACTTGCGCGTGCGCGTCTGACCCGGCGGGACGCGCTGCTCGCGTCGCGTGTCCGGGCTGACGATCACATCATCCGCGCCCAACTCTTCGGGACGACGCGGCTCCGCTTGCTGATAATCCGTGTCGCGAAAAATGTTATCGAGAAAGCTCATAAGCATTCAAAAGCAGTGACGAGTGACGAGTGACAAGTATGAACGAGTAACAAGCAGCGTTAAGCAGTGAGGAGCGACGTATGAGAGTCGGAAAGTTGTCTTCCGCTCGTCACTCGTCACTGCTTTTGCTTGTCACTGCTTTCGTCCTCGCTCCGCTATTTTTATCAACTCTTCCGGCATCCACTTGCCGATGCCTTTCTCCGTCACGCCGCGAATACCGACGCTGCGGTCGTGCCATTCGTCCGCCGTCCCCGTGTGCCCGCGCTCGCGCTCGTAGCGGATAGTTTGTTCGAGGCTGAGAAGAATTCCGTTGATGATCTCGCGCCAGTTTTCCGTCTGGATGCCGCGCCGGATGATGGAGAGTCCCGCCGACCAATCTTCTTCGGGCGCGCGCGCGTCCTGCTCGGGAATGGCGAGCAGGTGCATCGGCGGCATCGGCGAATTGTTGTACTCCGTGAAGAGACGCGCGCGTAAATCCTTGAGCGACATCTGCGAAT
The DNA here is from genome assembly GCA_964236735.1 of uncultured Pyrinomonadaceae bacterium. Taxonomy (GTDB): domain Bacteria; phylum Acidobacteriota; class Blastocatellia; order Pyrinomonadales; family Pyrinomonadaceae; genus JAIVJG01. Next base: position 83,198 of record CAXSFM010000010.1, read on the forward strand.
TTTCACGGGCGAGCGCCTGCGCGCGACGGAAAATGTCGGATACGGTCGTTTGTTCTGTGGACATCAGGCGTCAAAACCTCTTCTCTGTTTTGGTGTTTCGCGTTGCAGATAATTTATACCATTTGCCATTTCAACACCATCAAGCGGCCACTCTCAAACTCGAATGCTCGTCGCGCATGACATGGCCTTGCGTAAACGGTTCGTCGCCTTCATCATGTCCGCTCATCTTTTGAGAAAATTTAGAGTCAAGGGGCCACAGTTAACGTGTCTGAAATCGTCTCTGTCGAACCTGCTGCGCCGACGCAGCCTGATGCGTCCATCAACGCGCCGACAGCTTGCCCGGTCTGCGGTCGTGAATCAGCCGAAGGACTCATCGCCTTCGACAGCATCCCGGAGCATCTGAAGAAACCCGTCGCGGCCAACGCGCTGACGGGAGGCGAAGTGTCGGCGGTCTGTCCTCGTTGCGTTCAATTATTCGAGCGCGCGCACAGAGACCTCGCCGCGCACGCAGCCATCTTCGAGCAGGGCGGCTACGTGCTGCCGACGCCTTTGCGAATGGGCGCGGACGAGCGTTTTACGGGGCGCGGCGTGACCGTCGCCTTTCTCGATTCAGGCTTCTACGCGCACCCGGATTTGACGATGCCGCAGTCGCGCATTCTCGCCTACCACAACATCGCGCGGGGCGGCGACCAGTCAACGCTTGAGACGAGCGACCCTGCGAGCTGGCACGGCATGATGACTTCCGTCGTCGCCGCCGGCAACGGCGCACTCTCGCGTGGTTTCTATCGCAGTATCGCGCCGGACGCGAACGTCGTCCTCGTCAAGGTCAGCCGCTCCGGGCGCATCAGGGAAAGCGAACTGCGACGCGGGCTGTTGTGGGTGATGGAGCATCGCGAGCAATACAACATTCGCGTCCTCAACATCTCTGCGGGCGGCGACTTCAACGAATCGTATCTGCACAACGCACTCTCGCGCGCCATCGAACGCGCGGTGCGCGCCGGTCTCATCATCGTGTGCGCCGTCGGCAACTCCGGCCACGAACCCGGCCATCCGGTGCTGCCGCCGGCCAGCGCGCCCTCGACCATCGCCGTCGGCGGACTTGACGACCATAACTCGCTCGACCGCGCGCGTCGCGGGATGTATCGCTCGTCCTACGGCCCGACGTTTGATGGACTCCAGAAGCCGGAAGTGATCGCGCCCGGCATCTGGGTTCCCGCGCCGATTCTGCCGCACACGCCGACGCACGCCGAAGCCGAACTCTACGCCACGCTCGACCGCGCGCCCGACGAACGACTCCACGCGATTCTCGAAGCCAACCGCGACGTTGACCGCGACCTCTACAACGCGCGCGAACTGCCCGCGCATCTCCTGCGCCACCTCATCACCATCAAACTGCACGAGGCGGACGTGATCAGTGAGCATTACAAATACGTGGACGGCACTTCATTCGCCGCGCCCATCGTCTCTTCGATCATCGCCTGTATGCTCGAAGCCAATCCGCATCTCACGCCACAACAGGTCAAGCGCATCCTGATGGACACGGCGGAGCGTCTGCCAGATGTCGAGGTTGACCGGCAGGGCTGGGGCGTCGTCTCGCCCGCGCGCGCCGTCGAACTCGCGCTCGCGTTGCGACCTCGTTGAGCGCGCGGCACTTCTTAACGGGCATGTGAGAATCCGTCACCTGTCGAGTTTTTGCGGCACTCGTTCACGTTCTTTCTTCAATTTATCATCTTCAAAAGCCTCTGTTAACGCCTGCGGCATGTGGTATGAGCATTGCTTAAAGCCTTCTGCCGGAATTTTGTCCTGGGAGTTTGAAGAGAAATGTTGAGAGAAGAATTCGCGGGCGCAAGCAAGGCGAGCGTCTCGTTTTTGTCGCCGCTTGAGAAGCGCATGGCGCGGCGCGTGTTGCCGAAGATACCGTCGTGGCTGGAGACTTATCATCTCACGCTGCTGACGATTCTGTGGAGCGGACTGATTATCCTGTTCGGCTACTTCGCCTCGACTGACATACGCTGGTTGTGGGCGGTCTCGCTCGTCATCGTCTTGCAGTACGTGACGGACTTTTTCGACGGCAAGATCGGAAAATACCGTGATACGGGACTCGTCAGGTGGGGATTCTATATGGATCACCTGCTCGACTATTTTTTTCTCTGCGGCGAACTGCTCGTCTATGCGTTCCTGCTGCCGGAAGGCTCGCGCTTCCAGATTTTTTACGTCTTCGCCGTCTTCTGCGGATACATGATGAGTTCCTTTCTCGCCATCACCGCGACGGGCAGCTTTCGCATCACACACATGAAATTCGGCCCGACGGAATTTCGCATCGCCCTCATCATCATCAACACGCTCTTCATTTTTTTCGGCACGCGCTATCTCGCCAAAGGCCTGCGCTACGTCGCCATCGGCGGCATCATCATGCTGGCGGTCGTCATCTATCGCACGCAGAAAGAAATCTGGCGACTCGATATGGAAGTAAAAAGGTAAAAGTAAAAAGGCAAAAATGAGGACGAAAGGCAGTCGCCCCGTCTTCACTTTTGCCTTTTGCCTTTTTACTTTTGCCTTCCTTGCTTTTTACTTTTACCTTCCCCCTGTGCCACAATTCCGCGCACACCATTCAGTAAAAATTTAATCACAGATTTTGGAGATGACACACATGGCAGAGAACGAGAACGCTCCCACACCGGCCACCGCCGAAACGGGCGGCGAGACGACAGGCAGCGGCACGGGCAGCGATACACCGAACGACAACAACGACGCGCCCACGACGACAGCAGTCACCGCAGAGGAGCAGAGCGGAGCGTCAGAGACTGAGACCGAAACGCCTCAGCAATCTGAGACACCGGCAGCAGAGCCAGCGCCCCCCGAAGAGATTTCCTATCACGCCGTCGAGAAGGACGGGCACGTCACGGCCATCTGGGAAATGCAGGGACGCAAGCACCTCCGCACGATTGACCCGCGCTCGCGTCAGGGAGAAGAAATTCTCCGCCTCTACACCGCCGAGCACCCGGAATAAAACGGTGATGAGTGATAAGTGATGAGAAAGCAGTAGGTTCTTTCTCATCACTTATCTCTTATCACTCATCACTACCCCCGTTCCTTACAAAAGCTTCGATATTGTCTATCAGTTGATCGGCGAGCGTTTGCTGCGCCGCGTCTCCAGCCCACGCGACGTGCGGCGTGATGATGAGATTGGGCAAATCGAGTTCGAGCAGACGATTGCCTTCACGCGGCGGCTCGTTCGTTAGCACGTCAACGCCCGCGCCCGCGATTAGTCCTGCGCGCAAAGCCTCAACCAATGCGACTTCATCCACCAATCCGCCTCGCGCACAGTTAATCAACAACGCCGAACGCTTCATCAATGCCAGTTCCGCGCGACTGATGAGATGGCGCGTCTCGCTCGTCAGAGGCGCGTGCAAGGTCAGCACATCGCTCACTCGCACGACTTCTTTGAAGGGCGTGCGACCCTCGCGCACTTCCGTTGCATCTTTACGCTCAGAGACGAGCACGTCCATGCCGAAGGCGCGCGCCAGGTGTTCGACTCCGCGACCGAGCGTGCCGTAGCCGATGATGCCGAGCGTGCTCGCGTGCAAATCGCGGATGGGATGATCGAGCAGGCAGAACTGCGTCGCGCGCTGCCACGCGCCCGCTCGCACATCCGCGCGATAGTCGAGCAGGCGGCGACTGAGCACGAGCGTTAACATCAAGACGTGTTCCGGCACAGTGTGTGCAGCATAGCCGCGCACGTTCGAGACCGTGATGCCGCGCTCAAGGCAATAGTCGAGGTCAATGATGTCCGTGCCCGTCGCCGCAATAGCAATCAACTTGAGTTGCGGCAACTGCCGTAGCGTCTCCGCACGCAGGGGAACTTTGTTTGTAATCGCAATCGTCGCCGCGCGCAGCCGCTCTAAAACATTGGCGGCGCGCGTCTCTTCGTAGTCGCGCCATTCGTGCTGGAACGCTGGCCTCCGCACATCTGCGCGCAGCGTGCCGCGATCAAGAAAGACGATTTTTTCCATGCGAGTTGATTTCCGTGCGACGAGCGTCGCAACGTCAGCCGTCGCCTATCCGTCGAGAGTTGCGATGGAGTGTGATTACTGACTTCTTCATTTAACGTGCGCGCGTCTGGGCGTATATTATCATCGTTCTTTCAACAGGCTGCTGATTCGCTTCAAGCTCAACACAATATGAATATTCCTCCGACACGCGCGGGCGAGTCCGCTTCGCCTTCCACGCCAGAGATGCGCCGCAACGACGGCATCGGCGATGACGACGACAATAATTCGCGCGGCTCTTCGACGTTGTTGAAGTGGTGCATCGTCGTCTTCGTCGCGCTCGGCGTCGCGCTCATCCCTGTGCCCGCGGGCATCACCGTGCAGTCGTGGCGGCTGCTCGCAATTTTCGTCGCGACCATCGTCGGCTCGATTGTGCGGCCCGTGCCGAGCGGGGCGGTCGTGCTGCTCGGCGTGTCGGCGCTCGCGCTCTTCGGCGTGCTGCCCGTGCAGCAGGCGCTCGGCGGCTACGCAGACCCGATTGTGTGGCTCGTGCTGGCGGCGTTTTTCATCTCGCGCGGGATGATCAAGACGGGCTTGGGGCGGCGCATCGCGTTCCTCTTCATCCGCGCGATGGGGAGGCGCACGCTCGGACTCGGCTACGCGCTCGTGCTGACGGACATGCTGCTGGCGATGGTCATTCCATCGAACGGCGCGCGCTCCGGCGGCGTCATCTTTCCCGTGGCGAAGAGTCTCGCCGAAGCCTACGACTCGCGACCGGGCGCGACGGCTGAGAGGCTCGGCGCGTTTCTCTCCGTCCTGCTGTACCAGTGCGACGTGATTGTGTGCGCGATGTTTTTGACGGGGCAGGCGTCGAACGTCCTCATCGCCAAGTTCGCGAGGGGAGCGACGAGCATAGATTTGAGTTACACGCGCTGGGCGATAGGCGCGATTGTGCCCGGCCTCGTCTCGCTCGCCGTCGTGCCTCTGCTGTTGTACAAAGTCTTCCCGCCCGGAGTGAAACACACGCCCGCCGCCGCTGAAGTCGCCGCCGCCGAATTAAAACGCATGGGACGCACGACGCGCGGCGAGTGGGTGATGCTGCTCGTCTTCGCGCTCGTCGCGGGTTTGTGGATGACGAGCGCGCTGCATGGTTTGAACTACGCCGTCGTCGCGCTCTTAGGGATTTGCGTGTTGCTTCTAAGCGGCGTGCTCGTCTGGGAAGACGTGCTCGCCGAGCGCGGCGCGTGGGACGTCTTTATCTGGTACGGCGGACTCGTGCGGATGGCCGAGGCTTTGGGCGAGACTGGCATCACCAAACGCTTTGCCGAAGCGTCCGCCTCTTTCACGACGGGCTGGACGTGGTGGGCTGCGCTCGCGCTCCTGCTCTTCATCTACTTCTACTCGCACTACGCCTTCGCCAGCATCACGGCGCACGCGACGGCGATGTACACGCCCTTCCTCATCGTCTCGCTCGCGGCGGGCGCACCGGCTTACGTCGCCGTCCTGATGCTCGCCTACTTCTCAAACCTCAACGCCTCGCTCACACACTACGGCACGACGCACGCGCCCATCTGGTTCGGCGCGGGCTACGTTCGACAGAGAACGTGGTGGCGACTCGGCCTCCTCGTCTCCGTCCCGAATATTATTATTTGGACGGTGGCGGGACTGCTGTGGTGGAAATTGCTCGGCTGGTGGTAACGGCTCAACTGCTCAAAGCAGCTTCTTAAATTTTTCGACCGTCAGGCCAGCATCACGCACAATGCCGCCCATCGTAAACGCATTGACCGGATTGTGACGCAGGATTGTGAGGATGCGGACGCCGTCAGACATCACGACATGCCTGCCCTGACGAATAATGCGGAAACCCGCTTTCTCCAAAGCCCTGACCGCATTCAAGTGGTTGACGCCCGGAATACTGGGCACGGTTAGACCGTCACCTCGACTTCTCTGGTATCCGCGTCTTCGACGAGATCATCAACGGCGGCGAGATATTCACGGATGGCATCACGAATATTCTCGACCGCCTCATCCTCAGTTTCACCCTGCGACCAGCAACCGGGCAGACCGGGACACGAAACGGCATAGCCCTCTTCCGACTTCTGTAAGCGAACCTTGTAGTTCATCTCTGACCTCCATTTTGATTATAAACCCACAAGGAGAGTTCATCTAAGCATTCAACTTTGACAAATATTTTAAAGTATCGTACTATTTGAAAGTTGGTACAATGTAAAATACGATAAAAGGAGAAAGAATGACTAACTCTGATATTTACCTTCAGGTTGCAGATGCAATTTCCGGCCAGATGAATCAAGAGAGTGCTGCTTATACAACAAAGACGAGGCTAGAGATAGCGACTCTGTTACGTCAGGTTTCCGGGCAGCCGCGTTCCAAAATAGGTAAGAACGTAGGTGATGCTATTGAGGCAGCGTTAGAACAAAGAGGCTTTCGTGCTTTTCCCCATATTAACGATGTGGGAACGCACGAAGCAATTCGGATACTTCGACGGGGGACGTTCGTAGATCAGATTCTAAACGCATTTCTTCATCCGGGAGCAACGACGGATACACAACTTGCTGATCTTATAACTAAAGTAAAGCAGCAAGATCAGCTTCTAAAATGGAGGAAATAGGCTCATTTCTAGTGTCATAAGCGATGCGAGCTAAATCATATAACATTAATGTGTTCAGCCTAACTCTGCTAATATAAGTTCGAGGTTGAATCTTTCGTTAGTAATCAAAAATGCGAGGCTGGCAGAGCCTCGCATTTCCTTTTCGACGTGTGGCGGCGTCTGGCTTACTCGCCCAGTTGAATGTTATATGTCTTGATTTTGGAGTTGAGCGTCGTCGCGTTCATCCCTAAGAGACGCGCGGCGCGGGATTGGTGGCCGAGCGTTTGTTTGAGGGCGCGGCGGATGATGTCTATCTCGAAGCGGCGGACTTCGTCGTAGAAGTTGATGCCGTGGCTCACGTCAATCGCGCCCGTATTGGTGGAAGAGTGCGGCGCGAGGCTGAAGGCTTTCTGCGGGTCTGAGATGTCGCGCGGGAGACACTGCACGGTGATCTCATCAGAGGGCGCGATGACGACGGCGCGCTCGATGACGTTCTCTAATTCGCGCACGTTGCCGGGCCACGTGTAGGCTTCAAGCAGCGCGAGCGCGTCGGGCGGGAGATGCTCGGCAATGCGGCGCGCGTTTTCTTCGTTGTACTTGCGTATGAAATGCTGCGCGAGCGGAAGGATGTCTTCGCGACGATCACGAAGCGGCGGCATCTCGATGGGGACGACGGCGAGGCGATAGTAGAGGTCTTCGCGAAACGTTCCTTGCCGGACGGCGTCCTTGAGATCAATGTTGGTGGCGGCGATGATACGCACGTCAACGCGGCGCGGCGTGGTGTCGCCAAGCGGCGTGAACTCGCGCTCTTGCAGCACGCGAAGCAGACGCGCCTGCGTCTCCGGCGGGATGTCGCCGATCTCGTCGAGGAAGAGCGAGCCGCCGTCGGCGACTTCAAAGAGTCCCTTCTTGGCCGCGACCGCGCCGGTGAATGCGCCGCGCGTGTGGCCGAAGAGTTCGGATTCCAGAAGCTCCGAAGGAATGTTCGACGAGTTGACGGTGACGAATGTTTTAGTCGCGCGCGGGCTTTGTTCGTGAATGGCTTTGGCGATGAGTTCCTTGCCCGTGCCCGACTCGCCCGTGATAAGCACTGTCGAGCGCGCGGGCGCGACCTGATCCACGAGCGAAAAAATCGTCTGCATCTTGTCGGAGCGTCCGATGATGGAGCCGCGCTCGACCGAGCGACTCATCGCGCGGCGAAGGGTCTGCCGCTCTTCTTCCTTGCGCCGTCGTTTGATACCGGCGTTGACGGTGAGGATGATTTGCTCGTTCTGAAACGGTTTGCGAATGCAGCCGAACGCGCCGCGCTCCCACGCGCCGATGGCCGTGTCGAACGTCGCGTAAGCGGTAATCATCACGACGACAGCCTCCGGGTCGAGCTTCAAAAGTTCTTCGAGCGCGAGCAGGCCGCCCATGCCCGGCATCGAAACGTCGAGCAAGACAACGTCGTAAGCGCGTCGCCCGTAAACCTCCAAGCCTTCCTCGCCCGTCTTGGCGAGGTCAACGCGGAAGCCTTCCGCCGACAGCAGCGTCTCCAACACATCGCGCATGATTTCCTCGTCATCAACGACGAGGACGGAGCCTTTTTTCGCCATAGCACCTCAGAAAAAGTGATGAGTGATGAGTGATGAGTGATGAGTGACAGCAAGTTGTCTTTGCTCATCACTTATCACTCATCACTCATCACTTATTGTATATCTTGTGGCGGTGGCTGCCGAATGTGGGAGCAGTCTATTTAATCAGTTGGGCGGTTTTGTTTGTGAGCACGCGGCGGTCTGAAGGATAGGCGGTGGGGCGCTGGCGTTCCGCCGTGACGAAGAGGTTGAAGATGTCTGTGCCGAAGCCTGCGGTGCGGACGAAGACTTCCGCCGTGTTGATGTCATCAGTGACGGGGAGGCTGCCCATGTAAATGATGCGCCCGTCGGGGACGATAGCCCAGAGGATGTAGTTGCTCGCGCCGATGGCGGACGGCAGCGGCACGCCGCGAAAATTCGCGCGGACATAAGCCGAGCCGGTGTGCGTCGTCGCGCGTGCAGACCCGCGCGCCTTCGGGGCTTCGCTCGTGCCCTCAAATTCCATGACGCGACCGCCGCCCTGCGCCGCGAGCGCGTCGTCAACTTCGGCGTAAAAGTCGCTGCCGCCATTAGCGTTATTATGACGGCGCGGGCGCGTGTTTTTAGAGACGCGCGGGACTGGCGGCGCGGCGACGGGCTTGATGTTGGCCGCCGGCGGCGTCGCTGGCTCGGATGACGGTGTGGTGGAGGTGTTCGTCGTATCGGTGGTTGTCGTCGCGCTCGCGCTCGTTGGAACTGTTGGCGTCCCCGTAAAGAGCGAGACGGCCTCGTTGGCACGCGTCGAGAGGACGGGCGAGCCGGGGCGCGTCACGTCCGCGCGCGGCTCCGCCGTGACGATGATGCTGTAGTGGTCGAAGTCTGCGGGTCGCTCGAAGGCGAGTCCGCCGTTGCCGCGCTCGTCGCGACGGAGTTCGCCGAGGTTGCTCATGCGTCCCTCGCTCGTCGCCCAGACGACATAGGTGCGCGCGTCCGTCGTGAAGGTCTGCGGGTCTGGCAGGTTGAGCGCCGTCAGGCGACCACGCCCGCCCGCGTCGCTCGCCTCAATCGTCAGACGCCCCGTTGCGCCCGGCGTGAACGAGCGCAGGTGTATATCGAGACGACTGTCTTCTTGCGCTGCCGCTCTCACGGCAGCACGACGAGACGCCGCGTGAGTGGTCGTGATAATGCCCGCGCCGCCGCCGTTGTAGTGCGCGAAGTGGAGCGAGACCGCCAAGGCCACTACGACCACTGCTAACGCGCACAACGAAACACACGCCGACACGCACCGGCGTCGTGCGCGCCCGCCAATGAAGCGTCCGTCACTGCTCTTTGTCATAAGGGGATTTTCTGCAATTGCGCTGTCGCGATCAGAGTTTTATTTCAGGAGCGCGTGCGAGATTATCACTAGCCCGACGAAAAGCAAATATTTTCCCCGCGCACTAATCGCACGACACGCCGTATTGATTACTGACCGGAGCGCGCGCGATATTCGTTGGATGCGATGAACGCTTTCACCATCTCGGCGTTGATAAAGTTGCCGTTGAAGGCGTCGAGCTTCGAGAGCCAGAAATTGTAGCCGTCGAAGTTATTGTCGGGCGCGTCGTCCGGGTTGCGTCGCAGGTAGCCGAAGTACTGCATGAGCACGAAGGCGCGATTCGTCTCGCGCTGCGTGAAGACGGCGTTCTCCGAGACGCTGCGGACGACTTGCGCGCGCGTCAACGTGCCAGCGTTGAGCGCGTTGATGAGCGCGTTGCCATCAATCTCGCCGGATTGAAGTCCGGCGGTGGCGAGCAGCGCGCTCACGAACTGCGCGGAGGGCATGTCATATGGATAGCGCGCGATGAAAGCCGGTCGCCGCACATAGCCGCTAAAGTATGCAACTTTGTTCGCTTCTAACTGCGCCTGCCAGTCGCCGGAGTTGACGACGACGTTGCGGCTGATGTGTTGCGCGTCCTGCATCAATTGCTGGAGCGTGATCGGCACGGGCTTGCCGGGCAAGTTCCCGAAGCTGGCCTTCGCCGCGCGATAGGCGAGAAAGCCCGTCTGTTGAAATTCTATCGAGAGATAAAAAGCCGCTGAGACGTTGACGCGCTTCACTTCGCGACACGCCGCGTCCGCGCCGCACGCTTCGATCTGATTCGTCCAGAAGTTGAGACCGGCTGAGTCCGCGTCGCGATTGAGAAAATCCGCGTAGTGTTGCGTGACGAAGAAAGGCGTGGCGTCAGATGCGTTCGGGTTCGGGTTGGCCATTGACGGCACGACGAACGTCGCCGCCTGATTCCACGAAGGATTGACGAAAGTGCGGCTGCCGGGCGCAAAGCTGAGGCCGTTGCGCGCGGGCGTGACGATGTGCGTGCCCGTCGTCGAGACGAAGCCGAAAACATAATTGCCGTTCGCATCGGTCGTGGTCAGAGCGGTCTGCGAGCCGTTGAGTGCGACGGTGACGCCGGCGACTCCATTGCCCGACGCATCAACGACGCGCCCGTTAATCTGGACGGACGAGGGCGGCTCATCATTGTTGAAGATTAAGTTGTCGTCGCGGTCGAGCGCGTTGCGTTGTCCGGTGTCAACAGGGACGCCCGTGAAAGTTAGCTCCATCCCTGCGCCCGCCGCATTCAAAAGTTGCTGCAACGTGACGTTGGCTTCCGATGAGCTGTCAGGCTGAAACACTCCGCCGCCGATGTGCAAAAAGCCGCGCGATGCGTTGCCGTAGATGCCGCGCACGATGAGATTGCAGTTCGGCGTAAAGCCTGTGGACTGCGCGATGAGCAGGTTGATGCGGTCGTTGACGGCAGAGGAGTTTTTGTTGTCGGCGTTGACCGTCACCTGCAACCCGACGGAGGGCGCAGTGCCGGTGTCGAACGACATGATGAAGGCTTCGAGGTCTGCCTTCTGCGCGATGGTGAGCGGCTGGCCGTTTTGCTGTCTGAAGACAGCCGTGCCGAGAAACTCGCTCATGTTAGCCATCGAGCCATCGTGGACAAAACCGTAGCCCGCGAGTTGCGCGCCCGGAGCTTTGACCATGCCCGTCTTCTGATACAGCCCGCGCAGTTGCGGCACTTTCATGTCCTGCGGCTCCTGCAAAAGTTGCCCCGGAACGATCAGGCGATTCGTGCCTGAACGGAAGCCGGGAAACGATGTGTGGCAGGCATTGCACGACGCCGCGCCCGCGTCGAATTGTTGAAACTGGAACAACTGCGAGCCGCGAGCCGCGCTCGCGCCCGTCGCCGGGTTCGGGAAAGTGCGGTCGGAATTTTCGTTCGGGTTGGACGGATACGTGAGCGTCCGCACGAACGCAACGAAGGATGTCATCTCGCTCCCACTGAGTTGGCGCGTGCCGCCGAGCAGCGACATAAAGGCGGGGTTGAAGTCCGACAGACTCAAACGGTCGCCGCGCCAGTGGAGAGGCTCTGTCCCGATGCTGCCCGTCGGACTCAAGATGCCACGCAGAGACTGCGTCGTCATCGGCCCCTTCATCGGGTGAACGTTAGAGAAGCCGAACGGCCCCGATCCCATCGCGCCGGTCGGATCGCCCAAGTCCCACGAGAGTCCATCGCGATGCGCGTTCAGATGGCAACTCGCGCAAGAGACAGTGCCGTGCGCGGAAAGGCTCGCGTCGTAGAGAAAGCGTCGCCCGGCGTGCGAGTCCGCCGGTTCCGGGTCGTTGCCGAGAGAGACTTGCGCCACCTGCGTCCTCGTGTTCGTGTTCACGACGCCGACGGTGTTATCGAAGCGGTTAAGGACGTAAAGACGCTGCCGCGTTTCATCGAGCGCGAGTCCCGTCGGCCCCTGCCCGACGCTGATGCGCCCTGTGACGACACCCGTCGCGGAGAGTATGCCGACGCGCGCTGAACTCAGTGCCGCGACGTAAGTCGTGCCGTCCGAAGCGTGTACGATGTCCGAAGGCAGGGCGAGACTCTGCGCGCGCTCGGCGTCCGTGCCGGCGGGATTGTTGAAATCAACGTGCGCGTTCAGGTCGTTGACGGACGCGACGGTCGGACTGTTTCCCCCAACAACGTTCAAGACGGTGACGCGGCTTTGTTGAAAGCGGCCTTTGAGGTTCGGCTCGAAGCGCACTTGATTGCTCGACTCAAGGTTGGCGACGAAGAGGCGGCTCGTCGTCGCATCGAACGCCATGTTGCCGACGTTTGTGCCCAGCCCGCGCACCTGCGCGCTAATCGAAGGCGTCTGCGCGCTCGCGTCAATCACGACGAGATCAATGTCGGCCAGCGTGTAAGGGACAAGCCCGTTCCAGTTCCGGTTGATTTCATCAACCCACGTCGTGCCGTTCCACTTCACGATGAGTCCCGTGCGCGGCGCAGCGGGCAGCCCCGCAGCCATCACCGGATTCGGCGCGGGCAGCCCGCCGTTCGCGGACACATTTGTCTCCGGCACGATGGTCGTCTGATTGCCGGACTCGAAGACCGAGACAAAAACCTGCGCGCCGTTGGCGGAACGTGCGAGCGCGCGCGGTTGCTTGCCGAAAATATCAATCGTCTGCGCCGCGCCCATCAAATTATCGGGATCGAGAACTTTGACCTTGCTCGTGCCCGACACGCAGACGAACGCCGTCTCTCTGTTGAGTCCGGCGAAAAGCACGTCGGTCGGCTCGTCGCCCACGTCAATCGTGCGCGTCACGTTGCCCGTCGTCAGATCAACGACGCTCACCGAATCCGACAGCCAGTTGACGACCCACGCCTCGCGATTGTTCGCGCGCACGGCGACGCTGACCGGCTCTAGTCCAACCGGAATCTCAGCGGTCAGCAACGGAGACGCGCCCGACAACTGGAAGACCGAGAGCGTGCCGGAAAGCGAATTGACGGCGAGCAGGCGCGTGCCGTCCGGCGTCAGCGCGAGCGGATGCACCTGCGGACTCTCGAAATTTTTGAACGGCTTGAGGGAAATCTGCGCTTCGACGCCTGATGTCGCGCCGATGATGAGCCAGCCGAGACTTATCAGGCATAAGCACGCGAAGATGCGGAGAGAAGCCGGCGAGTTTTTTCGGATGGGGGAACAGAGGGGGAACATCTGTGTGCCTTTCAGTCTCGGATTTTTCAAAAGGGAAGTGTTTAGTCGCTCGCGGCCTTCATCCGCGCGCGCGCGCTGAGGGTGGGAAGACGAACGCGGAAGGTCGTCCCTTGTCCGGGCAAACTCTCGACGAAGATGTGGCCGTCGTGTTCCTGCACGATGCCGTAACTGACGGCGAGTCCGAGACCCGTGCCCTTGCCGACGCCTTTTGTGGTGAAGAACGGATCGTAGATGCGCGCGATATTTTCCGGCGCGATGCCGATGCCGTTGTCCGTCACCTCGACCGTGATGTCATCATCTTCTTCGCCGCGCGACGTGCGTAGATAAATGCACCCGCTCTCAGGGATGGCATCGCGCGCGTTCAAGAGCAGGTTCGTGAAGACCTGTTGCAGCTTGCCGGCGTTGGCGAAAGTTTGCGGCAAGTCGTCGCTGTATTCGCGCACGAGTTCGATGCGGCTCTGTCTGAACTGCGGCTCTAAAAGTTGGAGCGTGTCGTCGAGCACATGATTGACATCCACTTGCGTGAACTCGCTCGTGCTGCCCGCGCGCGAAAAGTTGAGTAGGTTCGTGACGATGTCTGTCGCGCGATCAGTCTGTCGCCGAATCTTCGAGAGCAGCGCGTGTTTCGGGTCGGTCTCCGACATCATGCCGAGCAGCATTTGCGTGTAACTGGAGACGCCCGTCAGAGGCGTGTTGATTTCGTGCGCGACGCCCGCCGCGAGTTGGCCGATGGACGAGAGTTTTTCGCGCTGCTGGAATTGCTCTTCGAGCCGCACGCGCGAGGTCACGTCTTCGAGCACGACGAGCGCACCCGTATGTACTGCGGAGTCGGCGCGCTTCAAGGGCGCGAGCGCGATGTTGAGAATGAGCGGGCGATTGGCGCGCGTCGCGGTGTGCAGTTTGTAGAGGCGTCTCAGTTCAGAGAGTTCCCAACCCGCGCCGCCCATGATTTGTTGCAGCGTGTCGGCGAAGTCTTCGGCGAAGAGTTCTTCAACCTGATGGCCGACGGCCTCGCTGCGCGTCAGTCCGAGCATCTCTTCGAGCGCGGAGTTGCAGGCTGTGACGCGCCCTTCCGTATCCACCGTCAGCAGTCCGACGTTGATGGATTCGACGATGGACTCGTTGAAGTCTTTCAAGAGTTCCAACTCGGCGGAGCGCGCGCGTTGTTCCTGATAGAGCAGGCTGTTTTCAATCGCGACGGCGACGTAGCCGGAGACGGTGCTCAAGATTTCGAGGTCTTCCGAAGAGAGCAGCGCGCCGCCGGTCGAGCGACCGAGGCCGATGACGGCGACCATCCGCCCGCGCACGAGGCACGGCACGTAATAATGCAGCGCGCGGCGCACGAAGCCGTGCGTCTCAGGCGTCATGTCGAGACCATCGGCGCGCACGATGCCGCCGCCTTCTGCGGCGCGCTGGCGAATCATCGCGCGAAAGTCCGGCGGAACCATCACTTCGCCCGTCAGCCCGACCGTGCGCGCGACGCGATAGCCGGCTGACGCGCGCTCGTCTTCGACGAAGATGGCGATGCGCTCGACGGCGAGAACTTCCTGAAGCCGGATGGCAAGCGCGTCAAGCAGCGGGTCGAGCGAAGTCGTCGCAGAGATAGTGCGACCGAAGTCGAGCAGGCCGCGACGCATGTCGTAACGCTCGCCGTAGAAGAAGCGGTCTGTCTTCTCTTGCAAAAAATTCTTGAGCGGCGCGGCGGTCATCACAATCACCGCCATCGCGACGACCGAGACGATCACGCGCAGAGACATCACGCCCGGCGTGATGACGTCCGCGCCGAAAGCGTAGAGGCCGGCGACGGAAACGACCGAGCCGATCATCAACGCGATGGCGAGCGTAGTCAGCACATAGACCGCCGTGCGCCGCACGACCATGTCCACGTCCATCAGACGATAACGCACGACCGAATTGCCGAAGGTCAATGGAATCAGAATGAGCGGGAGAATCGCCGCGTTCGTCAGCCACCGCGCGACCGACTCGCTCACGAAGAAACTCATCGCGCCGCCGCCGAACAAATAACTCACGGCGTAGAGCAACGTGAAAGGGGTGACGGCGAGCGCCGAACCCCACACGACCCACTTCAACTGTTGCCGCACAATCGCCGACTCGCTCTTCGCAAAGCGACGCACCAGCAAGAGCGCGCCCGCAATCAGCGCGACTGACATGCACGCCACGTTCGCCCACCAGAGCCACGCGCTGAATTTGTCCGGCAGAGTTTGATAGACGCGCAGGATAAAGTTGTTCACGCTCTCCGGCACGCGCCCGTGCGCGAAGGCGGCAAAGTCGTAAAGGGCGGTGAGCGTGATAATAATCGCCGCTGGAATGTAGAGCAGCAGCGCGAGACGCGGGCGTCGCTCCGAGAGGCGATAGCGCACGGGATAGATGGCGCAGAAGTGGACGAAGAGAGGCGCGAAGAGCGCGAGCGCGGCGTCGTCGAGAAAAGCGACGGCGAGGTCTAAGTCCTCGTAAGCGCCGTAAGGTTTGTAAAAGTGAAAGACGAAAGCGGCCAGACACAGAGCCGTGAAATGCAGCACGAAGGGCGCGCGTCCGCCCTGTTTGAAAAGCACGAAGAGACCGACGAGCAAATAGATGATGCCGATTAAGTTGATGTAGAAATCGCGCGTCGTCAGCGTCTGCGCGGGCGTCAGATTTTCGATGGTGACGTGGTTGAAGCGAACTTCTTCCGGGTTCGCCGGACGCTCGATAAAGTAGCGGACGCGCCCGCCGACTTTCGCCTCTTCGAGCCACGTCTGGATGTCGGAGACGGAGACGACCTGCTCGTCCGTCTTATCATCGAGGCTGATGGCGACGAGATGATCGCCCGGAAAAATACCGAAGACGCCTTTGCGTCCCGCCGCCGAATTCGGATCAATCGAGCGCGCGATGATGCCGTCTGCGGTCTGCTCCCAGTCAACGCCGTCGGTGGGCGGGGCGGTGTGCGTGAGACGCTGCGCGAAGTTGAGCGTGCCGACGGCAACGAGGAGCGCGGCCACAATCAGCAGCACCCAAGTCCTTGTTGTCAGCACGGAGTTCTTCATCCCACGTTCTCTCTCGACATCTGTAATTCGCGCCCGGAAAGTTGTTCTGTCTAATCTCGATATGTCAGGACGCCGCCGCGCCTGCGTCCATTCCGGTTTTAAGTAAAAGTTAAGTTCCGAAGCAAGCTTTATTCCAACCGGATGAACGCCGCGTAAGCAGTCGAGAGCCGCTTCAGACTTTGCAGAAGGCGACGCTCGACGCCTGATTTACTCGCTGTTTGCACTCCGCATGATGCCGCGACCGTGTCTGACAAACTTTCAACAGGCGCGCGCGACCATCCACTTTTTCGTAGTTTCTACGAATTTTCGGACGAGACCGCTGGATGCAAAAGCCCCGCGCTTGATCGTCTCAATTGAGAAGCGTTAAGCGCGGGGCTGAGAGTATGAAGCCGCCCGTCTTAAGACATCGTCAACGAGCCGCACTGTCGAATTTTTAGAACCTGACCGAGATGCCGCCACGCACCATCCGCCGCGCCGTCGAGCCGATGGTAATGAGCGTTTCGCCGTCATCCGCGCTCGTCGAGATGTCGAGCAAGTTGCGCGCGTCGAGCGTGGCCTGCGCGCGGACGGGCAGGCCGAAGTTCGGCAACTCCTGCGTGATGAGTATGCTCAGGGACGGATCATAGACGGCGACGCGACCGGCCAGCGGGTCAATGGCGAAGACGGCGGCGCGCGAAGAAAAGCGTAGCACCGTGCGGATGGTCGTGCCTTCGAGGGGAGTAGCGTCAACCTGCGCGGCGGCGGTCTGGAAGTAAGCGTTCTGGAAAAGCTGATTCGGCGTGGTGATGCCTGCGGGAGAAAGCTGCTGGCCGCGCCCGAAAGCGTAACCTGCGGAAGCCTTCATGTGCTGCCCGACGCGCCGCGTATAGACGACGCGCAGCCCGCGCGCGTCGCCCTGCTGTTCAGCGATGCTCATTAGAGACTCGACATTTGAGGCGGCGGCGGATGAAAACGCCGCGAGCGGGACGCTCAAAAGTCCGACGCCGCGCCCGTCCGTCGTGTCGAAGAAGGCCGACGCCTCGACGCTCGAATTGTCATCGAGCACGCGCTCGACGCCGAACTCAAGACGATGGCTGCGCTCCAACACGGCCTTGCCGTCCACGAGCGCGACGGCATCTCCCGTCGGCTCTTTGAAGACGGAACTGTTGGTGCTGTTATCTTGAAACGTCTCGACGTTTTGCGCGCGCATGGCGTTCGTGGCGGTGTCCGTACCCGTCGAGTACGAAGCGTGGAGGCGCGTGCGCGCGTCAGGGTCAAAGCGCACGCCTACACGCGGCGTCACAGAACTTGCGCTGCCGCCGCCACTGGCTCCCATCAGACGCGAATAATCGAGGCCGAGCATGACGACGATGCCATCGCGCACGATCCATTCATCAACCGCGCGCACGGACATCTGTCCGAGCTTGTCGTCTGAAAATTTCGTCGCCGCACGATTCGACGCCGACGCCAGCAGCACGGGCAAGCGCGCTTCGCCGAGCGTCGCGCTCAGACGATGACGCGCGCCGGCACGCACGCGCGCGGTCGCTTCGAGACGCTCGAACTCGCCGAGTTGTCCGGCGAAGACGAGATCGAATTCCCGCTTGACCGGCGCGACGATGGCGAAGTTGACGCCGCTGTAATTGCCCAGACGCGGATTCGACGAAGAAGCATAAAACGTCTCGACGAAACCTCGCGCGCGAATGCGACCGCGTCTCGACTCTTCTCCGACCGTCCCCGCCATCGCATCGTCATCAACAACCGCGCCGGCTTCATCACCGTTGAACGCATCGTCGCTCTCAGATTTGGCGGCCACGGCATCCATCGCGGCATCCGCCGTTTTGTCTTCGCCTTCGTTGTTCTGGAAAATCGAGCGATGGCTTTGCGACGCGCGGATTTTGAATTTCGGATCGTTGCGGTCGGCGCGTCGCTCTGGCGTCGTGCGCCCCTCGCCGGCTGGCTGAAGGTTGAAACGATAGACGAGATCGGAGGACGAGTTGACGGCGACGGCAGTATAAGTCGCAGGAGTAAAGCCTGCGGCGAGCGCGCGAATGAGATAGCGACCGGGCGTGACGCGCGTCGAGAAACTTCCTTCGGCGTCGCTCTTCGTCTCTTTGACCACTTCGTTGAGGCCGTCGCGCAGCACGGTCACGAGCGCGCCCGCGAGCGGGTTGCCGCGACTGTCGAGGACTGTGCCGCTAATCGTGCCGAGACTGCTGCGTCGCTCGCCGCCCGTCGCGAGAGCGTTTGTCGTTGTCGTGTTCGTCCCGCCAAGCGTCAGCGCGGTGAATAAAATCAGGCTCACGCGCCAGTAAACTTTTCTCATGCGGTAAAACCTCCGGGTGCGCTGCGGTAGCGACGACGACGTGCGAGACCTACGGTGTCGGCACGCGCCGTACTTTGTCGAACCCTTGTCTGTCTGCTGTGTCTCGGATGCGGCGACCGTGCGAGCGGGCGAAGCGTTTAAGAGCTTCCTTCCTTGACGGCGTCGTTTGCGAGTCACACTGGATAACGCCCGTGTGTGTCGAACCCGCTTGGAGCAGTGACGGCATTTTCCGCCACGCGCGCAAACGCTGTCAAGCACGAGACAGGGCGATGTGTAGCCTACGATGCGCGTTTGAGGCCGATTGGTTTGCCCGCCCTGAACGTGCGTGCTACGATGTCGCTTGCTGCACAAACGCTTACATTTATCAGTTTCATCCAACCATTTTCCGTCAAAAACTTTTTCCTAATGATTGAACAGGTTCGCGTCACTAAACTTTCCAACGGTCTCACCATCCTGACCGAGCAGATGCCAAATCTGCGCTCCGCGACCGTCGGCCTCTGGGTCAGGCGCGGCTCGCGCCACGAACGCGCCGCAATGAACGGCATCTGCCACTTCATCGAGCACGCCGTCTTCAAGGGCACTGTGCGACGCAGCGCGCTCGACATCGCCATCGAGTCAGACCGTCTCGGCGGCAACTTCGACGCCTACACGACGCACGAGACGACGGGCTTCGCCATGAAGGTCGTGGACAAAGCTCTCCCGCAGGCTTTCGACTTGCTCTCGGACATGCTCGCCCGCCCGCGCTTCGACGAGGAAGATTTGGAGCGCGAGGGGCGCGTCATCATCGAAGAGATGAAGATGGTTGAAGACACGCCCGACGAATTTCTCATCGAGCTTTTCACCGCCGCATATTTTCCTGACCATTCGCTCGGTCGCCCCATCGAAGGCACGCCCGACACGGTCTCAACCTTTGACCGCGCACGGACTGCCGAGTTTCACCGGACAGCTTATGCGCCGCGCAATCTCGTCATCGCCGCCGCTGGCAACGTCGAGCACGACGAACTCGTCGAACTTGCCGCGCGCGCTTTCACGTCGCAAAATTCGGAAGCATCGAACAGTAACGACGAAGGCAGCGACGACTATTTGCAGCCGCCGACGGCCTTCGCGCCGATTCTCATCCAGCGTAAGAAAGAACTTGAACAGGCGCATCTCATCCTCGCCTCGCCGTGGCCTTCGGCGCGCGACGATGATCGTTACGCGGCGAGTTTGCTAAGTTCGGTGATCGGCGGCGGAACGTCGAGCCGCCTCTGGCAAGCGGTGCGCGAGGAACGCGGACTCGCTTACTCGGTCGGCGCGGCGGCGAGCCATTTCACGGACGCGGGCATCTTTCAAATTTACGCGGGCACGTCGCCCGAACATCTCGATGAAGTGCTCGACCTCTCGCTCGCAGAGATGCGCCGCGTCTCGCGCGAACTCGTCGGCGACGAAGAATTACAACTCGCCAAAGATCAGGCCGTCGCGTCCATCCTGCTCGGACTCGAATCCACGAGCGCGCGCGCCGGCACGCTCGCCAGACAGGAAATCGTCCACGGCAAACGCATCACGCCCGACGAAATTATTCGTCGCATCGAATCGGTCACGCCCGACGATTTGCAACGCCTCGCGCAAGAATATTTCAAACAGGAAGCGCTCGCCCTCGGCGCGCTCGGCGACCTCAACGGCTTCAAGGTGGATCGCGCGCGTTTGGAGATATAAGGTGAGTGATGAGTGATAAGTGATGAGAAAAGCAAGAATCTCTTTCTCATCACTTATCACCATATTCGGAGATGCGTAAAAGGTGAAGACCTTCTCTTGCCCACAATGCGGCGGGTCTTTTGAAGCAAGCGCGATTACGGGCTTGACGGTGCAGTGTCCCTACTGCCGCTCGACGATCATCGTGCCGGCGGAACTCCGCCCGCCGATGACATCTCCGAGCGCGCCCGTCACAGGACAATCATGGGCAAAGTACGTCGTCGTCGCGACTGGAGTCTTCGCTGTCTTCGTCGTCATCATCATGTTTACGTTAGTGGGCAAGATGGGACGCACTGAGAGACCGACTTACACGCCTACTCCGCGCGTCGCGTACACGCCGTCAAACCTGAAACCCACTCCGGCCAGCACGCCGTCCGATGTCCTGCTCACTTTCGGCGGCGAGGGGACGGGCAACGGTTTGTTCAAGAGCGCGTCGGAAATCGCCGTTGACAAAAGCGGCAACATCTACGTCACGGACGATACGGCGCGCGTCCAGAAATTCGATGCCGAAGGGAAGTTCGTCAGCGTGTGGACGCTGCCGTCGGAGACGAAGTGGTACACGAAATTTCGCGGCGGGCCGGATAAGATTCTCACTGATGCGACGGGCAACGTGCTCGTTCTCGCTTCCGGCGTCGTTCTGAAACTCGACGGAGAGAGCGGCGAGATTCTCGGCGCGGCGCACGGCACTGACTACATCCACGATGCGACGACGACCGCCGACGGCGGCTTGCTGCTGGTCTCCGCCAAAGGCGAGGACGACGAACTTGTGCGGCTCGACGCGCAGGGGCGACCCCTTCGTCGCGTGCATAAATTTATGAGCGCGATTCTCGACAAGCCCGTGTCTGTGGAGGCTTTGCGCGTGGCGTCGGATGGCGTCGGAAATATCTTCGCCGTCTATGCGCTCGGCGATGCAAACGGCATGTTCTCGTATGACAGCGAAGACCTCGCGATTCAGAGGCTCTCGCCCGAAGGCAAGTTCGTCAACAAGTTCGGTAGCTCCGGCCACGAGGCGGGACAATACTCGATGCCGAACTGCATCGCGGTGGACAATCAAAGCCGCGTCTATATCTGCGACAACAACAATGGCGTCCATCTCTTCGCCGCTGACGGGCGTTACCTGCAAAACATCAAGACGCCTTTTTGGGTGCAGGCGCTCGCGCTCGACAGAGGCAACAACATCTACGTCGTCGGCATGAACAAGGTCGCCAAGCTCTCGGCGCGACAGTGAGGCGCGACGGTGAAAGGCGCGATTGCATTACGAAGTCTGGCGAGGCATATTGTGAAGCGGTTTTGAGTTGATGAGAATCACCGTCTTAGGCAGCGGTTCGACCGGCAACGCCGTGCTCATTTGCGCGGGGCAGACGAGCGTGCTCGTGGACGCGGGGATGAGCGCGAAAGAGCTTGTGCGCCGCCTCGCGCTTGTCGGCGAGGATGCAGGCCAACTCGACGGCATCATCATCACGCACGAGCATGGAGACCACGCGGGAGGCTTGCGCGTGCTGCTCAAAAGCGTCTCGTGTCCCGTCTATATTTCCGGCGAGACGCGCGACGCTTACATCCGCGAGCGCGAGGGCAAATCCGCTTCCGACGAGCCGCGCAAACGCTCCGACGCGCTGCGCGAACGCACGGAAGAAATTTCTTCGAGCCATGATTTCCGCATTGGCGAAATTGATTTTCATCCCTTCACCGTCCCGCACGACGCCGCCGACAACTTCGGCTTCACGGCCAGACACGACGGCGTCTGCGTCGCCACGCTGATGGACTTCGGCCACATCACGACGCTCATCACCGAACGCCTGCGCGGTTGCGCCGCCATCGTCATTGAGTCGAACCACTGCCGCGACATGCTCAAGGCGTGCGACGTCTATCCGTGGGAACTCAAGCAGCGCATCCTCTCGCGCACCGGCCATCTCTCAAATGAAGATGTCGCCAACTGGCTGCGCGACGACTTCGATGGCTGCGCCGAACACATCGTCCTCTCGCATCTCTCGCAACGCGCCAACAATCCGCACGTCGCCAAACTGACGGCGGAAGTCGCGCTACAGGAGCGCGGCGGACTCTTTCGCACCGACGCCAAAATTACGCTCTCGTATCCCAAAGAGCCGACCTCTTGGATTGAATTATGAAGAAGGCAGAAGGCAGTGGGCAGAAGGCAGTCAGGAATATTTTCTCTTCAACGCCCTGCCATGCGATTCGGCTGAACAGGCCAGCGAGGCCTCTCTACTGCCTTCTGCCCACTGCCTTCTGCCTACTGCTTTCTGCCTTCCTTCCGGCTTGCGCGGTTGACGAGCAGCGCGGCGTGCCCGTCGAGGCGCAGGCGACTGTTGATCGCGTGACAGACGACATCGCGGCTGGGCGAGTCGAGCAAGTTTACAGCGCGGCGGCTGACGAGTGGCGCGCGCAGGTGAGCGCGGAAGAGAATCGTAAAATTCTCGAACGTGCCCGCGAGCAACTTGGGCGCGTCGAGAGCCGCGCTTTTCACTCCGGCACGGAGCAAGGAAGCGCGGGCAGCAGCAATGGCGCGACGGCGAATCACACGCTCCAGATAAATTATCAAACAACCTTCGAGCGCGGCACGGCGATGGAACGCTTCACGCTGCTCGAACGCGAGGGACGCTGGCTGCTCGCCGGCTACTCGGTCACGTCGGATGCACTGAAAGAGTGATGAGAGATAAGAGATAAGAGAAAACAGCAGGTCTTTTCTTATCACTTATCACTCATCACTCATCACTTTCTATGATTCCAAGATACACACTGCCCGAAATGGGCGCGCTCTGGTCGGAGGCCGCGAAGTTTCAGAAGTGGCTCGACGTGGAAATCGCGGTCTGCGAAGTCCACGCTGAGATGGGGACGATTCCGCTTGACGCGCTCGCTGAAATCAAGACGCGCGCGAGTTTCACCGTCGAGCGCATCAACGAGATTGAGAAGACGACAGACCACGACGTCATCGCGTTTACGACGGCGCTGGCTGAAAGCATCGGCGACGCCGCGCGCTTCGTGCATTACGGGCTGACCTCTTCGGACGTGGTGGACACGGCGCTCGCGCTTTCGTTGCGCGACTCGTGCGACTTACTTATCAAAAGAGTTGACGCGCTGTCGGAAATTCTCAAGCGTCGCGCTTACGAATTCAAAGACACGCCGCAGATCGGGCGCACGCACGGCGTCCATGCCGAGCCGACATCGTTCGGCCTCACGTTCGCGCTCTGGTTCGACGAGATGCGACGCAATCGCGCGCGTCTCGTGCGTGCGCGCGAAGTGGTCGCCGTCGGCAAGATCAGCGGGGCGGTCGGCGCGTTCGCGCATCTCGATCCGGTGGTTGAAGAAAAAGTTTGCGTGCGTCTGGGTTTGAAGGCGGCGCGCGTCTCGACGCAAGTCATCCAGCGCGACGCGCACGCGGAATACCTGACGACGCTCGCTCTCGTCGCTTCGTCGCTCGACAAGTTCGCTTTGCAAATTCGCCACTGGCAGAGGACGGAGGTGCGCGAGGCGGAGGAAAAATTCAAGCGCGGGCAAAAAGGGTCGTCGGCGATGCCGCACAAGCGCAACCCGATTTTGTCCGAGCGCATCTGCGGCATGGCGCGCGTCGTGCGCGGAAATGCTGTCGCCGGTTTAGAGTCCGTCGCCCTCTGGCACGAGCGCGACATCTCGCACTCGTCAGCCGAGCGCGTCATCCTGCCCGACTCGTCCATCGCGCTCGACTACATGCTGGCGAAGGCCGCGTCGCTCATTGATGGCTTGCTGGTTTACCCGGAGCGGATGCTGGAAAATTTACAACTGACGCGCGGCCTCGTCTTCAGCGGCCAACTCTTGCTCGCGTTGACGCAAGCGGGCGTCTCGCGCGAGATGGCCTACGAGTGGGTGCAGCGCAACGCGATGCTGACGTGGAATGAGGGCGGAGATTTTCGCGCGCGCGTGTTGGAAGATGCGGACATCACGTCGAAACTCTCGCGCGAAGAAGTCGAGGCGACGTTCGCGCTCGCGCGTTACCTGCGTAACGTCGGCGCGGTCTTCGCGCGAGTCTTCGAGGACAAAAGCAGTGACGATTTGACGAAAGCAGTGACAAGGAAAGCAGTGACGAGTGACAAGTGACGAGAGAAAGACAGGTTTTAACTTGTCACTCGTCACTCGTCACTGCTCTTGCCTCCTTCACTTGCCCGCGATGTTTTCGGCGATGTCACCGAGGACTGGAATCTTGTACATCTGCCCCTGAAACGCCTTAATCATTGTGATAATTAAGACAACCAAGAGGAGCAGGCCGACAATGCCCATCAGGATGCCCAACAACGTCGCGACGAAGCCGAGGCCGATCTGATAAAGGATGAGACCGAGGATGGCGACAGCTATTCTTAGGATGATACCGGCTCCAACTAAAAGGAGTGCCTGCATCGCATGAAAGCGGACGAACTTATTCGTCTTTTCGGTGAAGAAGAAGACAAGGCTTATGATGATACCAAGTAGGCAGACGAACATCGTGGCGTAGCAGAGGCCGGCGGCGACGTTGGCGTCCAGACCCATGCTGGTTTTGCCGCCGCCGGGGCCGCCCGGAGTCGGCGTCATGGGGCCGCCCGACGTGGTGTTGGAATATGGTGTGCCGTATTGTTGATTCGGCGGAGGGTTTTGCATCGTCGAAGTTCTCCTTCTCTCTGTCAGATAGGCGCGGCGGGTTAAATTCCTCGCGGGTTCTCGCTCGCGGCGCGCTTGGGGTTAAGGGTGGTAGAACGAAAGCCTCCCCGCATGGTGGGAAGCCCTGACACGCCTTCCGGGGCGCGTCTTCAGTCGTAGCTTTCGCGCGCATCTTATGTTATTGCTCACGCGCAGGGCAATACTTGATTTCTCAAAGGGAGTATTTTTTTGAAGGCCAAAGTTTACGTCACACTCAAACCGGGCGTGCTCGACCCGCAGGGCAAGGCCATCCAGCACTCCGTCGAACTGCTCGGCTTCGACCGCATCGCGGACGTGCGACAGGGCAAGTATTTCGAGATCGTGCTCGACCCCACACTCGACATAGGCGCAGCGCGCGAGGCCGCCGAACGCATCGCGAAGGACGTGCTCTCGAACCCCGTCATCGAAGATTATCGTGTGGAGATAGAAGCGTGAAATTCGGCGTCATTATCTTTCCCGGCTCGAACTGCGACCACGATGCTTACCACGTCATCTCGAAGCACGTCGGGCAGCCCGTTGATTTCGTCTGGCATCGCGAGACAGACCTCTCCTCTTACGACGCGCTCATCATCCCCGGCGGCTTCTCCTACGGCGACTACCTGCGCGCGGGCGCGCTCGCACGATTCTCGCCCGTCATGTCGTCGGTCAAGGAATTCGCCGCACGCGGAGGCTTCGTGTTCGGCATCTGCAACGGCTTCCAGATTTTGTGCGAGGCGGGACTGCTGCCCGGCGCGCTCATCCGCAACCGCGAATTGCATTTCGTCTGCCGGCACGTTCACGTCCGCATCGAAACCGTTGCCACGCCCTACACGAGCGAGTTGCAGACGGGCGCAGTGCTGCATCTTCCCGTCGCGCACGCCGAAGGCAATTACTTCTGCGACGACCGGACGCTCGCCGAACTCCAGAGCGAAGACCGCATCATCTTTCGCTACACGAACGCGCGCGGCGAAATGAACGACGAGACGAACATCAACGGCTCGCGCGACCACATCGCAGGTATCTGCTCGCGCGAGCGCAACGTGCTTGGCTTGATGCCGCACCCGGAGCGCGCCTGCGAAGACCTTCTCGGCTCATCCGACGGTCGCGGCATCTTTCGCTCGCTCGCGAACACGCTGGCCGCCATCGCTTAGACCGTCAAGCCGCAACGCGGACGCATCAACTTTGAATCATGGAGACTTCAAGCCATGCTCATCATCGGCATACATTTTTTCAGTTGGGGACGGGAGCGCACCTCACAACAGATGCGTTGCGGCAAGTGCGGCGCGGTGACGACCTTCATCATCAAGCGTGGGATGCGCTTCATCACGCTCTTTTTCATCGTGCCGACCGTGCCCATCAGCGGCGTCAAAAATCTCTTGCAGTGCCCGAACTGCGGCACGCGCTACCAGACCGCGTAAAATTAAACGCTCAGTGAAGATGTCACGACGAGAGCAACACGCGGAAGTATCGGACACGAATGAAATTCTCACATGGGCTGAAGTCCAACGCACGCACCGCATTCGCAACGGCGTCTATCAACGCGAAGGCCGCCTCGTCTCTCTGCTGACGGACTTCGGGCGCATCAACGCCTGTTACCCGGACGCTTTCGCGACCGCCGACGGCGAGACGATTATCTACACCGGCGACGGGCGGCACGGCGATCAGCGCTTGACGCCCGGCAACCGCGCGCTCTTGGCCGCCATCGAGACGGGGCACGCCGTCCCGCTTTTCAACAAGCTCGGAGTGGGACGCTGGCAACACGCGGGCTACTGGCGCGTGACGGATGCCGAACACCGCTTTGACCCGCGCGAGAAGCGGATGCTGTGGCGTTTCACGCTCAGAAAAGTTGACGGTGCAGAGATTAAAATGCGGAGAAAAGGGAGAAAGACCGTTGACGATAACGAGACATGAACGATGCGTTAACGCTTCCGCCTTCGCGCCTTCTTGAACTTTGAACTGTTTGTGGCTAACCTTGCTTCTCTTCCCGTGCAACAATCTCGAAAGGAGTTTTGACATGTCCATCCTGAAAAAACTATCCATCATCTCCACACTGCTCGCGCTCGCATTCGCCGTCCAATTCCTCGCCGCTCCCGCGTCGAAGGCTTTTGTATCGAGTGACGATAAGGCTGCGACGGCGGCGAGCATCGGCGCGACGATTGGAGACTTCAAACTGCCGGACGCAGACGGCGGACAGCACACGCTCGCATCGCTCAAAGGCAAGGCGGGGACGGTGCTCATCTTTATCTCGACGCAATGCCCGGTCTCGAACGGCTACAACGAGCGGATGGAAAAGCTCGCGCGCGATTACGCGGCGCGCGGCATCAACGTCGTCGGCATCAACGCGAACGTCAGCGAGACGGCGGCTGACATCAAGCGTCACGCCGCCGAGAAAAATCTGACGTTCACGATTCTCAAAGACAACGGCAACAAAATCGCAGACCGTCTCGGCGCGCTCGTCACGCCCGAAGCATACTTGCTCGACGCCTCCGGCAAGCTCGTCTATCGCGGGCGCATTGATGATTCGCGCAACGGCGACTCGATTACCTCGAACGATTTGCGCGAAGCGATTGACCGGACGCTCGCCGGCCAGCCCGTCGTCAAAACGGAAGCGCGCGCCTTCGGCTGCTCGATCAAGCGCGCGTCTTAAACTGATGATGAAAAAGTTTCTATCCGTCGTCGCGCGCTCTTTGATCGGCTTCGCTCTGATATGTGTTGGAGCGTCCGTCTCTCGTGCGCGAAACGTCAACGTGCGTGCGACGCAAAAGAGGCAGCATCTCGTCGCATCCCGCGCGCAACGGAAGAGTCCGGCTCAGAAGACGAAGCCTGTTGCGGCGGATGCATTACCAGCGAAGCCGACTGTGCGCGCCGTCAAAGAGGCGGAACTAAAAACTCTCTTGGGGGCGAGTGCGACACAGGGACGGCCTCTGCTCGTCAACTTCTGGGCGACGTGGTGCGAGCCGTGCAAGGCGGAGTTTCCAGATCTCGTCAAGCTTGACGGGCAGTATCACGCGCGCGGCCTCGACTTCAACATCATCTCGCTTGACGACATGTCGGACATCGCTAAGGGCGTGCCGGAGTTTCTGCAAACAATGCGCGCCGCGCGGATGCCCGCCTACCTGCTCCACGCGGACGATCAGGACGCGGCCATCAATCTCGTTGACCCGGCATGGCGCGGCGAACTGCCCGCCACTTTTCTCTACGACCGGCAGGGCAAGCTCGCTTACACGCACAAGGGACGCATCAAGGTTGACGAGTTGCAAGCGGCCATCGAGAAGTTATTGAATACGAAGTAGAGATACGACGTGGATAATATCCTCCGATCAGTACCGCGAGCAGTAGCGCGCGGGTCGTGCGCCGTGAGCAAACCCGCTCGCTACCGCTCGCGGTACTGATAAAGCAGTCGCACTAAACGTCGCCTACACTTTTCTCCACATGAACACTGAAATCACCCCCGAAACAATCGCCGCACACAATCTCAAGCCGGAAGAGTACGAGCGCATCAAAAGTCTGATGAAGCGCGAGCCGACGTTCGTCGAACTCGGCATCTTTTCGGTGATGTGGTCGGAGCACTGCTCTTACAAATCTTCGCGCGTGCATTTGAAGCGTCTGCCGACGAAGGGAGCGCGCGTGATCGTGCCGCCGGGCGAGAACGCGGGCGTCGTGGACGTGGGCGACGGTTGGTGCGCGGCCTTCAAGGTCGAGTCGCACAATCATCCCTCGTTCATCGAGCCGTTTCAGGGCGCGGCGACGGGCGTCGGCGGTATCCTGCGCGACATCTTCACGATGGGCGCGCGTCCCATCGCGGCGATGAACTCTTTGCGCTTCGGCACGCTCGACCATGAACAGCATGGGCGACGCAATCGCGGCTTGCTCGCCGGAGTCGTCGCCGGCATCGCGCATTACGGCAATGCGTTCGGCGTGGCGACGGTCGGCGGCGAAGTCGCGTTCGACGACGCTTACGCGCTCAATCCGCTCGTCAACGCCTTCGCGCTCGGACTCGTGCGCCACGACCAAATCTTTTTCGGCAAAGCCGAGGGCATCGGCAATCCTGTTTTGTACGTCGGCGCAAAGACCGGCAGAGACGGCATTCACGGCGCAACGATGGCCTCCGCAGAGTTCGACGATGAGGCGTTAGAGAAACGCCCGACGGTGCAGGTCGGCGATCCGTTTTTAGAAAAACTCTTGCTCGAAGCGTGCCTCGAAGCGATGCGAAGCGGCGCGGTCGCAGGGATTCAAGACATGGGCGCGGCGGGGTTGACTTCATCCACCTGCGAGATGGCGGCGCGCGCAGGGACAGGGATAGAACTCGATTTGACGCTCGTCCCGCAGCGCGAGCAGAACATGACGGCGTATGAAATCATGCTCTCCGAATCGCAGGAGCGAATGCTCATCGTCGCGCGCAAAGGGCACGAGCGGCAACTCGTGGACATCTTCCGCAAGTGGGACTTGGACGCCGTCGTCATCGGTCGCGTGACGGATACAGGCAATGTAGTCGTCTCTCATCACGGCGAAAAACTGGCTGAGATTCCGAGTAAATTTCTCACAGACGAAGCGCCGCTTTACGAGCGCGAGATGAAAAGCGGCGCGGAAGGCCGAAGGGTTCGGGATGAGGCCGTAGCTGGCGGCGGCGGCCTCGACATCATCTCGCCGGCTCCTCCGACGGCTCCCGTCTTCAATGATTTCGCCAACCCTGAGCCGGACTTGAACGTCGCGCTGCTGCGTCTGCTCTCGTCGCCCAATCTCGCGTCGAAGAGTTGGGTTTATCAACAGTACGATCACATGGTGCGGACGAACACGGCGGTGCTGCCGGGCGCAGACGCGGCGGTGGTGCGAATCAAGGAGACGCGCCGCGCGCTGGCGATGTGTCTCGACGGGCACGGCAGATATTGCGCGCTCGACCCGCGCGCGGGCGCGCGTCTCGTCGTCGCGGAAGCCGCGCGCAACGTCGTGTGCGTGGGGGCGCGACCGCTCGCCGTGACGAACTGCCTGAACTTCGCCTCGC
Organism: uncultured Pyrinomonadaceae bacterium; assembly: GCA_964236735.1. Taxonomy (GTDB): domain Bacteria; phylum Acidobacteriota; class Blastocatellia; order Pyrinomonadales; family Pyrinomonadaceae; genus JAIVJG01. The sequence continues at coordinate 113,096 of CAXSFM010000010.1, forward strand.
CCGAAAGGCCGGAAGTGATGTGGGCGTTCTCCGAAGTGATTGACGGCATCAGCGAGGCATGTACGGTCTTCGAGACGCCGGTCATCTCCGGCAACGTCTCTTTCTATAACGAGACGGAAGGACGCGGCATCCATCCGACGCCCGTCATCGGCATGGTCGGACTCATCGAAGACGTGCGGCGAATTATCCAACCCGGCTTCAAACAAGACGGACACATCATCGCGCTCGTCGGCGAGACGGCGGAAGACCTCTCGGCGAGCGAGTACGCGCTGACAATTGAAGGACGCACGTTTGAAGAGATGTTACGCGCGAATGCTCCCGTCCCGCTCCTTGACCTTGAGCGCGAGCGCGCCGCGCAGTCTGTTATTTTGCGCGCCGCCGAAGAAGGCTTGCTGCAATCGGCGCACGATTGCTCGGACGGCGGACTGGTCGTCGCGCTCGCCGAATGCTGTTTCTCGTCGCACGGGCGCGAAGGGCGCGGCGCGAGCGTCGAACTCAACGACGGCGGCGCGCTGTCTTCCGTCGCGCACCTGTACAGCGAGACACCTTCGCGCATCATCGTCAGCTTCGACGCATCATCGCGGGCGCGCTTTGAAGAGTTGGCGTCGGAGGCGAACTGCCCTCTGCACATTCTCGGTCAAACGGGCGGCACGCGCCTGAGCATCAACGTCAACGGCGCGGAATGCGTCTCGCAAGAGGTCAACGAACTCGAAGCGGCGTGGCGCGCATCGCTCGGCGCGAAGTTGCGTGCGGAAACGCTGGTAGCTGCGGCGGAGTAGATGCCGGACGAACTCTCTCGCCGTGTGAGGAAGATTCAGAGATGAGCGTCACTTACGCCTATTGCGTCTGCCAGATGCAGAACAGCCGCATCTCTTTCGTCAACGGCGAATGGCAGGGCACGCTCCCGATGGCGGGTACAAACGAAGCGCTCGCCTCATGTCCGCTCGTCTGGGATTACCTGCGCGGAGCCGGCGACGATGGGTGGGAGTTGGTCAGCACCGTCGTCGTCAACACCTACAACGATGGCGCGAACGGTTACGTGACGAGCAATCTGTTTTTGAGAAAGACGCTCTAGCGCGCGACGTTCAAAGTCTTCCGCGCAAGGCGTCTGTCTTTCGTCTTCACTTTTACCTTTTGCCTTTTTACTTTTGCCTTTCCCGCTCATCCTCGCAGATTTTACGCGCGAGTAATTCGCCGGCGACGCGGTGTCCCTGCTCGTTCCAGTGGCCGTTGCCGATGTCCGGCGCGAAGCCGTGCAGAAAAACTTTGCGCTCCACCGCATACTGTTGCAACTCAGGCGCGAGATTGAAAACGATGAAGCCTTCGCGCTCGCCGAGCGACTTGATGCGACGGTCTGGATAAAAAATGTCGCTGGCTCCGACGCGCTGTAAGAAGTCGCACGTGAGCGACGGGTCAGGATTGACCTGCACGGCGTTGCTCAAAGTGACGACCACGAATTTCGCGCCGTGCCCGTTGACCTCGTCGCGCATCGCGGTGATAAGTTTCTCCGTCACCGTCCATGCCTCTCTCCACACCGCGTCGTCCGGCTCGCGGTAAACCAAATTATCTGCGCCAAGTTCATCCGAGTTAGTAGTGAGGGGAGTGGCTTGCTGTTTCGGCGCGCTCGCGTCTGTGGCAGTGCTGCTGCTGGTGCTGCTGCCGATGTTGTCCACCGCAGGCACTTCGCTGGCTTTGCGCGCGCGCCAGCGTTTGATGGACGCCATCAACGCGCCGTGTCCTTCGTGGATGGCTTGCACGACCCGCAGTTGATTTCTGATCCATGCTCCCGCGCGGCTCAGGATGGAATCGCGCAGGCGAAAAGATTTGGCGCTGCGAAACGAATCATCAAGCGCAAGAGTGTCGCCGCGCAAAACGAAGTAAGGCACTTCATCCGTGCGTTTGAGGGCGCGCGAGTTGTCCGTGATGTCGTTGTTGGTCGTGACGGCGAGCAGCACGATGTCGGGCGCGAAAGTCCAGACGCGCTCGCGCAGTGTGATGAGTTCCTGCGCCGTGCCGTAGCCGGAGACGCCGAAGTTGATGACCTCGACCGCGTGTCCGTCGAATGCCTCGCAACCTTGCAGTCTCTCTCCCATGATTGACCAGAAGGCCGCGCTCTGCGAAACCTGCAACGCTTCGGCGTAAGAGTCGCCGATGATGGCGATGCGGAGCGTGCCGGGCGGCTTCCGCTTCGCGTGCTCCTGGTCGCGCAGGCCTTCGCTGTTGATACGGACGTAAGACTTGCCTTCCTTTCGATACCATCCTTCCGCGCCGGGACGCAGCGCGTAGCCGCGCGTCTGGTCGGTCGTGTAGAAGACCGGATACGTGTAGCCCGCGACGCGCAGCGCGACTTCACAGACCAGCAGCGCGAAGACGATGCTGCCGGCCACGATCAATAATTTCGCACGCCGCCCCGGCTTAAACGCTTGAACCTCGCGCGCCTCTTTTTCGCTTATCGAGTTTCCGTCTCGCACGCTTCTCCGCTGTTAAAATCTCATTTTGAATCCGGCACGAGAGGATACAACAGAACCGCAAATTTTCCGTTGCGTGGATAGCCCGCCGTCGCGAAGTTCGTGTATGCTGCGGCCTGATTTCCGGCTTTATTCAATCACGGCGAGTCAAGCGGAGAGTACAAAATTTTGCATTCACGCATCAGCCTCAACTATCGCCTGTCGGACGCGACGCGCGCACGACGCGCCTCTGCCATCAACGCGGCAGCGGCGACGCTCGACGGCGGGCGCGGGGTCTTCACGACGCTTGCCATCCACCACGCGCAACCTTTTCTCTGGGACGCGCACTGGCGGCGTTTGCAGGAACACGCCGCACGCTTGAACGTGTCGTGTCGGTTTGTAGAAGAGGAAGTAAAGTCTGCGCTCGCGCGTCTCATCGAAGCGAATGAAGTGGAGACGGGACGCGCGCGCATCATGCTTCATACGCGCGACAGGAGTGTAGCGTTGGAAACTGAACGTGATGGCGAAGCTGAGAGTGACTTGCTGTTGATGACTGATGACGCGCGCATTCCCACACCCGACGACACGCTCGCGCTCTCCGTCTCGCCTTACCGCGCGAACACGCTCTCGCCGCTCTCAGGCATCAAGTGTACGAGCTATCTCGAACATTTACTTCGTTGGGAAGAGGCGCGCGCCCGCGACTTTGATGAGGCCGTCGTCTTGAACGAGCGCGGCGAGGTCGTGTCGGCGTCGCTCGCGAATATTTTCTGGATCATGCGCGGCACGCTCCACACGCCCGCATTACAGACGGGCGCGCTGGAAGGCACGACGCGCGCGTGCGTCATCAGGCTGGCCGAAGAATTGAGCGTGCCACTTGTCGAAGGCGCGACGCACCTGCACGATCTGGCGGAGGCCGATGAAATCTTTCTCACTTCGGCGAGCCTCGGCGTCAGCCTCGTAACGACGTTCGACTTTCACCGCTACACCATCTCCGCCGGCAGCGTCGCGCTGCGTCTGCACGAAGCGTTTCGTCAACTAACGCTCTCCGGTTCATAGAGTTTCATGCTCATCGAACTCAACAACGCTCACACGCATTGATGCTGCAAACAAATTAAGAGGACAGTCCCGAACTATCTTCGTGCAAAGATATTCGCGTCTGTCCTCTTAACGATGTGTGTTTTTAGTTAGAACACTCGAAAGCTCAAGCGCGGAGGCTGCGGCCTGTCGCCAGCCTGTAGCCGGCCAGCAGGATAAGCGAGCCGATGACGGCGAAGACGAGCGTCATCAAAAAGCCGGGGCTGGATACGGCGTCGCTGCGCCCGCCGATGCCGAGCATACTGCCCACCCAGCCGCCGATGATGGCTCCGACGATTCCAATCAGGATCGTGATAATCACTCCGCCCGGGTCTTTACCCGGCATGATGGCTTTGGCGATCACGCCGGCCAGTAGTCCGATGATAATCCATGCTATGAAACCCATTTCTCAAATCCTCCTCTGCCGTTCTGTTGAAATATCTGAGTTGTTTCCACGACGGGCATTGAAAGTAACGCCTGTATGATTTCAATGCCTGCGACGTTGCCGTCACACTGTGCAAGCAAGGTTTGAGCCACAGTCAAAATCTCATGTAGAATTGACGCGCGATCTCGACGGAGATGGGTCGTGAGGCTTTCATCCTCAACTTGAAAAAGAAACGCGGCCAACGGTCTCTTAATGAGAGACCGTTGGCCGCGTTTTGCGTGACGACTTTCGCCTGATCTTTATTTTTTGGCGAGCACGACCGGACTTTCTTCCGTCGCCCGAATGCGTCCGAAGAAGGTGCGGAGTTTGTCGTACTGATCTGCGGGGATGGTGGCGGAGCGTTGGACGAGCGTGCGCGTGAAGACGAGTTGGCCGTCCTTGACTTCATACGTCGCGGAGTAAGTGCCGTAGGGCGAGTCGAGCTTGAGCGCGTCGGGCATCTCGTCTACGTCGAAGCCGGCGGGCAGTTTGATGTGCGTCGTCTCGGTGTAGGCGCGCGACCTGAGCACGACGGGCTGCGTGCGCGTCGGCTCTGGCAAACTGATGACCGCGCCGCGCGAGACGACCGCAGGCTTGAAGACGAGCAGGCGATTCTGCATTGATTGCGCGTAAGCGGCAGCCGTGAAATCCACGTCGAGCGCGAAACGCCCGGCGGCATCATGCGCGTCCGCCGGCTCAATCTTCGTGAACTTCGCGCCCGTCGCGCCCGCCGAGACCCAGCCCTCGATGATCTTCGTGTAAGCCGGGCGGGAGAGATTTTTGTACTCGCGTCGCGCGTTGGCGGCAGACTGGCCGGACATTCGTTCGTGCATCGTCGCAGTGATGGAGCCGTCTGCCGCGAGACTCACTTCGACCTGCCGCTCAAGGCTGTTGCCTTCCGGCGCGATGATAGGCATACGCATCAGCGCGCCCGTGTCTCCGGCGGCGACGAGCGCGAAGCTGCCCTGCTCGTGTTCGGGCAAATCGCCGACCGTCGTGCTCTCGTCAGTCGCGTCGAAGATGAGCAGGCGTCCGAGCGTCGGATGTTGGACGACGGAAGCGGCCTGCGTCTCGTCTCCGATTTTGACGGCGACGATGCAATGATTGAACTGCATCGGCGAAGCCCATTCCTCGCGCACATACGTGCTGTCGCCCGAATAGATAAGCACTGGATAGGCCGTGAGTTTGACGGCGCGCAGCATCGCGCGCATCAAGTTCGCTTTGTCTTTGCAGTCGCCGTACTGCTTGGCGAACACGTCCGCAGCGGCGTGCGGGCGATAGCCGCCGATGCCGATCTGGATGGAGATATATTGCAAGTTCTGGACGTAATGCCCGATGGCCTGAATCTTCTCCAACTCCGTCTTGGAGTTCGCCGTCAACTCGTGCGCCTTCGTCGCGATGGCATCGTCGGGCGCGGCCTGCGGCGAGGCCAAATCCGTGTACCACTTGGACACGTCGAGCCAACTCTCAAAATTGTGGCCGCCCGGCATCGCTGAAGCGGCGGCAGCGCCGGCGGTCGGGAGATAGCTGACGGAGAGGTGCGGCGCGAGCGTGTTGACGCTGGGGCTGGACATCTCCGGCTCGATGGGCGCGAGATTTTTCATCTCCCAGACATAAGAATTGGCGCTCACCGCCGGCTCGATCTTCGCCGTGTTGAAGGTCATGCCGGAAGCGCGCCAGCCTGTGGGAAGCGTCAAGGTAAAACGCGAGACGAGCGTCGGCAGACGCCCCTCAAACGCCCAACCTTGAAAGCGCCAGATGGTTTGCGGAAACCAGGGGCGTTCTTCCGTCACGGACTGATAGCCGAAGACCGCGCCCACTTCGGCATCTCTCTCGCCTGAAATGCTTTTGAAGCGCGAGTTGCTGTAGAGATTATCGAGTCCCGCCGCGCCGTCAATCGTTTCATCCTTACCGAATTTTTTGACCGTGCCGTCGGGACGAATCAGCCACGCGCGGAACTCTTTCACTTTCCCGTCTGTGTCCGTGTCGTAATTCTCGGCAGCATAGGCGGCTTCGCGTCCCTCGCGCGTGAGGATGCGGATGGCGTAGTTCGTGACAGTCGTAATGTGGCCGTCGTCGCTGACCGAGACGCTCGACTCGTTGTCGAGCACGACCGCCGGCACGTCTCTTTTATAAGTCGGCGCGCTCGCCGACGCAGCCTGTTTGAGCCACGCCGGAACTTCGTCGCCGCCGGCGGCGGCACGCGCCATGACGGGCACACAGACGAGCGCGATGAGAAAGCAGAAAGCGATGAAACGATGAAGCATTTTCGTGTGTCCTTTGCCGGACGCAATTGCAAACGAGGGCGTCCGGCTGTCAGATCATTCCTGATAATTCATTTCTCTGGCGCACATGCGCTTTCAATTAGAACTCTTGGTTTCGGAAGTAGTGGCGGCTGCGGGTGGCCCCTGCTTGAGCGAGATGGTGTGATTGTCCTGCTTGTAAATCGTGTCGAAGAATTGTTTGAGCGGTTCGTAGGCGGCAGTCGGGAAAACCGAAGCCCCGCCATCCTTGCGCGGATCAAATGAGAATTTGCGCGAGTAGAACAGCGTGTGGCCGTCGGTCGTCACACCTACCTTCGGTTCGTAACGGCTCAAGCCGGCGATGCTGAAAGGTGACGGCGCGTCGGCGTGGTCGAGGCTGTAGCCTGCGGGCAAATCAATCTCCACGTTATCGGCTTCCGACCACGAATAGTGAAAGTAGATGTCATTTTTGCGCGCGCTCGTCGTGAACACCGCGTTGAGGCCATGCTGAAAAAAGGCCGGTTGCAAAAACAGACGCTTGCCGGTTCGTTGCGCGTAAGCCGGCACTTTGATGTGAAAGCTATAGACGAAGGGCTTGACGGGATCGGTGACGTTTTCGATTTTGATGTCCGACATCTCGACGCCGCCCATGCGCGACTTGAACTTGTTCTTCAACGTCTCTTCGCGCTCGGCGGGCGAGTCATCATCGTTGAATTCCTTGAGCTCGGCGGCCATGTGTCCCGTATATTCGATTCGCACGTCGCCTTCGAGCGTGCCCTCTTCGTCGAGTTTGAACTTGCCCGTGCGCGTCTCCACTGTTTTCTCCGGCCCGGAGATCGGCGTCTTGACGAAGGCCGGCTCTTTCGGGTCGGAGATGAGCGCGTCCTGTCCCTCCTCCTGCCAGAGCAGCATCCCGTATGGAACGTAAGTGCTCAACGGGTCGAAGAAGCGCCAACCGTCACCGACTTTGACGGCGATGTCGTAGGTACGCATGAAATAATCGTCCGGGAAACTGGCGTCGAAGAAGATGTCGTCGCGTTTCGCGAGAAAGGCGATGCGCGCCTCAAAGCCGACGGCGGTTGCCAGCGCGGCGAACAGCGCGTCAATGTCTTTGCCGGTTCCGATGCCGCGCTTCAAAGTGTCGGCGGGCGAATTGTTGTCCTTCGCCTTGTCTCGCTCGACGGGCGTCATGCCGTTGGCATCGTCGTAAACGTTTTTGATTTGCGTGCGACAAAACTCGAAGAGTCGTTCGAGTTTTTGTTCGGGCGTGGTCGCATCACCGATGAGTTCGGCGGCCTTGCGCTTGACCTCATCGCCCACCTTGATGGATTGCCTTGTGGTCGCGTACTTCTCCTTACCATACTCTTTCCAGAATTCCTGCGCCGAAAGTTTTTTGTCTTCGGAGTAATAGATGAGCAACCACGGGCGCACGGAATATTCGGGAGGACTGTTCAACTCTTCATGAAAGGCCGGAACATTCGTCAACGTCATACTATAGTAGCCGTCTTTCTCTTTGACGATGGGCGGCATCTTCGCCTGAAAGAACTTCGCGCGCATTCCGTAAGGAAATCTCGGATCGCTGAATGGTTTGACGTAATACTTGACGGACTGGACGGGAATATCACGAGATAATTCCAGACGGTCGTAGTCGCTGATTTCGTTGCCGCGTATTTCTCTCCAGCGGTATTCGATGATTGAACCCGGCTCGACGCCCGGCATCGCGAACGACTTGGCATTAACCTTGAGGCCGCTGGCCCTGACGATGGTGCGCTCGAAGACATCTTCTTTTTTCAACTCGACGATGCTGCCGTCGGGCTTGATGGTGCGCCCGACCACATCTGTAATCTTGATTTCGCGCCCGCCGAATTTTGGCGCGAGGATGTCCACTTTGCTCTGCGACTCGCGCCCGCGCTCGGTAAACACCTTGATGCGGACGTAATGGTTGAGCACGGTGCGCGGGCTTCTGCCTATTCCCGCGTCATAATACGCGGAGCGTGCAGCGCCTTCGATTTCGGTGGCGACGCGCACTTCCCAGAAAAGCACTTCGGCGTCGGCGTCCTTTTCAACGACCGGCTCTTTCAAAGCCAACTGCGCCGGATCAATCGGACGCCAGTCCTTCAAGTCATCGCCGTAAGCATACGCGGGAGAAGATGCCGTCGAGGCGGCGAACATCAAGAGACAAGCTAGGGAGCAGAGAAAACTGCGTCCGAAGGGGCGAGGGAAATTCATCAGACTAAACCTCTCAATTTTGGGCTGCGATTTGAGTTCAGAACAACGTCGGGTGGCGACGTTCAAGTGTGCCGGCTGTCCGGTCAAGCAACGTTCGGGAGGAAAACCGCCGCTCCAGACTAAGGCCGGATTTTACAGGAGCGCAATCCGGCGGCGCAAGTGGAGAAATCCTCTCGACGCAGGTTAAAAACGCGGCGACATCAACCTCATCTTTGACGCCCGCTCCGCCCCGTGAATTGTGTGCGAAACGCGAGACCGCGAGCCGCTTTTATCTGCGCCATCCGCGCTTGTTTTTCGTGTTATAATCCGCCTTCAGTTTTTGGCTCTCAAACACATACGCAAGTATTTTTAAGTCCATTGAGGAGGATTGAGTAATGGCTACGGAACTCAAGCGCGGGGACACGGCGCTCAACAAGATCGAGGAACTGCTGGGCGATGACGCGCGCTCGCTGCTCGACCACAGCACGCAGACGATTTCAAAAGAAGTGATACAGATTCCCGGCCCCGACTTCGTTGACCGCGTGTGGGCGCAATCGGATCGTAATCCGCAGGTGCTACGCTCGCTCCAGAGTCTGTTCAGCGCCGGGCGACTCGCCGGCACGGGCTATCTCTCAATCCTTCCGGTGGATCAGGGCATCGAGCATTCGGCGGGCGCATCGTTTGCGCCGAACCCGCAATACTTCGATCCCGCGAACATCGTGCGTCTCGCGATGGAAGGCGGATGCAACGCCGTCGCTTCCACCTTCGGCGTGCTCGGCATCGTCGCGCGCAAGTACGCGCACAAAATTCCCTTCATCGTCAAAATCAATCACAACGAGTTGCTCACTTATCCGAACAAGTTCGATCAAGTCCTCTTCGGTACGGTTGACCAAGCGCGCGACATGGGCGCGGTCGCCATCGGCGCGACGATTTATTTCGGCTCGGACGAGTCCACGCGGCAGATTACGGAGATTAGCCGCAGCTTCGCCTACGCGCACGAACTCGGCATGGCGACGATTCTATGGTGCTACCTCCGCAACCCCGCGTTCAAAACCAAAGAGGGCGACATGCACACCGCCGCCGACTTGACCGCGCAGGCCAATCATCTCGGCGTCACGATTCAGGCCGACATCATCAAACAGAAACTGCCAGAGCGTAACGGCGGCTACACCGCGCTCAACGCCGGCGGCGTTTCATACGGCAAGAGCAATCCGAAAATGTACTCAGACCTCTCGACCGACAGCCCAGTTGATCTCGTCCGTTATCAGGTGGCGAACTGTTACATGGGACGCTGCGGCTTGATTAACTCCGGCGGCGAGTCGAAGGGACAGAGCGACATGGCCGACGCCGTCCGCACCGCTGTCATCAACAAACGCGGCGGCGGCATGGGATTGATTTCGGGACGCAAAGCATTCCAGCGTCCGATGAATGAAGGCGTCGCGCTCTTGAACGCCATTCAGGATGTTTACTTGACCGAAGAAATCACGGTCGCCTAGACGTAGTTGCCAGTGGGCAGTGGATAGTGGACAGCAGCGAGACAAGCGCTTCTCCACTGATCACTGTCCACTATCCACTGCCCATTTCTTTCTCTTGGAAACACCACGCGCACAATCAGACACGGCGGACGCGGAACTCATCCGCGCCGTCGCGCGTGGCGACGAGCGAGCCTTCGCCGAACTCTACGACCTTTACAGTTCCGTCCTTTTCGGTCTCCTGCTCCGTATATTACACAGCCGCCCCGAAGCGGAGGACGTTTTGCAGGATGTGTTCCTGCAAGTGTGGCAACAGGCCGCCTCTTTCGACTCCGCGCGCGGTCGCCCGTTTACGTGGCTCGTGACGCTTGCGCGCAGCCGCGCGATTGATCGCCTGCGGTCGCTCGATTCGCGCGACCGCACAGCGCAACGCTCGACGATGGAAGCGCCGGAGACGATTCAGACCGCGACGGACGAGCTGGCGATAAACTCCGAGCAGGGGGACATCGTGCGGGGCGCGCTCGACGAATTGCCGGAAGAGCAGAGACGGACGCTCGTCCTCGCATATCTGGAAGGGCTGTCACAGTCGGAGATTGCAACGAAGCTCGGCCAGCCGCTCGGCACGGTCAAGACACGCACGCGCGCCGGTTTGATGAAATTGCACGGACTGCTGCGCGACCGTCTGCGGAGAGGTTAGCGTTGCTGAAGACGGTGAAGAAATTGAGAGAAGTCGGAGAAATGTCGGCGCGTTAGAACACTAAGCATTGAGCGGAACGTTATCCTTTGAAAGACGTTTGAAGATGTCGGGCGCGAAACGGAAACGCGCGCAGGTTGAGTGGCTCAAAAGAGAGCTGCGAATTTTTGATGAAGCACGAAGAGTACAAAGACTGGCTCGCGCTTGAAGCGTTGGGTGCGCTCGCGACGGACGAATCTCGCTCGCTCGCGGCGCATCTCTCGACGTGCGCCGAATGCCGTCCCGAACTCGACGAGTTGCGAGAGACGGCGGCGACGCTCGTTTACACAATCGCGCCCGTCGCTCCGCCCGCAAGTTTGCGCGCGCGCCTGCTTGAGAGCGTCAGGACGATTCATCAACAGTCTTCTTCAACAGAGACGTTTGACGACGTTGACCGAAACGAAAACGAAACGAGCGACACGCCCGACACGATTCACGCCGCAGGCTCGCGCACGCCGTTTGATGAATACGGCTCGTGGCAACTGCTGGCGTCGCGTCCCGCATTGAGGTACGGCGCGCTGGCCGCCGCGCTCATCCTCTGCGCGCTCGTCGCCACGTCCGCCGTGCTGTGGAATCGCAATCGAGAGTTGCGCGCGGAAGTTGCGCGCATGGAGTCGGACGCGATCCGTTTGCAGGAGGAGTTGGCGCGCGGCCAACAGGAGTTGGTGCAGGCGCGCGACATTGAAGAGGTCGTGACGACGCCTGACGCGCCCATCACCGTGCTCGCCGGGACGAAGGAAGCGCCGGATGCGCGCGCGCGTCTCGTCTATGACAGAGGGACAGGGCGTGCCTTCCTCGCGACGACGAATCTGCCGCCCGCGCCCGCCGGTAAACAATATCAACTCTGGTACATCGCCGGCGGCAAGCCTCTGCCCGGCGGCGTCTTCAACACGGATGCGTCTGGCCGCGCCGTGCTGCGCGACTTCGTGCCCGTTGAGGGACGCAACGCATCGCTCTTCGCCATCACGCTCGAACCGGCGGGCGGACTCTCTGCCCCCACCGGCGCGAAGTTCCTGCTCGGCGCATCTTCTTAAAGCGACGCCGCGGCCTCTCGTCGTTCGCCCCGCGCTTTGTTAGACTACGAATCTCTCCCGCAACAATCTGATGATTCAACATTTCAACGTGAGCGAGGAAGGGGCGACAAGTGGCTAACGAAAAATCGAAATTGAAGAACCAAATTTCAGCCGAGACCGGACAGTTCGACGCGCGTTTTATGCTCTGGCGCATGTTCTGCGCCGAAAACAACGTGCCCGTCGAGACACTGCCGAGCGATTTGCAGGGTGAAATTAAAGCGAAGTGGGACAAAGTGAAGGATGATCAACTTCATCAGCCCGCCGAAAAAGGCACGTCGTCCGAACCGTGAAGAGACGATGAAAGTCTGCGGTGACGAGTGACGAGAGGCGAGTTGGAATCAAGTCTCTGATTGCTGTTTGCTTCCTGCTCATCACTCGTCACTCGTCGCTCGTCACTGCTTTATAAATATCTTCCGCCGGCGTGGATGCCCGTGAGGAACGGGTTGGTCAGACGCTCGCGCCCGATGGTCGTCTCCGCGCCGTGCCCGGAATAGACGATCACGTCGTCGCCGAGCGGCAGAATTTTATTCACCAGCGAATCCAACAACTCTTCAGACGAGCCGCCCGGCAAATCCGTCCGCCCGATTGAACCCGCAAACAGGCAGTCGCCGACGAACACCTTCCGCTCGCGCTTCTCAAACAACACGACGTGTCCCGGCGTGTGGCCCGGACAATGCAGCACATTGAAGTTGAGACGCCCGACCGCGTAAGTCTCGCCGTCCTCCCAATATTTTTCGACGGGCGGCGGCGCATCGTACATGAAACCCATGCGCGCCCACTCCGCGCGCGGGACGCCGATCCAAGCGGGCTGCTCCGGCAATGCCAGATAGAGCGGCACATCCGCGCGGTGCAAAATAATTTCCGCGCCCGGCCTTCTCATCTTCAGAGCCGCCACGCCGCCGACGTGATCCAGATGCGCGTGCGTCAACGCGATGGCTTGCAACTCCAATCCGTGCCGCTCAAGCGCGCGCTCGATCTCGTCCGCGTCCTCGCCCGGATCAATGCACATCGCCCGTCCGGTTTCTTCGCAACCGAGCACGCGCGTGTGCTGCTGAAACGCCGTCAGTGTAATTTGCTCGATAATCATTCTTACGTGACCCTTCCGTAGATGCGTGATGAAAGCAGAAGGATGAAAGCCTGAGAGAGTCCGCTGCTCTGTCAGGCTTTCATCCTTCACCCCTTAATCTTCATCAACTCATTTTTTCGGAGCAGTGATCGTCGTGCCGCCGTGGTGGAAGGCGGCGAGCCAATGTGCTGTGCCGCCGCTCCCGCGATTGACCCAGATCGAGGTGTGGCGCTCGCCCTCGCGCGTGAAGTCGGGCGCGGGGCCGTGCACGGTGTAGGTGACGAGCGTGGCGTCGGCGTCGAGCTTCACTTCTTTGAAGTCGCTTAAAGTGATGCCCTTAAAATCAACGCCCTTGACGGTGTCAACGCTCTCCGTTTTGCTCAACACGCCCATCTGTTCGACTTCGAGCATGTCTTCGGTCAATAGGCTGGCGAAGCCGTCCACGTTGTTAGCCTTCAGCATGTCCCAGACCTGTTTCTCCATGTCGGTGGCTGTGGCGGCAGCGGCAGCAGGCGAAGCGACGGGGGACGCGGCGGCTGTCGCGTCTGGTTTGGCTGCTGCTGTGCCGGCGGGCGTCGGTTGACTGGATGGCGGCGCGGGCTTCGACTCGCAATCCTGATGATAGACAAGGAGCCATTTGCCGTCTCGATTGAGCCACGCGCTGCTGTCGCGCTGGTTCATGGTTGTAGCAGCCGTTTGACCCTTCGGCGTTGTCTTCGAGACCGCATCATAGGTGATGACGGCGGCGTCCTTGTCGAGCTTCAACACTTTGAAGTTCGAGAGCGTCACGTCCGGGGGAGCGTCCTGCTCTTGAAGACTCTTGAGCAGCGCGGCCTTTTCCTGAACTGCCTCGTTGGTGACGTAAACAAAGTCGTCGGCTAGAAGTGCGCCCATGGCAGTGGCGTCTTTCGCCTTCACTGCATCCCACGCCGCATTTTCTTTGGCGATGATGTCGGCATCCGAGACACCTGCTGTTGACGCGGGCGACGAGGCGGGCGTCGCGGCATTGATGTTGGCTCCCGCATTGGAATTGTTACTCACTCCCGGATCGGGCGCGGCGCACGACGAGACGACGAGCGTCAACGCCAACATGGACAAAAGTTTCCTCATCTTAAAACCTCTCTTCGGATGAATCGGCAAAGCGCGTGGGTTCTATGTCAAAACGGACGGCAAGTCAAGACTAATGATGAATGCGGAATGATGAGTGATGAATGAAAGACAAAGACACTCTTGATTATATTCATCATTCATCACTCATCATTCCGCATTCATCATTTCCTTTCAGTCTCGTGCGATTTCGTCGCCGAGTAGTTGCGCTTCCGGATTGGCGCGTGGAAAGCGCAGACGCCACGGCATGAGGATGGACTCGAAGATAACCTTGCGTGAAATTTTCGACTGTCCTTCACGGCGGTCGGTGAAGATGATGGGCGCTTCCGCGAACGAGAGTCCGCCGCGATGCGTGCGATAAGTCGCTTCGACGAGGAAGGCGTAGCCTTCGGCGACGATCAGGCCGTCGAGGATGTGCCGCAGTGCGCGCTGGCTGTAGCAACGAAAGCCGCTCGTCGTGTCGCCGATCTTCAGCCCGGTGATGGCGCACACGTAGCGGTTGGCGAAGCGGCTCAAAACCCTGCGGCGCAGAGGCCAGTTGCGGATGCCTCCGCCGGGGCAGTAGCGCGAGCCGATGACCACATCCGCTCCGGCGCGACTCGCCGCAATCAGATCGGGAATCGAGCGCGGGTCGTGCGAAAAGTCCGCGTCCATCTGCACGAGCCGCGCGTAGCCGAGCGCGAGCGCGTGGCGATAGCCGTCCACGTAACTGCGTCCGAGTCCGCGCTGCTGACCCGTGCGACGCAGGACGGAGAAGCGCGGATTCGCGCCGAACATTTTTTCGGCGAGGTCGGCTGTGCCGTCCGGCGAGTTGTCGTCAACGAGCAACACGTCGGCGTCAGAAACGATGGCGAGCAACTGCTCGACGAGCGCGGGCGCGTTCTCGCGTTCGTTGTAAGTGGGAACGATAATCAATGTGCGGTCTGTGTTCATCTTTTCTGACGCGCCTGTCACCATCGTGTGCGCGGCGGGCGTCGCTCTTATTCTTTGATGCGGTATAGGTAGATCGAATTTCCGAAAACTTTTTCCGGCGAGCGGCGTCGGTACTCGTCGAAGTAGTTGACTCGCTGCTCCTCGCTCAACTCGACGCCTCCGACTTGGCCGGGCACGGTCGAGCCGTTTAGAAAGCTCGCGCCGACGGCGACGTAGCGCGTCTCTTCCGGCTTCATGCCGGGCGGCGTGAAAATACCGACCTGCGTGATGCCGTAGCGTTCCAGTATCTGCCAGTTCAAAATCGCCGCGCCGGCTCTCTGCTCGCCATGAGCGCGCAAGTATAGCGCGAGATCGCGAATGTCGTCGCCCCATTCGACGTTCGAGTCCGAAAGATACCACCACTGCGGCGCGCGCGCGGCGAGTTGATTCATGTACGGCATGTAATCGGGGTAAGCCCGTGCCGTCTCAATGCCGCACCAACCGAGCACAATGATGACGGCGACGAGCGCGAATGCTTGTCGCCTCTTGTTGTTGTGGCGAGCGAGCAGCCGGTCGAGAAACGCGCCGCACGCGATGCACAGAAACGGTATCGCCGGCAGATAATAACGCACGCCGATGTTGATGCCGCTCAACATCACCAGCCCCGTGTAGAGCGTGAAAGGCACGAGCAGCGCGAGCCAGCGGCTTTCACGTTTAACGTAATAATTCCACACCGCCCACGAGAGCGAGGCGAGCGAGAGCAACAGAAACGGCATCGTCGTCTTTAACGCGAAGGCGATGGGGAAGTAGTACCACCAGCCGTGCGTCGAGTACATCCCCAACAGTCCCGCCTGATGCCCGTTGTGGTTGTGCGCGATCTGCCAGCAGATGCCGTAGATGAAATCCGGCGGAAAGATTATTTGAAGCACAGATGCGGCCAACGAGAGCGGCGCGCGCAACACTTCGTCCATCCACGGCGAGAAACCTGCGGAGCTAAACGAGAAAGCGTAGGCGTCCGGCGCGCGATGTTGAAAAAGATATGCGGCGTTGACGACCAGCACGAAGGCCAGCGACAACACGAGCGCCTGCCACGCCACATCCGCGCGTCTCTGCCCGCGTCGCGGCGCGAGCGCGAAGAGCGCGACAAGCAAAACGGCGAGCAGAGGACAGAGCACGATCATCGAAAATTTCGTCACCACCGCGAGTCCCGCCGAGAGTCCGGTGTAGGCGGCGCGACGCAGAGAAGTCCCGCGCACAAGATAATCGTAAAGTGTGAAAGAGAAGAGCAGGTACGCGAGCGCGGAAGGAATGTCCGTCTGCACGACGCGGCCATGCGCGAGAATTGTCGGCTCCAGCGCGAAGAGCACGACGGCGAAGAGCGCGGCGCGCTCATTAAAAAGCCGCCGCGCATAAACGAAAACGAGCGCCCCGAGCAGCAGCGTGACGCAGATGAGCGGCACGCGCGCCCAGAACGTCATCAACTCGAAACGCGCGTCGTTAGTGCGCCAGAAAGCGTCAAAGACGTTGAGGTAGTATTCGTAGTCGAGTCCCGACTGCGAAATCATTAGCGGCGCATGTACGTCCATGAACATGAGCGGCAGCGCGCCCAGCATTTTCGCGAACGGCGGATGCTCGCTGACGGGGCGGAAATCATTCGCCGTGAGGTGGTAGTAACCGGCGGGGATGAGCAGCGTCTCGTCAATCGTGATGCTTTTCTGCCGGATGACAGTCAGAAAGTTCACGGCCATGATGAGCAACACGAGCGCGCAGATGAGGCTCGCGCGATGGCGACGGATGAGGCTTCGTCGCACGGTCGTCGCTGCCGCAGTCGTCGCGTCCCGAGTTGTGATGTTGCTGCTGCCGCTGTCGTCGTTGTTCATGCAGGAGAGTGAAATCCGAAGCGTGTCCCGAAAGCGCGCTATTATGAGTTAACTTCCCGTTTCGCGCCACTGCCCGTAGCGCGTTTTGCCCGCACGCGATTTTTACGGGACAACAACTTGGTGGCATACTGAAACTAATCTGTTAACAACACGCAAGACATCTACGGACGGAGGCATCAACTTGAAAGTCACGATTCGCTTTTTATTATCCATCTCCCTTTTATCAATTGGCACATTGACCGCCGCCGCTCATACGGCGACGACGCACGCGCAAAAACCTTTGCCGCCAACGCAGCACGCCGCGCAGACGAAAGAGAATTCGTCGCTCGTCGAGCGCGTCGGCACGACCGGCATCCTCCAACTCGAAGCGGAAAGCTTTAAGTCGCTCACCACACGCCAGCAAATACTCGCTTACTATTTGAGTCAGGCGTCCATCGCCGTTGACCCGATCATCTACGATCAGGCATCGCGCTTCGGCCTGCGACAAAAACGAATTCTCGAAGCCATCGTCTCGCACCCGAAAGGAATCGCGCCCGATGCTTTGAAGAAAATTACGGACTACACCAAACTCTTCTGGACGAACACGGGCAATCACACCAACTCGACGGCGCAGAAATTTTTGCCCGACTTCACGCCCGCCGAACTTGAAGCGGCAGGCTTGGAGGCCATCAAAAACGGCGGCCTCCTGATGACGCCCGCAGAGTTTCGCACGGAACTCGCCGCGCTCCGCCCGTCGTTCTTTGACCCGAACTTCGAGCCGATGTCCACGGCCAAGAGTCCGCAGGGCGGCCTCGACATTATTCAGGCCAGCGCGAACAATTTTTACAGCAACGTGACGCTCGCCGATCTCAAAAATTTCAAGGAGCAGTATCCGCTCAACTCGCGTCTCGTGAAAACGCCGGACGGCAAACTCGTCGAGCAGGTCTATCGCACGGGCACGCCCGACGGGAGCGTCCCCGCCGGTCTCTACGCTGAATATTTGCAGAAGGCCATCAATTACTTGCAGCAGGCGCGCTCCTTCGCCGAGCCGGGACAGACAGCGGTCATTGACGCGCTCATCCGTTATTACCAGACGGGCGAGTACGCTGACTGGATTCGCGTCGGCGAGGCTTGGGTGCAGAATCGCGTGGACGTGGATTTCTCGAACGGCTTCGTCGAAGTTTATCGCGACGCGCGCGGCACGAAGGGCGCGATTCAAGGCTTTGTCACGATTACGGATCGCACGCTCAACCAGTTGATGACCAAAGTCGCGGACAACGCGCAGTATTTCGAGAACCGCGCGCCGTGGGCTGAACAGTACAAAAAGCAGGGCGTCAAACCGCCGGTCGCGATGGCCGTCGAGTCGCTCGTGGAAAACGGCGACTTCAATATCACGACCATCGGCGACAATCTGCCGAACGAAAACGAGATACACGAAAAATACGGCACGAAGAATTTCTTCTTCACCGCCGCAACGCGCGCCTTCGCACGCGCGGCGGGCACGGCCTCGCTCGAAGAGTTCGCTGCGTCGCCCGAAGAGGTGCGAATCGTCAAGCAGTACGGCGAAGAGGCCGACCGTCTGATGACGGCGTTGCATGAAGTCGTCGGGCACGGCTCCGGCAAGCTCAACCCGAAACTGGATCACGAGCCGCAGTTTTACCTCAAAGAATATTACTCGACGCTCGAAGAGGCGCGCGCCGATTTGATGGCGCTCTGGAACGTCTCAGACCCGCGCCTGCGCGAACTCGGACTCGTCTCGCACCCGGACGTGGCGAAGGCGATGTACTACGCGGCGGCGCGTGTCATGCTCACGCAGTTGCGCTCCATCCCGAAGGGCGATCAGATAGAGGAAGACCACCAGCGCAACCGCCAACTCATCGCGAATTACATCATGGACAAGACCGGCGCGATTGAAATGGTCGAGCGCAACGGCAAGCACTACGTCGTCGTCAAAGATTTCGACAAGATGCGCGCGGGCGTCGGCGAACTGCTCGCCGAGTTGATGCGGATCAAGGCCGAAGGCGACTTTGACGCCATCAAGACGCTGATTGATAAATACGCCGTCCACTTCGACACGGGCGTCCGCGATGAAGTCGTCGCGCGTTATAAAAAACTCGGCCTGCCCACTTACTTCGCGGGCATCAACCCAGACCTCGTGCCGGCGTTGGACGCGCGCGGAAAAGTGACGGGCGTCCGCATCGTCTATCCGCGCGACTTCATGCGCCAGCGACTCTCATACAGCGCGATGTACGCGCCCGAACTCGTCGGGGGCACGAAAGCCGCAGTAACGCGCGGCAGGAAGTAATTTGGAGACTTGTTTCGGAGACGAATAATGGACACGAAGCAGGAAGAGGCGCAGTTGATTCTCAAGCTGTATGAACTAAGACGCGACGAGACGCTCAGGCGCGCGCGTGCGTGGTACACGGTTGAGTTCAACCCGCAGAGCGCGGCGGACATCGTCAACTTAATGCGGAGCGGCCATCCTGAAAGCTCCTATTACCGCATGGTCACGACCTACTGGGAGATGGCTGCGGCCTTCGTCACGAGCGGGGCGATTGACGAAGCGTTGTTCCACAAGACGAACACGGAACATCTCGCCATCTACGCCAAGCTTGAGCCATACATCGCGGACGTGCGCGCGGCCTTCGGGCTGCCGGATTATCTCTCAGAACTCGAGCGCGTAGCCCGGAGCGCGCCCGGCGCTGAAGAATATTTCGTGAAGATACGCGGGCTGTTGAAGCGTTGGAACGAGAGCGCGGCATCAGCGAAGCAATCGAGTTGAGAGCAAAGGAAAAAGCAAGATGCTCTGGAAAACTTTTTTCACGGTGTTGACGACCGTGTTCCTCGCGGAGATCGGCGACAAGACGCAACTCGCCACGATGCTCTTCGCGTCGGAGGAAAAGACAAGCAAGTGGGTCATCTTCGCGGGCGCATCTCTCGCGCTCGTGCTGGCGGCAGGCATCGGCGTGCTCGTCGGCGCGCAACTCGAAAAGTTCATCGCGCCGCGCACGCTTAAACTACTCGCGGGCGTCGGCTTCATCGCCGTCGGCGCGTGGACGCTGCTCGCCAAATAATGTTTGTCCAATGAATAAACATTCGCCAAAAATTCAGAGTTGAATTAGCATCTTATTGTATGTTTACAGAGAAGAGAGGTATTTATGATCAGCTTAAAAGATATTGAGTCGCTGACAGCCTTCAAGCGCAATACTACGGAGTATGTGAAGAAGATTAAGAAGAGTGGGAATCCGCTTGTCCTGACCGTCAATGGTAGAGCCGAAATTATCGTGCAGGACGCCGAGAGCTATCAGCGAATGCTTGACTTGCTTGATCGGGCGGAGACCATCGAGGCCGTGCGAGAAGGACTGGAATCCGTCCGGCAAGGAAAAACAATGTCGCTCGACCAATTCGATAAGGAGATGCGAAAAAAGATTCGCGCCCCGAAAAAGCGATGACGATCTATCGTGTCGAGCCGACCGATAAAGCGCTGGTGGACGCGGGCGAAGCATATTTCTGGATTAATGAGCAGTCGGTGGGAGCACCGCTACGTTGGTATGAAGGGCTGATGAAGGCGTTCCGGTCGCTGGAAAAGAATCCGCTCCGCTGCCCGCTCGCGCCGGAGAGCGCCTTCTTCGAGGAAGAGATACGCCAACTGATCTACGGAAAGTATCGCATCCTTTTGACCGTCGAAGGCGAAACGGTATTTGTGCTCCGCGTCAGACACAGCGCGCAGGATTATTTAAGCCCGGAAGAAGATGCAGGCACAGAAGAATGAAAAAGAGAGAAGCGACTGAACATCGCTTCTCTCTTTTTATTTACCGCGTGGCCTGTTCAAGTTTAGTTCTCAGGCGATGGCGGCGGGGGAGCGGGCATCTTCATGCGTCGCACCGTCGTCGCATGTCCACCGGGAGCGGGCATTTCCTTGACCGTGTAGTCGCCGGGAATCTGGAAGAGCGTGGCCGACGGCTCGCTGCGGTTGATGTTGGTCAGGCGATAAGTCGTCTCGCCGGAGCGCGGGTCGCTGTGGCGCGTCATCACGACGGTCTGCAACTCCGGCGAGTACCAACGCTCGCCGACGATCTGGATGGGTTGCTCGTTGCCGAACGTGTTGGCCGGAATCGTCGTCGTCGTGCGCGTGCCTTCGGCCTGCACGCCTTCGATGGTGCGCGTCTCAAGCTTCTCGGTTTTCGTGTCGGCGTTCGAGGGCGTTCTGTAGAACTGCACATTTGGCATCTCGCCTGCGCCGCCCGGAGGAGGAGGAGGCGGCATCGCCCCACCTTGGAAGATGAACTCGTGGCGTTCGCCCGCCGCGCCGCCAGCCGGCGGTGGCGGAGCTTGCGGCTTCGACGCGCCATCGGAATTTTTCTCTACATCATGTCCCCTCATCTCGAAACGGAAAGTTTTCTCGCCCTTGCCGTCCTTGCCCGGCTCGAATTTGAAATCGAAGGCGGGCAGCTTGCGCGCCGTCTTCGTGCGCGGGTCGAGTATGTAATTCGTGCCGGCGACGGGGTCGTTGATGAACGACGTGCGCGAAGGCTCGCCGGCGGAGGCGAACCCGCCGATGGAGCCAATCTCCTGATCGCGTCGCGTGCGTCCTTCGCTGTCGCGATAGACGTTGGCGGTGTTCTTGTGAACGATGCGATTGCCGTCGGCCAGCGCCTGCACAGACTCGGTCACGGCCTGCGCCGAGTAGGGCGCGTTCTTCACGACCTTGCCGCCAAAGCTCATCTCAGACGAGACGAAAACGAACGTGTCGCCTTGAAGTCCTGCGCCCTCGATGGGGCCATGCGCGTCGCCGGGTTCGCCGCCGCCGTGCCGCTCAATGATAATCTCGCGTCGCTCACCTTGCGGCGCGGCTTGGTTTTTCTTATCGCTCTTGTCCTGCGCGCTCGCGACGCCGGGGATGCCCGACGTTAACGCAAGCACGAGGGCGAAACTCGCCAGTGGTTTTTTACTTCTCATCACGATCTTCCTCCGTCAAAATTTGATTGCCGTCTGCTATATCTTAATTGCCGCGCGTGTACGCGAAAGTTCCCGAAAGTTTGATTTTCAATTTCCTCTGCACGCTTCAACGCACAAAACGGATGGCGCGCGCGATGCCGTCATCGCCCATCAAGACATCGGCCTTGATGCGCTCGTCCGCGCGCTCGTGGTTGACCGGCAAACCGAAGGCGGCGAGCGCGGAGCGCGGCAACTCGACGCGCACCAACTGCCCTCCGTCGCCTTCACGCAAGGTCGCGCCGCCATGTTCGAGCAGCATAAAATCGGTGGCGATCTCATCAGCGTCGCCCACGCTCGCGCCGTCCGCCAGAGATGTATTCCGCGAGTCGTTTTTGCGTTCAGGAGACATTCTGTAACTGACAGGCGTTGTCGTCATCAAGCGATTCGCCAGGCGCAACACTCCTGTGTTTCGCGCGCGTCCGTCATCGCCGTCGCTGTCCCGTGCGCCGCCCGTAGCAGCTATCTCAACATGATTGCCCGGCGCACTCGTCAGCGTCGAATCTGATGTTGCTGTTCCATTCTGCACGGGCAAGTTCTGCGACACGATTCGCAGAGGCTCGGAACTTTCTACGCGCGACTGCGCCGCTTGCTCATTCGTTGCCGTCTGCCACAGGCGCGTGCCGGCTGGCAGCAACACAAGCAGCAAGATTGCCGCCGCAACCGCCGCCGCCGTCGCTGCGCCGAACGTCTTCGACCAAGACCACGACCTGAAAGCTACGGGCGACGAAATTTTCGCATCCGCTTTAAGCGCGCTCGCCGCGACGATAGGCGAGTCCTTGCCTGCCGCGACAGGCGCAACATGCGACGTGCTGCGTGCGTTACGTTCGCGGAAAGCGGCGAGCAGTGCCGATTCGACGCGGGGCGGCGCTTCGATGGTGTGCTTACTCGACGCTGCCATCACTGCTGCTGCGGCGCGCAGTCCATCCGAGAGGGCGCGTTCGTCAGTCAGGCGCGCGGCGCAACGCACGCAGTCGCGCGCGTGCCGCAATGCACTCTCGCGCGTGGCGGCTTCCAACAATGAGCCGCGCGCGAGGTCGCCGGCGATGCACTCGAAATTTTGACAGTTCATACAAAACACCTTGCCGTCTTGAACGTGTGAGTCGTCGCGTCGCTCTCTTGCGGTGACGATGCTTCCGCTTTCATCGTTGATTCCAGCGTCGCCGTATCCGTATCCGTCTCAAGCTCCACACGCAAACGCTCGACGAGCAGAGCGCGAGCGCGTGAGAGCCGCGAGCGAACAGTGCCGACGGCGCAATCGAGCGCGGACGCCGTCTCTGCGTAACTCAATTCGTGAAACTCGCAGAGCACGACGACTTCGCGGTAGTGTATGGGCAGCGCGTGTACGGCCTGACGCACTTGCTCGACAGTCTCGCCGCGCGTTAAGTCGCCGAGCGGGTCGTCCTGCGCGATCAACTTTTCATGCACGCGCTCGTTCGTCTCATCCATTTTGTCGGCGAGCGAGACGAGACGGCTTTCGCGTTCAAAGGCGCGCAGGACGTGATGGCGCGCGATGCCGTAGAGATAAGCGGCGAGCGTCGTGCCGCGCGTAGAATCGTAGCGTCCGGCGTCGCGCATCAGGGCGAGAAAAACTTCCTGCGTCACATCTTCGGCGATAGTTGGCGAGCCGCTCATCTGAAGCGCGAAGCGATAGACGCCGCCCTGCCGTCGCCGGTAAAGCGTCGTGAAAGCGTCCTCGTCGCCGGCGGCCACGCGCCGCAGCAGTTCCGCATCGTCAGGAATCGTGGGAAATGTCATGCGTCCAAGCGAGTCAGCGCAACGGAAATTAAAGACTGACAAGGTTGATTCGCGCGAAGCGACCGGAAAGTTCCCGATAGTGACGGAAAATTTTGGCAACGCGCTGATTCCTACCGGGAGCGCGGGCATCCCTGCCCGCCAACGAGCCGCGAGGCGAGTCAAACTTTTCACAGGCAGGCACTCGTCCGTGTCAAAGGTTTTCGCGCTGACGCGCTCATGCGGGCAGGGATGCCCGCGCTCCCAGAAAGATGTCGGCTCTCACTTGCCCAGACGCGCCGGCATGTCGGCGACGACGTAGGCCATAATCGCCATCGTCGCGACGCAGAGCGCCATTTCGTGCGGGTCAATCTTGTCCATCGTGTCGGCCTGCGTGTGATGGATGTCGAAATAATGCGTGCCGTCAACGTTGAGGCTCATCCCCGTCACGCCCTCCGTCATCATCGGTTCGATGTCCGTGCCTTCGCCGTCTGCAGCGATGTCGTCGGCCTTGATGCCTGCGAGCAGGCGCGCAATCTCGCGCGCGTCGGCGCGTGCCTGCGGCGTGGCATCTTTCGAGAGACCGAATCCGCGCGGACGAAAGACTCCCGAATCGGATTCGATGGCGAGAATATGATCCGCGAGTTCCGCTTTGTGCGCGTCGCGATAGCCGTTGCCGCCGCGCGTGCCGTTTTCCTCGTTCGTGAAGAGCACGACGCGGACGGTGCGTCGCGGTCGCAAGCCCAACTTTTTCAAGAGCCGCACGGCTTCCCAGGAGACGAGACAGCCGCCGCCGTCGTCGGTCGAGCCAGTGCCGACATCCCACGAATCGAGATGCCCGCCGATGACGACGACTTCGTTCGGCTTGTCCCGTCCTTTGATTTCCGCGACGACGTTGGCCGACTCGGCGTCCGGCAAAAACTTCGCGTCCATTTTGAGACGGATGCGGATACGCTCGCCGCGCTCCTGCATTCGCCTGAGCGTCTCCGCGCCTTCGATGGTCAGCGCGGCGGCGGGAATTTTCGGCTGGTCGTCGGCGTAGCGCAGCGTGCCCGTGTGCGGCGTCTGCAAACTGACAGGCCCGACGGAGCGAATGAGCACGGCGACGGCTCCGTAATGCGCCGCGCGCGAAGGCCCTGTCACGCGGTATTGTACGGTCTGCCCGTAGGTGACGAACGGCGCGTTGAAGACAACAATACGCCCGCGCACCTTTTCACCGAGCGCGTCGAGTTCGTCGAAGTCGCGCACGACAACCACGTCAGCCGTCACACCTTCGGGCGGCGTGCCGACGCTGTTGCCTAAGCCCAGCATCGAGAGTTTGCGGCTCACGGGTTCGAGCAGTTCGACGCTCTCGTCGCCGCGCACCCAATGCGGAACCATCACGCGCTCGGCGCGCACGTTGTCCAGGCGGTCGGCCTTCATCTCCGCGACCGCCCACTTGATCGCTTCATCGAGTTGCGTCGAGCCGCTCAGACGATTGCCGATGTGGTCGCTCAGATACGCGAGCCGACGGTAAGCCGTGTCGTCTGTCAGAGTCGCACCGATGATGCGCGCGGCTTCGTCGCGGTACGTCTCGGCATTGAGACGTGGCGCGGGCAGGGGCGCGGGAGGCGCGGGCTTCTTCGGCGTTTCGGTTTGCGAGAGTGTCGGCACTACGAGGAGCGCGAGCGTCAGCATCAGCGTGAAAATTTGTTTCAAGTGTTGAAAGACCTCCGTGTAAAAAATTGATGAATGTCGCAATGATGAGTGATGAATATCCGGCAGGTTGCTTTCGTCTTTCATTCATCACTCATCATTCCGCATTCATCACTCATCATTTCTTCTCCTATCCTGTCCATCTGTGTAAATTATTTGTTGTGGACATCTCGCCCGTTCAATTTCGTCAGGCATTCAAACTACGATCAAAAATTCGACGAGCGGCGCGTCTGGTCGTCTTCCGTGCCGAAGAGCGGCGCGTATTCGCCCGTCTCTTCGGCGGCCTTGAGTGCAACTTTGAGCGCGGCGAACTGTTGCGAGACGGCGGCGAATTCGTCTTCGTCGAACGATTCAGGCTCGCCCGCTAATTCCAGTGCGAGGTTGATGCGCCGCTCCGCTGCCCTCAACGCGCGCAGGCTCAGAGCGCCGGCCTTGACCGCCTCGACGAGCGCGTCGCGCGTGGCGATAAAATTTTCTTCGCGCTCGCAGATGAGCACCATGTCGGAGCCGGCCTTGATGGCTTGCAGAGACGCTTCGGCCACCGAGAGCGTCTGCACGACCGCGCCCATCTCCATGTCGTCAGTGACGACGAGTCCGTCGAATTTGAGCCAGATACGCAGCAGCCGCATCACGACGTTGCCGCTCAGAGTCGCGGGAAATTCATGCACGCCTTCAATCGTCGGCGGGTCGCCGGCCTGTCGAAAACACGCCTGCAAAAATTCCGACATGCCGGGGAACGCCGCGTGGCTGACCATCACGGAGCGGAGGCGCGCGCCCGAACGATGAAACATCAAATCCATGAACGGCACCATGTCGCCCTCGAAAATTTCTTCCCAAGTATGTTTGATGACGGGAAGACGACGGTGCGAGTCAACGGTCGAGCCGCCGAGTCCGGGAAAGTGTTTGCCGCAACCGGCGATGCGTCCCTCCTGCAAGCCGTCGAGATACGCGCCCGCGAGAAGCGAAACCATCTTCGTGTTGAGGCCGAAGGTGCGCCCGCGCAAGCCGTTCTCCGCATTGTCGCCGCCGAGGTCGAGCACGGGCGCGAAATTCATGTTGAAGCCGAGCAGGCGCAGAGCGTGCGCCGTCAACGCCCCGAACTTTTTCGAGAGGTCTGAGCGTCCCGCATCGCGCACGGCCTTCGCCGAAGGCATCGGCTCGCAGATGTCGCGGAAGCGATCAACGAGACCGCCCTCCTGATCTATGCCGATGATGACGGGCGCGCCGACGGCGTCGCGAATTTGCGCGTTGAGCAGCGCAACCTGCGCGGGCGTCTCGATGTTGCGTCCGAAGAGGATGACGCCGCCCGGTCTCAGTTCGCCAAGCAGTTCGCGCCAGCGCCGGTCGAGTTTCGTCAACGGTAGCCCGACGAACAGCAGTCGCCCGCACGCGCGCTTCAACTCTTCATCTGAGGGCGCGGGTTTTCCGAACAGATCTTTCGGCAGCATAAAACTTTCTGCTCTCTCCCCTCGCGTCTCACACAGGCGAACGGCGGTGACGCGCTTACACACGTATCAAACGTTTTTCAGTCTCAGGAATTTCGGCGGGGAGTCGCTGGGTGCGATTCTAACACTGAACGATCTGCGTTCGGAGGAAAGAAAGTCTGATTGTGGATGAGGAATGAGTTTACGAATTTCCGTTCGAGCCGCGCCCTTTAATAAAACGCTCGACTGTCGTAGCAAGGTCGCGGACGGAGTTCTGCACGGACGTATTGATTCTATCCTGAGCCTCGATGTAGCGCGTCATAATCAGCGTCAGGTCGTTTTGCGAATCGGCCAACGCCTCGACCTGTTGACCGAGATGTTTAATCTGAAGTGTATTTTCCGTCACCTGACGGACGGTCTCTGTCATCTGGCGGTTGGTCTCCGCTAACTGACGATCAGTGGCGGCTGAACGAGCATCGAAATTCGCCTGACTCTGGAGCAAAAACTCAATCGCTCTTTCCATTTCTTCGCCGGTCATAATGTGGCCTCTCTGGTGAAGTCTGCCGTTCGCGGGCGTTCCCTTGTTCTGTTGCCAGATTAACGCCGTGTACGCAAGGCGCGCAAGCCTCCGAAGTTGTCGCAAGCGGGAGCGTGCCGTCGCGCTTTGTTATACTGCACCGGCAAGGTTTCATTGCGGCCTGCGGGAAAGTTTTATGAGCGCGCGACAACAGGACATTTCAACAACGACACCAACGCCGCGCACACTCGCATCGCTCATCAAAGAGCGTGCGCGTGCGTTGGGTTTCGACAAGGTCGGCATCGTGCCTGCCGCTGCGCTCACGGGCGAGCGCGTGCGGCTCGACGAATGGCTGGCGCGCGGGCTTCACGCCAACATGAACTGGATGGCGCGTGAACCTCTGCGTCGCACAGACCCGCGCGAACTGCTTTCTTCGGCGCGCTCAATCGTCGTCGTCGCGCTCAACTATTACACGCCGCACGAACATGCGCGCGATGATGCGACGAGCGCGACCGGCAAAATCTCGCGCTACGCATGGGGCGATGATTACCACGACGTACTCGGCGAAAAACTTCGCGCGCTGCTCGACTGGATTAAAGGGCAATGGCCGGACGCTGAAGGCAAAGTTTGCGTGGACGCGCAGCCGACGATGGACAAAGCATGGGCGGTGCGCGCAGGTCTGGGCTGGCTCGGCAAACACTCGAACGTGATTACACGCGAGTATGGCTCGTGGGTTTTTCTCGGCGAGTTGCTGCTCAATCTCGAACTTGAAGACGACATCGAGCTTGTCGCAGATCACTGCGGCACTTGCACGCTCTGCCTCGAGGCGTGCCCGACGGGCGCGATCACAGAACCTTATGTCGTTGATTCCGGCAAGTGCATCTCTTACGCGACCATCGAACTGCGCGCGCCGGAGTTGCCCGTCGAAGTCGCGTCAAGGATGGACGACTGGCTCTACGGCTGCGACGTGTGTCAGGACGTGTGCCCGTGGAATCGCTTCGAGCAAGCGACACAAGAGACGCGCTTCGAGCCGCGCGCGGGAAACGTCTCGGCTGATCTCTCCGAAATTTTAGAGTTGACACCCGACGCTTATGCTGCGCGTTTTCGTCGCAGCCCGGTCAAGCGCGCCAAGCTCGCCGGACTCCAACGCAACGCGCTCGAACTGTTGAAGCGCGCATCAGTAGAAAAATCCGAAACGCCCGTTTGATTCTTCAGTTGTCCTTGAAGACGCTTCACACAAAATCGTCGAAGCGCGCGAGATATTTTTTGAAATCAACTTTCATCGAAAGCCTGCCCACGCATGTCGTCCGGCTGCTTCGCGCGGCGCGACAGGGCGCATACCTCGCGCTGGAGCCGTTCGATTATCTCTGGCGCGCGCTCAACGGGCGGCGGGACTTTCCCCCGCTTCGCCTGCGTAGATACGTCGGGCCGCTGCGAAGCTTTGAAATGTCGGGCGCGGAGTTTATGACTTACTGCCGCTTGCTACTCGAACTCCAGCCGGACGAAACGATGCTCGACATCGGATGCGGTTGCGGCGTGATGGCTCTGTTTCTGAAAGATTATCTCGACTCATCGCGCGCTCGATACGTCGGGCTTGACATCCACGAGCCTTCAATCAAATGGTGTCAACGTCACATCAGCGAACGCCACGCGCATTTCGACTTCAAGCGGATTGACGTGCGAAGCGAAGCGTATAATCCGCAAGGACATTTTGCCGCTGCGGATTTTTCGTTCCCGCTGGCAGATCAATCGTTTGATGTCGTGCTGCTGAAGTCCGTCCTGACGCACATGCGCCCGCCGGAAGTCGCACGTTATGTGCGCGAGGTCGCGCGCTTACTTTCAAAAAATGGACGCTGCCTGTTGACGCTCTTTCTGTTGAATGAGGGGCAGGAAAAATTGGCGGGTGAAGGCTTGAACAAACTGGATTTTTCTTACGGTGATGAGACGTGGCGTTATCTTCACCAACATAGTCCTGAGAGCGCGGTGGCTTACCGCGAGAGTTACGTGCTTGAGTTGCTGAATGACTGCGGGTTGACGCTCCGCGCGCCCGTATTTTACGGAAGCTGGTCGGGGCGCACGGACGGGCTTTCCTTTCAAGACTTGCTGCTGGTTCAAAAACAAGAGACGCACGACGCGCCATGACACGCGACGTAAAAACGCAACTTCGCCTGCTAGCCTGCCTGACGGGTATCACCTTGCTCGTCGGCGCGCTCTCGGTCGTCGCTTACGCCATCTTCTTCCCGCCGCACTTTCGTGGATTTGGCGAAGTGACCGCCGGACATTCCGTCGCCGGTTGGATCGTCAATCAGTCATCGCTGTCAACGCCCGTCGAGGTGCAACTCTACGTTGATGGCCGTTTCATCGCCGGCGGCACAGCCGATCTCCCGCGCCCGGATGTCGTCGCCGCCGGCAAGACTTTCAACGACAGGTGCGGCTACAATTTCCCGCTCCCGCCGCTCGCCGCCGGCACACACGAAGCGCGCGTCTTCGCGACGCATAAGATCGGCAGCGGTGCATATCGCACGCAGCAGTTAATCGGCGGCCCGTTGACATTCAAAGTTGAAGATGCGAATAGCGTCGAGCCGCGTTGATCTTCGCACGGCGAATAAAAAACCTGTTCGGCGTCGGCTGTGAGAGAATCACGCGCGCCTTTGCTCCTGAAACTTTTACACATGAGGAAATTTTTATGAGACTGATGAGTTCCCTACTTTGTGCCTGCCTGTTTCTGCTGGCCTTCGCACGCATCGCCGAAGCGCAGAAGCTCGCGTCGCCCGCCGACTTGCGCCGCACGGCGGATGATTACTACAAATGGCGCAACGAGAATTACCCCGTCGGCACAAGCGATGCCGGATTGCACACCTTCGACAAGCGTCTGACGGATTACTCTGCGTCGGCCATCGCCGCGCGTCGCCGGCACGTCGTTGATTTGCTCGCGCAGGTCAATGCGCTGGACACCGCGCGCTGGGCGAAGGACGACCGCATTGACTGGCTGCTCTTTCGCGCGCAACTCGAAGGCGTGGCGTTTTTTGATCGCGTCATAGACTTTGAACGGGCAGACCCGCAGGTCTATGTCAACGAGTGCAGCAACGCCATTTTCTCTCTGCTCAAAAAAGATTACGACACGCCGCGCAATCGCGCGCTCTCGGCCACCGCGCGCCTCAAGTTGATGCCCGCGATGATCGAGCAGGGCAAGACGAATCTGTCGAAGCCCGTCAAACTCTACGCGCAACTCGCGATTGATAGCGCGCGCTCGATTGACAGTCTCTACAACGACAGCTTAATGACGCTCGCCACTGATCTCTCTTCGTCAGAGCGCGCGGATTTAGTCACAGCGAAAGACGCCGCCATCGCGAGTCTTCATGCTTACGCCGACTGGCTGGAAAAACGTCTGCCGGAGATGCCCGCCTTTTCTCCGATGGGCGAGACGAACTACAACTACCTGCTCAAGCACGTCTATCTGCTGCCGCTCAACGCCGAGCAGGTCGAGATGCTCGGACAGGCGGAGTTGGCGCGTTACCGCGCGCTCGAATCGCTTTTGCCCGACCCGTCGCTCGCCGACCCGAACCCCGCGCGCAGCAAAAATATTCCACCCGATCAGGCGGCGTTCCTCGCAGCTTACGAGAGCCGCGAGCAGGAGATGATCTCGTTCCTCAAAGAACACAAACTCATCACGCTGCCCTCTTATCTCGGCCAGTTTCAAATTCGCCAATTGCCCGAAGCGTTCAAGCCGACGAGTCCCGGCGGTTTTATGAACCCGCCCGGCGTCTATGACAAAGACCCCGTCGGTTTCTACTTCATCCCGACCTACAATCCGCAGTCGAAGAATTTTTACATTCGCGCCGCCATCGAAGACCCGCGCCCCATCCTCGGACACGAAGGCATCCCCGGACACTTTCTCCAACTCTCCATCGCGAATCATTTGCCGGATGAAATTCGACGACAGCACGGCGACGGCATCTTCATCGAAGGCTGGGCGCTCTACGGCGAAGAGATGCTCATGCGAACCGGACTCTATCCCGTCAACTCCGCATCGCAGGGACAAATCCTGCGTCTCTCTCGTTATCGCTCGGCGCGCATCGGCGTGGACGTGAATCTCCACACGGGACGTTGGACGTTCGATCAGGCCGTCAAATATTTCATGGAGGCCGGCGGACTCGACCGCGAAGCCGCCGAAGGTGAGGCGGCAGGCGCGGCGTCTTCACCGACGCAGAAAATCACTTACATCACCGGCAAGTGGCAGATCATGCGTCTGCTCGGCAAGTACCGCGACAAAAAAGGCAAAGACTTCAACCTCGGCCAGTTTCACGACGAGTTGATTAAAAACGGCAGCCTCCCGCTCTCGATAGTTGAATGGATACTGCTCGACGATTCGTCTTCGCTCGATCAGGCGCTTCGTTAATTCGCAAGGACGATTGAGATGGGGAAAACTTTTCTCTACTTTGCGCTATTTGTCCTCTGCGCGCTCGCGTCTGTCTCCGGCGCGAGCGCGCAGAGCGCGACGCCTTCGCCCACAGCAGACGACGAGCCGGACTTCATCGTCCCCGCGCGCCCGACCGTCTCGAACCCGGCTGAGTTTCAAAAACCCGGCGTGCTTCAACTCGAATACGGCTTCAACGCGAACTGGCGCGCGCCCGACTACTCGTCACAATTCGACACGCCGCTCGCCCTCCGCTTCGCCGTCTCGCGCCGCATCCTTTTGGAGTTCGACCACAACAGTCCCTTCTCGCAATCCGCCGGCGGCACGCGAACGACCGGCGCGGGCGACACACAACTCGGCATTCAATTCGTCTTGCAACCCGAAGCGAAAGCGCGCCCCGGCATCGCGCTCGCCTACTACATCAAGCTGCCGACGGCGAGCGCGTCGAAGGGTCTCGGCACGGGGCGCATAGATCATAACCTGCTCGCGCTCGTCAGCAAGAAAATCGGCCAGACCACTTTCGACTTCAACGCCATCTACCTGCTTGCCGGTCGCATGACCGACGACGGCCACGCTTCGAGCGCGCAGGCGGCCTTCGCGGCCTCGCGCAACATCACCAAACGATTCGGCGTGCAGGGAGAACTGAGCGGCACGACGCGCAACGACGCGCAACCCGGCGCAATCTTCACGCTCGGCGTCGTCACCTATCAAGTCAACCGCCGCCTCGTCTTCGACACCGGCGTCCGCTTCGGCCTCACGCGCGACGCCCCGCGCGTCGGCATGGTCGGCGGCGTCACCATCGGCCTCGCCGATCTTTACAAACGCCATAAACACTCATAGCAAGCCAGTCGCACGTCACGGAATAGCAAAGCTGTTCATCATCAAGCAATGCTGTTGGCTGGAGCGTGACTCGCGGGCGGCGTATGATGAAGTTGAAACATCTCATTGCGAGCGCAATTGTTTAGGAGTGAAGTGACGATACCTGTCCTCAAAGATTCTTATGGGCGAGCGATCCGCGATTTGCGCGTGTCGGTGACGGACAGGTGCAACTTTCGCTGCTTCTATTGCCTGCCGCATGGCGAGCCGCCAGCCGCGCCGAAAGAGCAAATGCTGACCTACGAGGAAATCGAATATCTCGTCCGTATTTTCGTCTCGCTCGGTATCGAGAAGGTACGACTCACGGGCGGCGAGCCGATGCTTAGGCGCGACATCGAAACGCTCGTCGCCAAGCTCGCACAAATTCCCGGCATGACTGATCTCGCGCTGACAACTAACGCTTTCAACTTGCACGAGCGCGCGGCAGGTTTGAAGGCGGCGGGACTCGACCGCGTGACGATCAGTCTCGACAGTTTGAAGCCGGAAGTGTTCAAGCGTATGACCGGCGTGGACGTGCTCGACCGCGTGCTCGAAGGCATCCACGCGGCGCAACGTGTGGGCTTGACGCCGATTAAAATCAACGCCGTCATCGTGCGCGGCCACAACGAAGACGAGATCGCTGACATGGCTTCGTTCGCGCGCGAGCATGACATCTCGATGCGCTTTATCGAGTACATGCCGCTCGACTCCGGCCACGACTGGTCGCGCGCGCAGGTCGTCTCCGGTGCGGAAATTCGTGCGGCCATCAACGAGCGTCACCTGCTCGTCTCGAAGGGCGGCGCGCGTGGCTCCGACACGTCCACGCGCTACCGTTTCGCCGACGGCGCGGCGGGCGAAATCGGCATCATCGCGCCCGTCACCGAACCCTTCTGCGGCGCGTGTTCGCGCATCCGTCTGACCGCCGACGGGCAGATCAGGACGTGTCTCTTCTCAAAGGTCGAACACAGCTTGCGCGACGTGCTGCGCGGCGGCGCAACCCGCGCGGAAATCGTGGAGTACATCGAAAGCGTGATGTTGAAAAAAGAGCCGCGCCACTACATCAACGAAACTTTCTTCGAGCAGCCCGCGCGCACGATGAGTCTCATCGGCGGCTAAACAATCTCGCTTGCAAACTCAGGCCAAGTTATGAGCACGAAGACCGAAGCCACCATCGAAGACCTCTACAAAATCGAGGGCAAAGCCGAACTCATCAACGGAGAGATCGTCCTTATGTCACCCACCGGAGGCCGCCCCAATTTTGCGGCAGGCGAAATCTTTGCGTCGTTGCGAGATCATGTGCGTCGCACGAAGCGCGGCCTTGCCATCGGCGACAACACTGCGTTCGTCGTCAATCTTCCCAACCGTAGATCGTTCAGTCCCGATGCGGCATATTACGTTGGCGAGATGACGATGAAATTTTTTGAGGGCGCGCCCGTCTTCGCCGTCGAAGTGCGGAGCGAAGGTGACTACGGCGTGCGAGCCGAAAAAGAGATGTTCAGAAAACGCGCCGATTATTTCGCCGCCGGGACGCTCGTCGTGTGGGACGTTGATCTGTTGAGCGAAGACGTAGTGCGCGTCTATCGCGCGAGCGATTCGGAGCATCCGCAAATTTACCGGCGCGGCGAAACGGCAGAGGCCGAACCCGCCGTACATGGTTGGACGATGCCGGTTGACGATTTGTTCTTTGACAGTGATGGTGATAAGTGATGAATGCGGAATGATGAATGAGCAGCAAGGCTATTGTCTTTTATTCATCATTCATCATTCCGCATTCATCATTTAGTTTAACGGGGGAGCTTTGACCTTGCGTCAAGGCTGAGAGTCGCCGATACGGGCGAGACCCTTTGAACCTGATGCGGTTAGTACCGCCGAAGGGAGTCCGAAAGACCGCTCTGCTGTCCCTTCCATGCACGGAGCGGTTTTTCTTTTTGCGTGCCGGGCGCGTATCGTGCGCCGGCGCGAATGAAAGCGAGAAACAATGAGTACAACAATGAAAGAACCGAGCGAGCCGAGAAGCGACGAAGTGCGCCTGCCAAACTCGCGCAAGATTTTCGTCGAGGGAAAGACGGAGGGCGTGCGCGTCCCGTTTCGCGAGATCGAGTTGCAACCGACGAGACAACCCGACGGGCGTCTGGAAGAAAACGAACCCGTCCGCGTCTATGACACGAGCGGCGCGTGGGGCGACCCCGACGTGCGCTCGGACGTGCGCGACGGATTACAGAGTTTGCGTCGCGACTGGATCATCGCGCGCAATGATGTGGAAGAATACACGGGGCGCGATGTGCTGCCGCAGGATGACGGCTATCTGACGGAAGGCGCGGCGGAGTACGCGAAGGTCAAAGAGCGCGGGCGGCTCGAACACTTCCCTGGTCTCAAGCGTCCGGCGTTGCGCGCGCGCGCCGGACGCCGCGTGACGCAGATGCACTACGCGCGGCAAGGCATCATCACGCCGGAGATGGAATACATCGCCATCCGCGAAAACATGGGACGCGAGGCCGCGCTTCATCACGCGACGCAAGACGAAGCGGCGCGCGACGACAGAAGCTCGCTCCTGCATCAACATCGAGGCGATTCTTTCGGCGCGTCCGTGCCCTCTTACGTCACTCCTGAATTTGTGTGTGATGAAGTGGCGCGCGGGCGCGCAATTATCCCCGCCAACGTCAACCATCCTGAAAGCGAGCCGATGATTATCGGGCGCAATTTCCTCGTCAAGATTAACGCCAATATCGGGAACTCTGCGGTCGCGTCTTCGATTGAAGAGGAAGTCGAGAAGATGCGCTGGGCGACGAAGTGGGGCGCAGACACCGTGATGGATTTATCAACAGGCAAAAACATTCACACGACGCGCGAATGGATTCTGCGTAACTCGCCCGTGCCCATCGGGACTGTCCCGATTTATCAGGCGCTCGAAAAAGTGGGCGGCAAGGCGGAAGAGTTGACGTGGGAAATTTATCGCGACACGCTCATCGAACAGGCCGAGCAGGGCGTTGATTATTTTACGATTCACGCGGGCGTGCGCCTGCCCTATATCCCGATGACGGCACGGCGCACGACCGGCATCGTCTCGCGCGGCGGCGCGATCATGGCGAAGTGGTGTCTCGCGCACCACGAAGAGAGTTTTCTCTACACGCGCTTCCAGGACATCTGCGAAATCATGGCGGCCTACGACGTGTCTTTCTCACTCGGCGACGGACTGCGACCGGGAAGCATCGCCGACGCCAACGACGAAGCGCAGTTTGCCGAACTCGACACGCTTGGCGAGTTAACCAAAATCGCCTGGGAGCACGACTGTCAGGTGATGATCGAGGGGCCGGGACACGTCCCCATGCACCTCGTCAAAGAAAACGTGGACAAGCAAATCGAAGTGTGCGGCGAAGCGCCCTTCTACACGCTCGGCCCTCTGACGACGGACATCGCGCCCGGCTACGATCATATCACCTCGGCCATCGGGGCGGCGATGATCGGCTGGTTCGGAACCGCCATGCTCTGCTATGTGACGCCGAAAGAACACCTTGGCCTGCCCAACAAGAAAGACGTGAAGGAAGGCGTCATCACCTACAAACTCGCGGCGCACGCGGCTGATCTGGCGAAGGGACATCCCGGCGCGCAACTCCGCGACAATGCGCTCTCGAAGGCGCGC
This sequence comes from uncultured Pyrinomonadaceae bacterium, assembly GCA_964236735.1. Taxonomy (GTDB): domain Bacteria; phylum Acidobacteriota; class Blastocatellia; order Pyrinomonadales; family Pyrinomonadaceae; genus JAIVJG01. The sequence continues at coordinate 148,991 of CAXSFM010000010.1, forward strand.
TTCGAGTTTCGCTGGGAGGATCAATTCAACCTCGCGCTCGACCCGGAAGTCGCGCGCGAGTATCACGATGAAACCTTGCCGCAGGAAGGCGCGAAGCTCGCGCACTTCTGCTCGATGTGCGGCCCGCATTTCTGCTCGATGAAAATCACGCAGGACGTGCGCGACTACGCGGCGCAAAAATCGCTCGACGACGCGGCGGCGCTTGAAGTTGGAATGAAAGAGAAGGCACGGGAGTTTGTAGAGAAAGGTGGAGAGGTTTACACTTAGTGTAACCTCTCTTGATCACTCAAACAGATTTCTTTTTGCAGTTTTGCAGTAAGGATATACATGCCAAAGCACAATCTTCTTGATACTGATACGGTAAATCTTAACGATATTTTTGCGAATGGCAGAAAATATAGGGTTCCCGTTTATCAGCGTGATTACTCATGGCAGGAAGAAAATTGGGACGATTTGTGGGCAGACATACTTGCTATCAGAGAGGATCAAAATACTCATTACATGGGTGCAATTGTTCTCCAAAATCTCAATGATAAATCTTACAGTATCATTGACGGCCAACAACGATTAGCCACATTGAGTATTGTTGCTTTAGCAGTCATCAAAAAAATACAAGATTTGATTGATGCCGAAATTGAGCAAGAGGAAAATCAAGAGAGAAAAAATTTATTAATGAACACTTACGTTGGAGCAAAGGATGCTGTATCGCTTAATTACTCTAGTAAATTATTTTTAAACGAAAACAATGATTCCTTCTATCAAAGTTATCTGCTTCAATTGCGTGTTCCCAACAATCCACGTCGGCTACCTGCATCTAACAAATTACTATGGAAAGCATTTGAATATTTTTATCAAAGGCTGTCTGAGCCTTTCGGCTCTAATGTCAGTGGCGAGGTTTTAGCTGATTTTATACTTAACCAAGTAGCTGAGAGACTGTTGTTCATTCAAATAGTCGTTGAGGATGAACTAAATGCATATACCGTCTTCGAGACTCTTAATGCACGTGGGCTTGAGTTGACTGTGACCGACTTACTTAAAAATTATCTTTTGGCACTTTCGTCCAGAAGTGATGTTGATCAGAGAATAGCTAAGGAGCAGTGGCAACGTATTATTCAGACAACTGATTTGGATGCCTTTCCAAAGTTTTTACGTTACTACTGGAACTCTCGTAATGAGTTAGTTCGTAAGGGCAATCTTTTCAAAATTCTTAGACATACAGTTAAAAACGCCGAACAATCATATGCACTACTAGATGATCTTGAAAAATCTGCTGATGTTTACGCTGCATTGGGAAATGCACATGATGAATTTTGGGAGGGGAAGCGAGAAATCAGGAATCCAGTGCAGGAACTAAAGCTTTTTAATGTGACGCAGTGTTTCCCACTCTTGTTGGTTGTTTACGATAAAATGCTGCCTGAATTTGAACGGATACTACGCATCTGCGCCGTCCTTTCATTCCGCTATAATGTGATTGCAGGTCTTAACCCTAACTTACAGGAAGTATCATTTAATCGTGCCGCGCGTGGAGTGTATAAGGGAACAATAACTAATGCTACACAGGTAGCACAAGAACTTAAAGATATTTACCCGACGGATGAAGACTTCGTTAACTCCTTCTCAACCAAAATTCTTAACACTAAACGGAGCAAGAAACTGGTACGTTACATCATGTATGCATTGGAAAATCAGATGGCAGGAACGGACCGAAATTTTGAAGACGAGTCTGGGACAATTGAACACATTCTGCCCGAAAATCCTTCAGAGCAATGGGAACAGTTTTTTTCAATAGAGGAACAGCCAAGCTACATTTACAGACTTGGTAATTATACATTGTTGGAAACCGGCAAGAATATTGAATGTCAAAACTCACCTTACCCAGAAAAATTACCTATCTACAAAACCAGCCAATATAGAATGACTAACTCAATAGATTATCCTGAGTGGACACAATCACAGATTAGCTCTAGGCAGCGTATGTTGGCGAAAGTTGCAACGTCTATATGGCGTATTTAATAAATTCTGTGGTGAATGTGCGTGACCAAGCGGCGGCGTTGCAAGAGGATATGAAGGAGAAGGACGCCGAGTTCGTCGCCTCAGGCGCGGAGATTTATCAGGGCAACGTGCCGGAAGGCGTGTCGCGCGAGCATTAGAATTTACACGAAGAGATGAAGAATAATGGCGAGTAACGAGCGACAGATCGAGGCTTGTTTTTCGTTGTCGTTTGTGACCCGTCACTAAAAACAGTGACTACACTTGAACTCATCCGGGAGAAAGTTCGTCGCCAACAATACGAGTTTGCGATCCCGCACTTTTTCGAGGAAATGGCTAACGACGATCTAATCTTTGCTGGCATCGAGGCAGCCATTGCCACGGGTAAAATTCGCAGGCGGTTCACACGCGATTCGCGCGGCACTCGGTACAAGGTGATTGGAACTGCAACCGACAGGCGGCGCGTGGCCGTTATTTGACGCATCAAAGAGACGGGCAAGCTACTTTTCATTACGACTTACGCGCTGGAATAGAGCATGAGCGATAACAAGATGAAATACGATTACGGTCAGTGCCACGTCTGCGGCGAGCGGATGGAGGAGAAGCGAATCAGGCAGGATTTCTGGATTAAGGGAAAGCTCATCGTGATTGAGGGCGTGCCGGCTGGCGTCTGTCCCCAGTGTGGTGAAAAAGTTGTGAAGGCCGATGTCGGGCGACAACTTGCCGCGCTGACGGGAAAGCCCGAACGGTTGCGTAAATCACGCACCATCTCTGTGCCGGTGATTCGCTACGCCAAAGAAGTGGCTTAACGCAATTCTTGTCGCATCGGGCGCGGAGATTTATCAGGGCAACGTGCCGGAAGGCGTCAGCCGTGAACACTGATCACGCATGGGTCTGTCAGAAAGCAAAAGGGGAGCATGATGTTCAAGACATCATGCTCCCCTTCGCGCGTCCAATAGAATTGAATTCAGGGGGTCGAAGTTTTTTCGGCGGTGGCGGGCGTCGTGTTCTTCTTCCGCACGTAAATTTCGCCGCGTTGCATGAGGCCGGATTTTTGTGCGAGGGCGTAGGCGACGGAGTCTATGATTTCTCTGTCCTTGAGCTTGAATTGCGTGGTGCCTTTCAGAGTGCTGTCGGGGTCTTCAAACTCGATGGTCAGATACTCGAACTTTTTCTTCAAGAGCAGAGCGGGCATTCCCAGTATGCCTGCGCCGCCGAGCACGACTTGCGACGTGCCCTGTCCCATCATGCGGCGCGTCTCGCGGTCGGCGTAAGTGACCATCACGGCGTCGTAGGCGATGGAGATAATCTCCTTCTCATTCTTGTCGCGGAAGACGAGGCGGCGGTTGCGGTCGTCGAACGAGAGCATTCCTTCCTGCTTCTTCCTGTAGCCGGCGAAGCCACCCATGTATTTGGCCGGGACGACTTTCGGCGGCGCGGGCGGGACGGGCACGTTCGTCGCTTGCGTTGCGGTTTCCGGGTCGCTCACCGTCCGCGCTCTCTGCGCGTGTGCGACGGTGGCAAGCATCACCGTCAACAAAATTAGGGGACAAGCTTTGTAAACTTTCTTCATCTCAGAATTTCCTTTCGGGCGGTAACTTTGGAGGAGGCTACTTAGAGACGCATCCCGCCGAGCGTGCGTTGCCAGACGAGCGATTTTTTCAGCACGCAGAGACGTTGACGCTCGACGGGCGTGGCCGCCGGCTCAAGTTGCGTGAGGACGGTTTCAAGCAGCGGCACGGCGAACTCGCGCGCGTGCGTGATGACCTGCGAGTAGTAATGAAGTTGCAGCGCGCCGCCCAAGCCTTTGTGAAAATCATAGACTTCCGCGTCGTCCAGACGATGAACATCCTGCCCGACGGGCACGACGCGGCGCGGCACTCCGTGATGATTCGACCAGCCACCGGTAGCAGCATCCTTCTCAACTTCACGCCGCCCGCGCCAGCCGAGCAAGAGAACGCCGATGAGCACGCCCTGCTCGTTGAGATAGTCTGGACTCAGCACAGAGAGTTCGGCGTGCGAAGAAAGGCGCGGCCCGAAGCTGCCGTAATCCGGGTTCGCAAGCTGCGTGTCGTAGATGACGCCGACAATCTCCTCCGCATCATGGATAGGTATCGAGACGAACTGCGCGAAGCCGTAGTCGTCCGAAGTTGGCGGCGCATCGGCGTCGAGCCGGTCAATCACGCGCCCGACGTAGTCCACATGCGAATTCGATTTAACGATCTTGGCGATCTTCATTATTTGGTTATCAGGAAAAGAAAATTTACACGGATGGACAGGATGAACAGGATAGAAAAAGCAATGATGAATGATGAGCGATGAATGATGAATAAAAGTCACAACGCCTTGTTCTTATTCATCATTCCGCATTCATCATTCATCATTTCTTCCGACATCGTGTCTATCCCTGTTAATTGGTTTCACTCTTAAAAGCCAGCCGCGCCGCGTGACCACTCCGGCACTTTGTAGAGAATCCACCAGAGCACGAGTTGCGCGCCGAGAATGACGACGCCGAGCACGATGCTTGTCACGGAGGTGCGCCGTCCGCCGACGTGCGGCGCGCGTATCGCACGCACGAGTCCGATGCTTCCGAACACAAGCGCGCCCGGACAAAAAAGAATGCCGAGATAGGGCACGAGCGCGTAGGTGACGAAGGCCAGCGCCGTCGTCGAAGCGCCGTTGTGGTTGGCGACGTTTGAGGGCATGGCGGAGATTGATTTCACGCGGCGCACGACGCGCGGCGGCGATGACGACGAATTATGATGACGACTCAACTCTTCGGTCGTGAGCGCAGCGGCAAGCGTACCGGCTGACGGTTTGAACGCGACGTGCGGCGGCTCCGGCGTGCGACGCTGTTGATGATAAGAGGCGCGCAAAGTGTCGGTCGGGAAATAGTCCTCGCCGTCGAGACGACGCCCGCACGTCGCGCAGTATTGCGCCGCGCTGCGACGAGTCTGCGCGCCGCACGCCGGGCACAACTGCGGCGTCGCTTGATGAGATGCCTCTCCTACACCGGCGCTGCCGTCACGCTCTGCGCGCGAAATTTCAAGACCCGCATCGTTGAATGAATCATCTGGCATAATTTCCACCGGAAAGAAATTCATCCGGGAAGACGCGGTTGATGATGACACACACGCGCCTCTTTCGTCTCGTCAACGGCGACGGCCTTTGCTGACCGCCTTGCGCGAGACACGGAAGGCGAGGCGATGGTTGACGGCGAACTCCTGCACGATCTGTAGAAACTGCGCGCGGTCGTGAGAAGTCATCACCGCCGCCTCGTCCGCCGTCTCGATGGCATAAGGATAGCCGTTGCCGACGACGCATTCGGCGCGCACGGTGTCCGCCACTTCATCGAGCAAGCCGGCTTCGTGTACCCACGCCGGAATGTCGAGCCGCGTCGGAAAGTTGTCGGCGGTCGTTTGCAGATAGACGAACCCGACGAGCGGGCGGCCTTCGTCGTCGTAAAATTTTTCCGCGAGATTCGCGCGCCGGCAATGCCAGAAAATCGTGCGGTCGCCCCACTCTTTGAGCAACGGCGAAACGTCGGCGGACGTTTGCGCGCGCAGCATTTGCGCGTCGTTGATATTCGTCCGGCGCAAGCCTCTGTGCAATGTTTCGAGCAGGCCGCGCAAATCGGGCGCGAGCGACTGGTCTATGTAGCCGACGACGGGAACTTCCGTCTCGCGCGAAAGATTGACGAGCTTGACGAGCGCGCGTGCGTACTCTTCAAAAAAACGCGACTCGGTGTGTTGCCGCGCCGAAGAGATGAGGAGCGTGCCGTCGAGGAAAGCGAGAGGCATCCGCTCATGGCGCGCGCGCCAGTTTTTTTTGCGTTCGAGAAAACGGCAGGTCGTCTCGGCTTCAAGCTCGAAGCGTTTGAGGCTGACGATCTGCTCAGGACTCTCGTACTCGCGCCCCGTCCGCATCAATTCCGACGGCGGGACGACTTCGAGTTGCGCCTCTTTCGTATATGCGCCGTCAGCCGTGTGTCCGTTCTCGAAAGACGCGACCTGCACCGCACCGACAGGCAGAGAGACTTCACGCCCCGGATAAAGCTGGCTGCCGTCGGCGGCGAACGTGACGCGGTTCTCCAACGTCTCGCGCGCCCAGCGTCGCGCTTCCTCGTGCGTGCGCCACGCCACATCAAACGGCACGACGACCGAGCGGCGCGCATCAAGCTCGACGGATGGATAAGTCACTGGCGTCGCGTGCGCGCCGGCTCGCGCTTGAATCTCCGCCGCGCTCGATGCGCCGAGCGCGGCGAGACGCGACGCCAACTCTTCCACGTCGTCGCGCAGAGCGCGCTCGAAGTCGGCGAACTCTTCGCGCCGCGATTCCAGCGCGCTGACGAGATGGTTGCGATAGAGCATCAGGAGGAAGTGATGAGTGATAAGTGATAAGTGATGAGATAAGACAAGAAGCTCTGCCTTTCACTCATCACTTATCACTTATCACTCATCACTTATTCATCCTTTCCTGCCGAGGTGCATGAGTTGTTCGGAGGCGTAGGAGTAGCGAGTGGTCTTGAGCAGGCCGCCGACGAAGGTGTAGGTGATGCCCTGTTTGGCGTTCATGTAAACGTCCACATTGCGCTCGGCGCGATGATCGTAGGCGGAGTTTTTAATGACCTTGAGAGACTCCGGCGTGTCGGTCGCACGCTCGTGTTGGAGGACGATCTGCAAGACCGTGCCTTCGAGCGTCGGGTCGAGTTTTTTGGTGACGACGAATTTGTTGGTGACGAAGAAGATCGTCACTCTGCCGCCGGAGACGTTGAACTCCAGCGCGCCGCTCGCGTTCATATCATCTTTGACGGGCGTGCCGAGTGTGCGCTCAACTTCAGGGCGTCTGGAGACGAACGGCTCGATGCCCTTCCACGTCGCCGCCGACACTGTCTGTGTGCCGGCAAGCAGCATCAACACAATGAAGGCGACAGCAGCAGCGATGTTGGCGTTCCGCGCGCGTGTGCGAAAAAAGTTTAAGTTGCTCATAAGCCGGATGCTAACAAGAGGACGAGAGCAGTGACAAGTGACGAGTGACAAGTTGAAGACTCTTTGACGGCCTCCGTGATGAATCCAATCATCGTGGTGACAAGTGACGAATTGAAGACAGCTTCTTGCTCGTCACTTGTCACTCGTCACTGCTTTTGAGCGAACGGGCGGACGCGCTCGACGGACTCTTTGAGGTCGGCGTCTGTGGGCGCGATTTGCACGCCTTTCTCGTAGGTGGCGAGCGCCTTGTCATACTGCTTGGAGACTTCGTAGTTATAGCCGAGCGTGCGTAGGATTTCGGCGTCGGTCGGCGATTTCGTTGAGGCGCGCTCAAGCGTGGTGATGGCCTTCGGATAATTCTTCGCGTTCGTGTAGGCGAAGCCGAGCAGGTAGAGCGTCTGTCCCTTCACGCTCTCGCTGGCGGCAGCGCGCTCTAAGACGGCGGCGGCGCGCACGTACTGCTTGGCGCGAATCAAAGCCTGGCCGCTGAGGTTGAATGAGTCGTCATCGGCGCGCAGTTTGACGAGCGCGTCGCTCGCGCGGACGGCGGCGAGATAATCCGCGTCGGCCTTCGGGCCGGTCGCCGAGGCGGCGGCGCGTTGCAGGTAAGCGTAAGTCAACAGGCTCCAGCCTTGCGCGAGATTCGGGTCGCCGAGCGTGGCGCGATTGAGGAAGCTGATCGCGTTCGCCAAATCTTTATGCTCGAAGGCGATGCGACCGAGATAGAAGAGCGCGGCGGAATTTTTCGGATCGGCTTTGATGGCGGCGTTGAATGAACGCTCGGCATCCGTCGCTTTGTTCGTGTTGAATTCGGCGAGGCCGCGATAGTAAAGCTGTACGGCGTCGGGCGTCGCACCCGCGCGCGTCGTCGCCGCGACGAGCAGGGGCAGCGCGAGATCGTACTTCTGCGTGAAGACGTAAGCCTGCGCCAGCGCGTTGACGGTGTTGGGGTCGTCTTCTTTAGCGGCGCGTTGCAGGTCGAGAGCGCGTTGCAAGTCGGCGGCAGCCACGTCGTATTGTTTGAGCGCCAGTTCGGCAAAGCCCGCGACCTTCCCTGCTTCCGAGTTCTTCGGATCGGCGGCGGCAATCGTCTTCGCCTCGCGCGCCGCCGCGTCATACTGTTTCTGCTCGTAGAGCGAGAAGGCGTGCGCCGTCGTGCCTGCCGGCGCGTTGGATGATGCTGACGTTGTCGCGGCGTTATTATTCGACGGGCGCGCGGCGGCAGTAGTAGTAGCGGTGCGCGTGGTCTGGGTTGATGCCGGGACGTTGGACGAAGAAGTGCGCGGCGAAGTGGAAGTGCGCGTCGTGTTAACCGGAGTCGGCTCAGGCGTCGGCTGCGAAGGGTTGACGCGGCGCGGGCGGGTCGCGCCGGACTGCGCGGAGGCGCGCGATGACAAGATGCCCGACAGCAAGAGAACGGCGACGACAGCAATCAGTGCGAGTTTCGTTTTCATCATGGGCGGAAAGTCTTTCATATACGACGTGTGTTTTCAACTCTGCGCGGCGGCTTCCGGGCGGGAGAGAGACAAACATTCGGATGCGTGGAATGTCGTTTACGGTTCGCCGTGGACTGCAGAGGCCATCCACAGGCAGAGATTAAGACGCACAAATGAAAGAGGCTGGAGTCAGATTTTCGCCAGCCCCCGCGCGAGTGTGTTTAGAATTTCATCTTCAGGCTGAACTGGAAACAGTTCGACTCAATTCATCATCAAGCCGCCACTTGGATTTTCGTCGCGCTCATTTGAGGCCGAATTTCTAACGGGCAGCAGAGAGGCCGGCGCATCGCACGCGCGCCGGCCTCTCTATTACAACGTAACCGTGTATCCGTTTCTTTACTTCCCGAATCTCCGGCGGTATTCATCGGAGGCGAGGAAGGCTTTGACCATCTCCGCCTGCACATAATTACCGCCAAACTCGTCGAGTTTCTGGAGCCAGAAGTTGTAGCCGTTGAGGTTCGAGTCGGGCGCGTCGTTCGGATTTCTTCGGAGATAGCCGAAGTACTCTTCAAGGACAAACGCGCGGTTTACGTCGCGCCGGTGCAGCGCACCCGATTCCGCGACGCGGCGTAGAGCACGGGCGCGCGCCTGCACGTCCGAAGTATCTGGAGCGCTGCCAAACTCTGCAATCGTCGCCTGCCGTTCCTCCACCGAAGGCGTCAGGGCTGCGTGTGCGTACAGCGCATCGGCGTACCCCCCGGGCTTCATGGAGGTCGGATACTTCGCGGCGAATTCGGCGCGCGCCACGAATGCCTCGGCGAATGATGACTTGTTGGCGTCAAGACGCGCGCGCCAGTCGCCCTCACCGACCACCACGCCGCGCCCCACGGCCTGCGTGTCTTCGAGGAACTCTAAGTAGCGCGGCAGCCCTGCGGGGCGGTCGAGCGCCGCCGTGTAGAAGTGATAGACGAGGCAGCCCGTCTCCTTGAATTCGATGGAGAGGAAGAAGGCCGCCGAGACATTGATGCGCCTCTCTTCGCGGCACTGCTGCTGCTCGGATGCCGAGCGTCGCTGTTCGCACTCGGCGATCTGATTCGTCCAGAAGGCGAGACCTGAGGCGTCCGGCTCGCGACCCAAAAAGTCATGGTAATGCTCGCGGACGAAAGCCCCCGCGTCGTCAAGCGCGTTGGGTGCATTCGCGTCCTTTTCGTCGCTGACGATTGTCAGAACAGCGGACGCATTGACGCCCATCGCGAGACCATCTGACGGATCGTGAAGCTCGAACGTAAAGCTCTCGTCCGGCTCCATGTACGTGTCATCGGTCAGCAGCACGTTGATGGTCTTTGTTGTCTCGCCGGGCGCAAACGAGAGTATGCCGAGCGTCGTGGTGTAGTCGGCGCGCTGTGTGGCCGTGCCGTCAATCGTCCGGTAAGCGATCTGTGCGGCATCTGAAGTATCTCCCGCGCGCGCGATGGTGACCTCGACGAAGTGCTGGTTCTCGAACGCGCTGTAAGCCGCTGAAGTTAACTGCACCGTGTTCGCCGTCGGCGTCGGAGTAGGCGTCGGATCGGGTGACGGACTTGGAGTCGGTGACGGACTCGGCTCAGGTGTGGGTGTCGGCGTCGGCGTCGGTGTGGGCGTCGGTGTCGGTGTCGGTGTCGGCGTTGGTTGCGCGTCGTCGTCAACGATGGTGAGCGTCGCCGTGACAGGTGAGCCTAAAGTTGCGCCGCCGGTCGGATTCGAGAGCGCGAGATTGATTGTCTCGTTCGCTTCGACAAGCGCGTCGTTGTTGATACGCACGATGAAAGTCTTGCTCGTTTCGCCGTCGGCGAAGGTGAGCGTGCCGCTTGTCGCTGTGTAATCCTGTCCGGCAACGGCAGTGCCGTCCGAGGTCGCGTAGCCCACCGTGACCGCGCCGCCTGAGCCGTTCGTCCGATTGATGGTGATGGTGGCCGCGCCGTAGGAGCCGCTGCGGCCATTACGCGGTGTGTCCGCGAAGGGACTGGCGACGCCGTCTGGCGTGCCGTCTGCTTCGTTGAAATCGTAAGCGGCCACACTGAAAGAGAGAACGCCCGGCGTCGGTGAAGCGGTTGGAGTTGGTGTGGGCGTTGCCGTCGGTGACGGTGTTGGAGTCGGCGTTGGTGTAGCAGTTGGCGTTGGTGTCGGCTCAGGCGTCGGTGTTGGAGTCGGCGTCGGTTGTGCGTCGTCGTCGAGAATGGTGCAGAAGCCCTGATCATCGCTGATGCCTGCGCCCTCCGTTGTGTGCCCGAGGTTGACGGCGAAAGTTTCGTCGGGTTCTACAGTGGTGTCTCCATTGACCAGCACGTTGATCATTACCTGCGTCTCACCGGGCATCAAGGAGAACGCGCCGGATTTTGCTGCGTAGTCCTGTCCAGCGATGGCCGTGCCGTCGGCGGTCGCGTAGGTGCCGCTGACCGTGTACCCGCTCGCCGCCGAAAGCCTGATGACGAAGACGGCATTCTTCAATCCACTGTTTCCCTCTGTCAGGGTTACGTCGCCGATAGACAGTGTCGGCATCGGATCGTCGTCAGAGATATTTACCGTTGCCTGATTCGCGCTGCCGAGTGTCGCGCCGCCCGTCGGGTTCGAGAGCGTGACGAAGAATTCTTCGCCCGGCTCATCGAGCGCGTCTTGGATGGTGCTGACGTTGAAGCTTGCGGATGCCTGGCCGTTGTTGAACGTGATTGTGCCGGAGGCGGCGATGTAATCCTGTCCGGCGATGGCCGCTCCATTGGAAGTTGTATAATCCACTGTGACCGTGCCCTGCGTGCCGCCGAGGCGTTGAAGAGTCACGGTATTGCCGCCGCCTTCAACAGTCGAGTAGTTCACCGGAGCGAACTGGATCACGCCAAATAAGTCGTCGCTGGTGATCGTGCCGATGCCCTGCGCGTCCCCCAAGACCGCGTTGGTCGGGCTGGAGAGGTTGACGCTGAATGTTTCATTCTGTTCAGCGTTCAGGTCGCCGTTGACCGTGACGGAGATGGTCTTCGTCGTCTCGCCCGGACTGAACGAAAGCGTGCCGGACGTTGCCGCGTAATCGCTTGGCGCGGAGGCTGTTCCGTCGGCGGTAGCGTAATTCACGGTCGTCGTCAGGGCGCTCGCGTTTGAAAGGCTCACGGTGAAAATCGCCTGAGTCGTGCCTGCGTTGCCTTCCGTGACGGCCACGTCGTTGATGGAGATGGCCGGGGTCGCGTCGTTGTTGTTGATGGTCAGCACGGCGGTGGCGGGGCTGCCGAGCGTTGCGCCGCCCATCGGGTTCGAGAGCGTGAGGTTGACGGTTTCGTTCGTCTCGTAAAGCGCATCGTCGCTGATGCCGACGCCGAATGTTTTCGTCGTCTCACCCGCGCTGAAAAAGAGCGTGTCCGACGCGGGATCGTAGTCCGTCCCACCAATCGCTGTGCCGTCTGAAGTGGCGAATTTGACTGAGACGCCTTCCGCCGTGCCGCCTGTTCTCGTGACCGTAATCGTCGCCACGCCGCCGCCTTCGTTAATGCTGTAGGCGGACGCGCTGAACCGGAACGCGCCGCCGGCGTCGTTGTCGAGGATCGTCCCTACGCCCTGCCCGTCGGCGATGGTGGCGTTGGTCGGGTTAGATAAATTGATGAAGAAGTTCTCATTCGGCTCGATCACTGTGTCCGGTATGATGGTAACGGTGAAGGTCTTCTGCGTTTCACCCGGTGCGAAACCGATTGCGTCGCCCTCCGGCACGTAGTCTGTGTTGAAGGTGGCTGTCCCATCGGCGGAGGTGAGATTGACCGTGATCGTCCGCCCGCTCGCAGCCGAGAGGCTGACGGTGAAGACGATCTGCGTGTTCGCGCTGTCGCCTTCGGTCGCCGATGCGTCGTTGATTGAGATGGTTGGAGGCGCATTGTTATCAGCGATAGTCAAAGTAGCTGCGTTGGGTGTGCCGTAGGTCGCGCCGCCCGTCAAGGTAGTGAGAGTAAGTTGGACGGTTTCGTCCGGCTCGTCGAGCGTGTCATTGGCGATGGGGACGTTGAATGTCTTGATGGTCTCGCCGTCGGCGAACGAGAGCGTGCCGGACGTAGCGGTGTAGTCCTGCCCGGCTGTGGCCGTGATATTTGATGTCTCGTAGCCGACCGTCACCGCGCCGTCGCTGCCGCCCACGCGCACGACCGTGATGATGGCTGCGCCGGCAGACTCATTGACGGTGAAGTTTGCGGAACTGAACTCCAGAGAGCCGTGCTGAGGCGTTCCCGTAGCGACGCACTGGGAGAACTCTGACGTGTTGCCCGAAGAGTCCGTGGCCGTGGCTGTTACTACGCCGGGCGACGAGATGGACACAGGCAGAGAATTGTTGATGACGGCATTGCCGCTGCCGTCGGTCGCCACCGTAAACGAGCCTTTGAAGCTCTGACCTTCGCCGTTGCCCGAAGCATCGCAGCTAGTGTTGGTGTAAATTCCGATGGTGTAGGTCGCGTTGGACGCGCTGTTGAGGCTGCCGTGGAAGAATGAGGTGAAACTTATCTGGCCGTTGACGATAGTGACGGACTGTGTGGCGGAAGTAATGACGGGGAAGTTTTGCAGGTTATTGGCCCCTGTGTCGGCGTCGCCCGCGTCGTTCAGCGTGACTCCGTCCGTGCCGAGGTTGATGCCCAGCCCGTCGTTGCCGTCAACGGTGTTTCCGTCAACGCGGTTGCCCGTGCCCGATTCGACGCGGATGCCGTCTCCGCCGTTCTCCGTGATGATGTTGTCGTTGACGGTATTACTGGCGGCGGAAGAGACGAAGATGACGCCGTTCTGCGTATTCCCAAGATGACTCTCTCCTATCACCGGTTGAATAGCGCCGATGAAGTTGCGCTGGACATGATTGCCCGTGGCCGACGCGCCCGTGAAGGCGACGCCGTTCTGGCCGTTCTCGGCAATGACATTCTGCCCCGCGCCACTGGCGGCGCCGACAGTATTGTTGGCCGCGTTATTCAGGACAACCCCGTTGCGGACGTTTCCGACGATCTCGTTTCCGAGGACGCTGTTGCCGCTCGTCGCGGCGTCCTTGATGTGTACGCCGTCGCCGCTGTTTGTGATGATGTTGCCGGACGCGACCGTCCCGACGGAGTTGTTCGTCGCGCCGCCCACGACGAAAACGCCGTTCACGGTGTTGCCCAGTTTCTGTAAGTTCACGCCCCGCCCGATGATGTTGGTTCGGATGACGTTTCCGCTCGCGCCCGCGCCGGAGATGGCGACGCCGTTCTGGTCGTTGCCGGCGATATAATTTCTCGCGAGGCTGCCGTCGCCGCCGACTGTGTTGTTCTGGGCGTTGATGATGGCAACGCCGTTAAAGGTATTGCCGAGGTCATTCGCGCCGGTGGTGTCCGTGCCGATGTAGTTTCCCTGAACGAAATTGCCGGAGGATGCTGCGCCCTCAATACGCACGCCGTCGTTGTTGCCGGAGATGATGTTGCGCGCGGCCTCAGTCGTCCCGCCGACGAGGTTGTTTGGAGAGCTGGCGATGAAGACGCCCGTCCCGTTGCCGTTCACAGTGGGTTCGAGCGTTGTTGTCCTGCCGAGGCGGCATCCCTCGATGACGTTGCTGCCGATGCTGTTTTCGATGCGGATGGCCGCGCCGCTGAAATTGATGATGTTCAGCGAATTAATGTTGACGCCCGAACCCGTGACGAGCAGACCGTTGACGCCCGAACCTATGGCGGTAGTGCCGCTCAAGACGACGTTCGAGCCGTTAATCGTCAAAGATTCCGTAATCGCGGGCAACTGGCTGAGGATGCTGATCGTGTTGAGGCCTGCCGGGAGGTTGAACTCGATTGTGTCCGCGCCGGCGTTGGCGTTTGCCGCGTTAATCGCCTCGCGCAACGTGCAACCGTTCACGGTGGCCGTACACGCTCCGTTGCTCGTGTCGGCGATAGAGTTGACGGTGTAGGTCGTCGGAGCCAGCGCCAACGCGCGCATGAGCGAGGACACGAAAGCTCCGCTTCGCAGTTCATCCGCGCTGCGTGAATATTCGTATGCGGGCGCGTCGAAGAGAGCCGAGAGAAGCGCAGATGATGCGTCGCGCGTGGAAACGTGGTGACTCGTCGCGGCCTCACGAATAGGGTTCGTTCCTATGGCTGATAAGAGAGGCGTCGCGGTGATGGAGGCTGCGGCGACAAGCAAGAGCGAGATGATGGCGAGGCGGCGAAAGTTCTTCATACGGGGTTCTCCTGACGGATTCATCGAAAGCGATGACGAGCGCGTGGGCGCAATAAGAATGATGGACGGAAATCTATGGCGTCGCGGGTTTGTTAACCGGCGGCTACGGTTTCAAATTCCGTCAGAGCGCTTGCCGGAATCGTCGTCGCGTCGTTTACCGGAATCGTCAGCGCGTGCAGCAACGGCAAGAACGCCGCATACATCACCACAGCTCTTATCCAACTCAATGTCAGCCAACGATGCCCGCGCGTCAGCCACTCGGCAGGCGACACGCTTGATTCGGGGCTGTGTCTGAAGGCATCTAGTTCGGGAAGGAAATAGATTTGAGTGGCGACGATGATGGAGAAATAAACGGCGGCGGTGGTCAGGATACGCCGGCGACGCGCCCTGCATGTCCAATTCAGGGCGAGGGTGATGGTGAGCGAGAGGATGAGCAGCGGGTGGATCATCATCCAGAACGTCCCGATGTGCAGGCCATACTTCCCGTTGACTAAAACGGTCGAATCAGGCATAGCCGACAGGTAAACGGGGAAGTAAACAAGATGCTCATACACGGACCCGCCGAGCAATGTCCCCAAAAGTATAATTGTCAGAAATAGTGAGTTTGTTCCGAGCTTCGATCTGTTCATGTTTGTCTCTCCTTGAAGTCCGCGGATTTTGAAACGGATGTGCCTTCGTATTCGTCGCCGGCGATCTGTTGCGAGCGAATTTTTCGGCTTCAGACCTACATGCGGAAAGCAGGAAGGAAACGGCTCAAGAGTGGAAAATTATTTTCGGCGGAAGCGCGCGGCTGGAGAAACAATCAGCGGTTTGCGATTGACTGCGACATGAGAGAAAGAATGTTCACCACAGAGGACACAGAGAGACACAGAGGAAAGAGGGAGGTTTGATTGTCTCCTCCGTTCTGCCTCTGTGCTCCTCCGTGTCCTCTGTGGTTAATCTCCGGTCACATTCATTTGCAACCCGCAGTAGCCTGACCCACGCGGCTGGCGCGGTTCTGACATGAAGCGGGTTATCTGATGTTACCGGTAGAGCGCGGCCTTGTCGGGCTTGCCCCAGGTTTGATAGTGAGTGTAGAGACGCTGGCGCGCCTGTATGGTCAGTTTGTTCTGTTCGCCGCGTCTGGCTTTGAGAATTTCGTAGCCTTCGATGAGGAGCGGCTCGGCTTCGTCGAATCTGTGCAGCGCGGAGAGCGTGCCGCCGAGCGCGCTTTGCGCTTCGGCAATCTGATAATTTCCGGCGGGCAGTTTGCCGCGACGAATTTCTAATGCTTCACGCAGCAAACTTTCGGCCTCCGGCGCGCGGTTGGTGTCGGTCAACAAACGCCCCAGCCCGACGAGCGTTGTGGCAACGTCCCTGTGTCCCTGCGGGTAGAGATGGCGCTGCGTTTCCAGAACCTGACGAAGTTGCTGTTCGGCGTCGGCAAGTTCTCCACGCTCATAGAACAACTGCGCGATGTTGGAGACGGTTCTGACAATGCGCGCGTCCCCTTCGCCGAGTTGTTTGCGAAAGATGGCGAGAGATTTCCGGTAGAGCGGTTCGGCGGCGGCATAATCACCTTTGTCGTAAAACATCCGCGCGAAATTTTGCGTCAGAGTGGCGACGCTCAGATTGTCTTCGCCCAACTGTTTGGTGAAGATTGCCAACGCCTCACGATAGAGCGGCTCGGCGGCATTGTAGTCGCCTTTCTGTCGCAAAGTTTCTGCCAGATTGTTGAGCGTGAAGGCGACACTCGGATGCTCTCCGCCGAGCACTTTGCGTTTCGCTGTGATGATTTCCTGATAGAGGTGTTCGGCATCGTCATACTCGCCCTTCGTATCCTTGAGCAGCGCGTAATTGCTCAGGTGCGTGAGGACATCCGGGTCTTCCATGCCGGCCAGCTTGCGGTCAATGATGAGGGCTTCCTGATAAAGTTTGTCGGCGGCATCATAGTCGCCCTTCTCGCTCAACAGCAGTGCGAGATTATTCAAAGACTGTGCGACATCTCGATGCATGTTGCCGAAGATCTTGCGGCGGAGCGCGAGCGTTTCGCGATAGAGCGATTCGGCGGCAGCGATGTCGCCTTGATCCTTCCTGGCGAAGGCCAGCAGGTTGAGACTCTCCGCCGTCTCCTGATGCTCGTCGCCGCGAAGCCGACGCCTGATCCTGATGGCCTCGTTCAAGAGCGGTTCCGCTTCTTTGGAACGCTGCTTCTCAAGCAACACCCAGCCGAGATCGTTGAGGCTCTGCGCCGTCTCCACGCTCTCGTTGCCG
Organism: uncultured Pyrinomonadaceae bacterium; assembly: GCA_964236735.1. Classification (GTDB taxonomy): domain Bacteria; phylum Acidobacteriota; class Blastocatellia; order Pyrinomonadales; family Pyrinomonadaceae; genus JAIVJG01. Next base: position 165,840 of record CAXSFM010000010.1, read on the forward strand.
AGCGTCTCGCGTCTGAGCGTCAGGGATTTTTCCAGCAGAGGGATGGCGCTGTCGTAGAGTCCCAAGCCCCGATAGACCATGCCGATGGTGTCCATCAAAGTCGCCTGCACTTCCGGCTGATCTTTCAATTCGCTCTCGATGCGCGCCGCGCCCTGATCCAGAATCTCGCGCGCCGTGACGCTCTTGCCCTTAGCCTCGCTGGGGTCTGAAACCTTGAACAGTTCAACGAGAAAGGCTGAGACGCGCTGCGCCTTATCTCTCTCACGCGCCGCGCGCGTCGCCTGCTGGATGATGAGAACGGCTGAGACGACGAGCAGAATTGCAAACGCAGCGGCGATGCCAGCGCCGACCTTATTGCGCTTGATGAATTTTCCGGCGCGATAACCGAAGGTGTCCTGGCGCGCGATGACGGGCAGCCCTTCGAGATGCCGCCTGATGTCTTCCGCAAATTGACCGACTGAAAGATAACGACGCTCCGGCTCTTTCCGCATCGCCATCAGGACGATATTGTCCAAGTCGCCTTCGAGCCTGCGGCGCAACTTGTCCGGCTCGCCCTCGCGCGTCTTGCTGACCGATTCAGGCGTGACGGTGCGCCCTCTTCCGTCTTCGCTTGCATCGTCTTCGCGGCGATTGATGACCGTGCTGGGCTTCTCCGGCTGCTCCTCGCAGATAATGCGCTCGATCTCGATGCGTTCCGTACTCTTGAGATGATACGGGCGATGTCCCGTCAGCAATTCGTAGAGCAGCACGCCGAGGCTGTACACGTCGCTGGCGGTTGTGATTTTCGCGCCGCGCACCTGTTCGGGGCTGGCGTAGTCGGGCGTCATCAAGCGCAGGGCGACGGCGGTGGGCGCAATCGTCTGCCCGTACAACTCTGGATTGAGCAGCTTGGCAATGCCGAAATCCAGCAGCTTCGGCTCGCCCTCTTCCGTGACGAGAATGTTGCCGGGCTTGAGGTCGCGATGGACGACGAGATTCTGGTGTGCGTAATGCACCGCCGCACAGATTTTGCGGAAAAGCTCTAAGCGGGTCGCGGTTGAAAGCTTCTTGCTGTCGCAATAGACATCAATCGGCACGCCTTCGACGTATTCCATCACGAAGTATGACAGTCCATCCGCCGTCGTATCGCCGTGCAGCAGGCGCGCAATGTTGGGATGATCGAGCGAAGCCAGAATCTGACGCTCGTGGCGGAAACGGCTCAGGATTTCATCCGTGTCGAGTCCGCGCTTGATGAGCTTGATGGCGACACGCTTGCGGTATTGATCGTCGGCGCGCACGGCCAGATAGACCGTGCCCATTCCGCCATGTCCGAGTTCGCGGATGATTTTATACGGGCCGAGGAGTTGTCCCTGAAGCGGGCTTTCCGCAGGCTGTCTCAACAGGTTCTCACTCTCCGACAGCAAACTCTTTTCCAACAGGCTCTGATCTTTTTCGTAGGCGGCGACGAGCGCTTCGACTTCATCGCGCAATTCTGCGTCGTTGTTGCACAGGCGCGCGAGCAGAGACGAACGCTCCGGCGGCTCGCACTCAAGTGCGGGCGCGAGAATGTTCATGACCTGTTGCCAGCGTTCAGGAGTCATTGATGTGGCGATGCCGAAACAGGAGTTAGAGTTGAAGATGGTTGACCATGTAGAGTCTATCCCGACTTGGCCGCCTCGTCATCTTTTCCTGCCTGTTGGCCCGACGATTCCATCTGTTGAAGTAGGAATGCCTGAGCCGTGACCCAGTAGCGTTTGACGGTGGCGACGGAGAGCGAAAGGATTTCCGCCGTCTCTTCAAGTGAGAAGCCGACGATATAACGCAACTCCACGACGCGACATTGTTGCGGGTTCAAAGCAGCCAGCTTATTGAGCGCGGAGTCGAGCGCAAGCAGATCAAGCTGGTGCGGCTTGGAGGCGACCAATGCTTCTGTGAGCGTCTCTTTGAATTCACCGCCGCCACGCTTTAAGGCGTTGCGACTGCGTGCGTGGTCAATAAGTATGCGTCGCATCAGACGCGCCGCCGCGCCAAAAAAATGCGCGCGACTTTCCCAGTCAACGCGCTTCTCGCCCGCCAGTTGCAGATAGGCTTCGTTGACCAGAGCCGTCGGCTGGAGGGTGTGTCCGGCGCGCTCGCGTTTGAGATAGCCCGCTGCCACGCGGCGCAGTTCGTCATAGATGAGCGGCAGCAAGCTATCGAGCGCAGCCCTTTCGCCTTTACTCCAATCGAGCAAAAGCTGTGTCACATCGTTGCGGGCGGGTGTGGTCATAGGAATTTTTAGAGCTTGTCGCGCGACAAGCTGACCCGCTCATTCTAAATCGAAGCACGTCACATTGGTAGAAAAGAAATTTGCCGTCATCAACAGCACAGGCACAAACTATGTATTTCGTGAATGTTCCAAAACAAAGAGACCGGACAAGCCTCTTCACGGCCTGTCCGGTCTGCGAGTAAATAAGGACTGTTCCCCTTCACCCGGTTTGCTTCCGCATGGTGTGCCTACTCGCCGTCTGGCCCTCCGCTGGGGAAGTAAGCATGGAACCGAATCATCGCGATGCAGCCATCCATATTGACCTGGCACATTTTCGATCCCAAGGGGCAGCCGCTGCCATATTTGTGGCCGCACTCGTCAACGCTACCGATGGAAGCTTGCTGCTGCCCGTTGCCTTTGAGCTTGAGCGTCGCTCGATGAAGTTTCGCCAGCAAAATTGTCTCGCGGGCTTGGGAAGTATTACCGGCGACGGCCTTGAGAGCGTCATACTCGGCCAGCAAGTCTGCACGGTCGGTCGCGTTCCTGATCGTCTGAATCTTCGCCCTGTCTAACTGTGCGAGGATGCCCTGAGCCGCAGTGGCGGTCTCCATTTGAGGCGCTGCGCCTTGTGTCGCGGCGACCGCTTGAAGCTGTCCCGTCATCGCGGCGCACAGCATGAAGAGGATGGCGATGAACGCCAATTGTGTTTTCGATATTCTCTGCATTGTCGGTTCTCCTTATAGTTTCTCATCGGTTGATGACGGCAGCATCACCCTCATCACGTTTGTCTTTTTGTGTCATTCAACTGCTTCAATCATTAAGGCGAATTTGTTCGACCGAAACTATCATCAGGGCGGAAACTTTTTTACCGGCGCGATCATCGAGCGTGAGTTGGCGGACTGGATTTGAAGACCTGACTCTCGCTTGTGTGGTAAATTCAGGAGCGTTAGCCCCGACCTTACCCGACCTTTTCGCGAGAAGAATCTAATGAGCGCGCCGGAATCGCACGAGGTTACGGAACTTCTAATAGCCTGGAGCGACGGCGACGAAGCCGCGCTCGAACGCCTCGCGCCGCTCGTCCACGCGGAGCTTCATCGCATCGCGCGCCGTTACATGAGCGGCGAGCGCGCCGGCCATACGCTGCAAACCACCGCTCTCGTCAACGAAGCGTACATGCGTCTCATAGACTGGAAGAATGTGCGCTGGCAGAACCGCGCGCATTTCTTCGGCGTCTCCGCGCAACTGATGCGCCGGATTCTGGTTGACTTCGCGCGCCGCCGCCCGCGCGTCCGTGACGAAGAGGTGCGCCACGTCTCGCTCGAAGAGGCTCTGGTCGTTTCGGGGGAGCGCGACGCGGACATCGTCGCGCTCGATGAAGCCCTCACGTCGCTTGCCGAAATTGACCCGCGCAAGGCGCGCATCGTGGAACTGCGTTTCTTCGGAGGTCTGAGCGTGGAAGAGACGGCGGAGGTCTTGGGCGTCGCGCCGATTACGGTGATGCGCGAGTGGAACAAAGCGAAACTCTGGCTCCATCGCGAGCTTAATTCTGAAGGATGAAGGCGGAACGCTGGAAACAGATTGACGCGCTGTTCGACGCCGTCGAGGAATTGCCCGCCGAGCGGCGAGACGCCTTTCTCGCCGAAGCCTGCGCCGGCGATGAAGAACTGCGCCGCGAAGTCCAGAGCCTCCTCGCGGAACAGGAGAAGATCGCCGACGGCTTCATGGAAAATTCGGCGATGAAGGTCGTGGCTCAAGGCATCGCCGCGCAGCACACGGTCTTTCAAAGCGTCCCGTTCACCAACGGCGAAGTCGGCAACTACAAAATCGAGCGTCTGCTCGGCGCGGGCGGCATGGGCGAAATTTACCTGGCGCACGATGGCAAACTGAACCGCAAGGTCGCGCTCAAGATTCTCCCCGCAGAATTCATCTCCGATGCCGAACGCCTCCGACGCTTCGAGCGCGAGGCGCGCGCCGTCTCCGCCTTGAACCATCCGAACATCGTCACCATCTACGATGTGGGCGAAGCCGGCGGCTGGCACTTCATCGCCACCGAGTTCATCGAAGGGAAAACCTTGCGCGAGAGATCGAGCGAGAATCTGTCGCTCAAGGAAATTCTTTCAATCGCGGCGCAGGCGGCGGAAGCTCTGTCAGCGGCGCACGGCGCGGGCGTCATTCATCGAGACATCAAGCCGGAGAACATCATGGTGCGCGCCGACGGCTACGTGAAGGTGCTGGACTTCGGGCTGGCGAAATTGAGCATGACGGAGACGGACTCGCCGGACGCGCGCGCGCCGGAGACGCAGGCGGGCGTTGTGATGGGAACGCTCGCATACATGTCGCCGGAGCAGGCGACGGGCGAGCCGGTTGACCACCGCACCGACATCTGGAGTCTGGGCTGCGTCCTCTACGAAATGGCGACGGGCGATAAACCCTTCACGCGCGAGAACCGGCAAGCCACCATCAACGCTATTCTCTCCGGCGAGCCGAGCGCGGCCAGCGCGTCCGACCCGAACCTTCCCGGCGAACTCGACCACGTTCTCGGCAAGGCGCTTGAGAAAGATCGAGAGATGCGTTACCAGACCGCCTCCGACTTTCGCGCAGATCTGCGCCGCCTGCTCCGCGCGATAGATTCTTCCCCGTCGTGGTCGAGCGGAAAAGTTGTCGCCGCGAGGACGCAATCGAAGATCAAACAATCGAAGTTTCACCGTCGCGTCGCGTTCGTTGTCGCGACTCTCACACTCTTGCTCGCCGTCGCGAGTCTCGTCGCGTGGCAATTTTTCAAGCCGCAGCCGAGCGCGCCGGAATGGTCGCGCGCGAAGAACATTCAACTGACGGATCAGGCCGGCACGGAATTTTTCCCCTGCCTCTCGCCGGACGGCAAGAGTTTCGTCTATGCCGGAAAGTCAAACGGAAATTACGATTTATTTTTGCAGCGCGTCGGCGGCAAGAATGCGACGAACCTGACTAAAGACTCGGACGCAGACGACAGCCAGCCCGCTTTCTCGCCCGACGGCGCGCGCATCGCGTTTCGCTCCGAGCGCGAGACGCCGGGCATTTACGTTATGGAAGCGACGGGCGAGAACGCGCGCCGCGTCTCTGACGACGGCTTTCATCCTTCCTGGTCGCCGGACGGCAGGGAGATCGTGTTCAGCACTGCAGGCAGGGATTTGCCCGACGTGAGAAACACGAATCCGAGCGCGTTGTGGAGCGTGAACGTCGAGAGCGGGGCGCGACGACTGTTGACCGAGACGGACGCGATGCAGCCCGCATGGTCGCCGCATGGAAATCGCATCGCCTTCTGGTTCATGCCGCCAAGCGTCGGACGCAGCGACATCGCGACGATTGCGCGCACGGGCGGCGACGATGTGGTGGTCGTCACCAAAGACGCCTCGACGAACTGGAATCCGGTCTGGTCGCCGGACGGACAGTTTCTCTACTTCGCCAGCGACCGAAGCGGCAACATGAATTTCTGGCGCGTCCGCGTTGACGAAGAGACGGGGCGCGTCTTATCCGAGCCGGAGGCGGTCGTCACGCCGTCGAAGTTTAGCCGTCATCTGAATTTTTCGCGCGACGGCAAGCGGATGATCTACGTCCAGACGAGCAACGAGTCGAACATACAGGCCGTTGAATTTGACGCGAGAAGCGAAAGACCCGCCGGCGTCCCTTTCTGGATAACGCGCGGAGACCGGCAGGTCGGTCGCCCGGAGCTTTCGCCCGACGGCAAACAATTTGTCATGCGACTGCCGCGCCGGACGCAGGACGACATCATCCTCGTCAATCGCGACGGCTCGAACTGGCGCGACCTGACGAACGATAAATTTTTCGACCGTTACCCGCGTTGGTCGCCCGACGGAAAAAAAGTCGCCTTCGTTTCCGACCGCAGCGGGAGTTATGAAATCTGGATGATTGACGCGGACGGGACGAACCTGCGTCAACTAACTTTCGACAGCCCGCCGGGCACGTCGTTTCCCATCTGGTCGCCCGACGGCGCGCGGCTGCTCTTCAGAAAAAGCCCCGTCTCGCTCATCTTCGATTTGAATAAAAACTGGAACGAGCAGACGCCGCAACTTGTGCCGCCGCAGGATAATCCGGCGGACGCTTTCGTCGTCTGGGACTGGTCGCCGGATGGAAAAAAACTCGCAGGCACTTTCAGCGGGAGCGGCGTCGGGATAGGTTATTTTTCGTTCAAGACGAACCGCTACGAAAAAGTCGCGGACTTCGACACTCAACCGTGGTGGCTGCCCGATAGTCGCCGCATGGTCTTCGCGCACGACGGCAAAGCGTTCATCGCAGACACGATCACGAAAAAGGTTCGCGAAATCGTTTTGCGCCAGCCCGAGCAGATTCGGAACGTTGGCGTCAGCCGTGATGGTCGTCTGCTTTATTACACGCTGCTTTCGTCGGAAGACAACATCTGGCTGTTAAGCCTAGAATGATCTTCAACGCTTAGAGCAGATTTCGTTTCAATGTACGGTAGGCTGTCAGCCTGCCGCGCACACAGTTGGCGGCAGGCTGACAGCCTACCGTACATTGATTTGCAAACCGCTCTAAATATCTCTCCCACGCCGGACGCGAATTTGAGCAACACTTGCGCGGTGTGAATCTGTCCTTGAGTAGCACAAAAAAAGCCTGCGGGACTTAACCGGCAGGCTTTTTCGCTAACGTCTCAATTGATATTTGTCTTGCTTCAAGCTGACGCCTGATGCTCTTCTGTTGACGCCGCCTTAGAAGTTTAACTTCAAGGCAAACTGGAACTGGCGCGGGTCGAAGGCGGCGGTCGAGCGGCTGCGGTAGCGACCGTTGCCGGCGCGCTCGTTGACGGCGAGCACGTCGTTGAGGTTGGGCGAGACCGCCGCCTCGTTGAAGCGATTGAAGAGGTTGAAGCCCTCGGCGATCACTTCGAGACGGAACCGCTCGCCGAGCAGAATGTTGCGCGCGACTCTCAGGTCGAGCGAAGAATAAGAGTGCGTCAGTCCCGCGTTGCGTCCGAGATTGCCGGACTGGAACGACGCAGGCACGAACAGAGTCCCGTCAGCGGTGACGCTCGGACGGTCTGTGTTCGAGGTCAAGTCGTTGTTGGTGTCCTGCCCCGTCAGAATGTTGAAGGGTCGCCCGGAAGAGATTTCAAAAATCGGCGCGACGACGAAGTCAGCGAAGAAAGCTCGCAGGCCGCTTTCACCGCGCCACGCGGCGGGCGAGGTCAGCACGCCGCTGAAGACGAAGCGATGACGCTGATCGAACAGAGAGTCAGCGCGCTCGCCGCTCAAACTCGTCACGTCCTGCGGAAGCAAGAGCGTCTGCAAATCGCTGGAGTCGTCAATCGAGTGCGACAAAGTGTAGGACGCGAGGAACTGGTAGTTGTTGCTGAAGCGGCGGCGCAGTTCAACCGTGCCCGCGTGATAGACCGAGTTGCCGTCAGAGACCTGCGCGTTCACGTCGCCGAAGGTCGTCACAAAGCCGGGACGTTGCAGCGCGCCCGTCCCCGTCAGCACGCTGTTGAGCGTGGCGGGCGTGACTGCGCCGCTCGTGATTGACTGCGTGAAGAAGTAGTTCGGCCCCGACGGGCGGAAGAGATTCGCGACGAACGGATTGACCACCGTCCCGCGCGATGTGACGAAGACGAGTCCCGGCACAGGCTGCGACAAAACGCCTGTGCAGGCCGGAAGTGACAGCACCTCGCCGGTACTAACGGGCTGGCGGCCCGTGCAACGGACGAAGTTCTGAATGAGCAGATTGTTATTCGGCGCGTTGAGGTTCGTCGGGTGCGGCAGGTGATGCGCGCCCGTGAACAACCAGCTCGCCGAGATGGACATGTTCTCGCTCAACTTACGCTCGATGGTCGCGTTGGCTTGATTGGCGTAAGCGTATTTGAAATCGCTCGACACGGGCAGCGAGAACGGCAGGAACGGCCCGAAGCCGGGAAACGTCTGGTCGTTGAAACGCTGGCGACCGAACTGATAGTCAGTGCCGGCGGCGACGCCCGGCGTGCGGAATCCTGCGGGGCACAAGGGATTCCCCGTCTGTCCGGTGCAGACCGTGCCCTGAAAAATCTGCACGGCGTTCAAGGTCGCGGTCGGCGTGGGGCTGCCGGGCAGCGCGATGAATTGCTGTTGCTGCACGTTGTCGGCGATGTCGGAGTTGAAGCCAATAGCGAGCAGCGGGTGGTCATAGAAAAGTCCGTAGGCTGCGCGCAAGACGGTCTTGCCGTTGCCGCCCAAGTCCCACGCCATGCCGATGCGCGGCGCGAAATTATTCTTGTCGCGCGGGAAGCCCTGTTGGATGCGGAAGGCGTCGTAGAAACCCTGCACGGTGGACGCGCTGACGGGAATGCCTGAGAGCGGGTCTGTGAAATCCTGCACTGGAAGTTGGTCTGTAATTTCGTAGTCGTAACGCACGCCGTAGTTGAGCGTGAAGTCCTTGCGGATTTTCCAGGAGTCCTGCGCGAAGACTGCGAGCGGGCGATTCTTGAGCGTGCTGTTGGGATTGCCGAAGCCCTGCACGAAGTTGCCGGGGAAGCCTAAGCCGTACTGCTGGACGGATGTGAACGCGGGCGCGCTGCCGGGAAAAGCCGCGAGCGTATTGGCGGAGAGTCCGCCGAAGTTGAAGAGTCCGGCGAAGTTCAACTCGAAGACCGCATCAACGTGGACGAAGTTGGCATCGCCGCCGAACTTCATCGTGTGATTGCCCGCCACGACGCTGACGTTGTCGGTGTACTGGTAACGATTCTCCGTGCGGATGACCGGCGAGAAAAGTTCGCGACCGATGAAGGCGACGCCGGAAATGTTGTAGGCCGTGCCCTGCCCGTTCTGCGAAGTGAACGTCGCGCGGCGCGAGCTAAAGCTGAAACGCCCTTCGTTGACAACTCTGTTTGAGAGCGTCGAGTTGAGCGTCACGACGAACGCGGTGTCACGCAAAGTCTGTCTGCCGGTACGCGAGAAGTCGTTCTGGCCGAGCGACTGATTCTGCGACTCGACTTGAATGCCGGTGATTTCCGAAGGGTTGTAGCTGAAGCGCATCGAGAGATTGTTCGACTCTGAAAGTTTGTGGTCGAGACGCGCCGAGTTAAAAGTCGTGGCTTCCTTGATCGGGAAGACGCGCGAAAGGCCGAGCAGCGGACGGAACGCATTCGCGTTGACGGGGACGGGCGCACCTGTCAGGAAGAAACGACCGCCGATGGTTTGACCCGCCGTGATCGCGCCGCCGGGACTCAGCAAAGTGCTCGACCCGTTGAGTCCAATCTGTCCGCCGCTCGATGCCAGCGTCGCGTACTGGACTGCTGCGCCCGCGAGCGCCTGACCCTGCGCGATGTTGGCCGGCACGCCCGATGCAATGAGCGCGCCCGCCTGCGTGAGCAAGCCTTGAACGTAAGTGGATTGCGCCGACGAGATGCGATTGAAGGTTTGCGTAAAGGGCAAAAACGGCGCGCCGATGGTGACGTTGCTGGTTAAACTCTGAATCACGTCGCTCGTAAAAAAGCCCGACTCCTGCCGCCTGCGCTGCTCGAAGGCGAGAAAGAAGAAAGTGTTATTTTTATCGAGCGGCCCGCCGAGCGTCGCGCCATACTGCGCGCGTGTGAACGGAGGTTTTTTGTTCGGGTCGTTGTCAATCAGCGGCGCGAAGGCGTTGCGCGATTGAATGCTCTTGTGACGGATAAAGCCAAAGACGTTGCCGTGCAAGTCGTTCGTGCCCGACTTCGTGACGACGTTGACGACGCCGCCGGACGAGCGTCCAAACTCCGGCGCGAAGGAATTAGTGACGACCTGAAACTCCTGCACCGCTTCCTGCGAAACCGTCGAGCGCGAAGCGTTGACCGAGTTGTCCGTATTATCCGCGCCGTCCACCTGCACGAGATTCGAGCGTCCGCGTTGGCCGCCGAAGTTCAGCCCCGACGTGGGAGCCGGCCCGATGGGGCGACCGTTGTCGCGCGTGACGGTTGAAGTCGTCAGCGTAAAGTTGATGTAGTCGCGCTGGTTAATCGGCAAGTTTTCGATGCGCGCTTGATCAATGGTGTTTGAGACGCTCGTCTTCGATGTCTCGACGAGTTCGGTCTGCGCGCCCGTGACGGTGACGATGTCTGTAATCTGGCCGATCTCAAGCGCGACATCGAGGTCTGCGCGCTGGCCGAGCGTGACTCTCACGTCGGGCAGCACGGCCTTCTTAAAGTTCGCCGCTTCGACTGTGACCTGATAGACGCCCGGAGGCAGATTGGTGATTTGATAGAAGCCCTCTCCGTTGCTCGTCGAGGTGCGCGCCACGCTCGTCGCCGCATTGCTCGCCGTGACGGTCGCGCCCTGTACCACTGCGCCCTGCGGGTCATGCACGACGCCGCTCAGGTTAGCGGTGGTCGAGTCGGACTGCGCCAGCGCGATGCTCGTACAGAGCATCAGCATGGTGGCGATGATGGCGAGACGGGTGGCGTTGAAGGACAATCTGAGAGGGAACGAGCGCATCTTTTTTCTCCTTAGCATGGTGAAACGTGTATCTAAAATTTTGTATGCGGGTTGCGTGGCGCGAAACCGGCGAACTCGGCGCGGCGGCGGATTGCCTGAACGCCTATGGCCTGCAAGCGTCTGCGAGAGCCGCGAGAAAGCGTTCACGCGATGGAGGAGGTAGGGAGACTCTAGCGTTTGTAGAACGCAATGAGCAATCCTCGATGCTTGCGACGACTTTGTACCGCAAATAATGACGAATGGCAAGAACCTAACTGAGGCGTCGAAAGGCGAAAGTTGTCTGAAGCGACTTTCATGCGCGCGTTTCGTGACAGCGTATCCGCCTGCCTTCTAATTCAAGCTCAGTATAGCACGACGAATCTGTAAGCTGATGCGTTGAAACTCTAAGCGCGACGGCTCGCCGCCTCTTCCGTGTCCGGCGTTGCGCTTCTGGTGGCGCGAGCCAGACGGCGACGCGCGCGCGCGCTCAGGCCGAGCGCGAAGACGGCGGCTTCCGCAACCGCCGGCGGTGCAAATGCGGCGCGGCGCAGCCAGCCGCACAGACGCAGGCGCGCGTCGAAATGTTCCCCGTAATTCACGCCGTAATCACGCGCTAGTTCTGCGAAGTTTTCATGGTTAACGCGCGAGGCGCGAGGCAGCCAGCGCGCAATCGCCTGAGCCGCGACTTCTCCGCTCTCAAGCGCCATCAACATGCCGCTCCCCGTGAAAGGGTCTATGAATGAAGCGGCGTCACCGACGGCGAGCAAACCATCAACCGGCGACAACTCGCCGCGCCCGAATCTTTCAAGCGCGACACTGAGCCACGGACTGCACGCGCGCGCATCACGCAACGTCTCAGCCGCGCGGCTGTTGCGGCGCATCAACACCTCGCGCATCACGCGCTCCGCGTCGCTCCCGCACGCGCGCACATCGCTCGCTCGCGCGATGAAACAAAGATTGCTCAAATTATTCTCGACCGGACTCAAGCCACCGTAGCCGCCTTGATAAAAGTAAATCTCGCAGACTTCATTCGCGCCGCGCGTGTTTTCAAGATGCGTCTTGAAGGCGACTAACGACGCGCGCCCGATCTTCTTGCGCGCGCCGCGCTTGCTGTTGAGAATGCCCGCGCGCTCCGCATGTCGGACCAGCGCGCGCACGCGCCCCGTCGCGTCAACCGTGACCGGCGCGCCGCATTCGCGCATCGCGCCGTCAACATTGACGCGCACGCCGCGCACGCGCACGCCTTCAACAAGCAATCCCGTGACCGACGCTTCTTCCCACACTTCGACGCCGGCGGCGCGCGCCCTCTCCAGCAAACGCGCGTCCATCTCCGCGCGGCTCAAACCAAGCGCCGAGCCGTCGCGCGCGTTGCCATCGCCGCCGCCGAACCACTCGCTCGGCACGGCGACGCTGCGCCCGCTGCCCGTGTAAAAAATCGTCTCCGACATGGCGACTCCGCCCGCACCTGTCATTTCTTCGAGGACGCCGAGACGCGCGAAGTGCGCGAGACATTCCGGCGAGATGAACTCTCCGCACAATTTTTCGCGCGGGAATTTTTTCTGCTCGATGAGCAACATGCGCGCGCCGCTTTGCGCGAGATGAATCGCCGCGCACGCACCCGCCGGCCCCGCGCCAGCGACGATCACGTCATATTGTTGTTCCATCGTGTTGCTCAACTTCCTCATCCCTGCTCTGCGCTCATTCATCGCTCACGCTCTGCGCTCAGGACGAGGCGGTATGGAAAACGTCGCTTCACGACGGCGTTCAAAAGCCCTGCGCCTTCCGCCAGACCACGCAATTCTTGCGGCAGGAAGCCTCGCAAAATCGAGAGCGCGCCGTCCTCTCGGATCAGACGGTTGTGCAGGAAGAGACGCGCGACGGTCGTGTAAAAGAAATATGCGACCGCATGGCGATGCAGGTCTATCACGAAGACGCTTTGGCGCGCGACACGCGACATCTCGCGCAGCGCAGCACGGACTTGCTCGTCGCGCAGGTGATGCGTGAAGAGCGAGCACATCACGTAGTCAAAAGCGTCGTCTCTGAAAGGAAGCCGCAGCGTGTCGCCGCGCACCGCTTTGATTTCATCGAACGCCTTCGACTCTTCGAGAATCGTTTCGACGGCGCGCGCTCCAAAATCGAGGCCGACGAGACGCGCGCTCATCTTTTCTTCGCGCGCCCACAAGGCGACGACGCGCAACAACTCGCCCGACCCCGCGCCCACATCGAGCATGGAAAAATCTTTTAAGTCGTCCCGTTTAATTTCCGTCAAGACCGAGCGGCGCAACGCGCGCGCATCGCCCATCCAACGATTGACCAGACGCAATTCCGCCAGACATCCCTCGTATTCCTCCGGCGTATATTCGCCTGTATCGAGATGCTCAAGCTGCTGGCTGCGCTGTCGGAATCTTTCAAGCATGGTGACAAGTGATGAGTGATAAGTGATAAGTGATGAGTGATGAGTGATGAGAAAGAGCCAGTCTTTATTCTCATCACTCATCACTTATCACTTATCACAGTTTTTCAATCACGAGCGCGCTATTCTTCGAGCCGAAGCCGATGCAGTTGCAGACGGCGATGCGGACTTCTCTTTCGCGCGCGTGGTTGGGCGTGTAGTCGAGATCGCACGCGGGGTCTGGCTCGTCGAGATTGATGGTGGGCGGAATGATGCCGGTCGTCATCGCGCAGAGCGTCGCGCCGAGTCCCGCCGCGCCGCTCGCGCCCTGCGGATGGCCGATCTGCGATTTGGTCGCGGACATCGGAATCTTGTACGCGCGCTCGCCGAAGGCCAGTTTCAAAGCCTGCGTCTCGATGCGGTCATTGAGGAGCGTCGCCGTGCCGTGCAGGTTGACGTAATCCACGTCTTCCGGCGTGCGCCCGGCGTCGGCGAGCGCGAGCCGCATCGCACGCGCGGGTTCTTCGCCCGTGTCTTCGAGTCTGACGCGGTGATAAGCGTCGCACGTCGCGCCGTAGCCGGTAATCTCCGCGTAGATACGCGCGCCACGCTCGCGCGCACGCTCGTATTCTTCGAGCACGTAAAGCCACGCGCCTTCGCCGAGCACCATGCCCGAACGGTCACGCGAGAATGGACGACAGGCGCGAGACGGCTCGTCGTTCCAATCTTCGGTCATCACTTTCATCAAGTTGAAGCCCGCGAGAATGCCCGGCGCGAGCGGCGCATCGGAGCCGCCCGCGAGCATCGCATCCTGTCGTCCGAGCGCGATGTGTTGCGCGGCGTAAGAGATGGCGTCAGTTGAACTCGTGCAGCCGGTCGAGACGATGTGCGAGAGGCCGCGCAGTCCGAACTCCATCGAAATCTCGGACGAGAGTCCGCCATGAGTTGAAGATGGAATCGTATAGACGCTGGCGTGCGCGCCGGTCTCTGTGTAGAAGTGGCGATACTGTTCTTCCGTGAAAGAGAGTCCGCCGCCGCCCGTGCCGAGCACGACGCCGAACGCGCGCCGCTCTGCGAGCGTGAAGTCAGACGGTTGAAGGCCGGAGTCTTGCAGAGCCTCGCGCGCGGCGGCGAGCGCGAGCGGGACGGTGCGCGCGACGTGTTTGCGATCTTTCGGTTTTAACTCGCTCTCCCAATCGAAGTTGATGACCTGTCCCGCAATCTTGACGGGCGAGTCCGACGTGTCGAAGCCCTCGATGCGACGCACGCCGCTCGCGCCTTCACAAAGCGCACGCCAGAACGCCTCTCTGCCAATCCCGATGGGCGTCACGCAACCCATTCCCGTCAACACGACGCGGCGCGGCTGCTGCAAATTTCTCAGCATAGACAAACAGACCTTTTTAAGGAGATGCCCTCAGAATATCACGCGAAAGAGAATGTAGGAACAGTACCGCGAGCGGTAGCGAGCGGGTCTGCTCGCGTGGCCTGACCCGCTCGCTACCGCTCGCGGTACTGTTCCTCCAACTGTCGTCGTCGTCGCCGTCGCCGTCTAACCATCAACCACAACACGACGAGCGCGCACGCGCCGCCGGTCATGTCAATCATGCTGTCATAAACCGAAGCCGTGCGCGAAGGGACGAAGCTCTGATGATATTCGTCGAGCAAAGCATAGGTGGCGACGAGCAGGAAAGCATTCAACCAAGGGCGACGCGACAGGTAAGCGCGCGACGAACCGATGAATGTACGCGCGGCGAGCAGGGCGAGGATTGCATACTCGGTGAAGTGCGACGCCTTGCGGACGAGGAAATGAGCTTGCAGCAGTGTGGCTTCGGTGATGTCTGGAAAGAGCCAGAGCAGCAACGGGCGGATGATGCGCGAAGTGTTCGAGGCCGAAAGCGACGCGGTCGAAGCGAAGAAGATAAAGCCAAGCCACACGACGAGCGGCGCGTAACGCCACACGCGCACGCGCCACGTCCGCGCTTTGCGCGAAGGCAGAAACTCACGCGCTTCGCTCTCATCAATGTTGCTCTTCGTCATTTATCTCTCGCACAAAAATAAAAGAGGGAAGCCGCAAGCACACGCGCTTCCCTTCTCTATCTTTTTTGATTCAAGGCGCGCGCTTGACTTAGCCTGCGGCCTGCGCGCCCGAAACGATCTCGATGATTTCTCTCGTGATGCTCGCCTGACGAATGCGATTCATGTTGAGCGTCAGCGTTTGAATCAACTCGCCCGCGTTCTTCGACGCCGCGTCCATCGCCGTCATTCGCGCGCCCTGCTCCGACGCCACGCTTTCAAGCAACGCGCGATAGACTTGTGTCTCAATCAAGCGCGGCAAGAGTTGACTGAAAATTTCCGCCGGCGGTTGTTCGTAAATGTATTCGACATAAGACGCGGACTCATTCGCGTTGGCGTCCGCTTGCGTTTCATCCGTCGTTTCCACCGTGCGCGAGACGGGAAGAATCTGCTCGACGATGACGCGCTGCGAGATGACCGAGCGAAATTCATTATAGAGAAGGAACACTTTGTCTATGCCTTCATCCTCCGTGAAGCGGCGCGTGATGTCCTGCGCCAACTCAATCGCTTCGGCATACTCGACGCGACCCTTGCCCGTCAGCCCGACGTTTTCTTCCACAATGTTTACGTCGCGTCGTCGGAAAAAATCTCTACCCTTGCGCCCGACGGCATACATCTCGACTTGTCGAGCGGAGTGTTCGCGGATGAAACCCTGCGCGGCTTTAATCAAGTTCGCGTTGAAGGCTCCAGCCAACCCTTTGTCGGCGGTAATCAGCACGAGCAGGTAACGCTCGTCGCCGCGCGCGTCGAGCATCGGATGATGAAAGTCTTCGCTCGTGTGCGAGGCGAGTTCCGTCAACACCTCCGTCATCTTCGTCGCGAAAGGACGCGCGGCGACGACGCGATCCTGCGCGCGTTTGAGCTTCGCAGCCGAGACCATCTTCATGGCCTTCGTGATCTGCTGCGTGTTCTTCACCGACTTGATGCGGCGGCGGATGTCTAAAAGATTAGCCATACAAACAGTGATGAGTGATGAGTGATAAGTGATGAGAGAAAAGCATTGCTCTCATCACTCATGGCTCACCGACTGCTCTGAAATTTAAGCGACGGCGGCAGCCGCGTTGTTCGCGTTCTGTTGCGCCAGCGCGGTCTGGTCTGCCCAAGTCGTCTTGAAGTCGCCGATGGCCTGCGTGAGAGCGCTCTTGATTTCATCGGTAAAACTCTTCTTTTCACGCAGGTCGTTGAGCACGCCAGGATGCGAATTTTCCATGAAGCGCAGGAAGTCGGACTCGAAGCGGCGCACCTGATCCACCGCGATGTCGTCGAGATGCCCGTTCGTCGCGGCCCAGATGACGAGCACCTGATTCGCCACATCCATCGGTTGATACTGCGGCTGCTTCAACACTTCGACGAGTCGCTGGCCGCGCGCGAGTTGCGCCTGCGTCTGCTTGTCGAGGTCAGAGCCGAACTGCGCGAAGGCTTGCAACTCGCGGAACTGCGCGAGGTCAAGACGCAGCGTGCCCGCGACTTGCTTCATCGCCTTGATCTGCGCCGAACCGCCGACGCGCGAGAC
This sequence comes from uncultured Pyrinomonadaceae bacterium, assembly GCA_964236735.1. GTDB lineage: Bacteria > Acidobacteriota > Blastocatellia > Pyrinomonadales > Pyrinomonadaceae > JAIVJG01. The sequence continues at coordinate 182,474 of CAXSFM010000010.1, forward strand.
GCTGTTGCCGACGTTGATGGCCGGGCGGATGCCGCTATTGAAAAGGTCTGCTTCGAGAAAGATTTGACCGTCGGTAATCGAAATCACGTTGGTGGGAATGTAGGCGGAGATGTCGCCCGCCTGCGTCTCGATAATCGGCAGAGAGGTGAGCGAGCCGCCGCCTTTCGAGTCGGACAATTTCGCCGCGCGCTCCAGCAGACGCGAGTGCAAATAAAACACGTCGCCCGGATAAGCTTCACGTCCCGGCGGTCGGCGCAACAGCAGAGAGATTTCACGATAGGCGGCGGCGTGCTTCGACAGATCGTCGTAAATCGTCAGGACGTGGCGGCCTGAGTCGCGGAAGAATTCGCCGATGGCCGCGCCCGCATAAGGCGCGAGATATTGCATCGCCGCCGGGTCGGAAGCCGAAGCGTTGACGACGATGGAGTAACTCATCGCGTCGAAGTCCTGCAAAGTTTTGATGACCTGTGCGACCGTCGAAGCCTTCTGCCCGATGGCGACGTAGATGCAAATTACGTCCTTGCCCTTCTGGTTCAGAATCGCATCGAGCGCGACGGCGGTCTTCCCTGTCTGACGGTCGCCGATAATCAACTCACGCTGGCCGCGACCAATCGGCACCATCGAGTCAATCGCCTTGAGACCCGTCTGCAAAGGTTCTTTCACCGGCTGGCGATCAATCACGCCCGGCGCGATACGCTCAAGCGGATTGAATTCGCTCGAAGCAATCGCGCCGCGTCCATCAATTGGCAAGCCCAAAGCGTTCACCACGCGCCCAACCAACGCCTCGCCCACAGGGATGCTCATGATGCGTCCCGTGCGCTTCACCGTGTCGCCCTCTTTGACCGCCTGATACTCGCCGAACAACACGACGCCGACCTTGTCCTCTTCGAGGTTCAAAGCCAACCCGCGCACTTCGTGCGGAAATTCCAGCAACTCACCGGCCATGACCTTCTCAAGTCCGTGAACCTCCGCGATGCCGTCGCCGATTTTAATGACCGTGCCGATCTCGGTGACGGTCACGCCCGTCTGGAAATTTTCTATCTGCTGGCGAATGATGTCGCTGATCTCGTTGGCCTTAATGGATTCCATATTTAGCTATCCTTATTTTAACTGGCTTCCCCGTTGATGCTTCCTCCGGGGCTGTGCCTGTTGACTTCGCGTCAACCATTCAAGCTATCAAATTACTGCTCGCCCGCCATCGTCTGTTTGAGTTGTTGAAGCTGCGTCCGCACCGAGCCGTCGTAAACCGTCGAACCGATGCGCGTCACAATGCCTCCAATCAAATCATCGTCAACTGCAAACTGCAATCGCACGCTACGCCCCGTCAACTCGCCGAGTTTGGCCTGTAAGGACGCCTGCGCCGTTTCATTAACTGGACGCGCCGTCGTCACATGAGCTGTCACAACTCCCGCACGCCGGTCTAACTCCTGCACGAAACTTTTGTTAATTTCGTCCAGGTCGGCGAGACGATGATTCTGAAGAAGGACTTGAAGAAAGTTACTCGTGATGGGGCGAACGCTCAGACGCTCGATGAGTGTGTTGACGAGACGGCGCTTCTGTTCGTATGGGATAGTCGGATTCCGAAAAATCTCAAGCAGCGACGGATTCGTCCGCATCATTTCTTCCCAGGCGGATAGTTCTTCGCGAACTTCGCCCGGCTCTCCGCGCGCCGTCACGACATCCGCCAGCGCCACCGCATAACGACGTGCAATGGTTTGCAGGCTCAATGCTTAATCCCTCCCAACTCTCCTACGTACTCGCGCACAAGCCGCGCATCGTCTTCTGGACGAATGTCGCGGCGTATCATTTCTTCCGCCAGACGCACGCTCTGTTCGGCGGTGTAGGATCGCAACTCGGCGCGCGCAGTTTTCATCGCGCTTTCGATTTCACGCTGTGACTGCTCGCGAAGCTTACGAATGTCTTCCTCCGTCGAACGCTCGATTCGCGCGCGCTCCCCGTCAGCTTCATTCTGCGCCTGAGCGCGCACCTCTGCCACTTCAGCATCCAGTTGCTTGAGCCGGTTTTTCACATCCTCTAACTTTAACAACGCGGCATCTCTCTCTTCGCGCGCACGCACCAATTCTTTGCGAATGCTCTCACGACGTGTTTTGAATGCTTCACCCAGCGGCTTTCTTAGAAAATAAACCATGAGGCCGACAAAGAGTAAAAGGTTAAATACTTTAGCCAATGACTCGATAGGGAGATACGTCTGCCACCCTTCACCTTCGAGGGCAAATAAGATCATAGTTGGAAAGAAACTTAAAAACATGCGTATTCAATAATAAGGGCTACTGAATCACAGAAGATTCATTCCCGCTGCGCCCCAGAATTTGCGTACTAACGATGCCGGCAACACGCCTCGCTTCATTTTCAAGAATCGCGCGAGCTTCCTCTGTTTGAGCGTGAATCACTTCCTTCTGTCTCTGAATGACATTACTTATTTCATCCTTAACTAGATCAATCTTGCTCTGACGTAAATTCATAGCTTCTGAACGCTGCTGTTCCAATAGACGATAACTATCGCCACGCGCGTCTCTCAAAGATCGCTCGTAGCTTGCAAGACTTTCATCTACTTGTTGCAGAATCTCTCGCGCTTCACCTGTTCGACCGTGTGTGCTGCGTTCCCGTTCTTCCAGAACACGATTGATCGGCCTGAACAAAGTTCTGTTCAGGGTGTAAATCATTAATAGAATAATAGCTATGTGTAGAAAAAGCGTGCCGTCTGGGACAAGTTGAATAGATTCGGCCAATGCCAAAAAAATCATAATGTTCTCCGAAGTCTATAACTACGCTTAGAGATATAGTAGGCATCACCATATTTGTGATACCTGAGTTGCTGTTTGCCAAAAGTCTGTAAGACTAACATGCTGTTTAGTTAAGAGTCAAGAATGGGATTATTCCGTTTTCTATTTTAGATGGATTGAAAAAGCCAACTTTTCCATAACAAACAACACCGTAAAACATTAACCTTGGCATGAAAATCCGACTATTTAAGAGATTAGCGGCTTTCAACTGTACGTTGTAAAATCTTTCCCATAATCGTCAGTTTTTGAGCTTTTCATGTAGCTGTTTTATCCTCTTGAGACCTCATGATGATTTGATAAATACGGTCTAAGTCATTGATATCGTAAAACTCTATTTCAATTTTCCCTTTGGAATCCCCTTCATTTATCAAAACCCTTACTTTCGTTCCTAATTGACGGCGTAATTTATCCTCTGCCACTTTAACATTTGCATCTGAAGATTGAGTGACGCGATTTGTAGAGAATGGATTTCCTTTTCCAGCGACTATTTGCTTTATTGCTTTCTCAGTATTTCTAACAGATAACCCTTGTGTTATGACACTGTTTGCTACTTTTAGTTGAATTGCTGCATCATCAATTCCTAATAATGCACGAGCATGTCCCATTGTAATTTTTCCTTCTTCTACAAAATGCTGTATTTCTTCCGGTAATCGTAGAAGACGTAGATAATTAGTGATGAATGTTCGATCCCTGCCTACACGTTGTGCAAGCGTTTCTTGAGTTAGACCTAAAGTCTCAATGAGCCTTTTGTATGCATGAGCTTCTTCTATGGCGTTTAATTCCTGTCGCTGAATATTTTCAATTAATGCTAATTCTAAAACCTTATCATCTGGTATCTCTCGGACAACACAGGGAACTTTCTGCAAATTAGCACGCTGTGCAGCGCGCCAACGTCTCTCTCCTGCTACTATTTGATATTGCCCTCCATTGATCGGACGAACGAGCAAAGGTTGAATTATTCCATTTGAAATTATTGATTGAGCTAATTCCTCTAACTGCGCTTCATCGAATTTTGTTCGCGGTTGAAGGCTATTAGGTTCGATCAAATCAATGTCTATTTCAAAAAGTTCTTCATTGACTTTCGTTGGTGAATCCGACAATAGGGCGTTCAATCCCCGCCCGAGAACTCTTCTTGTCATGTGTCATTACCTCCTTTGCCAGTTGCATGTAGCTTTCGGCGCCGCGGGAACGATTATCATAGAGAATAATAGGTTTACCGTAACTTGGGGCTTCCGCTAGTCTTACATTTCTTGGAATCACTGATTCGAGTACTTGACGCCCGTAAAAATCCCTCAAATCGGCAGCCACTGCCGCTGACAGATTTGTGCGCTCGTCATACATTGTCAACAATAGCCCCTCTATCGTCAGACCGGGATTCAGAGAGCGCCGTATTCTCGCCAAAGTATCGAAAAGCTCTGTCACACCTTCCAGTGCATAATACTCACATTGGATTGGAACTAATAATGAATCTGCGGCGGTCAGAGCATTTAAGGTGAGTATGCCAAGCGATGGAGGACAGTCTATGATGATAAAGTCATAATCACTACGGACATTATTTAACACATCTTTTAGTTTATATTCACGTCTTTCCAAATCAACTAACTCTACCTCCGCACCAATCAAATTTTTATCTGCGGGTAATACCTTAAGTGTTTGAATTTCCGTATTTTGTAAGACGTTCGAGATAGTCTCGTCCAAGACAAGTATATGATATAAACTGCGCCTGAAGCTTCCACGTTGAATCCCGACGCCTGATGTCGCATTGGCTTGTGGATCAGTATCTACCAAAAGCACACGCATATTTGCGACAGCCAGCGCGGCGGCTAGATTCACGGCGGTTGTAGTTTTCCCAACGCCGCCCTTCTGATTTGCCACCGCGATAATTTTCGCCATTTTCTACCCCTCTACTCGCGGTTTCCACAATTTCCAACAAGTTATCATAAATCGCTCTATTGAAGATATAAAATTCATCCTGAAGTTCCCAATTTTAACTTTACTTTACTCAATTAAATTTCTCATATCACTACACACATTATGCGAATCAGGAGTAGAAGGTGAGCAGTAAACAAGCGACGGCGAGTTTGCCATAGCAATGCACCTTCAACCCTTGACTAGAACGAACGCGCGAAGCGTTCTGTAAATCCGTTGTTTGAATCAGCCAGTTGAATAAACTTTCAAGTGGCTGGCGAATAGCCGAGACAAAGCGATTGTAGAGTGTCGGCACATCCTTTTCCGTCTCATGCCGATGCCGTTTGTATGAGGCGATCAAAAACCAGCCGCGCGCTTTGCAATCTGCTTGCGTGTCGCGGTGAAAATAGGCTTTGTCGGCAAACAAGCCGCAACCCGCAGGCAAACTCGGCGACACTTCGCGCAACGCCGAGAGGTCATGCTGCGAAGCCCGGGAGAGGTGAATCTTCTCCGGCAGCGGCAACTTGGCTCGTCGCCGCGCGGCAATAAAATGCAGTTTGACGCCTCTGTAATGCTGTTGTTTAGTGGCGCAAAAGCCCGTGTCGGCTAATCCATGACCAACCCGCGCTCGATTAGCGCGCGTGCCGCGCGCAAGCATCACCGGCACGGAATCAATGAGGCGGTTGTCACTTGCCCGAACCTGCCACGCGCCACTGACAAGCAGTTGTTCAATGAGCAGTTCAAAGGCCGGAGCGAGTTCATTCAAGCGGCAGTTGACGGTTTGGTAAGCAGGCAAGGCGGGGAACCACTCGCGCCAGTGATTGCGAATATAATCGTAAATCCGGCGTTGGGTGGTAAGTCCTTGAAGATGCCCGAACAGATACATGGTTGAGAGTTCTTCGTCCGAAAACAACGGCTCATGATTATTACTCAAGCGTTGCTGTTTGAGGACGGGCTGAGTATCGTAGAGGCGGCAGATGAGCAGGTAGAGTTCGATAAGTTTAGTTTCCACAAAACCATCTTATCAACTCACTGCTCACCTGCTTTTCTACTCCTGATTCGCATAAGGTATGTTTCACGTACCACATTTATGGATGTGGTACGTGAAACATAGAAACTGGAGATTGTTCAGAGATATTAACGGAGCCGGAAAAGTAGAGTGGATAAGGAGGCTGGAGTCATACCAGGGATGCGCCGAGCATGTCCAAATGTAAGAGGACGCGCCCTTTCTAGGCGTTCAATCATTTCATGGGACAGGCCGTCAACGTCTCGAAAATTAAATTGAGCGGGAAGTCGCAAGCCATCATGGTGAAATAAACGTTCAGCAGTATGGCGTTGATTTTCGAGGTATCCCTGATAAAGCAGATCGGCAAGAGAGGTTTCAAGGTCTGACAGAGAAGTGACAGCACGGATATCTGCAGGTAAAAATTGAATAATTTGCTCAGGAGTTACAGTTGGATATTGTGAAAGCTGTGCAAGCGAGATTGAATCTCCAAGACCCTTTTCCAAGAATTGTGCAAAGTGTGTGTAAGTCTCATCGGAGGGATGAAAACGGTTAAACTCCAAGTTGTTCTTTAGTGCAGTAATGCGGTCTCGACGTAGATTGAATTTGTCCCAGTCTGAATCATCAACGAGACCTAATTCTCGCCCATAGGCAGAAAGACGCACATCAGCGGTATCGTGGCGTAAGGCGAGTCGGTATTCAGCCCGCGAAGTAAACATCCTGTAAGGTTCGTCAACTCCATGCGTGATTAAATCATCAATCAAAACTCCAATATAAGACTCTTCACGGCTAAGTCTAAAACCATCACGCTTTTGCACATACAGAGCAGCATTAACGCCTGCCATAAACCCTTGACAGGCAGCCTCTTCATAGCCTGTTGTTCCATTAATTTGACCGGCAAAGAAGAGTCCCTGAACGCGCGTGGTTTGCAGAAAAGGTGTTAATTCGCGGGGATCAATAAAATCGTACTCGATAGCATAACCGGGTCTTATTATTTTAGATTCACCCAAGCCGGGTATTTTGTGGACAAGCTCAAGCTGGATTTCAGCAGGAAGAGAAGTTGATAGCCCATTGAGATAGACCTCATTAGTATGATGTCCCTCCGGCTCTAAAAAAAGCTGGTGTCTGGTTTTTTCAGGGAATTTGACTACTTTATCTTCGATTGAAGGACAATAACGCGGGCCAGTACCTTTAATCTGACCTGAGTACAGAGGAGATTCACTTAAATTTGAGCGAATAAAATCATGAGCTTCTTGATTTGTATAACCGACAAAACAATTAAGCTGTTTTTGTTCAATTGATTCAGTCGAAAATGAGAAGGGGACAGGTCGTTCATCAGCAGGCTGCGAAGTAAAAACATCCCAATCAATAGTTCGCCCGTCAAGACGTGGCGGAGTGCCGGTCTTAAGTCGCCCCACGGGAAACCCTAATTTCTTTAAGCTTTCAGCCAGTTCGATAGAAGCAGGCTCACCGGCGCGTCCGGCAGTATATGTACGCCGGCCAGTATGTATCAGGCCATTCAAAAATGTACCTGTCGCGACAATGACGGCATCGGCACGCAAGCAACGAGTATCCTGAAATTCAACTCCGATGACAGTTCCATTTTCAACAACAAAATCTATGACTGTTCCTTGTCGCAAATGCAAGTTTGGCGTTGATTCCAGTGTAAATCGCATTTCATTGCGATAAAGAGAGCGATCAGCCTGGGCGCGGGGAGCTTGCACGGCGGGGCCACGAGAGCGGTTGAGCAGTCGAAATTGGATGCCGGTGCGATCAATAACCCGACCCATAATTCCGCCAAGCGCATCAATTTCACGAACAATATGACCTTTAGCGATGCCTCCAACCGCAGGATTGCAGGACATTTGCCCAATTGTGTCCAGACTCAGTGTCACCAACGCTGTTTGAGCGCCCATCCGCGCAGAGGCAGAGGCTGCCTCACAACCCGCGTGGCCAGCTCCAATAACGATTACGTCAAAACTTTCGTCGAAACTCATGAGCTATTTACCGATACAAAAAGTTGAAAATATTTGCGAAAGCACATCTTCAGGCGTTGTTTCTCCAGTTATTTCCCCAAGATAGCGCAAACCATTATAAAGTCCAACTAGAATTAATTCTTCAGAAGCGCCTGAATGTAAAAGGCTTTCAGATGAGCTTAATGCGTCGCTGGTGCGTCGCAGTAAATCGTAATGGCGTGCATTTGTGATAACAAAGTTAAATTCGGGAGCGTCATTGCTAGAGAACGGTTTTATGATAGCAGCCCTTAGTAAATCGAGTCCGTTTCCTAATTTGGCGGAAATTGGAAAGTTTGGTTGAGAAGTTAATGAATTAATATAATTGCTGTCAAACCTATCGAGGTCGCATTTATTCAGCGCGATCAACGGGTCAAGGTTTTCGGTTTCTTTTAGAATATCAAAATCTTCGTGCGTAAGTGGAGTGGAGCCATCAAGAATTACTACAATCACATCGGCATCAATGATTGCCTGACGTGTCCGCTTAATTCCAAGCCTCTCAACTTGATCTTCAGACGCACGCACGCCGGCAGTATCAATTAGATAAATTGGAATCCCGTCAATATCCAGAACTTCGCTAATCGTGTCCCGTGTAGTGCCCGGAACATCTGTGACGATGGCTCTTTCTTGTAACAGTAATCTATTGAAAAGACTCGATTTACCGACATTAGGCCGTCCAATTAGCACAACTTTGAGACCTTCTTTAAGAAGCCGTCCCGTGCTGAAAGTACGGGCCAATTCTTCGAGAGAGGTTACTAATGTTTTCAATTTTGTGGCGACGTTTTGTGAAACATCTAAAGGTAAATCATCCTCTACAAACTCAAGCGAAGATTCAAGAGGAACTATTATTTCTAATAGAGAATCCTTAATGGGCTGGAGGCGCGCAGATAGCTCACCGCCAAGTTGAAGCGCGGCCTGACGCACTGCTGCGTGAGTGCGTGCATCAATAAGATCGCGAACCGCTTCAGCCTCGCTCAGATTGAGTTTTTTATTCGAGAGCGCACGGAGTGTAAATTCCCCCGGGTCAGCTAAACGCGCGCCCAAATGCAGCAGAGTATCAACTATATGAAGGAGCAAAGGTGGTGAACCGTGACAACTCAATTCGATGACATCTTCGCCTGTAAACGATTGTGGGGATTGGAAATAGGTAACAAGTGCATGATCAAGAATCTGATCATTATCGGTATCACACAAAGCTCGAAGTGAAACTCTATGAGAGGGCAGTGCGAAATTTTCGTCACGAAGAAGGCGGCGGGTAAAGGCCAGCGCGTGACTGCCGCTGATGCGTATAACACCGATGCCGCTACGACCGGGAGGTGTTGAGAGAGCAACAATGGTGTCTGTAGCTGGCACTACTTATGCAGGAAAAGCATTCTGCGCTTGCATTTTGAAATGACGCTGGAATTACACTTACGTTTTGAGACTCACTTTGAGACGGCGCGAATTTCCCTCGCCTACAGATTCAGTCATAAGTCCTTCATCTGTAGATAATTCAAGGTGGATAATCCGCCGTTCGTTGGAATTCATAGGACTGAAGAGAAAGGGAACGCCAGAGTCCCGCACTTTATGTGCAGCGTGTTGAGCCATAGCACGCAATTCGATTTCACGGAGCGCGCGAAAGTTATCAACATCGCAGGTAAAACGCTCGCCATAATCAAGGCTGCGGATGAAAGATTGATTAACGAGGTGTTCGACTGCATCTAAAAGCTCTCCACCTTCGCTCCTGAGTAAGGGCGCATCTTCACCAATCGCTCTTAGAACACAGCCTTGTTCAGATTCGACTGCTGTGACATGCAAGTCGAATTGTGAGCTGACGAAAACACTTTCCAGGAACTTTCGAGCTTCTTCGTAAATCTCTTTCATAACATTAAATCCTTGTAAAACTTAAGTTTAAGGGAAAGAGGAGTTAAGCTTGAGACAATTTCGGCTCATTCAAATTTTTCTTCGCCCGTTTATCTGCGCTATTTTTTGAAGGTGGCTGTGGTTCCTTATCATCATCTGATTTAACTAAACGATTAATAAGTAACTGCTGTCCGAAGCCTACAATGTTACCGACAAGCCAGTAAACGAGCAGCCCGGCAGGCGCGCTCCACATAATGTAGAGCATCATCATGGGCATCACAACGGCCATCATCTTACGCTGTAGAGGGTCGGCTGAAGGAGCAGGCGTAATCAACTGTAGGACGATCATGGAACTAGCCATGAGAATTGGTAAAAAGCGATATGGGTCGGCGGCTGACAAATCCGTCATCCACAGAAATGACGATTGACGAAAATCTATGGAGATAGTAATTGCACTATAGAGAGCAATGAGAAAAGGCATTTGTATCAGGAGCGGAAGACATCCGCCCAGCGGATTGCCCTCCTTCATCAAACGTAACTGCTCCATCTGTAAATCTTTGAGACGGGGGTCATTCTGCTTCATGCTCTTGATCTTCTCTTGTATCTCCTTCATCTGAGGCGCAAGTTTCTGCGCCTTCTTCATTGACTTGGAAGAACGCCACTTAAGCGGGAAGAAAAGCGTGTAGATAACGATAGTAAAGAGAATGATGGCTATCCCGTAGCTGCCCGTCAGACGGTTAAGATGCTTGATTGACCAGAGTATCGGAGTTGCGAGTGGACGTGTGACGAAACCCAACCGTCCATAATTGATAAGTGCTTCGAGGTCAATTTGCTGGCCGGAAAGACTACCGCTAATTTCTTTACTGATGTCCTGTAGTTGATCGTGGTCTTTGGGGCCGGTGTATAAGTACATCGGTGAACCATCGCTAGGAACCGGAACATATCCCATCAGAAGAAATCTATCTTCCGGTTTTTGAGAACCATTCGTGTAAGAATATTTTTCCGTTCGATATTCCAGACCGGAAATCGGCTGCGGTAAAACCAGCGCCATTGCAAAATATGTATCGCCGATACCAGCCCATTGCACAGGCCCCTCTACAACTTTGACGTGCGAGTTATCCTTTGCAGAATCAACCTCCGAGGCACTGACTCTGACTGACTTGCCGCCCGCGATAGCAACCGCCTCTGGAGCTACTGAATAGTAGGTGTAATGCTGAACTCCCTGATCTCCAATGCTTGGCCCAATCGTTAATTTGGCGTTCGTGAGCGGCTGGTTATTTTGCGTGAGTTTGGTTTCTACTTTTACCGCATACGAATCAGCAGAAAATGTCAGACGCTTCGAGACGTTAAGTCCAGTCGTACTATCAACTAGCTTAAATTCTACAGATTTCTGCTGACCGGAAGTTATCTCAAGTTGTGGTTGCTCACCTCCATCTTCCAGACCAACTATTTCAAAATTCCTGCTCCTCAGCGCGACATTCAGAGCATCTTGGCTATCTTCGCCTACGACAAGACGTAAAGGCGCTTTGACAAGATGTGCCGGATCATCTCCCGTTTCCAATCCCTTCGGAGAAACTAGCTCTAAATCCTTCAAATCATCTTTGGTGCTTGAAATAGAATAAAGTGGCTTACCTTCTTCGTTCTTTTCTTTATTTTGCTTAATGATCCAGCTTGTCGCGACCGCTCCGCGCGTATCAAATATCACACGGTAAAGCGGAGATGTGATCGTCAATACACGTCGCGGGATATTGTCCGATTGAACAGTGGGATTTTCGTTTGGCGAACTCTGAACAGCGACTGGAGAAGGCGTCGTTGTTGCAGTGGGAGTTGGCTGTGCTGGATCAGATGTGTCTTGTTGTGGGCGGACAGGAGGAAAAAAATAACTCCATCCAAAAAGTATAATCGCCGAGAGGGCAATAGCTAAGACAAGACGCTTTTGTTCCATTAAATACTCACTTCAAGGGCTGATCTAGTCAAGCCGAAAGGTTTGCGCTCACAAATTTTCAAGATTTCACTTAACCGGATCGTAGCCACCTGGGTGAAACGGGTGACATCGCAAAATTCGACGTAACCCCATCCAAGTCCCACGAATAGCCCCATATCGTCCAATTGCATCTGCCATGTATTCGGAGCAAGATGGAATAAAGCGGCAGGCAGGAGGCAGCAAGGGTGAAATGAACCGTTTATAAAACCTGAGGGCAGCTATTATTAGATGTTTCACCGCATTTTAATACTCTTTATGCTGGTAAAAGTTTGCTCATTCCTCATCACTCTGGTGATCATAACTCGAAATTCATCGCATGGAGATGCAACATTGACCTGCAATAAAGAACGTCTGGCGTTAAAAACCCAGTCGTACTTATCCTGCAAACCATCTAGATCAACAAAGCAGAGCCGAAAGGTCTCTCTCAAAAGTCGTTTAGCCCGATTACGGTCAACGGCCTTTTTCGCCAGTTTGCGCGAAGCAGTCAGACCTAGACGATGATGGTCTAAACCATTTCTCATGACAAAGACAGACATTAAACGTCCGTCGTAACGGCTTCCATCTGCATATACTAAACGATATTCGGCAGATTTACGAAGCACTTCGCTCTGTGTCAATGAAATGCTCCATCTCAATAATGGGAAGGTGTCAGCCGCTTGCGACCCTTGGCACGGCGACGCTTGATCACGAGACGACCGTTCTTGGTTGCCATCCTCGCTCGGAACCCGTGCGTCTTGGCGCGACGGCGATTGTTAGGTTGAAATGTGCGCTTAGGCATAGTTAACAAAATCTCCTTGAAACGAAAATCGTAAGACTATCTTTTGCTTGGTCATCTGTCAAGACAAACGAGGCTCTGCTGGTTAAAGTATTTACTCTCACACCACATTCTTTTGCATTTTCTACAAAATTAGTCGAAAAAAAGATTATGTAAATATGTCTCAATTTAGGTCAGATTGTCACACATATCTAAAATCATTGGTATTTATTTGAGTAGCATTTTCCTATAATTAATCAACCAAAAATAATTTTCGATCCCCTGTGGATTTCTCTTGCATGTATCAACCTATTATGCTAGTCTCGCGCCCGTTTCGTAAATGGGTCGTGCCTGTAAACTATTGAAAGTAGAACACTTAAAGCAACACTTTAAGTTTACCGGACTTTTCCACATCCCTGTGGAAAAGTCTGTGGAAAACTTTCAAAACGAGTAGTAAAGCTTACTACAAAGAGTGTTTTTCCAATATCTTCCGCCCGATAGTTCAAAGCATATCTTGAACTAGGCGATTAATGGATTTGCATTCTTTTAGTTCAGTCTCAACTTTTGCATCAGACAAACTCAGGAATCAAGAACCATGAGTACAGTTATAGAAAATCGGATATGGAATGACCTGCTTCTTGCCGTCGAAAAGAGGCTCAATCGTCAGAGTTTCGAGACGTGGATTCGTCCTATACATTTTGATGGATGTGATGAATCAGAGCAGACTCTCCGTTTACGTGCGCCCAATCAAGTTGTGAAAGATTGGGTTAGTTCTAATTATTCTGATGTGCTTGATGCATCGCTGACGGAACTAAATTTGTCCACGTACCATGTTGACTGGGCTGTAGATGATGAAACACAAGCTTCAGATTCAACTACTCGACAGAAAGATGCGGAATCAAATTCTTTCGAGTTGAATGAAAAATCTAATTCAGACACCGGGAAGGGGAAAAATTCGAGCTTATTTTCGCTTTTAGAGGCCGCCGAATCTGATGGGCTGACTCCCGGTGCAACTACCTTTGTTGACATTGAACCATTAGAATATTCACTGAACCCCAAATGTTCCTTCCACACATTTGTTGTCGGCTCCTGCAATCAATTTGCACATGCCGCCGCTCTGGCTGTCGCAGAAGGGCCGGGTAAAACCTATAATCCTTTATATGTCTATGGTGGAGTGGGGCTTGGCAAAACTCACTTGATGCACGCCATAGGCCACTCGATTAAAGAACGTAATCGTTACTTGCGACTCTCGTATATTTCAGCCGAGAAATTTATGAACGAGTTAATTAACGCGATTCGTTATGACAAAACTCAAACTTTTCGTGAGAAATATCGCTCGATTGATGTCCTCTTGATGGATGACATTCAATTCATGGCCGGAAAGGAACGAACGCAGGAGGAGTTTTTTCACACGTTTAATGCTCTCTACGATGGTCAGAAGCAGATCGTCATCAGTTCAGACTGCCCGCCGCGTGAGATTCCGACGCTCGAAGAGAGGCTCCATTCACGTTTTGAGTGGGGGTTGATCGCTGACATCGAACCGCCTGACTTGGAAACAAAAGTGGCGATTCTCAAGCGTAAAGCGGACTTGGATGGAGTTATGCTTCCTGACGATGTGGCGTTTTTTATTGCCAGCAAAGTTAAGAGCAACATACGCGAACTTGAAGGATCGCTCGTTCGACTGGTAGCCATCTCTTCATTAAGAGGAGTCCCGATTTCTAAAATCCTCGCGCAAGACGCGATCCGCAACATCGCCGAGGATGATCAGCCCGTCGGTATTACCATCGAACAAATTCAACGCACGGTCGCGGCGCATTATCATTTGCGAGTTGACGACTTGAAGTCGAAGAATAATTCGAGACAAATTGCTGTGCCTCGACAAGTGGCGATGTATCTTTGCAAGCGGCTGACAAAACATAGTTTCCCGGAACTCGGAAGAGAGTTTGGTGGCAAGCATCATACGACCGTTATTCACTCGGTAGAGAAGATAGAAGGGCTTGTTTCCAACGATCAAAATTTCCACAGGGTAGTGAGTTCCCTTATGGACAATCTTTGCAAGTAGTTAGCTCACTTTTCGACAAAAAGTTTTCCACAGCCCTGTAAACCAATTAGTCGTTTAGAATCATGCGTTTAATGCAAAGTTTTCCACATTTCCACAGGCACTGTAATAATTGTGCCTGTGGAAATGTGGAAAACTCCTCTCCGACAATCGTTATCCACAGATCGCAAAAGATTTCCACAACATTATCCACAGGGGCTGTGGAAAACAACTCTATTAACTACAACAATAAAGTGACTTTTCCACATTTCCACAGGCACTACTACTACTACTAGATATAAATAAAGATTTTTATTAGAGTAAGTATTAGAAAAGCTCGTCTGTCAAATCCTGAAAAGTCTTACGATTTTAATCAGACAAATATCTCTCGAAGGAGTTAGAAAATGGAATTTACAATTAGCAAAAGTGTTCTTCAAAAAGAACTCGGTTTTGTACAGGGTACGGTTGAGAAAAAGAACACCATTCCAGCCCTCTCAAATATTCTGATCGAATCGGTAGGCGAAGGTACGATTCGGATCATCGGCACGGACTTGGATGTCACGCTCAGGTGTGAGACGGAGGCGGACATCAAGACGCCCGGTTCGATGTGTGTAAACGCACGCAAACTTTTCGAGATCGCGCGCGTGCTGCCTGAGTCCCCGGTCAATTTTCGCAAGGAAGAAAATAATTGGGTCACGGTGCAATGCGAACGTTCCAACTTTCGCATTGCAGGTATCGAGCGGGAAAGTTTCCCGGAGGTTCCAATCTTTAAGTCAGCGCCGATCAAACTTTCGGCGAACATCTTCAAAACGTTTATTGATCGGACGATTTTCGCCATCACGCTTGAAGAGTCACGCTATACACTTTCAGGCGCAAAATTTATTCTCAATAAAAATGGCGCGAAAATGATCACAACGGATGGTCATCGTCTGGCATACATTGAACGGCATGAATTGGGCGCCAGTATCCAGAATGAAGAGATAGAAACGCTCATCCCTCGTAAAACGCTCGCCGAGTTGACGAAGTTGACCACTTCCTACGAAGGTGAAATTGGACTTGGTGCGGATGAGAACCACATCTACTTTGAAGTTGGGCCACGGCTGTTAATATCGCGTTCGCTGGCCGGACAGTTTCCCAATTACGAAATGGTCATGCCTAAAACAAACGATAAGAAAGTTGAGTTTGACTGTGTATTGTTGGGCCAGGCTGTTCGACGTGTGGCATTGATGGCTGACGACCGCTCACACGCCATCCGGTTTCATCTTGTGCCCGGCAACTTGCACATCAGCTCACAGACGGCTGAAGAAGGTGAGGCACGCGAAACAATCGCCGCCGAGTACGATGGCGAAGAAGTTGAAATCGGCTTCAATGCTGCATATCTTCAAGATTTTTTGAATGTGATGACTGACAGCACGATGGCCTTTGAGTTCAAGGATGGTAATTCTCAAGCACAACTCAGACCCATCTCTGATGACGGGTATGATTACAAATACGTCATCATGCCGATGCGTATCTGATCCACAGTTTCAGCGTCGTCAAAATTTGAAGTTGATGGAAGTAACCTCATCATTTTCTCTCTGACAGCGAGCAGCATGTGTTAAAATTCGACACATGCTGCTCGAATGGATTGAGGCACACCAATTCAGAAATCTGAGTGGCAATGCCCGCTGGGGCAAAGGTCTCAACATTATCTACGGGGACAATGGTCAGGGTAAGACAAACTGGCTGGAAGCAATCTACCTCCTCGCTACGACTAAATCTTTTCGCACGCAGCGTCCGCAGGATGCGATCAAGTTCGACGAAAGCTTGGCCGTGGTACGTGGAAGCGTGGCGCGCGCTCAGGACATACAACGCGGGCTACAGGTCGCCATCCAAAACACAACCAAAGCTATTTCAGTAAATGGTAAACGCGAACCACTCTCAAGCTATCTCAGCCAATTACACGTCGTTGCTTTCAACGCCGAGGAATTAGAAGTGGTACGGGGTAGCCCCGAAGCGCGACGTAAATTTTTAGATCGAGGCATAGTCTCTTTACATCACTCCTACATCCAGACGCTCGCCGACTATCATCGAGTCATCAAACAGAAAAATCGGTTGCTCCGCGACGCATCCGATTCAGAAATGAGCACCGCCGATGTGCGCGTTCTCATCCAGCCATGGAACGAGCAGTTGGCAGGTCTCAGCGCAACCATTCATCGCGCGCGTATGGACTACGTTGAGCGATTGCAGATGGCTCTCGAAACCCGTCTCTTCGGACGTGAAGAAATTAACATCCGGTACGTCTCTTCACTCGAAGGGAAAGGTGATTTAAGTGATTATGAAGCGCTGGTGATGGAGCGTTTACAGTTACGCTTGCCGGCTGAAATTGCGTCAGGCTATGCGCTTATCGGATCGCATCGAGATGATTTGGAAATCCGCTTTGATGGTCGAGATATACGCGCTTTTGGGAGTTCCGGTCAACAGCGTAGCGCGTTGATATTACTTGATTTAGCAGCGATTTCGGTGTATTATTTGTGGTATGCAGAGTATCCTCTTTTTCTCATGGATGATGTGGATGCGGAGCTTGATCGAAAGCGAATTGGACGTTTGCTTGAATACCTTGAAGGGCGTACTCAAACATTTCTGACGACATCTAAAGAAAGCATCGTAAAGCGATTCGCAGAGCGAGCAAATGTGTACGAAGTTAGCGAAGGCAAAGCCATTGAATGTGACAAATTCAAAACCAATGTCATCGCCTCCACTGCGATAGGTAATGCACAGATGTGAGGCATCAACTCCGCGTGCATCAGATCATCTACAGATGGATAAATAAAGAATTTTATGGATAGGATTTACGAACAGGAGACTGGTTTGACAACAGCAACTTTAACTAAAAAGAAAAACACGGCGTATGATTCGACTTCAATCACTGTGCTGGAGGGGCGTGAAGCGGTTCGCAAGCGTCCGGCCATGTACATCGGTTCGACCGGTGACATGGGGTTACATCATCTCGTTTACGAAGTGGTGGATAATTCAATTGATGAAGCTCTCGCCGGATATTGCGATACGGTTGAGGTGATGATCCACCTTGATAACTCGGTAACAGTCATTGATAACGGTCGTGGAATTCCCGTTGATTATCACAAGCAGGAGAAAAAGTCAGCCGCCGAAGTCGTGATGACCAAACTTCACGCCGGGGGCAAATTCGATTCTAACGCCTACAAAGTATCCGGGGGGCTTCATGGAGTAGGCGTCTCTTGCGTGAATTTCCTCTCTGAGTGGCTTCGTTTGGAGATTTGGAGGGATGGCTCGACTTACGAGCAGGAATACAAGAAGGGCATTGCTGCGAGCAAACTTGAGTTGACCGGCAAAACCCGCAAGCGTGGAACGAAAATCACCTTCAAACCGGATGCAGAGATTTTTGATGTCTCCGAGTATAGCTTTGACAAGCTTTCCGAGCGATTACGCGAAAAAGCCTTTCTAAACAAGGGTATTCGCATCACGATCAAAGATGAGCGTGAAGAGACAGAGCGTGGGCATGAGTTTTATTATCGCGGCGGAATTGCGGAATTCGTCAAGCATCTTAATAAAAACAAATCAGTGCTTCACGATAAGCCCCTTTATTTTGAACGAGTTGGAGACAACCTCTCTATTGAAGTCGCCATTCAATACAACGATGCCTATGACGAAAAGGTCTATTCGTTCGCGAATAATATAAACACAGTTGACGGCGGCTCACATCTCTCCGGTTTCCGTTCAGCCTTTACACGCACAATCAATTCTTACGCGCAGTCTTCGGGTCTCGCTAAAAATTTCAAAAGCTCCTTGACCGGTGATGACGTGCGGGAAGGATTAGTGGCGGTCATCTCTGTAAAATTGCCGCAGCCACAATTTGAAGGGCAGACGAAAGGAAAACTGAACTCGGATGTGAAAGGTGCTGTCGAGTCTTTCCTGAATGAGCGGTTGACCGAGTATTTCGAGCAGAATCCGACTGTCGCCAAAAAGATCGTCGGCAAGGCTCTCGATGCTGCTCGCGCTCGTGAAGCGGCTCGTAAAGCCCGTGAGATTGTCCGTAAAGGTGTCATGGGTTCAACAATGCTTCCCGGCAAGCTTGCTGATTGCCAGGAAAGAGATCCTTCTTTGTGCGAGCTTTACATTGTAGAAGGAGATTCTGCTGGCGGTAGTGCTAAGCAGGGACGAGATCGTAGAAATCAAGCTGTTTTACCGTTAAAAGGTAAAATCTTAAATGTTGAGAAGGCCAGATTTGACAAGATGTTAGGCCACAGCGAGATTAAAAATCTGATTACAGCACTCGGCACGGGTATTGGTTCGGGTGATTTTGAGAAGGGCAAACTTCGTTATCATAAAATCATTTTCATGACAGATGCTGACGTAGATGGGTCTCACATTAGAACCTTACTTCTCACGTTTTTCTATCGTCAGATGCCGGAGTTAATAGAATCAGGTTATGTTTACATAGCACAGCCGCCACTGTTTAAGGTAAAGCGCGGCAAACGTGAAGAGTATATTAAAGATGAGAGATCAATGGTTAGATACCTGATGGGTCAGGCGACAAATGACATGAAAGTCATTTCTGCCAAAACTAAGACTTCAATAGCGGGACGTGATTTGGCGCGCGCTCTGGAGCAAATGGTTGAATTCGAGAGATATGCTGAGAAGGTTTTAAGAAGGTTAGGCAACGATAAGCGTTTATTTCAACTTATCCTTGATGGTTTCGTCGGTGAAAATGGTGTTTTGCGAAACCAGGAATCAACCCTCCGTAGCGTGTTTCAGGATCGAGCAGGAACGCAGATGTCTCATATTGAAGGTGGTCTTGCATCTGCGGGGTATCGAACTGAGTTGTCTTTAGACGAAGAGCATGGATTATGGGAAATTGAAATTACGACGGATGGTGGTGGAAAAGTAATCATTGACTGGGAGCTTGCGAGCCACGTTGAGTTTCAGAAGGCCGTAGAAATTTATCAGAAATTGGAAGAGCGGTTAGCTGCACCTTTTACACTCGGCGAAAATGGATCGAGCGAGCAAATCAAGACACGAGAAGCTCTACTTGAGCGTGTGCTTGCCACAGCTAAGAAGGACTTAACAATTCAGCGTTATAAGGGACTTGGGGAGATGAATCCAGAACAATTATGGGAGACAACGATGAATCCCGAAAAGCGGACGCTGCTACAGGTTAAAATTGATGATGCAGTCGAAACCGATCAAATTTTTACAGTCTTGATGGGTGATGCAGTTGAGCCACGAAGACGCTTCATTGAGGAAAATGCGCTGGATGTTAAAAATCTGGATGTGTAGGTTAATGTCGCCTGAGCAGCCTAGTTCAGGCGACATACATTTCTTTAGCCTACATCTTTCAAAAAATGGTCTTGTGTTAAATAAGCACCCATGCAAATTTAGGTTAAAGAATGTAGCTCTTTGAAAGCTACCTTATATTCCGCGCCCACTTGATTGAAGATGTGATGTACCTTCTTCTTGAATTTGCTGAACGATCCATAGTCGCCAGGCTTGAGCCATTCATACTTGCTTGAATTCAACTTGTAAGTGCAACGAGTGGTAGTTTGAAGAATACCTCGTT
>CAXSFM010000011.1:0-171137 GCA_964236735.1 uncultured Pyrinomonadaceae bacterium
CGCGTTATCCAATCAACTTGATTGACGCCGTCTCTTCTCTGATTTAGACAGTCCCTATTCAAAGGCGCGCATCACAGCCTCGCTTAAATTCGTTCACCGGAGAAAGGTAGAAGCACATGAAAGTTCTCTCAATTGACATCGGCGGCACGGGCTTGAAGTCCGCCGTCGTCAACGAGCAAGGCGACTTGCTGACCCCGCGCGTGCGTGTCGGCACGCCGCATCCTGCGGAAAGTGCAGTGATCGTTGATGCGCTCGTCACTCTCGTCAAACAGTTCGATGATTATGAAGCGGTGTCCGTAGGTTTTCCCGGAGTGGTCAAGAGCGGACGAGTCATCACCGCGCCGAATCTCGGCAACGAACTATGGAAAGATTTCGACCTCGCAGGCACGTTGGCGAGCCGATTAGGAAAGCCCGTGCGCGTCATCAACGATGCTGAAATGCAGGGGCTGGCTGCGATTAAGGGCATCGGCATCGAGATGGTGATTACGCTCGGCACCGGCTTCGGGTCAGCACTTTTTAAGGACAGGCACGCGGGGCCGCACCTTGAACTTTCGCAGCATCCTTTTCGCAAGGGCGAGACTTACGATCAGCAACTCGGCAACGCGGCTTATGAAGATGTCGGAAAGAAACAATGGAATCGTCGCGTCGAGCGAGCCATCTCGGTTTTGCGCGTACTGACCAATTTCGACAAACTTTACATCGGTGGCGGCAACGCAGAAAAGATTGAGTTTGAGCTTGAGCCGGACATCAAGATTATTCCTAACGAGGATGGCTTAAAGGGTGGCGCGTGGCTGTGGCAAGATCGCAATCCTGAGAGCAAGCCTGCGCGTCGCACAAAGAGCGAGGCCACGCGACGTAAAACTTCATAGGCAATTTGCTGAATGCCTGTAACTTTAACGTCGCTGGCAACGTGGGCAGAAATAAGTCGAGCGTCCGCCGTGCGAGATGCGACGAATCCGGGTCACACAATCGCGGCACTGCTCGCCCTCGCGGTCATAGACGCGCCAGCGTCCTTCGTATGCGCCGCCGTAATAACTGCCGTCAATATTTTCGGGATCAACGTTCATCGTCGAGCCATGCGCGATGGATTCGTTGAGCACATCGAGGACGGCTTGATGAAGTCTGGGAATACGGCGTGAGGAAAATTCCGCTGCGACTGCGAAGGGATTAACGCGCGCGAGGAAAAGCACTTCGGCGGCGTAGATGTTGCCGAGTCCGGTCACGCGCGTCTGATCGAGCAAAGTTTCTTTGAGCGTGCGGCGCGAGCGTGAGAGTGCGAGCTTGAGATAATCAGGCGTGAACTCTTCCGAGAACGGCTCCGGCGCGAGCGCGCGTAGTTCTTTCGTCTCGAACAATTTTGAGGTTGGCGTCAACTTCATCAATCCGAAGTGACGCTGGTCTGTGAAGATGAGCCGCTGCTCCTGGTCGAGATGAAAGATGGCGTGCGTGTGTTTCGGAAGTTCGCGCTCAAGCGGCAGGAGCAAAAACCTGCCGGTCATGCGAAGATGCACGATCAGCGTCAACGAATTATCAAGCTCGACCAAAATATGCTTGCCGCGACGATTGACGGACAAGACACGCGCGCCGCGCAAAGATTTCGCGAACACTTCGGGCGTACTTTCCGGCGCGAGACGCGGGCGCAAAAGTTCCGCCGCGAGGATGCGACGCCCGCGTATGAGTGTGGCGAGGGCGCGTGCGACGAGTTCGACTTCAGGCAGTTCGGGCATGGAGTTAAAGTCTTAAAAACTTTTCTGTGCGAGCGCACAGCCTTGTTCGAGGAGCATCTCCATCAAAGCGATTGACGTGGCTTCGGCGTAGATGCGTAAGACGGGTTCCGTCCCCGACTGGCGGAAAAGCAGCCACGACTCGTCTTGAAAGATAAGCTTGGTTCCGTCCAACGTCTCGACGGATTCCACATTCTGTCCCGCGACGGACTGCGGCGGTTGAGACGCGAGCGTTTGGACGAGCGCGACGCCGCGCGCCACTTCCAGATGCAAGTCTCGCCGCCCGAAATAAAATTCGCCGAACTCCCTGTGCATCTCACGAACCAACTCGGAAGGAGTCTTGCCGGCGATGGCGATGGTTTCAAGAAAGAGAAGCGAATTAAGGATGCCGTCGCGCTCCGGGATGTGTCCGCTCACGCCGATGCCGCCCGATTCTTCCGCGCCAATCAGGATGTTTTCACGCAGCATCAATTCGGCCACGTACTTGAATCCGATGGGAGTCTCGTACAGTTTGAGATTGTGCGCGGCGGCGATGCGTTTGAGTAAAACCGATTGCGAGAAAGTGCGGACGATTGAGCCGCTCATGCCACGTTGCCGCGCGAGATGAAGCAGGATCAGCGGCACGACTTCGTGCATCGTCATCGTCTCGCCGCGCTCGTTGACCGCGCCGACACGATCCGCGTCGCCGTCCGTCGCGAGTCCGACAAGCGCGCCCGTCTCGCTCACACGTTTCTTGAGAGGCGCGAAGTTTCGATCAATCGGTTCCGGCGCGACGCCGCCGAAGAGCACGTCACGCGCGGCGCGGATGGTCTCGACTTCGAGCGCGCCGCCCGTCAAAAAACTCTCAACCCAATGCCCGCCTGACCCGTGCATCGGATCAACCACGACACGACTCTTTAACGCGCGAATTTTATCCAGATCAACGTAAGTCGCGACCTGCCGGCGATAGCTGGCGACGGTTGCATCAAGTTCGTTTTGGGCGACAGAGTTGAAGTCGGCGCGTTGCGGGGGGCGCGAGTCAATCAGTCGCTCAACTTCGCCTGTCGTCTCCGGCGTCGCGCTGCCGCCCCACGGAGCCTTAATCTTAAAACCGTTAAAAAGCGGCGGATTGTGTGAGGCCGTAATGACGACTCCGCCTGCCGCGCCCGTCTCGCGCACCGCCCACGACACGAGCGGCGTCGGCGCTGCTTCGTTGAATAAATAAACTTTGATCTTATTGCCGGTCAAAACTTCAGCGACGCGCGAGGCGAAATTCTCGGAGAGAAAGCGCTGGTCATAACCGACGATGATCAGAGGTAAGTCTGTGTCCGCGCCGCTTGGTGTTTGTGTGAGGCTTTTTTGCTGATGAATGTAATCGGCGTACCCTTGCGCGACGCGCTCGACATTGGCGAAGGTGAAATCCTCAGCCAAGACTGCGCGCCAGCCATCCGTGCCGAACTTAATAAGCGCGAGTCCGTCGCCGTGCTGTTGGCTCACAGCGCGCCGCCCGTCTGCGTGTAATCGGTGAGCGACGTTTTATCGCCGAGGACTGCGCCCGCGCCGACCTGCGAAGCGCGCCCGACGTGGCAGCCGCGCCCGATAATCGCGCGCGAGATTTGCGCGCCCGCGCCCACGCGCGTGTGCGGCCAGATGACGGAATCAACGACGCGCGCTTTCTCTTCGACGTGGCAACCTTCGCCGAGCACGGAGTTGATAATCTGCGCGCCGGGCTTAATCGTGCAACTGTCGGCAATCATCGAAAGTTCGTCAATCTCGGAGGCGGTCGCCGCGTCAAAATCACCGCGCAGATTGTTTAGCTCGACGCCGCCGACGCGCCCCGCGAGCAAGTCGTGATGAACTTGCAGGTAGCGTTCGGGCGTGCCGATGTCTATCCAGTAACTCTCGCGCGGGACGTGCGCGAAAAATTTCTCGCCGCGTTTTAACAAGTCCGGGAAAAGACCATACTCGAAAGAATAATTCTCGCCCGCAGGGATAAAGTCGAGAACGCGCGGGTCGAGGACGTATGTGCCGGCGTTGATGGTGTTGACGCTGATTTCGTCGGCCTTCGGCTTTTCGAGAAAGCGTCGAACGCGCCCATCCGTCTCGGTTTCGACGAGACCATACGCGCTCGGATTTTCCACCGGCGCGAGCACGATGGTCGCCGTCGCGCGGCGTTCGTTGTGTTCACGGATGACGGCTTCGAGATCGAGTCCCGTCAGGATGTCACCGTTGAAGACGACCGTCGGCTCGCGTATCAATTCTTCGGCGAACTTGTATGCGCCGGCGGTGCCCATCGGTTGCGGCTCGACGGTGTAATTGATTTTGACGCCGAAGTCGGAGCCATCGCCCAACTGTTGCTCGATTTTGTATGGCTGATAAGACAGCGAGAGCGTGATGTCGGTGATGCCCGCACGCCGCAGCGTTTCAATTTGATAGAGAAGAAAGGAGCGATTGCAGATGGGGACGATGGGCTTCGGCGTATAAACTGTCAGCGGGCGGAGTCGCGTGCCTTTGCCGCCAGCGAGTATGAGAGCTTGCATAGAAATTCTCTGATGCCTTGACGTAACCGAAAGGTAGTTTTACATCACTACGTCGAGCAGAATTGGGCGTCAACTACAACGTGAAACCCGAAACTTCGCGGAGTCTAGCATCGCCTAACCTTCGTATTCAAACGCGCTTCAACCGTGCGGGAGCGGTTGCTTGACACTACTTTGAGCCAACGTATAATTCATGTCTGAAATAATAGAACAAACACCACACGACGATTCAAGTTGAATGCTCATCCGCGTGCGATACGCGAGGGGGCAAGGTTGAGCAAGGAATAAATATGCCGGACAGAAGAGAAGCGGTCATCATCAGCGCGGTGCGAACGCCGACGGGAAAATTTCAGGGCACGTTGAAAAATTTCACCGCCACGCAACTCGGCGCGCTCGTCGTCGGCGAGAGCGTCAGGCGCGCGGGCGTCAAGCCGGAAGATGTAGATGAAGTCATCATGGGCTGCGTCATACAGGCGGGACTCGGACAAAATCCCGCGCGGCAGGCGGCGCTCACGGGCGGCATTCCTTTCGGCGTCTCCGCTGTGACGATTAACAAGGTCTGCGGATCGGGTTTGAAAGCCGTGATGATGGCGGCGCAGGGGATTCAACTCGGCGATTCGGAGATCGTCGTCGCGGGCGGGATGGAGAGCATGTCGAACGCGCCTTATCTGTTGCCGAAGGCGCGCGAAGGTTATCGCATGGGCAACGGCACGCTCGTGGATTCGATGATAAACGACGGCCTGTGGTGCGCGTTCGAGAATTACCACATGGGCAACACGGGCGAGGTTGTCGCCGAGCGTTACGGCGTGACGCGCGCGGAACAGGACGAATACGCGCTCAACTCGCATCGCAAAGCGAGCGCGGCGCAGCAGGCGGGAAAGTTCAAAGACGAAATTTTGTCAATTGAGATTCCGCAGAAGAAAGGCGCGCCCGCTGTCATCTACGACTACGACGAATCCATCCGCGAAGATAGTTCAATCGAAGCGCTCACGAAACTTAAACCCGCCTTCAAAGAGGGCGGCACGGTGACCGCCGGCAACGCGCCGGGCGTCAACGATGGCGCGTCGGCGCTCGTCGTCACTTCGCTTGAGCGCGCGCGCGAACTTGGAGTTGAGCCGTTGGCGCGCATCGCGGCGCAGGCGACTTCGGGCATCCAGCCGGAGTTAGTGATGATGGCTCCCGTCGAGGCGATTCGCAAAGTTTTGAAAAAGGCCGGCTGGTCGCTCAATGAAGTTGATCTCATCGAACTCAACGAAGCCTTCGCCGTGCAGGCCGTCGCCATCATGCGCGAACTCGAATTAGACCCGGCGCGCGTCAACGTCAACGGCGGCGCGGTCGCGCTCGGCCACGCCATCGGACAATCAGGCTCGCGCCTTCTGACGACGATGCTCTACGAGATGAAACGTCGCAACGTCAGACGCGGAGTCGCCGCGCTGTGTCTCGGCGGAGGCAACGCGGTGGCGATGGCAGTTGAGAGATAAAAAGAAGAACAGCCTTTATGACTTCACAAGACCACAACAAGATGATCGGCATCATGCACCTCATCTACGGCGGCTTCAATGCGCTGATGCTGCTGATTATGATTCCGTTCATGCTGTTCATCTTCGGCACGATCAGCCGCGACCCGCAGACGCCGCCGGAGATGAGAACGTTCTTCAGCTTCTTCGGAGTTTTCTTCGTCTTTCTGGCCTTGCTGCTCGGCGTTCCTTCGCTCGTCGCGGCGTATGGAATGTTAAAGAAAAAGAGTTGGGCGAGAATGGCGGGCATCATCGCATCCATCGTGGCCGCGATGAGTTTTCCGTTCGGGACTGCGTTGTGCGTTTATTCCTTGTGGTTCCTCTTCGGTGAAGGCAAAACTTTTCACGAGCGTCAAGATTTCGGCACGAGCTGGCAGGGGTCTCTCAAATCTGCCGACTCGTTCGACTGGGATGCAAACCGCGCGAAAGATACACGGCGGACTGAATACGTCCCGCCCGTCCAACCGCCTGACTGGCGCGCATAGGTTTTAGTTGACGGAGATTATAATTTAAGTGACTGAAATCATCGGAGTCATCGGCTCTGGAACGATGGGCAACGGCATCGCGCAGGTGGCGGCGCGCGCCGGCTACAACGTCGTTATGCGCGACGTGCAACAGGAATTTCTTGAACGCGGGATGAAGTCCATCTCCGGCAGTCTCCAGCGCGATGTGGACAAAGAGCGTTTGAAAGCTGACGAGAAGGAAGCCATCATCGCGCGCATCGGTGCGACGACCGAACTCGAAGCTCTGGCCGGTGCGAGTTTCGTCATTGAAGCCATCACGGAGAATTTCAAAATTAAAAGCGAAGTCTTCCGCGCGCTCGACGAATTGACGAAGCCGGATGCGATTCTCGCCTCGAACACTTCGTCAATCTCCATCACCAAGCTCGGCGCAGCCACGCGACGCCCGGACAAAGTCATCGGGATGCACTTTATGAATCCCGTGCCGGTGATGAAACTCGTCGAAGTGATACGCGGCATCGCGACTTCGGATGAAACCTACGAGCGGACGCGCGCGTTGACGGAGAAGTTGGGCAAGACCGCGCTCGAATGCAACGACTCGCCCGGCTTCGTCTCCAATCGCGTTTTGATGCCGTTGATTAACGAAGCCATCTTCGCTCTCTACGAATCAGTCGCCACGCGCGAGAGCATTGACGGCATTATGAAGCTCGGCATGAATCATCCGATGGGGCCGCTGACGCTCGCGGATTTCATCGGACTCGACGTGTGTCTGGCGATTATGAACGTCATGCACGAAGAGTTGGGCGATCCGAAATACAGGCCGTGCCCGCTCCTCAAAAAGTACGTTGACGCCGGATGGCTGGGCAGAAAATCCGGTCGTGGCTTTTACGAATACTGATCTGGAAGTTGTGGCTTGAGCGCCGTTGTCGTGTCATTCGATGTCACGCGCGGCGTTCTCAAGTTGATGTTGCACCTTATGTTGACGCAGACCAGAGGAAGAATTTTTTGCCAGCGTTGCCGCGCCTCAAACCCGGTCAGCGAAGAGTTGTGCGCTCGTTGCGGGACGCGCCTGTTGCTCGTCGTCGAACCCTCTTCACAGCGCTACGAAGAAGAGATGCTCGCCGGTGGAAATTACGACGAAACGCTGCTTGAGCGTGTGTCGTCGCTCGAAAATAATCTGGCGAAGGTCACGGACAAAATGACGCAAGCCGTCGAGTTACTGCTGCAGCAAGCACGCACGACTCTGCTCGATCACAGCCTGCTGGCCGCGCTCGTTCGCCTGCTTGAAGAAACCGGAGGCGTCAACCCTGCGCGACTTGATAAATTATGGCAGGAGCTTTCTCAGGGCGACGCGGCGACCATCTCTGCACAACGCCAGCGTGAGACGGTGTGCGCGCGTGTGATGCGTCTATACATGGGACGTGATCACGAATTATTCGTGCGTCTGGTCAAAGAAGGCTTCGCGCAGATTGACGAAAAAATGACGAACGACGGTGTCCGCACCCTCGAACGCGCAGCCGCGCTCGCACCTGACAACGTCGCGCTCAATGAATTTCTGGGCGAACATTTTTTTGGCGCGCGTCAGTCAACGCTGGCGCGCGACTATCTTACGCGCGCGTTAACAAGTGAGCCGGATAATAATTATCTGCGTCTCTTGCTCGGACTCGCTTGCGGCGATGAAGGCGACGCGCAAGGCGCGAAAGAAATGTTGACGGAAGCAGTACGTCTCGGCGGGTCATCTTTTGCGGCGCATTATGCTCTGGGCAGGCTCTCTGCGGCGGAAGCTGATTGGAAAAGAGCGCTCGTCGAATTCAAGCAGGCTCTGATCGCGCGCGATTGCCCGGAGGCGCATTACGTGATCGCGCTGGCTTGTTACCAACTCGGGCGTGACCGGACGGCGATTCGACATCTGGAGAAAGCAGTGGCGCTGGATAATAGCTACGCGGAGGCTTTTTATTTACAGGGCGTTGTGCGGTTACGTCTGGGGGAGCGCGTACTGGCCGGAGTTGCCTTCGACGCAGCGCGCGTGCTGGACAAGAAGGAAGCGCGTTATCGAGATGCGAAGCGGCGGATGGCGCGCTCAAACGAACTCGCGCCGCTTTCGCTATTCAATTTGACGGGGCGGGAGAGACGGCTGCTCGTGACCGGCGGCGACCCGCGTCTGGCCGCAATGCTGCAAGCGGATGCGCTCGGACAAGCCGCCTCTCGTTGACACTTGCGCCGCGACCGCTATAATTGCTGCTTTTGTGCAGGAGGCTGTTTTCAAGGCTGTTTGTGACCGAAGGGGTTTGGAGTGCGAATCGAGGTTGAAAACTTAACAGCGACGGGGCAAACTTTCGCGCACACGTACACGCCTGACGAATTGTCTCTGGACGATGAAGATGTCAGGTTAAGCACGGAGGCCGTCGTGGAAGGCCTCGCGAGCCGGAAACGGGATGAGGTTTTTCTGCGCGGCACGATTAAGGCGGGACTTGAAGTCGCCTGCGACCGTTGCCTGACTGCGAGTCCTTTTCCGGTTGACATCAAGTTCGATGCGGCTTTCACTCCTTCAAGCGTGAGCGTCGAGTCGCCGGAAAACGCAGAATTACAGGCGGACGATCTGCTGGTCTCCTTTTACGAGGGAGACGCGATTGATGTGGACGAGTTGGTGCGCGAGCAAATCCTGCTGTCTCTGCCGACGCGAATGCTGTGCAAAGAAGAGTGCAAGGGCTTATGCCTCGATTGCGGCGCGAATTTGAACGCGGGCGAGCATGTTTGCGAAAATCGTGCGATTGATCCGCGCTGGTCTGCACTCGCGGCCTTGAAGAAAGAACAAGACTGAAAATCGGAGCGCAAACAATTTTGCCTTTCGCTATTCATCTGAGAAGATTTACTAATTGAACGGAGTTACAGAAAATGCCTAATCCAAAACGAAGACATTCAAAAGCCAGAACCGGGAAACGCCGCGCGCATGATGCGTTGCGTGCGCCGCAGACGATGCTCTGCCCGAACTGCCAGGAGCCGCGTATGCCGCACCGCGTCTGTCCGAAGTGCGGCCATTACAAAGGCCGCGAAGTGGTGAGAGTCGAACAGGATTCGTAAGCGGCACGCGCTCCGGGTTAATTAATTCGCGGCGCACTCGTTGATGAAAAACCTAGCACGGCAACTGACGGGCAAAGTGGTGGTTGACGCGATGGGCAGCGACCACGCGCCGCATCCTGAAATTGACGGGGCGCTCGCGGCGGCGCGCGATTTGGGTGTCAGCGTCATTCTCGTCGGCCAACCCGAAGTGGTCTTGCCGGAACTCCGTCGCTGTGGCTGGCGCAAGCAGGGCGACAAGGGCATCGAGTTCGTCGAGGCGGCGGAAGTCGTCGGCATGGGCGAGCCGGTCGCGACGGCTGTCAGGCGCAAAAAGAAAAGTTCTTTGAGAATCGGCGCGCGCCTCGTCGCGGATGGGCACGCCGATGGTTTCGTCTCAGCCGGAAATACGGGCGCGGCGATGGCGACGGCGAAGATGGTCATCGGGATGCTTCCCGGCGTTGACCGTCCCGCGCTTGCCGCACAGGTTCCGACGAAATCCGGCAGGCCGACTTTGCTGCTCGACGTGGGCGCGAACAGCGAGTGCAAGGCGCTGCATCTGGCGCAGTTTGCTATCATGGGCGACGCTTATTCGCGCGCCGTGCTCGGAGTGCAGAGGCCGTCCGTCGGTTTGATGAGCATCGGTGAAGAGGAAGCGAAGGGCAACGATCTGACGAAGGAAGCATTTCCTTTGATGCGTGACTTGACGAGTTTGAACTTCGTCGGCAACGTCGAGGGACGCGACGTTTTCACCGGCTCGGTGGACGTGATCGTGACGGACGGCTTTACCGGCAACGTCATGCTCAAACTGTCGGAAGGATTGCAGGACGCGGTCATCTCTTTGATTAAACGCGAACTGAGCGCGTCTGTAATTACGAAGACGGGCGCGATGCTGGCGCGTCCCGCTTTTCAGAATTTGAAAAAGCGGCTCGACTATTCGGAACACGGCGGCGCGCCACTGCTCGGCGTGAGGCGCATCGTCGTCGTCGGTCACGGCAGCTCCAACGCGCGCGCGATACGAAATGCCATCCGTAACGTCAAAGAGTTTTCCGAACGGGGCGCGCTTGAGCGAATCGAGCGCGGCATCGCTTTAACCAACGCGATGGAATATGAAGCCTTGCAAGTTGAAGTTTAATCGCCGGACAGTCTGGCTGGAAGGCAAGCGAGTTTGATGACCACTATGAACGCGGCGATTTTAGGAATGGGACGCGCATACCCGGAAGGCATTCTCACGAACGCCGATCTGGAAAAGCTCGTCGAGACTTCAGACGACTGGATCACTTCGCGCACCGGCATCAAACAACGCCACAAGGCCGCCGATCACGAATACACTTCGCAGTTCGCGGTCACGGCCTCGCGCCAGGCCATCGAACGCGCGCGCATAGACCCTTCGGAAATCGGCTTGCTCATTTGCGCGACCGTCACGCCCGATCAAATTCTTCCCTCGACAGGCTGCCTGATTCAGGCTGAGCTTGGCGCGCATCGTGCCGCCGCGTTTGACTTAGCCGCCGCGTGCTCCGGTTTTCTCTACGGCCTGACGCTCGCCAACCAGATGATCCGCTCCGGCCAGACACGATACGCGCTCATCGTCGGGGCTGAAGTGTTGACGCGCTACGTTGACTACAAAGATCGCGGGACGTGCGTGATTTTCGGCGACGGCGCGGGCGCGGCTGTGCTGGGCGCGGTCGAAGGCGAAGGACGCGGCATTTTGTCAACGCGCATTTATTCGGACGGGCGTTACGCCGAGCAATTATTTTCTCCCGGCGGCGGCACGCGCATCAAGCCGACCACCGAGACGCTCGCCGACGGTCTTCATTTTTTCAAGATGCGCGGCAACGAGTTGTTCAAAGTCGCGGTGCGCTCGATGGCGGAAGTCTCGCGCGAGGTACTGACGGATGCGGGCTACACGGCTAACGACGTGAAACTCTTTATTCCGCATCAAGCAAATCAACGTATTACGGACGCGGTGGCCGACAAGTTGAATGTGGAGGGCGCGCGCGTCTATTCAAACATCGAGATGCACGGCAACACCTCGTCGGCTTCGATTCCGATTGCGCTCGACGAATGTATCGAGAGCGGCAAAGTGAGCGAGGGCGATCTCGTGCTGCTGGCATCATTCGGCGGCGGCGTCACTTGGGGCGCGGTGCTGATGCGCTGGTAAAGAATATGCCTTCGCGTCTCGCATACATTTTCCCCGGACAGGGTTCGCAGAGTCCCGGCATGGGGCGCGACTTGTCGGAAAATTTTCCGGCAGCCAGAGAGGTCTTTGAAGAAGCTGATGAGGCTCTGGGTTTCTCGCTGTCACGTCTCTGTTTCGAGGGAACGGCGGAGCAGTTGGGGTTGACCGAGAATACTCAGCCGGTGATTCTCACGGTCTCAGTTGCAGCGTGGCGCGCGCTTGCGTCGGAAGGTTTTCCGCAGGCGGATTTCGTGGCGGGGCACAGTCTCGGCGAATATTCTGCGCTCGTGGCAGCCGGCGCTTTGACGCTCACGCAGGCTGTTCGCATCGTCCGCGCGCGTGGCCGCTACATGCAGGAGGCCGTGCCTGTAGGCGTGGGCGCGATGGCGGCGATTCTCGGCGCGGACTTGCAGGCGGTAGAGACCGCTTGCCGCGAAGCGCAGCAGGATGAGGTGTGCAGCCCCGCAAACATCAACTCGCCCGGCCAGATTGTGATTGCGGGCAATGCGGCGGCAGTTGACAGAGCTTGCGTAATTTTGAAAGAGCGCGGGGCGAAACGCGCCTTGCTTCTGAAAGTCAGCGCGCCATTCCATTGCGCTTTGATGCAACCGGCGCAGGATCGTCTGGCGAAAGATTTGGAAGGCATCGAGTTCAGTGACTTGCGCGTGCCGCTCGTGACGAACGTTGACGCCGTCGTCGTGCGAAAGGGAATTGATGCGCGCGACGCTCTCGTCAGACAGGTTTCATCGCCGGTGCGCTGGCGCGAGACTATCGAGTTGCTGTCGCGCGAAGAAAACGTCACGACGTTCATCGAAGTCGGGACTGGTAAAGTCCTCTCAGGTTTGGTCAGGCAGACGACGCCGGACGCGCGTTGCATGAATGTCGAGGACGGCGCAAGTCTCGAAGTGGCGCGCTCGTCGCTTGCGGAGATACGAAAGATAAGTGAGCATACGGCGGGCGGGAATTAACTTTGCCTTTGTGCTGTGATAAAGACAGCAACATGCGCGAACAGATGTTTTAAGTTTTTCCACTTTTTGACAGTAGAGGAGCAGGAATAATGGCCGATCAAGAGATCGAAAGTAAAGTCAAGCAGATCATCATTGACGAACTCGGCGTGGACGAAAACGAAGTCACGCCTAACGCGCGCTTCATTGACGACCTCGGAGCGGATTCGCTCGATACGGTTGAACTCGTGATGCGGTTTGAGGAAGAGTTCGGCATTGAAATCCCGGATGAGGATGCTGAAAAAATTCAGAGCGTGCGCGACGCTTACACTTACATAGATCAGCACAAGAAATAACTTGTCGAGCGGCGGCGTGCGATGAGCGTCGCTTTCAGTTTCGCACGTCCGGCATTGCGTAACACGCATTGTTTAGACGGCGCGCGTCGTCGCTGGCTATCTGCGTCGTTCGGTTGACCTGTGACAGTTATAGTTGGTCAGCCGTGCCGTTCGTTGAATTACTTTTAGGCGAAGGAGCATTTATCTTGAAACGTCGCGTTGTTGTGACAGGTCTCGGACTTGTGACTCCATGTGGAAACACGGTCGCAGACACTTGGGACGCCCTCATGCACGGGCGTAGCGGCGTTGGCTATCTCACCAAATTCGACACCGAAAAGTTCTCCGTCAAGATCGGGGCGGAAGTCAAAGACTTCGACCCGCTCAAGTTCATCGAGAAAAAAGAAGCGCGCAAGATGGGTTCGTTTATTCATTACGCCGTCGCCGCTTCCGACGAGGCGCTCGCCGACAGCGGCCTCAAGGTGACGGATGAGATAGCCGAGAGCGTCGGAACTTACATCAGCAGCGGCATCGGCGACTTCTGGGCTATCGAGCGCGAGCACTCGAAACTTCTTAACGAAGGGCCGCACCGCGTCTCGCCGTTTTTTATTCCTTCGGCCATCGTCAATCTCGCCGCCGGCCAGGTCTCGATTCGCCATCATGCGAAAGGGCCGAACTCCGCGACGGCGACGGCCTGTGCTGCCGGCGCGCACGCCATCGGCGACAGTTACAAAATTATCCAGCGCGGCGACGCAGACGTGATGATTTGCGGCGGCGCGGAGTCGGCTATCACGCCGATGAGCGTGGCCGGATTCGCCGCGATGCGCGCCCTTTCGACGAATAACGACGACCCGCAGCACGCCTCTCGCCCGTTCGAGCGCGACCGCGACGGCTTCGTTATCGGCGAAGGCGCGGGACTGCTCGTCCTCGAAGAACTGGAGTTCGCGAAAGCGCGCGGCGCGCACATCTACGCCGAGATCGTCGGCTACGGCATGACCGCCGACGCCTTCCACATCACGATGCCCGACGAGACCGCCTCCGGCGCAGTGCGCGCAATGAGCATCGCCATCAAGGACGCGGGCGTCGAGCCTGATGTCATTGGCTATCTCAACGCGCATGGCACTTCGACGCCTTACAACGACAAGTTCGAGACGCTCGCGATCAAGAAAACTTTCGGCGAACACGCATACAAGTTAGCCGTCAGTTCGACCAAATCCATGACCGGCCATCTGCTCGGAGCGGCTGGCGGCATCGAAGCCGTCTTCTCTGTGCTGGCAATCAAAAAAGGGAAACTGCCTCCCACGATCAACTACTTCAACGCAGACCCCGAATGCGATCTCGATTACGTGCCGAACGAGCCGCGAGAAGCGAGCGTCAACTATGCGCTCTCCAACAGTTTCGGCTTCGGCGGCACAAACGCGACCCTTCTCTTCAAACGCTACGAGGAAGAAAAATAGTAGTCAGTAGTCAGTAGTCGGTAGCCAGCATGAAAGACAAATGCTCTGCTACTGGCTACTGGCTACTGACTACTGGCTACTGGCTTATGAAAATCATCGTTTTAATGAAGCAGGTTGGTAACAAGGACGCGATCCTGCGTATCAACAAGGACGCGACGTGGATTGAAGAGGGTGACCTTTCTTTCGAGGTCAACGAGTCCGACGGGTATGCGCTCGAAGAGTCTCTACGTCTCAAAGAGAAGCATGGCGGCGAAGTCGTCGTCTGTTCGATGGGGCCGCAACGGGTCAAGAGCGTGATTAAGGATGCGCTCGCGCGTGGTGCGGATCGCGCCATCCATATCGTCGGAGACAATCTGGCGCACATCGGCCCGTTTGCCTCCGCGAAAATTCTGGCCGTCGCCATCGGTGATGAAAAGCCGGATTTGGTTTTGACCGGTCTCCAATCCGACGACTACGGCTTCGCGCAGACCGGCGTCATTCTCGCAGAGCTTTTACAACTGCCGCACGCCACCATCGTCATCGAAGTTGATGCGTCGGGCGAACGCCTGAGAGTTAAGCGCGAGTTGGAGAGCGGTTGGTATCAATGGTATTCGATGCCGACGCCCGCGCTGTTGACCATTCAATCCGGCATCAGCCAGATACGCTACGCGACGCTCAAAGGAATCATGGCGGCGAAGAAAAAAGAAATTAAGGAAGTGTCGCCCGACGCCGAAATTTTGAGCGGCGCGACTCCGCACCAGCGCGTCACCAAAGTTTATTTTCCGCTCAAGACCAAGCAGACACAATTTCTCGGCAACGGCGACGCCAAAGCGGGCGCGATTCAGTTAGCAGAGAAACTTAAAACGGAAGCGCGCGTCATTTGATCGTGAATATTCGCTACGAATCACTGACAAAATAATTTTATGAGCAACGGGATATTGGTTTTCGTCGAGCATCGCGGGGGCGCATTCAGCAAAACTTCATTCGAGGCTGTCGCGGCGGCGCAAGCGTTGGGCGCGTCCTTGCAACAAAGCGTCACGGCTGTCGTCCTCTCAACCGATGCCGGACTCGCGCAGGAGATTGCGAATTATCAGTTGGCGAAAGTCATCTCGGCGGAAAATGCTTCGCTGGCTGAATACACGCCCGACGCCTATGCGCACGCGATGGAGCAAGTGGTGCGTGCGAACGACCCTTCATACGTCGTCATGTCGCACACTTATCTCGTGCGCGACTTCGCGCCGAAACTCGCCGCGCGTTTCAGCAAGGGCGTCATCAGCGACTGCATCCGCGCCGAAGTGTCGGACGGAAAAGTAACTTTCTCGCGCCGCATCTTTCTGGGAAAAATTGACGCTGATGTCGTCGCGGAAGGCGAGTCGCCGATCTTCGCGACGTTTCAATCCGGCGCATATCGCGCGGAGCAGGCGGAGAAAGCGGCGGGCGCAAGCGTCGAGTCAATGGCGGTTGAAGTCGGCGAGGTTCGGATGCAGCCGGAGCCTGCGTTCCAAGAGGTCAAGCAGGCGGTTGATTTGACGAAGGCGGATGTGATTATTGCCATCGGGCGCGGCATCAAGAGCGCGGAGAACATCGCGCTGGCGCAAGCTCTGGCGGACGCTTTGGGCGGAGACCTCGCGGCGTCGCGTCCAATCTGCGATGCGGGATGGCTGCCGATTGACAGGCAAATCGGTTCTTCGGGTCAGACCGTCGCGCCGAAACTCTACGTTGCGCTCGGCATCTCCGGCGCGATACAGCATCTCGTCGGGATGAAGAACGCGGGAACCATCGTCGCCGTCAACAAAGACCCGGAAGCGCCCATCTTCGACATCGCGGATTACGGCATCGTCGGCGATTTGTTCGATGTCGTGCCGGCGCTGACAGAGGAAGTTAAAAAGCTGCGCGGCTAAACGTCAACAAAATTTCAACTGTAGATTTACGTGCGGGCGACGCTCATCAAGAGTTGTCGCCCGCCTTCTTTTGAAACCAGTTAAGGTGCGTTGCCGCCCGTCGCAGAGTCTTTCGTGATCAACTCGCGCAAGTCACGCAAAACCTCCTCCGGTTTCCAATCGTTGCCGTGATAGAGCTTGAACAGCTTTCCGTCTGGCGTGATGATGGCGGTGCGGAGCGAGTGGACGATTTGATCTTTCTCAGTGTTGTAAGTGAGGCCGAAGAATTGCGCGAGTCGTTTGATTTCCCCTGCATCGCCGGTGGCGAATTCCCACGTCGCGAATTTCTCTTCGCTGTATTGCTCTGTGTGCGCCGCGCCGTAGCTGCGTAAAACTTTTGGCGTGTCGTAGGCGGGGTCGAGCGTGATGCTTAAGAGATGAATCTTCGCGGCGAGCGTCGTGTCTTTTACTACCTCGTGATTGATCTCGGCAAATTTCGTGCTGACCAGAGGGCAAAAATCAGGGAGCGGGCAGCGCGTGTAGATGAATGTGATGAGCAGTGCGCGGCCTTTGTATTGGTCAAGCCGGATGTGTTTCTCGTCCTGATTGACGAGCGATGCGTCGGGAACATCCGCGCCCAACGCAGGCTCAAGCGAAATCGGGTCGGTCGCGCCATTTGAAGGCTTGGGCGTGCCCTTCGTGATGATTGGATTTTCGAGCCACACGCCTGAGTCCGCGACGACGAGAGTCGCCTGTATCTGATCACCGCTCTCGATAATTTTGAGCGCCTCATCATCTTTCAAAGTGAAGGACATCGCCATCGCTTCCATCAGACCCTCGACGGCTTCGTGGTCTATGAAGACCTGCGCGTGCGGGCGGTCAACCGAGACGACTTTGCCCTTCAACGTGTAATGCTTTCCCTCTTCCTTCGGCGGCGCGCAGGAAAAAAGAGACAGGCACAGACAGAGCAACGCGAGAGAGCGGGCGCATCTGACGCTACAAATCGAAGCGCGCGACGTGAATTTGTACATGCGTTGGATTGTCCGACATGAAAGCATCGCTGGCAACTATCGAGCGTTCGCCGGACGCGCGAAACAAAACGCGGGCAGCGATGCGATGAATGTTTTTATCAATGCGGCAGTAAATGTTTGAGTTGAAATTGTGCTAGGATTCGCTTCATTCCAGATGAACACAACAGCTACAGAGAGCGGAAATGAAAAAGCGAAAGCATTGGACGGCGCGCGCGTGGCGGCGGAAATAAAGTCGGAGGTTGCGCTCGAAGTTGAGATGCTGCGGCGCGAACACGGCGTCACGCCCGGCCTCGTCGTGGTGCGTGTCGGCGAAGACCCGGCGTCGGCTGTCTATGTCAGGAATAAAGTGCGTCTCTCAGAAGAGTTGGGAATCAAATCCGAGCATCACGCGCTCCCGGCTGAGACGACGACGGGGCAATTGTTGTCACTGATTGCCGGCCTCAACGCGCGCAATGACGTTGACGGCATACTCGTTCAACTGCCGCTACCCAAACACATTGAAGAACGCCTTATCATCGAGGCGATTGACCCGTCGAAGGATGTGGACGGCTTTCACCCGCTCAACGTCGGGCGTCTATTTTCGCGGCAACCCGCGCTCGTGCCATGCACGCCGCTCGGCATCGTGGAAATGCTGGCTCGTGAAAAAATCGAGATTGCAGGGCGAAGTGTCTGCGTCGTCGGGCGCAGCGGGATCGTCGGGCGTCCGGTGGCTGAACTGCTGCTGCAAAGAGATGCCACAGTGACAATCTGCCATTCACGCACGCGCGATTTACCGTCAGTGACGCGCGAGGCGGACATCCTGATCGCGGCGATTGGAAGGCCGGCGTTCATTCGCGCGGAACACGTCAAGCCGGGCGCGGTGGTGGTTGATGTCGGCATCAACAAGGTGACGGATGAAGCGCAGGCACGCGATTTTTTCGGAGACTCAAACGAGAAGCGTCTGAAGGCTTTGCACGAGCGTGGCTATACGCTCGTCGGCGACGTGCATCCCGCAGAAGTCTCGAAAGTCGCG
Organism: uncultured Pyrinomonadaceae bacterium; assembly: GCA_964236735.1. Taxonomy (GTDB): domain Bacteria; phylum Acidobacteriota; class Blastocatellia; order Pyrinomonadales; family Pyrinomonadaceae; genus JAIVJG01. The sequence goes on from CAXSFM010000011.1 coordinate 18,090, forward strand.
GGCTGGCTGACGCCAGTGCCCGGCGGCGTAGGTTTGTTAACCGTCGCCATGTTGATGCGAAATACGATCACTGCGGCATGCAGGCGGCGCGGCATTTGATGTTGAAGATATGTTGCGTGTCGGATTAACAGGCTCCATCGCGGTCGGCAAGTCCTTCGTGTCGGGCGTGCTGGCGGAGTCGGGTTGTCACGTTATAGATGCCGATGTGGTGGCGCGTTCCGTCGTGGAGAAGGGGACGCACGGCTTGCAGCTTCTCGTCGAGAAGTTCGGCGTCGAAATTCTTGAAAGCGACGGGACGCTCGGTCGCGCGCGGATGAGCGAGATAATTTTTGCGGACAGAGAGAAGCGTGAGTTACTGAACAGCCTGTTGCATCCGCTCATCATTCAAGCGCAGGACGAACAGTTGCGACGTTGGGAAGAGACTGACCCGGCAGGCGTCGGGATTGTGGACGCCGCGTTGTTGATAGAATCGGGCGGGCATGAGCGTTTCGATAAAATCATCGTCGTCCATTGTCGCCCGGACATTCAGTTGACGAGATTGATGGAGCGCAACAATCTCACGCGAGTCGAAGCGGAGAGACGCATCGCTTCACAATTGCCGCAGCAGGAAAAGCTACGCTACGCCGATTATGCGATTGACACCTCTGATGGCTTTGATGAGACGCGCCGACAAGTTGTGAATGTTTTCGACAGACTAACTGTGCTGGCTGAAAGCGGATTGTAGAAGCGCTGGCTATTTCAACGCATCGCGCCTGTATTTGACCTCATCAAACATCTGAATTTCGCCATCGTCTTGCAGGCTTCGCACGCAACGTGCAACTGGCGACACGTCTTCCGGCATCGTTAGGTTATGGCCGATGGTTGAGAAAATCTTGATTGGCAGGGTCTTGCGTGATAATTTGAGCGGTAGTTTCCTACGTATCGCAGCAGCGTGTTCACTGAGTCTCCCCTGTTATACCAGCTTCGTTTGAGAATAATCATGTTCGTGTTTGATGGCAGTTGAAGGCTCGCCTTTCGTCTGATTCTCGATGCGGGACGCACGCCCCTTTTTCAAATGCTCGTCAGCGTTAGAGGAGTTGAATGATGAAGTTAATTGTTCAGGATAAAATCGCCACTGTGAGCGCGATTCTTTTGTCGCTCGTCATGTTGAACGCGGGTTGCGGCGCGCGCGCCAGTAAGAAGACGGAATTTTTCGGAAAGATTCAACCGCCGGGCGGTCAGACGTTGCGCTACGTTTCCGGCTCCGAGCCTGAGTCGCTCGACCCGCAAATCGGTTCAGGCCAACCGGAGGCGCGCATCTACATGGCGCTCTTCGAGGGACTGGCCGAGTTCGACCCGAAGACGATGGCTCCTATCCCGGCCATCGCCGAAAATTGGGAAACCAACAAAGACTCCTCCGAGTTCATCTTTCACCTGCGGCACAACGCGCGCTTCTCAAACGGCGACCCGATCACGGCGGGTGATTTCGTCTATTCATTCAGACGCGGACTATCACCTGCGCTCGCCGCGCGCAACGCCTATCTCGCTTATGAATTAAAGTATGCCGCCGGATACAACGAGGGCGGCATGTTCGTGCGCGACGCGAAGACCGGCAAGTTCGTGACGGCGGCGGAAGTCGAATCTGACGAAGACAAAGCGGCTGACGCGGCGTCCGGTCTGCCGTCTTCCGCTGCCGCGTCAAACCTTTCACCGCATGATGCGGAACTGGCCGTTGACAAAAACAATCCGCAGTACGATACAGACTTTCACCACTTCATGCATGAGCCGCTGCGTCTCGTCGTGGCCGGCGACGACAAAGCGCGCGAGAAAGAGTTCAAAGCGAATCCTAAACTGCGCGCCGCGCTCGAAGGAAAGGAACTCGTCGCGGTGAAAGCCGAAGATGTCGGCGTGGAAGCGATTGACGATTACACGCTGCGGCTGTCGCTGACGCAAAGCGCGCCGTACTTCATCGGTCTGATGCCGCACCAGTTTTTCCGCGTCGTGCCGCGCAAGGCCATCGAACGCTGGGGCGACACGGCGTGGACGCAACCTGAACACATCATCACCAGCGGCCCTTTTAAGCTTCAGGCGTGGAAACCTTATAACGAGATCGTCGTCGTCAAAGACCCGATGTACTGGGACGTGGCGACCGTCAGGCTCAATCAAATCTCTTTCTACCCGCTCGACGAGCAGACGACGATGATGAATCTGTACAAGGCTGGCGAAGTGGATGCGACGTACAATCACACTGTGCCGGTCGGCTGGCTCGACATCATCAAACCGCTGAAGGACTACATGGACGCGCCCGAAGTCGCCATCGAATATTATCAATTCAATATCACGAAGCCGCCCTTCAACGATAAGCGCGTGCGGAAAGCCTTCAACATGGCGATTGACAAGGTCGCGCTCGCCGAATATCGCAAGATCGTCAAGCCTCTGACAGCTTTCACGCCGGAGGGGATTTTCCCCGGCTACCCGCAGCCGAAGGGCGACGAGTTCAACGCTGAGAAAGCCAAGCAACTTTTGGCCGATGCGGGTTACAAGGACGCTTCCGGCAAGTTCGACCCGAATAAGTTTCCGATCAATGATGTGGAATTGACCTACAACACCGCCGAGTCGAATCGCCAAGTCGCAGAGTTCGTGCAGGCGCAGTGGAAACAAAATCTCGGTCTCACTGTCGGCCTCAAGAACATGGAGTTCAAGACCTTCCTCAACACTCGCGCCAAGCTCGAATACAAAGGTGTGTGCCGCGCCGGTTGGGTGGGCGATTACATGGACCCGTACACCTTCCTCGCACTCTTCTCGACCATCGGCGGCGACAACGGCACGGGCTGGTTCGACCCGAAGTATGCCGCCATCCTCAAGGAAGCGAATCGTCAGAGTGATCAGCAGAAGCGTTACGAATTGCTGGCGAAGGCAGAAGCTTATCTGATTGACTTTCAACCCGTAATTCCTTTGATGACGAACGCGACCAATTGGATGAAGAAGCCTTACGTTAAGGGCATGTATCCGAATCCCGGCACGCTTCATTCGTGGAAATACGTCTATATCGAAGACGACCGCGCGAAGTGGGATTACGGGATGCCGTCCCTGTTGCCCGACGACGCCGCGAGCAAAACGACGACCGCCGAGTAGAGAGGTGTAACAACTCCGATGTTCAAGTTTGTCATCCGTCGCCTGCTGATTACCGTGCCGATGGTCATCATCGTCGTCTCTCTGACATGGGGACTAATTCGTCTCGCACCCGGCAATTTCTATTCGGGCGAGAAGAAAATTCCGCCGGCCATCGAAAAAAACATCCGTGAAAAGTACGGACTCGATAAGCCTTGGTACGTGCAGTACGGGAAAATGCTCGGCAACGTGTTGCAGGGCGACTTCGGAAACTCGCTCAAGTACGAGGGGCAGTCCGTCAATCAAATTCTCTTGACGACGCTTCCCAAATCCGCCGCGCTTGGACTGACCGCATATCTCATCGCGCTCGTCGTCGGCATCACGGCGGGGACGCTCGCGGCCTTGAAACAAAATTCCCGGCTCGACTACATCTCGATGGCGGTGGCGATGCTCGGCATCTCCGTTCCAAACTTTGTCTTGGGGCCGCTGCTCGTGTTGCTCTTCTCGCTCTCGCTCTACTGGTTGCCGCCCGCGCGTTGGGGAGGCTATTTCAGTTGGAATCTTATCCTTCCCGTGCTGACGCTCTCCGGCGTCTATATGGCCTACATCGCGAGACTGACGCGCTCCGGGATGCTCGAAGTTTTACGCTCCGACTACATTCGCACGGCGCGCGCCAAAGGATTATCGGAGAGGGCGGTCATCGTCCGGCACGCGCTGCGCGGAGGATTGCTGCCGGTCGTTTCATTCACGGGGCCGGCGCTCGCCTTCCTCGTCACGGGCACGGTCGTGGTGGAACGCATCTACGCGCTGCCCGGACTCGGCAACTATTTCATCAACGCGAACTTGAATCGCGACGAGCCGCTCATCATCGGCATCGTCGCATTCATCTCGATTGCGATTTTGCTCTTCAACCTGCTGGTGGATGTCGCCTACGCCTACATTGATCCGCGCATCCGGTATTGAAGTTATGAACGACGAACGGACGGAGAAAGAAATCGCACCGGCGACGGGGCAGCCCGCTCTGACGCCGCTCGGCACGCCGCCTCCGCCGCCGGAGGCACGCCGCCGCAACCCGGACATCATCCACACTTCGCCCGAACTTGCCGTCGGCGAAGGCGATGTGCGTTCCGCCGAGACGGGCGACAATGTGATTACCGGCACGTCTCTGTGGAGAGATGCGTGGCGACGCTTGTTGAAAAATAAGCTGGCCGTCTTCGGCATGATCGTGGTCGCCATCATTGTGCTCGTTTCAATCGTCGGCCCCACGATTATCAAAGCGACGACCGGCTTCACATACGACTTCATCCCGCCGGACTCTAAACTCGTTAAATCGTTTGCGCCGTTTCAAACGCCGGATGGAAATTTCTCGTGGACGCATCCGATGGGCACGGACATCGCCGGGCGCGACATTCTCGCGCGCGTCCTGCTCGGCGGGCGCATTTCTCTGATGGTCGGAATCATCTCGACCATCGTGTCGCTCATCATCGGCATTACCTACGGCGCGACGGCGGGCTACGTCGGCGGCAAGATTGACGACTTGATGATGCGCGTCGTGGACGTGCTTTATTCGCTGCCGTACATGATGATCGTGATCGTGCTGCTGGCCTTCTTCGGCGGCAACTCCAAGTTCATCCAGTCGCTTCAAGGCATCGGCATCAGTCAGGGACTCGCGCAGCTTTTCCTGCTTTTCACCGCGCTCGGAGCGGTCTCTTGGCTGACGATGGCGCGCATCGTGCGTGGTCAAATCATCTCGCTCAAGAATCAGGAATTTGTGCAGGCGGCGAAAGCGACGGGCGTCTCGACTCCGAAAATTATTTTCCGGCATCTCGTCCCGAACGCGCTCGGCCCCGTCATCGTCTATGCGACGCTGACGATTCCCTCCGTCATGTTACAGGAGTCATTTCTTTCATTTCTCGGACTCGGCGTGCAAGCTCCGCTCGCATCGTGGGGCAGCCTTGCCGCCGACGGCATCCAAAACATCGCGATCTTCCCGTGGCAATTAATCTTTCCCGGCGTGACGATGGCGCTGACGCTCTTCTCTTTGAACTTCCTCGGCGATGGACTGCGCGATGCGCTCGACCCGCAGATGCGGAAATTCTGAAGACAGTGATAAGTGATGAGTGATAAGTGATGAGTGATAAGAAGAAGACGGTTTTTCTTATCACTCATCACTCATCACTTATCACCTGAAAAACTATGAGCAGCGAGAACGGCACACTCTTATCGGTCAGAGACCTGAGAACTTATTTCGATACCGAGGATGGCACGGTCAGAGCCGTTGACGGCATCAGCTTTGAACTCAAGCGAGGGGAGACGCTTGGCATCGTCGGCGAATCCGGCTCGGGCAAGTCGGTGATGAATCTTTCCATTCTCCGTCTCATCCCGCAGCCGCCGGGAAAAATCGTGTCCGGCGAAGTCTTGTTTCGCGGCGTGGATATTCTCACGCTCTCGCCAGAAGAAGTACGCAAGATTCGCGGCAAGCAGATCAGCATGATCTTCCAAGACCCGATGACCTCGCTCAACCCGTTCATGCGAATCTCGAAACAGTTGATGGAAATTACGCAACTGCATCTTGGCTACAACAAAGAGCAGGCTTATGACCACGCCGTCCGCATGTTGGAAATCGTCGGCATCCCCGACGCACGCACGCGCGTGGAGAGTTACCCACATGAATTCTCAGGCGGGATGCGACAGCGCGTGATGATCGCGATGGCGCTCTCGTGCGAGCCGGAATTGCTCATCGCAGACGAGCCGACGACCGCGCTTGACGTGACGATTCAAGCGCAGATACTCGAACTCATCAGGAAGCTCAAAATTGACACGGGCACGAGCGTCATCCTCATCACGCACGACCTCGGCGTTGTCGCCGGCATGACCGACCACATCATCGTCATGTATGCCGGAAAAGTTTTCGAGCAATCCACGACGCATGATTTGTTCGCGCTTCCGGGCAATCCGTACACGAAGGGATTGCTCAAGTCCGTCCCCGACCCATCGCAGGAACATGGCGGAGAGTTGTACCAGATACGCGGTCTGCCGCCGGATGTCGCGCACTTGCCGACGACACAGTGCCCGTTCGCGGAACGTTGCGACCGCGCCGAAGATTTATGCTTCCGTGAATTTCCGCCGTTCGTGAAACTCGCGGAGGAACATTATTCGCTTTGCCATTTCGCGGAGGAAGTCTATCGAGAATCCGGCGATGAGCGTGACGCCGCGACGCGAAACGCTTCCGCTTTGAACGTGCAAGAGTCCGGCTTGCAGACTCCGAACGCGGGAGGGGAATTGCGATGAGTACACAAGAAATTTCCGGCACGGGTGCGGGCAGTATGCCTCCGGCTTTGATGCCGGCTGACGGCACAGAGCCTCTCATCGCGATTCGTGAACTGAAAGTCCATTTCGATCTCGGCGGCGGGACGGCGTGGGACAAACTCGTCGGCGGCTCGCCCGTCAAGCGCGTCGTGAAGGCTGTTGACGGCGTCTCGATTGACATCTTCCCCGGCGAGACGCTCGGACTCGTCGGCGAGTCGGGTTGCGGCAAATCCACGCTGGGACGCGCGCTGCTCCGGCTCACGGAACCCACGAGCGGGCAGGTGCTTTTCAGAGGGCAGAATCTCGCGCCGCTTTCAGAGAGGCAGATGCGTCGTTACCGTCGGCATCTGCAAATGATTTTTCAAGACCCTTACGCCTCGCTTAATCCACGCATGACCGTCGCGCAGATTATCGGCGAGCCGCTTGAGACGTTCGGCATCGCGCGCGGCAAAGAAGGTTTCGCGCGCGTGCGCGAGTTGATGGAGACGGTAGGTTTAAGCCCGCGTTTCATCAAACGATACCCGCACGAATTTTCCGGCGGCCAACGCCAGCGCATCGGCATCGCGCGCGCTCTCGCCGCGAATCCCGATTTCATCGTCGCGGACGAACCCATCTCCGCGCTAGACGTGTCAATCCAGTCGCAGATTATGAACCTCATGGGGCGTCTCCAGCGCGAGCGGAATCTGACATATCTGTTCATCTCGCACGACCTCCGTGCTATCCGTCACGTCTCAGACCGCGTGGCAGTGATGTATCTCGGCAAACTCGTGGAGATCGCAGATGCGCGTGTCGTCTATGACGAGCCTTTGATGCCGTACACGAAGGCGCTGATTTCCGCCGTCCCCGTGCCAGACCCGGAGACTGAGGCGCGGCGCGAGCGCATCGTCTTACAAGGCGACGTGCCGTCTCCCATCAACCCGCCTTCCGGCTGCCGCTTTCACACGCGCTGCCCGTGGGCGATACAAGCCTGCAAGGAAATCGTCCCGCCGCTTGCGGAGATTAAACCGAACCACTATGCGGCATGTATTCGCATCAGCCCCGACCAGCCGGACATTGAACAGGTTGCGCCGGGCGACGCACCCGGCCTCCAGAATCCGGGACGAATCATCGCACAGTGAAATTCTCACTGAATTAGACATTTATAGAGAGAGCGCCGGACTGAAAGAATTAGTTTTGGCCGGCAGGAGCCGTTATTTCAAAATGCCAGGCTCTTGTCTGTTCGCGTGCGGACACCTATACTTGAGGCTGTAGGTTGGATGCTCCGGCAGAGCCTTCCATCTTCCCCGGAAGCGCGCTCACGGCAACCACCCCAGATAGTCATCCAGAAGATTGTCCCTCCCAAATTACGCGCCGAAGCCAGATTTTGAGCATCTGATTTTCAAATGGACAAAGCCGCCCGTGCCCCAGAGCGTGCTGCCCGGCAAGCGCCGAGCGCTGACATCTCAACGGATTGGTCTGCCACTCAAAACGAGCTGGCGGCTGACGCCGGTCTCTCACTATTACTTGTCGAAGGACATCAGCCGCCTGCGCTGCAAACGTCAAATAACAACTCGATCTGTCACGCTTTTCAATCTTCGCCAATTCACGCGCATCTCTGTGAGCCTTTCTGCGGCGCAGCATTTGAGCGCGCCACGGCGGCTGGCGAACAAATTTCTTATCGTTGTCATGCCGGACTTAACTGTTTCGCGTTGCCGTTGAACTCGCAGGGCGAAAAGCCTCTGGCCGTGATTGGCGGGCGGGCATTCATACGTAGCGCAGACTATCGCGCGCTGGCCGAGCGCATACGCACTTCCGACCTGACAGACTTGTTGTCGGCAGACCTTTTCCGCAACGTCATCTTCGCCTCGCAGCAGGACTTGGATGAACTCGCGCCGCGCGTCGCGGAGGCTGCATCAAGATTCTTAAATTCCGCTTCGCGAAAGACCATGAAGGCGAAGCCTGAACCGAACAAAGGTTCCGGCGGCGAGCAGGTTGCCAGCGAAGAAAAAAATCAACTCGCAAACTCCGAGACGAATCCGCCGCACGCTTTTGTCGAAACCGAAGAAGCGCAGGATACGGGGCCACGCACCAAAGTCTTTCCGCTCCACTCCACGCTCAACGAGGCGTGCGGCATCACCGTCAAATCGCTTCAAGCATCACACAAACTCGAACATCTCGCCTTGATGTTTCGCGCTGACGAACAGTTTTATCCGGTGTCAGTGACCGGCAGTTTTAAGACCAAACCTCCGCGTATCACGCTCAAGACGAAGGAGATTAAACTGCTTCAGGCGGCGACGCATCGTGACTCAATTGCTATCCTCGCAGGTGGCCGCACTTCGTCCAAACACGAAGATGCGGTCGAACTTTTCCCGCTCATCATCAACGAGGAGATCAAGGGCGCGCTCATCGTCGGCGATAAAGAATTGAGCGACGAGCAACGTCTGTCTCTTTCTGCATTATGTCGAGAGATCGCGATGCCTTTGGAAATGCTGCGCCTGCGCGAAGAACTCGAACGGCGGATGCGCGCGGCCACGCATCTACAAGCTTTCACGGAAACCGTCAGCACGGCGCAACCTGACGATACTTACTCAAACATCCTGCGGCACTCTGCCGAATTGCTGCACGCCGAGCGCGGCTCGCTGCTGCTCTACGACGAGCGCGCCGAAGAGTTGTCAGTCAAGGCCTCAGTCGGCCCGCGCGCGGAATTCTCACGCGAAATGCGGATACCTCTTGGCGAAGGCGTGTCGGGCATGGTGCTCCGCGAAAACCGCGCCGCTGTGGTTCACGACGTGAAGGGAAACAATAGCTGGCGTCCGGCTCCGGCGGAACGGCTCTACAAAACAAATTCTTTCATCAGCTATCCGATTACCATCGGCGGGCGCAAAGTTGGCGTCCTGAACGTGACGGACAAAATGGGCGGCGGCGCTTATGACGAGTACGATCTGGGACTGCTCGAAATGATCGCCCCGCAGATGGCGCTGGCGATTGACCGCGCCGAGTGGCATCAAAAAGCGACGCAGTTTCAGTTGCTCTCGATTACAGACCCGCTGACCGGATTGCTCAATCGCCGTTACATGGAAGAGCGGCTCTCGGAAGAGCTTGATAGATCGAAGCGTCATCATTTTATGATGAGCTTCCTGATGTTGGACATAGACGACTTCAAACTTTACAACGACCAGCACGGGCATCAAGCGGGCGACCTCGCGCTCGAGTTAACGGCGCAGTGTTTGAAGACCGCGCTCCGCTCCGCCGATGTGGCCTCGCGCTACGGCGGCGAGGAGTTCAGCATCCTCCTGCCGCAGACCTCAAACTCGGAGGCGCGCGTGATCGCCGAACGCATTCGCCGCCGGGTTGAGCGCACGCATTATCCGCAAGGCAAAAAACAACCGCTCGGCGCGGTCACCGTGAGCATCGGGATCGCCTCTTTCGGAGAGGAACTCGACACGCCCGCCACTATTATTTACGCCGCTGACCAGGCGCTTTACGTCGCCAAGAGTCTCGGCAAAAACCGTGTCAGCGCGTTCGAGCCGGCCAACGCGACGGACACCGCAGGACGCGATGAAGGGTAAAAGCAACAAACTTCAGCGCATCCTCGGACACGTCGCGCCAGACCTTTTCGTCGGGCGCGAAGCGGAATTGCGCGAAATAACCTCGCTGGCTTCTCATGCCGCAGGGATGCGGAGCCTCCTCGTTCTCGCCGCGCCGTTTGTAGGCGTCTCTGAAGTGTTGAGACAGGCTTACGATCAACTTTTTCATCAACACGGCGGCGCATCGCCGATATATTTCGCATTCTCACGCAGCGACACGACGAACGTCGGAGCCGCGCGTCGCTTTCTGCAAACTTTCCTGACACAGCTTGTCGCGCATAGACGCGGCGACTCGTCGCTCGTCACTATCTCGCCGACTTTGCGCGACCTGATAGATTTGGCCGCGCCTTCGGATTATGAGTGGGTCGAGAGACTCATACAAATTTACGAGCGCGCGAGAGATGAGGGCGACGAGCATGAGTTGGTGCGCGCCTGTCTGAGCGCGCCGCAGCAAGCTCTGGCGAGAGGCGCGCGGACAGTTGTCATGTTCGATGATCTTCATCTCGCCGGAAACTTGAGCGGCGCAACCGAGTTGGGCGCGGAAGTGGCGCACGCGGCGGCGCGGACTGAGACGCCCTTTGTGCTCGCCGGGCTTCGACGCCGCCTGTTGGATACGCTCAACGGGACGGCCACGCGCGCGCCGCTCGAAGGCGTGCGGACATTGCATCTCGAAAAGCTCAATGACGCAGACGCGCGGACGCTGGTCGAGCGTTTGACCATGCGCGCAGGCGTCGCGCTCAACGATGAGACGCGCGACCTGATGGTGCAACAGTTGGAGGGCAGCCCTTATCTCATCACAACGTTTGTGCAGGCGGCGTTGCTCGGCGGAACCGGATTGACGAGTTTTAGTGATTTCCAGAAGCTCTACGTTGATAACTTGCTGGGCGGGCGCATTCATCGCCGTTTCAACTCGGTGCTTGAGGAAATCGTTCCCTCAATCGCGCTGCGCCGGAACCTGCTCCGCGTGCTGCACGATTCAGCGTCGAACGTCGGCGGGAAGTCGCCGGTCGAGGCATGGTTGCGCCGTCTGGTAGTCGAGCCGCCCGCGCTGGAACGTGTCATGGACGGACTGCACATGCACGAACTGGCGAGCTTTCATGCCACGTTCGTCGAGACGAATCCCGGTGTTGTGTGGCGCGATTTTCTGCGCGTCAGCTATCGCCTGCACGTCGCGGTTGAGCCACGCGCCCTCGTCGTCGCTGACACGCTCGTCGAGGCGCTCAAGCGCGCGCCGCAGACGATGGCGCGGCATTACAGGCGCGAGGCCGCTCTCAAGCTCGATGATTTGATGAGTCGTTTCGATTTTCAGCGCGTGCCCGCGAGCCTGCTCCACTACGACCGCTTCAGCCGCATGTACAGAGGCATCACGGCGGAAGAAGTTTCAGCCGGCCTCGACACGGAAACCGATCTCATCCGCCTGCCGCAGGTGATACACACGGCCACTTGCGCTTCGTTCCATCAGCCGATGCTTCAGGTCTGCGACGAAGAACGCTGTATGGTCGCGCATGGCTTCGACTCAAGCTCTTATGCGGACGCTAACGAAATTGTCTGGATCGCCGCGGAGGTCGAATCGAAGCTCGAAGCCGGGCGCGCGCTGACGGAAGTCTGGCTCGACCGCCTGACACAGGTCGCGCAGGCGTGCGGTTTCAGCCGCGTAAAGCTATTGTTGGTGACGCCGGAAGGTTTCACCGCAGAGGCTTGCGAACTGCTCAATGAACGTGAAGCCTTCGGGGCGAGTCGCCAGCAGCTTGAATTTCTGACGGCGCGGCTTGCTCCTGAACTCGCCGGAGAGCAGACGGGTATCGGTGGCAATGAGTTTGTCATGGAAATCCCAATGGGCGATGATACGGAATTGATTGCCGCACATACCGTCGAACAAATCGCGCGCCGTCTGGACTTTCAGCCTGAGGCGATCAATCAAATCAAAACCGCGCTCGTCGAGGCGTGCATCAATGCCGCCGAACATAGTCTGAGTCCCGACCGAAAAATTTATCAGCGTTTTCGTCTCGAAAGTGATAAATTGATAGTCACAGTTTCGAGCCGTGGGGTGAGCCTCAACACCATCACGAGCGTGAACGGGGATTTACTCACGGCCAACGGCGACGAGAGCGCGAAGGGGCGTCGCGGTTGGGGAATCAAACTTATCAAGACATTGATGGATGAAGTCGAGTTTGAAAGCGTTGATGACGGAACACGTTTGCGGATGACGAAGTACCTACATAAGTGAGAAGGGAACTCGCTGCAATGTCACAACCGAATTTCTCGCCGCCAGCGATTGCCGAATCTTTCGCAGGGGAAGTCGCAGTCGTCCGTGCGGGCGACTACGTCAACAAATTGAGCGGGCAGCGCATCGAGCGCGAGTGCCGCCTGAATCTTGAAAGCGGCTGCCGCGCGCTCGTCATCAATTTTCAGGGCACGGAGCTGGTCAATAGTATCGGCATCTCGATTCTGCTCGGCGTGATAGACATCGCTGAAGAGAAAGCCGCGCGCATCGTCTTCACGCACGTCAATCATCACACCGTCAAACTCTTCGATCTACTTGGTCTCACGCGACATGTGGCGATGGCTGAAAGCGACGAGGATGCGCTTGCCACGCTCGCAGAATTTGCCGTCCCCGACACACCGCCGGGGCACTGATTTATGCCTGACAGGATGCTCAAAGTTCTCCACGCCTTCGCGGCGCTGGCAGACCTCGGAGAAGAAATCGCCGAGACCACTGACTTCGACGAGATGGTGCGCTCCGCCTTGCACGTCGTCCTCGGCGCGCTCGGTGTTCGTCGCGGAGCAGTCACCGAATTTGATTCGCATTCCGGCAAACTTCGCTTCGTGGCTTCGCGTGGTTTCGGCTCTACGCATCCATCTGAAATTTCGATTTCACTCTCCGATGCGACGCACGCGAACACGGTTGAAGCGGTGAAGTTTAATCACGCGCTGCTTGAAGATCAGATCAAGGTGCAGCTTCCCGAATGGCCTCTGCAAAACGTCACGCCGCTGCTCGTGCGCGGCGAACTCGTCGGCGTGATCCTGCTCGGCGCAAAGGCCAGCGACGAATCTTTCACAACCGAGGAACTCGAACTCGTCCGCTCGCTCGGCAGACACATCGGCGTCGGGCTTCATAATCACCGCCTGCTACGTGAAGTCGAACATCGTGCGGAAGAGAATCGCCAACTGTACGACGATCTGCGTGCGATTTATAAAGACACCGTGCGCGCTTTCGCTGTGGCGATTGATTGCAAGGATAAATACACGCAAGGCCATTCACAGCGCGTCGGCAAGTACAGCGAAATCATCGCGCGCGAGATGGGTTGGAGCGATGAAGAGGTGGAAGGCATCTCCATCGCCGGTTATCTGCACGACATCGGCAAGCTCGTCGTTGACCGCGACATCATCAACGCGCCATACAAAATTGACGCCAAGCAATCGTCCGAACTCAATCGTCATCCGGCAGCGGGCTACGAAATTCTCCGCCCGATAAATCACCCATACGCCGACATTCCACTGATGGCGCGTTACCATCACGAGCGCATTGATGGACGTGGCTACCCCGAAGGTCTGAGCGGCGAACAAATCCCGCTCGGCGCGAAAATCGTCTCGCTGGCCGACTCGTTCGATGCGATGACGACGGACAGGCCTTACAAACGTCGCCGCGATTTTGAAGAGGTGGTGGCGGATTTTCGTCGTAACTCCGGCAAACAGTTTGCGCCGGAAGTCATCGTCGCTTTTTGCCGCGCGCTTTTGAAAGAGGTCGAAGGCCACACCAGCCCGCGTCAAATATTTAAGTTGCTGGGGAAAGAATATCTGGCTGCGGAAAACGTCGCGCCGCTGCTGCAACAGTTGATCAAGGAGTTAGAAACCGAAACGACGTTGGTGGCGGGTCACAGTTAGAGCGGCTGAAAGTAAAAAGCGCATTGCGGATAAATGAAAAGGCGATTCGTCACCCGGACGAGTCGCCTTTTTTTATCCCGGAAAAATTTTGAATTTCACTTCGGCTGGATGCGGAGCGAATAACTGCCCATGTCGAGTTTCTCATCGGCGCGCACTTCCACGCGCTCTTCGCGCGGAGCCTCGCGCCCGGCGATGAGCGTTGGGTTGCGTCCCTTCGCGGTGAGCCAAAAGCGCCCTTCCTCGTCGCGCGTCAGAGTCGCATGAAGGCGGCTGACTTCCGGGTCGCCTTTAATCGCCAGATCAACCGCCACCGACTTTGAGCCGCGCCCGATGCTGACCTCAGGCTTCGTCACCGGCACGACATGCTGCCTCACACCGTTTCGCCAGACCTCGATGCTGAAGAGTTCCGTCTGACGGACGCTGACCATCGTGACTTCGCTTTCGGGCGCGCTCGTCTCATTGTCTTGAGGTGTTTGCCCTCCGTCGCTGATGCCCAACGATTCGGCGGAAGGCCGCGACGTGACCATCGTATTGCCGCCCTGCTGCGCGTCCCACACGGCCTGCACGCGAAACTCGCCTTTGTTGAGCGTGCCGTCCACGCGCAACTCGACGGCGAAGGATTTGGTGGCGAGTTGCGTCGAGCCGCTCAACTCGCGCGCGCGTTCCGAGAGCACATAGAAAAGTCCCTGTTCGAGGCCGCGACGCTTCTCGCCCTGCCATTCCTTGTCATCTTCGTTGCTGAGATAGACGATGTATTCGGGCGGAATGTAGGTCGGGCCGCCGGGCGGCGTGAACATTTCGCGCTGCATCACGGCCTCCACTTCGCGCGCCACCTGGACGAGAAATTCTTCCCACACGCGGCGCGGACGTGACTGCTCGTCCACTTGCGCGAGCGGGTCTTCCGAAGTCTCGCCGTCTATCCATTTGCGTATCGAATCAATTAAGCCCACTGCGAACTCACCTCATTTATGCGAATGCGAAAAATCATTTGGTCTTCAAATATGCGCTGTTGAGCCAGCCCTGATCGGCGGAGCCGGCATCTTTTTTTTGCCGCCCATGTTCGACGACATTGACTTGATACCAGTTGCCGTTAACTTTCAAAACCTTAACGCTTGAATTGCCTTCTGCCAGACCGATACTGTCATAACTTGTCGAAGGGCCTGCGCGCAAGTAGAGGTCAGTCGTCGTCAAAAATTCGTGGCCGACGGGCGAGGGCGGATTGTCCGTCGCCTGCCGCGAAGTGTTTGAGTTGAGGCTGCTCACGTAGCGATAGGTGGCAAAGAGCATTCCCGAAAAGGCGACGAGCAGCAAGAGAGCGACCAGCCAGCTACGCACGCGCGGCGGCATCACAAACTCGCGCTTGACGGTCTGTCGCTCGCGCGTTTTTTTTACTTCGGGGGCGGAGACGGCATGGCTTCCATTACTCGAAACCGCGACACCGGCGGCGGCGGTGGAAGACTGTGCAAGCGGGACGACGATGCGCTGGCGTGTGGAATCTCTGTTCTGCTCAACCGCGCGCGCGAAGATGGGAGCAGGCGGCGGCGCGGTCACAGTTTGTTTCACTGCTGCGCCCTCGCTGTTCAGCATCTCCACAATGGCTGCTGATTTTTCGAGCGGGCGGGTGTGCGGCAGCACGGCATCTTTTAATTCCGCCCAGTATTCCTCGACTGTCTGATAACGCTTTTCCGGGTTGGTGCGCGTCGCCCTCTCAAGCACCTTCAACACGTAATGCGCCCACGGCTGCCCGGCCAGACCCGGCGGTAATTCTGTGATTGATCTCTGAGAGAAACGTCTGGGTGATTCGCCGGCCAGCAACATATAAGTGGTCTTGGCGAGCGAGTAGATGTCAGCCGCCGGCGTCAGTTGCGCGGTAGGAAGATTGAGCGAAGCCGTGTCGAGCGGCATCGTCTGCGCGAGAGGATGATGCTCCGGCGCGGCGTACACATCCGTCCCGACGCGCGTAATCGCGCCCTCCGCCGCCTCAATTTTGGCGACGCCGAAGTCCGCGATTTTCAGCGTGTGCTGGTCGGCGGTGAGCAGCAGATTCTGCGGCTTGATGTCGCGATGAATGACTCCATGCTTGTGCGCGTGCGACAGTCCCGCGCACACCTGCTCAAGAAAAAAGAGCGCGCCTTCGAGCGGCATGGGATGTTGATGACAGTATTTTTGAAGGTCGCCGCCGGGCAGATATTCGAGCACGAGGTAATGAAAAGTGCGGTTGTGCAAATCGAGCGCGGTGCCGTGTCCGAGACGGCTGATGACGTTCGGATGGCGCACGCGGTCGAGCGCGATGGCCTCGTTACGAAAATTTTCGGTCAGTGTCCGCTCTAGTTCAGCATCGGGCATTCCTTGCAGATGAGTGTTGAGCGCTTTAATGACGACCGTCTGCGGCATGTCGTTGGTCGCCGCGAGATCGCGCGCCACATAGACTTCCGAATAGCTGCCGCGCCCGAGGCAGTCGAGTATGTCGTAACGATTGTCGAGCCGGCACTGTTGGATTTTAAGTTCGCTCATCCCTGCATGTTCAAGCTGTATTTCGCCCGCGCCTCAACCTCAAACGCCGTTCACAAAGGCGTGACGGTCGGAGACGGCTGCGAGTTCGACGGGGCAGCCTGCTCGCCCGTATGCACGACATCTTCAAGCGCCTTCGCGGCTTCGTTCGCGCGCGCCTGATCGTTTGCTCTGAGATGCGCGGCGACGCCCGCGAGTCGCGCATCAATTTTTAACTCTCCGTTGCGAGCGGTCATGTTTTCGTCGGCGAGTTGGACTGATTTTTCAAACGCGCTCGCGGCCTCCTGATTTTTCCCTGACAATAACAAAGCGCGCCCGTAGAGATACAGAAATTCCGGGTCAATCGAATTCATCGGCTGATTGTTCATCTCCGCGTTCATGCGCGCAGCTTCAGCCACAGGCGAGAGATCAACAACGCGACGTTTCTTCTCAAACGTGGCCTCGGCGGTTTCGAGAGTTGGCGTTGAAGAAGCGGAGGGTAAAGGCTGGCTGGCGGTTGTAGTCAGGCTCGCCTGTGGCGCGTTGCGTTGCTGGTAGAACATTCCGCCGTAAAACGCCAGCCCGGATGCCGCGAGCAGGAGCAAGATAACTCCGAGCACGCGCCCCGCCCCGCCGCTTTTACTTTTAGTAACTGTCTGCGCGCTCGTTGAAGGCGAAGCCTGTGCGTTCGGGTTGAATGCTGATGCGGCGGGCGAATTTAATGTGGTTGCCGTTGTCGTCGCCAACACTTCGCTTTGAGTTGAGTCTCGCAGGCTCGCATTGTTCGGCTCAAGCCCATGCGTCAGAGCAGCATGAGCATTGCCTGCTTGAGGTCGCTGACTCAAGATTGTTACTTCATCGTCAAACGCATTGTTAGCGATTGACTCGTGTTGAGATTTGATTCCAACTCTGACGACGAGAGCGGTCAGATTGTCTTCCGCGCCACGTTCGTAACAGACTTTTTTCATCTCGCCGCACGCCTCTTCGAGGCTCGCCGCCTTGTTCAAAATGCTTTCCAACTCTTCGTCCGGGAGATGCCGCGTAATGCCGTCAGAGCACAAGAGAAAGACCGTGCCCGGCTCTGTTTCGATGGTCTTCATGTCAACTTCCACCGATGATTCAGCCCCAATCGCGCGGCTGATGACATTGCGGCTCGGATGATTGATGGCTTGCTCCGCCGTCATGCGACCGGCGCGCACTTCCTCTTCGACGACCGAATGATCATCCGTCTCGCGCCGGAGTTTGCCGTCGTTCGTCAGACGATAGAGACGCGAATCTCCGACGTGGCCGATGGTCGCGCGCTGGCCTTCGAGATGAAGCGCGACCAGCGTCGTCGCCATCATCGCGAGTTTCGGTTGCTCGCGCGACATCTGATAAATGGAAGCGTTGGCGCGTTGAATCGCGATCTCCATCAAATCTTCCGGGTCGTCGCCCGGCTTGTGATGTCGAAAAGCCTCGCCGAGAACTTCGATGGCCGTCTGCGATGCGACTTCGCCCGCCTCCGCGCCGCCAACGCCATCGGCGACGGCGAAGATGTGTCGCTCGACATCTTCAAGTAGAGAGTCTTCGTTGAGTGGCCGTCGCTCATTCAATCCGCGATCAGTGACTGATGCCGACTCGATGCGCGTGTCTGTGGTTGGTTCCATCATTGAACAGCCTCCAGGATGCTGTGTTCTTGTGAGGACTCCGGTTTTTGATTCGTTGTTGCTGGACGTGGCAAAGCTTCGGCATCCGCTGCGTTACGATGTGAGAAGGCGAGCAGCATTCCGAGCATCGCGAAACTCGTAATCAAACTGAATCCGCCGTGACTGACGAACGGCAGCGTGATGCCCGTCATCGGGAGCGCGCGCGTCGTGCCGCCGATGTTGACGATGGCTTGAAAACCGACGAAGGCGGTCAGTCCGGCGGCGCACAGTTTGGTAAACATGTCGCGCGCATCGAGCGAGGTGCGGACGCCCGCGTTGACGAAGACGATGAGCGAGAGAATCACAATCGCCCCGCCGAACAGTCCCAACTCTTCACCGATGGCGGCGTAAATATAATCCGAGTCTGCGACGGGAATCACTTCGGCGAAACCGAGTCCGAGACCTCTGCCGCTGACGCCGCCCGCCGCCATGCCGAAGGTCGCCTGCGCGGGTTGAAAGGCGAGTTTGTCGAACCACACGTCCACGTTGACGGTCTTCTGCATCGCGGGGCTTTCATCGGCCAACTCGCGCATCCGCGCATTCTTCGCTAACTCCTCGTCGTAATCTTTCTTCCACCAATCAACGTCGGTCGAGGGCGGATCGAAACCGTCAAGCCAGAGATGAAAACGCTGTTTGATTCTCGAAGGCAGAATCGTCTGCACCGGAGCGGCGAGCGTCGCCAGCGTCGGGACTTTTTCCTGCACGTCGCGCGGCAGTGCGCCGACGATGAGAATCGCCGCGACGAGCACGATGGAGCCGATGAAGACGAGCAGTTGCGGCCAGCGTCGGACGGCGACGAGATAGAGCGTGATGTACGCGCTGCTGAAGACGAGCATCTGCCCGAAATCTTTCAAAGCGAAAAATGGGATGAAGGGAATCATGCCCATCATCACGAGCGGGACGACGTTGCGCGCGCGCGGCAGTCCCCAGTAAGTCTGCATCAGTTCGCGGTAATGCACCGTCAGAATTCCGGCGAAGCCGATGAGGAAGGGAATTTTGGAAGGCTCCCACGGCGTCATGTTGCCGAGAGCTTTGCCCGCGCGCGAAGTGGCGACGGCGATGCCGAGCGGGATGAGCGTCGCCAGCACAATCAGAAAACTGTGACGCTGCATCCAGTTAAGATATTTATCGTTGACGCAAACCCAGTAAGCTATCGCCAGCGCGAAGAAAGAGAAGAGCGGTATCCAGGTGAAACTCGATGTTAGCAACTGTCCGAAAGAGACGCTCGCGTGTTGCGTAATTTGCGCGGGCGCGTCCGGCTGCGGCGCGGTCGGGTCGAGGCCGAGCAGTTTCTTTTTATCGGCGTCGTAATTCTGATTGATGAAGCGCAGTCGCTGCACTTGCGATTTTTCCGCGCGCGCCGCAGCCTTGTTGCCGAAGCCGTATTCGGGATCGCTGTAGAGCCGAAACTGCACGAGCATCCCGACGGAGAAAAGCAGGATGGCGACCGTGTAAAGCGTCCAGTTGCCCTTGAAGCGCATCGTGCGTGAAAGCCAGAAAAGCAGCGCGAGGATGGGCACGTACATCAGCAAGTCGCGCGTCGCGCCGGCCATTGAAGGCTCATAGCCGCGCAGCATTGCCGAGCGATAGACGGCCACGTATGCGACGATCTCAAGCGCGATGATGAGCGCGAGTCCGATGAGATGAGATGAAGCCCTGTTTTTCATAGACGGCGATGGTCGGAATTACGAAAATATTTTGTTCGCGATCTGAACGTCAAAAAGTAAAGTCAAAGCTGTTGCCGGGAAACTCTCATCTCTGAGGCGTCGTTGTTGCCGCATTAGCATTCGATTTACGATTAGCAGGAGAAGCGCCTCGCGTGTTTTGCTGTTGCGCTTGCTGCTTATTCGTCGCGGCTGCCGGTGCGATGCCGAGCAAGCCCTGCTCTCTCGCTTTCAGGACAATCGCGGCGGCGACGGGCGCGGCGGCCTTCGCGCCGTAGCCTCCGCCTTCGATGATGACGGCGATTGCCAACTGCGGATTGGCGAGCGGCGCGATGCAGAGAAACCAACTGTCAATTCGTTTCTCCGGCGAAATGACGATCTCTTCATACTCGCGAATAGGGTTGCCCTTGCGGTCTTTCTCGACGCGCTTGACGGTCTTCGCCTCGCCGTTTTTATCATAGACGGGCACGTCTTTTTCCGCCGTGCCCGTCTTGCCGCCGGTGATGATGCCCTGCGCGTGAATCTGCGTGAAGACGCTCGTCGCCGTGCCCGATGAGCCGGAGGTGACGAGTCCCATAATGCGACGCATCTGCGCGGCCTGCTCCGGCGTCGTCGCCTGTGAATAGACGGCGGGCGGCACGTCGAATTCAATCTTCGGCTTCATCAACTTGCCTTCGAGATTCGCGATGGCAGAGGCTGCGAGCGCCATTTGAAACGGCGTCATCTGTCCCGCGTAACCCTGCCCGAAACCTTCGAGCGCGAGATCGTAACGGCGCATCTTCGGCGAAGAGACGATGGTTGACTCGCGCGGAGCCAGCGCGCGCGCTATCGCAGGGATGCTGACGTTCCAGAGTTGCGGTTCTTTGCGACCGCGCACGGCCTCTTCGGGAGTCGCATAAGTTCCGATGCCGAGCAGCTTGGCTTCTTCGGCGAGACGTTCGGGGCCGAGCTTGACGGCCATCTGCGCGAAATACTGATTACAGGAAACTTCGTAAGCCACATCAATCCCGATGTGGCCGTGGACTTCGCCGTTGCCGCCGGAGTCGAGAATCGGCTTCGCGCCCGGCTCGGCTGAGTAGCCGCCGGCGTTGCAGTTAAATTCCTCGTTCTGCATTCCGGCGCGATAGGCGGCGAGCATGACGACGGTCTTGAAAGTTGAGCCGGGAATGTAATAAGCGCCGAGCGCGCGATTGACGAGCGGCTGGTCGCGCTGATTCGCGTTGAGCCTGATCCACGACGCCTCGTCCTGCACTTCCTTGATGCTGTAGGAAGGATTGCTGTACATCGCCAGCACTTCGCCCGTCTGCGGATTGAGGACGACGACCGCGCCGTGACGCCCGCGCAGTTGTTCGACGGCGGTCTTCTGCAACTCGCTGTCAATCGTCAAACGCACGTCGAGATTCGCGGGCTGCTTTGTGTCGCGCTCCATCACCACGTCCCACGCTTCCGGCGCAGCGCCGCTCTGGATGCCGAACAGCGCGCGCTCCAAACCGGGGTCGCCGCGATCCGAGCCGAGCAGTTGCGACATCTCTATGTCGAGCGGGTAATCGCGCACGATTTGGCCGTTCGGCGCGCGTTTGTAAAGCGCGAGCGCGCGATCCAGACTTCCCGAACGGTCGAGAATCCACCCGCGCAGAGTTGATTCGGCGAGACGGCGATTACGCAAATCCTTGTAGCTCAATTCCTGAAAACGGTCGTTCGATTCGCCCGCGTACTGCGCCCAATAGATGTGAAATCCAAAAACCGTGAAGGCCAGCAGCATGAAAACGTAACGCAACGCGCGCAAGCCACGATTCGTCGAAGTCGTGCCCAGTCGCGCGCGCACTTCCGGCGGCAAATCAGCCGGCGCAACCGACGACAGCCCGGCACGCCTTTGGCGCGCGCGCCGTATCAACGAGAGCACCAGCAATAGCGCCAACAGCATCAGTCCGACCATGTAAATCAGACTGAGCAGCGCCGGCTGTCTTTCAGGTATGACAAAAAAAAGAATCATAAGATTACGAAAGCTGTGACGAGTGACAGGTGACAGGTGACAGGTGACAAGTTCAAGCAATCTTGCTGATGACGATGCTCTTGCTCATCACTCATCACCTGTCACTGCCGTTGTCACTGCGCTTGTTTCCTCAATCTGACTTCCACATCGCCGAAGCCGACGACATCGCCGTCTTCAATCTGACGCGCTTCTCCGTAAGCGATACGCCGCCCGTTGATAAAAGTGCCATTGGTCGAGCCGGTGTCGGCGACGAGGATTGTTCCTTCGCGGTTCATCACCAGCGAGGCATGGATTTTTGAGACGCTCGGATGATCAAGATGCACGTCGCTATCCGAGGCGCGCCCGACATTCAGACGCCGACCGCCGGGACGAAACGACAAAACTTTCTCGTCTGTGCCGGATGGCAAAGTCGCACGCGCCGAGACGCGAACGTCAGGCTGCGCTTGCGGGGTTGAAGACGGCGCGACATTGCTGCCTTCTTTATCAAGCGCGCGCGCCTCGTCTTCTTGCTGCAATTGTTCCTCAAACTCGCCGAAGGAAGGGTCAACGGCAATGCCGGTCGTGAAAATGTCCACGCTCGTTTCGACTTTGGCAGGGGCCAGCGTGCGTAGCCGCCGGTCGTTAATGTAATCAATCGCGGCGGCGAGAATTTCCGTCTCCAATTCCTTGAGAAATTCCGGCGCGGCTTCGGAATGCGTGCCCCACTCGATTTTCAGCTTCATCAAATGCGGTGCGATGCGCTGACCTTTATCTCCTGCGCGCGCGCGCTCATCAATCAGACGCTTCATCCGCTCGATGAGTTTGGATGTCGTGAAGCCGCTCTGCGCGCTCGCCTCGCGTCCGAGTTTGCGATCAACGACCGAACCCATGCCTTCCAGCACGCGCCGCATCAAACGCTCGACCAGCGCCTCATCGCGCTTCTTCAGTTTGTCTTCGCTCATAAAATCAGGGGCCAACATTTCTCCAAATAGGACACGCCGAAACCAGCGCGGCGGGAGAGAGAGTTAATACAGGGGAGGGAACTTTTTGGCTCAGTAGTGACGCTCCGAACATTCTAGCCGATGTTCGTCGTTTGAGAGAAGCGACTGACATAACGGCGAGCAATCCTGAGATGTCTGTGTGGAAAAATGCGGAAGCGAACAATACATCTCAAGAAAATTTTCTCTGCCGCGCCGCTTCATAGAGAATAACGCCCAGCGCGACGGCGACGTTCAGACTTTCGACGGGAGCGCGCATCGGTATCATCAACACCTCGTCCGTCGCGCCTGTTTCCTGTGAAGTCAGCCCGCCGGCTTCGGGGCCGACGATGATGGCGCGTGGAATCGTCCAGTCGAGCGCGGTGTGCGGAGTCGTCGCCTGAGTGCCCGCGCTGACGGTTTTGATATTGCGTTCAGCGCACCAACTCAAAGCGTCGTGCAAATCCGCGCCCGGCCAGAGAGGCAGGCGAAACGCCGACCCCATCGAGCCGCGCAGAGCTTTCGCAGAGAAGAGAGAGGTTGAAGTCTTCGTAGTGATCACCGCCGTCGCCCCTGCGGCTTCCGCCACGCGCAGCATCGCGCCCGCGTTCGCGGGATTGTTAACTTTGTGCATAACGACGACGAGATGCGTGCCGGTCGTCTGTTCCAGACGCGCGCGTCCGTTGGCTGGCTCCTGCGCGAGCGCGATTAAGCCCTGCGGAGTTTTCGTGTCCGACATTGACTCAAGGACGCGCTCGCTGACGAAAACGATTCTGGCAGCGGACGCTTGAAATGTGCGTAAGAGTTGAGAGATGCGCGGCTCCGTTTGTAAATTCGCGGAGCAGAATACCATCTCGACCGAGAGGCCAGACTGTGCAGCCTCTTCGCAAAGTCTCACGCCCTCGACGAAGATGATGCCCGGTTCGCGCCCATCGCGCACGGCTCGCGCGCGTTGGACGAGCGGATTCCTTGAGCTGTTGATGGTCTCAGTAGGCTTCACGGTTTAGCAGTCTGTAGCTTCAATCTCAACCCACACCGGCCAGTGATCCGAAACGCTCAGACGACGCGCCACCCCCCAGCGCAG
The DNA here is from genome assembly GCA_964236735.1 of uncultured Pyrinomonadaceae bacterium. Taxonomy (GTDB): domain Bacteria; phylum Acidobacteriota; class Blastocatellia; order Pyrinomonadales; family Pyrinomonadaceae; genus JAIVJG01. Next base: position 41,812 of record CAXSFM010000011.1, read on the forward strand.
CACGCGCGCGCCGCGCACGAAAATCCAATCAGCGTGGAGTCGCAAAAACCCAGAACGCCACGTAGCTGTCCCCGTCGGCAACGGCGTTTGAAATCCATGTGACTCAAGCAGTGCGCGCATGACAGGGCGAGATGAGCGCGAGAGCGTGTTGAAATCGCCAAGCAAAATTGCCGGCGCAGTTTTGTCTAATTCAACTTGTGCCAGCACCGCGCGATGTTGCGCCAACTGTTCTTCGATTCCGGCGTGCGGGTCAATGTGGGCATTGAAGACGCGCAGTTTCCCTCGAACAAAAGGAACGCTCGCTGAGACCGCGAGACGCGGACGCCAGGCGCAGTCAGACCACGGCAACTCGACGCGCGTGGCATCCATGAGCGGCAGGCGACTGAGGAGCGCGACGCCCGTGTCACCCTCTTCGCCGACTTGCAGAGACTCTTCAAAATTCAGATACCATTGTTTGTCCTGCGGCGGCTCGTCGTGCGGCGTCCGCGCGCCTGCCCGGACGTAATTCATCCGCAGAGCGCGCGCCAGCGCTTGTGCGACGTGTTGGCCGCCGGCGCGTAAGGTTTCGCGGTCGGCTTCCTGCAACGCGATGACATCAGCCGGAGGCATCCGCACGCCGTCCGTGAATGCACGCGCCGTTGAGTTGATGTTTCCGTTGACGAGCGCAGCGCGTCGTTGCGGGCGGCTCAAACCGGCGCGACGAAAAAGACTCCCGGAGATGAGGCGCGAGCCAACCGCATAACGGATGTTGTAACTGGCGACGACGAGCCTCGTGGTTTCAGTCTGCGATGTCTCGTCCTCGCCGAAACATCCGAACTCAAGCTCAGGCTCGGCTGATGTCGCATTCCGCACGCCTTCGTGGAATTTAATGTGCAAGCCAATCTCTACCTAACCTTAAACAATGAGAGAGGGCGCGATGACCTTGCACCCTCTCTTGATGAAATCTTCATTCGACAGTGTTGTTCTTAACTGACGAGCGCAGGCGTAATGACATCGTGGATGGCGCGCACTTCCGTCACGAGTTGCTCGTATTGCTCAAGCGTCAGAGATTGCGCGCCGTCCGAAAGCGCTTGTTCCGGGTTGGCGTGAACTTCGACGATCAAACCGTCAGCCCCGACCGCGACTGCGGCGCGCGCCATCGGCGTGACCATATAGTTCTTGCCAGTGCCGTGCGAAGGGTCAACGACCACCGGCAAGTGCGAGATGCGCCGGACGGCGGGAATGGCGGCGAGGTCGAGCGTGTTGCGCGTGTGTTGCGTGAAGGTGCGGATGCCGCGCTCGCAGAGGATAATCTGGTAATTTCCTTCCGACATCACGTACTCGGCGGCCAGCATCCACTCGTCGAACATGGCGGAGAGACCGCGCTTGAGCAAGATTGGCAGACGCGAGCGTCCCGCGCGTTTGAGCAATGAATAATTCTGCATGTTGCGCGCGCCGATCTGAATCACGTCGCCGTAACGCTCGACAAGTTCGAGGCTCTGTTCGTCAATCGCTTCGGTAATAATTTTCAATCCGAACGTGTCGCGGACTTCGGCGAGAATCTTTAAGCCCTCTTCACCAAGTCCCTGAAAAGCATAGGGCGAAGTGCGAGGCTTGAATGCGCCGCCACGGAAAAATTTCGCGCCGCTGCGTCGCACGGCTTCGGCGACGGCAAAAGTCTGCTCGCGGCTCTCGACCGCGCACGGCCCGGCGATGATCGCCAGTTCGTCGCCGCCGATTGATGCGTCGCCGACTTTAACGATGGTTTTCTCCGGTTTCAAATCGAGCGTCACGAGCTTGAAAGGTTTGCTGACGCGAATCGCCTCGGCCACGCCGGGCAGATTCTCGAAGCGAGACGTATCAACTGGCGACGAGTTGCCGGTGATGCCGATGGCTGTGCGCTGCGCGCCGGGCAGAGGATGCGCGCGCAAATTCATCTCGGTAATCACGCGCACGACATCCGCGATTTCGCGCTCGGTGGCGTCGGCCTTCATAACGATGAGCATTAAATTTACCTCGTAACCGTTTCACCGGCGCGGGCAGCTTCTTAGTGAAAACGCCGGCCAGCTTTCAATTCAAATATACGCGCGACGGACGGTGGCAGACTTGGAATAAAACTCCGCGTGCAGATTAGCTCTCCTACTCACATTCTCTCCGGCACTTCGATGCCGAGCGTGGCGAGCGATGCCGTCAACTGTCGCCGCACAAAATCCGCAATCGTCACAAGCACTGCACGTCTGGTCTGATTCTCTTCGGCGATGATGCGATGATGATGATAGAAGAGGTTGAAGGCGCGCGCCAGTTGGAACGTGTACTTGGCAAGATACGACGGCTCGGCCTGTTCCGCCGTCTGCGCGAGAATTTCATCGAGACGCGCCGCGAGCATCACGAGTGACCACAATTCGTCACCGCTTTCGCCAGCGAAAATATCCTTCACAGTTTGAAGTTGCGTGTTTCCCACAGCGTTGATGGAAGCGATGCTCGCGAAAGCGTTTTTCGTTTCATCACCGCTCAATTTACGAAAGATCGAGTTGGCGCGGACGGCTGCATACTGACAGTAAGGGCCGGTTTCGCCTTCAAAAGAGAGAGCCTCTTTGAAATCAAAAACGATGACGGAGTTGCGCGTCCACTTCATCAGAAAATAACGGAGCGCGCCGACCGCGATGATATGAGCTGTCGCGCGCTTCTCAACGTCGGAGAGTTCCGTGTGTCGCGCTTCCACTTCACTCAGCGCGTTCGCCTCAAGCCGGTCAATCAAGTCGTCAACTTTAACGCCGAGTCCACGCCGCCCGCTCATCTCGATGAAGGCGCGCGTGCGGTCTTCTTCCTTCAACTCGACTCCCAACTCCACGCACGCGGCGGGCGAGAGCGCAACCATCTCGTAAGAAAAATGCACGCTCGCGTCTTCGCTGACGGCGGGCGCGACCGCCGCCACGCCGCGCCTCACAACTTCCTGCGGGTACGCCTGTCGCGCGTCAATCACGTTGTACACGGTCGCGCCGTGCCCGAACTGCGGAGCTTGTGCGGACTCTGGCGTCGCCGCGTTGCTCGTCATCCAGACGGCGTGGCTTTCGTCATACGTGCGGAACGGGCGATAGTTGAAATCGAAACTGAATTGGCCGAGCTTCCACAGTTGATATGCGATGTCCTTGCCAGTGTAGGTGATCGTGTTGTTGGAGCGGACGATCACTTTGTCCGCCTCGTGCTCGTCGCTGCTGGTGTGCGTGTCCATCGGCATCACCCAGCAGCCTTTGTTGCGGCCTTCGGACTCGAAACGAATCGCGCCCGCCGCCTTCATGCGCTCGAACGCGGGCTGCCAGAGAAAGTGCAAAACCTCAGACTCGCGCGGCAGCAAATCGTAGCGGATGCCGATGCGCTCCATCGTGTCGAGATGGCAATTAACGATGCGCGTGGCGACATACTCAGCCAACTCCGCAATCGGATTGTCGCCCTCTTCGAGCGCGTGCAGCGTCTCGACGCGGAGGCGCAAAAGTTCCGGGTCTTCCTTGGCTTCAACGTCGCCGTGACGATAGAAGAGTCCGACGCGCGCGTACAAATCCCAGCAGTAATAATCGAAAGGGTTTTCGGGAGGCAGCGATGCGTCGAGCGCGCGCACGTCTTCAAGCGCCAGATGCTCGATGTGCATGAAGCCGACGACGACATCCGCCACCTGCACGCCTGTGTTATCAATATAATTGTGAACTTCAACACGCTCGCCGCGCGCTTTGAGGATGCGGACGAAAGTGTCTCCGAGCACAGAGTTTCGCAGGTGGCCGATGTGCGCGGCCTTGTTGGGATTGACGCTCGTGTGCTCGACCATGCGCTTCGGGCGTGCGTCGTCGCCGGTCAAAACTTGTGTCGAAGCGTTGGTTTGTGCAGCAGCAATCGTCGCCAGCAGCCGCGCGCGATTGTAGAAGAGATTGAGATAACCAGCGCCGGCGACTTCGACGCGCTCGACATCCATGTCGCTTTCAAGCGCGGTGCGGAGTTCCTCTGCGATGAGGCGCGGTTGCCGTTTCTCGCCCGTCTCCTGCTTGATGCGCTTCGCCAGTTCAAAGGCCAGAGGGAACGCGAGATCGCCTTGTTCCGTGCGCTTGGGAATCTCGGCGTTGACCTGCTCCAACTCGATGCCGAATTTTTCAGAGGCGACGGCGCGCACCTGCTCGCGAAGTTTTAACTGTAGCTCGATCAGATTCAAGACTCTTCAATCCCTTCCGTTGATGCGTTCATTGATTCGGGCGGCAGACCTCATAGTCGTCAAAAACCTCGCCGTCGAAAAGTCGAAAGTATAGCGCAGCGCGGCGAGGTCTTGCTAATTGAAGGGGAAGGGCTTGCTTGACACCGTCGCGGCGCGCTCTGCTACCATCAGTTCACTTTGCTGTCGAACAAAAATTCTTTCTCTGATTAGAATTGTGGAAGTGCAGGCGGGATTTGTTTGCCCGCGATTTGATTTGTGATGCGAACGCTTTACTTCGATTGCTTTGCCGGAGCCAGCGGCGACATGATACTCGGCGCGCTGGTGAGCGCGGGAGTTGACGCGCGCGAGCTTGTCGCACGTCTCGCGCTGCTCGATGTAGCAGGTTATGAAGTGACGTTCGAGACGGTTGATCGCTCCGGCATCAGCGCGACGAAGGCGAAGGTGTTGACCGCACACGAGCACAAACATCGCCATCTGTCGGATATACTCAAAATCATCGGCGACTCGCGGCTCGATGAAGCGGTGAAGACACGCGCGTCGCAAATCTTTACGCGACTGGCTGAAGCGGAAGCGCGTGTGCATAACGTGGCGCTCGAAAAAATTCACTTTCACGAAGTTGGCGCGCTCGACGCCATCGTTGATGTGATTGGCGCGTGCATTGCTTTCGAGTTGTTGGGCATTGAGCGCTTCGTCTCGTCGCCGCTACATGTCGGCAGCGGAACTGTTGAGATGGCGCACGGGCGTTTCCCCGTCCCGCCTCCCGCCGTCACCGAACTGCTGCGCGGAGTGCCGATTTACTCGACGGAGATTAAGGGCGAGTTGCTGACCCCGACCGGGGCAGCGATTATCAGCACCGTGTGTGAGACTTACGGCGTGCTTCCTTCGATGCGTGTCGAGAATACAGGATACGGCGCGGGCACGCGGGAATACGAAAAATTTCCCAACGTGCTGCGCGTCATGGTCGGTGAGTCGCATAGTGAAACGGGAGTGAAGCGAGAGGAGTTAAATGTGGAGGCGCACGCGGAAACTCAAAACGAGATCGGGCAGTCGCGCGAAAAACTTTTGATGATTGAGACGAATCTTGACGATGCGTCGCCGCAGGTCGTCGGTTATCTGATGGAGCAGGCGTTCGAGCGGGGCGCGCTTGATTGTTATTTGACGCCGGTGCAGATGAAAAAGAATCGCCCCGGCGTCCTCATCTCGATACTCTGCCACCCGCGCGAGCGCGAAAAGATGTTCGCGTTGTTATTCACCGAGACGCCGACGCTCGGCGCGCGCGTGTTTGAAGTCGAGCGTCGCTCGCTGCCAAGAAAAATCGTCAGCGTCGAGACCGAGTTCGGCGCGCTCGATGTAAAGACGGCAATCATGGACGGGCGAGTCGTCAATGCAAAACCCGAATACGAACAATGTCGCGCCATTGCCGCCGCGAAGCATGTGCCCCTGCGCGTCGTCGAGGATGCGGTGATGGCTGCTTTCAATTTGTTGGGAGAGGATTAGAAATGCCGACGAAACTTCCGTTGCGTGTCGAAGACGAAAAAGCGTTGGCGCGCGAAGTTGATCTGGAAAAGATTGCGCGCGGCGTCAGGCTGATCCTCGAAGGTGTCGGCGAAGACCCAGAGCGTCCCGGCCTGCAACGCACGCCGCAGCGCGTCGCGGAGATGTATGCGGAGTTGACGGCGGGGATGCGCGAAGACCCGCATCAGCACGTCGTCGCACTGCCCGGCGACAAGCACGATGAGATGGTGATCGTCAAAGACATCCACTTCGCATCGTTGTGCGAACATCATCTCGCGCCGTTCGTCGGCGTCTGCCACATCGCTTATATCCCGAAAGGCGGGCGCATCGTCGGCCTCTCAAAGTTGGCGCGACTCGTGGAAAATTTCGCGCGGCGTTTGCAATTGCAGGAGCGTCTGACCTCGGAGATTGCCGACACGCTGCAAGACGGACTGCGACCCGTCGGCGTGATGGTCGTGATGGAAGCGGAGCATACGTGCATGACGATTCGCGGAGTGAAAAAGCCCGGCGCGCATACGATCACGTCCGCGATACGCGGCGGCTTCCGCAAAGACCCGCGCACGCGCAGCGAGGCGATGGCCTTGATCAGAGGACGCGAGTAAGTTACAAAAGTATTCATCTGTACCATGCGGCGAATGATGAAAATGGCGCGTCTTTCCTGTCAATCTTAATCTGTCACACGTCTTGAATTTTTGGTTTCTATGAAAAGTTTTTACGTCACCACGCCGATCTATTACGCCAACAGTTTGCCGCACATGGGGCATCTCTACACGACGGTGGTCGCGGATTGTCTCGCGCGCTATGAGCGACAGCGCGGCCTTGAAACTTATTTTCTGACGGGCACGGACGAGCACGGGCAAAACATCATGCGCTCGGCGGCGAAGAACGGGCGCACGCCGCGCGAACACGTTGATTACATCGTCGGCGAGTTGCAGAAGATGTTCGCCTCGTTCGGACTCGACGGCGCGCACGGCGGCTACGATATTTTCATGCGGACGGGCGAGCCTTTTCATTACGAAGCGGCGAGCCAATTCTGGCGCGTGGTGGCGGCGAACAAAACTCCGAAGGGACGCGAATGCATCTACAAAGGATTTTACGAAGGCTGGTTTTGCGCGCCGTGCGGGACGTTCAAGACTGATGAAGAATTGGCGTTGCCGGAACATGAAGGCGAGGCTCCACTCTGTCTTATCCATGAGGCACCGGTTGACCGCGTCTCTGAGGAAAGTTATTTCTTCCGCCTGTCGGATTACGATGAGGCGTTGCTCCAACTCTACGCGAGCCGTCCTGATTTTGTCAGACCAGAAGCGCGTCTGAACGAAGTCATCAGCATGACGCGCGGCGGCTTGCAGGATGTCTCCATCAGCCGCTTGAAGTCGTCCGTCAGTTGGGCGATTCCCGTGCCGGGTGATGACGAGCACACAATTTATATCTGGTTCGACGCGCTCATCAACTACATCTCCGCACTCGGTTATGGCAATCAGGAGCGACAACAAATAGACGGCGGAGAGTTGTTCCAGAAATTCTGGCCGGGCACGCACATCGTCGGCAAAGACATTCTGCGCCAGCACGCGATTCTGTGGCCGGCGATGCTGCTTGCGGCGGGCGTGGAGTTGCCGCGTCAAGTCGTCGCGCACGGGATGTGGCTCGACCAGACGGGGCGCAAGGGATCAAAGACGCTCGGCAATGCGCTCGAACTGCCTGTTCTCATACAGCATTATCAGGTGGATGTCGTGCGTTATTTTCTGCTCCGCGAGATGGCTTTCGGACAAGACTCGAAAGTTGATTATGAAGTGATACTTGAGCGCGCGAACTCTGACCTCGCGAGCGGCTTCGGAAATCTGACGAGCCGCACGCTGACGATGATCGAGCGTTACTTCGACGGCTTCGTGCCCGCGCCCGACATTTCAGATGAATTGCGTCTGACGGCGAAACGCGCGGGCGTGGATTCCGACGCGATGGAATTGGCGAGCAGTCTCGAACTCGTGCGCGATCAATTCATAGGGTTCATGGAGAGCTACGCATTTCATCGTGCGCTCGAAACCGTCTGGGGCATGATCGCGCGCGTGGATAAATTCATCTCGGACGCGAAGCCGTGGGTGCTGGCGAAGGACGAGTCGCAACGCGAGACGCTCGGCGCGGTACTCTACAGGGCAGCCGAGACGATTCGCTGGCTCGCTGTCATGCTTCATCCGTTGATGCCGGACTCGACTCGCGCATTGTGGAAACAACTCGGCTTGACGGGTGACGTGGAAAATATCAACCCGCAGAGCTTGACGTGGGGAGGCTTGCCGCAGGGCACGCGCATCGGCGAAGTGGCCGCACTCTTTCCGCGTATTGATAAAGGGAAAATAATGGCAGAGATCGAAAAAGAAATGGCAGATCGAAATGAAGCGAAGTCTTCAACCGACACGCAGCAGGGAACTCACGCGACGCAGGCTGAGGCCGTGCCCGATGCCGTGACGGCGAGGGAGACCAAACCAACCGAGCCACCGATGCAGGGCGCGACCGAGGCGCAGGCCGTCCCCGTCGCATCGCAGCAGGCGGCGGCGACGCCGCCGGAGGGCATCGTCAACTTCATTACGATTGACGATTTCATCAAAATCGAGATGCGCGTCGGGGAAATTTTGACGGCGGAGCGCGTGCCGAAGGCGGACAAGCTGTTGCGGTTCACGATTGATCTCGGCGAGGCCGCGCCGCGTCAAATTCTGGCGGGCATCGCGCAGTATTACGAGCCGGAGAAACTCATCGGGCGCAAGGTCGCCGTCGTCTCAAATTTGCAGCCACGAAAGCTGCGCGGCTTCGAGTCGCAAGGCATGGTGCTCGCCGCGTCAGTCGGTGATGAAGGCCGTCCCGTGCTCGCCACATTCACCGAAGATGTCCCGAACGGCGCACGCCTCAAATGAATAATATGCAACGCACTATGCAGGCCGCTCTCTCATGTTCGTAGATTCTCACGCACACATTGATGGCGAGGAATTTGACGCTGACCGCGATGAGGTCGTCGAGCGTGCGCGTGCGGCTGGCGTGCGTGCCATCCTCAACGTCGGGACGGGCGACCCTCACAGCGGATGTCTGGAACGTGCGGTGCGTCTGGCGGAAAAGTACGAAGATGTGTATGCGGCGGTCGGCGTGCATCCGCACGATGCGAGCCTGTTTGACGAGGATGCAAAAAAGCGTCTGTGTGAATTGGTGAAGAGCAGCGCGCGCGTGATTGCGTGGGGCGAAATCGGCCTCGACTTTCATTACGACAATTCGCCGCGCGAAGTGCAACGCAGAGTTTTCGAGCGGCAAATGAATCTCGCGCGAGAAGCGGGGTTGCCGGTCATTATCCATTCGAGAGACGCCGATGATGAGACGGTGGAAATTCTTCGCGAGCATCTGAGCGATGGCACGCATCCCGGCGGAATCATGCACTGCTTTGGCGGCAGCGTGAAGATGGCTGAGAGCGTGCTTGAACTCGGCATGTTGATTTCATTCGCGGGTAACGTGACTTTCAAAAAGGCGGAGCCGCTGCGTGAGGTTGCGAGGATGATTCCGCTTGAGCGTCTGTTGATTGAAACGGACTGCCCTTATCTCACGCCCGTGCCTTTTCGCGGTCGGCGCAATGAACCGGCCTTTGTCGCGGACACAGCGCGTTTTCTGGCGGAGTTGCGGGGATTGGAAGTTAATGAACTCGGCGACATCACATCTGCAAACTTCGCGCGCTTTTTCCAACTTGAAATATCCTGAGATGTTCTTGTTGCCTTGTTTTCGATTTGCATCAGCCACCGCACAGGAAAATCAAACTTTGCCAGTCTGCCTGTTAATGTTATAAAGATTGTGACGGGCGGCAAGATTTTTCGTCGTACACAAGTTGCTAAAATCAGCCGTCAACATTCGGCACTTACTTTATGGCACAGCAGAATTCATTCGACATCGTTTCACAAGTAGAACGCGCGGAAATCGTCAACGCCCTCGATCAGACGATGAAAGAGGTCAGGCAGCGCTTTGATTTCAAGGGCAGCAAGGCAGAGGTGCAGCTTGAAGAGCACGAACTGATTTTGACGGCTGAAGACGAGATGAAGTTGCGCGGCATGAACGACATTCTCCAGCAGAAATTCGTTCGCCGGAGCGTGCCTCTGAAAGCTTTGAGCTACGGCAAAATCGAGCCGGCGGCGGGCGGCACGCTGCGCCAGCACGTCGCCATCCAGCAGGGCATCCCCGTTGAGAAGGCCAAAGAAATCGTCAAGTTTATCAAAGACACGAAAGTGAAAGTGCAGGCTTCAATACAGGGCGACGTGGTGCGCGTCTCCGGTCGCGACCGCGACATTCTGCAAGAGGTCATCGCCTTATTGAAGGCTAAAGATTTCGACATCAACATGCAGTACACGAATTATCGCTCTAACTAATTTTGAAAGATTGATGACGGCGAAAAGTTTTTTCAAAGATCAGAGACGCATCATCTGTCGTTCGTAGTTTATGCAGACATCCGCCTACACCGCCCCGGTTGAAGACCCGCAAGTGACGGCACATCGCATCTTCAGTCTCATCGCGCCGGAGCTTTCACTGGTCGAATCCGAATTCGAGAGACAGGCGCGCTCAAATATTCAGGTCGTCTCGTACATCGGCGACTATTTGCGCGCGTCCGGCGGCAAGCGCGTGCGGCCTGCGCTGACGCTTCTTTCAACTTACGCGCTCGGCGGCGATGCTTCGCGCGAAAACGTGATCCGCATGGCGACGGTGATGGAATTTCTCCACACCGCGACGCTCGTCCACGACGACATCATTGATAACGCCGAGACGAGACGCAATCGTCCTTCGATAAACAGCCGCTTCGGTAATCAGACCGCCGTGCTGATGGGCGACTGGCTTTACATGTCCGCCTTCGAGACGAGCCTTGCCGAACGCTCGCTGCCCGTCCTCGATATTTTGACGAGGGTCACGCGGAAAATGACCGAAGGCGAGCTCATCCAGTTAACCCTGCTCGGCAGCGCGGACATCACGGAAGAGCAATATTTCGATGTGCTGAGACGCAAAACCGCCTATCTCTTCAGCGCGTGCTGCGAGATCGGCGCGATTCTCGCGGGCGGCAGTGAAGCGGAGCAGCACGCCCTACGTGACTACGGTCTGTATCTGGGCATGGCCTTTCAACTGACGGATGACTTGCTGGACTTCACTTCTTTTGAGCATGTGCTCGGTAAAGCGGCGGGCGTTGATTTGTTGGAAGGCAAAGTGACGCTGCCGCTGATTTATCTGCTCGAAAAAAATCCCGAACAGCGCGCACACCTTCAAACCGTGATGCGTCGTGGAAATTACGACGAAGTCTCGCGCGAATCTCTTTTGCAGGTGGCTGATGAAAGTGGCGCGCTGCACCGCGCGCGCGCGCGCGCCGTCTCTTTCGCGGAAGCGGCGTGTGAGGTGCTCTCTGCGCTCAAAGCGTCCGCATACAGGGAAGCCTTGCGCGCTCTGCCGACGTTCATCCTTGAACGTGAGACGTAAACATTTTGACGAGACGTTATGCCTGACGAAAATCTGCTCGCCACGCTTGAACAAAGTTTGCGTCAGACACGCGCCACGCGCTCGCGTCTGGGTTCGCGTCTGGCCGACCTCCAGGCCGAAGCCGAAAGGCTCCGCTCGGAACTCAATGAGATGGACGCGCTCGTCAGCCAGACGGAGGCGGCGATGTTCCGCATACTGTCTTCCATGTTCGGCACGCAGCAGACCAGCGCCACGCCATCGGATGCGGAGATTGAAGCCGCGCTTCGTCACGACAATGCTAAGGCAACCAGAAACGCCAGCTACGGCCAGCCACGCGCGAACGTAGTTAACCATCACGATATCCCAACCGTTCGCAACGACATCGAACCGACCGACGACCGATTTTTTGACCGCACGATACCGCAGGCGACGACGCTTCTGTTGCGCGAATCCGCCGGCCCTCTGCACGTCAATGAAATTTACAATCGTCTGCTCGAAGGCGGTTTTAAGTTCACAGGCAACAACCCGACGATCAGTATCGCCGTCTCGCTCAACCGCAATCGTCGTTTCCGCAAAGTCGCGCCCGGCACATTCGATCTCACCATCCGCGACGCCGCGCAGGCTTCTTAACATCTTATCAATCCGTGATGCGTGCTTTCTGTAACCGCTTTCAATTAGTGGGACGGAATGGAGGAGACGTGTGCTATCGTCTGCGTCTGTTTCAAACAAGACGCGCGTAAGAAAGCGAGGGAAGAGAGCGAGACATGCGAGCGATGATTCTGGCGGCAGGCTATGGCACGAGACTCTGGCCTCTGACCATAGACCGCGCCAAACCGGCCATCCCTTTTATGACTCGCCCGCTCGTCGGTTACGTCGCGGAGTATCTTGCTGGTTACGGCTGCCGCGATGTCGTCGTCAATCTGCATCATCAACCGGACTCCGTGCGCGCGGCTCTGGGCGACGGCAGCCGCTTCGGAGTGAGACTGCATTACGTCGAAGAGACGAGTATCCTCGGCACAAGCGGAGCGCTCGACAACGCTCGTGCTCTTTTAGAGGGCGAGACGTTCATCGTCATCAACGGCAAAATCGCGACCGACATCAATCTCGCAGAAGCTATTGAGACGCATCGCCGCACGAACGCCATCGCCACGCTGGTCGCGCGTAAAAATATCGAGCGCGATAAGTACAGCACAGTCGTGACGCGCGGAGAATTTCTGGAAGGATTTGGCGCAACGCCTCTCGCGTCCGATAACGCCGGAGGAGCGTCGCGCTCCTCACTTACAATGAGCGAGGGAAGCGCGCTCTTAAAAAATGCTGGAAGGGAATTGGCGGGGAGCGCTGTCATCAATCAAGCGGGGAGTTCAAAAAGAGTTGACGACGAAAGCGTCGAGAGTTCTCGTGATGAAGACGAAATACCTTTGATGTTCACGGGGATTCAGATTGTCGAGCCGCGCATTTTCTCTTACATCCCGCGCGGGGTTTTTTCGCACTCGACGACGGATGTTTATCCACAGGCCATCGCGCGCGGCGAGCGCATCGCGGTGCATGTCGCCGCAGGCTACTGGCATGAATTGTCAACCGTCAAACGCTATCTTGAGACGAGTTTGCTGCTCCTCAAGAAAGAGCATCGTGACGTAGAGTGTGGCGCAAATTCAATTATTGAAGAGGGCGCAGATGTGCGTGACTCTGTGCTCTGGGAGAGCGTCAGAGTTGAATCGGGCGCGCGTGTTCGTCGCGCAATCTTGGGAGACGGTGTCGTCATCCCCGCCGGCGAGATTGTCGAAAACGCCGCCGTTGTTCGTGCGGAATTAATAAAGGGCATCGAGCGACCGCAGAAAGGTCTGGCCGGAGAAGTGAGAGGCGCAAATTTTGTCGCGCCGCTGGCGCAGTGATACAATTCAGGCGCGCTCCACCACCCGTCTTAAAAAGTAAGAATCGAAGCGGGAACCGGCTTGCATTTCGGCACGTCAGAGATAGTGCAACTCTATATTTCGCAGAATGCAGCATCCGTCTCAAATAACTTCCAACGCTTTTCAAGTTGCCGCGCAGGAGCGTCTCGCGATTTATCTCGCGCGTATCGGCGGTAAAACTCAGCACGTCTTGCCGCTCACGCCCGACGCCTCGACGCGCGAATACTTTCGCATCCCTTGGAAGCGCACACACGCGATTGCCGCCGTCTATCCTGAACCTTTCGATGCGGAGATTCACCCGTACCTCGATGTCTCCAGACTATTCATCGAAGCGCATCTTCCCGTGCCCGCAATTCTGGATGTTGACGCGCTGAACGGCATCATCGTGCAGGAGGATTTGAGCGACACGCAGTTACGACGCTTCTGCGAGGCCGCCTCCGAAGACGAGCGCGAGACTTACATGGAGCGCGCCATCAGTCTCATCGCAGACATACAGTCCGCCACCAAACTCGCGCACGAGCGTAATTCGATAGCCTGTCGCCTCGCGTTCGATGAAGCCAAACTGGCGTGGGAGTTGAATTATTTTCGCGAGCATTATTTCAAGAGTTTGCGCGGCGAGCAGTTGAAGAACGGCGAAGAGAAGGAACTGCGCGCCGAGTTGAACGACATCGCTGCGGAACTCGCGGCACGCCCGCGCGTGTTGTGCCATCGCGACTATCATGCGTCGAATTTGATGGTTGATCGCAAAGGAAAATTGCGAATCATTGACTTTCAGGATGCACGGATGGGGCCTGCCAGCTACGATCTGGTTTCGCTTCTGCTTGACCGGCAGACGACGCTTCCTTCGATGGCGGAGATACGAGAACGTCGCCTCTACTTTTTGGAAGAGCGGCGCGCGCGCGGGCTTGAGTCAATAGACCCGGACGACTTCGCACATGAATTTCGACTAATGGCCGTGCAGCGATGTCTGAAAGCTGCCGGCACATTTTCCTATCAGACCGGCGTGGCCGGGCGCGGCGAAATTTACAGGCAATTCATCAAGCCCACGTTGCTGATCGCCGTCCAAGCCGCAGAATGGCTCAACCGCTTTCCGGTTCTACAGGCGACTATCGGCGCGCGCATCAACGAATAGCTATCAAACGGCTCTCAAATTTTTATCATGCAGCACATTTATATCAATCAACTTTCTCAACATGTCGGCGAAGAAGTCGAGCTACGCGGCTGGCTCTACAACGTGCGCTCAAGCGGCAAACTGATGTTTCCGCAGCTTCGAGATGGAACGGGCATCGTGCAATGCGTGGTCTTGAAGAAGAACGTCACGCCCGAACTGTGGGACGCGCTCAAGGGACTCGGACAGGAGTCTTCGCTCATCGTGCGCGGCAGCGTGCGTGCGGACGAGCGCGCGCAGGGCGGCTACGAAGTTGACCTGACAGACGCGACAGTCTTGCAGGCGGTCGAGGGTTTTCCGATCACGCTCAAAGAGCACGGCACGGAATTTTTGATGGATCATCGCCATCTGTGGCTCCGCTCGCGCCGTCAGCACGCCATACTTAAAGTGCGTCACACGGTCGTTCGCGCGGTGCGAGACTTTCTCGACGACGACGGTTTCACTCTCGCCGATTCGCCCATCCTGACGCCGGCTGCTTGCGAAGGCACGACGACGCTCTTCGAGTTGGATTACTTTGACGAAGAGAAAGCATATCTCACGCAATCGGGTCAGCTTTACAACGAAGCGACGGCAGCGGCTTTCGGCAAGGCGTATTGCTTCGGCCCGACTTTTCGCGCGGAACGCTCGAAGACACGCCGTCACTTGACGGAGTTTTGGATGGTCGAGCCGGAGATGTCTTTTGCGACGCTCGACGACGTGATGAACTTAGCCGAACGCTTTCTCTCCTACATCGCCGCGCGCGTCCTCGAAGAGCGCGTGGAGGAGCTAAAAGTTTTAGAACGCGATACGGCCAAGCTCGCATCAATCGTGCCGCCGTTTCCGCGACTACATTACGACGAGGCTGTGCGAATGCTGCACGAAGGCCACGAGCACGGGGAAGTCGCAACTAAATTTGAGTGGGGCGGGGACTTCGGCGCGCCCGACGAGACATACATCTCCGGGCATTTCGACAAGCCCGTGATGGTTCATCATTATCCGGGCGCGGTCAAAGCTTTTTACATGGCGCGCGATGCGGAGAGGCCGGAGTTGGCATTGGGAGTTGACGTGCTCGCGCCCGAAGGTTACGGCGAAGTGATCGGCGGCGGCGAGCGTGCGACTTCGCTTGAATATCTTGAAGCGCAACTCGCGGCGCATCATCTTCCGCGTGAAGCATTCGAGTGGTATCTCGATTTGCGTCGTTACGGCAGCGTTCCGCACGCCGGTTTCGGGATGGGCATTGAGCGTTGTACGGCATGGATGTGCGGTATCGAGCATGTACGCGAAACGATTCCATTCCCGCGCCTGCTTTATCGTCTCCGTCCTTAAAAAGCATTCAACCCTGACATGTGAAAGATTTTGCGATGAATACAGAGAGAAGAATAGTCACAATTTTTGGCGGCGCGAAGTGCGACGAAAAATGTGAAGAGTACGGGCAGGCGCGCCGGCTCGGGCAGTTGCTGGCCGAAGACGGCTACACGATTTGCACGGGCGGCTATCTGGGAGTGATGGAGGCTGCGAGTCGCGGCGCGCATGAACGCGGAGGCAGCGTCCTCGGCGTCGTGATGAACCAGTTCAAGGCAGAGCCGAATCGCTATCTGACGGAAAAAGTCGCGACCTCACATTTTTATGAGCGACTGCAAAATCTCATCATGCGCTCGGTCGGATTCATCGCCGTGCGCGGCGGCGCGGGCACTGTTACGGAGATGTCCCTCGTGTGGAACAAGCTGCAAACTCGCGTCATCGAGCCGCGCCCGCTCGTGCTGCTCGGCGACTGCTGGCCTCCGATCATCGAAACGTTTCAGAGACACCTCGTCGTCAGCGATGCAGATGTGTCTCTGCTCGACTTCGCCGCGACGCCCGAAGAGGCGGTCAAGATTATTCAGGAGAAATCAAAAGAGGTTTCAATATGAACTGCCCTAGATGCGGCGCGGGCTTGTTATCCGAAGCACAATTCTGCGGCTCCTGCGGCCTCCGCTTGAGCGACGCTGCGACGGTTTCACCTTCTCCGATTCCTGACGCTGCCCCGAGTTTTCCAGCGACGGGGCAGGGAATCAAGATTGACGAAGATTCGCGCGGGCAAGGGCGCGGCTACACTTACGAAATTTTGCATCAACCGGCATTCGCGCTGGCCGTCGTCAAAATGCAGGCCGAGCAATCAATTCAGGCCGAGTCGGGCGCGATGGTTTCGATGTCCGCCAATATCGAGTTGCAATCGCAAATGAAAGGCGGAGTATGGGGCGCTCTGAAACGCGCGGCGGGCGGCGAGTCGGCTTTCGTCTCGACTTTCACGGCGCGCGGCGCAGCAGGCGAAGTGACGTTTGCGCCGGGTAATCCCGGCGATATTGCGGCCATCGAAATGAGTAACCAACTCTTTTACGTGCAGGCGAGTTCCTATCTGGCCGGTGATGTGAGCCTCAACGTTGACACGCGCTGGGGCGGCGCAAAATCATTTTTCGGCGGCGAAGGTTTGTTCGTCTTGCAGGTGACGGGGACGGGTTTGCTGCTTCTCTCCTCGTTTGGTGCGATACATCGCAAGCAACTCGCTCCCGGTGAGCGTTACGTGGTGGACACAGGCCATCTGGTCGCGTGGGAAGGCACGACACAGTACACGCTACGCAAAGCTGCCACAGGTTTTTTTCAAAGCATGGTGAGCGGCGAAGGCGTGGTGGCGGAATTCACAGGGCCGGGCGAATTGTTGATCCAGACACGCAATCTCGCGGCCTTTGCGGGTTTGATGAAACCATTTTTCCCGACGCAGGGCAGCAGCGGCGGCAGCGGCTTTAATATCAATCTGGGTGGCTCGTAAAGAGTCTTGAGGTGTTGGACGATGAGCGAGCTTTTAACTGAACAACCGCATGCAACTATGACCAGCCGGCTGCCCGGTGCGGGTCGGCGCGTGAGCATCATCGGTGTGCCATGCGGATTCGGCGCGAGCGTGGCTGGCGTTGACCTCGGCCCGGCGGCGATGCGCGTGGCGCGTCTTAACCAGCGCATCGCACAACTTGGCTATGAAGTTCGCGACCTCGGCGACATCCGTGTGGAGTGCCCGAAGCCTCTCGCCGTGAAGACGAACGCCAACGTGAATTTTCTTGACGACATCGCAGCTATTTGTGATCAATTGTCATCGGACGTAAAGAAGGTACTTGAGGGCGGCGAGATTCCGATAGTTCTCGGCGGCGACCACTCCATCGCCATCGGCACGGTATCGGGTGTGAGTTCGTTTTACCGACAGCGTCAAGAGACAATCGGCCTCATCTGGTTCGACGCGCACGCGGACATGAACACGCCGGAGACTTCTCCGTCCGGCAATATACACGGAATGCCGCTCGCCGTTTTGTTCGGAGAGGGCGAGCCGCATCTGACGGACATTGATGATTTCTCTCCCAAGATTGACCCGCGATTCTGCGCCCACATCGGCGCGCGCGACGTGGATGCGGGAGAGCGAGAGTTGATTCGCCGCCTCGGTGTCAGATTCTTCACGATGCGCGAGATTGACGAGCGTGGGATGAGCGTCTGCATGGATGAGGCAATCGCTATCGCGTCACAGGCTTCGGCTGGCTATCACGTCACCTTCGACATTGACGCGCTCGATCCCGGCGATGCGCCCGGCTCAGGCACAATTGTGCGCGGCGGGATGACATATCGTGAGGCGCATCTGGCGATGGAGAAAATCGCGGAAGCGGGCGGCGCGCTGTCGCTCGAAATGGTTGAGATCAATACTGCGCTCGACATCAACAATCGCACGGCTGAACTTGGCGTCGAATTGCTTCTCTCCGCACTGGGTAAGACCATTCTTTAAGGATATTTGGTCTTTCATAACCCGATTTTAAGCTAACCGTATCAAAATCAAATTGGACATTCGTTTGTCTTTGACCCGCGAAAATCTATGGCTGAAAAAATAAATGTGGGCATCATTTACGGTGGCCGTTCGGGTGAGCATGAAGTCTCAATCCGTTCAGCGCGTGCGGTTATCGAAGCGATTGATTTACTGAAATATAACATCATTCCGCTCGCCATCTCACGCGAGGGTCGTTGGTTATCGCCGGCTGAATCTTCGGGTTTACTGCCCGAGTCGGCGAGTTCTTTGCTCGATCAGGAAGTCCGTAGCGACATTGAATCGCCGACCATTCTCGGTGATCCGACGCGACGCGGATTAGTAACTTTCAAAAATGAAGTTAAAGAAACCTCACCACGTCTGGACGTTTTATTTCCGGTACTGCATGGAACTTATGGCGAAGACGGAACGCTCCAGGGATTGCTAGAGATGGCCGACTTGCCTTATGTTGGGTGCGGCGTGCTGGCTTCCAGTTGCGGCATGGACAAGGTCACGATGAAGGCGCTATTCCGTGATGCACAGCTTCCAATTTGTCGTCACATCTGGTTCCTTCGCGCTGAATGGGATCGCGAATCGGCCACCATCCTTGAACGCATCAAGAGAGAATTAGGGCTGCCGTGTTTCGTGAAGCCTGCCAATCTCGGCTCGTCCGTCGGCGTATCACGCGCACACGACGATGAGAGTTTGCAAGGGGCGATCAACCTCGCCGCAAAATATGATAGAAAAATTATGGTTGAAGAGTTAGTGGATGCGCGTGAAATCGAGTGCGCCGTGATTGGAAATGATGAACCGGAAGCGAGCAGTCCGGGAGAATACGTCGTCCACGATCCGCGCGCAGCATTTTTGGATTACACTGAAAAATATTCAAACACGGGGCACGTTGAGTTTGTCGTCCCCGCCTCAATACCCGCACATCTGGAGGCGCGCATCCGTGAGATGGCGCTTCGCGCGTTCAAGTCTGTGGATGGTTCTGGCCTGGCGCGCGTGGACTTCTTCCTCAGACGTGATGACAACGAATTGTTCATCAACGAACTCAACACACTGCCCGGACTCACAGAAGTTTCAGGCTTCCCGAAAATGTGGGAAGCTTCCGGTGTCACGTTTACAAAAGTTATTGACCGGCTGATTGAATTAGCTTTTGAGCGACAGCGTGACAAGTCGAGAAATCAAACGAGTGTCTGATAAGGCGTCAAGATTTTGGAGCGCGATACCCGTTTCGCGTTCTGGCTTTAATCTCCGCCCGCGCAATCTTCAACTCGATTGTCCGCCAATGGCCGTCACGAGCGTGGTTGGAGGGACGATAACCGAGCGTGTACTGATTACTCAACTCCTCCACAATGTTCGTCAACGCCTCACTCAAAGCCCTTCCACCCGGCGCTGAAACGTAGCGTCCGCCACTCTTGATCGCAAAGTTTTTCAAAGAGCCCGCTGCCGAAAATTTCTCGCTGGCAGAGGCCTGCGGATCCATCATATCAACCGTATAAATTGTGGCATTGGAGGACAGCGCAGAGTTGAGCGCTTTCTCTGAAGAAACGGAGCTATGCGTGTCTGCACCATCCGAGATGATGATAATCGCACGCCGTTTTTCGGGGCGTAGGGAAAGGTCTCTGGACGCGCGAAAAATCGCATCGTTGAGCACCGTGCTGCCGGTTGGCCGAAGATCGTAAATTAAAGGTGAGAGGTCACGACTTGAAGAGTAGTCCTGTATCTGCTCGACTTTTGAATCGAAATGGTAAACGCTGGCGACATCTTCTGTACGAAGGTTATTCAGAAAATTAATGGCTGCCGCACGCGCCATCGTCAGACGCCCTTCCATGCTGCCTGAAGTATCCAGAAGGATTGCGGCGGCAAAAGGTGTCTCTTCGACAGAGAAAAAATACAATTGTTGTAAATGACCGTCTTCGAGGATTGAAAATTCCGAGCGAGGAACTTTATGAACAAATTTGCCCAGAGCGTTCGTGACCGTCACGTTTAAAAGCACAAGGTCTGAGTCCACACGCAGCACATCCTCATCCTGGGATTGATTGGATTGAGCGGATACGGTGCAGGTAAGCGAAAGTATTACTATTGAGATCGCAAAAACACTGAGACAACAAAACGTTCCGCGCATGAAAGGAAATGTTGTTTGCATGGTGAAGTTAGGGATGGATTAACGTTCGAAGATGTTTGATGAGAGCGATGATCTCATTAGAGTTTTCGATCATGCCCGCTGCTACCACCAGACGGGAGGATTTTTTAACATCCTGAGCAATTTTTACAGAGAGAGCGTCTAGTCTTAAAATGGTAGATTCCAATTGTTGCGGAGAGTCTTTGATATCATCATCACTGGAGCCGCCTGCGCCACTGCGTATCTTGCGCGCTAGCTTCTCCATGCGATCAAGCTTTTTCAAATCCACAGCAGCCAGCGATTTATCATGCTCATAGGCTGAACGAATCTCGGAGCCAAGTTGAGTTATTTCCTCGGCACGCTCGACAAGCTCTTTATGTGAGGATATTTCACGACGTACTGAAGCTTTATATTTTATTTCTTCTTCCGGGGAAGAGAATTCGTGTCTCTCATCGGGAGGCGAGTTTTGCGAATTGATGTTTGTCTGCACGCTAACCGTCTGTACCTGTGCAGCCCAAGTGAGGCACATAGCCTGTGCTAAAAAGCAAAAAAGCGCAAAAATCGTCAGAGAGAGCCTGTGATTACTCATAAGTCAACAACACGTTCAGCAGAATTTTATACGGAGCTGGCTGTCTACAACTTTTGCATTGGAATACTGACAACTGTGTTGAGTTGTCTGAATTATCATAACGTTTCATACTTCAAGTATAACTTTAACTTTGTCGTCGTGCCGACTTGTAAAGAACTACATTATGTAAGTGTGATTAAGGAACTCGAATGGGAGTGTCAGGCGTATTGATAAATTCTTCTCGTCGGTTACCGGTTTTTGCTTGAGGTGACTTTACCAAACGCACTATGGGATTCGGGCGCTCCGGTGGCCGTTGCAAGCCGGGTTTAGCAGTAAAAGTTATTTCAGTAGGCGGATCGCCACCATATATCTTTTGGAGTCTTGATCCTTTCCACTCATCCGAAAGGATGCTGAGGGAGTAGCTGCCCTGCGCTCCCGGCGCAAGATTTGCTGGTTTTACTTGAATCTCATTGATCGCGATACGCTCATCCTGACGATGTTTTAACTCGATGACAATTTTTACGTTTGATAATGTCTCAAGACTAATATTGTGGATGGTGCCTCCAATTATCGCGTAAGGTTTTTTTAACATGGCATCATCAATCAAGACTTCTAATTGCGGTTGACTCACAGTCTGGCTGTCAGCGGAAACAAGGTTTACCGCATTTCCTTGATTTTGATTTTGTTGAGATGAAACGTGAGTTCGACAACTTCCGAAGACGAGAGTTAAGGCGGTTGCCAAATAAAAAACAAAAATTTTTCTGACAACTGAAGATAGCATATTAATAGCAATTACTCTATCCGTTTGCAATGACAGTTAAAGTAAATCTTTAAGCAATAAGACATAGTTAAGGTAATTTCTCGTATCCTGGAGGGGGTGCCCCGGTCACTTTTTCAACCAGAGCGATGATGAACTCTTGTTCCAGGAAGCCGCTGCTTTTAAGCGTCACCCATTCTGCGCCGACGATCCCGTCGCTCTTACCTTCTATTCGGGCGCTAATGGAGACATTAGTCTCTGCGCCGTTGAGGGGTAAGATTTCGATGAGTAATGTGTAACGTCCGCGTGTCCAGCCTTGAAGAGAATTTTGAGGAACCTCCGCCACTCGATTGAGGTCGGAAGTTGTGACGACAGCGCCTTTCGTAAAAGTATATGGTTGAGAGATCAACGTCCCGGTCTCCGGCTTAGACAAGGTTTCATCAACCACCAATTTGCGATCCCGCATTAATTCGCGGACAGCTTTGATTAACGCATCATTTGTGGCGGTAAAGCGATATGGATTGGGGACAGGCGCAGGGATTACTGTGCGACCTTTACCAAAGTCTATTCCACGACCGGTGCCCGTATTAGTTTTACCGCCGTTAACAGCCGGAATGCGATCTATGCTGCTGTCTTTAATGCGGCCATTTTGTTGATCGACACCTTTTTCCTGCGATTGAGCTTGAACTGAAAATGCAGATAAGAGTGTTAATGTAATAATTACTAAAAGCTTTTTCATAGGTGTACCTTCCTGGTTCTGATGCCGCTTTGAGCCGCTTTGGTTCGCATAGTTCACGAGTCAATCTCAGAATAAAGCAATCCATTTACGAGTTCAAGAATTCATTTGAAAAAACCGATTGATTAAGTTGAGAATGTCATTCTTCCTACTGCGATGGCGTTGACTCAAGACTGTTCGTTGAAGAATTTGTCCGCCGGCTAGCATCTCTCTGCCGTTCCCATTCTCGAAGCGCCTGAACGCCATGTTGAAAATCGGACTCGCTGTTGTAAAAATTGTGCGTCCCGTTATTTTGAGTGGGTTCACGCACGTAAAATAGGTAATCAGTTTGAGCGGGATTAAGTGCGGCATCTATTGAACGCGCCCCGGGCGATGCAATCGGCCCGGGCGGTAGTCCCTTTAGTTTGCGCGTGTTATATGGCGAATCGCGTTCGAGATCGCTCTGGTAAACTTTCCCGTTATTCTTCCATTTGCCAGCAAGTTTCGCGGCGTAGATGAGCGTCGAGTCTATGCCGAGAGGCATATTGCGTTGCAGGCGATTCTTGATAACGGATGCGACAAGCGGTCTCTCTTCTGCGAGTTTGGCCTCTGTCTCGATGAGCGAGGCGATGGTTACAATCTGGTTGGGCGTGAGTTTGCCGGGATTACCCGATTTATTTTGTTGTTGCTCATTCCAGACCTGAAGGAAACGGCGCACCATGGTGGCTATGACTTCCTGCGGTGTTGTGTCGGGAGGAAAACTATATGTATCAGGGAATAGATAGCCTTCGAGGTTCTGCGCCTCCGGCGCTATGTCCCGAATCAAACTCGTGTCATTCATGAGCATGATAGCTTCGTCAGTATCTTTAAGTTTTAGCTCCGGGATGTGCACGAGTAATGCCGCAATGTCCCAACGTGTCCATCCTTCCACAATGGTTAAGTGGCTCAGTCGTTGCTGGCCTTCTTCCAGTTTATGAATAACGCCGAGTGATGAGATGGGAGTCGGGAAACGATACTCACCTGCTTTCAAGCGGGACGAAGCGCCGGTAAGTCGCACATACATGCGGAGCAGCCAGCCACGTCTGATAACGCCTAATTCAGTGAGGTTGTTGATGATGTCATCTGAATTTGTACCGCGTGCAATTTCGATGTATTGATCAGACTGCGCGTGAGATATTGGTTGATGTAATTCTCTATTTGCCCAGAAGGCAAAACTAAAGAGAATGACACCCAAAATAATAAACAAGAAGATAAGTAAACGAATTTTCTTCATTTCCGGTTTAACTTGCAGCCTCACGCCTCTTAATCAACATCGTAACAGAAAAGATTGACGTAGATTCATTGGTTTCCTTGTCTGAGGAAATCCAGTAAAATCAAAGCGGCTGACTCACTATCAATCATCTCAGAAATCTCTTGAGCGACGTAGCCGGCAGCATACAAATTTTCTTCCGCCTGGCGTGTGGTCATGCGCTCGTCTTGTAAATAAACAGGCAAGTGAAGGGACAGCCCAACATTGCGTGCAATGCGTTGAGCACTTTGGGCGGCATCTCCAATTGTTCCATCGAGTCTTAACGGCAAACCAATGACCAGCATCTTAACGTCTAACTCTCGACGCAAAACTTCGATTTCGCGGAGCAGAGTTTTCCAGTTAGTTCGTTTAAGATAGGGTAAGACGCGCACAGCCAACTGTGATTCATCGGTAACAGCAACGCCGACACGTCTGGTGCCCAAGTCCAGCGCCAGGATGCGTCCGGGAATTTTACGCGCTTCCTCTAAGATGTGGACTTCTGTGTGTGACATGATGTTCAGATAATCGAGGCTTTACCGAAGTAATAAATCATCATGCAAGGATACGCTAAGAATACTTGCTTGCGCCATGCAGTGTGTGACTGTATCATCCAAAAGTTAGAGTTCACGCTGCTTCGCCATCACGTGCAATGCACGATTTTGCCAGAACAACTGAGGTGAATTGATGTCATTCCGTAGTAAATTTCTTGTTGTTATTTTCTCGGCCACGCTCGCGCTTTATGCAGTAGTCGGGGGCTGGATGTCTATTCGCGCACAACAGCAACAAAACGATCCCGGCGCTCAACTACGAATCTTTGAGAGCGTCCTCCAGCACATCCAACAAGATTACGTTGACGAGCCGGACTTAGCTAAAGTCCGTGCTGGGGCTTTACGAGGACTTGCTTACGGGCTTGACCCTTACTCGACATACTTGACTGCCGAACAAGTTCGCGAATATCGCAACACTACAGCCGGAGCCATGATGAATATTGGCGCTGAATTATCGCAAGTAGCTTCTTACCTCTATGTGATTGCGCCGGTCAAACATGGGCCCGCGGAAATGGCGGGAATTCAAGCAGGGGACATCATCGAATATATAGATGGTAGAGCCACACGTGATATTTCGCTGTTCGATGCGCGGCAACTCCTGAATGGCTCTGCCGGCTCTGAGGTCAAGCTGCGTATTTTACGTGCCGGGACGAGACCCTTTGTGGTGACTGTCAAACGCGGCGCTGTGCAAGTTCCGGCGGCGGATGCCAAAATGGAAGCGGGTCGCGTGGGAATCGTGCGGGTTAACAGTCTGGCTGAGGGTGAGGCCGCCGACGTAAAGTTGAAAGTTCAAGAATTACTTAAACAGGGAGCGCAGAAACTCGTGTTGGATTTACGGAGCGTGGCCGGCGGATCTCTCACGGAAGGAGTCAAAGTCGCCAACGCTTTTATACGTGAAGGCGTGCTGGCGCAGAGCGTTGGACGAGGTAATAAGTCTCTCAAAACCTATGCTACTGATCCGAAGGAAACTCTCTTTGACGGCCCTGTCTCCTTGTTAATTGATCGAGGCACCGCTGGCGCGTCGGAGGTGATAGCTTCAGCCTTTATTGAACACAAACGTGGAGATGTGGTTGGCGAGAAGAGTTTTGGCGCTGGGGCAGAGCAACAACTATTCACTCTCAAAAATGGAGACGGGCTGCTCTTGACGACGATTAAATGGGCCTCTTCCAATGGAAAACCCTTTCTCGGCGCTGGCATTACACCTACCACAGAGGTTAAGCGACCAGAGTTGGCAGATGCCGTTGACCCGGATGACCTAACCGGCAACGATGATGATGCAATTGCACAACCCAACACACAGCCTGACAAACGCGATGTCGCCCCTGAGACTGTTTCTCCGAAGCTTCAGCCGGAGGATGTCCAACTTAAGAAAGCGCTTGAGCTATTAAGAGACAAACCATTGCAGCAAAAGCGTGCTGCTTAACCGTCATTGAACGGCAATTTGAAAATGGCTGCCAAGATTATCTTGGCAGCCAATTTTTCGTTAGCTGAGAAATAAATTGAAGTTTGATAGCAAGGTCGCACTAAGAAGAGAGTTTGGGTTTGTGCATCAAGGGTGCGGTATGGGAAGTGAGGTGGGATCAGCCCGCCGATGCAGAGAACTCTTCTTTTACTGCAACTTGGTATTAGAGGGGAATATTGCCATGCTTTTTGGGCGGGTTCGTATCGCGTTTATTTTCAAGCAGGGTTAATGCGCTAATTAGTTTAACCCGTGTGGTTGAAGGCTCAATGATTTCATCTATGAATCCATGCTCTGCCGCCACATAGGGATTAGCAAACTTCTCCTCGAACTCAGATGCCAGAGTGCGTTGTGTTAATTCAGCATCAGAAGATTCTTTAATTTCACGGCGATACAGTACCCCGACCGCGCCATCCGCTCCCATGACCGCAATTTCTGCCGTCGGCCATGCATAATTAATGTCAGTACGGATGTGCTTAGAGGCCATGACGCAATATGCGCCGCCATATGCTTTCCTTGTAATCACGGTAATTTTCGGCACGGTCGCTTCGGCAAATGCATATAGAAGTTTTGCCCCGTGACGAATAATGCCGCCATGCTCCTGTCGAATACCTGGCAGAAATCCCGGCACATCCTCAAAAATAATGAGTGGAATATTAAAACAATCGCAGAAACGCACGAACCTGGCGGCTTTGACTGAAGCGTCTATATCAAGCACTCCGGCCAGAAACGCGGGTTGATTAGCGACAATGCCGACACTCTTTCCATCGAGTCGCCCGAAGCCCACCACGATATTCGGAGCATATTGGGCATGTACTTCAAAAAAATAATGCTCATCCATGACCGTCTGAATTACCTGACGCATGTCATAAGGCTGATTCGATTCGTTCGGAATAATACCGTTGAGGCTTTCTTCTAGTCTCCGAGGATCATCCGTCGGCTTATTCCTTGGAGCTTCTTCCATGTTGTTGGAAGGGAGAAAGGAGAGTAGTTCCCGTATGAGGGAGAGGGCATGTTGATCTGAGTCAGCCGAAAAATGCGCTACGCCGGAAGTACGATTATGCGTATCTGCTCCACCTAATTCTTCTTTAGTAACATCCTCGTGTGTCACAGTGCGTATGACATCCGGGCCGGTAATAAACATATAGGCCGTATGTTTGACCATCACGTTGAAATCGGTGATGGCAGGGCTATAAACCGCCCCGCCCGCACACGGCCCCATGATGCAACTGATTTGCGGAACTACACCGGAAGCCAGGGTATTTCGTAAAAAGATGTCCGCATAACCGCCGAGACTCACGACTCCCTCTTGGATGCGCGCTCCCCCCGAATCGTTCAGGCCAATGACGGGCGCGCCCACCTTCATCGCTAGGTCTAAAACCTTGCAAATTTTCCGCGCATGAGTTTCCGAGAGGGAACCGCCAAAAACAGTAAAGTCCTGTGCAAAGACAAAAACACGACGGTTATCTATGAGGCCATAACCTGTGATGACCCCGTCGCCCGGAACCTTTTGTTTTTCCAGACCAAAATCATGCGAGCGGTGGACGACGAATTGATCAAATTCCTGAAAGGTATTTTCGTCGAGTAAAAAAGCGATGCGTTCGCGGGCGGTCAATTTACCTGCGGAATGCTGGCGTGAAATGCGGTCTCTTCCGCCGCTTTCTTGAGCAAGTAATTGCCGTTCTCTCAAGAGGCGAATACTTGAGTTGACATCTTCTCGAGATATTGGTTTCATAATTAAGTGATGAAAGAATAGGATGTTGACCGCATAATTTCTCTTAGAGAATGATTGTATTGAAGTGATTTATCAAAGGTATTACGTGAAACGTCGGCACGACGACATCAGAATCGCATTAGTTGCACTTTATTAAGTCCTTAAGAATTAGAATTTTACTCTGGATGCAATATGTTTGAACGTGCATTATGAACTGTAATTAACTCAACGTGAAACTTTACATAGATAAGTGCAACTCGATGAAAACAAATATGTTGACGTTTATCTCAAACATTCGCGCGCGCAAGCGGGTTCTTTTTGTTAGTGATGTCTATTTATAACTTAAAAATATCTCTCGGAAAATTATTGTCATACCAAGTTGCTGTAAAAGTAGAGTTCTCTGCATCGGCGGGCTGATCCCACCTCACTTCCCATACCGCACCCTTGATCCGCTAACCCAATCTCACATCTTCACTGCAACTTCGTATCAGTTAGTGACTTCTCTCTTATGCACCAAATTGCGTAAAGACCCGATCCCTTCGATTTCCACGATAACCGTCTCTCCTTCAAGCAAAGGCCCCACACCTGCGGGTGTTCCTGTCAAAATCAGATCGCCAATCTCAAGTGTCATAATTTGAGAGATATATCGCACCAGATAGGGTACGGAGAAGGCCATCTCGCTCGTTCGCCCTCTTTGGCGGAGCGTATCCTGAACAAACGTTTCAATTTTCAGATCAGATGTCTCCAACCCGCATACTATGCTGGGGCCAATCGGACAGAAGGTATCAAACGATTTCGCACGTGTAAATTGCACGTCCTTTCGCTGAAGATCGCGCGCCGTTACATCATTAGCACAAGTATATCCGAGTACATAGTCGAGAGGATTCTCATCAAGAGAAATGAATTTAGCCCTGCGTCCGATAACGACCGCAAGCTCGCCTTCATGCTCGACACGCATAGAAGATTCAGGCAGTTCTACAAAATCTTCTGGCCCGATGACGGATGATGGCGGTTTAAGAAAGAGCAGGGGTTCTTCCGGCATATCATTGCCAAGTTCGCGCGCATGGCCGAGGTAATTACGTCCGACACAGACTATTTTTGAGGGGTTGACTGGTGGCAAGAGACGCACTTCTTCAAGAGCAATGGGTTTCAATGTGCGCGCATTACTGATTGCCTCCAGAGTTTCATCTGCATGAAGCGGATGTAATTCTGAGCCTTCGATAAAACCCATTTGGGGAGAGAGCGTCGAACTCTTAATAAAGCGGCAAATTCTCATCATAGTTAAGGTACAACCTCCGAAACCATATCTGATATTTGACCCTTATTGCCTGTACGGTCAACTGCAATCACATAATAAAAGTACCTGATGCCGGACAGCACATCATTGTCCTGATAAACCGTGCGTTCCAAGAGGATAGGGTTAAGTTGAGTCCATCTGCCTTTTGGCAAGTTAGGATCGGTTGAGCGGTATATGTAGTAGCCGGCTACGTCGCGCTCGGGATTCGCCGCGAAAAAGATGGAGATTCGAGGTGTTGCCCCGGCAGACACGGCGGCAGTTACTCCAGTCGGAGCCGTGGGCGAGAAAACATCAGCGGGTGTCACTGTGATGCCATTTGAGTTCAGGCTTTCGACCGGTACTCCGCCTGTGCCCAGAGAGACGGCGCGGACGAGATATAAGTACTCAATTCCGAATGCAAAAGATTGATCGGAAAATTGCGTGACCGTCACTGGAGACGTGTTCAGAAGCGTTTGCGGCGAATCAACTGTGGCGTGCGTGATTCTGTAAATGTTGTAACCAAGTAAATTGGGTGGTTGAGATGCATCCACGTTTTCCGTCGGAGCCGTCCAGCGAATGATGATAGATGATTCTTTAACTTCGGGCTGGGAATTCAAAACAGGGGGCTGGCTGACGCTGGCGGCCGGCTGGATCAGCAAGAAATTTGAGAAGGCTGCACGCTGTCCTGCCGCATTGACGTAACGCACAGAGTAGCGAAGCCGGACGGTCTGTGTCAGCGCCAATTCATCTATATATACAATCGAGTCTTTGGCACGCTGGATTGACTCGTAGGGAACTGAGCCGACGAGAGTCGAGCGCGCCGAAAATTCTTCCTCAGTCAGCGGCAGCGGATCATCAAGTCCCTCTGCGAGCCTGTACACATCAACCCTGCGTATGCTTTGAACACTTTCGTTAGAGGCATTTCGGGCGAGGGCGGGGAAGCTGAGTATCACCTGATTGCCTCGTTGGATGCCGGAGAGTAGTTCCGTGCGTTGCGGCACTCTTTCGACGGGCGGTTGTGGCGGACGGCGTTTGCCGCACGACGCATTGCTACCAATGAGCGCCAACATGAGTAGGAATGCGGGTCGAATGAATGAAGCAATTCTCAAGTTAACTTATATTCCCCTGATAGGCATTCAATTTGGAACGCGGACAGCAATTGGTGTCGGAATAAATCATTGAAGCAGGCGATAGAGATGAGCGAATCTCAATCATTTGCCGCTGAAAATTATAAAACATAACGACTGAGGTCTTGATCCTTGACGATGTCGGCGATCTCTCGCGTGACGTATTCGGCATCTATGACCTGCCGTTTCGGCTCAAGGTCTGGCCCCTCGAAACTGATCGTCTCCAAGACTTTTTCCATAATCGTCTGGAGCCTCCGCGCGCCGATATTTTCGGTCTGCTCGTTGACACGGACGGCGTAGCGGGCGACGGCATCAATCCCCTCGTCGGTGACTATTAGCTCGATACCTTCCGTTTCAAGCAAGGCGCAATACTGTTTGATCAGGGAATTTTTCGGCTCGGTCAGGATGCGCTTGAAATCCTCGAGGGTGAGTGATTCAAGCTCCACACGGATCGGGAAACGCCCTTGAAGTTCCGGGATTAAATCAGAAGGTTTCGAGACGTGGAAGGCTCCTGCGGCGATGAAGAGTATGTGGTCAGTCCGCACCATCCCGTAGCGCGTGTTGACAGTTGTGCCCTCGACGATGGGGAGTATGTCGCGCTGGACGCCTTCTCTGGAGACATCCGGGCCGGAGCCGGATTCGCGTCCGGCAATCTTGTCAATTTCGTCCAGGAAAATGATGCCTGCGTTTTCCACACGCTCCAGCGCGCCGCGCGAGACGGTGTCCATGTCTATGAGGCGTTCCTCTTCCTCCTGGACGAGGTATTCAGTGGCTTCGTCAACGCGCATACGCCGGCGCTTGGTGCGTCCCTGAAAGAGATTGCCGAGCATATCCTTCATGTTAATGCCCATCTCTTCGATGCCCTGTGGCCCGGCGACTTCGATGGTGGGGAAATTCTTTTCTCGAACCTCCATCTCGACGAGACGGTTTTCAAGTTTGCCTTCACGTAGCTGCGCGCGCAGCTTTTCGCGCGTCCGTTGAAATTGCTCATCCAGCCCGTACTTGGCCTTGACTGATGTCTCGACGGGGTTGATCTCGACGCTGTCTTCCAGATCAAAATCAGACTGGATGCTCGACTGGCGCGGGGGGAGCAGCAAGTCGAGCATTCGTTCCTCTGCGTTTTGTTCGGCTTTTTCGGCGATTTCCTCAATCTTTTCGGCGCGCATCATCTCGACTGCGATTTCCGTGAGGTCACGGATCATGCTCTCCACATCGCGCCCAACGTAACCCACCTCAGTAAATTTTGAAGCTTCAACCTTGAGAAAGGGAGAATTGGACATGCGTGCGAGGCGGCGCGCAATCTCAGTTTTACCGACCCCGGTCGAGCCGATCATAATAATATTTTTTGGCAAAACATCTGCAGCCATCTCTGGCGTCAGCTTTTGGCGGCGCACACGGTTGCGGAGCGCGATGGCGACCGCGCGTTTGGCGGCCTGCTGCCCCACCACATGTTTGTCCAGTTGCGCGACGATCTGCCTGGGCGTCAACTCATCGAGCCGCGACTCTTCGCCCACATCGCCTGATAAATAGATGACCATTGCTTAAAGATTGACGGAACAGCCGAACTGATTCTTCAAGTTATTCATTAAGGACGGAGCTACAAATTATGATAACTCTTTATTTATAGCTCTTCGAGAATGATGTTCTCATTCGTATAGATGCAGATTTCGCTCGCAATGCGTAAAGCTGCGAAAGCGATTTCCCGCGCGTTCATTTCTGTATTCTCCAACAGCGCGCGCGCTGCGGCCAGCGCATAAGAGCCGCCCGATCCGATGGCGAGAGCACCGCCATCTGGAGCGATGACATCACCATTGCCCGACAGCAAAAAAGAACTTTTCTCGTCGGCGACGATCAAGAGCGCCTCGAGTTGCCG
The DNA here is from genome assembly GCA_964236735.1 of uncultured Pyrinomonadaceae bacterium. Classification (GTDB taxonomy): domain Bacteria; phylum Acidobacteriota; class Blastocatellia; order Pyrinomonadales; family Pyrinomonadaceae; genus JAIVJG01. Next base: position 73,285 of record CAXSFM010000011.1, read on the forward strand.
GAGAATTTTATCGGTGCGCCACTCTTTGCTAAGTTCAATGGCGGCGCGTTCAAGATTGCCGTGATATTGCTCCAACTTACCCTCGAACCTCGTCAAAAGGGAAAAGGCATCCGCGCTTGCGCCCGCAAATCCGGCGAGTATTTTATCGTTATAGAGACGGCGCACTTTGCGCGCGCCGGTTTTCATCACCGTATCGCCGAGCGTCACCTGCCCATCACCCGCGAGCGCGACTTGTGAGCCGCGACGCACGAGCAGCACCGTTGTACTCCGCATCTTATTCGTGAATTGTTTCATCGCCAGCGATGCACTATAGAAATTGGTGTGATGGTAAGTCAAGCCAGCGTCCATTGAGCGTCTAAGGCGCGAGAGGTCTCTAAATTAAAGCTGAGGGCAACAGGGACAGACAGGGACACATCTTTGGAGTATGATGAACGCACGGTTGAATTTCAGAGGAACGCAAGCAGAAACTTTTGCGTCGTGCAGAAGCGGACAAGCTTCGTTGTTGTGAGAGAAAATGATCAATCAGAGGCCATTGATTGGCATCACAATGCGCCACGAATTAGAGACGGAAAGATTTTACCTGGCGCGATATTATAGCGAGGCGGTCGAGCATTTCGGCGGCGTGCCCGTTCACATCTCCCTGATTCCGCAAGCCGATTATATCAATCTTCTGTTGGAGAGGCTTGATGGCATACTCCTTCCGGGTAGCGCGTCGGATGTTAATCCTTTGCGTTACAATCGCGAGCCGCACTTGAATCTGGGCACCGTGCATCCGCTCAAAGACGAGACTGACGCGCTGGTTCTGAAAGAGATTGAGAGACGCAGACTACCCTTGCTGGCGATCTGCTTTGGAATGCAAATCTGGAACGTCACCAGAGGGGGGACGTTGATACAGGACATTGCGTCGCAGTTACCGCAAGCGTTCAAGCATGAGCAAGGAGCGCCACGCGAGAGGACTTCACATCACGTCAATTTTCTCAGTGAGAGCTTGCTGGCGCGCTTGTCAGGAAGTGAGCGGACACAGGTCAACAGCCATCACCATCAGGCCATTGAAACATTGGGTCGGGATTTGCGCGCTACCGGATGGGCAAACGACGGATTGATTGAATCTGTCGAGGATGTCAGGGAAGGGCATTGGGGACTGGGCGTCCAATGGCACCCGGAAATTGGTTGGCCGGGCGACGGTCTTTCACAGAAAATCTTTACCGCTTTTATTGAAGCCGCACGGGCATACATAATCAACCGAGAACAAGAGCAGATAATTCGACAGAAATAGCGCGTCCGATAACATAGATGTTGCGGTCTCTTTCCACGAAAAGAAATAAACAATCAAGCTGTGAAAAGAGAATTACACAAATTGCACGCGCTCTGTGGTAATTTCACTAACCTTGATTTGATCTTGATGATGACGTGTAGCTCTAAAATATGAAGAAAACAGGCCTGCGAACAATCATCGGTATAGAGAATCTCTGTGCGTCGCGTCTGGATTTATTACGCGGGGCGCGTGTGGGGCTAGTTTGTAATCAGGCTTCCGTCAATCACTCTCTACAGCATTCCGCCGATCTGCTGGGGTCTCTACGCGAAGTCAACCTGACCACGCTCTTCGGGCCGCAACATGGCATACGCGGAGACGTACAGGATAATATGATAGAGACCCCACATGACATTGACAGTGTGACGGGTCTCAAGGTTTATTCGTTGTATAGCGAAACACGCGAGCCTACAGAGCAGATGCTGGAAGAGGTGGATGTCCTGGTTGTAGATTTACAGGATGTGGGATGTCGCATCTACACATTCATCTATACGATGGCTTACTGCCTGAGAGCCGCGAAGAAATATCAAAAAAAAGTCATAGTTTGTGATCGCCCAAATCCCATCAACGGCATCAGCGTGGCCGGTAATGTGCTTGAATCTGAGTTCGCATCTTTCGTCGGGCAATTTCCGCTCCCCACACGACATGGACTGACGATCAGCGAACTCGCGCGCATGTTTAATGAGCATTGGGGAATCGGATGTGATCTGGAAGTAGTGAAAATGGAGGGATGGTCTCGTGAACAATGGTTTGACGAGACGGATTTGCCTTGGGTGATGCCTTCTCCGAACATGCCAACGCTTGACTCTGCGACCGTCTTTCCAGGCACTGTTCATCTCGAAGGGACACAGGTATCGGAAGGGCGCGGGACGACACGGCCATTTGAACTGGTGGGAGCGCCTTACGTAGAGCCGTCTGAACTTGTGCGTGAATTGGATAAAATGTCTCTTTCGGGTGTCAAGTTTAGAGAGGCGAATTTTTTACCAACTTTTCAAAAACATGCGGGACAGACATGTGGCGGACTCCAGATACATGTTATGGAGAGGAATGAATTTGAGCCTGTGGCAACCGGGCTGGCGATAGTGAAGGTCTGTCATGATCTCTACGGGGAAAAGTTCAAGTGGAAAGAGCCGCCATATGAGTACGTGTACGACAAAAAACCCTTCGATGTCATTTCCGGAACGGACAAAATCAGAGCCGCTTTCGAGGCGGGAATGAGACTGGAGACGTTGGTTGCGACTTGGAATCAAGAGTTAAATAACTACCTGGAGTTGAAGTTAAACTTTCACTTGTACTAAGCGTCTTAAGACTAAGGGTGAGGTGTGTCGGCGAGACGACATCTGAAGTGTTGCGTGAGGTCTGATGATGAAACGGTTTATCATCAGGCAAAACTGAAATGGAGTATATCTAACCTATGAGTCAAACAATCTCCAGGCCGGTGTCACACAAGGGGCTGCTGTCGGCATTGGTCGGTTGGTTAGCGCCGGGCGCGGGGCATATCTGCGCCGGCGCCGTCACGCGCGGAATCGCCTTAGGAATGCCGGTCTGGATTTTGTTTTTTCTGGGCATTAGATTGGGAGGACATCTGCATGGATTCAACGATGCCAGTAACAGCTTGTTGAACTATGTCTTCGGTCTCTGCGATGTCGGCGTGGGATTAGTTTATTTTGTCGCCAGATTTGCGGGCTGGGCGCAGACGGAGCAGGGAGGACGGCTGACGGCAGAATATGCCAATATTTTTCTCATGGTCGCAGGCCTCTTGAACTACCTCGTAGCCTTGGACGCACTTGACGTTGCCAATGGAAGAAAGTGATGAAACATTTCTTGTTAATGATTTTGTTCGCCTCCCTCGTGGCCGTCGTCTTTGGCGTAATCGGACGGCAGAACACGCGCGCGCGCGCGATTTACGGATTGAAGGTCTTTGGGGAATTCATCTCGGTAGGACTGATCCTGACGTGGCTGATGTACGTGCTGTTTTGATTTCGCCTGCTGGTAGCTGATTGACTGGTATGGCTTTAATAGAGACGCAGGCGATCATCCTACGCACTTATACTCTGGCGGAGGCAGACAAAATCGCGGTCTGTCTGACCAGAGAGATGGGATTGATTCGGGGTGTGGGGCGCGGGGCGCGAAGACTCAAAAGCAAGTTCGGGGCAAGTTTGGAGCCGTTTACCCTCATCAACCTGACGTTTTTTCAAAAGGAGGAGCGCGAGCTGGTGACGATCCGACACGCAGAGATAACGAGGTCTTTTTTCAATTTGTCACCCACCGCCGAAACCATCTTCGCGCTTGAATATCTAGCTCAACTGGCGATTGATTTTGCTCCGCCTTATCAAACGGAAGAGCGTCTTTATCGGATGGTGAAAGCCACGATCAGCGCAGCCTTTGACGAGCAGGAGTTGATTGCACAGATTACAATCTATTTTGAACTCTGGATACTCAGGCTCGCAGGATTTTTGCCTGACATCGGCGCTTGCGGAAAGTGTTTAAGTAAACTACATCATCTCCGGGAAGGTGTTTATATAAACTTTGAGGGAGTTTTGTTTTGCGCTCAATGTAAGAATCCAGAATTAAAGCGCTTGAATTTCAATATCTACACCGTCTTGCTCGGAATGCGTAAACTGGATGCGATCAGTTGGGGACAGGCTTGCGCGCGTCTGACGGCCCAGGAGCAGAAGGCGCTCTCACAGATAACTCGTCGCCTCATCGTCCGAGCTTTGGAAAAATCCACGCATGTCAATACCCGCCCGCCGATTAAACGCACATCTTTGGTAAGTTAGCTCTTGTGATCCAACTCTTAAGTTAAGGAATATATGAAAGGGAAGTTGATTGAGCGATATATATTGAGCGCAATTGCGCCCTATTTTCTTTTATCTGTAGTGCTCTTGACCGCCGTTCTTGTGACACAGCAGAGCGCGAAGTTTGCTGAGATATTAGGTGGAGGAGGACGTTCGCCCTGGTATTGGGTCGTAGAAATTATGTTGGCCGTGCTCCCAAATGTGCTGATCTTCACCTTACCTATGGCGATGCTGATCGGAACGGCAACCGGCTTGAGTAGAATTGGAAGTGACGGCGAGTTGACGGCGATGTTTTCGACAGGGGTGGGAAACATTCGTCTGCTCATCCCAGTTCTGTCGTTCGCAATTTTTTTGAGTTTGATGACCTTTTATGTGGGATTTGAGTTTGCGCCTCCTGCGGCCCGGAAATTAAGAGACGTAAGTTCGCGTGCCGCTCTATATCGCCTGGAATCGCCTGTGGAACCCAGAATGTTTAATACGGACTTACCGGGGAAAATCATCTACATACATAATGGTGATGAAGCGGAAGGAAGATGGGAAGGCGTCTTTATTCAATGGGAAGAGAATGATAAAATGCGTCTGATAACAGCAGTCTCTGGACGCATTGACACATCTAATGCCCAAGCGGAATTAGTGCTCAACGACGCTACTATTATTACCATCCCGAAGGGGTTTGAATCTGATCAGACGGGATTGCTCCATATGACCTCTGAGCGAACGGAACAGTTTCGTCTAAGGGACGACCGGATTAACTCTGCCAGAGATTCAATCTTACAGAGAATGCGAGAGAGGCAACCAGAGTTTGATGAAATGAATTGGCAGCAATTAAGAAGAGAAGGCGACTTAATAGAGGGTCAGACACAGCGTGGCCGGGATGCAGTCATCGCATTGCATAAAAAACTGTCTTTATGTCTGGCTCCAATAGCGTTTGCAATTCTTGGTGTCGGTTTGGGAAACAAAACGGGGCGAGGCGGGAGATTGTTTGCAGTGGGATTATCTCTCGCTGTCATGATTATTTATTATTTGATTGCTCTGGTTGGCGAACAATTAGCGCGCGCGGGCTCCATCAATCTATTTGTCGGAGCCTGGGCTTCGTTTTTCCTGTCGCTCTGTGGCGGCATCACGATCTTCATCAACCGGCAGACTCATCTTAGCAAACGTGTCTCTATTGCTGCCTATATCAAGCCACATGATTCGTCATCTGGAACAAGAGGGAGAGGGAGAGGTTACAGGTCTCTAGCTCTCTTAGACTGGATGGTAATAAGAAACCTGCTCATCTATTTTGCATATACTTTTATCGTCATGCTCTCAATTTTCATTATTTTTACCGTTTTCGAGCTATTACGTTTTGTGTTTGTCAATCATGCCAGTTATAGCCTTGTGATACGTTACTTACTATTTTTGTTGCCATATGTAGGCTTCACAGTAGCTCCACTCGCGACGCTTATTTCAGTATTAATAACCTTTGTGATTCTCGTAAGAAGAAGTGAGCTGATCGCCTGGTGGTCTGGGGGCGAGAGTATCTATCGAATATTAGCGCCGGCATTAGGCTTTGCACTCGGACTCGGCATGATCCTCTTCGCGGTTCAAGAAAATGTCCTGCCTTTTTCAAATCAGCGTCAAAATGCGCTGCGAACCCAGATAAAAGGTGGCCTGAGCCAAGCAAACACCCTGACTGGAAAACAATGGCTCGCAAGCCCTGAACTGAAAGAGATGTATTCTTTTAACTATGGAGAAAATGATGAGACGCTGAATAATCTGGCAATTTATCGTTTTGACGAGCAAGACACCCATCTGGCAAGCATTGTTTTCGCAGAGCGGGGAATCTGGACGAATCCGACAACCATAAAGATAACATCTCCTCTCAGCATCAAGCTAAAGGATGGGACACAGCCGGTCATGCGTCAGTCGCCTGAGTTGTCGGTGACGGTATTCGACCGAGGGCAATTCATTAAACCAACGCTTAACAACCCGGCTGAAGCTAATATCACTGAATTAAGCAATTATATAAATTCGCTTAAGCGGCAAGGCGATGTGTCTCGGCTGCAAATGTTGACTACGGCGCTTGAACGTAAGCACTCCGATCCATTCTCGCCACTTGTGATGACAATCATTGGCGCTCCGCTTGCACTAGCCTTCGGAAGACGCGGCTTGCTGCTGCCTCTGTTCGCTGCGGTATTGATAGGATTATCCTTCTGGGCAACGACAAGCGGAATGCAAGAGTTAGGTTATAACGGCTATCTCGGAGCGCGGATTGCTGCATGGGGGCCGCCTCTTGCTTTTGTGCTGGTGGGAGCCTTGCTTCTTTCAAGATCTCGTACGTAGAGTAACTTCCCGCGACAGAGCGCGTCAGGGTGGATTTCAGGCGCTAAGTGCCTGTCTCCCAACTGCTAATATATTCGCTCTGTTCTGATGTCAGAGTGTCATACTTAATCCCCATGGCTTTGAGCTTGAGCCCTGCAATTTCAGTATCCACTTCAGCCGGTAAGAGGTGTACCCCCGCGCTTAATTTACCCTTATTTTTGATCAGGTACTCTGCCGACAAAGCCTGATTCGCAAAACTCATGTCCATCACGCTGGCGGGATGCCCTTCCGCTGCCGCAAGGTTAATCAGACGACCTTCGCCTAAAACAATGACTCGTTGATGATTGTGGAGCAAGGTATATTCCTCTACAAAATTTCTGAGAGTTGCTGGCGGATGTGAAAGCTCGCGGAGCGCCACCAGATTGAGTTCCAGATCGAAATGTCCGCTATTGCACACCATCGCGCCGTCTTTCATCTTTTTGAAGTGTGCGGCGTCAATCACGTGCCTATTTCCTGTGACGGTAATAAATATATCTCCGATGGCTGCTGCATCATTCATAGGCATCACACGGAATCCATCCATCACGGCCTCGACGGCCTTGATGGGATTGATCTCAGTGATCACGACATTCGCACCTAGTCCGCGCGCGCGCATTGAGACGCCCTTCCCGCACCAACCATAACCGGCCACCACAATTGTCTTGCCGGCCAGCAGAGTATTCGTGGCGCGGATGATGCCGTCCAGCGTAGATTGCCCGGTTCCGTAACGATTATCAAAGAGATGCTTTGTTTGAGCGTTATTCACCGCAATGGCCGGAAATGTCAACTTTCCCGCCGCCATCATTGCTTCGAGCCGGATGATGCCTGTCGTCGTCTCCTCAGTCGTGCCAATGACCTCACTGATCTGGTCACCGCGTTCTTTGATCAGGGTAGCCACCACATCCGAGCCATCGTCAATAATGATCTGTGGGCGAAAATCAAGCGCGATGTTGACGTGTCGAATGTAGGTCTCTGTGGACTCACCTTTACGCGCAAACACAGGGATGCCCCAGTCCGCCACCAGAGAAGCCGCCACATCGTCCTGCGTGGAGAGGGGATTGGAGGCGATGATCAGGCTTTTAGCGCCGCCCGCATGTAACGCCCTGACCAAATTAGCTGTCTCTGTGGTAACGTGCGCGCACGCAATCAGACGCACATCTTGAAGCGGTTTCTCATGCTCAAATCTCTCGCGGATGCTACGTAAGACGGGCATCTCTCGCTCAGCCCACAAAATCCGCCGCTGGCCTTCTTGAGCCAAGGCTAGATCTTTGATGTCAAACTCCAGTTCATTGCTCATAGTGTTATCCTAAGCTCTGTGTAGCCGAGAAAGTTGTGAAAATTGAAGTAAGACGAGGGTGAATCGCTCACGCCAAAACATAGAGAATCGCGACCACATGGCGGTTAGATATTGGCAGCCACGCGAAGCTCCTCGGCACGATCCGTCTGCTCCCAGGGGAATTGCTCGGATTCACGTCCAAAGTGCCCGTAGGCAGCGGTTTTCCGATAGATGGGCCGGCGCAGATCGAGTGTCTCAATGATGGCTTGAGGCGTGAGCTTAAAAGTCTCACGAACCAGATTAGACAGCGCATCTTCACCGATTCTGCCGGAGCCCGCCGTGTCTATCAAGATCGAGACAGGTTCCGCCACTCCGATGGCATAGGCTAACTGCACGAGACATCTTTCAGCCAATCCGGCGGCGACAAGGTTTTTGGCAATGTAACGAGCCATGTAGGCGGCGGAGCGGTCAACTTTTGTGGGATCTTTCCCGGAAAAAGCCCCGCCTCCATGTGGCGCATAACCCCCGTAAGTATCGACGATGATTTTGCGACCGGTGAGGCCTGCGTCTCCTTGCGGGCCACCTGTCACAAAGCGTCCTGTGGGATTGATGTGGTACTTGGTCTCAGGGTCTATCAGCTCCGGGGGCACGATCTTGAGGATGACCTCCTCACGCACTTCGCTACGAAGCTGTTCATTGGTGACATCAGGTGAGTGCTGGGTCGAGATCACTACGGCTTCAATGCGAAACGGCCTCCCATCACGATACTCAACCGTCACTTGCGATTTACCATCCGGCCTGAGATAGGAAAGGAGGTTGTTTTTGCGTACTTCGGAGAGTTTTTGAGAAAGTTGGTGAGCCAGATGAATGGGCAGAGGCATCAGTTCTTTGGTTTCGCGACAGGCAAAGCCAAACATTAACCCTTGATCTCCGGCCCCTCCCGTATCTACTCCGACGGCAATATCTTTAGACTGTTTGTCCACCGCCGTCAGCACACTGCAGGTGTCACAGTCAAAGCCGAATTCGGATGACGTGTAACCGATTTCACGAATCGTTTCACGCGCCACCTGTGAAAAATCTATCTGTGCATCAGCGGTGATTTCACCGGCGATTACGACCAGTCCCGTCGTGACGAGTGTCTCGCAGGCGACTCTCCCGATTTTGTCCTGCGAAAGGACTGAGTCCAGGACGGCATCTGAAATTTGATCTGCAATTTTATCCGGGTGGCCTTCGGTGACGGACTCTGAGGTGAATAGAAAGTTTCCTGATTGGCTCAAATGTTTAGGCTCCATCTCATAGAATATAAGGGCGCGGTTGTTTTAGACAAAAGAGCAGACAAGTTAGCAGTAGTAAATTATCTTGTCAACCAAGGCTCTGTGTACCTACATGTCCAAATATGTGTGTGGGCGGTAAGCGGATGAAAGTATGGAGCAAGGCAGCACATCATTGCCAGGATAATTTAACATAATATATATTATCGGACTCGCCATATCAACGCTTGACGGAGATTGATTTTTCATATTAGAGTGCCCACCTAACAAATTAAAAACTTTATGGCAATCAAAATTGAATCCTCTGCAACAGTTAAACTGCCCCGAAAGACTGAGGCGCTCATCACAGAAATCTTGAAAATTCCGAATAACACACACATACATGGAATTGAGCGCATCAGGATTGTGGATGAAATCACAGACACAAGGCTCAAATACGGGCAGAAAACGTCTCTTCCCGGACTTTATCATCCAAAGCAAGGCTCCCAACCTGCATGGTTAGAAATCGCCTTGAACCCACTACTCTCTCCGGCCAGCCCGTTTTACAAGAAAATTGTTCCGCGTCTCTCATTCAAAGGAAATGTCGCCGCAGTCCTTTTTTCACTAATTGGCCAGCACTATTATCTGACGCTTCGACATTCTGTCAAAAAAACCCAGATCGAATCATCCGTGCGTGTCTATACTGAAAAACAGTTACGTCTCTGGGGTGAGAAAAATAAGGGGATCAGATCGCGCATTTTCAAACCTTTTCAGCCTGTGCTGGAGCGTTGGGCGAAATCCTTACAGAAACGCGCGAAAAGCTCAAAGGCCGGTTAAAGCTACTTGGTTGAGTTGCGTAAGGGGAGGCGTCCGGCCAGACTGTCGCTTCCGCTTAAAAACATCAATTCTCTTCTTCCTCTAATTTCTTTAATAATCCCCTCACAGCTTCCAGCATTTCCCCGCGACTAACATTTGCTCTGCGAAACCTGACCTCGAACTTGACCGATTTACTGTGAAGCTCATAGCGAAAGACACTCGGCTCATGCCGCTCAACGGGAACCGCCGGACCGACGCTATATTGTTGGGCACGACGGACGGCACGCGCCTCATCTCTCTTCAGCCCATGCTCTTTAATCGTGCTGATCAGAGAGAGCATTGACTGCTCATCAGGCTGGCGAACAATCTGCAGGAGCGTGGACTTCACGTTTATCTCAGACCGCTGGCAATGGCTTCGGATCGCTCCAGGCAAGGTGGCAATCGAAAGCGCTTCGGTAATCGTACTCCTGCTTTTACCGACCTTAGCCGCTACCTCTTCATGTGTGTAACCGAATTTTTCACACAGGGCGGCCAGACCGTCCGCCTCTTCCCAGGCCGTCAAATCTTTGCGTTGCATGTTTTCAATCAAAGCGATTTCTGCCACCGCGCGATCATCCACGTCCATTTCAATGCAAGGCACTTCACGCAGACCGGCGGCGCGCGCCGACCGCCAGCGCCTCTCGCCGGCGATAATCATCCAACGTCCGCCGTTTTTCGAAGGCTTGACCAAGAGAGGCTCAAGTATTCCCTTCTCCTTGATCGAGGCAGTCAATTCCGTCAGATCGCCTATCTCTACACGCGGCTGTTCGGGGTTAGGGTCAATCTGGTCTATCGGCACCAGACGACCGATAGGCACTGGCCGATGCACGGACAACTCCTCTACATAATGCGCGTCGTGCCTCATTCGTACCGTTGTGGGAAGCCCTTTTCTAGACACGTGTCATCACCTCTTCGCAAAGTTTAGCGTATTCAATCGCACCGGTTGATTGTGGGGCAAAGCTAAAAATAGATTCTTTGTACGCAGGCGATTCTTCCAGACGGACGCTCTTGGAAATGACCGTCTCAAACATCTGTGTTCCAAAAACATTGCGTATCTGCTGTTGCACCTCGCGCGCCAGCGTCGTTCTTTTGTCGTGCAGGGTGATGACAACACCTAAGACACGCAGATCGGGATTAGGGCGCGCCTTAACCTTATCTATGGTTTCTAATAGGTCATCTGTGCCCTCCAGAGCGAAATATGAGGATTGAATTGGGATCAGCACATGCGTCGCCGCGACCAGAGCGTTGACAGTGATCAGCCCGAGCGTGGGCGGCGTGTCAATCACGACGATGTCATAATTGCTGTTGATGGAATCCAGACGGTCTCTGAGACGAAAAGGAGCATCAAAATCACCGACCAGCTTGGATTCCAGCTTCGCCAGACTAATTCTGGCGGGGATAATGTCGAGGCCTTTAATCGGCGTTGGATAAATACAAGTTGATATTTCCACGTTTCCTTCCGTCAACAACTCGTATGCAGACAGTTCGATTTCCTCCGGTTTTAAGAACGAGATCGAGCTATTGCCCTGCGGGTCTAAATCCAACAACAAGACGCGAAGTCCACGTTGCGCGATGGCGGCAGAGAGATTGATGGCGGTTGTGGTTTTCCCCACTCCGCCCTTTTGATTTGCAATGGCGATGATTTTACTCAAAATGTTGTCCCCGACACAAAGCGCAACTGTGATCTGATTCTCTCACAAGTCGCTACATCGGCAGGTCTCCTTCCCCGATCACGTCCGGCCATTCCTCATCACCTGCCGGAGGCGCTTCTCCTTCCCACTCGACGTTCTGACGAGACGCATGTATGACCAATTCATCAACGAAAATCGGGCAATCCAGACGCAACGCCAGAGCTATCGCGTCGGATGGGCGCGCATCGAGGATCAACTTTTCATGCGCCGCGGTTTGCATTTCGATGGTCGCGAAAAACGTGTTGTCACGCAGCGCTGCGACGACAACCCTTTGCACGCGCACGCCCAACTCGACTATTAAGTTTCGTAACAGGTCATGTGTCAGAGGTCTCTGTGGCGTTATTTTTTCGATTTCGAGCGCGATAGCATTTGCCTCATATGCTCCCACCCAGATCGGCAGCATCGTGTCGCTCACTAAATCTTTTAAGATGATGATCGGCGTGCCGCTGCTCGGATCCATCAGTAAGCCTCTAATCTTCACTTCAATTTCCATATCACACTCTCAACTATCGCCTGATCGTCAGAGATGTCTGACATTCACTCCGTACAAACTGTGCGCTTTGGCGTCGGTTATTCTGACGCCGACGATTTTCCCCAACAACTCTTCACTTCCGGCAAAGTTCACGACCTTATGGCAGTCCGTATGCCCCGTCACGTCGTCTTCCGATCTGGCGCTCTTTTTCTCGACCAGGACTTGAACTTCGCGGCCTACGTACTGTAGATACTTCCTGCGCTGAATCTCCATCTGTAACTCGTTAATCCGATTAAATCTCTCCGTCTTGATGGATTCGGGAACTTCATCCGTGAATTTTGAGGACGGCGTCCCCGGCCTGCTGGAATATTTGAAAATATACAGGCCGTCATATTGGCACTGCCTGACCAGATTCAGCGTCTCTTCAAAGTCCTCTGAAGTTTCACCCGGAAAGCCAATAATAATATCACTGGTGATGGAAATTTCTCGCCGCGCCTTTTTGATGACTTCAATACGAGACAAATAATCCGCCACTTTGTAGCCGCGCCGCATCCTCTTCAGAATCTTATCGCTTCCCGTCTGGACGGGTAAGTGTACCCAATTGCAAAGATTTTCATGCTCATCTATGGCGGACACAATGTCCGTGTGAAAATCTCTGGGAAACGAAGTGGCGAATTTGATTCTCGGAATCCCCGTCGAGGCGACGGCTCTCAGCAATCTGGAAAAAGGCGTCGCTCCGACTGCGTTCGTCTTTGAAGAGTCGATGAGTGGCCGGTAACTGTTAACATTTTGCCCGAGCAATTGTATTTCCTGAAACCCTTCCCTTTTGAGTTCAAGAACTTCTTTAATTATTTCGAGAGGCGGGCGACTGCGCTCTCTGCCTCGTGAATAGGGCACAATACAATACGTGCAGAATTTATTGCATCCCTCGATGATGGGCACCAGACCCACGAATTTAGAACTTCTACCCAAAGCCGGAACTTTCCAGTCCTCCCCCTCCCAGCGCTCATCCAGGTCGAAGACATCTTCAATTTTATCCAACGCTCGCTCAATCAAATTATCGAGGCGGTCTGTTGCTCTCGTCCCGGCCACAAAATTTACTGTGGGCGCTTTTTCAAAAATGGTTTTGCCTTCAAGCTGGGCGACACATCCCATGATACCAATAATTGCCTCAGTTTTATGAGATTTGTGCCGAATTTCACCGATGCGTGTATAGACCTTTTGTTCCGCACGCTCGCGTATCGAGCACGTATTCAGGATCACGATGGTTGCAGAATCCAGCGTCTCTGTAATTTCGAAACCGGAATTCCGCAATCTACTTTCCGCGCGTTCCGTGTCCGCAACGTTCATCAAACATCCGAACGTCTCAAAATAGACCTTTCCTCTCGGCACGTTTAATTCTCCTGAAGGATCCGTCACTATCTTCCTACATCCCTAAGTTCCTAAGTTTCTGATAACGAACGCTCAAACGTCCTGCGTGTGTCAGATTTTTGGCTTTCTGCAAACTGACAAGCAGCGATTCATCCAAGATTCTCGCAGTTTCTTCAAGAGAAGTGTGCGCCCCTTCGTTTGGCTCTTCAACAATTTCATCTATGATACTCAACTCAGATAAATCTTTGGAAGTTAACTTGAGAGCTTCGCCGGCACGCTGCGACTTGTTTGAATCCTTCCACAAGATAGCGGCACAACCCTCCGGTGTAATCACAGAATAGACGGCGTGTCTCAACATCAACACCTGGTCGCCGACGCCAATCGCGAGTGCGCCGCCTGATCCTCCCTCACCAATGATGGTGACAATCACCGGCACTTGCAGCCTCGCCATCACAAACAGGTTTCGCGCTATCGCTTCAGCCTGCCCGCGCTCCTCCGCATCAATGCCCGGGTATGCGCCCGGCGTGTCTATGAAAGTAAAGATAGGACGTGCAAATTTTTCAGCGAGCCGCATAACACGTAGAGATTTCCGGTAACCCTCGGGCTTAGGCATCCCAAAGTTTCGATAGCGTCTCTGTTTAGTGTCCCGGCCCTTCTGCTGACCGATGATGGCGACGGGGATTCCGTGGTAATAAGCGAACCCTGCGGTCATTGCCGGATCGTCAGCAAAATGCCTGTCACCGCGCAATTCAACAAAGTCGGTAAACAACTGCTGGATCAGGTCAGAGGTGTAAGGGCGATCCTGATGCCTCGCTAATTTGATATTATCATTTTGCATAAACTAGAAGAGGCAATTGCTCTCTATTGATAATTTAATTTGACTGAAATAGTTTGATCTGTCTTCACTCTCTGAATCAGCATTGTAGCACTCGATTGTTGCAGCCACTCGAAATCTTCTTCAAGGTCGCTTCTGAAGACTTTTAATGTGATTAAGCATTGGCTTAATGAATTCGCTTAATGGTGCGATACACGGTCAAGTTATTTACTCCCACTCAATTGTGCTTGGAGGTTTCGAGCTGATGTCATAGACAACCCGGTTAATCCCCTTCACCTCGGCAATAATTCTGCTTGATATGCGACCCAAGACTTGATGTGGCAGATGCGCCCAATCCGCAGTCATGCCGTCAATACTGTTGACAGCTCGCAGAGCGATAACTCTCTCATAACTGCGAAAGTCTCCCATGACGCCGACGGAAGATACTGGCAATAAAACTGCAAACGCTTGCCAGACGCGATGGTAGAGATCGTTTAATTTCAGCTCTTCCTCCAGAATTTGATCAGCTTGCCTCAGAAGCTCTAGATCCGCTTTTTTTATCGGGCCAATGATTCTGACCGCCAGTCCCGGGCCGGGAAAGGGATGCCTGGTCAAAATCTCTTCCGGAACGCCCAGTTCACGCCCCAGTTCACGCACTTCATCCTTAAAAAGCTCGCGCAAAGGCTCTATCAATTTCAGCTTCATCCTTTTTGGCAAACCACCTACGTTGTGGTGGCTTTTAATCACAGAGGAAGGCCCATGCACGGGTACTGATTCGATCACATCTGGATACAGAGTTCCCTGCACCAAATATTTAATGTTGCCCAGACGCTTCGCTTCTTTTTGGAACACATCAATAAAGACTTTCCCGATGATTTTACGTTTCCTTTCAGGATCGGAGATGTTCGCCAAAGCCCGCAGAAATAACTGCGAACTCCTCACGCCAATTATCTTTAAATCCATTTTTTCTTTGAAAAGCCTGATCGTCGAGTTGAATTCTCCATAGCGCAGAAGCCCTGTGTCAACAAATATACAAGTCTGTCGCTGACCTATGGCCTTGTCCACCAGCGCCGCCGCGACGGCTGAGTCAACGCCGCCCGACAACCCACACACGACAGAGTTGCCTCCAACCTTTAACTTAATTAATTCGATTTGCTCCTCGATGATGGAACGCGGCGTCCAGTCTGGTTTCAGGCGACAAATTTTGAAGAGGAAGTTTTGGATTATTTGGTTGCCATCAGATGTATGTGCGACTTCGGGGTGAAACTGAACGGCATATATGCGCTTGCTTAAATTCTCGAACGCATTAAGCGTGTGATTATTTTCGGCCGTGATGCGAAACCTCGGCGGCGTGCGGACAACTTGATCGCCATGACTCATCCAGACGCTCATTTGTGCGGGGAGGCCTTCAAATAGTAAGCTATCAGTGACCATTAACTCTGAATCCGCATGTCCATATTCCCTGTTTGGCGTCGGACTGACCTGTCCGCCAAAGTGATGCGCGATGAGCTGCAAGCCATAACAAATTCCTAAGATAGGGCATTTGATTGTCGTAAATAATCCTTCGACGGGATGTGGCGCGCCCGCATCATAGACGGAGGAGGGGCCGCCTGAAAGAATCAGACCCTTAGGATTTTTAACTCGTATAGCTTCCAAGGTGACGTTATAAGGTAATATTTCGCAATAAATTCCAGATTCTCGTATGCGTCTGGCTATCAATTGAGTATATTGTGACCCAAAATCGAGGATGATAATTGAATCGCTTCTAAAGTTAGCGGTCATAGAGATATGCCCTTGCTGGATTTATACATTTTGCCTTTGCCATCAAAGTTTATTACAACGAAACTGTTTATGAAAGTATGAACCGAATATTTACCGGCAAACAAAGAGCTATTTCAGCGTTACTTATCTTTGGTCTGGCATCTACGACACTATTATCCCTATCCAGCCCGATCCCCGCTCAAATTTCACTGTCGAAGCCTTTGATCGAGAAATGGCAGCACGATCTTGGGGACGACACCAACCTTACGCCAATTATAGGCAACAATAGTCTCTTCATTCCGCTGACCAGCGGAAATTTGCTATCCCTTGCCTTATCAGATGGCTCTTTTAACTGGAAGGCGCAAATAGGCGGACATATTTCCGCTCAACCTACCACAGACGAGCGGGCAGTCTATATTGCCACAGAGACATCCGCTTTTTCTGCCCCCCCCCTGATGAGCGGCACGATTAGAAGAGTTAGCATTGAAAACGGCGTGACATTATGGATGAAGACGATTGATAGCCACTTCTGCGGCGAACTTCGTGCCAATGCTCGATCAATCTTCGGCAGCACAATTGACGGCCATTTGATTTCCGTTGAAAAGAGTTCAGGTAGCGTTATCTGGAACATAGCTAGCCAATCACATATCTGTCCGAATGTTACTTTTTCAAATAATTGGCTGCTCTTCGGGAATGAATCGGGAGAAATTGTCTCAATCGAACAAAATACAGGAAAAGAAGATTGGCGTTATCGGACCCATTCAGACATCTCTACTCCGCTGACACTTGAGAATAAAACTATTTATTGGGGATCATCTGACAACTATTTGTCTGCTCTGAATCTGCGCTCGCACACTCTTCAGTGGCGAGTCGCTGTCGGATTTCACATCCAGTCCATCACACCAACGCACAAAGGCTTGCTCATCATTGGATTGGATAATTCCGTCAATTTAATCTCCTATCAAAAAGGCTCTAAAATTTGGAAACGATTGCTGACAGGGAGAATAACTGCGTCTCCACTTGTCTCGGGAGATGCAGTGCTTCTGGCGCCACTGGCCGGCGGGGAATGTCTTGTCCTCAACTTAAAGGATGGAAATAAAATTAATAAATTAACACTTGGCGAAGATAACAATATTTCCTCCGCCCCGCTTAACTACCGAAACCTGCTAATCATCAGCGCGCATCAGAAAATTTTCGCCTTTACGGGCACCTTGCCCGTCAACCAAGATTAAAACCCGGCATCCGGTAACTGAAGCCGCGAGCAACCCAATTAGTCTTAAAAGAGCTATGGATGTCCAGCCGCCGAGTTTTTGTTTTTACGTGTGAAAGACCAGATTCGTGAGATTATCCCGTGCATAATATAAACAGAAATCAAGAACAACAAGACGTATCGTGAGAAAAGCCAAATAAACATCCCACAGGCCGCAATGATAATTATTATCTTCATGGTGCTGCGTTTGCCCGAACCAATGTTCTTAAAGCTCGTGAAACGTAGAGTGCTCACCATTAAGGTTGAAAGAATCGCCATCAAAGCCATGATCAGGCCACTATAGATCGTCGGCTGCTCCCCTTGATAGTGTGACAAAGGAACGGGCGCAAAATGCACCAGTGCGGCGATCAACCCTGCTGCCGCCGGGATCGGCAGCCCGACGAAATGCTTCTTATCGAGTTTGGCCGAACCCTCAGCCAAGGTGCGTGGTCTCATCGCCTGCACGTTAAACCGCGCCAAGCGAAAAGCGCCGCAAATTAAAAACATAAAAGAAAAGAACCAACCCAATTTTTGGAAAGGGCTTCCCTCCGCAAAAGTTGAGCCATATCCCCACGCATAGACGAGCACTGCCGGGGCGATACCGAAAGTGAGCACGTCGGCAATCGAGTCGAACTGGACGCCGATCTCGGTCGTGGTTTTAGTCATCCGTGCGATCCGTCCATCGAGCGCGTCGAATAGAATAGCCCAGCCGATAGCTCTGGCCGCGTTATCAAAATGTGTTGTCGCGCGCGCGAGTTCTCCTTCTGAGCCACTGTATAAAAGCTGAAAGCCTCTGAGCGCGCCCATCACTGCGTAGTAACCCATCCCGATGTTAGCGGCGGTGAAGGCGGACGGAAGCAAATAGAGACCCTTTCTGATGCCTCTCGGCGACAGATGTTCCGTCTCAACAGATGCGGCTTCTTGTGCCAAGATGTTATCTGACATCCTTGATCCTCCCGATCACGGAAACTCCACCGCGCATACGATCCCCGACTCTCGTCAAGACTTCGACATTCGACGGCAGAATCAAATCGGTGCGAGAGCCGAATTTAATCAAACCGTATTTTTCGCCGAGCGACAGAGTATCTCCCGGACGTTTCCAGCAGACGATCCTTCTCGCCAGCACGCCGGCTATTTGCTTACACACGATTGTGACGTGCTCTCCCTCAATGGTCATCGAGTTCTGCTCGTTGACGAGGCTCGATTCGTTTCGCGTCGCCGCCAGAAAACGACCCTTGGTATAGGTCACGTTCGTCACTTCTCCGGCGATGGGGGCGCGATTGATGTGTACATCGAACGGTGAGAGAAAAATGCTGACAACGGTTGAAGATGTTTGTGGCGTGTCAGGAGAGATGATTTCGATTCTCGTGACCTTGCCATCTGCGGGGGAAAGAACCAGGCGTTCGTCCGTCGGCAAGACACGCCTGGGGTCACGGAAGAAGTACGCCATGAAAGCTGTCAGAAGAATTAATCCGCAGGTTAGCCACCAAGGGCCGAAGAAAAACGCCAGCACTCCGGCTAACAGGGGTATCGCTACCCAAGGAATCGCGTCTTTTACCATAATTGTAGGAATATAAGCGTTTGAAAATTTGAGATTGAAATGAAACAGGGACGCGCAGAACTCGCAATGCGTCCCCGTTGTCACCCGAACTTTGAGAAGTTTCACTACATGAGAACTGCGCGCTCAAACTTTTTAGTGAGCAGCGTGTCCCGCATCCTGTTGGCTCAGCATAATTTCCTGCATTTGATCTTTAACTGCCAGTTTCTTCTTCTTCAGTGTGATTTCTTCCAATTGCTCCTCTTCGCTGGGGAAAGCAAGGGCGGATAATTCACTGAGACGTTCATCATAGCGTCCATGCTCGTGCGCCAATTCTCGAAACCTGGCATTGTTTGACATGAGCAGTTCTTTCAAACCATCAATGTTCGTCATCTCCATAGCTCTCGAGTCTCCTTTCAAATGTTCAAGTTGAGCAAATCTGCTGTCTGGAGCGACAACAGAAATACGCGGCATCCTTCCACGGCGTCATCTGTGTTCAAAATGGTAGCCTATGAGAGGCGAGCTTATCAAGCCTCATACGCAAACTCCTTTCTCATCACCAGCGCATCTTCAACCGGTCGTTGATAATATTTATGCCGGCGGCCTACCACTAAAAATCCGCAACGTTGATAAAGTTTCTGCGCGTTCAAATTCCCTGCGCGAACCTCAAGGCTCGCACGGGCGGCGCCTGACTGTTTCGCCATCTCGATAACTTTTTCGAGTAAACATCCTCCAACGCCTTGCCTTCTGTGTTCGGTCTGGACTCCCACATTATTGATGTGTAATTCGCCGGCTTCAACTCTCGCGGCGACGAAGCCGGTGACTCTCCGGCCTGTGTTGTCAGACGAACTTGCCGGACGTGAAACCAGCATAATTGAGCCTTCCCGTATCAGTTCGGCGTGGTAGGCTTCCCAACCCCAGAGACTCAAACCGCTGGCCTCTTCGATTTCTACAACCTCTAACAGGTCGTGCTCGGACATGATCTCGACCAGCGCACTTCCCAGCTGATGTTGAAAGCTAATTTTTGCGCGTGACATGTGTCTTAAACTCCGACTCGCTCTCACGAACGTACTGCGCGTGAACCTGACCGGCAGCGACCGTCAACCCTTGCAGATATTTTCCATAAGCCAGTGCGGCGACACTGGGCGCGAGGAGCTCGACCGGGCGTGCGATCATCCACGCATCCCGGTCAGGCGGCATCTGTTCGGATACTTCTTCGACCAATTCAATTCCGCACGACTCTGCGCCCGTCTTGATCAAGTTGTAGAATGAGTCGCCGATGCTTCCAGCCCACTTGATTCCTCCTCTCAATCTTGAACATTTTTCAATCAGAGTTTGCGGAGTGTGCGTGGAAGGAGGTTCTTGCTCCGACAATTCACCCAACGGTGTGACGCTCAAAATCTGCGCGAAAAGTTCCCCCCTCCCGGCTGGAATAGTTGCGACGATACGTTCTCCGGGTCTGGCGGCGTGTGCTATTGCGTGCAAAGTCTGTACGCCTATCAGTGGCTTGTTGAACGTGGCCGCAAAAGCTTTGACGGTTGCCAGCCCGGCACGCAGGCTCGTGAAACTACCCGGCCCGACCGTCGCCGCGAACATCTCAAGCTCCCGAACATTGATTGACGCCTCCTTGAGTGCTTCATCAATCTCGCTGAGAATGCCTGCCGAGTTGTGTGAACTAATGTCACTCGCATGGACAGAAATCAGTTGCGTGCCGTGTGAAATTGCGACGCTCCGCCTCCGGGTCGCAGAGTCTATGCTCAGTAACAGCAAATCATTCTCGGATTTCACCATCTCGCGGAATTAGACTTTCATGTTCGCGTTGAACTGAAACTCTTCTTGTTTGACATGCACAGTTGGTAGCGCGATTATAAGCCCGGTTATAAATCAACGCAAATTTCTCTTTCATATAGCTATCTAAAGGTGAGTCTGGAAGCACATGAGCCTGCGTGTTGGCATCTTAACTGGTGGTGGTGATTGTCCCGGATTGAACGCCGTCATCCGCTCCTTCGTCCGTTGCGCTCTCTTATCTCACAAGAGCGTTGAGGTGCTGGGCATCAAAAACGGTTGGAGCGGTCTAATCGAAGATGACATCGAGTTGCTGACGAGGGATTCCGTCAATGGCATTCTCCCGCGCGGCGGCACGATTCTCGGCACGTCGCGTGTCAATCCTGAGGATGATGCGAGCGTCCAGAGCATCCGCTCTAATTGGGACCAACATCGTCTCGATGCGCTCGTCGTCATCGGCGGTGAGGGAACGCTACGTGCGGCGCGCGACATGTGGATACATCATCAGTACCCTGTCGTCTGCATCCCCAAAACGATTGACAACGATCTCTGCGGCACGGATTTCACTTTCGGGTTTGACACGGCGGTCAGCGTCGTGACCGACGCCGTTGATCGCCTGCATTCGACAGCCGAATCACATCATCGCGTGATGGTGGTCGAAGTGATGGGACGCTATACGGGCTGGATCGCGGCCTACGGCGGCATTGCCGGCGGCGCGGATGTCATCCTCGTTCCTGAACGACCTTTCAGAATGTCGCAAGTCTGCGAGATGCTCCAGCGCCGTCAAAAACAGGGACGCCCGTTTTCCATCGTCGTAGTGGCCGAGTACGCGCAACCGCATCCAGACGAGGATTTTTTGACGCCTGAGCAGCGCACACAAATCTACACAAATGGCAGGCTCGGCGGCATCAGCTTTTATCTCGCCAGCGAGATTGAAAAAAGCACTGGCATTCAGGCGCGCGTGACGAATCTCGGTTACGTGCAGCGTGGAGGCTCTCCCACCGCCTTCGACCGCGTGCTGGCGACGCGCTTCGGCATCAAGGCTTTCGCGATGGTTGAGGCGGGAGAATGGGGACGCATGGCGTCTCTGCGCGGAACGAGCATGGTCAGCGTCCCGCTCGAAGAGGCGGTCAACAATATCAAGTATCTCGACGACGAAATTTATCGCGTGGCTGAAGTATTCTTCGGTTAAAAATGTCAGATAGATTTACGGCGGCGCTCGAACCATCTCAAGCGAGCTTCAACTCAAACTAACTTCCCGATTCAATTTTCAGGCTGTGGGATTACTCTCTTCATCTTGTGAGACGATCTGCTCCTTGATTTTCGTTTCGATCTTTTCATTTTTGATGTCCAGCCGCAGGCGATTGAATAAGCTCATGTATTGATTCGCCACCCACACCAGCGCGAACCCGGCGATTAAATATCCGCGCCAGTCATCGTACAGAAGTTTGTAGCGTGTGATGAAGAGAAAAAAGACGGTCACATAATGGCTGAAACAAAATTCACAGGTGAAAAGATAAAAAAATTTCCGCCTGTACCAGGCCTCGCAGATTTTACTTTTCTCGACGCAAAACTCGCGCGGCTCGCGAAACACTTCCTCGTGCGTAATTGTCCAAGCCATGCAGGCGATAGGCAACGCGAGTAAAATAAGATAGACGACTTGCGTCCCGAGGCTCATCATTTTCAGTGCAACTCCCTGTCTTAATCATTCTCTCCCGAGTTGAATGACAAGCTATCATGCCTGTCTCATAAAACGTAAGGGTAGCAGTTTGATGATGTGAACATCTCTTCGTGCCTTTCCTAAATACTTATGCTAATTTTACGCCTCCGGCTTTTATCAACGAACTTCTCACAGGCATCAAGTTATGAATCCCAGTAATACCCCTTTGACCCCGATGCTCAGGCAGTATCAGGAACTCAAACATCAACATCCGGGCACGCTTCTTTTTTTCAGGCTCGGCGATTTTTACGAACTCTTCTTTGACGATGCCGTCACCGGCGCGCGTGAGTTGGAAATCACGCTCACCGCCAGACACAAGGAACGCGGCACGCCCATCCCGATGTGCGGAGTGCCGCATCACGCCGTCGCCGGCTACATCGCGCGTCTCATCCGCAAAGGTTATCGCGTCGCGCTGTGCGAGCAGACCGAAGACCCGACTAAAACAAAGAAGCTTGTCCGGCGCGAAGTCGTGCGCGTCATCACGCCGGGCACTGCGTTTGACCAGCACCTTCTTGAATCCAACGAGACTGTCTTTCTCGCAGCCGTCTGCGGCGCGGGCGACACTTTCGGCGCGGCTTTCCTAGACCTTTCGACCGGCGAGTTTCGTGCGACTGAAACGCACGGCCCCGATGCGTGGGCGCAGATTCGCGCGCGCATCGAGAGTTATGCTCCGCGCGAACTTCTCTTCCCCGAATCTTTGAAACTGCTCGTTAAAGATTCTTATGCGGGACTCGGCGCGCAGACCGCTCGCCTCCCTCTTAATGAAACTGCGGCGGAACACAATGCTCCTCTGGCGCGCATACTGCCCGCCGATCATGCCACGACCAACGGCAGCGGCATGGCTCTGTCCCCGCTCGACGACTGGCTCTGGGAACCGCTCTCATGCGCGTCCCTCTTGCTCGAACAGTTCGGCGTCCGCACTCTCGAAGGTTATGGACTCGGCCACAAGACAGATGCTGTCAGTGCAGCCGGCGCATGTCTGCGCTACGTCTGCGAGACGCAACGCGCCAGCGCCGCGCACATCACGGACATCAGTTTTTTCGAGGAGCAAGATCATCTCATCCTCGACGCCGTTACTTGCCGGAATCTCGAACTAACCGAAACTCAAAGCGGCGACGGGCGCGGGCATACTCTTTTGAATGCGCTCGACGCGACGATCACAGGCATGGGCGCGCGACTGCTGCGTGCATGGATGCTGCGCCCCTCCGTGCGTCGCGGCGAGATTGAAGCGCGTCTCTCCGCCGTCGAAGATTTACACAATTCGCAGATGAAGCGTGATCGCATACGCGCGCTGCTGCGTGAAGTCTCCGACCTTGAGCGACTCGTCGGGCGCATCAATATGGGAACCGCGTCGCCGCGCGATCTCGTCGCACTGCGCCGCTCGCTCGATCAAGTCCCCGCCATCCGTCAGACGTTATCGGACGCGCAAGCCTCGCTCCTGCAAATCCTCTTCGAGAGCGCAGACGAGATGCCGGATGTTCGAGACGTGATTGCGAAGTCACTCAGCGATGAACCGCCTTTGAATTTCGCTGACGGCGGCGTGATACGCGACGGCTACAATGTTGAGTTGGACGAGTTGCGCTCGATTAGCCGCAACGCCAAACAGACGATTGCCGCCATCGAGACGCGCGAGCGTGCCCGCTCCGGCATCTCCACTCTGCGCGTGCGCTTTAATAATGTCTTCGGTTATTTC
Source organism: uncultured Pyrinomonadaceae bacterium (assembly GCA_964236735.1). Lineage (GTDB taxonomy): Bacteria > Acidobacteriota > Blastocatellia > Pyrinomonadales > Pyrinomonadaceae > JAIVJG01. The sequence continues at coordinate 97,212 of CAXSFM010000011.1, forward strand.
ATCGAAGTCACGAAGGCCAACGCCGTGCGCGTCCCCGCCGACTACGAGCGCAGGCAGACGCTCGCCAACGCGGAGCGTTATACGACGCCGGAATTAAAAGAGTGGGAACAGAAAGTGCTCGGCGCGGAAGGCCACATCCTCGAAATTGAAACCAGACTGTTCGGCGAGATACGCGCGGCAGTCGCGCACGAGACGAAGAGATTGCAGGCCACTGCGCGCTCGCTCGCGATGCTCGACGTGCTCGCGTCGCTGGCGGAAGTCGCCGTCCGGCGTCGTTACTGTCGCCCCATCTTTCACGACGGCGACGAGCTTGAAATCGTCTCTGGCCGGCATCCCGTCATCGAAGCCATTAGCCAGACGCCGTTTGTCCCGAACGATCTCTATCTCAACAACTCGACGGATCGTTTTCTCATCATCACAGGGCCGAACATGGGCGGCAAGTCCACGATTCTCAGACAGACCGCGCTCATCGCCCTGCTCGCGCAGATGGGTTCATACGTCCCCGCCGAACGCGCGCGCCTGCCCGTCCTCGACCGCATCTGGACGCGCGTCGGCGCATCGGACGATCTGGCGCGCGGTCGCTCGACATTCATGGTTGAAATGACGGAGACGGCGGCCATCCTCCACAACGCGACGCCGCGCTCGCTCGTCCTGCTCGACGAGATCGGGCGCGGCACTTCAACCTTCGACGGTCTCTCAATCGCGTGGGCAGTCGCGGAGCATCTGCACAACTCGCCCGCGCATTCCGCCAAAACACTCTTCGCCACGCACTATCACGAATTGACCGAACTGGCGGAGCGGCTTCCCGGCGCGCAAAACTATCAGATACGTGTGGCCGAGCGCGAAGGCTCCGTCATCTTTCTCTACAAACTTGAGCGCGGGCGCGCGTCGAAGTCTTACGGCATCGAGGTCGCTCGTCTGGCTGGTTTGCCGCCTTCAGTGCTGGAACGCGCGAGCGAAGTTCTCGCACGGCTTGAGCGTTACGAGTTGGATGTGTTCGCTGATGAGATCGAGGCTCATTCCAACATTGCGGCGAGAGGCCATCTCACACTCGCCCCGACACAGAGTGACGAGAACGCCCTCGACAAAGCGACCGGGCGCGCGGCTCGTCGTGCGTTGGCCGCGCAATTCAGTCTCTTCGATTCGATGAATCAGAGTTTGGTTGAAGAGCTTCGGAGTCTTGAAACCGACAACCTCACCGCTGCCGAGGCGCTTCAACTAATCTTAGATTTGAAGAAGCGTTTGGTGTAAAGAACTGTCACGGCATGTTCTGCGGCTTTTATTCTTTTGGCTTCGCGCCTCGTAAATGCTAATCTGAGTCGCAGTCGTAGCTCTTGATAGTTGAAAATATTGTCCTCCTTCGCATCTATCCATGACCGATTTCGACACCCTGCAAAAACTTCCACTCGAACAGCAGATCGGACAGCTTCTCTACATCGGACTCCCCGGCAAGGAGTTGGATGCGGACTCGCGCGCGCTGCTTGAAGAGATCAATCCCGGCGGCGTCATCATCTTCGGGCGCAACGTCGGCGAGACGCAACAGTTGCGCGACCTGCTCGACGGCGTGCGCGCGCTCGCGCCCATCGCACCGCTCATCGGCATAGATCAGGAGGGTGGACTCGTTGACCGCCTGCGCCGCATCTGCACGCCGATGCCCGCCGCGCGCAGCATCCGTCAACACGGCGATCTCGCGGGCGCGCGCTCACTGGGTCGCATCACCGGCGAGGTGTTGCGTCTGCTCGGCATCAACATGAACTTCGCGCCCGTCATGTCCATTATGACGGAAGACCGCGATTTGCTCTCGAACGGCCTCTATTCGCGTTCCTTCGGACGCTCGCCCGGCGAGGTGCTCGGCTACACGATGGTTTATCTGCGCGGCTTGCAGGGCACGGGCTGCATGGGCTGCGCCAAACATTTTCCCGGCATCGGCGCGGGCGAAGTTGACTCGCACGAGATGATGCCGATTATTCATCTGACGCACGACGACCTGATTGCCAAAGACCTCGCGCCCTACATCGAACTGTTTCAACGCGAGGACAACATGGTGCGCGCCGTGATGGTCAGCCACGGCGGTTTTCCGAACATAGACATCCAGCGCGGTTTCGCCGGCGGCCATCTCGTCCCGGCTTCGATTAACTATGAAATCGTCACGCGGCTGCTGCGCGAAGAATTGAATTACGACGGTCTCGTCGTCACGGATGATTTAGAGATGGGAGCCATCGCCAAGCATTACGAGATCGAGGAAGCGGCGCTACATGCGATTCTGGCTGGCGAGGATATGCTTCTCATCTGCGCGCGCCCGGACTTAATCCGGCGCGGTTATCAAGCTCTGCTCGCAGCCGCACGCGACGGCTCTCTGACGCAGGAGCGAATCGAATCGTCTCTCCGTCGCATCGCATTTTTCAAATCGTTGACGCAACCGCCGCTTCCGTTCGACGCCAAACGCTTCAACGAGCTTTCGATGGAAGTGGCCGAGTTGAATCGTAAACTCAACTATAATTATGGAGGCGTTATTTAATGCCGACTCAGCGCATCGCAGCATTTTGTTTCATCTTAATTTGCCTCGCGGCTCTGCTTGGTTGTCGCGGCGGCGGAAGCCATAACGGTAGTTTCGTCACCGCGCTCGATGCCAAGATTGATACGCTCGACCCGCTCGACGGCACGGATGCTTCCAGCGCTCGCCTTCAACAGTTGATGTTCAACTCCCTGATTCGTAAAAACGAGAAGTTCGAGTACGTGGGCGATCTGGCGTCAGATTACAAAATCAGCGACGACGGCCAGACTGTCACTTTCACGCTGCACGACGGCATCACCTTCCACGACGGAAAGCCGCTCACTTCTGCCGACGCAAAATATACGCTCGACTCTCTGCTCGCATCCACAAAGAAAAAATCCGCAGATTTTTTAGAGACCGCGCCTGACGGGACGAACCAGTCGCGCATCGCCGCCACGGAAACCCCAGACCCGCGCACGCTCGTCATCCATCTACGCAAGCCGTGGACGCAACTGTTATCCAACCTCGTCTCCGTGCCCGTCATCCCGCAGGGCAGCGCCGACACGCAAAGTCAAAATCCCATCGGCTCCGGCCCTTTTCGCTTCGTCCGTTTCGACGAGTCGCAACAGATTGTTGACTTGCAGGGTTACGACAAATACTGGCAAGGCGCGCCCGCCATCAAAGACTTGCGCGTCCGCGCCATCCTCGACGCCAATACTCTACAGGCCGAGTTGCAGAGCGGGCGCGTTGATCTCGTGAGCGGCGCGTCGAATCTCACGCCCGACTCTTTCAAGTTTCTCGCGCAGGGCGGCCAGCTCAAAGTTGATCAATTCCCCGGCGCGAATATCGTCTATCTCGGCTTCAACTGCGAGCAAGCGCCGCTCGACAATGTCAAAGTGCGACAGGCCATCGCCTACGCCGTTGACCGCGAGTCAATCGTGCGCGACCTCCAACTCGGACAGGCGCGCATCGCGCACTCGATTCTGCCCGAATCCACTTGGGCTTACGATGCGGGACAAAAATACGCTTATGACCCCGCGCGCGCCAAACAACTGCTCGATGAAGCGGGCTTCCGCGACCCGGACGGCGACGGGCCGCGCCTGCGTTTCGACAAGCCGCTCGTCTTCAGGATTTCCGCCGGCAACACCGCCGTCACTCAATACACAGGCGTCATCCAAAACTCACTGCGCGCCATCGGCGTGCCCGTCGAGATCGAGTCGTTTGAAACGAACACATTGCTCCAGCAACTCCGCGAGGGACAGTTCCAGTTAACTACCCTGCGTTGGATCGGCGGCAATCAAGACCCGATTTTCCTGCGCGATTTGTTTCACTCCGCAGAGATTCCGACGCCCGCACGCAAAAACGCTCGCAACCGCAGCCGCTATCGAAACCCCGAACTTGATCGCCTCCTCGACGAGGCCGTCGCCACCGCCGACCGCGAAAAAGCGAAGACTCTGTACGTGCAGGCGCAACAAATTATCAGCCGCGACGTGCCGATGCTGCCGCTCTGGTACCCTGACGTGATGGTCATCTCGCGTCAGGGAATCGGCAACATCAAAGTTGACTCCAGCAACGATTTCAGTTTCCTGCGAAGCGTGACGATAGATAAATAGCCGCTTGATAAACAATCGTGCGCGTGCTTTTTGATTTTTCGCTCTGAGGCGCTATTTGTTTTAAGTGAGGGTGAAGCCGATGCGTGCGAGAGTTTGTTGGAGACTGTCGCATGTGACGACGCCTTCGCGTATCACGCGCGCGTCCATGCCCGTCACGTCCAGCACGGTCGAGGGAAGTTCCGTGCGCGTCGCTCCGCCGTCGAGTATCAACGCTAATCCCGTCGGAAAATATCCTGCGACTTCTTGCGCGGTGCGCGCCGGAGCTTCGCCGGAAAGATTTGCGCTCGTCGCCGTCAGGCATCCGCCGCAGGCGCGAATCAGCGCACGGACTTCTTCATCGTCCGGCAAGCGCACGCCAATGCTGCCCGTGCCCGCCGTGAGTTCGACCGGAACATCATCCTGCGCTTCCGCCACGAGCGTGAGCGCGCCCGGCCAATGATTTTCTTGCAGTGCGATGAACAAATCGGATTTGACTTTGATGAAACGCCCGGCCACTTCACTCTCACTGATGACGACGAGAATCGGTTTCCCGTCTTCCCGGCCCTTCAAATCCCGGATCTGCCGAAGCGACGCGCGGTTGAAAGGGTTCACGCCGAGGCCGTAATATGTGTCCGTGCGAAAGGCAATGATTTTTCCTTCCGCGACATAGCGCGCGGCCATTGCTCTCGTCTCAGGTTGATCGGGAAGAATTTCCAAGTTTGCTCTGTCCTCTTAATCACGCGATGCCAGCGTCTTTAGTAACCGGCGATTGTTCACTTGATGAGTAAGTTCGTTTCGACATTTCAAAGAATCGCGCGCCTGTCATCGAACGCCGTTCGTTTCGTTGTGAGCGAACCATCATCCGCTTTTTTGATGTTTCGCATGGGTTGCTGCGTCTTGCTGCTCACGCTGCTCATCAGGCTCCTGCCCTTACCACGCGCCATGAACATTATCACGCCCAGACCTCGCCGCGTAAAACGTGTGGATGCGACCTCGACGCAGCATAGACTGGCGCGTCTTCTCGATAGATTGCTGGCAACTGATGTCTGGATATTCACGCCGACTTGCTGGAAACGCGCGCCCGTGCTGTATCGCTATCTGTTGCTTGAGGGCATCGAATCGCGTGTCATCTTCGGCGTCAGGAAAGATAAAGACGGCTGGCTCGACGGTCATTCGTGGCTGGAGTTGGGCGGACAGCCTCTGCTGGAAGCCACCGCGCCAGACTATGCCGTCACCTTCAGCTATCCACGCTAAATTCCTGTTTCACCCAAATCTTTGCCCGGAGACTTTCCCTCTCCTTGCTCGAAAAAATTCCAACGTGCCGCTGCCAGTTTGAACAAACGATTTCTCTTGATACTGCTATACGTTTCAGGCCAATCAATGAAGACCAGATACATCGCCAGTTGCACAGGAAAGAAAATGTTCATCAGAAAAAGCGTCGCTAAATGAAAGCCGACGCCGAACAGCAGTATCCACGCGCGCGCGCGTTTCCAAAAGACCGCGAGCGGGAAAAGCAACTCCCAGATCAAGATCACTCCGACGCAGAGCGGGAGATACTGCCGAACCGCCGGCAGCCAGAAAGCGAGTCGAAAATGCGTGTCGTGTAGATTATCGAGCGAGTGCGAGATGGCGAGCGCCGGCAGGTTGTCGGGACTAAAATATCCGAAGCCTGCGACACGAAGTTTGACCAGCGCCGAGCTAAAATAAACCCACGCCAACAAGACGCGCATCAGTAAAATCGGATACCCGTAGATTAAGCCCTCTTGACGGCGACGAGGCGTGGCGCGCGATAAACTGTCTAAGGCAAAGCCGTCGCCACAGGGAGTACATGCGAGGATGACGAGAAAATAAATCCCGATCATTTCATCGTGGTTGAAATGTCCGAAGCTCCGCAGCAATCCCTGATAAAAAATCACCAGCAGCGCGGATGTAATCGTCGTGTATCTTGTCAGAAACCCGCAGGCGCTCATCAGCAGAGAGACGACCAGCGCGCACTTGAGCGTTAACATTCCTCCCGGCGTCAGCAGGCGCTCGTAAAACTCCCACGAGAAGAGATGCATTACTCCGGTCGGACGGAGAATTGTGACGGGCAGTTGAGCGAGCGCCGTGAGGTCTGAAAAAAGGATGGAGAGCAGAAAGACGCCATGCACGATGGCGCGCACGATGCCAAGCGCCGGTGCGTTTGAAGGGACAAAGCGGGTCACAGTTCTACGCGCCACGTTTGGATAAATTTATCGTAATCGTCGTAACGCTTCGCTTCCCACTGGTATGCGTCGAGCCGGATAAAATGCAAACGATCCGCCGCGTTTTTGTTGCCGCTAATGCCAGCGTTATACATTTCGCCCCAGACCTTCAACAAATCCGGGATGCGCGCGCCGGGCGGAAGTTTATCAACTCCTCCCGCGAGTGCGAGCATGGCGGCATTCGCTGGATGCACTGATCGCAACTTGAAATTTTCATTGCGCGCAGTGGCCGCGACCATGCCCCATGTCCGGCCATAGAGCGCGCCGGTCAGCTTGCCGGACGCAATTTCTACGATCTGGCCGTCAACTGTTTCTCCGCGCAGAACATAATAAACTCGCTCGCGATCAAGCGTTCCACCTTCCATCATCATGGTCGAGGCGGAGACGGGATACACGTTCTTGAGAAAAGCGAAGGCGAGTAAGAGCGGCAGGCAGAGAGCAAGCGTCAGAATCGAGTAGCGCACGACGAATCGCCGCGTTTCACGTTGTTCGTCATCAACAGAAAGAGCGATCATGCTGCACGTCGAATCAACTTATGAGAGTAAAAGCCGCGCAATAACTTTTCTAAACTTGCCGCAGCATGTTCCGGCGTCACGTCATAAGCGGCGGTCAACTCTTTGACGATCTCTTCGTTGGTCCGGCCTCGCTCAAGGCCACGCCAGACGAGCGCCGCCGTCTCATTTAACTGATAATATTTCTTCGTGTTGAGATCAACCAGCACGCCATCGCCACCGTCAAAATCTGTGAAGACAATGTGTTCGTAAACGTCTTGCATTGGGGAATCCATAACTTTCAGTTCCGCTAACTGTGCTTCAAGCTCTTGTCACTAACCGGCGACGGAGAGAATCGGCAGCGTGCGTGTCATTGGCGTCGCATCGCTGCGCCAGGGGATTTTCGCGAAAGTTTTAAGGCAAAACAGACAGGGCGAGCCGGTATATAAATCAACGTCCGCGCCGCTTTCAGCAAGTGCCTGAAGCGTCGCCGATCTTCTGGCCGTCTGCGCTCTTGCAATCTCTCGCAACCGTGTATAGGCCTCTGCGAAACTCTCCCTGTTCAAATCCCCGATCACATCACCCTCACCTCCCGCGCCGCGAAACCCTGAGAGATTGCAGCACAGAGAGAGCCTGCCGCGATAATCCACATTGCAACTCGTGCCTTCCAACGCCGAGCACGGAGCCGCCGGGTCGAGGTTGTGATAACCAACCTCAATTTGAATCTTCATCTTAAAGATTTTCGCGAGGGCGGCGATCTCCTCTTCTGCGCGCGCGCGTTCTTCGAGTGTGAGCGCAGTCTCGTCTTCGACCGCGCTTGAAGTCGGCAGGACGTGCCCGAAGTTCAACGCGGTCGCGCCCATCCGCGCCGCGAACATCGCGATTTGTTCAAGCTGCTCGACCGTATCCCTACGAATCCCGACCTTAATGATGAAAGGAAAATCGCTCATCATACAGCGCGAGAAAGCGCGCACGAGCCGCACGAAGGAACCGTCGCCGCGCCAGCCGTCGTGCGCCTCGCGAGTCGCGCCATCGAGACTAAAGGCGACGTGTGTGACGGTCTCTCTGTGTGCCAGCAAGGTCGGCCAGACTCTCTCGAAGTGCCAGCCGTTAGTAATAAAACTGGTCTTTAAGTTTTCCTCGCTCGCTAGTTCGATAATTTCTCTGAACTTCGGATGAAGCGTCACCTCGCCGCCCGTGAACATGAGTTGGGTGATGCCAGCCGTCTCGCGTGCGTCTCTGACGATCCGGCGCAACAGGTCGAGTTGAAAAAAATTAGCGGGGCTATGATACAAAGCATCCTCGTCACGCAGGCAATAACTGCAATGCAGATTGCAGATATTGGTTAGCTCGACGATGAGACGTTGCGCCCCATAATCGCGCGTGCGTGCTGTTTCGGAGTTGATCATGTGCCTTGTTCGCGCAGTAGCGAAGAGAAAAACGTTGAGGTCAGTTCCGTATTGCCTAACAAATCATCGCCCGCAGATAATTCAAAAGCGGCTGCCTGTCTGGACAGTCCGGCCAGAACTTTCAGATGTTCGCGCGCCGACAGTTGATCGTAACAAGACCACGGCGACATTTTTAATAATTGCGCCATCGCTTCGTACTGGCTTAACTTCCTCGTGCGGCTCTGAGGCTCGTGTGAAATCACAGGAAAGCAAAGCGCGCGCGGCGCACAAATCTCAAGCGCGCCGTCCGGGAAAATGTCCTGCGGGATAAACCGCCTCTTATCTGGATCGAACGGCACGGGCGCGGTCGTCACTTTTTGAAGTTTAGCCGAGATGCCTGCGGCGATGGTTTTTTCGGTCACGGAGAAGACGCGCCGTAAACCGCACGCACTGATTTCATCAACTGCGCGATACAACAGCAGCGAATCGTCGGAGAGATAGCCCCAGCCGTGAGCCGCCAATTGTGTGGTGAGAGTTGATTTGCCGCTGCCGGAAGGGCCGACAATCAAAATGCCCTCGCCGCTCTCCGGTTCGACGACTGCCCCTCCATGGAGTTCAAAACGTTGACTGAGGCGCAACGCCGCCATCGTCGTATTGAAAACGAGACGCGCGGTGGAGGCAGATTCGTAAACGACATCCGGGCTGATCCACACATCTACGGACGGCGCGCTCGCATTAGAAATCAAGGCCAGAGAATTTGCTTCCTGCAAAAAATATCTGGCCCCATCTTGAAAGCATAGTCCGCCTGACGCAACCTCAAAAGACTTCAAGCCATGCGGAATGGGAGGCATATCGTCTCCCGCGTGAATTCGCAGTGTCACATCAGCGTCTCGCATCTCATCTCCCGCCATCAGCTCAAAATAAAACCCTGCGAAGAATTTCTCATACAGGTCGGATGAGCGGCGATCATGCGCTACGACACACAACAAACGACCGGCGACTGTGTAAAAATTACGGTACGCCGGTCGAATGGATTGTTGCGCGACTATCATAAGAACTCAAGAGATAGACTGTGCGCGCCGAACATTTTCGTCAATGCGCGCTTTCAGTATCTAGCTCTACATAGAAGTCGTGTCTTGTTGCTAATTAAATTTGCGTTACGACAAACCTCTGTCATCCGGTGAGATAATAAAATCGTCATCACAAACGATGAGCCGATCTACAGATGGACAGAAACCTCATTCAACCTTTGCGCTCAAATAAATCTGCTCAAGCCTGAAGCGAGGTTAACGTGATTGAGAGACTCAGTTCGTTGAACCGCTATCTGTGGCCTGGAAGAAAGTAGTGGCTTTAAGAACATCCACAGGTGTGGAAACTTCCGGTTCGACGAACGGCTTTTTGCCGGAAACAACTTCTTGCGGCAATGAATTACCTTCCTGCGCGCTAGGTCGGATGAAAGGCTCGGGGTTGCGTTTCTCGTTTTGCTTGCTCAAGGTGACATGCCTCCTCAGGTGTGTGACTAATCTTCGGACTTGGTTGTAGCCGGCGCTAGTAATGCAATGCGGAGCGGCTGAATGTCGTAGGTTTGCAAATCGGTTCGATAAAAATATCGTGCCGCAGGTGAAAGACTTCGTACTGCTTGATCCAACGTATAATTGTTGAACTCGACATCAATCAGTTCAGGATCGTCGAAACGCATCTCAAACGGGATGCCGACTTCACTGGCAATCTTTGAAAGCACGACGCTCAGAGGTTGTTTGTTTGCTCGGACGCTAATCTGATTTTTAGCGTATGAAACCTTCAGCGGCATGGCCTCTTCTCTTTTTTTCTGCGTCTCAGCATCGCCGGTGCCTTCTTCCGTGTCACCTTCGATGAGAATGGCTTCTGAATTACCCTTGACCGTTTCGTTTATTGACGGCGGTCTTTCATTGAGCGCCTGTAAATAAATGGCGAGAATTTGTGGCTGAAACTGCCCGCCTCCTATCTCATAATCAATGTAAGCATGTGGAGCGAGCATCCTGATTACAGCTTCAATATTCATTCCGGCCAAATCCACAGTCACGCGCTGCTTGACCATGATGGAACTCAGTTTGACGGGAACTTTCAGAATTCTACTTAATTCTTCAGTTATCTCACTCAGTTTCGCTTCCTTAGATTTGACGGAAAAAGTTTGTGGCGTGCCCTTGCTGACCTTAACGCTCCATTTGCCTTTTTCCGGGTCTGACGAAAGCTGATCTTTAGCGGTCTCGCCTTTTGCCTGTGTCGTCGCCCTTCCCGGCACAGCGCCTTCACTCGACGGAGTCTGGCCGCGCAGGATGGCGGGTGAAATTATGAATGCGAAGGTGAAACCGGACAACACCAAAAAGCGGCGACCGTTAATTTTCAAGTACTGCCTCATTCAAAAACAATTCCCTTATTAACGACTCTCAACTTGAGAGCCTTTTTCCAGCATCCTGATAAGTGAAATCAAATAATGTGCGGGCGATCCAATTCGACGGAAAGCGCCAACTCAAGATGTTCCAATACGGGCAAGCGGAAACTAACATAAATGATGTATCGCGTCAACGGGTGTCACATAAATTACTCCGAGATGGACGCTTTTTATAGATTTAAGGCAAACCACGTTGAAAACCACAACCCCTTCAACTTCCGTCACGGCTGGTTTCCAATGACGGCCAAAATCAAATCATCATTACCAGAGACGTTTGACTCAATGATGCGCGCTTCCTTTGATAAGGAGTCGGAAGGGGCGTAGGAAATAATATAAAAATGCGAGCGACTTTGGTAAAGCGGTCATGGTTAAATCTCCATCCGTCGGCGTCAACATCAACTGGAGATAACGTCCTTTCTCAGCCCAACTTTTCCTCACAACGAGATTGAATCGCATGTTCTCGAAAAGACCGATGGCTTTGTAAGCGTCACTCTCAAACATGCGTGTGGCGACTTGTTCAGCGAGTCGCGCCGCATCACGATCTGCGAACGCTTGTTCACTGACATCATCCGGTATTTTGACATCTAGTAGATCACTCGCCAGTCTCAGCATCAACAAGAGCATCCGCACGTAACCTGACTCTCTGGCTTTGCCAAAAACGATTTCCCAGTCAAGCATTGGATGCGAGTTAATTAACTCCGCCACGTCGCAAATCCATGCGAGACGGTCCCATAAATGTTTCGTCCCATGCACGCATAACGACAACAACAGGTCTTCGGGTGAAAGCGTGGACACTTCTACATCGTTAATTGTTAACGTCTGTAGGCGTTCCCATAAAACTTCGGCCTGAAGCCCGCGCGCATAATTGTGGCTCGCGACTTCCCAGTGCAATTCCACCATCAAGCGGCCTTGCTCTCGAGTGAAAGGGAGATTGTGTTGCGTGCGTAGCAGCATGGATAACTGCGACGGCGACAGTGGAATCTGTGTTTGATATTCCTGCTGCTCAAGCAATTCGATGGCACACGCCACGTCACATTTACGCACCATCACGTCGAGGTCAACGAAACGACGTAGAGACAGATTTCCGTATGCGGCCAGCGCCAGCGCGGGGCCTTTGTATGGCACGGCTTCTATCCCGCCGGCTGCGAAATTTTTGAGCAAACGCACTAATTCGCCGGTCAGGAAAATATTGCGCGCGGCGTTGTCACGGTAATTGTCTTTGAATCTCCGTAGATGTTCGGGCGATGCTGTTTCGGGCGCGCTCTCTTTTAATTGCCAGTAGAAAAGTTGAAGGATGGAATGGCGTTTCGCCAGATTGTAAAGATAGTTCCAATCAATTTCCCCCGCGAGCAGAGCTTTGATTCGGACAGTCCTCGAAGCGTCTTTTCTCGCGTGCGCGCAACAGAGTAAAAGCTCGTGCTCAGGACGCGACAACACATTTTGTTTGATACTTGTGCGGGGTGCTGATGAAGTCATCAATCAGGTTAGGCGTGCTGAAAAGTCTGAGATGTGGAGCATCTTCCGTCCGCCTCTGTCATCAAAGTTTGACCGCATAACCCAGCCCATCGCCAACGGGGAGGACTACCGCCAGCAATTGTGGATGATTGATGAAGCGTTGATTGAATTGGCGCAACGCCTGTGTCGAAGCCTCCTGATCTGGACTGCGAATCTCGCCTGCCACTTGCCCGCCCCAGAGCAGATTGTCAACCACGACCACTCCGCCCGCGCGCAACAGAGGCAGCGCGAGTTCGAGATAGCCGCCGTACTCTACTTTCAACGCATCAATAAAGACCATGTCAAACATTTCATTGAGTCCGGGCAGAACTTTGAGCGCTTCTCCACGCTCGACGCGGACGCGCTCGCGCAATCCCGCTTTGGTTAAGTAGCTCTCGCTCAACTTGATCATTTCATCGCTCGGCTCGATGGTCACGAGCAGGCCGTCAACAGGCAGAGCGCGGGCGAGATGTATGACGGAGTAACCAATCGCCATTCCGATTTCGAGGATTTTGCGCGCGCCAATGTTGCGTGCGGTGATTTCTAAAAATCTTGCCACTTCGCGATCCGCTATCGGCACGTGATGTTCGGCTGCATAATTTTCCATTTCCTCAAGCAGCCCCGTGCTGGCAGGCAAAAGCCTGTCGAGGTACTCGGCTTGCTCACTACGAATGATGGCATCAAGGCTGTCTTTCATATTTGGCGCTCCATAATTTATTCGTGTTGAAGAACTTCGAGTTTAGACACTACCTGTCAGTTATGCAAAACCTGACCTCGCATTTTCGATTCGTGTCGCTCGATGCTTCTCAACTCATCCAAGCTCACGCAAGACTCAATCAAAGGTGTTGACATCTTATCGCCTGCCACACAATTTTTCATGCGTCCGTCTCATCGTTTGTTTCTTCCGCGCCAACCGAGACGTAACGACGCGCCAGCCCCAACTCGCGCAATTTGTGCTGCAAGGACTGCCGGTGCATCCCTAACATCGAGGCCGCGCGCGTGACGTTTCCCCCTGATTCCTCAAGACAACGTGTGATGTAGAGACGCTCGAATTCTCTCCGGTCTTCGCGAAAATCCGAAGTGTAGGGAACATTAACGGCTCCGGCATCAAGCTCAGTGGTGGCGATACTACCGCCCGCGCCTAGCTTCGCGTCGAGTTCAACGGGCAGATCGCGCGCCGTCAACTCTTCGCCTTCCGCCAGAATCATGGCACGCTCGATAGTATTTTTTAACTCGCGCACATTGCCCGGCCAAGCATACTCGACGAGTTTTCTTAACGCCGAAGCGTTGAGGCTGCGTGCGGGAAGCCCGTAACGCTCCGCTGCCTGCCGCGCAAAATTTTCGGCCAGCAGCGGGATGTCTTCGCGTCTCTCGCGCAGCGGCGCGACGAGGATGGTCACGACCTGCAAGCGATAAAAAAGGTCTGCGCGGAAATTCCCCGCCTCGATTTCCTGTTCGAGATGACGATGTGTCGCGCTCACGATTCGCACGTCAACTGGAATTGAGTCCGACCCGCCGAGCCTTTCGATGCGCCGCTCTTCCAGCGCGCGGAGCAGCTTGGCCTGCACGTTCGCGCTCATATCTCCGATCTCGTCGAGAAACAGCGTCCCGCCGTCAGCCTGTTCAAATTTCCCTTGACGCCGAGTTGTCGCGCCCGTGAATGCACCTTTCTCGTGGCCGAATAGTTCCGACTCGATTAACTCGGACGGCAGCGCGGCGCAGTTGACCGCCACGAATGCGCCTCGACTTCGCGTCGCGTGTCGCTCGTGCAACTCACGCGCGACAAGCTCTTTTCCCGTCCCCGACTCGCCGCGCACGAGCACGGTCGCATTCGTCTCAGCCACTTTCTCAATCAACGCGCGCACATTTTTGATGGCTTCGGATTCCCCGATGAGCGGGCCGCGTCTGGCCGTCTCAAGCTCGACCTGACGCCGGAGCGTCTGATTCTCACGGCGCAGGCGGATCGTCTCCAGAGAATTCTTGACGACCAAACGCAACTCATCAACTTCAAATGGCTTGGAGAGATAATCATGCGCGCCGGCCTTGATGACTTCGACCGCCATGCGCTCTGAGCCGTAAGCGGTAATCATCACGACGAGCGGCGACTGTTCGCCGTGCTTCGACAACTCGCGCAGAAAATCCAGACCGCTCTCGCCCGGCAAATTCACGTCGAGCAGAATCAAGTCCGTCTGTGCTGCCTTGAGAATCGTGCGCGCCTCCGCGACGCTTCCCGCCTCCGTGATTTCATAGTTGAAGCTGCTCAACGCGCGGCTCATCCCGTAACGCGCTGCCTCCTCATCATCCACGATGAGCAGAGACGCTTTACCTTTCGTTTCTTTAATAGCCATCAATCATTCCTCGTCAACTACAGTCTTTTAAGACTGCGAGTATTTATAGCGGGTTGCAAGCGGGTGTGAACTCCGTCAGTACCGCGAGCGATAGCGAGCGGGTCTGCTCACTTAGGATGACCCGCTCGCTATCGCTCGCGGTACTGATTGTCAGTCCCTGCGCCAGAGGTCACATGCCATTGCAACTGCTATAGAAGCCTCTAACCGCCGAGAGGCACGACCAATTCAAAACGCGCGCCGGTTCCATTGACCGAATCCACGAGACGCGCCACGCCGCCGACTTCTTCGATTCGTTTACGAACGATAGCCAGCCCCAAGCCTGTCCCGCGCTGCTTCGTAGTGAAGAACGGTTCCCAGATGCGTTGTCTGTCATCTCTGGCAATGCCCTGCCCTTCATCCTGCACCAGAAGGTAAAGTTTCTCGTTCTCGACACTCCCTTTGATGAGAACACTTCCTCCGGCCTGTGTCGCCTGCAACGCATTAAGGATGAGATTCGAGAGCGCATCGCGTAAGGCAGTCGCACAGGCTCCATCAAGTTGAGCGTTCGAGAAATCAAAACTGTGTCCAATTCTCACTCCACGCTTCTCCGCCTCGCTGCTGAAGAGATGAATGATTGAAAGCACAAGCTCGTCGGCTTGCTGCGACGTTTCCTCGTGCGGCGTGATGCGCGCGAAGTTGAGCATCTGCGAGACGCTGCGTCCCAGACGATCTGTCTCGCTGATAATTAAAGAGAGATCGCGTTCATAGACATTTTTCAGCGCGGCATCTTCGCGCATGACCTGCGCGATTGACTTGATGGCTGAAAGCGGATTCTTGATCTCGTGCGCCACAGTCGCCGCCATTTGCCCCAATGCGGCGAGACGCTCGCCATGCGCGACCTGACGCTCAAGCCGCACGTTTTCTTCTACCAGACGACAATCTTCGATGGCTATCGCGACTTGCCCCGCGAGTATTTCCAACATCGAGCGCACGTCATAAGTCAGCGCGTCCGGCGCGGCGTCAATCAACATCCAACCGACAGTATGTTTCTCTCGATTCAAAGGCAAAGCCAGTTCGTAACCAAGCCGTCGCAAATTTTCATCGCCCTCCAAAGTCGCGCCATCTGTCCGTCGCGCATGTTTGAAAAGTTCCCAAGCCTCAGCGTCATCGCTCGACGGCCCACTATCTCTTCTTATATTTGCCGGAGCACCCACACTGCGCTCTTCAACGACTGATGCGTCGCTCACTTTCATCTGCTTACCGTTTGTTGTATTTTGCTCGCCCAGACCTCCGGCATTATCGGACGCGGGTATTTTTCCGCTTAATTCAATCACGCGCACGCGACGCAAGCCGAGTCCGGCGGCGGTTCGCTCTTCCACGAAATGCAGAAGCTCCGGCAGTTGCCTGTACTTGCCCGCCTGCGCGCCGATACGCGCCACCACGTCTCTGTAAATCGCCGTCTCACGCTCGAAGAAGAGACGAAATCTATTATCAAGCCAGTGACGCAAGGGGGCCGCCGTGAGCGCGAGCATGAGAATCAAGATGGATTCGACGACGCCCATCCGCAAACCGTAACGCGCCGTCAACATTTCGCCGAGTTGACGTATGCCGTAGAGATAGACGACCAGCACGACGGCGGCGAACGAGGCGGCGATCAGACTTTCTTTGATGATCAGTTCGAGATAACGATAACGGTAGATGTGATACGCGAGCAGAGCGGTGGGCAAGAGCGAGCCGAGATTGGCGAAGGTTTTCAGATAGAGTCCGGCATCCGCGCCCTCGCCGATGCCGGCGGCGTAAACCCCGAAGATCATGGCGGCGATGCAGATGAAGGATGCCGCGAGCGTCCTCAATAAACGTCGCTCGCTCGCAGACCGGTTGAGATGAGCGATGAAGAGATCGGTGATGGCGACGAGGCACAGCACGTATGTCGCCCACAACGCGAATGGAAGGAGGAGTTTCGACAACTTGACGAACATCGGCGCATATACGCCCTTCCACATTTTCGGAACCGCGTAGATGAGAAAGACGGTCGGGATGTACGAGAGATAGACGCGCACGCGCTCAGTTTTGTTAAGCGGTCTGTTGCGCGCGTCAGCCCAAAGGTACAGATGTACGTGAAGCAGGAGCGAGTAGGAAAACGTAATGCTGATGACGGCGCAGGAATCAACGAAACGGAGAAATGTCAGCCATCCATCGTTCACGATGCCGAGCATCGAATAAGCCGCGACGATCAGATTCGCGCCATGCCACACGCCCATCGCGAGCGCCAGCACCATCAGCACGCGCTCGATGTCGCCGACCAGATGCCTGCGCTTGAAGAGCAATCCGCCGATCCAAAAATGCAGGGTCGCGGCCATGCTGTAACCGATGAGTTGGATGACTTCGAGCAGCGTCATAACAATAAAAAGCGGACAGGTGATAAGCAAACGCGCTTATCTTATCACCTGTCCGCCTGCAATTGTTGACTCAACGGTCAACGATGAGATTCGTTTTTTTAATCCTGACGATTGCCCTGCGCCGTCGTCGTCGCGCTTGAAGTTGATGGCACGAGCGTCACTTCGATGCGCCGGTTGCGAAGCCGCCCGGCGGGCGTCGTGTTTGCGCCTAAGGGGTTCGACGCGCCCATCCCGTTGGCCTGTATGCGCGTGCCGTCCAAACCTGCGGAGACGAGCCGCCCGGCGAGAGCTTCGGCGCGATCCTGCGTCAACTTTTGCAGCGACGCTTCTTCGCCGCGACTGTCCGCGTATGCTTCGATGATGACGTTGAAGTCCGGGTTATTCGAGAGCAACGCGGCGAGCGGGTCAATCGTCGTCGCGGCGGCCTTCGGCGTCAGATCAGCAGCGCGCGCGCCATTCCACACAGAGTCGGGCAGTATCAACACTAACCCGCGCGCGGTCTCTTTCACCGTTCCAAAGCGCGCCAGCGAAAGCCGTAGCGCGCTCGCGGCTTCACGCAGGCGTGCGACTCTCTGCTCATCTGCGGCGCGCGTCTGTTCGGCAGCGAGGCGTGCTTGCTCCGCGCTTCTCTCACCTTCGATGCGCGCCAGTTGAACTTTGGCATCCTCTGATGCGGCACGCGCGGCCTGTAATTCATCGCGCAGGCTGGCGACCTCATTTCGCAAGTCGCGCAACTGCTGGTTAGAGTTCGCCGCGTCGCGCTCGGCCAACTCGCGCGCGTGTTCTTCATTTCTCAGACGCTCGCGCATCTCCTGTATCTGCTGTGTGGCGGTAGCCGCGCTGTTCTCGGCCTCGCGGACAGCCGCGTCGCGTCGCGCCGTCTCGTCACGACGCTTGCGCGCGGCGGCACGCTCCTGCGCCGACTCTTCGGCTTTGACGGCGAGGCTCGTGGCCGTCCGCGCCGCAGAGTCAACTTCCGCTTCGACTCCATTCAAACGCCACGCATTCTCGGCTTTGTCCAATTGCTCAGTCGCAGCCTTCAACTCATTCTCGGCGTCGCGCTCTGCCCCCGCGTAGCGCGCGAGATTGACCGCCTGACGCGCGCCCAGGAGCGAGGTCGGCGTCCGCGCGTAATCTCTATCGGCCATGTCGGGGACGCGCGAGTCGTTGAAATAATCGCTTGAGTTGCCGAGATACTTGACGGCGACAGTCGCCACCTCTGCGTCGCCCGGATTGCGCGGCGGAAGATTTTCCAGCACGACCATCCGGCTCGGAGTGGTGACGAGAAAGTGCGGCTCGGCAGTGACGATGAGCGCGAACGTTTGCAGCGTCGTCGTGACATCAATTTTCGTGTTCACGATGAAGCTGCCGCCACGCTTAATCTCGCCGAGATTATCCGCATGGCCTTCGGGCGAAATGGCCCACAGCACGAACGTCGTATAGACGCCGCCCAGTTCAAAGGCGCGCGGCAAATTCTTAATCTCCATTTCGACGCGAGTGTTGCGCCGTCCTGAACGCTTGACCTTCGCCTCGCCCGACAGTCTGGGCAGTCTCGTCGTGCCGCGAAAATTGAGCGTGACGGACTGGTCGAGCGGATACGTGACGGCGACCGTCTCTCTCTTCAAGTCGCTCTGCGCGAGAACGGCAAGCGTGCCGCCCGACATCAAACAGCAAATTAGAAATGAGAGACAGAGATGGAAAGGAGAGCGTAGGTATTTCATCGTGACTTTACTCCTTACAAGCGTAAGCTTATCTGGCAACCGTGGCTTGACCTGCATCGCCAAGAACTTTTCACACGCCGCCATTGATTGATGCGCCCTGCGCGCAGGCTGTTGCCGCAGTTCGAGCAAGCCGTGAAGAAAGAAAAAGGCAAAAGTGAAGAGTTTCCCCTTCTTCTCTTGCCTGTGAAGTGTTAACGACAAACTCACTTGTGTCCCGCGGCGCGTAGCTCGGCGATCAACTGCACGAAGGCGACGGCCACCGCGCAGAGCAAGAGGATGTGGATAAAACCCTCTTTGCCGAAGACAAATTTTCCCGCGAGCCAGATGGTAAAGAGCACGGCGGCCAGTATCCAGACATACATAGAATTTGTCTTCTCGCCCTCTTATTGACCGCCGGCTTTGACCGAGCCTTTCGGCAATTCTATCGCGCGCAGTCCGACACGCGACGGGTCACTCCCGACCACCATGCCCGCGCCGTTTGCCGTCGCCGCCACTACCATCGCCCGCGCCAGCGAGTTCGTCGCAACAATCGCCTGACGCCGCCCCGTGTCTTCCTCGACCTTCCAGATTAAATGACCGTCGCGCCCGGAAAAGCCGTAAGCGAAAGACGCGCCGCCCGGCACGATCACATCGAGGATGCCATCGCCGTTCAAGTCCGCGAAGGCTGCGGAGTCGGCATCAAGCGCGCCTTCCGAATACCACTTCACAGTTCCGTCCAACGTGCTCACTAGCGCGACACGCCCGCGTTTGGTAACCATGACGATTTCCGTCGCTCCGTCGCCGTCGAGATCAGCCGCAGTCAAAGTCCCGCGCACCATGTCATTGTCGGCGGCGATGCGTCCGAGCGTTTTCAGTTCGGAGACGGTGATCGCCTCCAAGCCGCCTTCCACGCCGACGATCAAAAGCTGCATCCCGCTCGCCTGCACGACCAGCGGCGCAGTGGTGATGTTAGCGGATTCTTTCGTCTCACGAATCACATTTCCATCAAGTCCGCGAAGTTGAATCTTATTATTCTTCAGCGTCAGAGCGAATCCGCGTGTCTCCCCAGACGTGAGCGGGAACGGCGAGCCGATGGCATCAGCATCGAGCTTTTGATCCGAGATGACCGCGCCGGTTTTTCCGTCGAGCACATAAAATTTTTGCGTGTTGTCCGTGACGATGCCAAGCTGCGTCGCGCCGTCGCCCTTGATGTCCGCGGCGACGCCGCTCGCCGCCGCGCCATCGAGTTTCGCGCGCCAGATTTCTTTTCCACTTACACCATGCAGAGCGCGTATGCCGCCGTCATATGCCACCACGATGGTCGTCTCGCCTGTCCCGCTCGTCACGACAAGCGGAATGAAAGGCGCGCTCTTGCTCCCGCTTCCAATCTCTTCCCCGCGTTTTGCTTCGGGACGAAAACGCGCCGTCCAGAGCGCAATCCCGCTCGTTCCATCAATCGCAAAAATGAGTCCGTCACGATTGACGGCCACGATGTCAACAACCTCATTGGAGCGTAAATGCGCCGCCACAAGACGCGGCACTTCGCCCGTCGCCGTCCGCCATCCGGCGGTGTCGGACGGCGCGATCACGTCCGCAACCGCCACGTCCTTTTCAGTCCCGGACGAATTTATTTCCACCGGAACGGGCTTCGTGTATGAACCCGTCTCGCCGACGGCGGGCGCGACACGCCAGAAATATTTTCCCGGCGGCAATTCGCTGACGACGAGTTGCCGTCCCGTCACGGCGCGGTCAAACACGATGTCGTTGAAGCCTTCATCGCTCGCCAACTGTAAACGATACCGCTCGACGCCCGGCCTGCCCGACCAGCGGATCAGCGTTGCGGCATTTGGCGTTTGCGGCGGCTTTCGTTTTGCCGGCGGCGGTTGAGCGTTAGGCTTTTGCGCGCTGGCAGGAAGCGCGCAGGAAAAGACTGCGAGAACAGACGCAAGCATCGTGAGTTTCTTCACGGCAAGGAAAAATCTGGACATCATGGGGCCTCGTTAATTTTATACCCGACGCCACGCACGGTCAGGACGTAGTGCGGGTTCTTGGGGTCAGTTTCGATTTTGCGGCGCAGGCGATTGATGTGCGGGTCAACGTTGCGCTGGTATCCTTCGTATTCAGTGCTCCAAACTTCATCGAGTAAATCATTGCGCGACCACGCGCGACCGGGATCGCTCGCCAGCCGTTCGAGAATGTGAAATTCGAGCGGCGTCAATTCAACACGCTGACCATTGATGGTTACTTCATGGCGGCGTTTGTCTATCACCAATTCGCCAATCGTATAACGGTCGGAGTTTTTTTCGTCTTCGTCCGGCGGCAAACTTCCGGCGCGTCTGAGCAGAGCTTGAACGCGCATTTCCAGCTCGCGCGGGCTGAAAGGTTTCGCGAGATAGTCGTCCGCGCCGGCCTCGAAGCCTGCGACCTTGTCGTCCACCGCGTCGTGTGCCGTCAAAAAAAGCGTGGGCGTTTTGATACCGCGCTCTCGCACGCGCTTGAGCAATTCGAGACCGGACATGCCGGACATCGTGACATCAAAAATAAAGCACTCGAACTGCCCGGAGAGCGCAGGTTCGAGACCTTCTTCGGCGCTTTCTTTTTCCACCACCTCGAACTTGAGCCGGCGAAAATACTCAGCCAGCAAGAGGCGCATACTCAAATCGTCATCAACAATCAGCAGTCTTGGGTTCACTCTTTTTTTTACAGCCTCGAAGAATTACAGGCTCACAATTTTCAGGATCGAGCGTCACGCCAGACTATAGCGCATCGGGCACCAAAGCGCGTCGCACGCGGCGGGAAATTTTATCCAGCGACATGATACACGCCGCTGTGTCTTGACGGCAAAAGCTTTTGCTCCGTATAGTTTCGGCTTGCGGCGCGCGGCGTCGAATCCTTCCCCACACAGTCAGGCGTTCACTTTCAAAGCAATCGGCGATGCGTGATTTACGACGACTTTTAGTCTATCTCAAACCACACTGGGGAAAATTCACGCTCGCCACCTTCGCGATGGTCGTCGGCGGACTGTTGCAGAGCGCGACCGGCGCGCTCATCGTCCCCATCTTCGATCAGGCTCTGCGGCAGGGCGGAACCGAGACGCAACGCACGCCGACGCTCTACGGCCTGCAACGCTTCATCCCCGATTCCGGCTTCGCCGCGTGGCGCACCATCGCGCTGCTGCTCATCATCTTCACCATCGTCAAAGGCATCGCTGAATATTTTTCCACTTATCTGATGGCGCGCGTCGGGCAAGAGGCCGTCGTCAAACTGCGCGAAGACATGTACGGTCATCTCCACGCGCAGTCGGCGGATTTTTTCGAGCGGCATCGCACGAACTATCTCGTCTCGCGTCTCGTCGGGGCGGCGGCCTCCATCGAAGTGGCTGTCTCGCAGACCGTGCGCGACATGCTGCGTGAAAGTTTCACTCTCGTCTTTTTTCTCGCGGCGTCGTTTTACTATTCGTGGCGTCTGACGCTCGGCTCGCTGCTCATCGCGCCCGTCATCGGTTTCCTGACGGCGCGCTTCGGTCGGTCTCTCCGCAATCTCGCGCGCGAGTCTTTCGAGGGCAGCCAGAGTCTCGTTGACACCGCGCAGGAGGCTCTCGCGAATCAAACCATCGTCAAAGCCTACGTCGCGGAAGAGCGCGAGCGCGGGCGTTTTTCTCGTGTCGCGCAGCAAATCAAACGCGCCAATTTACGCACGGCGAAGATTAACGGCGCGGCTCCGCCGACTATTGAAATGATCGGCGTGATCGCCGTCGCCATCTTGCTCTTCTTCGCGCAACGCGAAATTATCTCAGGCCACCTGAACGCCGCACAGTTCGTCACGTTCCTCTTCTTCATGTTCTCAAGTTACGACCCGATGCGGAAACTCTCGCGCCTCCACAACGGGATGGAGCAGGCGCTCGCCGCCGCGCGCCACGTCTGGGAAGTGTTGGACGAGCACGCGGAGATGCACGAGAAACCGGATGCCGTCACGCTCAAACCTCTGTGCGAAAGCATCGAACTGCGGCACGTCCAATTCAGTTACGGCAACGACGAGCGGAGCATTCTTCGTGACATCACGCTGAAAATTCCTGCCGGGCAGATGGTCGCGCTCGTCGGCGAATCGGGCGGCGGCAAATCAACTCTGACGAAACTGATTCCGCGTTTTCACGACCCGTCGGGCGGCGCGGTCTTGTGGGACGGCGTTGACCTGCGCGACGCGCGCGTCCAGTCGCTGCGTCGCAACATCGCGCTCGTCACGCAGGAGACCGTGCTTTTCAACGACACGGTTCGCTACAACATTTCATACAGCCGACCCGAAGCGAGCGAGGCTGAAATTGAAGAAGCGGCGCGCGTGGCCTTCGCCCACGACTTTATCAAGGAGTTGCCGGCGGGTTACGACACGATTGTCGGCGAGCGCGGCATCTTCCTCTCCGGCGGCCAACGCCAGCGGCTCGCCATCGCGCGTGCGGTGCTGGCGCGCGCCTCCGTGCTTGTGCTCGATGAAGCGACATCCGCGCTCGATGCCGAATCCGAGCGGCTCGTGCAGAAAGCTCTCAACAATTTGACGCAAGGCCGCACGACAATCGTCATCGCGCATCGTCTCTCGACAGTTCGACGCGCCGATCAAATCGTCGTTATCGAGCGCGGGCGCATTATCGAAAGCGGCAGGCACGCCGAGTTGCTCAGACAGGGCGGCGCATACCAAAGATTATACGAATTACAATTCGCCGATGAAGAGGAGGAAGCTGAACCCGTGATTAGCGGCCAGTGAATTTCGTTTCAGTGATGCTGCAATCGAGCGTCACTGCCCACTGCCCACTGCCCACCGTTCACTATGCTATGAAATCCATGACCGGCTTCGGACGGGGCGTGGCGACGGGCGCGGACTTTAACGTCGCCGTTGACCTCAAGACCGTCAACAATCGCTTTCTCGACGTTCATCTACGCACGACCTCCGAGCTTTCAAACGTGGAGGCTCTCGTGCGCGCGCGCATCAGCGAGCGTCTCTCGCGCGGGCGCGTTGACGTGAACGTCACGCTTGATCGCACGGCGGAGGTTTTGTATGAGTTGAATCGCCCGCTCATCGCCGGTTTCCTGCAAGCGATACGCGAGATGCAACAAGAGTTCGGGCTGTCTGGCGAGCCGGACATCAACGTGCTGGCGCGTCTGCCCGGAGCGATGCAGCCATCGCGAAGCGGCGTCAGCGAAGAGATGTTGCGCGGCATGGAACAAGCAGTCGGGCAGGCGCTCGACGAGTTGGAAGCGATGCGCGCGCGCGAAGGAGCGGCATTGGCGGCGGAGATGCATTCGCGCCTCGACGAGATTGAACGGCATGTTCCCATCATCGAAGCGTTGGCGGGCGGAGAGGTGGAAGCTTATCGCGCGCGCGTCTATCAAAGAATCAGCAAAATGCTGGCGCGCGACGGGTTGGAAATTATCGAGCTTGATCAGGGGCGTCTGGCGCAGGAAGTGGCGTATCTCGCCGACCGCAGCGACATCACGGAGGAAATCACGCGCCTTCGCAGCCACATCTCGCAGTATCGCGAAACGCTTGATGAGAGCGGCGAGATCGGCAAGCGGCTCGATTTTCTTTCACAGGAACTCAACCGCGAAGCCAACACAGTGCTCTCGAAATCCACCGACATCGCGATTAAAGAATCCGCGATTGCGATCAAGGCGGCGATAGAAAAACTTCGCGAGCAGGTACAGAACGTTGAGTGAATCGCCCATCAATGGTGCGGAGATGAAGCCGGCTGATGATGTCGTCATCGGCTCTCATGGCTCGCTCTTCGTCATCAGTTCCCCCTCCGGCGGCGGCAAAGGGACTTTGATAAAAAAGTTGCTGGCGACTGTCCCCAATCTCAGCTATTCGATTTCGTGGACGACGCGACGCCCGCGCAAATCCGAAACCAACGGCGTTGACTATCATTTCGTCTCCGTCGCCGAGTTCGAGCGCATACGTGAAAACAACGGCTTCCTTGAGTGGGCGGTTGTGCATGGAAATTTTTACGGGACGGCGCGGCATGTCGTCGAACGTGAATTAGCCGGCGGGCGGGACATCATTCTGGAAATTGACGTGCAGGGCGCGAAGTCTGTGCGTGCCGCGATGTCTTCTGTGGTCAGCATCTTTATCCTCCCGCCATCTTACGAGATTTTGCGCGAGCGTTTGACGACGCGCATGACCGAGCGTCAGGATGCGTTAATGCTTCGTTTACGAAACGCGCGGGGCGAGGTGGAGCACTACACAGAGTTTGATTATGTCGTGCTCAACGATGAGGTGGAGCGCGCGGCGGCGCAATTGGCTTCAATAGTGTATGCTGAGAGAGCAAGACGCGCGCGTCAGGAATGGTGGGCGCGGCGCGTGGTCGAAAGTTTTCCCGATCCTTCGATTGCCGAATAATCGTTGGCTTGTTTAGTTGGAATCAATCGAACTTAAATTTTAAGAATGGAGGCCGGCATTATTTGTGCCGCGTGATTGAAACTGATGGCTAAAGAAATTGAGACCGTGACGACCGATGTGCAGGGTGAGTTAGAGGAATTTAATCCGCCGGAGTTGGATTCAAAGTACCGCATGATTATTGTGGCCGCGCAGAGAAGCAAGCAGCTTCAAAAGGGCGCTCGCCCGCGCGTCGAGATGGATATGCAGAGGCACAAGCCGACGCGCGTCGCGCTTGAAGAAGTTCAGCGCGGGCGTGTAAATTTCAAGATTACCGAGCGCGAATAAGTTACGGAAAGCTGTTATTGCCTGTTCCTGTAAGCGTGCTCAACTTCGCGTGCGGCACTCTCTTCGGCTATCGCAAGATAAGCGTTCATCCTTCCCGCCGCATTCCACTCGCCGCCGTCCTTCAGCGCGCGCCAGTAGCCGCGAAGATACTTATAAAAGAACTTGAGGTATCCGTCTCTTTCGTATTGCAGGACGTGTGTTGTCTCGTGCGCGAGCAGCCACGCGGGCACAACTATTTTGCCTTCCGCATCACGAGCGACAAATTTACGCGCAACGAAAATGTCCCGGCCAAATGTAATCGCGCCCATCTTGATCGCTTTCATCAAAAGACGCGCGAACCACCCCGTGTGAATTCTGACCGGAGGCAACTGTAGCCCGGTCTCAGCAAAATGCTGACGCAGAAAATTTTCGATTTCGTGATGCGCGGCGGCGGCAAGTTTCATTTTGAGAAGCAGCGTTTACGCTTACAGCCCTTTGTAATCCGGCCCGCCGCCGCCTTCCGGCGTGACCCAGTTGATAATCTGGTAAGGGTCCATGATGTCGCACGTCTTACAATGGACGCAGTTCGAGAAGTTAATTTGTAATTTACTCTTCCCTTCGTCTCCATCCTTCACCATCTCATAGACGGCAGCCGGGCAGAAACGCTGGCACGGATTGCCGTACTCTTCGACACAGCGCGTCGCGCAAATCTCCGTGTCGAGGACGTGCAAATGCGTCGGCTGGTCTTCATCGTGCGAGACGGCGGCGTGATACACATCCGTCACTTTATTGAACGTCAGCTTATTATCAAAACGCAGTTTCGGATAACGCTGCTCAAGATCGTCGCCGTGATAACCGAAGTTTGAGAGCTTCTTCAAAACTGCGTGTCCCGGCTCGTTCGTCGTGCGGTCGAATAATCCCCACGAGCGACCGCGCGTGATGAACTGCAAGCCCGCGTTGGCGATGCCGAGCCAACGACCGTGCTTGAAGCCGGCGTGAAAATTTCTCACGCTCTTCAACTCTTTCATAATCCAACTCGCACGCACGAGCCGCGAATATTGCTTGAGCTGATTGGCGGAATAATCTTCCGCAAGCAGAGCCTCGAAAATCGCTTCGGCGGCGAGCATCCCGCTTTTGATGGCTGTGTGGATGCCTTTGAGCCTCTGCGAATTGAGGAAGCCCGCGCTGTCGCCGACGAGCAACACGCCGTCCGCGTACATCTGCGGGATCGCAAAAAAGCCGCCCGCCGCAATCGTCTTCGCACCATAGCGAATCATCTTGCCGCCTTCGAGCAGCTTGCTGATGAACGGATGCGTCTTGTAACTCTGAAACTCCGCGTGCGGGTCGAGCAGCGGGTCGCGGTAATCGAGTCCGGTCACGTAACCGATATTCAAAATGCGATTCTGCATTCCATAAATCCACCCGCCGCCGTAGGTGTGGCCGTCCGACGGAAACCCCAGCGTGTGCGTCACGCGCCCGGCAGGATAACGGTCGTCCGGCAATTCCCAGAGTTCCTTGATGCCCAGACTATAGACCTGCGGCTCGCGTCCATCGTTCAAGTTCAGGCGTTGCGCGAGTTGTTTGGTCAAAGACCCGCGAGGCCCTTCGCCGAGCACGGTGACTTTGGCGAGAATGTCCACGCCCGGCTCAAAATTCGGCTTGCGCTTGCCTTCACGGCTCACCCCCTTATCGCCCGTTCGCACGCCGACAATACGGTCGCGCTCGTCATACAACATTTCCGCGCCGGGAAATTCCGGGAAAATGTTGACGCCGACTTCCTCGCACTTCTCGCCGAGCCACGCCGTCAGTTTGTTCAGAGAGACGATGTAGTAACCGTGATTCTTGAGCGGCGGCGGCGTGAGCGGCGAACTGATGGCGTGCGTTTTTGTCAGATAGAGAAAGTTGTCTTCCTTGACCGGCGATTCGAGCGGCGCACCCTGCTCGATAAAATCCGGCATCAACTCGGCCAACGCCTTCGGGTCCATCACCGCGCCGGAGAGAATGTGTGACCCGACCGTCGCACCCTTTTCGATAATGGCGATTTGGACTTCTCCGAGCGACTTCCCTGCGCGCTCGCCTTTCGCGATGGCTTCGTCGTGCTGCTTGATGAGCCTCGATAAGTGAAACGCGCCGCTCAGGTTCGCGGGGCCAGCGCCGACGAATAAAACATCCATCTCGATACTTTCACGTTGCATGTTTGCACTCCTCACTATCCGATGTTCGGGTCTCACACATCAGCCGAATCTTTCCTGAACACTTCAAGTGTTCACCATGAATTATGCGGTCTGTCAAAAATGAATCGCCATTCAGTTTATCCGTAGAGTCAACAAATAGCAAAATGAAGCGCTCAAAATTGGCTGCTAGAGGCGCGTTTGCTGAATCCATAAGAGCAAGACATAATCTCTTCAACAAACAACACAGCAACACAACGAGGATCAGTTAAATGTCCCAACACCCGCATACCAATCGTCTAATTGATGAGTTAAGTCCTTATCTTTTGCAGCACGCGCACAACCCAGTGGACTGGTATCCGTGGGGCGAAGAGGCTTTGGAGCGCGCGCGTCGTGAAAACTTACCCGTACTCTTGAGCATCGGTTACAGCGCGTGTCATTGGTGTCACGTCATGGAGCGCGAGTCGTTTGAAAATGAAGAGACGGCGCGTTTGATGAATGAGCGCTTCGTGAACATCAAGGTGGATCGAGAGGAGCGTCCAGACCTCGATCAAATTTACATGAACGCTGTGCAGATGATAACCGGACATGGCGGCTGGCCGCTCACAGTCTTCTTGACGCCCGACCTCGTGCCCTTTTACGGGGGCACATACTTTCCGCCTCAAGATCGTTACCAGATGCCCGGCTTCAAGCGCGTGCTGCTCTCGATTGCCGACGCCTATCAAACGCAGCCCGCACAGGTCGCCGAATCCGCGCAGCAGATACTCACGGAACTTAAACGCTCATCAGTCGCGCAAGAGTCCGCGCATAATTTGTCGAGTCAACTGCTCGACGATGCCGCCGATAAAATCCAGCGCAGCCATGATTCCGTCAACGGCGGCTTTGGCGCGGCCCCAAAATTTCCGGCTTCCATGAGCCTTGAATTTCTGCTTCGCACTTATCACAGAACAAGTGATAACGCCGCCTTGGAGATGGTGAAGCACACTTGTCGGAAGATGGCGGAGGGCGGAATTTACGAGCAACTTGGAGGCGGCTTCCATCGTTACTCGACTGACGCGCGCTGGCTCGTTCCACATTTCGAGAAGATGCTTTATGACAACGCACTTCTGTCTCGTCTTTACTTGCACGTTTATCAGGTGACGGGTGATGCATTCTTCCGACGCATTGTGGAAGAGACGCTTGATTATGTAGTCCGTGAAATGACCGATGAGAGCGGCGGATTTTATTCGACACAGGACGCGGACTCTGAAGGCGTCGAGGGAAAGTTTTTCGTCTGGAGCAGGGACGAAGTTATTAAGATTCTGGGCGCGGATGCAGGGAATATTTTTTGCGCGTACTTTGATGTCACCGAGGGCGGCAACTTCGAGGAGCAGAACATTCTCAACATCCCGCGTGATGCTGAAATCGTCGCAAGCGAGTTGAATATTTCCGTCGCGCGTTTGAATGAAGTAGTTGAGAGCGGGCGGGATAAACTTTTCGAGTTGAGAGAGTCGCGCATTAAACCGGCGCGCGACGAGAAAATACTGACGGCATGGAACGGCCTGATGTTAACGAGTTTCGCTGAAGCGGCGGCCATTCTTGACAGAGATGATTACAAGAACATCGCGGAACGAAACGCGCAATTTATATTTGATCACTTGATGCGTGACGGGCTGCTGTTGCACGTCTATAAGAACGGACAAGCCAGGCTTCACGGTTATCTCGACGATTATTCATTTGTTATCTCAGGCTTGATAACTCTCTTTGAAACGACCGGCAAGCTGAGATGGCTGGAAGAGTCTGTGTCTTTGACTGAGAAGATGATTGATGAATTCTGGGATACAGAGGAAGGCGGTTTCTTCTACACTGGCAGGAGCGGTGAAAAATTGATCGTCCGCCACAAGGATTTTTTCGACAATGCAATTCCTTCGGGCAATTCTGTGGCTGCGGAATTGCTTCTTCGTCTTTCCCTCCTCACCGAAAACGAAACGTATCGCCGCCAATCAACCACCATCTTCCGTCTCGTCTGCGACGCGCTCGCACGTTACCCCTCCGCCTTTGGCTTGACGCTCGGTGCGCTTGATTTTTACCTCTCCGCACCGAAAGAGATTGTGTTACTCGGCGATCCCGATTCGGAAGAAATGCATTCGCTGGTACAAGAAGTCTGGTGCAATTATCTGCCGAACAAAGTTGTCGTCATGTCCGACGCAGATTATGAGCAAACCAGCAACCTTGTGCCGTTACTTAAGGCTAAGACAACGCAGGAGAGGAACGCCGTCGCTTTCGTGTGCGAGAATTATGCCTGCCAAACGCCTGTCTTCACGCGCGACGAGCTTGCTTCCCAGCTAATCTTAAAACACGCCGGCAAAAATAATATTTGAGGTCAGAGTCGAGTTTGTTACATCGTACACAAATCAAAAAGGCGCGCTGAATTAAACAGCGCGCCTTTTTGATGATACCGCCGAACAAAACGCTTACATATTTTTGTTCGACATGTTGCTGTTCATGCTCTTATTCATGTTCGACATGTTGCTGTTCATGCTGTGATTCATGTTCGACATGTTGCCGTTCATGTTTGACATGTTGCCGTTCATGTTGCTGCTCGACGTGCTGGTATTGGTCGTGGTCATCGTCGAGTTCGAGTTCATGGTGGTAGTGGTGCCCGCATTAGCGTTGGTCGTGTTAATCGTCACGTTGGCGTTGCTGATTGTCACGTTCGCATTCGCGTTACCATTGGTGTTGGTATTGTCGGTCGGGGTACAAGCTGTCCAGAAACTGGCAACGGCGAGCAGAGCCAGAAGAGCTAAAGTTCTTCGCATCGAATTTCCTCCTGAAACCCTCGTGGGGTCAGATTGTTGGGGAGCTGCACGGACTGTCCGCACGTCGGTGCCAGAACATGTGTGCGGGCAGCTCGGGGTCAATGGTTTAAATTTCAACCGGAACACTCTCTGCCACTACCGCTCGCATGAGAGGCTCGGCTGAAGAGCAAGCTGTTACCAAATCAATGGTTCGCGTCTCATAATTCCAAACGTCGAACCCAATGGCGAAGGCGATCTTAAGATCGTTTCGCCATCACTAAAAAACAAGTGCGGATATTGGATATTATTGACAACTGTCGTGTTTCCAACCCTGCATTTGAAGCGCAAACTTATAAGGCATGGATCACAGATACTTGAGAGTTCATGTGCGAAGGCTTTCTCAATCCAACCTATCTAACAGATCGCGCTGTACCTGAATTATGGCGCGCAATGTAACACAAGAATAGCATGAGTTACATCAATTATTTTCGCATATCACCCTAACTTACTCACATTTGAGGGATGGTTTATGCCCAGAAGTAAGTTGTTTTCTTCTCATTCACAGCCGGAGGGCTGAATGAAGCCGGGAGTATAACACAAAAAATCTCTTGAAACCCAAGCGGCTTCACCGTACTTGCCATTTATTATCAAGGATTTACGCTGATGTCTTCGACGCATGTAAGCATTTTGCGACTATGTTGTCCTGACTGGCAGAGATAACGGCTACCCCTTGCAATTCAAAGATAAATGGAATGGCGCGTTGATTCCAGTGTAGCTTTGATTGAGATATGTGATTGAGCGCGGACCAAACTTAACTTTTACTCCGGCGCAGATTGCGAGCTTTCACCCCGCGCTTTTTATTTTTCTTCATACCTTTTTTGCGCCCAGCCGACACACTCGCGTATAATCCGCGCTGTTATAATTTTTCTCTTAATACTTTGCGTGCATCGGATCGTGCTGCTTACTCCACATCGAGCGTAGCGGCTATGATGCCGGGTTGAAGGATAACCTTTATGAGTGACGTGAAAGTGACACCGATGAAGCCGCGCGCTCAGAGTGATGTTGAGACTGCTGCGTCCGACACTGTTGCAACCGAGATGATGAATACTAAGACAAAACCCTCGCCACCACGCCAGGAAAAAGAGTCGCGCAACAAGGATCAGCAAAAACGCATCAGCGACGATGAGCGTCAGGCGTTTCTTAAGATGCTGTATCACTTGATCCTCGTCCGACGATTTGAAGAGAAGGCTGCGGAAGCCTACACGCTCGGGAAAATCGGCGGTTTCTGTCATCTGTACATCGGGCAAGAGGCCGTCGCGGTCGGCTCGCTGGCGGCTCTTCGCCCGGACGATTACGTGATGACGAGCTATCGCGATCACGCGCACGCGCTCATCCTTGGAACATCGCCGGATGAAGTGATGGCCGAGTTGTTCGGCAAGGCGGGCGGTTGCTCGTCCGGCAAAGGCGGCTCGATGCACCTGTTCGACGCCGACAAACATTTTCTCGGCGGCCACGCCATCGTCGGCGGCCAAATCCCACTCGCGACCGGCGTCGCCTTCGCCTCAAAGTACAAGGAGACGGATCAAGTCACGCTCTGTTTCTTCGGCGAAGCGGCGGTCAATCAAGGAGCCTTTCACGAGTCGCTGAACATGGCGCAACTCTGGAAACTTCCCTGCATTTACATCTGCGAAAATAACCAATATGGCATGGGCACGTCGCTTGAGCGCGCGATGTCCATTTCAGACGTGTCGAAGAAGGCCGACGGTTATGGTGTGGCGAGTGAATTCGTTGACGGCATGGATGTGATTGCCGTCCGCGACGCGACAGCACGCGCCGTCGAGCGTGCGCGACGCGACTCCCTCCCGTCGCTCATAGAAGTTCGCACCTATCGCTTCATGGGGCATTCGATGTCCGACCCCGGCAACTATCGCACGCGCGCCGAAATCGAGAAGCATCAGGAACGCGACCCGATTAAGGTTTTCACGGCGAGTCTCAAAGAACAAAACATCATTGACGATGAGGCGCTGAAAGAAATTGAGAGCCGCGTGCGGGCGGAGGTTGATAACGCCATCAAGTTCGCCGACTCAAGCCCGGAGCCTGCGCCGGAAGAGCTTTTCACTTACATTTACGCGACCCCGATTAAACAGTAATTCTCTTTGAGTTGCGCGACGAGTTCAACTTTTGTCGTGGCGCGTTGTTTTTATTTTCTTTCCGTCAGTGTTCCCGGAGGATTTGAATGGCTGTTATCACAATGCGCGAGGCGCTCAACCAGGCGATGCGGGAAGAGATGCAGCGCGATGGCAATGTGTTTCTGATGGGCGAGGAAGTGGCGGCTTATCAGGGCGCGTACAAAGTTTCAAAAGGCTTGCTTGAAGAGTTCGGCGAGAAGCGCGTCATTGATTCGCCGATCACGGAGTTAGGATTTGCCGGTCTCGGCGTCGGCGCGGCGATGGCGGGCTTGCGCCCCATCATCGAGTTTATGACGTTCAATTTCTCCATTCTCGCCACAGATCAGATCGTTAACTCCGCCGCCAAGATGCTTTACATGTCGGGCGGCCAGTTCAAAATCCCGATTGTTTTCCGCGGCCCCAACGGCTCCGCTTATCAAGTTTCTTCGCAACACTCGCAGGCTCTCGAATCTTGGTACGCACACTTCCCCGGTCTTAAAGTCGTGATGCCCTCGACGCCCGCCGACGCTAAAGGTCTGTTGAAGAGCGCCATCCGCGACGATGATCCCGTCATCTTTCTCGAACAGGAGCGCATGTACGGCATCAAGGATGAAGTGCCCGACGACGCGGACTTCACGGTTCCGCTCGGTGTCGCAGACATTAAACGTGAAGGGACGGATGCGACGATTGTCGCGCGCTCCTTGATGGTTCCGCTCGCCCTTAAAGCGGCGGAGGAAATGGAGAAGCAGGGAGTCTCCGTCGAGGTCATAGACCCGCGCACGATCAGGCCGCTCGACATCGAAACCATCATCAACTCCGTGAAGAAGACGAACCGCGTCGTGGTCGCCGAAGAGTCGCACGCCTTCTGCGGCGTCGGGGCTGAGATCAGCGCGCAAATCATGGAGCGCGCATTCGATTATCTCGACGCACCCGTCGCGCGCGTCTCAGGCGTTGATGCGCCGATGCCTTATGCCAAAAACCTTGAAAAGCTCGCGCTGCCCGATGTGGCGCGACTCGTCTCTGCGGTGCGGCAGGTTTCGTATCTCGATTAATCTTTCAACCGTCAGCAACGTGTACATTTTTCTGCTGGCTACTGACTATCGAATTTTGAGGAGCAACGAATGGCTACGCAGGTCGTGATGCCGAAACTTTCGCCGACGATGGAAGAGGGGCAACTCTCGCGTTGGTTGAAAAAGGAAGGCGAGAAAGTAACCGTGGGCGAACCGCTCGCGGAAATAGACACCGACAAAGCGACGATGGAAGCGCAGGCACTGGCCGAGGGCGTAGTGCGGAAAATTCTCGTCAAAGAAGGCGAGACCGTCCCGCTTGGAACCATCATCGCGATCATCGGCGCGCCCGACGAAGATATTTCAACGCTTCTCTCTCAAGCGCAAAGTTCAGAAAACTCAGCGAACAATAAAAAGAATATCGAAGAATCCGTCCAAGCTGGTGGAGATGGCGCAGCAACTGAACTAGCGCAGGTTGTGCCCGGCGGCGCGCGCACGCAAGCGACCATCGCCGGCCAGCCGCTCAAGAATGATACCGGCGGCTCGCCCTCAGAACAGAAAAGCAGTTCTGCCGACGCAAAGTCTCATGCTCCGTTAGATGAAAGCGCCAGCAATGGCGATAGTGAGGCGCAACATCCAAAGACGGGCGCGCGATTAATCGTCTCGCCCATCGCGGCGCGCATGGCTGCCGAAGGCGGCGTCAATCTACAGACGCTCACCGGCTCCGGCCCCGGCGGTCGCATCGTCAAGCGCGACATCGAATCGGCGTTAGCCAATTCATCACCAGCGAAGACGGCGGAAGCGTCTGAACAAACGCCAGCGCAGGAAACGCAGACCGATGCGAAACAGACTCCACCAGCTTTCACTTCATCAACTGTCGAGGGCGCGTCACCTTATCGCGACGCCCCCGTCTCGACGATGCGAAACGCTATCGCGCGGCGGCTCGTCTCTTCGCTCGGCCCTGTCCCGCATTTCTTTCTGACCACTGAAATAGAAATGGATCGCGCGGCTGAATTGCGCCGCCAACTCAACGAACTCAACCCGGAGTTGAAGATCAGCATCAACGATCTCATCATCAAGGTGGCGGCGGTCGCGCTCACACAGCATCCATCGGTCAACGCTTCATTTCAGGATAAAACGATTCGCCACTACGAGCGCGCAGACATCGGCGTCGCCGTCGCTATCGAAGACGGTTTGATTACGCCGGTCGTGCGCGGCGCGAACTCTAAATCCGTCGGGCAAATCAGCCGCGAAGTTCGCGAACTGGCCGAGCGCGCGCGGACACGCAAGTTGAAGCCGGAAGAATACACGGGCGCGACTTTCTCAATCAGTAACCTCGGCATGCTCGGCATAGATGATTTCACGGCCATCATCAATCCGCCCGAAGCGGCCATTCTCGCGGTCGGCACGATGCAGCCGAAGCCGGTCGTGCGTGACGGCGAAGTGACTGTCAGGCAGATGATGCGCGTCACTTTGTCTTGCGATCACCGTGTCATTGACGGCGCGACGGGCGCAAAATTTTTACAAACGTTCAGGAAGATTCTGGAAAATCCGCTGTACCTGATCGCTTAACTCATGGCGAGGATGGAGGTTCAAATTGATGGGCGATAAGACAGAGAACGCTGAGATGAAAGCCGTGCAGTTGGATAGAGAGAGTCAGGAGTATGGCTCGCAACACGGGCAGGATACGTTGGGGCAGGAAACCGGCTCATCTTCTCCGACGACATTAACAGATGACCAGTCGAGCATTCAAGAGATGCCTGACGGCGAAAACAAGTAGGCATCTCTGCGAGTTCACTTTAGTGTGCGTCCCTTGATGTGAAGTGAAAATGGCTCAGTGATTTTCATTTCACATCAAGGGACTTTTCTCGTGTCGGACTAACAAAGGGATGGCGGTTCATTTGAGGCAAAAAGAACTCCAGCAACATCTCGCGCTCATCGCTGTGCAATTGATGTTCGGAACGTGGCCGATCATGGGCAAGGTCGCCCTGCGCGCGCTGCCGAGCACAGGGTTGGTGATGTTCCGCATGGTCGGTGCGACCATCGCGTTTACGCTCCTGCGCGCGGCAACCAAAAACGCGCCCATTGCACGCAAGAGCGATTACGCAAGGTTCGCGCTGTACAGTCTGCTCGGCGTCGTCCTCAACCAATTTCTCTTTGTGAAGGGTCTCGAACTCTCGACTGTGATCAACGCTACTTTGTTGACCACGACCATCCCGGCTTTCACGCTGCTCATCAGCATTTTGCTCGGGTACGAACGATTTTCTAAACGTGCTGCGCTCGGCACGCTCATCGCCGCTGCCGGAGTCATTTATCTCGTTGATCCATTCCGCGCAGACTTTTCCGGTGGCAAAGCCCTCGGCAACGTGCTGCTCATTATTAGTAACTTTTCATACGGCGCATACATCGCGGTTTCGCAGGATGCGTTCAAGCGTTACGGCGCGCTGACTGCAATGTCCTGGGTCTTCACGTTCGGATGCATCGCGGCCATTCCCATCGGCGGTTTCTATCTGGCTCAGACGCCACTGCATGAATTGAGTTGGACACTCTGGGTCGCCGTCCTTTACATCATTCTCGTGCCGACGGTCGGGGCATATTACCTGAACGCATGGGCGCTCGGTCGCGTCACGCCGAGCACTGTCGCCGTCTATATTTATCTACAGCCGCTCATCGCTTTCGCCATCGCTCCGCTCGTGCTCGGTGCGGACGAGCAATGGAACGCGCGTACATGGATCGCCGCCGGACTGATTTTCGCCGGAGTGTTGATCGTCACCCTGCGCGCTCGCACGCTCGTGATGGAGGAAGTCTCAGAGCATCCAGACGCCTTCGGCCATTGAACTGTTTTGATTGTTGTTCTCTTGATGAACTACTGTCTAGGCCGTTTTAAGAGCCTTGATATTCGGCGGACTCTCATCTTTAACCAGTTGCCGCAACTCGAAGAGTTTCATCAACGCCTCGACGGGCGAGAGCGATTCCGGGTCGAGTTCCAACAATTCCCTGATGACAGCATGTTCGCGCATCTGTGTGATTGAAGAGTTCGTTTGATTGCCGACGAGCAACTCCGCCTGCTTTTCATCAAAGCCGTACTTTGACTGATCCTCATATTCGCCAAGCAATTCTCTCGCCCGACGGACAACGGGACGCGGCAGTCCGGCGAGTTGAGCCGCGTAGATGCCATAACTTTTCTCAGCCACGCCGGGAGAAATTTTGTAGAGGAAGACGAGTTCAGTTCCACGCTCCGCGATTTCAACATGAAGATTTTTGAGGCGCGGCAGCACATCTGAGAGTTCCGTCAACTCGTGATAATGCGTGGCGAATAAAGTCTTGGAGCGAAGTTGCGGATGATTGTGAATGTATTCAAGCACGGCGCGCGCGACAGCCAGCCCGTCAAAAGTCGAAGTGCCGCGTCCGAGTTCATCGAGTAGGACGAGCGAGCGCGGCGTCGCGTGATGAAGGATGTGCGCCGTCTCGACCATCTCCGTCATAAACGTTGACTCGCCGCTGCCGATGCGATCATAGAGGCCGATGCGCGTATAGATACGGTCGGTCAGGCCGACGATGGCGGAAGTCGCGGGCACAAAACTTCCCGTCTGCGCCATCAGCACGATGAGCGCGGTCTGACGCAGGAAAGTTGACTTGCCGCTCATATTCGGCCCCGTAATGAGCGCGATTTCCGGCGCACCTTCGCCGCCGAGTTCAGCATCGTTAGCGATGAACGCGCCTTGCACCAGCGTCCTTTCAAGCACGGGATGTCGCCCGGCTTTGACACGCAGGCGCGCATCCGCTTCCGCGACGTGCGGGCGCACGTAATTCCAACCGGCGGCGCTCTCACCAAACGATGCCACGACATCAAGGTGCGCTATTGCGCGCGCCGCCAACTGAATTTTTTCTCGACCCTTTCCGATTTCCGCGCACACGCGGCGCATGATGCTCGACTCAAGCTCGGCGATGCGCTCCTGCGCGTTCAGCACGAGCGATTCGTATTCTTTGAGCGCAAGCGTGATGAAACGTTCCGCCGAGGCGAGCGTCTGCTTGCGCGTGTAATCATCCGGCACGAGATGCAAATTCGGGCGCGTGACTTCGATAAAATACCCGAAGACTTTGTTATATCCGACGTGCAAACTCTTGATGCCAGTCCGCGCGCGCTCGTGCTGCTCCATCTCGGCGAGAAATTTTTTGCCGTCACGGAGTAGAATCCGCAGCGCGTCCAACTCTTCGGAGAAACCATCTCGAATGACTCCGTTGATGCCGCTTTCGGAGCGCGTCGGCAAAACTTCATTGATGGCACGGCGGATGTAATCCAACAAATCTTCGCAAGGCGGCAGAGACTCAAGCAGCGCGCCGAATCTTCTCGCGTCGCGCTGAAGAATTCCACGCACACGCGGCAGGGCTTCAAAACTTTGGCCGAGCGCGAGTATCTCCAGAGGCGTCGCGAAGCCTGCGCGCGCGCGCGACGTGAGACGCTCAAGGTCGTGGACTGTTTCCAGCGCGGCAAAAACTTCCGCGCGGTCTTTTTCATGCGAGGAGAACCATGCGACGTGTTCGTGCCGTCGTGTGATTTCCGCCACGTCGAGCAAAGGCTGGCGCAACCAACGGCGCAGCAGGCGACCGCCCATCGCCGTGCGTGTCCCGTCGAGCGTCGAGAGCAGAGACGGAGAGCCGCCCGCGCCTTCAAATATTTCAAGGCTGCGGACTGTGCGCTCGTCGAGCATCATGTAGGTTTCGGTGTGATAGCTCGTCAGGCGGTTGAGTTGTTCCGCCACCGAGCCTTGCGTCTCTCGCAAGTACGAGATGATCGCCCCGGCGGCGGCAACTGCCAGCGGCCAGCGCGAAAGACCAAAGGGCGACAGAGTGCGCGCGCCGAAATGTCGCAACAGCGCGGTCTTCGACTGTGCGAAATCGAATTTATTGTCAGCGCATCGCGTAATGAATCCGGGGCTATCATTCTCTGTCAACTGGAAACTTGCAGGAATCAGCAACTCGGCAGGCGCGATGCGTTGCAACTCAGCCTGTGCCGCACCAGCTTCTACTTCCGTCGCCGCGAAGTCGCCGGTCGTCACGTCCGCGTAAGCGATGCCCGCGCGTCCCCCGTCCGTGATGTAGGCGGCGAGATAATTATTGACCTTGCTCTGCAAAAGTCCCGGCTCAAGCACTGTGCCCGGCGTCACGACGCGCACGACATCACGCTCGATTAACCCGCGTCCCGTCGCTTCGCTTTTGACGGGCGCGTTTGATAGTTGCTCGCAGATAGCGACGCGATGCCCGCGCGAGATGAGCGTCGCCAGATGACGCTCAAGACTGTGATGCGGAACACCGGCGAGCGGCACGCGGATGTTGCGTCCCATCGGCTTTGATGTGAGGACGATGTCGAGTTCAC
Organism: uncultured Pyrinomonadaceae bacterium; assembly: GCA_964236735.1. Classification (GTDB taxonomy): domain Bacteria; phylum Acidobacteriota; class Blastocatellia; order Pyrinomonadales; family Pyrinomonadaceae; genus JAIVJG01. The sequence goes on from CAXSFM010000011.1 coordinate 135,958, forward strand.
GCGCGAGCAGGCGCGCGTCGTCGTCGAACGCTTCGTAGAAATCGCCGATGCGAAAAAGCAGGAGCGCGTCGCGATGGCGGCGTTTGATGTCGAGATACTGTTGTCTGAGCGGCGTCGTGTTCATCATCGCTCGAAGATTTGCGCGAGTATGTCTTCGACCGATGTGAGCGCGCGGTGAAGTTTTCTTAACTGCTCGAAACTGAGAATGGTCGTGAACCGTCCGATCTCGTGAAAAGGCCCTGTGCGCGCCATGCTCAACTGTCGCTCCGCGCGTTTCGTGTCGCGCTCGCTGGCGACGACGAGGAAAGGCCGCGAGCGTTGCGCGTCGTGCGCGCGTTTGAGCTTGGCGAGCGCGGCATCGAGATTTCCCTTGCGCTGCACTTCAAAGACGTGGCTGAGGCGCGGGCTGTTGGCCGCCGCGCGCCACACCACATCGTAGTAATCGAATTCGCTCTCGGCGTGCAGGCCAAGCACGCGCCCGATGTCCAAAAGCATGTTCTGAACATCAATGTGAGAAAGCAGACCGGAACCGGAAGTCTCGCGCGCGTGCATATCCGCCAACGAAAATTGTGAACCCTCTTCTTCGATGCGCTTGCGTCCCTGCGCCGTAATCGCCCAATTACCGCGCACGCGCTCGACCTGTCGCTTCTCTGCAAGCTGTCGCCCGGCGCGTTGGACGAGCCTGCGCCATTGTTGCAAATGTCCATTCGTGAGCGCGTGCGTCTCCTGCTCGCTTAACTGCGGAAAATACGCGACCAGACGGTCGTAGAGAAAACGCACGTCCTCGACGCCGCCGGTGGCGACTAACTCTTGCAAGATTGGCAACTCAAGACGCTCTGTCAACGGATAAGGCATCAGGTTTTACTGCGGGTAGCAAATGAATGTGACCGGAGATTAACCACAGAGGACACGGAGGGGCACAGAGGCAGAACAGAGAAGACAATCAAACCTCCCTCTTTCCTCTGTGTCTCTCTGAGTCCTCTGTGGTGATAATTCTTTCTCTCATGTCGCACTCATTCGCAAATTGCTATAAGCGTGTGAAAATGAACGATACAGACGAATCAGTTCCAACTCGATCAATGTACTGCGGCACAGCAAAGTTACAAGAGAATTGAGCCTGCAATCAAGCCAGCAAGCGGACTGCGGATGATAAACAAAAGGCAGACAGGTTCGCGGAATCCCATCTGCCATTCGTTGATGTCGCCCGGCGTCGGGCGTTCAGAAATTTGAAAGCGCAACTTTGAGCGTCGTCGTGATGCGCCCCACCGGGTAGAGATTTATTTGACGATCCCAGTAAGGAGAGCGTTCGTAGAAAAATTGCAGGCGTTGACTCGCGCTCGCGGCAAACTTCAGGTCAGTCGCGACCCGCTGCTCAAATTCGCGGCGCAACGCATCGTCTTTCGACAACATTTCGCGCGCGAGTTTTTCCAGCACGTAGTCTTCGCCCGCCTCTTTCTGCTCGAAGATGGGATCGAAGAATCCCCAGACGACAAACGAATCAGGAGCGTCCGGCTCAAGCAGATGAAGCGCGACCTTCGATGCCGTTTGCGACATCGGGACCACGATTGATCCCGCCGGATATGTCCGCCGCTCGCGTATCGCCTCAGACTTAAAGCTCACCAGGACGTGCCCCTCGAATGAAGCGAATGAGCCGCGCGATGACGGGTCGGCCTTCACGTCGTGGAAGCGATAACTTTCAACTTCCAGTTCAACAGGAGCCGCCAGCCTCTGCATCTTTACGCCATGCGCGTCGAGCACTGCAATCACGTCCTTCCACTGCTGCGGAATGATGTAGTAAAGCGGCGGCGCGACCGAGACGGAAGCCTGCGCGTCCGCGTAGTACGGAACGGTCATGTCCACCGGCTTCCTGCCCCACTCAACGCGCATCGTGCCCGATACTGCGCTCTGCTCTGTTTTAGATTCCCAACTCTTTAATAATTTCTGCGTCGCGTGATCCGTCAACTTAACGCTCAAGACTTCTCTCTTCGCCGGGTCATATTTTTGATTAGCTTCGATTGTTGCCTCGTCAGCCATCCGACCTGCGCGCCGCAAACTGAGCGGGTCGCGATCAACTTCTTCCAGAGCCGCGCGAAGAATGTCATAAGTGCCGCGCACGCGCGAGCGATGGTCTTTGATCATGTGCGTCTCGATCAGGAGCGCGGGACGATTGCGCGTGATGGGCACGTAGCCGGTCGCGAAACGTGGCGACGAGATAAAACTGTCAATACCTTTCGCCGGGTCTCGATTGTCGCGAAATTCCATGTAGGGCGAAATCAAATTACCCGCAGCCTCTGCCGCCGGCATGATCCTTTGCTCGAACGCCTCTCTTTCCCACGCGGCCACCGTTGGCGCGACATTGTCGTGCTGCTCGAATTGATAAGTGACGTTATAACGAAAATCCGCGCCGTCCGTGACGTGGCAATCTATGAAGAGATCAGGCTGCCATTCGTTCCACAGTTTGAGCCACGCGCGCGTCTCCGGAGCGTCGGCTTTCAGATAGTCGCGATTCAAATTGAGGTTCGTGGCGTTCGCGCGCCAGCCCATTTCCGCAGGGCCGTTCTGGTTGATGCGGTTGAAGGGACTGCGCCGCTCGTGCCCGTCCGTGTTGTAAATCGGAATGAAGAGGACGACGACCTTGTTGAGCAGAGATTCGCGCGTCTTCGTGATCGCGATGTCGCGCAAGAGAGCCAGCCCCGCGTCTTTGCCGTCCGTCTCTCCAGCATGAATGCAAGCCTGTATCAGCACGATTGCTTTGCCGGACTTGCGCGCCGCTTCCGGCGTCAACGCGCCGTCTTTGGCGGCGATGATGAGCGGAAGCGGACGACCTTCCCCGCTCTTGCCGAAATCTGTGAGACGTATCCACTCTGAAGCGGCGTCCAATTTGCGCGCGTAATCAATCGTGTCATCGTAAGTCGGAGTCTCGCGATAATTCGTTTTCTCGGCGCGCGTCTGCCACTCCGCAGGGACGGATGGCGATTCGTTTTGAGCTTGCACGTATTCGATGCCCACAATTATTAAGAAGAGAAAAAGACAACTCCGCCAGACGTTTATTTTCAACATCCATCGTCTCCGGTTTTTATATCTTGAACGTGTGACTGGCCTGAATAAAGTTCTACTCGAACGCCGCGCCGCATTCGCGACATTGCGCGCGTCGCTTCGCGTTTAGCGTGCCGCACGCCACGCAACGCTTGTACATATGGCGCGCGAACCAGTTAGTGATGAGCGCGCTCGCGAGAAGTATTCCGACGAGTACCACGAGACTGACAATCGTATCTCTCAACTTTTCGCGCTCTCAGATTTGACACGGCTATATTGCTGGCCGCGCAGGTAGCCGCGTCGAAAGGATTCCTGCGCGTACTCGTCTCCAAAACGCTGCTGTAAACGTTCCGCATCCTCATCGAATGAGCGACCGCGTCCCTGCGGATGCAACGAAGCCTCGAAGCCATGCCGGTATGCGGATTCATCTGTCTTGAAATCGCCGCCGTGTTGCACGTACTCGGCTTCCTCCGCGTCGCGCAAGCCTACCCACCAACTATCACGCGCCGCATCGAGGCTTTCCGCGCCTGCCTTGGTGATTATTTCGCGCGCCGTCGCCTCTTGCTCGTCCGTCTCGGCGATGGCGATGATCACGCTGCGATTCTGTCTCAAAGCATCTTCATAGACGAACAGTTCATCATGCGGCAGGCCACCCGCCATGTTGTCTTCAAGCGCGCCGCCGGCGGCGATGCCTGCCGCCGCTCCGCCTGCGCCCAACAACGCCGCGCCGATGATGCCCGCCGCAATCACAGGGCCGACGCCCGGTATGAAGAGACTCGCCGCCGCCGCTCCGAGATGCAGCCCGCCCGCCGCGCCGATGGCGACGCCGACCGTGCCTCCGAGCGCGCTGCCCAAGCCCGGTTGCTCCGTCTCCGTCGTCGGCACTTCGGCGTTCAACTCTTCCTGCGTCGTTCCCGGCGTGAGCAGGCTGATGTGATCCTCTGCGACTCCGCTGGCGCGTAACTCTTCGACCGCACGCTCCGCGTCTGTGCGCGACTTAAAGATGCCTGAGATGGTTTTCATAAAACTTGTAGATTCGAGCGCGACATGGAAGTCTCCCGGCGCTCAGGTCGCCTTTCCCGACCTTCGTATCGAAAGTTCGTCCAAATGCAAAATCTCATTCCAGTGTTCAAATTTTAACATGACAACAAATTTATGAACGACTGCTTTCAACGTGTGATAGATGCGCGTCAACAAGAGGGTTCAAAGAATCCATTTCGTTATCGTCAAGCCGCTGTGCGAGCATCAGCAAGGCGTCCGACTTCCCGCGCAGTTTCTCGACGAAGTTGATGACGTAGAAAGCGGGCGCAATCATATATGCCTGCCATTTCGGAATGGTGTCGTCCATCAGCAGGCGGGCGATAACCGTCTCGTTCGGCACGTCCTCGATGTGACGTGCCTCCAAAATCTCGAACCCGTGATTGCACAAGAATCTCTTGAGCGTTTGCTGGTTGAAGTACACAGTATGCGGAAACTCGTATTCAGACTGCCAGAGCCGCTTGATGACTCCCGATGTGAGTGGGCGCACGAAACGCACGAGACTATGCGCGACGAGAAAGTACAAGCCCTCCGTCGAAGGCACTTTAAGCACACACAGTCCACCCGGACGCAGCTTCCGCCGGATCATCCGCGCGAAGTCGGGTAGCGAGTCCGCAGGTATGTGTTCCATCACGTCGAGCATCGAGATTACGTCGGCATTGCCGTCCGGCCTCGTCCCGTCCTCCATCAATCCGTGATGCACGCGGTCGTTACCTATCAACGCACGCGCATTTGTACAAGCAGTTTCGTCAGGCTCGACGCCGAACACGTCATACCCCGCCCGCCGAACATCGCCGAGTAGGTGGCCGAAACCACATCCGATGTCCAGCCACTCTCCCTTTGCCGGGCTATGCTTTCCGACGAATGAGAGGACTTCGGCAGCTTGGCGCTGTCTCACTCTGCCAATAGCTTCTTGGAAAGCCGCCTCGTTGACTCTCGCAAACTCCGCCTCGACCGGCCTGGCGCGCACAATGCGACTGAAGAGTAGCCCACACACCAAACACCTTTTGACGAATATCTCTTTAATCAGGCGTCTTTCTCTAAATTGCTCGTTAAAGCAGACAGGACAGGTCATCAGTTCTATGCTTACTCCTTTGGTTATTTAAGAGAATTACCTACAGGCTTCGAACATCTCGAAGGTTGCGACCGATGGCTGTAGAAAAGCGGCAACTGATGGCGACACGCCCGGCGCTGATACTTTTGTTTTCGTCTGAATCACGACCGCCAAAATTGTTGCAGCCGTTAAATTTATTGAGCGCGCCATGTCATGCGTGTTAAAGTGCAAGGCGTCTTCATTCTTCTGATGCACGGAGCGCAACATGATCGAAATCATCGAAAAGCATTGGCCGATGTCGGAGGGCGATGGCAAGGCGTCGCGCAAGAAGAAGCCAAGAATCCTCGCCATCACGACGGATTGCTGCACGGGTTGCTCCGGCTCGCCCGCGTGCATCGAATATTGCCCCATCGAAAGCTGCATGTTTTGGGTTCCTGACGAAGATCATCCGCCGTTCGGACGCATCGAAGTTGACCCGTATCTCTGCATCGGTTGCCAGAAGTGCATCAGCAAAGGCCCCGAAGGCGCATTTCTCGACGGCTGCCCGTGGGATGCTATCGAGATGGTTCCGACCGATGATTGGGAGGCCGCGCACGGCATCACTTTGCCGGATGCGCCACCGCCCGCACCGCCACGTTGAAGTCTCAACGCTTCGTCTTTGCGCGTTCATTGATGAATTCAATCGCACGCGCCGCCAACTGTTTTGTTTCTTCCGATTTTACTTCCTGATCCTGCACGTACATCTCAATCTCCCGGACATCAGTTTCCTCACCGACTTTAGATAAAGCCAACAAAGCGTCTCTCGCCTGTGTCTCGTCCGGCGAAAGCGTCAGCACTTGGCTTTCTCTCGACACTTCAACGCCTTCTTTGCCAACAACTTTCTTTATCCTGCCGGAGAGAGGCGAGCGCAATTCATAAGGCTCATCATGCGGCAACAGCAGGCGCGCGAGTAAGCCTCCCCTTTTGATTGACGCGCCTTCGCTTAAAACGGTCAGGACTTTTCCATCAACCGGAGTGTTGACCTTGTACGGGCGAAGCATTGCTAACAACTCTGGTTTCCCCTGCGCGTCTCCGAAGCTGACGAGTGAGAGCGCGGCATTCCAACGAACGATTGGCTCAGGATCATTGAGAAGATTTTGTAAGGCCTGATGAAATTCTTCGACGTGCGTATCCGCGCCCATCACCCACGCGGCGGTCTGCCGCACATCGGCGACAGGATGACTGTCGAGTAAAATAATCTGCGGATACCAGCGTCTCGTCGCCTCGTCATGCTTCGCCATGCGTCTTTCGATTTCCGCCAGCGCGTGCTGGACGTGGCGCGGCTTCTCATCTCTCAGATATTCCTCGATCTGCGTGTCGCTCAACTCGCGCCCGAACCACGTCCCGTACCAGGCGAAGAAAGGCACGATGACCAGCAAGGCGGCGACGAGCATAAGCTGCCACGGCGTGCGCCTTCGTCCGTCTAATGCGGTCGCATCCTTTTGCACGCTGATCGCCGGATGATGGCCGTTGCCGTTTGTCTTCGGAGCGCTGCTCGACATATTCACGTTGCGGGGTAAAGACGATAGAGCATGAGATAGACGATCACGCCGGTTACAGAGACGTAGAGCCAGAGCGGGAACGTCCAACGCGCGATGCGTTTGTGATGATTAAATTCGCCGCGAAGCGCGCGCCTGAGCGTCAGCGCGACGAGCGGGACGATAACCACCGCGAGAAAAACGTGCGTGATGAGAATCGTAAAATAAACCGGACGCACCCAGCCCTCGCCCCTGAAATGCATCGAGCCGTATTGATAATGATAGGTCACGTATGAGATGAGAAAAAGTGTGGAGACGATGAGCGCGGCGATCATGCAGGTGAGATGCGCCCTCACATGTCGGCGCGAGATGAAGTAGAGGCCGAGCAGCAACAGCACGCCGCTCGTAGCATTCAAGGCTGCATTCAAGTGCGGCAAAACTGAATTGTTCATCACGCTGGCGGCAACTCTGTAGAGCCGTGCTTACTCTTTTTCGGATGCACGCTCTAAGAGCGTCCGGGACTTCGGCGTCAGGGCGTAAAAATCATTGCCGCGCTCTTCCAGCAATTCGCGCTCGACGAGCCGCTCGACTGTAAAGAACACTTCACGACGTTGGACGGGATCGTTACCGCCGGCTTCAAACAATTCGTGCAAATCAAGCGCGTCCTTGTTCATTTCATCGAACATACGCATGACGCGCAGTGACAAATCATCAATTTCAGATCCCATCTCTACACCTATCGCCGGGCGTGCGTTGCTTGATCGGACGGACTGCGCGTTTAGGTGTCCCATCATGGGGTAGCTTTTTTAGCAGGATGCGCGGCCTTGGCCGGCGGAGCTTTCTTTTCGCTGATCTCTTCGTAACCGCAACGCTCGCATTGCCAGAGCGGGAAGGTGGCGTTCGGGTCGGCGGCGCTTTGATAGACGGCGCGGTCGGAGGGAATTATTTTTCCGCCGCAGACGGGACACGCGCGCCCGCGTATCGTCTGCTTTTCAATGTCAACCGCCGGTTGGATTTCTTCTGGCATCAAATTTTCCCTGACTGATAAAACCTGCTTTCAACTTAAAGCGTCCCGTCATCATCGTCTCTTCTACTTTTCAACACGACCACGAAGAACGAGCAAAAAATAGCGACCGGCGGAGCGAGCAGCACGAGGATGCCGGAGTTAATTGCGCGCGCCGTCTGTTCGCCGCCTTTCTCTAAAGCCGTCCGGCACAAAGCGCACTGCGCCGCAGCGTCAGGCGGAAAAAGCGCGAGCAACATTATTGCCAGAGCAAAGGTCAGCAGAATCAAGCACAGAGAACTTTTGCGCGTCAGCATAAAAAACACCTCTATGGAGTCGGCTCCGCTTCTTCAGTCTGTGTAGCCGCAGTGATGTGCGTCGTGCGTAGATTGTGCGAGCGGAAGCTGTCCGGGAAAAAGATGAACAGCAGGCAGATGCAAATCACCAGCATCGGCACGAGCGTTAAGACGAGACTCATGCGCTCGAAACGCAGGTGCATGAAATAGGCGATGATGAGCGCGGCCTTGATCAGCGAGAGGCCGATCAGGATGGTGAGCATCAATCCGAGACGTAATTGAATGTAACCGAGATAGACTTCAACGACCGTCAAAGCGAGCAGCCCGCCGAGCACGTTGAGAAAGAGGCGTGTGCCGCCCTCGAAGTGAACCGTGTCGGCGACGCGCGCAGGGCTGATTCCCTCTCCGATGGCGAAAGGGTTGATCCCGCGCTCTCTCATCGTCATCGCCGGGATAGCGATAAAAGTGAGCGCGAGCAGGAGGCAGACGGCGGTGAAAAAGAGGCTATCAATCGTCAGGAAGTTTCCTGCCTGCGAGGCATTTTTCCCCGCCAGCACGAGGAAAATCGCCGCCAGCAAAACGCAGACACCGATTAAAATCAGGTCTGACTTTTTCATCAAACCTCTCGCTGATGCAACAGCCATTTTCCTTTATCTCCCCGCCGAAAGAGTCAAGCCGGTTACGATGTCTTAACCGAGAGCAAATAAATCATCGGGAACACAAACATCCAGACCAGATCAACGAAGTGCCAGTAGAGTCCGCTGATTTCCACATCCTCGTGGCGCGTCTTCCCGATTCTCAAAGCGATGACGCCGAGATAGATGACGCCTGTTAAGACGTGGAACATGTGTAGGCCGGTGATGGAAAAGAAACTCGCGCCGAAGAGCGGCGGAGCCTGCGGCCAATTTTTCGCCCACAGTTTTGCAAACTCGCTGCCGGCGGCGACGCCAAAAGGACGCAAGCCCTCGTCAATCAAATGCTTCCACTCGTAAAGGTGGAGGACGAGAAAAGCGAGACCGCCGAGCATCGTCCCGCCAATCCAGCGACGCGCTGACTTGAGATTGTTGTGCGCCGAAGCCCTCACCGCCATCACCATCGTGAAACTGGACGCGAGCAGGCAGAGCGTCATCACCGTCGAGAAGACGATGCTCGGAAAGAAAGGAAAAGGCGTCGGCCACTGGTCGCTCGAAGCGCGCGAGTAAGAGTAACCGATCAGCATCGCGGAGAAAGTCATCGCGTCTGAAACGATGAACAGCCACATGCCGAGCTTGCGGTGTCCGACGTGATAGGGCAGCGCGCCGCCGTCCCAATCCGTCGCCCCGATCTGACCCAGACTAGCTTCGGTGCTCAAGTAGTCTCACCTCCAGATGAAAAGAAGCAGGAACAGAAAGACCCATAAACCGTCCATGAAATGCCAGTAGAGTCCCACGATTTCCGTCATCGAGCGTCGCCGTCTTTCCACATTCACGGAAGTTGTTTGACGCTTTCGATTACCGAGTGCGATTAAATAAACAAGGCCGAGAATCCCTCCCAGCAAATGTATTCCGTGCAATCCCGTCAGCAAGTAAAAGAAAGAACTGTGCGGATTAGTCGAGACGTACAAACCCTGCGCGACGAGTTGTCTCCACGTCATCAACTGCGACGCGAGGAAGGCGAAGCCGAGCGACAGGGTGACGAGCAGCCAGCGACGGTAATCCCCTTCCAGATTTTTCGCCTGCGCCTTGCGAGAGAGAGAGATAGAAATGCTGCTCAACAAAATCAGGGCGGTGCTGACCCACGCAAAGGTCGGGAGCGGTATCGCCTTCCAGTCAGTCGAGCCGGGCAGTCCTTTGCGGATGATGTAGGCGCTCACCAGCGCGAGGAACATCATTAGGATTGAGGCGATGCCCGCCATCATCCCGATGCGATAACGTTCCGCTGCAAATTTTTCACGACGCCCGTCTTGCCCGCCGGAGTCGCCGCCGTTCGAGCCGCCGCCGGAGTTTCGCCCGCCATCCCGCCCATTTCGCGGCAGCACATCGTCGAGGCTCAAGCCTTGAGACGCGCGCGTCGTGCCCGTATTTCTAGTGGTGACCGTTACTGCCATTGCCCGTCGTTCCCCGCAAGCCTGCGTGCCCTGTTGCTCCCGCCGCGTTCGGCATCGTCTCGTCCGGCGTACTCTGCAAGACGAAGTCCTGCGGCGCGCCCGGCACTGAAAACTCGTAAGCCCCGCGATAGACAGTCGGCAGCACGCCGTCGAAATTATTGTGCGGCGGCGGCGTCGAAGTGATCCATTCGAGCGTCGTCGCATCCCAGGGGTTGTCGCTCGCGCGCTCGCCCTTGAACATGCTCCAGAAAAAATTGAAGAGGAAAACCAGTTGCACGATAGCCGTGATGATGGCGGCGACGGTCACGAACATCACGAGCGGCCCCGTCGTGTTGAGGAAGCTATAGATATGCTGTTCTTTGCCGTTGACGACCTCTGTGAACTGCGCGTAGCGGCGCGGCATCCCTAAGATGCCCATCGTATGCATCGGGATAAAAATGCAATAAACTCCAATGAGCGTCGGCCAGAAATGTATCCTGCCGAGACGCTCGCTCATCATGCGCCCGAACATTTTCGGGAACCAGAAATAGACGCCCGCGAACATGCCGAAGATCGCCGCCACGCCCATTACGAGATGAAAATGCGCGAGCACGAAATATGTGTCGTGCATCGAAAGATCGAGCGTCGTCTGTCCGAGCACGAGGCCGGTGATGCCGCCCGCGACGAACAGCGAAACGAAGCCGATGGCAAACAGCATCGGCGTCGCGAAACGGATACGCGCGCCCCAGAGCGTCCCCAACCAGTTGAAAGTTTTAATCGCCGAGGGCACGCCGATGGAGAGCGTCAACACGGAGAACGCCATGCCCGTGTATGGACTCATGCCTGAGATGAACATGTGGTGTCCCCAGACGAAGAATCCGAGCAGGCCGATAGCGAACATCGCGAAGACCATCGCGCGATAGCCGAAGATGGGTTTGCGCGCGAAGGTCGCGAGAATGTGGGAGGTCGCGCCCATGCCCGGCAGGATGGCGATATAGACCTCCGGGTGTCCGAAGAACCAGAAAAGATGTTGCCACAAAATCGGCGAGCCGCCCTGATGGTCTATCACGGTCGTGCCGTTGCTCAAACCGCCGGGGACAAAAAAACTCGTGCCCGCGTTGCGGTCGAGGAACAGCAGCACGCCCGCCGCCAGCAAGACGGGAAACGAAAGCAGCGCGAGAATTGCCGTCGTGAACCAAGACCAGCACGTCAGCGGCAGTCGCATGAGAGACATGCCGCGCGTGCGTAGATTGAGCATCGTCGTGATGAAATTCAACGCGCCGAGCAACGAGCCGATGCAGAAAATGGCGATGCTGATAATCCACAAATTCATGCCCGTCGTCATACCGGGCACATTGAGCAGTCCGCCGATGGCGCTCAAAGGCGGATAAGCCGTCCAGCCTCCCGTCGGGCCAACGACGCCTCCGCCGGACGCGAAGATAGCAGAGACTAAAACGACGAGGCCGACGAACGTAACCCAGAACGAGAGCATGTTGAGGATGGGAAACGCCATGTCGTCGGCTCCCACCTGAATCGGCATAAAGTAATTGCCGAAGCCTCCCTGCGGCGCGGTCGTCAACACGAAGAAGACCATCATCGTGCCGTGCATCGTGACAAGCGAGAGATAAAACTCCGGCGTCATCACGCCGCCCGGCGCGCCCGTCTTAAAGAGCGTGCCGAGAATCGGCCAAGGCGTGCCCGGCCACGTCAAATTCAGACGCATCAGGACGGACATAATCAGCCCGATGAAGACCGCAAAAAGCGCCAGCAGTAGGTACTGGATGCCGATGACTTTGTGGTCAATGCTGAAAATGTATTTGCGTATGAAACTTGTCGGAGCCGCGTGTTGATGAGCCGCACCAGCAGCGTGCGCGTGCGACTCAGACGCATCAACTTCGTGTTGCGCGCCTTGCATGGGTTCCGCCTCTGCCATCTCTCTCGACTCCTCTCGCCCGCTTTGCAACGGGGCGCGAACGGGAATTTAATGCGGTTCGTAAGCGTTCGGATACTTAGCAAGCAACTGCGTCACGCGCGTTTGAAACTGCGCCTGCGGCAACGCGATCAACTCGCTGTACTCGTCTGCTGTGAGCACGAGCATGAAACTTTTCATTTTGTAATGCTGCTGGCCGCACAACTCGGCGCAGGCTATTTCAAAACGACCTACTTGATTGGGCGTGAAATGCACGTCAATGTCTAAACCGGGCACGGCATCCTGTTTGAAGCGCAATTGTGGAACCCAGAAACTGTGCGTCACGTCGCGCGAAGTGAGAACCATGTGAAGCGGGCGATTGACCTGCGCGACGAGCGTGCTGACCACAGAGTCGTCCGTCGAAGCGGGGTCAGCCGGGTCAAGGCCGATAAAGTTCAAAGAGTCGTCACTGATTTTCGCGGGGTCGGTGTGACCGAATTTTCCGTCAGCGCCGGCATAATGAAAGTTCCATTGAAATTGCTGCGCGGTGGTTTTGACCTGCGCGGCATTGGGCGGCGCACCCTCGAAATGCAGGCTCGCCCACACGAACTGTCCCTTGATGGCGATGGTGATAAAGACGATGGCCGTGATGACGACGCCGAGAATTTCGATCCGGCTGTTGCCGTGCGTATAGACCGCGCGCGAGCCGTCGCCCGTGTCTCGGAAACGCCAGAGGGCATAGCCGAGTCCGATCTGCGCGGCAGCAAAAGCGATACCGACGACGATGATGGTCAGGAGAAACTGTCTATCGTAAGCCGGGCCGTGTTCGGAGATAGATGGCGGAAACCACCAACCGCTCCCGACGAACAGCCAGACTGACAGCAGCGTCATAACCCAGATTAACGCGGCAAGGGCACGCCCCATATTTTGCATCTCCTGACGAGCGTTGATGCGATTTCAGAGTTTGAAGTTGAGAAACTGACGTTGACCACAACGGCGAAAACTGTCGTGTCCCGCCTCGCACATCAAAGCATCACCGACATCATTTTTTGAAGACCATCAAACCGAAGAGAACAGGTAGATAAAGCACGGATGCCAGCAGAAGCCGGCGCGCGTTTTGTCGCGAGTGCGTGCGCGCGGCCTGAATGCTGCTGGCGAGAAAGAGCAGGCCGAGAATAAATGCGCCGTAGAAATAGATGGGGCCGGTCGTCCCTAAAATCGTCGGGAAGAGACTAGCGGGTATGAGCAGCAGCGTCCAGATGACGATCTGCTGCGCCGTCCTTCTGCCTTCCGGCTCGACGACGGGCAGCATACAAATCCCCGCGCGCGCGTAGTCTTCGCGATACATCGTCGCGATGGCGAGGAAGTGCGGGAATTGCCACATGAAAAGAATCGTGAACAATGCCCACGCTTCGATGTTGATGCTCCCGGCGGCGGCAGCCCAGCCGATGAGCGGAGGAATCGCGCCCGGAAAAGCTCCGACGACCGTCGAGAGAGTCGAGCGCGTCTTGAGCGGCGTATAGAAGAGCAGATAACCGGCGATGACTGCGAGACCCAAAGCTGCTGTCAGCAAATTGACGAGCGACGCGAGATACACTTCTGAACCGATGGTCAGCGTGAGACCGAATACAAGCGCCTGCGCCGGCGTGAGTTTGCCTGTCGGAAGCGGGCGCGTGGCCGTGCGACGCATACGCCGATCAAGGTCGCGCTCCATGAATTGATTGAGCGTCGCGATGCCGGACGAGAGCAATGCGATTCCAAACATCGCGTGAAACAGCAGCGCGTAATCCAGCGCGCCTTTCGAGCCGAGACGAAACCCGGCGGCAGCCGTCAGCACGATGAGAAAAGTGATGCGCGGCTTGGTCAGTTCCATGTACGCGCTGAATTTCTCGCGCCACGCCAGGCTCACGCCCGTGTGTGTTCCCGGCATCTCCGAATCGAGTTCGATGGCTAAACCCTTCATGCAGTGTGATTGCTAACCTTTGAAAATTTACTTCTGCTCAGTGATACGAAAATCAATGCTGGTGCTCGTCGTGGCCGATCATCGGGAATTCGAGAGCGGGCATGATCGTCCATGAGCCGGCGTTGAATTCGGCAGTCATCTGCTCTGAGGCGAATTGAAAAGTAGCGTCTTTGTTTTCGCTCGCGGCGACGGTGATGATCTGCGTCTGCTCTTGCTTGAACTTCTCGTGCCATGCGACGACGGTGTAAGTTCCCGGCGGAACGCCTTTGATTTCAAACTTTCCGTCGGGGCCGGTGACGGCATAGAAAGGATTCGTCATTACGCCGATGTAAGCCTTCATCCAGGGATGCTGATTGCACTTGACGGGTATCAACTCGAAGCGCGCGAATTTCTTATCCAACGGAGCAGCGCCGGGGCCTTGTCCCTGATTGAACTTCTCGTTCTTGGTGGCTTGCACGTTGATGTTATGCGAAGTGGCGTCGCTGTTCTTTATCTCTAAAGTCTGCTTGGCCTGAACGCCGATGATGTGCGGCACATAATGACAACCGTGCTGGTCAAGGACGGCAGCTTGCGCGGGCGTGTCGAAAGAAAATCCCGTGATGCTTTTTTGATCGGCGGTCTTCCCGTCCTTGATATAGACGAAGACGTTTCCGAGTTTTCCGTCCTTGACGACGACATCTTCCGTCGTCGCGTTCGGATTCGTGCCGGAGCAGACGGGGTCTTGATCCATGCTGATCGTCTTCGGCGCGGGAGCCGTCCCGTTAAAATTGACCGTGCCGACAATCGAGCCTTCCTTGCCGCTCGGCTTATAGGGCGTCAGATTCTCGACCTGCGCCGAGTTCGCGTCGTCGCCTCCTTCAGAGTCTTCCTCATCCGCATCCTTGCCGCACGAGAGTGCGAACGTCAACAGGCAGAGAGCAAGCAGAAGTGCGAACAGAAATCGCGCGTGGACTCGAAACATGACTGAAATCTCCTCAACTAAAATGTGCCGCTATGATAGCGCGAAAATCTTACGGCGAGAAATCGCGCGCCTCATGCACGCGCACCGACGCGACGCTCGACGCTCCCGCACGTTGATGCTCGCGTCTCTTGCCGGCTCGCCAAGACGAGACTTCTGGCTTTCGTCGCATCCGCGCTGGCGAGATGAAACTCGCTCGCTGGATACGATGCTTCTGTTGCATCTGTTGCATTGGTCGCATCACGGAGATTGCGTTCGGCGTACTCAACCCCTGATGCACGGCAACGGGCGACGGCGGGCTGCCGCTCGGCGCGCCTGTTGGCACGGAACGCGCGGCGCGTGCCTGCTCTTCGGGTGTCAGAGACAAGAGATAGCGCATCAACAGGCGCGCGTGGTCGCCCTCATATTTTGCCGCCGCTTGATTGCCCGGCAAGTCGCTGGCGAAGACCCAGCGGTCGCCCTCTCTTTTGAAGAGTCCAGAAGGCATCGCCGTGCCCGGCATGATGCGCTGCGGGTCGAGCATCCAACGCACAGTCCAATCCGGCTTGAGACGCTGCCCGGCTTGCAGGAAGTTCGGCGCGGTCGCCGTCAAATCATGTTTAGGGTCGCCAATCATGTGACACTTCAAACACGGCGCGGCCTGCGATGTGAAGAGCGAGCGCGCGAGTTCGCGCTCATCGTCACTGAGCGGCTCCAAGTCCTGTTTGATGTACGGCTCCTGCTGTGCCGAGACGGCGAGGAAGAAGCGCACGAGCGTCCGGCGTTCATTCGGCGAGAAGCTGAACGTCGGCATCCTGACTTTCAGATACGTGCGAACGCCGTTGCGATTCTCGCCCGGTTGCGGCTTGAGCGCGCCCATCGCACCGCCGCCGCCATTCGTCGAAGTTTGCGCGCCGGTCTGACCGTTTACTGCCGCGTTACTCTTCCCGCCTGTATTTTCTTTCGCGCCGTTAGGTTGCGCGTGCGGGTTCGGGCTGCGACTTTCTTCGCCCGCGTCGCTCAAGGATGGGTCGCTCAAAAAGCGCAGCAGCCATTCAGGGTCAACACGCGCGCCTTCGGTCAGCAGACCGGGCGGCAACTGCTCGCGTCCGAGTGCGCCGCCTTCCATGTATTGCGGCAAGCCTGAAAGTATCGAACGCTGCCCGACCTGCACGTTATGACAGCCCATGCAGTTGTATTTTTTGACGACCCACCAACCGTCCTGAATATCTTTCTGCTGATTCTCCGGGTTGTAGAAAAGCGAAGTCGGAACGTTCGCGCCCTCGCTCCCGACGCTGCCGAGCAGGAAAGTCGTCAGCGCGTTTTTCCATTCAGGCTTCAAAAAAGGACGCGGCATACGCAAGTGTTCTGCCGGGTCTTTTTCTTTGCCTCTATCGTAGATGCCGGGGTCTGTAATTTTGTGCTCGAAGAATCCCTTGTGGTCGTACCACTCCTCCGGCTTCTTCTTTTCGTCGTAAGGGTCTATGCCCATCTCCGCTTTCTGAGTCATCAGCGCGAAGTCGAGACGCTCAAGCGGCGTCGCGCCTTCGGAAGTTAACTCTTTGCCGATGCGTTGCTCTTCCTCGAAGCCGCGTATTTCGTGACAGCCCGCGCAACCGTATTGCTTAATCAGCGCGCGTCCCGGCTCCTTCAGATTCGGATCGTCCATGAACGAAGCTTCCGGGTACGACACTTCACCGGACAAAGAGACTAGATAAGTGGCGATGTCGCGCGAGTCCTGATCGGCGAGACGGAAGTTGGGCATCACCGTCATGTTTTGTATCTGCAATTCTGCGCCGTCGTTCGGACACTGCGAGTGTTTGATGTCGAAGACGAAATCTTTGCCGTGTTGTTTGTAATCGTCCGGCGTTAAGTCGCGCTTCTCTTTCGGGCAATACGGCGCCCAACGCTCGCGCGGGTTATGCACCCAGCGCACGACATAATCATAGTTTTCTTTTTCGCCGACGCGCGTCAGGTTCGCGGCAAATTCGCCGCCGGTCTTCTCGTCGCCCTCGCCGATGGAGTGACAGGCGAGACAGCCGCGCGTCTCAAACAGTTCCTTGCCGTGCCCGGCATCGCCGCGAGGTTGCTGCGGGACTTGTCCCTCGAAAGCCGACTGCCAGAGATAAGCAGCGATGGCCTTGCGCTCGCTCTCTTGCCTTTCCGTCGGGACGACTCCGTTTTGCTCGCCGGAGAGATACCAGAACGTCGGCATCTTCGTTCCCGGTCGGAAAGCCTGCGGGTCTTTGAGCCAGACGGGTATCCATTCCTTCTTAAGCTTGAGGCGCACGTCTTTCAAATTCGGCCCGACCTTTTTTTGATCGAGCATGAGATAGCGCGCCTGCACGTTCAACTGATCCTCGCGCGCTTCGAGTTGGCTGTTCGTGACTACCAGCGACTCGGAATGCGCGAGAAGTTTTTGCGCCTCATCGTCGCTCGCCGCATTCGCGCTCTCGGCACGCGCGGCCTTCGCCTCGCGCTCGTTGGCCGTGCGCTCATCGTCGAGTTGTTTGATTAACTGCCGCGCGCCGCTCAAGGCATCGGCCTCGCGGTCATATCCTTCGTAGCGATGGCAACCCACGCAGCCGCGCTCCTGAAAGAGGTCTTTGCCCAGATTGAGCGTCGCCGCGCCCTGCAACGCGCGGTCATTGGAGTGGCATTGCTGGCAACCCGCCTCGATGTTTTCCCGTTTGAAAAGAGGGTGAAGCCAGAACGGATTATCGCCGTGCCCTTTGACGATGTCGGTTGTCGCGCGTCCATTACCCCAGTGGCAACTGGCGCAACCGAACTTGTCAGGATTGTGTATCGCCAGCAACTCTTTATCCGGGTGGCTGACGAAAGCGCGCGCGAGCATGTCCGGTTTATTGCGCCGGTTGATGGGCATCATGTCGCCGGCGGTAATCTTAATCGGCTCGCGGATACCGAGATGACAGGTCTCGCAACGGTCAACGATGTTCGGCGCGTTGACGTTGATTTGCCGCAGTCCGTAATCGAAGTTTTGCAGCTTGTTATTGATGAGCAAGTTGACCTGCGACTGCGTCACTTCCGTGACGTTGTCTTTCATGTACTCGTCGCGTTTCTTTTCAAGCTCGTTCGGTTCTTTGAGCAAATCGCCGCGATGCAAAAGCAGATTGGCTTTGTCGGCCTTCAGTTGATTGTATGTGCTTTGAAGCTCTAAAAAATTTAACTGCTTCTTTTCAACTTTGCCCGTCCCATCGGGCATTTTAATTTCGGCCTTCTCCGCCTTCATGTCTTCGGCTTTTTTTCGCAAGCCCGATTTGGCGGAGTCGCTTGAAGTTTCAATTTGATAATTGATGACGCTGATGCGCCCGCGCTTATTCTGAAATTCTTCCGTGACTGCCGCCAGTTGATCGTCTATAACTTTGACTTGACCGTCAACGTCTTTCAATTGATCGCCGACGGCTTCTCGCGCGCTCTTCGCTTCACCATCAAGCTGTTTGTATTCGTCGCTGTTCTTAACTTCTTTCTCCGACAGAAAACCTTTTTTCTTGATGCGCTTCAAATATCGCTCATAACGCTTGACGAAGGTTTGCTGATAACCCTTCCACGGTCGCATCCCTGCAACTTCATCCCACAGAGACCAGACGAGCACGCCCGTCAACATCAACGCGCAGACGAGCAGGATGCTACTCGTCGAGCGACTCGTGATCGGGTCAGGTGCGAGTGCTTCCGGCTCATGCTTGACTAGCTTGTCGGTGTCAGGTGTCTCAGCCACAACTTACGTTCCTCCGCTCGAACGTCATTCAGATATTGAACCAGGGCGTGACCCACACATACTTGATGTGGAGAAAAGGGACGAGACGCAGAATCAACTTCACCGGCAGCGCGAGCAAAACTGTGACGGCGAAAAATTGAAACGTCAGATATTGCAACAGACTTGTGCGCGCCAGGATCTTTCGCTCGAACGCGCTCCGCAGCATCAGCCAGTGAAAGAAGAGTCCGCCCACGATGTAGAATCCTCCCACGACGAGCGCGCCGAAGACGAGTTTCGCCCACATTGCCGTGATGCCGAAATACTCGTGCAGGTCAACGTTTTTGTCGAAGACGACGGTGTTGTGATCCCACGTCTGGCCCGGCCAGAACCAAATCCAACCGGGGCCGCGAATGAATGTCCCGATGAAAATCAGGATGATCCACATGAAGAAGCCCCAGAAGAACATCCCGACGGCGAACTTGCGCTGCTTGATGGTATAGTAACCATTGCCGAGCGGGTTCGAGTCAACGTAAGGGAAAACCATCAAGCCGATGAGCAGGATGCTCGGCATCACGACGCCCGCGATCCACGGGTCGAAATAGACGAGCATTTCCTGCAAGCCCAAAAAGTACCACGGCGCTTTCGACGGGTTCATCGTCAAGTTCGGATTGGCCGGCTCTTCCAGCGGCGCGTTGAGCAGTATTGACCAGACGAACAAAATCACCGTCACAATCACCGCCGCCAGAAACTCGACGCGCACGAGGTACGGCCAGACGTGCAGTTCGCGCGCCCAACCCGGACGCCACGGCTCGGTCTTGCGATGATGCGACTTCGCCAGTTGCGGGTCGCCTTCAAGCTCTTCGATGAGACGATCATTCTGTCGCGCCTGCTTCACGCCCAGCCACGTAAAGAACGGCACCAGAAACAGCATCGCGACAATCGGGATGTTGTCCGGCGAAGACGAGATTTTCCAGAGTTGATGCCAGTCCATATTTTTAAGTGATGAGTGATAAGTGATGAGTGATGAGTAAGAGCGTTTTGCTTATCACTCATCACTTATCACTCATCACTTCTTGATCGCTTTCATCTCGGATTCGAGCACGACGGGCGCGGGGCCGGAGATGCCGCCGTCTTTGCGTATGCGCCAGAAATGCACGGCCATGAAAATTGATGCGACGAGCGGGATGCCGATGCAGTGCCAGATGTATGAGCGCAGCAGTGCGTTCGCGTCCACGATGGAGCCGCCGAGCAGCCCGAAGCGCACGTCGTTGTAGGGCGTCATGCCGAGTTGCGGCCCGAACGGCCCTTCGTGTCCGAAGAGCGGGGTGGCGCGCGCCATGTTCGTGCCGACCGTCACCGCCCAGAAGCCGAGTTGATCGTCAGGCAATAGATAGCCCGTGAAAGAAAGCAGCAAGGTCAGCACGAGCAAGACGACGCCGACGCACCAGTTAAATTCACGCGGGCGTTTGTAAGAACCCGTCATCACGACGCGCAACATGTGCAACCACGTCGTGATAATCATCAAGTGCGCCGCCCAGCGATGCATGTTCCGCAAAAGTTTGCCGAACGGCACGTCATGTTCGAGATAGAGAATGTCGCGGAAAGCCTGAACCTTCGTCGGGTGGTAGTAAAACATCAACAGCACGCCGGTAAAAGTTAGGACGATGAACAAATAAAACGTGATGCCGCCCATCCCCCACGTAAAATTATAACGGACAGCGTCGCGGTTGATTTTCGCCGGGTGCAGATGCAGAAAGACGTTCGAGAGAATGGCGAGCGAGCGATTGCGTGGGTCTGTGCGCTCATGCGAGACGCGAAAAATTGATTTCCAGAGTTGCGTCTGCTGCGGGTCTTTGTAAGTCTGGACTTCTTTTTCGGCGCGCTCTTTCAACGCCAGCCCTTGCTCGCGCGCCTTCTCCAGCAGCCCGACATTTTTCTGCGTCAGACTTTTCTGTTCGTCATCCTGTACCGGATGTTCAGGCTCCATCGGTGTCTCCCTCACGCCGCTTGATTGCGCTACCCCTTGAGAAAACGAACCCGCCGCGAACCCTCTCTGACAGTTTTCTTAAAACTCAAACACGGATGAACGAGCCATCATCATTGAAGCGATTGACGCCGCCTTTTTGCCAATCGTAGAGCTTCGCCGTGTTGACGACAATTTGCCCTTCCGCATCCACCTCGACGTGCGCGCGATCCATCGGGCGCGGCGCAGGCCCCTCGAAATTGACGCCTTCGCTGTCGTAGCCGCTGCCGTGGCACGGGCACTTAAATTTATTCTCGCTGGCCTTCCAGTCGGGCGTGCAGCCGAGATGCGTGCAACGCGCGTAGATGACGAAGATGCGCTCTGTGTTCTTGACGACCCAGATGCGTTGTTGCTGTTGCCACTTCGTGTCCACGCCGAAAGCGTAATCGCCGGGAAAGCCGATGCGGAAAACGCTCGACGGCTCGAAGATGGCGCGCGGAAGAAAGAAGCGCAGGAACATCAAAAAGCTGACGCCCAAGAACGAAGCGATGCTCGCCCACACGATGCGGCGGCGCAGTTTGTTGATGGAAGGCTCCGGCTCGCTCTGGACAAGCGGCCCGGCGGCGGGCGGTTTCGCGGCGGCCTTTGTCACGCCTTTGCTGACGGATGCGGTCGGCGTTGAAGTTGACTTCGCTGCGGCGGAAGCGGGTGCGACGCGCGCGGCCACGGGCGTTCCAGATGGGACTTCCTTTTCCGGCGAAGCGGCACGAGTTGGAATTGGACGCGCTTTGGCGGGCGAAGTGTTCGCGGAAGTTTCACCGCGCGCGGCGGCGAGCAAATCCTGAACGCTTGACTGGGTTCCGGTTGATTCCGATGTGACGGGCGGAGTGCCCGCCGCATTTTCTACGGGGGGTTTCGGATTATCCTCTTGATCCACGCCGCGACCTCCCTGTTTAGAAATCGAGATTGATGGCTGGTTGCGTTGAGCGTTCCCGGCCAAACAAACTTCAAGATAAGAGCCACACGCGGATGATACAATTCACCGAACCGGGAAAGGTTCTCGTCTCAACGTGCGGATTCAACTGCTTATGCGTGACAAATGAAGTGCGCCGCGCCCGAAAATAAAATTAAAGTGGCTTGGCTTCGAGGCATTTATACTATGTTAATCGGACTGTGGCAAGATTTTATTTGAAGTCTTACAGTTATCAACGAGCCATTCCCGAAATGAAAAGTAAGACGCACGTTATTTTATACACGAGGCCGGGATGCCATCTCTGCGAAGACGCACGGAGAGAAATCGCCCGCGCCAATTGCGCCGACGAGTTGACGCTCGAAATCATCAACATCGAAACCGACGCGACGCTCGTCCGACGTTACGGGTTGGAAATTCCCGTCGTCGTCGTCAATGGCGTGACGGCCTTCAAATATCGTCTCACCTCCGCCGAGTTCAAACAGGCGATCAGGAGTCTTTGAACGATGCGAGTCAAAGTCTTTCGTCCGGCTCGCGTCACAATCATTGTGCGCCGAATCGCCGCCGATATTCATCCGAGACGAGAAACGCCTTGACCATCTCCGCCCGGCGAAAGTCTCCGCCGAAGCTGTTCAACTTGTTCAGCCAGAAATTGTAGCCTGAGAAATCCGCATCCGGCGCATCGTTCGGATTTCTCCGCAGGTAGCCGAAATACTGCATCAGCACGAACGCGCGATTAAACTCCGCCGCTTTGAAATCGGCATCTTCCGCAACTTGCCGGAGAGCGGTCGCGCGCGTCTCCGTGCCTGCAATGACGCCGCCCACAAGCGTATTCCTCTCGGACGTTGAAAGCGCGCCTCCAGCGTTCGCGTTGAGCGCGTCAACGTATTGCGAAGGAGTTTGATTTTCCGGCGCGGCCAGCACAAAGGCGGAGCGCGTCACGAACTCATTGACGAAAGCCTGTTTGTTCGCTTCCAACTGCTGCTCCCAGCCTGCCTGTCCGACGATGACGCCGCGCCCAATCCTCTGCGTGTCGGCGAGAAATTCTCTGAAGCGCGGGAGTTGCCCGTTCGACGCTTTGTAGAGGCGATAGACGAGAAAGCCCGTCTCCTGAAATTCGATGGAGAGATAAAAAGCTGCGGACGTGTCTATGCGTTTGGCTTCGCGGCATCCGGCGTTGCTGCCGCACGACTCGATGCCGTTCGTCCAGAATTGTAATCCGGCGGCGTCAGGCTCGCGCGAGAGAAAATCAACGTAATGCTGCCGGACGAAAAAGTTTGGGTCGTCAATCGGATTTGACGTTGACGAAGGATCGTTGTCGTTAATCGTCAGCGTCAAACTTGAAGGAGCGACAAGCGTCGCCGCGCCTTTCACGTTGCTCAAGGCGAGCGTGAATGTTTCGCCGCTTTCCGTCAACGCATCGTCTGTGACGAAGACTTGAATTGTTTTTTGCGTCTCGCCGGGCGCGAAACTGAGCGTGCCCTGCGCCGTCGTGTAATCGCCGCGCTCGGTTGCTGTGGCGTCGGCTGTCGCATAGTCCACGCTGACGGAACCGGAAGCATCGCCGGAGCGTGTGACGCTGACTTGCACGCTGCCCTGCGCTTCGGGGACATTTAATGTGGCGGCGTTGAAATGAAGCGTTGCGGGAGTCGGCGTCGGACTCGGCGCGGGCGAGGCGGTGTCAACGAGTTTGTAGATTGTCCCTGAGCTGATGTTGGCGACGTAGAGATTGCCCGTCTCGTCCTCCCCGAACGTCGAGATGTTGATGTCCGTCTCAATCAGTTGCGCGTTCTGCCAGACGCCCGTATCGCGCCGCAATCCCCAGATGCGCCCGCTGCAATAATCGCCGTAGAAATAAAGTCCCTGCATACGCGGAAATTCCGCGCCGCGATAGACGTAGCCGCCCGTCACAGAGCATCCGAGCGAATGATCGTATTCCCAGACGGGCAACGTCAGACCCGTCATCGAACAGGTCGCACTGTTATAACAATGCAGCCCTTCCATCACGCGCCAGCCGTAATTCTCGCCTCCCGCGCTTGCCGCCAATTGATAGTCAACCTCTTCGTATGAGCCTTGCCCGACATCGCTGATGTAGAGATCGCTCGTCAGGCGGTCGAAAGAAAATCGCCACGGGTTACGCATCCCTATCGCCCAGATTTCGGGACGGTATCCGGCGCGACCGACGAAAGGATTGTTTGATGGAATAGTGTAAGTGAATGGCCTGCCCGTCTCGACATCGAGCCGCAGAATCTTGCCTAGCAACTGCGCTGGATTCTGCGCGCGGTTGCCGGGGTCGCCCGCGTCTCCGCCGTCGCCCATGCCGATGTAGAGCATTCCATCGCGCGGGCTGAAGGCGAGTTGGCCGCCGTTGTGATTCGCGAACGGTTGCGCGATGGTCAGTAGAATTTGCTCGCTCGCGGCGTCGGCGATGTCCGGGTTGGCGTCGCTTCGACGGTAGCGAGCGATGACTGTGTCGCCCGCGACGTTTGTGTAATCAACGTAGAAGCGCCCTTTGCTTTGATAGCCCGGCGGGAACGCGAGACCGAGCAGTCCGCGCTCGCCGCCCGTGCTGACGCGCGTTGAAATGTCTAGAAAGGAAGTGGAAAGCGGCGTGCCGTTTTTGACGATGCGAATCCGCCCGCCCTGCTCGACGACGAACAGACGATTGCTGCCGTCACCGGCATTTGTGACGGCGACCGGCTGCGAGAATCCTGTGATAGGCGTTGCGAGAGCAATCGTGGGGAGGTCTGGGGCGGCTGCGGCTGCCACGCGCGTCGCAATCGAATTAAGCGTCGAAGTCGCGCGCGGCGTCGTGAAAACTAACAACAAGACAAAGAGCAAAACCAAAGCGAAAACTGCAACTCTGGACTTCATGTTTATTACTTCCCTTCTGCTGTTACTTCTACACCTCAGTTTAACTCAAAGTGTAACTCCCGCGCACGCTCTTCAATCACGTCGAAGAGTCTTTCACGCTCAACCTCGTCAGTCGCGCGCCTGTAAGCGTTGAGCGTTTCCTTGAATGAAACAAGCTCGCGATACAACCCCGCATCCTCGACGGGAGGCGTCAGATACGAGATCAACTCGGCGTAAGACCTGCGCCGCGCGATGGAGCCTTCCGAAGGATTGTTGACGCTATAAATATAGACGTGCGGCAACTCTCCGATCAAACGATCCGGCCAGCACTCACTTGATAAGCCGACTTGCTTGCCCGGCATAAATTCGAGCGCGCCGTGCGTGCCAAAGTGCGCCACCACGTCCGCCGCGAAAATCTTTTCGAGATACGTGTAGAGCGCGGCGAAGCCGTGATGCGGCGAGCCGCTGCGCGCCATCAACAGGCGCATCGGGTCGCCTTCGTAACCAAAGCTCGGCTGGACGGCGACGAGGACGTTTCCGAGTTTCAAGCCGTGAATGAGCAAATCGCCGCCGAACGAATTGATCGCGCCGGGCACGCTTCCCCAGTCCGCCTCAATCTCTTTCGCATACGGACACGCGCGCAAATATTCGTCCGCGCTCATCCGGTGCGCGACGTTCGCGATTGTCCCGTAATTGTCGGCATTACCCCCCAGAAGTTTTTCGCGCAACTCGTCAACGCTGGCGGGAACTTCCACGCTGTAGCCTTCCGCGCGCAGGCGTCCGAGAGTTTCCCAGATGCTCTCGAACACATCGAGATCAGCCGCCGTTCCGAGATTGCCTTTGTTCGGCGGAAAACAAAAAAGCACGAGCGCGACTTTGATGTCACTACGCGGCGCGGTCTGCAAACGATTCCAACGCGACAGGCGACGCGCGATGCGCCGGCAACGCTCGTCAAGCGGCACAGGCTCCGTGCCGTCCGCAGGCATCCCGCCATAGACGAAAGGCTCGGTCGCGCCGTCAATTTCGGGGATGGCGATTTGCATCCCGGCCTGCACGGGATTGAGACCCGTCAACGAATCCCGCCACGATTCAATGGTCTGCACATCGAGGCTCACCGCCGAACGAAACGGGCGTCTGAGGTCACGGAGAAATTCCACCGCCGCCTCGCTATCGTTCATGGCCGGGCCGCCGACGAAGCTGAATCCGGTGAGTGAAAGTATCTGGCTCACGCGCGACTTTGATACTTCTTCGCCCTCGACTTTTTGAGATGCGCTTTTAATTTTCTTAGTCGCGCTCGCGGCTTCCTCGATGAAAAACTCCCGACATGCATCGCGGTTATCCATGAAGGTTGAAATGGCGGGCAGGACGGCCAATCCTTCGGCCTCAATCGCACGGATCAATCCGTCGTAGTGATTCTTCGTTTGACTGATGATCTGCGGGCGCATCAGTAGCAATCCGATGGTGCGCGCAGGGTCGAGCGGCGGAGATGCGGCTTGCCGCGCGCGACGTTCGTACCACGCACGATAAGCCTCGAACGTTTTGAAAATCTCCGGCGCGTCCGGGTGATACAGGCCGACCGCCGGCATCGTCTCAGGGGGAGGGATTTCAATCTTTGCAAGTTTTGCATTTGATGGCTCGGCGTAATGCTTGATCGCGTAGAGCAACATCGAACGGACGTTGGCCGGTGTCGGTTGCAGGAAGTAGCTGAAGAGATAGAGGTAGTTTTTGATGTCGCGCAGGCGACCCGCGCCCGGCACGAAGCGCAGCAGTCCGGGCAGGCGTTCCACATACTTGAGATACTGTTGATGCCCGCCCTTGCCTTTTCCACGTCGAGCGCGCACCTGCTCGCCCATCCACGAGCCGACGCTTTTGAAGAGACGGCGCGCGCGCCTTTCGGATGCGCTTGTGTCCTCAACTTCTTTCTTCAAAGTTTCGACATTCGCGCCCGCCGCACCGCCGAAACTCAACTTGCCCATGCGCGTGCGCCGCATCAAGTCAGGCATACAGTTGATGACGATAACAGCGCAGAGTTGCGTCTCGAATTTTTGGAGCAGAGGCATCAGCCGCGCCGCGTTCTCGCCGTCGGTGACGTGAAAGACGAAGACGATGTCTGAGACGCTCACATCATTTTCCACATCACGCCAGGAACTTTCCGTCAGCGCGTCTCCAAAGTTGTAAGCCTTGAGCCGCAAGCCAAGCGCGTGGCGACGATTGATCTCCGCCTCCGCCTCGCGCAGCGGGCCGAGCAAACTTGAGCCGACGTAAAAGGCCGTGATGTGTACGCCTGTTTTGCTCACGCCACTCCTTCGATGCGGTCTTCGAGATGCGTGAAAACTTCGCGGAGCCGCGCGAGCATCTCGCCCTCAATTTTCCAGAAGCCGCGCCCGTGCGCTTCGAGCAGACGCGCGACGAGCGAGCGCGCCGAATGCGGATTGAGGTCACGGAGTCGTTCCAACATTTGTTCGTCGAGCACGAATGTTTCGGCCACTTCCGTGTAAATCCATTCGTCAACGGCGTCGGCGGTCGCGCTCCAACCGAAAGTGTTGGTGACGTGGCTCTCGATTTCCGCGACGCCGCGAAAACCGTGCTTCAACATTCCCTCGTACCACTTTGGATTGAGCGTCTTCGCGCGCGTCTCAAGCCGCACGGTCTCTTGCAAAGAGCGCACTTTGACTTCACGCGAAAGCGTATCGGAGAGATAGATGGCCGGACGCACCTCAGCGTGCTGTTCGATAGCCTTCGAGACGCCGCCGAGATATTCAAAGTAGTGATCCACGTCCGTGATGCCGATTTCAAAAGAGTCTATGTTTTGATAAGCGGCCTCGACACGCGACAGCGCGCGTCCCATCGCGCCCCTGTCTTCCCGGCCTTCGAGCGCGCGGCCTTCGCTGTCGCGCCCGTAGGCGAAACATTTGCGCGTGACGAAGAGATCGCCGAGCGCGTCGGCGTTCTCCCACTGCGAATCCATGACCATGAAATTGACGTTCGTGCCGTAGTTGCCCGGCGCGTTCGAGAAGACGCGCAACGCCGCCGTATCGAACGTGCAATCTTCCGCGCGCATCTGTTCTTGAATGTTGCGGCGCACGTAGTTCATCTTAGATGGCTCGTCGAGCGCGGCCACGCAACGCACAGCTTTATCAAGCAGCAACATCGTCGCGCCGAAGAGATCGCGGAAGATGCCGGAGACGGTCATCACGACATCTATGCGCGGGCGTCCGAGTTCGGCCAGCGTGAGCGGCGAGACATCAGTCACGCGGTTCATCGCGTCGCGCAACGGTCGCACGCCGAGCAGACGCAGAGCCTGCGCCACGCCTTCGCCCTCCGTCTTGATATTGTCGAGTCCCCACAGCACGAGCGCCATCGCGCGCGGGTGGCGGCCATGTTCCGCGCGATGTCTTTCAAGCAAAAGTTCGACGACACGTCCCGCACGTTCGTATGCAGATGTTGAAGGGACGGCGTAAGGATTGACGGCGTGAGTGTTCCTGCCGGTTGGAAGGATGGAAGGATTCTGCACGATGTCCGCGCCGGGGCCGGGTTCGATGTACTCGCCACGCAACGCGCGCGCGAAGCCGTCAAGCTCCCGGTTCGTTTTCAGTTTTTCCACAATCGTCGCGAGCAAATCAAAAACTTTCTTCGACTCAAGTGCAGGAACATGCGCGTTTGCGTTCAGCCATTCGACAGCGCGATCAACGCCATCCTTGAGAAACACGCCGACAACTTCACGCATCAAATTCTCGACCCGCTCGCGTGCGTGCAACGACTCTTCATTATCGCCGCGAATAAGCTCGCCATAGCTTTCAAGCTGTAAATTTTCGGCGATTAAATCAGGAAGGGCGCGCGTGCCGTGTTCCGGTCTCTCGAACGACGCGACGAGACGCAGCATGTCGGCGCATTCCGTCTCGTCCGAGTTGCGGCCAAAGACGTGCAGCCCCGTCGGAATCAGACGCTGCTCAACTTCGACCACCTGCTCGAACAGTTCGAGCACGCGCCGGTCTCTCGCGTCGCTCGCCAGCCTCCGCTCGTGTTTATCGTTCTGCATCATTGAGACTTTGATCCGGCTCAGGCTTGTCTGAATGCTTCCGTGATGGATTGTGCTGTGATTGACAGAGGAAGAAAAAGGTAACGGCCTCCGAGCGCGTCCGCCAGCAACTGCCCTTCCCCGCCGGAAGTAAAACGGTTTTGCGTGTCTATCACGATTGACGAGACGCCCGCGCGTCGCAAAGCATCGCCGGCCTTTTCAATTTCATCATGCAAATATTTCTTGCCTGAAAGTTGCTTGCCGCTCGCGCCATCTGCGAGCGCGACGTTGGCGCGGCCATCTGTAAAAATGACGAGGACAATGTGCGGCGAGTTTTCCGCCCCGGCTCGTCGAGCCACTTCGAGCGCGCGCATGAGTCCCGCCGCGAGCGGTGTCGCTCCGCCGACGGGCAACGCATCGAGGAGTTTTTTTGCGCGACCAGGCGACTTGCTCGGCGCAAGCAAAAGTTCAGCCGCGTGTTCGCGAAAACTGACGAGCGCGACTCGATCACGATTGATGTATGAGCGACGCAGGAGATGCGCGAGCGCGCCCTTCGCCTGATTGATGCGATTGACGGCCATGCTCCCGGAAACGTCAACGGCGAGAATGTAGAGCGTGCCCGTCTTGCCGCTGAAACTTTTGAAGCGCAAGTCTTCGGACGTGATGTGAACTCCGGTTCGGTCGCTTACCATTGCCGTGCGATGTTCGATGCGAGATGAAGATGCGGCAGCGCGAAGCGTAGCATCTATGGCAACGACGCCCGCGCGCGTCTTCTGAATCGTCGCGCGCGTATATCGCCCGCGCCTCAAGTCGCGCGCATCATTTTTCCTACGGCCACGCCGCGTGACGCCTTCGGCGCGCATCAGCTTTCTTTCGCGTGACGCAACGCTTTCTACCGTTTCATCCGGCAAGCTTGCCTCAACGGGCGGCACAACTCGCTCCTCTGACGCGCGTCTCTTTGTTTTATCGCCTGGACGCTTCTCCGTCTCTTGACCATCTTTATCTTTTTTTTCGTGCCGCCCGCTCAAAGTTTTTCCGCCCGATGTATCCGGGTCGGAAGGCTCCGGCTGATTACTGATCTGGACATTTTCTTTTTCACTTCCCGCTGCGTCCGCTCCGAAAAGATCGTTGACTTCATCCTCGACGCGCGCGCCGCCGTGTGTCCCTTCAAGCGGGTCTCGACGCAGGCGATGACGGAGCGACATGGCGGCGACACGCCGCACGTCTTCACTCGTCGCCGTCTTTCTGCCGTCAAAGGCTGCGTGCGCGCGTGCGGCGCGAGCGATGGTCAACTCCCCGCGATGGCCGTCAACCTTGAGGCGTATGCAGAGTTCGGCGATGTGACGGAGCAATTCACGCGAAATTTTTACCTGCGAGAAACTGCGGCGCGCGCGCTCAAGTTGGCGGCGGAGTTTCGCCTGCTGCGGCTCATACAATTTGATAAAACCGTCCGGCTCACGCTCAAAATCTTCGCGACGTTCGACGATGGCAATGCGCTCGTCGAGGTCAAGCACGGTCTGCACATCGGTCGAGAGGCCGAAGCGGTCGAGCAGTTGCGGCCTCAGTTCGCCCTCCTCAGGGTTGCCGGAGCCGACGAGGACGAAGCGCGCCGGATGCTCAAGCGAAATCCCTTCGCGCTCCACCGTGTTGCGACCCGTGACGGCCACGTCGAGCAGCAAGTCAACGAGATGGTCTTCCAGCAGATTGACTTCATCAATGTACAGAAACCCGCGATTGGCGCGCGCGAGTAAACCCGGCTCGAAAGATTTGACGCCGTCTCTCAACGCGCGCTCGATGTCTATCGAGCCGCAGACGCGATCCTCCGTCGCGCCGAGCGGCAGGTCAACGAAGGGCACGGGCTGGCGCGTCTTCGCGAGTTTGCCGTCAGAGTTCAATTGTTGAAAACATGCGTCGCAGAGGTTGGGCGAATCGTCAGGGTCACAGTTGAACAGGCATTCGCGCGCAACGTTGAGCGGCGTCAGCACATCAGCCAGAGCGCGCACGGCGGTTGATTTGCCCGTCCCGCGATGCCCCATGATGAGCACGCCGCCGATGGATGGAGCGATGACGTTTAAGAGCAGCGCGAGTTTCATCTCGTCCTGCCCGACCAGAGCCGTGAAAGGAAAAACCGTGCGCGCCGGCGTGCGTCGCGGCAGCTTATTTTTGTTGAGACCGTCGGTCATGTAACTCGCGATTCTGAAACAAAAATTTGAGGGCGATAGGAAAGCGCGTGACGAAAAGTTGCCGTCTCGTTGACATGGAAATTATCGCGGTTCGATGGACATTCGCAGCACGTTCGCCAGAGGCTGCCTGATCACCTTTCCATCCTTCAAGAGCACGACGACCTGATTATTTTCTATCGTCACGCGCCGCACCAGAATCATTTCGCGCTCGATAATCTCACCGCTGAGAGTGATAAGAACGAGACGCTGACCCGCCGTCGCCTGCGCCGGAGTTGCCGTCGAATCACTGGACGCCGTTGTACTTGTTGTCGTCTTCACAGGCTGGCGCGCGCCTCTGCTCGCGCGCGCCGCTTTTGTGTTTCGGGTCGTGGAAGGAGCGGGTGTTTTTACGGCTGAAGAATCAACCGTGCTATTTGAGTCGGTGGCGGCAGGCGTCTCCTTCGCGACAGTCTCATCCGAAGTTGTGTTGCCGGTTGGCGTTGGCTTCACGCTGCGGCTCTTTGACTTCGACGTGCCGGCTCGCCTGTTGTTGCTCGCCCTCGTGCGCGGCGTCGCTGTCTCCCTTTTCTTCACAGGCTCATTCGCGCGCGCTGTTTCTGTTGCAGTTTCGTCTTTCTTCGCAGCATCAACGGCGGCGTTATCCAGAGATGGAACTTCGACGGGCGGTCTCACGAGGCGCGCTCCGGTCGCCGTGACGCGGCGCGCATCGGCGTTTGGTTGTGCTGTGGTGGACGTGGCGTTCGTGTCTGAGTTTCGCGCCAGTTCGGCGGGCGCGGGCGCGTATGCGCCGCTGAAAGAAATGCGGTACGTGCCGTTCGTGTCTCCATCTGCGCGAGCCTCGACGCGCAGGATGAGCAACTCTTCTTTTCGCAGATAGACGCTTTTCGACGCCTTCGACGCCGCGCCGCCAAAGAGCGTGAACTTGAGCAGCGGGCGCAAATTTGAAGCGGTGAACACATCCACGTCGCCGTTCAAATCCGCGCTTTCAACGGTCACCGTCACATCGCCTTCGCCGCCTTTGAAAGTGTAAAAGTGTCTCGTGCGACGCGCGTCGCCGATGTCACGCGGAACGATGGTCCCGGATATTTCATTCGTGAAGACCGGCGTCGGAAAACTGGCGTCGCTCGACTGCGCGCGGCACACGCCGGTGACAGAAATCAGGCTAAGAAAGAGTGTGAAAACAAAAAACGTCTGGCGCATGTGTTGATGAAGCGAATACTGCAAACTATGTTTCGACTTTTGCCGGAAGGCTCCGTGGAGTTTAACAGTCCACACACCTGCCAACAATGCTCGATTGTTTTTTCAAGTTTATCGCGACAAGTGAGTTTGTCAGATTCAGATAAACGAAAACCGGCGCGAGGCCGGTTCGTTGCTCAAACTATGGATGCCGAAGGGGGGAATGATGTGCATAATCTGCATAATTCCTTAAATGTTTTGCACACACTGTTACGCGCGCTTTGCAAATTTCTCTTGATAATTTGTCTTAAAACAAAAAGCGTATGAATAGTGCGGAGAACGCAGATAGTTTGTCAACTGACTTTTTTCAGACAAAAACGAAGGCGGGCTGATAGTTCAATCAGCCCGCCTCGCTGTGGCATCATCAGTATTCATTTGGGAGGAGGATCGTCGTGACACTTCGGTCAGCTTCCGTGATGATCCAGATCACTTCTTTCCGGCTTGTCTCGTAAGATGAGAAGATGCGCGAGCAATTGAACAGCGCTTCATCATTCATCTTCCGATCATCCTGGCTTAAATTTCCCCAGTCGCCACTGACATGGCGACGGAGAAAAGTAGATGGCAATTCTTCCGCCTCTTGCAGCACATCCACCGCGCCCGGCGTGATCAGCAGGCGACCCATCGCGAAGCGCGGCACTACGTCCAATTTTTGACTGCTCATTTTCCTCTTCCTCCTTTTCTGCCCGTGCCCGACTCTCCGCTCTGTAATCCGAACGGTTGCGGCCACAACGTTTCCTCAATGTCATAGATCAATTCGTCATCAATGATGATGACGTGCATAGAAGTACCGTCCTCGCGAAAACATTTCGGTCGGTCTTCACCTGCACCGCGCATCACTGCCACAAATCCAGAGAGACCGTTTAAGTGTTCGTGATAACCTTTGCGCCCTTTGAACGTCACACGATGGATGACGCGCGTTTTGATTTCCCTGTAGCCGATTGCAATCCTGATCCGGTCGAGCGGCACAAGCGGCCTCAGCGTCGTTCCTGTCCCGGTGAAATTTCGCTCGATGGCGTCAGCCTCTCGCTCGGTATATTTTTTGATCGCGTCGGGTTGGAAAGAGGGCACACCCGACGCGCGATCCGCATAGACGTATTCGCGCGTCGCATTCGCGGCATTGATTTTTCTGGCAGGTGTTGTCATATTTTAATTCGACCTCCTGAGAATTTTTCCAAGTTGTCAGGCGATGAAAGCCACGGAGTTGCTGCTCCGTGGCTTTCTTTGTATTACTCTTCGTCAAGGGAGTTGGCTTAACTGGATGCACAAGGTCACTGGCTCTGCTTAACCATGGCCTGCGCCCATTGGGTCATCTCCCCGTCTTCCTCCTTGACCGCCGTGATGGTGACTCCGCCCTGCGGCTGCCATCTGAGGCCGCGTTCATCCGTTCCCTGATCGAGCAAATTGTTGACTGCGCTCGTCAGTGATGATGGATCGCCGCCCATCAGAATCACGTATTCCTCCGTATTGGTTTTTGCCATATCTCTAATCTCCATGTCCGGTTGCTGAAAATGTGGGCGACGGCGATCCGTCGCCCATTCAAGTCGCTGCGACCTTAATTCGTCGCGGCGAAGTAGCCGATGCCCTGCTCGAATTTGTCGCGCCCGACGAGACCCTGCGCGAACAAGCGGCGCGCGATGGCGCGTTCGTGGTCGCTCAACTGTTTGGCCGCGACGATTGGCTTATCGCGCGTGGCAGTTGAGATTTTCTTGAGGACAGACTGCGCGCGCTCGCCCTCGGTCGAACCCTTCTCCCACTGCTTAATGTTTGGAGGGGCAGCTGCCTTCTTCGCAGGGCGTGCCGGGGCACTGATTGACTGCGCGGGAGCGGCGGGAAGTTTCACTTTGAAGATCGGCTGCGGCAATGATTTTCCGCCGCGCGACATGATTTTCTTGACCGTGGCATCCGCCGGCAGATTCACCGGCTCGGTTAAGAATTCATCCTCGCCGAGTTCGATCCCTAATTTAAGTGCCTCCGCGATTTCAGTTTCGCGCGTCGAGGCTGCGGCATTTCGTTTGAGCGCATCCGCACCGCCGAGGGCTTCGCGGGCGGCTTTGGATTTGCGCGCTGGTTTCTGTGTCGCGAGGCGAGCCTCGCGGGCTTTCTTTTCGGCTTCTGCTGAAAGTTTTTTCTTGGTCATGATCTGCTCCTGTTGATTGTTCGCGTTTAAGTTGGACGCGAATGTTGAGTTGCGGTTGATAAGTGGCGACGCCGTCGGTGCCGGCATTTGAAGATGAGCACTCGTACTGTTCGCCGTGAATTGAATTGCGAAGTTTCTGTCATGGCGTCCGCGACTGAATCTTTTGCAGCACGCGCCGCAAGCGATGAGTCTTTTCGGGAGACGCATTCTTTGTATTGTGCGATGACAATTCGGACATGTGCCCGTGTATTTCATTTGAGCGATGACGGTGTTGGATTCATCATAACAACGCCTGCCCGTGCATCCGATCTCGCGCGCCTTGCGCTGCCATGTGTAATCGTGTCCATGATTCGGCCCGACGAGCGCGTGCGCGATTTCATGAAGGATGGTGTCCTCGACCCGCTCGACTTCATTGATCTGAACAAGAGCGCGCGAGAGCGAGATCGTGCTTGTCCTGAAATTGCAACAACCGAAGCGGCGAAGTGATTTGTCGAGCTTGATTTTCCAGTCGGTGAGACCGTGCCGGCTCATCAATTCGCGCGTCGTGTTGATTGCTTCCGTGAGATTCATTTGTGACTGCTGCTCCCTTTTTTCAATGTCTTAACTGACATTCAAGATTTTACAGAAGTGTAAAAGATTCGGCAACCATTATTTTACGAAAGTGGACAATTTAATTTTACAGATGTAGATACTTAATTTATTGCTTGTGTAAATCGTGTAGTTTCGTTTAGCATCACGGACATGATCATCTTTTATGTGCGAGAGATCGCACTATCAAAGGGCATCAGGAACGCGCATACGCTCGCTAAACTGGCTGGCGTCCCACCTAATCTGGCGATCCGAGTCTGGAATGATGACTTTCAGAGGATAGACAAAACTTCTCTCAACAAATTATGCCGCGCGTTGAAGTGTCAGCCGGGCAAACTCATCAGCTATCTCCCCGATGAAGGCGACGCGGAAGAATCCTCCGCACCCGGCAAACGCTCTGACCCAACCAAGAAAACTTCACGCAAATAAATTCATGGTCATTTGTATGACTAGGTGAGAGAAAACGAAAGATTACGTCTGCACCGACTGCCTGCATGAGCAGGAATCATTCAGCAGGCCATGTGACAAATGCGGCTCACGCAAGTTGGAGTACAAGGCATTCAAACGGCAACAACTCGGTGAAAACTGGCGGATGCTGATGGAGGCTGAAAAAGGAAGGTGAATTAAATCTGCCCGTAAATATGATGGGGCTAGAGTAGTTAAGCACAATTTGAGAGGCGCTAAACTACTGAGATGGAA
>CAXSFM010000012.1:0-147480 GCA_964236735.1 uncultured Pyrinomonadaceae bacterium
ATGCTGAGTTGTTGAAGCTGCTGCGAAAATACCCGCTTTAACTACTCTAGCCCCATATGATATATGAAAATATCATTTATGAGGTGCGAAAGTGAATAAAGATCGCAGGAGAGCAGTGAGAAAGTTGCGGGGACAAATCGCAACCATAAACAGAACTATTCCTATCGCATTATCATTTGCAGAGTGGCGCAAGACTGCTCCCGAGGCACTTAAACATCGTGACCGTCTTATCGAAGATCTGAATGTACTTCAAACCGAAATGTTAATAGAGAAAGTAGAGTCCTTTGGTCTTAGTTTGATACCGGAGAATGCGCCTCCTTTTTCATATATTGGTTGTTGGAATACGACTGATGATGGTCGTAGATATCTGAATGACAAATATCTAGGAATGGTAAAGCGGCGAATTATTGACGCGCGTTTCAATTATTGGAAACAATGGATTGATATTGTCGCACCCATTGCCTCAACAATCATTTCAATCATTGCTTTAATCGTGGCTATTTTTGCTTTGAGTAAATGATGGGCTTGTGTGAGCTATAATTTACATTCCTAAACCTCTTTCAATATCTTGTCCCTCCTTGGCTATCGTTTCATCTGATCATCTGGCGATTAACTTGAGTTCTGCCTTGGTCGGTTTGCCTCATACGGTTTGCCATCGCCTCGCGCGAATTCCTCATTAAATTTACCCTCCTGTAAATTTATTGCATAAATGTTTAACCATATCGTGCAATAGATTTGACACAAACTGCATCAATCCTTCATGCTGAATAAACAGGCAGGTTCGACACGCGCGTCGAATTTCTCTCTCGCCTGTTGTCTTTTTCTGATCAGGTTTGATGTGTAAGCCGAAAAGATCCCTAATTATGTCGAAACTCAGCGTTCTGAACGCGCTCAGTCTGGCTCTTGAGGTCAAGGACGGCTCCGTGCGCGCTCATTCCCACCGCGTTGCAGTCATGGCCGTCGGCCTCGGTAGGCAGTTAGACAGCTTCGGCGCACGCGAGCGGCTGTATCTTCAGCAGGCCGCCACACTTCACG
The DNA here is from genome assembly GCA_964236735.1 of uncultured Pyrinomonadaceae bacterium. Taxonomy (GTDB): domain Bacteria; phylum Acidobacteriota; class Blastocatellia; order Pyrinomonadales; family Pyrinomonadaceae; genus JAIVJG01. The sequence continues at coordinate 1,036 of CAXSFM010000012.1, forward strand.
ACATCGGCAAAGTCCGTGTCAGCGAATTCGTACTTAACAAGCCGGACAAGTTGACGCCTGAGGAATTCGCCGAGATGCAGGCGCACGCCGCCAACGGTGGCGCGGTCGCACAGGCCGCCGGGTTCAGCGATAAGGTCTGGAAGGCGGTGCGCGCTCATCACGAGCGTTGGGCGGGCGGAGGCTACCCGGATGGGTTGTGGGGCATCGGCATCCCGCTGATCGCACGCATTATCAGCGTCGTTGATTGCTATGACGCCCTGACCAATGATCGCCCCTATCGCCAGGCCATGCCTGCCGCCGAAGCTCTAGAAATCGTCAAGAGCGGAAGCGGCACTTTTTATGATCCTGATCTGGTTCGGAAATTCGTGCGCTATCACTCCGCCCTGCTCGAAGAAGTAGCCGATACGCCGCTCCCCTCGGTGGGCTTAGGCGAACTGATTAAGGAGGCCGCCACGGACATCGAACCGCAGGCGGGATTCTTTCTCGGAGGGCACGGCCACGAGCAGCAGCAAGTGGCCGCGTGATTGAAGCAGCAGCAGCCCATGTCCAGACGACAGCAATTGAAGCTCACCGGCGGCCTTCCCTTTCCTCCGCCTCCGGGTGGAAAGCGGGCTACTCCGGCGCGCCCGCTGGCGCCGAGCAAAACGGCGCTTTCACCGGCGCAGGCCACATCTGAGGCGAGCCATCAGCAATCCGCGATCACATGGCTGAAATGGTGGGGCGGCACGTTTCCAGTTTTGCGGCGGACGTTTCACGTCGCCAACGAATTCAACGCTGGCGATGCGGTGCGAAAGCAGAGTCCGACGGGGCGCGTTTATTACACGTCTAGGTCAGGCGCGAAGCGCAGAGCCGAAGGAGTGATGCCCGGCATTTTTGACTTCATGAATCTCGCCAACTCGCGCGGGTTCTCCGGCCTCGCCATTGATCTGAAGGTCAGGGGCAATGATTTAAGCGTGGAACCGGAAAAGGAGTGGGATCAGACAAGAGAGCGCGACTTCCTGATCTCGCAGGGCAAGAGCGCGCACGCGGCGTGGAGTTGGGCGGAAGTCGCGGCTTTGCACGTCTGGTATTTCGAGCTGCGGCATGCCCAACTGTGGCGTTCCATCGGGCGACTCGACATCTATCTGATCGCGAAGGGGGGCCATGACCGGCGTTGTGGCTGTGGATTGAAACTCAAGACTTTGTATGGAGGCTTATGAACATTAAAGAGATCGCGAAGGCGTGCCATGAAGTGAACCGCGCGTTGTGTCTCGCGCACGGTGATACGTCGCAGTTGCCTTGGGATGAGGCTCCCGAATGGCAGCGCGAGAGCGCCGTTGCCGGCGTCCAGTTTCAGTTAGCAAATCCGGGCGCGCCGGTCTCGGCCACTCACGATGCTTGGAGTCGCGACAAGATCGCCGCCGGGTGGATTTATGGTGAGGTGAAGAATGCCGATGCCGTTCCGCCGACGCATCCCTGCCTCGTGGATTTTGTGCAGCTTCCGCCGGAGCAGAAGGCGAAGGATTTCGTGTTCAAGGCCGTCGTCAATTCTTTGAAGTCTTTTCTCAGCGAATAAATATAGGGATGGCATCGCGCACCAAAAAGAATTTCGTCGGCGCGTATCTCGACGACGCGATGAAGAAGAGGCTCGACCAAATCCGTCAGGCTGAGAGCGCACGCGCGGGGACGACACTGACGCTCAACCAGACCATTGAAATTTTAATCAATCGCTTCCCTCTTGAAAAATCAGAGGCGCATGTGAAAGGAACAGATGAACAATGAAACTCATTTTTATCGCACGCATGACGCTCATCATGCTCGCTGTTTTTCTTTTGATGGGCGTGAGTGAATGTGATCGCTCGACGGTTGCTGATGATGCAGCGGTGATCCCTGCGCCCCCGTCACCGACACCGACTCCAATTCCAATTCCCAAATCTTCCAAATGGCAACGCGCCCCACCGAGGGTGATCAATTAAGGGAGTGCATTTCAATGGGGCACTTGATCAAGATGTGGCTGAATCAAAGTTTCCTGAATTTCATGTTTCAGGTTGTCGTGATTTCTTCTTTAATGGTGTTCACAGTAATGACGATATTCTTGCATCTCACAGGTGATGTAAAGATAAAGCCAATCAAACGATTGTTTGAAAGAAATATTGTTGAGCGAATGAGAGATTTCATTCACGGTTGGCTCATCACGCAAGCCTCATCATTTCGTCTGTGGCGCGCACGATCATATAGCAAGATCATCTACAGCCGCCCGTATCAGTTCATCGAGAAGCGTTGGCCGCTCTGCTGGACCAAGACGCTTGAACTTGAGCGAAAGCAAAAGCGTGATGCTCTTCAATTCAAAGAAGCTGAATGTCTCCGTCGCATCGAGGAGTTCGAATCAAGAATTGATCCGCTCATCAAACAAATCACGCGCGTCATCATTGAATCGTATGGAAGCCAGCATGACCCTTTCCAGCGTTATCGCGTGAGCGTGGAATTAAGTGAGTACATGATTCGCTCTATCTGCGAGCGCGCATTCAATCATGGCAATTCACAAGTTGAGATCGCTTATATCGCCAAATCTGTTGCGCGTCTTGTTGAGCGTGAAATGAAGACCATCAATTTCGAGCGGCTTCATGATGTTGACAAAAGGGCAGCACGAATTGCAGACCGTTTGGATTTCGGAAACTGGAGGGCAGAAGATGAGTGACGTAAATCCCACTAATGACATTGACATCCGCCTGCCGCAACTCGGCGACGACGTTCTCTACATGCTCAAGCGCGGAGCGCAGGGCGTCGCCGCTCGTCCCGCGAAAGTGGTGCATGTGGACTCTGCTGTCCCCACGCGCGTGAACTTGCTCGTCTTCCTCGACGGCATGAATGACACGCTCTATCTCACGAACAAATCACAGGGCTATCTGCTCTGGGTGACTGGCGTGGAATACGATTTTCAAGAGACATTCCACACCTGGCACTGGAGGGAGTAATGCTCGGCGAATTGTGGGATGAATTTCTCGAAGGCTTCTACAGCACATTAAAAGATACGCCGGGTTGTGTTGCTCATATAGCCGGTTTCTTTTCCGCCATTATTTTTTGCGCCCTCGGCTTCATCGGCTTTATTTCTCTTATCATTTTTCTGATCACGAGAATATTTTGATGTCTTCAAATCTAGGCATTGATTACGACGAGCGCGAACTGACGGCTGAGGAGTATCACTGGCTCGGCCTGACGATTGAGCAGGCAAACGCCGAAGCCTGCTGTAATTTCCTCGCCGCACGATCTCTCGCCGCCTCCGCCGATTTCAATTTCTATTTCAAGCTTCCCCTGAGCCTCTTACGCGATGAGATGAATGCTGCCTGCACGCGATTACAGGCCGGAAATGACATGCGGGAGCAGATAAGGCAGGGAGCGTCCGTTGTAGAGCCCACCATTACATCATCGCAACTACAAATCACGACCAATGATGACGGCTGGGCTGAATTCCTGGACTGAATTCTGACCCTGACGTCAGGGTCAGAAGTGTGGAGAGTTTATGAATCAATGCTCAAATTATTATGAGAATCCAAATGGCGGCGCGGCTATTCGTTGCTCAAACTCAGAGGAGGTGATGATCAGCGTCAAGGGGCGCGCCTCGTCAATTAACGCTCGAATCTGTCATGCGTGCGCCGCCATTCTCTTAAAAGCATTCGATCAAGTGGAGTTATATCCGATTGCCCATGCCGACAATGCTCCAGAGACATTTACCTTACTTGATTCACAGTAAGAACTTTCATGAAATGCATGTGCCGTTGATTTCCAGTGTCATCTTATTCACTTACGATTTTAACTCCGGCTACTATGCTGGATGGAGTTTTTAATGTTTCAATCAATCAAACCGCAGATACCCGGTTACGAAGGCAGCATCATCAATTTCGGCGAAGGTCAACCTGAATACATTCCGCTGCCCGCCATCGTCCACCGCGTCGAGGGCATGATCGCGATCACCAGTTGCTGGCAGCCGAACGATGATGAGCAGGCGCGCATTGCCGCGGGCGATCCCATTTTCTTAACTGTGATGCATTCAGAGGCGATAATCGCGGAAGGCATCTGCCCGGTGAGGCTCGGCCTAGAAATTCCAGAAGAGTTAGCTCGAAAGGATGAAGCGCAACATGAGTCTTGAAGTTCATGACTACCCGGAATTTGGCGCGCAGGTTGCAATTTCTCGGGACAGCCTGCGGGACAAAGACCGCCGCGATCTAATCTTTGCCAGTCCGCTTCCTGAAACCATCCCTGCTCACTGTTTAGTTGCTGAATTGCGACCGCATCATACGCCCGAAGGCTTCGCCCGCTTTTATCACAACACAGTCGTTCTAGGATTGAGCGTTGATTATGATGATAGGACAATCACGTCGTAGCAAGTGGCGCAGTAGTAAATCCTATTTGCTTCTCCCTCTGGGTGCGCCGACGACCCCGCCAAAGCTCTATTGCGACGCCTGCGCCGCGCAGCTTCAGAGGGAAGATTGATGCGCGAGCAAGAGACGCGCTGCTGCCGGGGACGTCATTGCGTCTGTCATCATTTGACGGTGGCCGATACCGCTTTCTTCTGGAGTCGCTTCGGCGTGGCGCATTGTCCGTTTTGTCGCCGCCTGCTGCTCATCGCCGAGCATCAAGCAGCCGCGTCGTTACTCGACGGGTGGCTGCATTACGATTTCAGGCTCGCTCCTCGCCCGGGATGGCACGTTTAAGGTTCATCATTCATCATTCCGCATTCATCAATGCGACTTTCCCCAAAGGCGGATATTAAATAGCCGCCAATCGAGCAGGTGAGCACATTTGTTTAAGTTTGAACATCATGCAGCCGATGCACACGACTGATTTGTAATATTGCAATTGTGTAAATTTGCCTGTTGACAGACCTCTTTCAAATCCGCTATGTTGAATAAGACATTAAACAAATTGTTTAACGTTATGTGCGGGCGGTCAAGATAACAAGTGCTGACCGCACAAACCCCCGCCGCCATCTCCGACTCCTTCCAAGCAGATCCCCTTCCGTCACGCTGCCGCTGCTCCTTAGTCGGTCTTGTGCCGCCCGCACAAAAAAATCTTATCGCCACCACACTTCACCAATCGCATGATTACAGATCGCCAACTCGCTTTAATCGTCCCCGAGCTTCCCCGCTCGCGCCGCGCCCACGTGCTTCCCGCATTGCAGGAGACTCTGACGCGCTATTCCATCAACACCGTCGAGCGCATCGCCGCCTTCATCGCCAATCTCCTCGAAGAGTCCGGTGAATTCAACTATACGGAGGAAATCTGGGGGCCGACGCCCGCCCAGCGCGCCTATGACATAGGAGCGAAGGCGCGCGAACTCGGCAACACTCCGGCGGCAGACAATGATGGTCGCTACCGCAAAGGCTACGGCCTCATCCAGACCACCGGCGGGCGCAATCAACGCCGTGTCCTCTCTGCCCTCGGCCTCGACCCGGAGCAAGACCCCAAGATTTTAGGGCAGTATCCTTATGCCGCCCTCTCTGCCGGATTCTACTGGGCGGATAACAAGCTCAACGAACTCGCCGACAACCTGACGGGCGACTGGAATTCGACAGAGCGCGATGTCTTCACGAGAATCGTCAGGCGCGTGAACGGCGGGACGACGCACCTTGATAAGCGGATCGTCTTCTATCGCCGCGCCATCAATGTCCTCAGAACCGTGCCCGGCCTCGGCAGCACACCGGCTGAAGCTCCGCCCGTGATCGCGCCCGTGGAAGGTCAGCTTCCCCCACCCGTTCAACCCGCCACCGTCTCGACGGCAAACGCCGTCACGCGCGTGCATCAATCGAAGCTCGTTGACTTCGCGGCGCAGCAGATCACGCCCGCCTCCGCCAAGTCGCTCGTTGAAACGAACGCCACGCGCGCGAAAGCGCCTGCCATGCGCCTCATCGCAGCCTTCATCGCGGCCATCCTGAGCGGTAAGACAATGGCGATCATTGGGGCGTTCGTCCTCGTCATCGGCCTCTCGTGGATCGCCTATCACTATCGCCGCCAGATCATCTCATCGCTCCTGTTTTATTACTCGGCCATCAAAGTCAAGGTGCTGGAATAAATCACATCTACAATTTTTGCCAAAGATGCGGTCGCCGAATCGGTGCTCCCGGCCTGTGTCATCTTTGTCAGAGAAAAGCCAAATGAAACGTTACCTGAGCGCTTACATCAACCTTTACCGCACGCGCCGCTCCGCGCTCGTCACATTCTGCGTGACGATGCTCCTGCTCAGTGCCGCCTACGGCATCGTTCAAATGGCGGTCAGCTCGGTTGAGGATGTTGTGACGATCTTCTCTGACAAGAGAGACAATGCGACCGACGCCGCGCGTCAAATCAACGTCAACTCTTTCGTCAATCAAGCCAACAGCCACGAACAAAACGCCAACCAGTTTTCCACCATCCGGCAGGTAGATGATGCGCGCGCGCAGGCCGCGCAAGCCATCGCCACCAATGCCGCCGTCAACGCCAATCTCACGCGCGAACCCGCACGCCGTGCACGCCTTCGTTATGAAAAAACTCGTCGCCTCTCTGTTGATGATGCTCCTGCTTTGTCTGACGCCCGCATTTGCTCAGAACTCGCCGCTCGCAACATCAACTTCTCCGGCTGTCCTCGATAAATCAAAAGTCATTTCACGCCTTCTGATCGAGGTGGACGATGCGCGCGCCTACGTCGCGACACTCGAGGCTCGCGTCGCCGCGCTCGAAGCGCAGACCGAGGCCGACGAGGCGGCACGCCTGACGCTGACACAGTCTTACCGCGACGCGCTGCTCGAACTCGGCGAGACCCGCGCTACGATCAAGGAGTTGCGCGCGGCCATCGAGGAAAGCGAAATCCAAAAGAACGAATTACGCGCGGCGCGGGATGCGGCGCGAACCGAACGTGACGATGCGGCGAGGAAAGCCAAATCGCTCCGGCGCGAAAACACGATTTTGAAACTGCTGATGGTGGCGCGCGAAGTCATACCGCTCTTCTTGCGCCGCTAGATTCTTTTGAAGACCCGCGGGGACACACACAAAGCCTACAGCCCTTCAAGAAAGTAAGGAGCTATTGAGCCAACCCGCCCCGCGCTGCGCGCCGGTGACGAGATCAAGTTGAAGGATTCGTGACCTCTGCCTCTCACCGGCGCGCAAAACTTTTCACCTGCTCACCCCAGCCCCTGAAATCCTCACACTTTCACCTCACCGGATTGGAAACTCGCAAGTGCCATCGAAAACAACACCCGTCGCGCAAAAATTGGCGGGCGGTCTTTCATTAACACATCTCATTCTCACCATCGCCTTAAGTGTCGGCGGAACCCTCTTCACGGTCGGAGTCACACAGGGCAGTTTCGCCCAACGGCTGACGGCGACGGAAAACACCATCGTCAAAAATAAGGCGGATCGCGATCACGTCATTGAAAAGATGAACGAGCAGATCGTCCCCCGCGCAGAGCAGGAAGCGCACTGGAAAGCGCAGGATGAAGTCCAGCGCCTGCAAATGGACATCCTCAAATCCATCCAAGCGGACGTGAGAGAGGTTCGCTCGCAGGTCAACACGAAAAAGTAATTCTCGCCTTGATCAGTCCGCCGCCAACTCTTGTATGAACAAGAAGCCAACCAAACTTCACATCGTTCCGCTCGCGCACACGGACATCAGTCCTGACCCGCGCAACGCGCGCCGTCACCCGGAGCGGAATCTTCGCCAGATCGCGGCGAGCCTCCATCGCTACGGCCAGCAGAAGCCGATCATCGTCAGGCCGAAGAATGAGACGGATGATGCCTTCGGCGTTCTCACGCCGTTCGTCACGGTCGCCGGCGCGGGCACGCTCGTCGCCATGCGCCGCCTCGATGAAGGTTTCTACGACGGCCAGAAGTTTATGCGCGGCGCGAGCGGGCGTGGTCAGTATTCGACCATCGAGGCCGTCGTCACGACGCTCGAAGGCAAGGAACTCACGGCCTACGCCATCGGCGACAACCAGACTGCTCTGACTTCGGAATGGGACTGGCAGGAACTCTCGCTCCAGATCGGCGAATTGAAAGAGCTTGAAGGCGATGCGGAATTCACCGTTGAGATGGATTCGCTCGGTTTTGAAGATTTCGACCTCGTTCCGCTGCTGGCAACAAAATGGCAACCCGCCGCGCAGACAGATGCTCCTTCCACTCCTCAGGCAGCAGGAGCAATTGAGGCGGCGTCATCTGCCCCTCCGGTGCAGCCATCATCGAACGCGAAAGCCAAAGACCCGCACCCTGATCTGGAAGAAGGCGACCGCGCCGATGATAAATGCTCCATCATTTGCACGCCCAATCAACGCATCACGATTGATAACGCCATCGAGCGCCTCCGGCTCGTGTGCGGCGAACTGTCTCTGACCGAAGGGCGCTGCATGGAGTTGATCGCCGCCGATTATCTCTCCGGCGCACCTCTGCCCGATCACCTGATAAGTGATGAGTGATAAGTTACAAGCTTTAATCGAAGCGCCGACGGTCAGGCTCGCCTACGGCGGCTCACCGAAACTCATCAAGAGCGGCCTCTGCCCGCGCGAGCCGGATGAAGAGCGGCCAGCGCTCCTCGTCTCCTACGTCTATCTCGAGAACTTCCTCAAGCTTCGTCCCCAACTGACATTTCGCGATTGGGTGATGGATTCCGGTGCCTTCTCGGCCTACAACAGCGGTCTCCAAATCAAGCTGCAAGATTACATCGAGACCTGCCGCCGATATTTGAAAAACGACCCTCAGTTAAAAGAAGTCTTCGCGCTGGATGTCATCGGCGACTGGAAAGCGAGCTTCAAAAACTGCGAAGAGATGTGGCGGCGGGAAGTTCCCGCCATTCCCTGCTTCCACGCCGGCGAACCTTGGGAAGCGCTCGAACAGATGGCGCGCCAGTATCCGAAGATCGCCCTCGGCGGTGTGGCCTACGCCAACGCCTCGCAAAAACTCAACTGGGCGGAACAATGTTTCGCGCGCGTCTGGCCGAAGCGCATTCACGGCTTCGGGTTCGGGAGCGAGCGGCAGTTGATGGCCTTGCCCTGGCATTCGGTGGACGCGACGACGTGGCTCGTCGGCCCGTCGAAATTCGGTCGCTGGCAATCGTTCGGAGGACGAATGCCGATTCGCGGAAGCGACAACACCAACCTGCGCGCTGAGGTTGACTGGTATCTCGACCTCGAACGCAAGGCGCGCTTTCGCTGGCGGCGCGAGATGGCGGAATTAAACGAATAGTTTTTCTAAGACACTGGCTCCGGCTCTTTAATCGCATAAAGCAGGAAAGCCGGCAACTCGTGACGCCGCTAGTCGAGTCGGGCAAAGATTGCGGCTCCCCTCTCAAATTCATTCACCCGGAGAACAAAAAAACCTCATGTTCACAGTCATCAAAAAGTTCGGCCCCTTTGCCGCAGCCCACCGTCTCACCCGCGTTCCCGTTGGTCACCAATGCGGCAGAATTCACGGCCATAATTACGAAATCGAAGTCGAGCTGCAATCGAAAGAATTGAACCGTTTCGGCTTCGTCACGGATTATGGTGATCTCAAAGTGTTCGAGGAATATGCGACCGCAAGGATGGATCATCGCGACCTCAACGAAGAATTTTCTTTCGAGGTCACGGCGGAAAATCTCGCGCGACATTTCTTCAACTGGATCAAGGGCACGCAGGTATGGCCGGTCGTGGCCGTGCGCGTCTCGGAGTCGCCGGGTAAGACCGTGAGCGAGTACCGCGAAGATACGCCTGCTCCGCACCCTGTCATCTCCGAACTGACGGTGAACCTGAACGTGGAAGTTCGCACGGAAATCACTACGGTGAACAACATCCTTCAGATCGTGCGCCAGACGCCGGAGAGGATTGATTATTTCGATTCCGACGATGAGGATGATGATCAAGGCGGACTGCCTCCGCTTCCCGCGCCGTTGAATTTCCTGTCCGGCATGGACTCGCCCTTTCCCTTTCTCGAACGATGAAGAAATTTCTCACCGTCGTCGCTTTGCTGTTCGCCTTGTCGGTGAACGCGAGCGCGCATTTTCTATCCGACCTCGGCGACGGCTTCACCGCCGTCAATGCGCCGGACTATGACACGAAGGGGCGACTGAGACCGTTTGTTGAGATCACTTTTCCGAGCCGGTGCTTTTCAACGGACGACACCTTCAACCGTTGCACGTCGGAAGCTTTATTGAAATGGCTGGGGCGTGAAGCCTTCGACGGCGGCGACCCGAAGTTCATGATCAGCACTAAAGTTTACGACGGGTTGCCGCCACATTTTTACGCTGAACTCTCAGGCGGGGATTACTGCGTCCACGTCATCAACCTCGTGCATTCTCCCGCCGATCAACGGCTCATTGGCGTGGCCGTCCTCATCACAAAATGAAAGAAACTGTTTCAGTTGCAGAGATTTTCGGCCCGACGGTGCAAGGTGAAGGCGCGCTCGTCGGGCGTCAGACCGTCTTCGTTCGCACGGGCGGCTGCGATTTTCGTTGTTCGTGGTGTGATTCGCTTCATGCGGTGCTGCCGGCACACAAAGAGCGTTGGCGCGAATTGTCCGAGGTCGAGATTTTAGAGGAAGTTGGCGCGCTGACTGATTTCGCGCCGATCCTGATCACGCTCTCCGGCGGCAATCCTGCTCTGCAACCGATGGAAGCGTTGATTGAACTCGGTCATGACGCCGGGCATACGTTCGCGATGGAGACGCAAGGGTCAGTGGTGCAGCCGTGGTTCAACAAGCTCGATCACTTGATCCTCAGCCCCAAACCTCCCAGTTCGGGAATGATGTTCAGAGCTTCTAAATTGCAGAGGTGTATTGAAGCTGCTCATGCTCTTGATGCGCGTGCATCTGGATTGTCGTTCGAGCCGGTGTCTTTATCGCTCAAAGTCGTCGTCATGAGTGAAGAGGATTACCAGTTTGCCCATAAAGTTTTTGAATTCTTTGCCAAGCCTGATCGCATTCCTTTCTTCATCACGCCCGGCAATCACACGCCGCCCTCACGCCTTGCAGCCAATCATCGCGACGAGATCGCGCGCCACGTTGAAATTGACCTGAACGGCATCCAGCGTCGCACGGAATGGCTGATCGAACGATGCCGGCAGGATAGTTGGTTTGACGTTTCGATTATTCCACAAGTTCATACCTTCCTCTGGGGCAATCGCGCCGGAGTCTGATTCATGAATGGCGTAGCTTAAGTTTGGCATAGCGTGGGGCACCTGTTTCGATGTGAATCGTGTCAGCCCTGAGATAAAGGTTCGACTCCTTTCGCCATTCACCCTCATCAATGAACGAAATTCAACTCACCCCTGCCGAAATTGCACCCGTCGAGATTGACCCATCTCTTCTCGCGCGCGTCGGCCCAGTCCGTTATCACGACGCGACTGTTGCCGCCGAATACATGGAAAGCAATCCCTTTTCCTGCCGCGACATCGAGACTCTGCAAAAGCGGCTCGCTCGCGCCGATGCCCTGCTCCGTCTCTGCAAAGCGAAACTCACCGATGAGCAACGAACAACATCATGCGTGGATGACACGCCACGCTCCCACTAATCGCCGATCCTTTAACGAAATCATGGACAACATCAAACAAGACTCAAATCGATGCGGTGTGCAGGACGTGAGGCACGCGCAGGGCGATCCGCAAAAACTGGAAGAGGCCGGAATCACTTTCTATGAAGGTTTCTTGGCGGAGGCACCGGAATCAATCGAGCAAGGGTCGAAAGGAGGCGGCTACATCATCGGATTGATGGATCGTCAGGCTGCACGCGGCATGATTGCCCAGGAGATCATCAAGAACATGCCAAAAGCTATTATTCATTCCACCGCCGCGACCGCTACTCCTGAACGGGCAGAGATCGGCCATGCTGTTCTTCGCCTCGTCACGACCCCGCCGCCCATTGATACGGACAAGATCGAGACGGCAGTTCGCATGATCCTCGAAGCCATTGGCGAGGACACGGAGCGCTCCGGCCTCCTCGACACACCGGCGCGCGTCGCACGCTTCTACAAAGAGTTCTTTGCATACGAACCCGGTCGCGTGGATACGACATTTGCCGAGGAACACGTCTCAGATCAGATGGTCACTGTCTCAGACGTGCGCGTGTGGTCAATGTGCGAACATCACATGCTGCCCTTCTACACTGACCTCTCGATGGGCTACATCGCCGACGGTAAAGTCCTCGGCCTCTCGAAGTTCGCGCGCATCGCTCAGACAATCGCACACGGTCTCCAGACGCAGGAAAACATCGCCGAGCAAATCGCCGACATGATCACGGAAGTGACGGATTCACTAGATGTCGCCGTGCTCTGTGAAAATGGCACGCACACCTGCATGACGATGCGCGGCATCAAGACGTCCGGCTCGATGAATAATGCCGTCATGCGCGGCGTCTTTCTCAATGATGCGAGCGCGCGCGCCGAGTTCTACAACCTCATCCAGCGCAGCCGCCGTTAATCACCGCTTCTGACTGCTCCCGCCCCTTCATTCACCCGTCCGAGGAAAAGCCCCACCATGAAACTCACCCAATTCTTTAAGAATGCGAAAACGGCCATTAAAGGTCTGATTAACAAGGGCAAAGAAGTCATCACAGGCCCTAAGCCGCAGTTGTGTTATCAACGCCTCATCTCTCGGGCTGCCCGCGTCCGCTTCTCACCACAATCAAACGCCGCCGCCGCGCGCCGCTACACGCGCGATCAAGTCCTGAAAGGCGTGCGCCGCAACACGCTCGGCCTGCCTGTTGGCATCTTCAGCCGCATCATGCGCGCGTGCGATCTAAAGCGACTAGGCACAATTTTCCGTTTCAACGCCCTGACGAAAGAATGGAAGCGTGCGCCGCACCTTTACGCCGAACAGGCACAGATCACCAATGATGCGCTCAAAGTCGGCTCGGAACTCCGCAAGCTGAAACGCGGGAAGATGGAGAGCAAGATTTTGCCGGGCAGGATGCGCCTTTCGTGCCATCCGATGAAAGCCATGGTGGACATCATGGAACGGCGCGACCAATTGGGACGCGGCACGGATAACCTCGGCATCACTCAACCTGCTGTCTATGTGAGCGCACGCGCTGATGGGGAGATGGACGCCACGCGGCAAGCCATCAGAGGAAGACTTACCGAGACCGCCATGCTGAGGATCACCGGGCAACACCCGACTCTGGCGCGCAAGGATCGTCGCGCCGCCGCGCGCACCGCCGCCAAAGTCATTTTCCGTAACCAGCGCGGTCTGCCCTCGCTTCAAGCTGCTGCCTGACCGGTTTGCCCTATACGGTTTGCTTTCCCTCATGAACAATCTCGCTCACGCCCTCGTCGGCGCACTGCAAAATCAATTCCTCTCCGGCGGCGCCGTCCTCATGCTGATGGGCGCTGTCATGGCCTTGTGCCGACGCACGCCGTTTACGATCTGGAACTGGCTGCAACGCCGCCTGACCGTGACAGTCGAGATGATGAACTCCGATCCGGTTTTCGAATGGATGTCGCAATGGCTCGATGCTCACCCTTATTCCAAGCGCGCGACGCGCCTGACGGCCAGTTCAAAAGCCTCTCTCAGTGAGGATGCCGCCCGCACGGTCATTTTCACGCCCGCGCCCGGCAACCATTTTTTTATCTACCGCAGGCGTCTCGTCTGGTTTCACCGCGAGCGCAATGTCGGCGCTGCCGGCAGCGCGGATAAAGATGATGAGGCGTTGAGCATGATGCGCCAGCGCGAAACCTACACGCTGCGGATCGTCGGGCGTTCTCAGGAAGTCGCCAGGCATTTGATCGAGGATGCGCGGCGCGCGGCCATGACAGCCGCCCGCAAACAGCCCGAACTCTTCATCAGTTCGATGTGGTACTGGTCGAAGGTGGGCGCGATCACGCCGCGCGCCATTGAGTCGGTCGTTCTCCCCGAAGGTATGTCGGAGCACCTCGTCGCCGACGTGACGGAATTCCTTGAGTCGCGCGCATGGTACGCCGAGCGCGGAATTCCATACCGACGCGGCTACTTGATGGAAGGCGTGCCCGGCAGCGGTAAAAGCTCGCTCATTCGCGCGCTGGCCTCAACGCTCAATCTCAATCTCTACATGCTCAATATCGGAAGCGCCGGGATGAGTGATGAGAAGTTGGTGAGTTTGATGTCTGAGGTCAAAGATAACTCCATCGTGCTGCTGGAGGATGTGGACGCAGCGGCTCGAAGGCCGCTGGCAGATGTTGCGTCCTCGGCTCCCGCCGGTGAATGCAAGGGCATCACGTTCAGCGGCCTCCTGAACGCTCTTGACGGCGTCAACGCGCGCGAGGGCGTAATGGTCTGGATGACGACGAACCATAAGGAACGTCTCGATCCGGCGCTCATTCGTCCGGGACGTGTTGATGTCCAGGAACATTTCGATTATGCGACCGGCGCGCAGGCCGCGCGACTGTTTTCTCATTTTTATCCCGGACACGTGCACGGGCTGGCGACGGCGTTCGCGGCGTGCGTCGGCGAGGGAATCTCGATGGCCGCGCTTCAGCAGCATTTATTGAATTACAAAAAATCGCCCGACGATGCTGTCAGGGCTGCCGCCAGATATGGTTTCAAAGGTTCATTGTGAACTTAAAAGTTAACTTCTTCCGGCTGTGCCTCTACCTCACCGCACGCGCGACGCTCGTTGAACAGTTCGCGCACGTCGCGCTGGCCTTTCTGCTCTTCTCACATGGCTAAAACTAAACGCACATCAATCCAGATCGAGCGCGACCGCGAAGAAATCGCATCCCTCTACGTGCGCCGCACTCCTCAACATAGGATCGCGGCAATTCTTAATGACCGGCGGCGCACAGAATATGAAAAATTAAAGGAGAAGGCCGAACTCGCTTCACCAGAAGAATGGCCGTCATTGGTCGGCGTTCAGCCGGGCGAAGACATCCCTGAGCCGTATGAATTAACGCGCCAGATGATTGGCTATGACCTTGATGCCATTCGTGAGGAATGGCGCAAGAATCGGACGCTGAACATTGACGATCACATTGCGCGTCAACTCGCTTCGATTGACGAACTGGAATCATATGCATGGCGGCAATTGGAGCGCTGCGAAGGCACCTTTGAGGCGATGAAGATGTCCACGGAAGACATTGAAATCTCCGGTAAAGATGATGCGACCGGCCTAAGAGTTGATCTCCCCGCACGCAAAGTCAAACAGGAAAAGAAGCGCGAACAGCTTCTTCCCGAAGCTCGCTGGGGCATGATTATTGACAGATGCCTTGAACGACGCGAAAAGACGCTCGGATTAGCAGCCGCGGTCAAGATCGAACATACGGGCACACTTACCCTAGCTGATTTAGTGAAGAACGCGGCAGAGGAAGCCACTAAGGAATCTGCCGCGTAATGGCTGAACGTCCTCATGAAAAAGCATTCGTCGAACGCATCAAACAAGACCCGGAATGGTTCATGCGGCGCGTGCTCGGCGTCCAGTATCTGACGCCTCAACAACTCAAGGTGATTACGAGCGTGCGCGACAATCGCCGCACAGCAGCGCCCGCCGGGCACGGTGTCGGCAAGACCTTCCTCGCCGCCCTCCTCGTGTTGTGGTTTCTTTACGCCAACGTCAACAGCAAAGTCGTGACCACTGCGCCGACGTGGTTTCAGGTCGAAAACCTTCTCTGGCGCAATCTCAAACGCGCGCACACGCAGAGCCTCATCCCCTTGGGCGGCAATCTCGGCAGAGCGAAACTCGAACTGGATGATGAATGGTATGCCGTCGGCCTCTCGACGAATGACCCGACGCGCTTCCAAGGCATTCACGCTCCGCGCGTGATGGTCGTCTTCGACGAGGCGACCGGCGTTCACCCGGAAATCTGGGACGCTTCAAATGGCCTCGTCGTCGGCACCGATGATCGAATCTTAGGCATCGGCAATCCGACTGACCCTTCCAGCCAGTTCAAAGTGCATTGCGATTCAGGGCTGTGGAACGTCATCGAGTTGTCGTCTGAGGATCACCCGAACGTCTTGGAAGGGCGCGTGATCATCCCGGGCGCAGTGACGCGCGAATGGATCGAGGAGCGGGAAAAAGAATATGGAGGGCGCGAGACGGGACTCTTCCGGGCGCGCGTTTTGGGCAAGTGGCCGGAGCAGGGCGACGACATTCTCATCTCGCAAACGCTTGTCGAAGCAGCGCAGGCCAAGTGGAGTCAACTTAAGCCCTCCACGATCATCGCCATCGGATGCGACGTCGCCAGATTTGGAAGTGATGAAACCGTGTTCTTTGAAATTCACGAGAACGGTTTCGTCCCCGCGCCGATTGTTAAAAACGGTCAGGATTTGATGGCGACCGCAGGCGAATTATACCGCCATGCGAAAAGCGGCATCCGCGTGACGCGCATCGGTGTTGATGATGCCGGACTCGGCGGCGGCGTCACGGATAGACTTCGTGAGATGGGCGTCCGCGTGCAGGCAGTCAACGCCGGAGAGGGCGCGACCGCATCGGATGAATTCGTTAATCGCCGCGCTGAAATGTGGTGGGCGCTCAGGGAAGAATTAAGAGCCGGCACGCTGGCACTCCCGCCCGATCCGAAGCTCAAGGGCGACCTCACGAACCTGAGATATTCCTATGACTCTCGCGGGCGCATCAAGCTCGAACCCAAGGATGATGTGAAGGAACGCATTGGACGCTCACCCGACAGAGGCGACGCGCTCGCCATCGCCGTCTGGGCGATGAAGCATCGCG
Source organism: uncultured Pyrinomonadaceae bacterium (assembly GCA_964236735.1). GTDB lineage: Bacteria > Acidobacteriota > Blastocatellia > Pyrinomonadales > Pyrinomonadaceae > JAIVJG01. The sequence continues at coordinate 17,647 of CAXSFM010000012.1, forward strand.
GCGGCGAATTCAAATCAACTCCCTTCCGTCGCTAACTCTCAACCTTCCTCACGCTAAGGAGACCTCACCACAATGGCACTGCCACGAGAAATTCAAGATACAGGGATGCCCATCGGCATCGTCGAAGGATCAACGCGCATCCTTAATGCCCCACGCTCGGCCACCGGCAAGCAGGACAAGAGCCGCGCAGATTTCAAAGTCGCGGCCTACAGCGCGATGTCGCGCGCGTGGACTATCGTCAGCGACCTCGCCGAAGGCACGATGCAAATCCGCGCTCGTGATCGCGCCTACCTGCCGCAGGAACCGGCAGAAGACAATGGCGCATATCAGTCTCGTCTTTCGCGCTCAGTTTTCTTTAATTGCTTTCGCCGCACCGTGCAGGCTCTCGTCGGGATGATCTTCCGCAAAGCGCCGAGCTTGAACGAGGACGTGCCCCCACAGATCAAACAGCATCTTGAAAACGTTGATCTCGCCGGCACTCACCTTTCAGTTTTTCTTCGACAGGTGTTCACCGATGCCGTGCGCGACGGCCACGCTTTCATGTACGTGGACATGAACACGGGCTTGAATGAAAGCGTCGAGACGCAAGGCGTCGAACCCACTCTCGCCGATGATGCCTCCACCAATCGTCGCCCTTACTGGGTTGAATATCGCGCCTGCCAGGCGATGAACTGGCGCGTCGAGCTTGTTGATGGGCAAGCTACGCTCGCGCAGATCACGTTTGAAGAAAAGACGATGGAGGAGGACGGCGCATACGGCGAGCGCGAAGTCGTGCGCTACCGCGTGCTGCGACCGGGCAGTTGGGAACTCTTCAAAGTCGGCCCGCGCAAAAAACTCATCCCCGACGGCAACGGAGTGACTTCACTTTCCTATATCCCGCTCTCGGTCGTTTATTCAAATCAGGTTGCCCCGCTCGTCAGCTCGCCGCCGCTTCTCGAACTGGCCTATCTCAACATCAAGCACTACCAGTTGACTTCTGATTTAGACAACGTCGTGCACCTGACCTGCGTGCCTTTATTGTGGGCGCGCGACCGCGACACCGAAAGCCAGATGATGCAGATCGGCGCGGCGATCATGATTGATCTCAAAGGCCAATATTCCGAACTCGGCTACGCGGAGATCACGGGCAACGGCATTGATAAGGCGCAGACGCGAATTGATAAATGCGAGCGGCAGATGGCCGTGATGGGACTGGAAATGCTGGCCGAGAAGGACAACACTAACCAGACCGCCACCGAGATCAACGTCAACTCCGCGCAATCGAACTCGGAATTATCTTTGATGGCGACTTCTCTCCAGTATGCCGCCGAATGCTGCCTCGGCTTTCACGCCGAATACATGGAACTCAAAGGCGAGAAGCCCGGCGGATCCATCACGCTCAATGTCGAATATGACCGCCTTGTGCTTTCGCCCGAAAAAATCAGAGTGCTAAAGGAATTAGTGGTCGATCAGATTCTCACGCCGGAAACGCTTCTCAACCTGCTCATGCGCGCCGGAGAGCTTCCCGACGATTTCAATATCTCCGAAGAGATTGACCGGCTGTACGGCAAGGGCGCTTCACAAAAGAGCGACCTCGAGCGCCGTGCGGACGCTACAACCGTGCTCAACCCTGCGGAGACTGACCCTGCTGCTGATCCGGCAGCAGACAAGAAAGACAAAACTCAATCGCCCGACACAGAGCGGTAAAACATTCATCGCTTTCGACCGTGCCTGCTCACCGGTGAGGTGGCAAGCGCGCGGGGCGATGAAGATGTGCGATGGAGAACTTAATGGGGCTGTTCTCCATCGCACCGAATTTTTGGAGTGAACGAAAATGGAATACAGAATACTTTGGCAGGATTCACCTCAAGAGTTAGAGCAAGCGGTTTTTACCTTGATCAAAGATGGATGGCTGCCGCTCGGCGGCGTTTCGGCGGCGGTCTATTTCGATTCTGAAAAGGGCTATGAAATTGCCCACTGGCAATTCAGTCAGGCCATGACGAAAGTGAGCGAGGCCGAAAGATGAAACATACCGGCCTCGCTCCCTCCAGTTGGACTGAGAAAGACATTGACCGCCTCGCCGAAGTCACGCCCGTCGATCAACTCGAAGTGCGCCGCGCGCTCATCACGGACGAACAATTCCTCGCTGACCTCTTCAACGCAGAAGACATCACGGAGACAGAAGAATCATGACTTGCATTGTCGGTTTCATCGAACCCGACCGAAACAGAGTCTGGATCGGCGGCGATTCTGCCGGCAGCACTGAAAGCTTTATCACTGACCGCGCCGATGAAAAGGTCTTTCACAATGGAGGCTATTTTTTCGGTTTTTCCGGCTCCTTCCGTCGCGGACAAGTGCTGCGTTACGCCTTCAACCCGCCCGTCCCGACACCTTCTGATGTAAAGAGCGGGATGATGAAATTTCTCTGCACAACGTTTGTCGAAGAATGGAGAAGCGCGCTGGTTCGTGCCTGCTGCTCATCCAGCGAAGATCATCACGGAACGATCATCGGCGCATATCAGAGTTTTCTATTTCGCGTCGATACCGATTTTCAGATCGCTATTTCGCGCGAAGGCATCGCTGGCTGTGGGACAGGCATGTGTGAAGCGATGGCGGTGCTTCATGCGACCGCCGCCGACGCTGCACTTCCGCCCTTCGACCGGATGACGCTCGCTCTCAGCACTTCCGCCTATTACAACCCGACTGTGCGCGGCCCCTTCACCATTCTGCACACCTACTAACACAAGATACACATCATGTGTATGTTCCCTTGCTTCTCTCTACATGCAACTCAACCGGCGGCAAAGATACGGCTGGGACAGAAACCTCCTGCGATGGCGTGATCTGGAAACGGGACGCCTCGTGCCGGAGTCGCAGGTGCGCCGCTCGGTCTATGGCTCTTTTCTGTCAGGCCGTCGCCGTTATCGACAGATCGCCGCGCGCTTCGCACAGAGAAAGATCGGACTCATTGAATGGCGCGAGGCGATGCGGCGCGAAATTCGCCGCCAGTACTTCACTGCAACGCTTGCCTCGCACGGAGGTTGGGCGATGATGGAGCGCGAAGACTGGCTGGAAGTCGCAAGGCATTTGAAGCGCGAATATCGCTACCTCGATTCTTTCACGCAGCAGATCGCTCGCCTGCCTGAAAGCGCGCGCGGGCGTTATCTCGAAAGCCGAGGCTTCGCGCATCGCGCGCAGACCTACACGAACAACGCGCGGAACTTTTTCGAGAATGAGCGCATTCGGCTGGCGATTAACAGCAAGTATGAATTCGAGGGGCGCAGATGCGGCCACTCGAATGAGAAATGCGAAGGCTGCACGGGTGAGATCATGCGCACGGAAGAATGGGTGCCGGTCGCAGACCTCGCGCAGATCGGCGATTTCGAGTGCCGCCACTATTGCCTGTGTCAAATTTTGCTACGACCGCGCATGGTTAAGGATTGACCGGCTTACAGTCATAAGAATGCCTTCGACCCTGCGCGACTCAATACATTTTGGTAGTGAGTCAGTTTGGTCTGCAAGCCGTTGTTGCATAACGAGCAATTTTTCAAACTGACCCACTACCTTTTTCCTAACCATTGACACCCCGTCCCGCCCCCGCATATATTTCCCGCGCTATACTCTAGTCCTCACCGGAGCACACCCATAATGGCAAACCCTGAACATCTTGAGATTCTGAAGCAGGGGGTAGTGGTGTGGAATAAATGGAGAGAGTTAAGCCCTGAAATCAACCCGGATTTGAGTGAAGCTGAGTTGCCCGGTTTTGACCTTCACAACATTAACTTAGATGAAACCGACCTTAATCACGCTATCCTTACAAGCGCAGACATGAGTGGCGCAATGTTGTATGCAACTAATCTTACCTTTGCAGACCTTGATGGGGCGATACTCAAAGACGCCATCATTATAGGAATCGATCTAAGATATACGTCACTAATTGGGACTGATTTTACTAGAGCAGTTATAAAAGCTTTAAGTTTCGGCAATCAGGATTTACGCAAACTGAAAGGCATTGAAACGATCTATCACGAATCATCCTCCACAATTGGAATAGATACTCTCTACCGCTCACATGGCGAAATCCCTGAAGTGTTTCTTCGCGGCTGCGGAGTGCCAGAACCATTCATCGTGCAAATCCCCGCGCTCATTGCCTCCCTTGAACCTATTCAGTTCTATTCCTGCTTCATCAGCTATTCGAGCAAAGACCATTCATTCGCTGAACGATTACACGCCGACCTTCAAAGCAGGGGCGTGCGCTGCTGGTTCGCTCCCGAAGACTTAAAGATAGGCGCGGAGATAAGAACCGGCATAGACGAATCAATCCGCGTGCATGACAAGCTGCTGCTTGTCATGTCTGAGACATCGGTTAAAAGTCAGTGGGTGCAGCAAGAGGTAGAAACGGCACTGGCTCAAGAGCGCGAGCAAGGACGCACAGTGCTGTTCCCTATCCGGCTTGATGATGCCATGATGGAGGTTAATGCGGGCTGGCCTTCATATCTTAGAAACACGCGCAACATCGGAGACTTCCGCACATGGAAAGATCACGACTCCTACACTAAGGCGTTTGATAGATTGCTTCGTGATTTGAAAGCTGATGACAGTCAGGCCGCCGAAGGCTAAAGCTGAAGATTCAAAGACTGGTAGGAAGCGTGATAAGAAGTGAGAGGAGAGTTCACTTGAAAATAGCGCAGGTAGGAAGATGAAATATTTAATTTACTCAGCGTGCTTAGGTATCTCTTTATTGGCTGTCGCTACAATCGGGCTTGTGAAGATGAATTGGAGCGAAAAGGTTTATAGCCCGCTAATATCTTTGCTCTTTGTCGGCGTCCTCACAACGTTCATTACTGTATGGCTCACCCTCAAGGAGACTAAAGATGAGGCCGTTTTCACAACTGGAATTGTTATCAATGAGATGAAGCACTCACTGACCCCTCCGCATCCCGACTCAAAAGATAGGAAACTGGCGTGGAGACTTGAGGACTTGTCTAACCTAAGCAATCCATACAAAGTCAGTGCAGGAAAGGCTATTTACACCGTTGAAAGACCTACAACTTCTGATGAAACCGTATCTTTCTGCGGTGAACTTCTTCAATACAAAATCCTTACTGAAATTGAGTCTTTGCAGCATGACGAATTTACTATGTCAGAGACGATAGAGGCAGCGAATAGGGCGAGGGTTTCTACCAGCTTTCTTACACCTTATAAATTATCTGAGCGTACAAAAATTCCAACGGATGAACTGTTTATTATCGTTGCAGGCAATCGGTTTTCAAACAGCGATAATGAGGTTACACGTTGGAAACATATCTCATTTGATCTTCCCCCCGGCACACAACTGACCCTTGTGCATGTACCTTTGTCTAAGCACACTAAGGTTGAACAGCATATTATAACTTTAGAGAAGCCCTATTTTTTCAAGATTGAGATAGCAATAGAATCGTTTGGCGCGTTGGGAGTCGGTGCTATACCTGACGGACTTACTTTATCTGCTGATGATAAGGCTGAGGTTAGTAGAAACTACTTATTTAAGATTACGATGAGAGCTAAGTTTGATAAGCTCAGTTCCGGCAATTGGCAAACCGAAGAATATAAGGCATGGGCAAAGTGGATGTTCGCAGAAATTCAAGACAGAATATCAGACAGTCCGCGCCCTCAATAGCACTTCCTCCCGCCACCGGAAACATCTTGAGTGAGAATTACCTGGAATGCTGTCGAGGTTGAATGAGTTGTTAGGCCGCGTCGGGCTGTTGAATGCCCGGCATAAACATCTGTTCAGCCGATTCGACATTTGACTGATAACTATCAACGCAGCTACAGAGATTTGAGCACACTCGTTTTGTAATTTCTGTATCAATTTCGCCTTCTGTCATTGCTAATCTCAATGCACCATATGCCATGCTGTAATAATCAACATGAGGTTCTGGCATCTCAAGTTGAGGGTCATCCAAGATTAATTCTTTCAGATGCCCTTCAAAAGGCAACTCGCCACCACAGTGTCTGAACACAATCATTTGATCAAACCGTCCATACACAAAATTATCCTGTAAATCCCTTTCTGAGGTAAACCATTTCTGTTCATGAGACTTTCCAGCCCATTTAGTTGGATTGAGCTTAGTCACCCAAACTTTACCAGTATAAGTATTCTTAATCAGTTCTGAATCAAGAATGAATTGAACAGGGCCATAAACATTAGCCCTTGCAGCCCGCGCATGAATATCAACTGAGTCAGTGAATATATCGAACCAAATACTGTAAGCCCTATCTGTTCTGTCTGATTTTTGCGGGGTTTGATACATACCATTTCTCTGAGCAGAGCCTCTGGAAACCAGCGAACCTGCCCTTAGGAATTGACAAGACGTAATAACACTATTTGCATGATGGAGCGTTTCCACGCCTTTATCTTTCAGAATTTCATAAACTCTCTTAGGAATTAATTCCATAACTTTATCCTCCATCTCAGAACAGCGATCTAACGCTCATCAGACCGCTCTTGGCAGTATTTTACGACCCCGAACGACTTTTCCCTACTGCCTTTGCTCGATTGAGATGAGGCGCGTCCATTCTGAATAAAACTTATTTTCATCATGACTCTTGCAATCTCTCAAAAAAACTGGTTCTAGTAGAAATGTCCGAAATGTCCAGGGGACATTTCACCTCCGCCACACCTTCACGCTCCCGCTTTTAACTTCACGCGACTTTGAACAAGTAGTTGGACGAAAGTTTAAGTTGCCCCTTCAGACGGCAGGGCCGTCACAAGGAGTCGAAAACCTCACATGCCTTTTCCCGCGATTGTCGAAAACGATCAAGCCCTCGCTTCCCTTCCCGATGTCGTCAAAGCCGAATACGAGTCGATTGACGGCGGTAAATTTCGCCTCAAGGTGACCGGAGCCGAAGAGGCTTTCGCTGCTCCCTTGAAGGCGAACAACCAGGCTCTCAAAGATGAAAAAGACGGCATCATCATCAAGTACAAACCCTATGACGATCTCGGCCTGACCCCCGATCAGATCAAAACTCTCCAGACTGAGCACGGTACACTCAAACAGCAAAAGTTAGCCGAGCAGGGCAAGGTGGACGAATTGCTGGCGAGCGCCAACGAACAGTTCACGACGCAGTTGCAGGCGCGCGACGCGCGCGAACAATTGCTGACCACCGAACTCTCCCGTCATTTAGTGGACGCCGCCGCGCAGTCGGCCATCGCCGCCGCGCAGGGCAATGCGAAGCTCCTGATGGGCGTCATCGCACCCAGCTTGAAGATGGTCGAGGAGAACGGCACTTTCGCCGTGCGCGTCGTGGACGATAAGGGCAACCCGCGCATGACCTACAAGGCGGGAGCATCCGCCTACATGACCATCGAAGATCGCGTCGCGGAACTGAAAGCGGACGTGGAAAATTACGGCGCGGCCTTCAAGGCTTCGACCGCCAAAGGTTCGGGCACGAGTCCGATCCAGCGACCGGCCTCAACCGGTCAGCCAACCGGCAAAGACATGAACAGCGTGGACAAGATCGCCGCCGGCCTCGCCCGTCAGGGCACGCGCTAAAAAAAGAAGCGCCTCACAGACCGTGTGAGCGGAACAATTCGACCTCAAAGCGAATTGTTCCGCTCTTGATGACCTTCCCCGCCCGCGCCGCTCATCAACCTCCAACCTCACACCTCACTTCACAGGAGTTTCAATCCTCATGGCATCAGTCACACTGAGCGAGAGCGCAAAACTTTCGCAGGATCAATTGGTAGAAGGCGTTATCGAAAACGTCATCACGGTCAACAAATTTTATGAAGTTCTGCCCTTTGAGGGCATCATGGGCAACGCCCTCGGCTACAACCGCGAGAACGCCCTCGGCGACGCGGATGTGTTCGGCGTCGGCTCGACCATCACCACCAAGGCCGCCGCAACCTTCAATTACGTCACGAGTTCGCTGACCTCGATCATCGGCGACGCGGAAGTCAACGGTCTCATTCAGGCCACGCGCTCGAACAAGGTCTCGCAGAAAGCGGTGCAGGTGGCATCGAAGGCGAAATCCGTCGGTCGCAAATTCCAGGACATGCTGATCAACGGTACGGGTGCGTCTAACCAGTTCACGGGTCTCCTCGGCCTCGTTGATGCCGCGAAGGTCATCATTGCCGACACGGGCGGCGTCACGACGAACGGCGGCGCGCTGCGTCTGGACGAATTGGACAACTTGCTCGACCTCGTCACCGACAAGGACGGGACGGTTGATTATCTGATGATGAACGCCCGCACGATCCGCAGCTACTTCGCATTGCTGCGAAACTTAGGTGGAGCGTCCATCTCCGAGGCGGTCACGCTGCCCTCCGGCGCGCAGGTGCCGTCTTATCGCGGCGTGCCGATCTTCCGCAACGACTGGATTCCCATCAACCAGACGCAAGGCTCTTTGACCACCGGCACTTCCGTCATCGCGGGCACGCTCGATGACGGCTCGATGAATCACGGTATCGCCGGCCTCACCGCCGAGGATGCCGCCGGAATCATCGTGCAGGAAGTCGGCGTCAAGGAAGCGGCTGACGAAGAGATCACCCGCGTCAAGTGGTATTGCGGATTAGCTTTATTCTCCCTCAATGGCCTCGCGGTGCTCAAGGGCGTCTCAAACTAAGCCACATCCTGTCAATGCATACCCCTTGAAATTAAATTCGCCATTTAATTTCAAGGGCGGGCTGGCTCTGTTCAGCTTAAACGGTTTGGCCGTCCTCAAAGGCGTCAGCAACTAATCATTGCCTCGCGCGCTTCCCCGGCCATAACAGCGGCAGCAGCAGATGGTGATCCTCACACGTTAATCTGCTGCTGCCGCTCCTCACACTCTCATCTCTCATTACTTCAACCCAACAGCAGGAGAACAATCAACATGATTCGCTATTACCTCACGGGCGCGCACGAAGGCAAAGACATCGTGCTCGGCGGTCTCAAGTTCGAGAAGGGTGTCCACACGGTCGAGAATCCTTCCGAGGCGCAATCGGTCGGAAACATTCTGACGAACTTCTATTCGTGCATCACGGAGAGCGAATACTTCGAGCGGCAGGATAAGGCGAAGACCGCCGTCGCTCATGCGGAAGCCGCTCGCCTCGCCAAAGAAAACAAAGAGAAGAAATAAAACTCTTTTGCGTTAATCGGTTTCACCTCCCCGGCGCAAGGCTCTCATCATGGCACTCGACGCAACCATCGGCGGCGCAAGCTCTAACGCATACGCGGATCGCGCCTACGCCGATGCCTTCATGAGCACGCAGGCCGCGACAGCCGCCGCGACGTGGACGGCAAAGTCACCAACTGAGCGTGACAACGCGCTCATCCAGGCGACGCAGCGACTCGATGTGGAAAACTTCATCGGCATCGCGTCCTCCAACACGCAGGCTCTGCAATGGCCGCGCGCCGGCGCTCCCAATCGGCGGCGCGGCCTCTATGCTTCGGACGAGATGCCGAAGCCGATCAAGGATGCCTGCTGCCTGCTCGCCTATCAGGTCATCGTCGATCCCACGCTTTTTGATGAAAGCAAATTGAACAATTTCAATTCGATCAAGTTGGGGCCTCTCGCCCTTGAATTCAAACACCCGTTGAAAGACGCCAACGGGCGCTTGCCGCTCCCCATCACCCGGCTTATTCAGCACATGCTGGGCGGTCAGGGCTGGGGCACGACGCGGCTCGTTAGAGGTTAAGAGATGGCTGCCGGACTCTCACAATTGATCTCGCAACTCGGGGCGGAAGTTATTCCCTCCGTCTTCGCGGCGGCAGCGACGGATACGGCCAACGTGTTGAGAGTCGCGCGCACACCGTTGGGCGGCGGCGTGACGAGCGAAGCTTTTGCGGCGATCAATACGGTGCCCGTTCCTTGTATCTGGGAGCCGAAACAATTCTCGCGGCAGATGGCGGCAGATAAATGGGAATCCGTTACGGGCTATGCCATTTATTTTACCGGCGGAGTGGATGTGCGCGCCGACGACCGCATTGAAATCGTGGCGCGCGACGCGAGCCAGCCGCGCCGCGTCTTCACCGTCTTCGCCATCGCCGATTTGCTCGGCGTGATGACGGAAGTCAGAACTCTCAGCGCGAATCTTCCTGACGATGGCGATCAAAATTAAAATCAACAGCAGTCTGCGTGATTTGAAGGGGAGCTACCGCGACAAAGTTGCGAAGGTCGTCTCCGAGTCGGCAGTTGAAATTGCGAGCATCGCTCGGCAACTCGCGCCGAAAGACACCGGTCATCTCGCCGACGAATCAATCGCAGTCGAGCAGACGCCGAGCACTCTGGTGACGCGCGTAGTCGTAAAAACTGCTGATGCCGATCATGACGAATATGGCATGCACGTCGAATTCGGGACGAGTGAATCAGCAGCGCAGCCTTTCCTTCGTCCGGCGGCAGCCATCGTCGCGCCTCGCATGAAACGCCGGCTCGCGCACCTCAAACTATAAACGTTCCTTTCTCATTAGTATGGCAAGAGAATCATTCGCACATTTCATTACGTCGTCGTCAAAACGCGCGCTTGAAGCACTGGCTGTGCTGGCGTCGGCGAAAAATCCGGACGGCACAGACTTCGCGCTGCCGGTGGAAATTGTGAGCGGTGGCGGAAGTGGCGGCGTGACGCAGGTGGAGGGGAAGGACGCCATCGGCGAAGACTTAACGTCCCGACCTGTAGTTCAGGGCGGCATCGTTCCTAACAACGGAATACAGGTAACTGCAATCGCCCTTGAGGAAGGCGGGGCGCAGCGTGTTTCTCTCTACGGCAAGTTTGAAGACGCAGGGGATATACCTGTCAAAGTAAGTGAGAACGGTTTTCTTCGACTTGCAGATGCAAAAGACACTTCACTTAATTTCCAGGCAGCAGGTCTGCATGGAGACGGAAACGCATTTGACGATACAGGTGTGGTAAGTGGCTTGTCTGTAGCCAGCGTGTCGTATCTCTTCAACGGCTCAACCTTCGACCGCCAGCGCACGCCGAACATGTTCAGACCCTTTAATTTCAATGAGGGCGGCGGCGTGATCTGGGCGTGCCCCACTGGCAAACGCATTCGTCTGATGGGCTACGTCCTCGTATATGGCACGCAGTCCGTCGGAGGCGACCAGTACGAGATAGGAAGCGACACCACTCACGTTATTGAATTTATCTCTAACGACGCGCCTCGTGCAGTATCTCCGAATCTGGGAAACGGGTTGCTGCTGAACATGAACGAAAATCTACACATCATGCCCGGTGGTGACGGGTTCTCTATTTTCGGTTACGTCTTTGGCACGGAAGAGTAGGGTCGAGAATATTGAGGCAACGACATCTCCTACTCCGTCACTTGCTGTAATTCGAGATTAACTAACGTGATGCTTCACATTCCCTTCGCCACTCATCAATCGTCGCGACGGCGGCGCGAATTGATGCCGCACGCTCGCAAAGCTGCGCCGAGTGCTGCATTGCGACTTGAGAGAGAGCGGCCAAATCCTCGGCCATTGATAAATTAAATCCTTCGGCTTGTGCGGCTTGTTTGACGATCCGAATGGCGTCTGAGAGTTCATGGTCAGAAGGCATGATGTGAGTCTCCACTTGATGAGAATTGAGTCAGCTAAGGAGAGATCATCATAGCGTCGAGAATCTCACATGACAATAGCGGCGCTCGAAGCTTTAGGTTGGACAGTGCCGACGAATAATCGAACTCCCTTGAATTTTGGAAAGTGATTGATGAACGAAGTTCGCCACTTCATCGCCGACGCTCTTGAAAGCACCCTTGACGCCATCTCTTATGGCGCGGGCGCGCATTATGGCGTCGCCGAACAGGGCACGGAATGGCCTTATTACACCTTCCAGAAAATTGACGGCAACCCTAACTTCACATTCGGCGCGACGGAAACGGGCGCAACCGAATCTCATGTGACGCAGTTCTATCAGGTCAAAGCTCTGGCCGTTAACACCACGACTGAAAGCGGACAAGACATCGCGGAGGATTTAATCGTCGCCGCCTGTGAAGCGTTGTTGGGACTCACCATCAACGGAACTGGTGATTTGCAGATCTCGGACGTGCGCGTCGAGCGAGATTTGCCAGATTACCCCGAGATGCGACCGCAAGGGCGCACCGTCTATCACGTCGGAAAAACCTTTCGCATCATCCTCAGAAAAATCTAGGAAGAGTCTCACTTCATGAAGCAGCCCAAAACGCCCTCACCGCAACCGCAACCAAAGCAATATCAAGTGCTCGTCGGCTTTAATTACGGCGCGCATGATCGTCGTCACGAGATCGGCGAGATCGTATCTCTGCCCTCGGAAGTGGCCGATCTTCTTCTCGCGCACACGCCGCCCGCCATCACCGCAGATACGAACACCATCCCGCTCAAACCCACCATCCACTCACCTGCCGCCGCAGAAGGAGCACAACAGTAATGGCCGTCTCAAAGCAAACGAAAATCCTCGTCAATCAATACGACCTTTCGCGCTGGTTCAAGAGCATGAAGCCGAACTTCGGCGTGGATGAAAAGGAAGGAACCAATTTCGCGAGCGGCGGCAGCAAAGAATTCAAAGCCGGTCTCATCTCCGCCACGCTTTCGGGTGAAGGCTTCTACGAGCGCACGGCGGGAGGCACCGACATTGAATCCGACGGCATCCTCCATGCTGCCCTGCAAAACGCCCTCAATCGCGTTGTCACTATCGGCAATGACGGCCTCGCGCTGGGGCAGGGCGTCTATATGTTCCCGATGGATGAATCGAAATATGAGATCGGCACGCAGGTCGGAGAACTCTCGCTCGTGACGGCTGAATTCCAGGCCGTCGGAAAGCCTGATCGCGGCATCTCGCTCGCGCCGCTCGCTGCCGCATCTGCCGGCGGCAACTCCGCCTCTTACGATCAAACGACCGTCTCTTCCGTTAACGGAGCCGCCGGGCACATCCACTGCACGGCGATCTCAGGCACGGGCGCAACGCTCACCGGCAAAGTGCAGCATTCGACGGACGGAAGCACGTGGGTTGACCTGATCACCTTCACGGCGCTCACCGCCATCGGCGCGCAGCGCGTGGAAATTGCGACGGGCACGCCTTCCATCAACCGCTATGTCCGCGCCTTGTGGACGCTCACCGGCACGACGCCTTCCGCTACTTTCGCCATCTCGTTCGCTCGCAGATAACCGGCGCGCCGATCAATCGCCGCCTACGCTCACCAACCTCCAACCTCACATCTCACTTCACAGGAGTTTCAATCCTCATGGCAGTCGCAAAAAATACAGTCTTCAAGATCGGCACGGCGGGCACGCCCGGCACAGCCGCAGACATTTCCACCTCCGTCAACTCCGTCAAATTTCCGCGCGAAGTTGACGAGCAGGAGAGCACCACGTTTCAGGGCGGCGGCGCGAAAGCGTTTCAGGCCGGACTGATCGGTGCAACCATCAGCGTGGAAGGCAACTACTCCACCGCCATTGACGCGCAATTCGCGGCGCTCCTCGGCGTGGACGCGGTGGCCTACGAGTACGGCCCGGAAGGCTCGACCACCGGCATGAGCAAAAACAACGGCTCCTGCATTCTCACCAAGTACGAGCCGCCCGCACAGGTCGGCCAACTCTTGAAGTTCACCGCCGAGTTCCGCATCACGGGCGCGAATACGCGCACCACGTACTAAGAACAGTGAACAGTAGCCAATAACCAGTATTAAAGCGTTATGTTTTCATGCTGGTTATCGGCTACTGATTACCTTTTGCCTTTTGCCTCTTCCCTTATCAATCTCTCACTCCTCTCCGAACACCCTCTTGCAATGAAGGACAACTCACACATGAACAAGCGCACCTCCAAGATTTCAGCCGCGGCAGAATTCGACATGGCTGAAGTCATGACGATGACCGTCAAGACATCTTTTCTCTACAAGGGCAAGCAGATCAATCTCGAAGTTTTCGCCGAAAAAGTCACCCCTGAATTTCAGGAACAGTTGCAGGCCGCCAACGACAAATCCGAGGTCGAAGCCGTGCGCTTCCTGATCCACGAATGCGTCCGCAACTGGTCGCTCAACTGGCAGGGCAACCCCTTCCCGCCGACAGCCGAGAACATCGGCAAATGTCCCTTCTCATTCCTCGCGCCGTGCTCTGAGGCGGTGCTCTCGATCTGGTCGGGAAACGTCAAGAGCGCGAGCAAATCCGAAATCACATCGGAACAGACGGAGAGCTAGGTCACCTCCCCTTCTACTTCCTCGCGGACAAGGCGGCGCGTTATCACGGCTGCACCCGCTGGGAATTGCTCGCGCGTGACGACGCCGGAATCCTCATCTCGCAGGCGCTGACCGCCATCACCGGCGAAAACGAAGGCAACGAGATGAAGGCCGCGCATGACGCGCAGCGCGCCCGCACCGGCAACGGATAATTGAATGAGCGCAGAAAGCACAAATGCCTTCGAGTTGTTTGGCGAGGTGGGGGTTGACCTCACCTCGTTCGACAAAGCGATGGACGCGGCGGACGCCCGCCTGTCGGCCTCATCGAAGACGATGGGGCAGACAGGCACGGCGGCTGACCGGATGGCTGCGCGCATCAACGCCGCCTCACAGTCGCTCGCCAAGATGCGCGACGACGCGCGCCAGGCGGAAACGGAAGCCAAAAAACTCGGCACCGTGACGAAGGAAGACGCCGAGCATTTCGCCCGTCTCAACGCCTCACTTGATAAGGCAGATCAGGCGCTCGCGCGCACCCGCCAAGAGTTCAATCAAAACGGCGAAGCGACGAAGACGGCGAGCGGCCACGTCCTCAATCTGGAGAACAAGGTCAAGGCTTGTGAGCGCGCGCTGCGCGGCGAAACGACGGCCTTGAAAGACAGCGGTGACGCCGCCGATCAGACCGCCAAAAAGCATGAACGGCTCGCCGACCGCGTCGGGCAGTTGGCTTCCGGGATGACATCCGTCGGCGTCGCGATGACGGCGGGGATCACCGCGCCGCTCATCGGCATCGGGTCTCTGGCCGTTAAGACTGCCTCGGACGTGCAATCGTCGGTCGCCAACATCTCCACCATCAAGCCGGAGATTGACACCTCACGTCTTTACAGCCAGCTCAACGATCTGCAAACGAAAGTGCCTTACACGGCCTCGCAACTCGGCGAAGCTTTATACGACATCTTCGGCACGATTGACGTTGACCAGAACGGCGGCGTCCGCCTGCTGGAGAAATTCTCGAAGGGCGCGACCGCCGCGCGCACGGACGCGCAAATTTTCGGTTCCGCCATGATGGGCATGATGGGCGCGTTCGGTAAGTCGGTGGACGACGCCGACTCCGTGATGGACGTGTTCTTCAACACGGTCAACCGCGCCTCGAATGTCACCGGCTCGCAACTCGCCCCGGAACTCGGCAAAGTCTCCGCGATGGCCTCGAAAGCCGGCGTCTCGATGGAAGAACTCGGCGCGCTCATCGTCGCCTCATCGAAGGGTGGCGGCGTCGCCTCTGAAAATATCAACAACGTCGCCAACATGCTGCAAAAGCTTCCGATGCCGGAAGCTCGCAAGCAATTAAAGGCGCTCGGTGTTGATCTCGTGGACGCGGGTGGCAAGTTCCGTCCGATCCTGACGGTGCTCGGCGAATTAAAGAACAAGATGAAGGGATTGAGCGAGGGCGATAAAGCGACCGCGCTCTCCGCCATCTTCCCCGACGCGCAGGCGCAGGTCGGTATCTCGACCGTCATGAAATTCCTCGATGATGCCGACAAGGCGCTCGCGGAAAATCGCTCGCAGACCGACTCGACGGCGAAGGCGTGGGATCGCATGAGCGCGACGCTCACCGTGCAGGCGACGCTTTTGAAGAACTCCGTCTTGAACGCGCTCGGACAGATCGGTGAGCAAATGCTTCCCATCCTCGCGCCCGCCGTCACATGGCTCTCGCAAAATATTCCGCAGGCCGTCGCGCTCATCATCCACGCCTTCCAGTCTCTGCCGTCATCCGTGCAGGGCGTCTCAGTCGCCTTCGTCGCCGCGCTCGCCATCATCGGCCCCGTCATGGCCGCGCTCGGCGTCGTGATCGCCGGTGTCGCCGCCATCGGCGGCACGCTCACGCTCGCGCTGGCCGCCGTCACCGCAGAGATCGCCGTCTTCGCGGCAGCCGCGACCGCCGGAGCGATGCTCATCTACGACGGCTGGAAAAACAACTTCGGCGGCGTGCGCGATTTCACCACGAAGGTTTGGGCTGACATCAAGGCCGGACTCTCGGAGTTCGTTTCATATTTCGAGAATCTGTGGGCGACATACGGCGAGGAAATCAAAAACACTTTTTTTGAAGCGTGGAATGCCATTCGCGCCTTCTTCGAGCCGACGGTGCGCGATCTCGTAAAAATTCTCAGCTATGCGTGGGACACGATGGTCGCGGCGACCAAGGCTGCATGGCCTTACGTCAAGACAATCGTCGAAGGCGCGCTCTCAACTCTGCTCGCCGTTATCCGCACGGGCACGGCCATCTTAAACGGCGACTGGGCGCGCGCGTGGACGCAGTTCGGCCTGCTGGCGATGAAGGCGCAGGACGTGATGGTGAACCTCGCGAGCCTCATCTTGACCGCGCTCGCGCATCTTGCATCGGCGGCCTATGTGGCGGCAACGGATGTAGGAAAACGAATCGTCGCCGGGATCATCTCCGGCATCACCGGCAGTAACGGCGCGGGTCAGATCGCCGCCGCCATGTTCGGCTTGATCGTCGGCGCGGGTTCTTCAGCGCAGTCCGTCGCGGCGCAGCAGGGCGCGGCTGCCGGGAACGCTTATCGAAGTGCGCTCGCCGCGAGCATGGGCGGCGGCGGCGGTGGCGGAAGTATCGTCTCGTTGTTCGGGATGGGAGGCGGTGGTGGCGGTGGCGGGCAAAAGGCCACGACAGCATCGGCGGGGCCTTGGGCGGCGGGCGTCACGCCGGGCACTGATTACAGCGCGCCGAAGAGCGCGCCGCGCACTTCACTTCCTGCCGGCATGGGCGGCGGGAAGAAGGGCGGCGGCGGTGGCGGCGGCAGTAAAGGAAACAATTCGGAAGCCGATGCCGAGATCAAGATGGCGGAACTTTCGCTCCGGGGCGCAGAACGCCTGTATAGCGAAGGCAGCAATATCATCAAGAGTCTTTACGATTTTCGCAAAATCTCGATGGCGCAGTTAGTCGCCGGAGAGATCGCGGAGGAAGAGAGACTTTTAGGCAAAAAGCTCGAAGTCATCCAGAAGGAACGCGACGCGGCGGAAAAACTCAAAGGTCCTGCCAGAAAAGTAAAACTCAAAGAGTCGGACGAAAACGCCAATGACGCGCGCTCCGGTTTTGAGCAGAAGCGAATGCAGGCGAACGACGAACTGGCGAAGATGAACGAAGAGAGGGAGCGCGCGCGGCAGGAAACTCTCTACCAGATTTTGCAAAACGGCGAAGCGGCGAAACTCTCTGCCGTGCAGTCAGCCGGTAACCTGCGCGTCTCGACGGCGGAACAGATTGCGCGCCGCATCAGTGAGATCGAGCAGGAACAATTAAATAACGAGGAGGCTTATCTCAACCGCCAACTCAATGATGCGAACGCGAACGAAAAAGCGCAAAGCGACATCAAGAACAAGCTCGCGCTCCTCGAAGTCCGCCGCGGCCACGCCACCGAAGAAAGCGACCGCCAGATCGCTGAGGCGCGCCGTCGCGACCTCGCAGACTATCGCGCGTATTCCGATCAGTTAGCCGATCTCATCAACACCAATCTGGAAAATGAAATCGGCTCGAAGCGGATGCGTCTCGATCACGCCTCGCTCTTCATCACCGACAAGAAAAAATTGTTGAAGGCCGAGATCGCGCTCGACCTCGAGCAGGAGGACGCGCGACATGCGCGCGCGCTCGACGCGATTGAGCGTGAGCGTCGTGAATTTGCGGAGCGCAAGCACACATTCGCGCAATGGCTGGAATTCAAAAAGCAGTATCAGAAACAACTGGATGATGAAGACCAGCGACATCTCGATGAGCAACAGGCGGCGCGCGACAAAGAGACGCAAGCGCAAATCGACCGGCTGAAATCCATCGCCGACAAAACCGGCGACATCTTCGGGCGCGCCATTGATGCCGGAGTCAAAGGCGGCTTCGCGGCGGCGTTTCGCTCCATCGCCACGGACTTCGCGAGCCTGCTGAGAGATTTAGGCTTGCAACTATTGAAGAGCTATTTCCTGAAACTCCTGATGTCGGTGATGAAAATCCCGGCGGGCGGAGTGCAGTCGCAGGGCAGCGGTTCGGGCACGACCGCCGGTTCAACTGGCGGCGGATGGAAGAGCATCTTCGGCGGCATCCTCGGCGGCATTTTCGGCAGTGGCGGCGCAAATAACGGCAGTAACACCACCACCAAAGACTCGACCACTAACGCAGTTGAGACGGTTGGCAAACAGCAGATTGACGCAACCATCGGCGGCACCGGCTCGACCACGGATGAAATCAAGACGCAAGGCGACCAGTCGAATGGAATGCTCGGCGGCATCCTCGGCACTAATCAGAACATGCTCGGCGCGTTGAATTCGCTCGCTGCCGGCATCATCACTCCGGCGTGGGCTGGTGTGGCGAAGGCAGCGCTCGCTCTCGGTCAAGCTGCTCTCGCAAGCAAAAGCGCGAAGGGTGGTGGCGGAGAAAGCGGCGGTGGTGGTGGTAATCCGGGTAGGATGGCAACCGGCGGTTTTGTCGCAGGTGCGGGAACATCCACAAGTGATTCCGTGCCCATGATGTTGAGCACGGGTGAATATGTTATCAATGCAGCTTCGGTTAAAAGGTTTGGGAAAAGTTATTTCGATTCAATTAACTTTAACACTTCGCCAAAGTTAGCTTCGAGAAGTTATGTGCCCTCTTCTAATTCTTCCTCTAATTCGAGCGGTTCAATGCAACGCGGCAATAGTATCAATGTGCAGATGACAGTAAATGCAAATGATGTTCAGAGCTTTAATCGTTCAAGGGCACAGATAGCAAGGGATTTGGCGGGAGAGTTGAGTCGTCAACACCATCGCCTTGGTTAATTTGCCAATCAATTTCACTTAACAGCTTATTATATTTCCGACAATTACAAGATTTACATGCTATACGGAGATTGTCAGGAGTATGAGTTCCGCCCCGCGTTAATGGAACAACATGATCCAAAGTAGTCTTGTTATATGCTAATTCTTTACCGCAAAGATAACAGTCTGAGCCATCCCGTTGAATGATGTCATAGCGAGAGATGTATGAATGGGATAAAGTGTAAACCTTAGCGCGCCGAGCCTGATTGCGGTCTAAGGTGTAACGTCGTTCTAGCCATGTCTCACTTTTATATTTGTTTCTGATTGTTATACTAATACAGGCTCTGCATTAGCCCTTGCCGTCTCAAACTTGCCTGTACCTTCTATAGCGGCTCTTGCTGTCGGCGTCACCGCAAATACGATTACCGCCCTTTACGATACGAATAAGGAATGGAGAACGAAGCAGCAAGCGATTGAGCAAAACAACATGTACTTTTACTATAAAGCTGGTAAGACGCTGTCAGAAGAACAGTAGTTGGATATGCATCCTTAACAGTTGTAGATATTAGTCTATGAAAGAAGAGAAGGATAGACGAATTAGCGAACGCGCAGACCTCGCTTTTTTCGTTCGTAATTACTTTGAGCAAGAGCCTGAGTTAACATATAGCGATAAACCAGACCTCATCATCAATCTAGATGGTAAAGAAATAGGTATCGAGCACACGCGGATATATCGTGCTGCCGACCCAACATCAGGACTTGAACCACATGCACAGTTAGCAGTTCAACATCGAATCGTAGATTCAGCACGGAAAGAGTTTTCGACCTCATCATCAAGTAAACTTTGGCTGCTTGTAAGCTTTGAAGATGTTACGACTTATAAAATGAGGGAGAGTCAAGCTATCGCAAGTCTGTTAGCGCGAGTAGTTAATGAAGCCATAGCACATGTTACTTATCAGCCGGGAACAATCACATGGCATCAGTTGGAATCATGGCAGTTTCAGCATCACGGTTTAGACTTTCCCAAAGGTATTAGACAGATTGACTTTCAGATAGTGAATGATAACCCTAAATTAGAGCTTTGGGGGCCTGCTTATGCTTATATGGTTCCTCACTTGGCGGCAACGAGAATAAAGGAAAGAATATCTGAAAAAGAGAAACGGATTCAGGATTATCTATCGAAATGTGATGAGGTCTGGTTATTGATAGTTATAGATACAGGCGTTCCATCGAATCATTTTGAAGCCGATGAAGAATTGCTTGCGACAGAGTTTCGCACATCATTCTCCAAAGTTATATTGCTCCGTTCTTTTCACACAGAAATCTTTGAACTCAAGATAATCGACAAATGTTGATTGACATGAAGGCCGCGCTATTTCCGCTCCGGTCGAATGAGTTGTTAGCCTGCGCCGCCGCTACATATTTCAATTAAAGACGCGCTCAACAGCTACGCTTAAATGATAACGGCATAAGGTGATTCCCGGAACTCTTTGAGCCGCCATCAAAAGATCATCCGTTATTTCACTGGCGATGATCATACCGCGACACGGCGCATTACCAAGATTCTTATCGACCCAACCCATGTAATATAAAAGCTGCCCGATAGTCTTATTTCTGCCGCGAGACAATTTCAGCTCAATGACTAGAAATCGATTTTCACGGTCTAAGGCTAAAATATCAATACGACCAGCATCAATCGAAAACTCGACCCCACTTCTTCCATCCTTTTGGTATAAGCGTAATCCCGGCTCAATTCGCTCTAGGTTTTTCGCTAAAAAGTCACGAAGATGAGCTTCAAGCGGGAACTGTTGGCTATTCTCCTCTTGCCCAGAACTAATCTCACCTGCCGCATCTGAGCCTCGCCCAGCAAGGAAATCTTCATATATGCGAATCAGTAGTTGAGAAGACAGACAAACGGCAGAGTTAGTAGAATTTTCTTACCATGGAAAACCTACTGATTGAAATCTACCTGTTTGTCTGTCAAATCTACGATACTTCGCCCAAGACTTGTTATCAACGCTTGAGCAATAACCGAGACCCAGAGTTCACTGACCAAGAACTCATCACCATCTGGTTCTTTGCCCATTTAGAGGGCTGCTTTGAGAAAAAGAGGATGCATCGCTTGATTCTCAAGTATTGGCGAGGGTGGTTTCCACACTTGCCCGGTTATCAAACTTTCGTCTTGCGACTAAATCGCTTAGAGCCGACTTTTCAGACTTTCGGAACGGTCTTGTCCGCCACTATGGCTGCCACGAGAACGCCGGAGGTTGACCACCTTGTTGATAGCTTGCCCGTCATGCTCGCGCAGCACGGACACTCTTATGGCGCGCGTGTCGGGAATCTTCTCGATCAAAACCGTTGCTGGTCTTGTTAAGTCCCCAAGAATAACTAATGAAGCTCCGTTGCTCATTTCCTCCCACCCTTCTTACTCACCTTTGACGCAGCTTTAGTTTTATTGCGCGAACGACTCAATCTTCTTCATCATATTATTAAACTCAACGTCGCTGGTCACATCCTTTTTATCCTTAATGATCTCGTTAGATGATGAGCGTCGCCACAATTCATCGAATGTTTCAGCAAATCGATCTGCTGCTGCCTTATTCGGAATACGAAGAGCCCAGGTAGGGGCACCGCTCCCAAAGGCGAAGATTACTACGTCATCTCCGATGAGTAACTCATAGTTGAACGGAGGCTCGTTTGCCTTCCAGACACTCATGGCAAAGTACGGTGAATGTCGCATCTGGGTGAGTAGAGTGCGATACAAATCAAGGTGTTCCTTTGCCGGTATCCGAACAATGCGCCGACAGTCGGCAATGTCTCCCTGTGCTACTCTTGACATCATCGCGTCAAAATATCTTTTCTCCTTACTGGTCGGAGCTTGAGTGGTCTGAACCCTCGTCACTAACCAGCGCGAATGTGTCAACCTTACCTCTCGTTCGATACTGGCAGCAAAATCGTCGTAACCATTCAGCACTTCGACATAGCCGGAGCTTCGTAGTGAATTCTCGAGGGTGTTAATTTCTTCGTGAATTGCTTTCGTTTCGACCTTGAGCGAATTCGTCCTGTCACTCTCAAACACAATAATAGATAGGAGAAGAAGCCCAATTGGAATCGCGACCACCGTGAGATCGGTCCACATCTTTTTCGCGGACTTGCGGGCACCCCACTTTTGCCCCAAGAACCATACGAAAAAAGAGATTACGATTCCAAGCGTAGTAATCCATTGCTCTATTGTCACCAGAGTAATCCCTCCTCTTGTTTTTATCTGCCCCCATGATTCCGCCGCGAGCAATGAACGTGAAAGATAAAGATGTGCGTCTTTGCGAATCGGCTGTCCTAGCTTGAGAGGGCGACTACGGTGCGGCAATAAAAAGAGGCGACGAACTTTTCGGGTTCGCTGCTTATTTCAACTCACGAAGTTAATTGTGCTGCTGATCGGACCGCTAGGCTTTTGTGGTTGATTGGACATGAGATACCTCCGTGAGACGGTGAGATGGTCAAGCGGGCGCACTCTATCACCACATTATAAAAAAGAAAAGGTTTGCGACGGGTTCAGTCCTTGTAATTTCCCGTCAAATATTGTTCTAGTTAATTATGCGCGCCTCACGCGCTAGTTAGATTTTCCTCTCACTCTCCTTCTGGCCCTTTTCCTCACACTTTATGGATCACGTCGTCTTCCCGCTCACGGTCGCACGCTTCTCCAGCGTCGTTTCCTACAACACGACCATCGTGCCGATGGATAGCGGACACGAGGCGCGCGCGGCCAACTGGGACGACGCGCGCCTCAAGTTCAACGCCTCGAGCGGAATTAAAACCACAGCCGATCTGGAAGTGCTGATTAAATTTTTCCGTTCGCGCAAAGGCGCGGCGCGCCCCTTCATGGTCAAGGACTGGTCAGACTTCAAGTTGACAAACCAGTTCCTCGCCTCCTCCGGCAGCTACGTTGCGACCGCGCAGATCACGAAAACTTATTCGGACGTGACGGCCGCCGTGACGCCGTATCCGGCGACCGGCAACGCAGACATCCGCGAAATCACGAAGCCGGTCTACGGCACGCTCCGGGTCTATTCCAACGGCGGACTCCTGACCGATGGCACGCATTACACCTGCGATTACACGACCGGCATCATCAGCTTCAGCGCGACTTACTGGAATTATACGGCGGGAGCCGCAACCTACACATGCGACTGTGAGTTTTATGTGCCCGTGCGCTTCGAGCAGGATGAGCTGCACACGGATTTGATTTTATGGAAGATCAACAACGGCCTCGGTGAGATGCCTGACGTGCCTCTCATCGAGGTGAGGGACTTCAACTGATGGCACGTCAACCAAGATATGTTCAGGGCGGGTACACCGCCGGCACGAGCGCGCAGAACTACATGGACGCGAGCCTCGCCCAGCACCTCGCGTCCAATCCTTCGACCATCGCCGTCTGTTGGATGCTGCGCGCCTTAAACGCCGACGGCACGCAGCGACAGTACGCGCAACTCGTGAGATGGGACGCTTACCCGAATTACACGATTGATGCGGAAGGCACGCTCACGAAGACGAGCGCCGTCGGCTGGACTGATTCAGCCTATTCGCTCTCGGGCACGCATCCTGGCACGCGAGCCACGATTCAATGCCTAGCCGCCCGGACATACGGCACCATCGGATTTACCACTGACCGCGCGACACGCAACGCCGGCACCAATGCTTACGCCGCGATCACCTTCGGCGTCCTCACCGATAACTCGAACTCCTGCCAGATCGTCGTCAACGGCGCGAGCGTCGGGTCAGGCGGCACGCTCGCGAGCTACGATACGCTCGAGGTCGAGATTCGCACTGACGGCTCAGGTCAGTTCAGGATAAACGGCGTGGCCGTTTATACGACGGCGACCGGCCTGTTCCCCATGCAGAGCTATTATGTGCGACTCACCGGCTACGCGCAAAGCGTCGCGCCGTTCCTCCACGTTACGATCATCCGCGACGCCTTGCTCGGCTTCACTTCACACACCAAGAACCTCACCCTGCCCGGCCACGGCACTCTTCAATTCTCGTCGCGCGCCGGACTCAAACCGACGAACGCAGACGCGCGCGAAGGCCTCTCTGCGTCGCAGATGGAAGTGGACGCCATCTTCGCGTTCGAGGGCATCAACGAGGAATCGGTTTCATGGGGCGCGTGGGACGCGGGAACTTACGAAAGTTTCATCGTCAACTACAAAGCGACGGGCATGGGCGAGATGGTCATGCAATCCGGCCTCGTCGGCGAGATCGTCAGCGAGGGACCGACGTTTAAGGCCGAAGGCTTGGGAACGTCGAGCGTCACTTCGCAGCAAGTTGGAGAGGTGACGCTGCCCACCTGTCGCGCGCGAGATTTCGGGGATGCGCGCTGCGGACTGACGCTTCTGCCAGGCACGCATATCTTCACGGGCGCGGCAACGTCTTCAACCGACGCCGTGACCCTCATTGACAGCGCGCGCACGGAGGCCACGGGCTTTTACGATAACGGCAAAGTGCGCTTCACCTCCGGCCCGCTCACCGGTAAAGAAGTCGAGATCGCCACCTACACGAACACGGGCGGCGTCAAGACGTTCGCGCTCCAGGAGCCTTTGCCTTACGCCGTCTTCAATCGCGTCAAATACACGGCCACGCGTGGCTGCAAGCGCACGCCCGCAGCCTGCGAAGGCTACGGCAACAAGATCAACTATCAGGGCGAGGACACCATCCCCGGCCTCGAAGCCGTGCATACCATCACACGATAAATCAAGGGGGGTCGTGTACCCCCGCTTAACCCCCCCCCCACCTCGCGCCTCACGCGCGCGCGAACATTCAATGCCTCACCATCATCACGCTCCGGTCACCAGAGCACAATTTGTCGAAACATGCCGCGCGCTCATCGGCACGCCCTATCTGCATCAAGGCCGTGACCCGCAGTTCGGACTCGATTGCCTGGGACTGGTGGAATACGCCGCCTCCCTGTGCGGAATGCTCACGCCCGAGCAGTTCACGAAAAATTATTCGCGCCACCCCTCGCGCGAAAGACTCTTGGAAAAAGGCCTCGGCGCGCGCCTGCTCCTCGTCGCCACCGCCGAAACTGCGGATGAGCGCCTTCAATTGCTCGACGCCGTCAGGGACGCTGACCTCCTCCTGATTCGCTGGGGCGTTCTGCCGGCGCACGTGGCCGTCGCCGCCACTGAAGAGATCAGCGGTCGCCGCACGATGATTCATGCTTTCCAGAACCGGAGCAAATCGGAGAGCTGGGTGACGGAAGAAACCTTGACGCGCTTTGGCGACTACATCGTTGCCGCATACGCTTGGCCGGAGGTGAAAAACTAATGGCACAGCTTGCAATCATGGCGGGCGTGATGGCGGCCTCATACGCCATAGATTATTTCGCCGCCAAAAATTCTAAAGTCGCGCCGATTGATAAAGGTCGCTTCGACGATCTTCGCATCACCGGATCGGATTACGGTGCGACGATTCCAATCGTCATCGGCAAGATGCGCCTCGCGCCGCAGATCGTTTTTCACGTTCCCATCATCACCACGACCTCGACCACACCGGGACAAGCTGGCGGCAAGGGGTCGCCTCATGCGCCGACGCCGGCGACCGTCAATTATCACTACACGACGAGCCTCTTCATGATGCTCTGCGCCGGAGGCCTCAGCCGAGGTATCAGGCGCATCTGGGCGGGCACGAAGCTGATCTGGAATCTGGACGGCTCGGAAGGCTTCAACGATTTTTACGAAGCCGAGAATGCCACGACCATTACTTCGTCCGCCATCGTTTCCGACACTACCGCCTCGGGCGGCGCGGGCGTGCAGTTCGCTACCTCCTCATCATTCGTCCAGTACAGCAATCTCTACGCCGAGCAGGGCGGCTCATTTGAACTGGCGATTTATTACAAGCAGACGGGCGCGGCCAATCTCACCGTCACCGTCAACGGCGAAGCACCGCAGACGGTCGCGATTACGGATACGGCAAGTGACATCGGTAAAGCCGTCTGCACGGTCACTCTCGACACGGGAGCCGTCAATATCATCCGCGTGGCCGCCGCCTCGACGCAGACCACTATCCTCGACCGCATCGGCCTCTCTTCCACCGCCACGCCCGATGTTGATCCGGGCGCAGGGACGGGCATCCTCGACCCCATCAATCCCTTTCCGACTGATCCCGAACGGCCAGGCCCCTATTACAACTATCGCCCGGCGGCAAACATTTACGGCACCACTTCCGGCACGGTGGCCGTCGCCGGTAATGCGCGCGTTCGCACCTACCCGGGCACCTCGACACAGGAAATTGATTCCCTGCTCACCTCTCAACTTGGAGCCGCGGCGCAAGCCTACCGCAACCGCGCCTGCTTCATGCTCGAAGAGTGGGAGATTCAGGACGGCAACACCAATTTCAATTCCTTTTTTCTTGCCGAGGTGGATGAGGGCACGCGCACGGTGGACGTCGCCGTGCAGAAGCTTTTCGCGCTCGTCAATAAACCGAGCGCGGAACTCGATGTGACGGCTCTCTCAGGCTTTCAGTTCAAGGGCTGCGTGATCAATTCTCGCGCGGAAGTGCGCGGCGTCCTCGATGCCTTACAGATCGCCTATAACTTCGACTTCGTTGAGGTGGACGGAAAAATCAAAGCCGTCGTGCGCGGCACGGGAACCGTCACCGTCATCCCGCAGCAGGACATGCGGGCGCACGAGTACGGTTCGAGTGGCGCGAAGGGGCCGGTCGCCATCACGCGCACCGAGGAGCGCACGGTGCCGCGCGCGGTGAGCGTCAACTACATTGACATCACCAACAACTATATCAATGGCGCACAGCAGGCGCAGAGAAGCACAGGCCGCACGGAGGACTTCGACACGGTCTCTCTGCCCATCGTCCTCTCGCCGGATGAGGCACAGGCCATCGCCGCGCGCCTTTTATACTCGCGCCACCTCGAGCGCAAAGTTTATGAATGGACGACGAGTTGGAAATATCTGTCTCTCACGCCAACAGATGTAGTTGACCTGCAACTCTCCTCCGCGACCCATCGCGTCCGCATTACCGAATGCCAGTCCGCTTTGCCCGGCGTCATCAAATTCAAGGGCGTGCAGCATTCGGCGAGCATCTACAACCAGCCGCGCGGCGGCGCGCCGGGGAGCGGATCGGAAATCCCCTTGATTGAGATTCCGGCCAATAGTTTCACGGTGTTCCTCGACATCCCGGCGCTCCGCGCCGAAGACGCCCTGCCCGGCTACTACGTCGCGGTCTCGAAGCGTAAAAACGGACGCTGGGACGGCGCGGTTCTCTATCATGAAAACTCATCCGGTGAACTGGAGAGAATCACGACTTTCGATCAGAATGCCACCATCGGGCGCGCGCTCACCAAACTCCCTGAAGCAACGGGGCCGATCAACAGTTTCGATTACGCGGCGACGCTCGACGTTGGCATCTACGACGGCGAACTCGAATCCATCACGGAGGCGACGGCCAACGCGAGCAGCCAGAATATGTTCGCGCTCGGCGACGGCGACAAAGCGGAGATTTGCCAGTTCCTGAGCGCCACACCGATCACGACAGTTTCGCCCTACGCGGCCTGCTACCGCCTGACCGGATTGCGCCGGTTCATGCTCGGCACGGACTATCTGGCGGGGTGTGCCGTCACTTCCCTCTGCCACTGGACGAACAAATCGAACGTCACGGAATCTTCCGCCTCGGTGCTCGCGAAATCGGTGGCGACAACCGCCTGGGATGCGGGCGCGACGAGCGTCGAGACGTGGGTCGCGAAAGACGAACCCACCGTCGAATGGCAGATGACGGAGGTATCGAATTACAAGCTGGCAGGCGTGCGACGAACGTCCGTGACAAATACGGCGGGACAGGATTTGGATTTCGGCTGGTATTTTGAACCGGGGGGCAAAGCCTACACTTACTCGCTCGCGGGCGTTGACGGCTACCCGACGACCGGCCTTATCTCCGCCGCCGTCGGCGACCGTTTCGCCCTCCGCTTCAAGAAAGAAGGCTCCATCGAATATCTCAAAAACGATGTGTCCGTGCGCGTCACGGCGGCCTACGTCAACCCGGAAGAAACATTCGTTGCCGACTGCTCGATCTACACGAACGGCGGGGCAGTGCCGGCTCCGAAGCTCAGTTTCACGGCGAGCCACGATGCGCGCGCGCGCAGCATTGTCAACTGGGTGAATTTGATCAACTGCGCCCCGCGCGGCGACGGCGGACTGATCAAGACGAGCGGCGCAGTTGCCACTTTCGACGCGGGCGCATCGAGCGAAGAATTGCTCACCGAGGGCGCGGGCTTCGTCGAGCATACCGTCGCGTCGCTCACCGCAAATTATCTGTTCGGCCTCTCCGATGCGGATTCGTCCGTCGCGATCAGCGACATCAAATATGCGATTGCCTTGACGGGGAGCGGCACGGCGGCCGTCTATCTCGACGGAATTTTGCAGGTCACGCCCGCCGCATGGGTTGTCGCGGCGGGCGATAGATTGAGAGTCGCGGTCGAAGACGGGGTGATCCGTTTTTATCATAACGACCTCATCAAATTAACGCTCTTCGCCACGCCCCCATATCCGCTTCGCATTGACACCTCGCTCGCCACGCTCGCGGTCAATCTCGGCACCTTCACTTTCACGCGCGGCGGGCACTACGCCGGTGAATCATTCGTGCTGCTCGATTCCGCCGTCAAGTTCAGGCGTGAAGATGCGGCGAATCTCAACACGCCGCTTACCTTCCGCACCGCTTCCTTCGGGCAGGATCCGACGACTGCCGAGCGCCGCTACGTGTGTTTGCGCGGCAACTCAGTCAGAGGCCTGCCGCCTGTGGATATGACGAGCGCGCGAGATGCAGGCGGCAACATCTTCGCCGGGTGGCGGCGCAGAGCGCACACTCACCGCAACCTGCTCTCGACCTCCTCCGTCGACGACGAGATGTTCATCATGGAGGTGCTCGGCGCGGATTACAGCGTTCTCAGAAGGATGCAGGTCGTCATCGGAATGGCGATGCCGACTGTGTTGCTGAATCCGGCGGGCGCTGCCGCCGGAACGGGCGGTAAGGGAAATAACTTCGTCGGCGCGGGTGGTATCGCGCGCGCCGCTCAGATCATTCCGGCCACCGGCAACTTTGTGGAAGCCGTGCTTCAAACTTCGCCCAGCCCACATGCTGCGAGGGCATACCTCGGGCTGTGTCGTAGCTCGCAGGATTGGACGACGCTTAACAACTTCAATCCGACCACGGTCACGAATTATGACTACAACGTGATGATGTCTTACGGCGGCTCTCAGCCCCAACTGAATGTGTATGAGAACGGAGTCGCTCAAATCTCGAACGTCAACTGTACTTCCGCCCCGCGTGTGCGTATCCAGCTCTCAGGCTCAGAGGCGAGGTTCTACGCTGACTATGCAGGGCCTGGCAGCATTCCGTTTTACGTTTCACGCCTCGCCGTCATGCCGCCGTATATTGCGGCCATCTATAGCGAAAGCGCGACCTACTCGTCTGTGCAAAATGTCGCGCTCACCATCGGGCCGACACCGGGCACGGTTTATTCCGCCAACCAGCAACTACAGGATTTCGGCTCTCTGCAATCTGCGGTGCGCGTGCGTCTCTATCAGGAATCTCCGGGCGTCGGGCGCGGACAAGCCGCCGAATTCGTAATTTAATTTTAACCCTTTCAGGAATCTCTCACATGGCTAATCTCTCAACTTATCTCTCGCAACAGCGCATCAGTCCGGGCGATCTCAACAAGGACGGCATCGTCAATGCGCTGATTGATGCATATGACTCGCGCATCGGCAATGCGCCATGCGTCGAGATTTACGCATCTGTCGCGCAATCGCTCGCCACGGGCGCGTGGACGACGATTGCCTACGATTCGGAACGCATAGATACAACCGGAATGCACGACACGGTGACCATCAACTCGCGGATCACGATTAAAACGGCGGGGCGCTACGTGGGGTTTGTGCAACTCGGATTCATGAACTCGGCGGGAGGCGCGGTGCGCGCCGGGCGCGTGATTCTCAATGGCAGCACCACGACGATTGTCGGCAGTTCGCAATTGCCGCACGTTGGCAGCGGCTTTTACAGCGTCATCCCGGTGCTGATTATGCCGCGACTTTATGCGGCGGGCGATTACCTTCAGGTGCAGGCGCTGCAAGATTCCGGCGGCGCTTTGAACTCGCTCCTCGATGCAACCAACGGTTACTACAATGAAGCCGCTCTGTGGCAAATTTAAGAACGCTGAAGAAAGGCGGCACAAAGATGAACACTTCAACCGGCAATAATTCCAACGCGCCGCAACCGCCGTCACATAGCGCGGTTGAGCGTGCAGAAAGCACAAAGATTCGGATTCCCGTGACAGTCGGCGACTACAACCACAACGCGCTGCACGACAGATTGGCAAAGGCCGGCATCACGGTGGAATGCTTTCAGATTTACGAAGAGGAAATCGTGCTCACTTTCGCCGACGCGCAACAATGCGAACTCGCGAAGAGCAAAGTTGACGAATGCCAAAGCGCGGAACGCGCGCAGCCGACACCGACTCCGACTCCGGCGGCGAAGCGTCAAGATTTGCTGGACGCAATGAAAGCGGCGAAACCGGGAACGAAGGCGTTTCAGGATGCCGTTTTTAATGCGTTAGAAGTTCTTCTGTAAAGGGCAGAAGGAGAGAGACGAGCGTTGGCCGCCGGTGATTTATTTTCACCGGCGGCCAACGCTCGTTTTGACATGAAAGAAATGAGTTGAATCGCTCAACTCTTGTTCTTGGATTTCCCCCTGCCGCCTGTATCCTTCGCGGTCTGCTTATTCGAGCCTGAGTTCTTCTGGCTCGATGATGTGCGCGTTGCAGAGGCCGTCTGCTTGGCGGGCGCGCCGCCGCCGCCGGTCTGTTTGTCTTTCGCCATCTCTATTGCTCGCTCCTTTTCCGAAATGGAATGATTGAAGGTTAACGGGAGCAAAATTTCAACGACTGATGTTGCTCGCGCAGCGCGCGGCGAAGATTATGCGCCGCCGCTCGCGCCTCCTCCTGCACCTGCCGCCATCGCTTTCTCGGCGGGCGCATCCGTCGAGATGCCGTCCCAGGTCACATGCGACAGAATGAGGCGGCAATACTCCTCCGTGACCGGCAGTTGATTGAGACCGCCTTCGATGGCCGTCCCGCCCTCGTTGACCGTGCGGCAGAGAAAGATGGGCGCGCGGTCAGGCAAGCCGTCTTCGTGCTCGACGAGACCGTTGACCTGATAGCGATTTTCGTCCTTCACAATTGTCACGGGGTTGGTCTGTAACGCCGCATTGATGAAGGTGGCGATGGCTAGAAAAGCCAGATGAATCTTGTTCATGATTGGGAAACTCCTTAGTCGAAGAGTCTGCAAATTCGGGAAGCGTCTCAAACATTTTGAGACGCTTGTGTTGAGTGGCAAGGACGGGTGAGAGCATAACACGCTTGTCAATATGCACAAGCATGTAGCCAGAAAACGGTGGTGTCCTAATTTGAAAACGTGTAAGATGTGTTTAATCCCTGCGCCGCCCAAAAGGTGGTCATTGTCTCGTCAACAATCGGGATTGAATCGAGGCCGATTCGCCTTCGGGCGCGCGGCCTCGATTCTTTTTCAAATTAGGACACCACTCAGAAAACTCAGGGCTTAGTGGCCGCTACGGCTCATCTAATACCTTCATGGTCATGTTACCGTCATCATCAATCGTGCCGATCACGGGTTTTCCTGTCTCCCATACTTTCATCGCAACGTCCATTCGATTGCGCTCGTCGAGAGATTGGATTCGCGGGTAGCGCCTGAAGAGGCAGATGCAAGCCGTAACAAAGAAGAAGAAACCTATCGTTAGCACAAGCCACATCATATTTCCCTTTCGCGGCGCGTCCACCGCGATAACATCTTATTCGTCATCTTCTCTGCGCCTTGGATGATCGCTCGCCTGTAATTTTCGCCGGTCATCATCGCCTTCACGAAAATGATGGAACGCGCGAAGGATTGAGATGCGCGTCGCGCGTGTGCAGAGCGTGCGCCACTTCTCCGGGAGCTTTGTGTCGTCGGTGATGACGAGCACGAAGCCGTCACGAGGTTTCTCAAATCTTTTGAACGTGCGACGCACGGATGCAATTTCAACGGTCACATCGCCGGCGATGTAGCGCATGACTTCGCGCGTCTCGACTGGCTGCATGATGATCTCCGGGTCGCGGCAAAAGACAGCGAGCGAGCGGCCATCGGAGAGGCGGCGTTGTGCCAGTACTTGATCCGGTTCAGGAGCGCAGAGGTAACTCATTGCGGGCGATTCCTTTTCAGATGATCTTCGACCGTGATGCGATATTTGCATTGCGGAAGATGCGCGACGAGCGGAGTGGGCGTGAACCATTGCCCGCAATCGCACAAGGCCTGGCAGAGCACGCGCGCGGCGGCACGGGCGTTCGCGCTGGGCAGTTGATTAGGATTGGCTGACATAAACTTGACTCTCCTCGAAATCGTTATATTATTCCGGGCACTATGGGAGTAATGGAAACACCTGGAATATTAAGCGGCGAAATCGAGATGCCCGTCATTGACGGCGACATCCCAATCGGCCCGCGACTGATGGGCGACATGGATACCACTTCCAAGATATTGGGCGTGATGGATACTCCGTAGATTTCTATTTCCACTGCATCCTCACAATCTTCGATAACGTGCCTTTCACTTGCGCGGTCGCGCTCATGCTAACGCCGTGCACGCGCCGCTTCGCGATCTGCTCCTCAACGAATCGCGTACATTTCTCATCAACATCGTCCATCGCAAGCTTCGGCCACCTCTCTGTATATTCTTCGATGGTGTGATCTTTGTAAGCGATCATTACTTCGATTGACCAATCACAGGTTATCAATTCAATCCTCCCGGAAGACCGGCGGATTGTGCGCCGGCAATTTCAGCCAGACGACGAACCCGCGCCCTTCCCGCGTGACGAGTTCGACGCGCCCCTCCTGCGTCATTAATCCCGAGAGATAGGCGTCAATGGCCTGCATGTCGGCGAGCGGCAATCCTTGCGCGCCCGCGCTCTTGATGGCCTGCATGAGTTCCGCATACAACTCGTGTGCGTTTTGCTCCGTTAATTTTTTCATCACTCAACTTATCCCCTTCGGAAATAGAATCTCTGTTGGTCTGACGACGCCTCCCCGACGCTCTATGAGTCCCAGCGTCGAGAGCGGGCCTATCGTATTGCTGAAATGACCGCCCGTGTAATCTATGCCAACTATGTTTCCGATCTCCTCATTGGAAATTTCATTCCCTCCGTACTCGATAATCGCGTTGAGTATGTCCACCGTCCGTTTCGACGCTGACCGTACCTTGAGCACGCGCTCTCTCAGCACATTGTGGTATTCACCGAGAGTGCCCACGCGCTTTGGAACGGAGGCCAGCGTGCGCCCGGCATCCGTCAGCCGCATTCGTCCTTCACCTCGATGAATCAGCCCGGCAGATGAGAGCGGCCCGACGGTGTTTGAGTAATGCCCGCCGCTCGCATCAATCAAGGCGACAGCTCCGATCTGCAAGTTGGATGGCTCAGGGTTTCCGATGGATTCATACCAGGCCAGCGCATTCAGGATGCGTTGCTGTGTTTTCGAGATGACAAGATCGCTGCTCGAAGCACTGGATGAAGCCTGCGACGGCTGAGACGCGCGAGGCGCACGGGCAGCAGCAGCAGCACGAGAGCGTGATGCTACTGAAGGCAGAGGTGCGACGGGTGCAGAACGCATTGGCGTCGCACTTATGGCGAGCGCAGTTTTCAATTCATCGCACGCCGCGCGTGCTTCGAGGCGCGCGGCCTCATACATCTGTGACAATTCAATGAGTTTGTCTCGCTCCTTCTCTGACCGCTCCGAAAGCGTGATCAATTTTGCGAGTGCGGCTTCGATGCGCTTCAACTCGGCTGGTTTGATGATTGGCACTTCTACTATCTCAGTTGTTGCAGGTGATGGCTGAGGCCTTGTCTTTAGCTCGCGCTCCAACTCGCGGATGCGCTTTTCGGCTGAAGCCAGATCGTGTGCCTCGCGCTCGGCCTGCTGCGGCAGGTCAGCCAATTGAGAAACTATGTGGCGAATGGCATCAGATGCTTTCGGCGGTTTCAATTTGTGACGCTCGCCCGGCTTGGGGTGTGTGGTCGCCACAACATCAGATGTGAAACGATTGACGCCGCCGACGGTGAGTGCGGGACCGAAGGCATAAAATTCACCTTTCCCGAGGTCGCGCAGCGCGCGCCGATCAGCCGGAGCCATGCCGAGATATTCACCGGCGCGCTTTTGATCGGCGTCGAGCCACGTGCGCCCGATGAAGACGTTATTAGTTTCGGCAATGGCATCGTTGTGCAGTTTGGAGAACCGCTGCGTGGCGAGGATGCCGGCATAACCGCGCTTGCGACCCAAACTCATCAAATCAATCACGGCCTGCGTGGAGACGGCCTCGCCCGTTCCCTTCTCCGGGCAGAATTTGTGCGCCTCATCGAGGCAGATGAGAGTTGGTCGCCAGAGCGAGCGCGGTAGCTCGACCAATGCTTCGAGGAACAATTTGACGTACTCGCGTCGCTGCTGCGGTTTGAGTTCATAAAGGTCAATGACGGCGGAGACTTCCAATTCGATGAGCTTGCGTGCGAGGAGTCCGGCGGAGCGCACATCGGTCGCGATCTCGCCGTCGTTGCCGACAAGCACGACATCCAGCTTTTCTCTCAGGCTGGCAAATTCGCCTTCCGGGTCAAGGACGATGATGGGCACCTGCGACGCGGCTCGCTCACAGAGAAGGCGCAGGAGCCACGATTTGCCGCCACCTGAATTGCCCTGAATGAGCATTCGCGAATCAACCAGACTCGTTATATCCAGACCGAGCGGCTGACCGTCTTCAATGTGGCCGAGATTGATAAATTTACTCATCGTTGTTCCTCGAAAGCGTCTGCGAATAAAAGCCCGCGCCCCCTCGCATCGTGGACGCCGAGTTTCGTAAATCGGGTCGGGTGGCTCAGACGATAATCACGCTGGCGATTGTCGTAATAGCCCTTCACGTAAGGACGCACACGCGCGTCGAATTCAATGCGGTCTCCGTACTTCAAATCAAGAGCTTCGACAGATGCGGTCAGATTCAGCCAGAGGTGATCACACATCTCTCGACCGCGCTCATCCGTGATATTTTTCAGCAGAGCCATCGGTTTGACGTAGCCTGCGCTCGTGCGCTCACCGAAGCTGTCGAACGTGCCGCGAAAGCGCGCGCGTGTGCCGTTGATCTCTTTGAGCTTCTCTCTCACGGCTTATTCTACAAATGCTCCATGATGAATTTGAGAACGCCCCGCATGATGCGCCAGCACAGTGAGGCTTTCGATTCACCGATTGCACCCTGCACGCCATCAAACAATTCGTACATCATTTACGGCCTCCGATATTCTACTTTCCACTCAGCATCCAGATCGTTAATCGCCCCTGATACTCGGCGGGTACCCGGACGCTCAAGCGCGGCTGTTTCCAGTAACCCCACGCGGGAAAGGCACCTCGCAGCGCGTCGCGCGTAATGCGTTGCGGAATCATCTCAACGATTTCAAAGTCTGCCATAAAATGCCCGTGCCATGCGCTCTGAGGATCGTCTTCGCGAACGGGGATGGATGAGACACGCGCGACAGCCACGATTGCAGAGATGGGCGCGGTCAAGTAGAGAGCGACCCCATCGCCGGGTCGAGCGTGGCGGCTGACCGTCCAGTTCGACTCTCCGCCGGCGGAAGCGTCTTCACTGAGCACGTCGAGATATGAAGCATGACTGACAGTGATGTAGAGTGCTTTCTTCATCGTTCGGTGGCTTCGTCTTACCGCGCATGAATCCGCTCACCAGCGTTGACGAGTCGTTGTTTGAACTGTGACATTCCGAGCAGCCCGCTAACGTCCGCGACGAGCCATATCAGACCGGCGGGCAACATCAGGCGCGCGACATCCAAGCTCCCGGCAACTTTCATGTTCTGATCAGGAACGGGGACGGGGCAGCCTTCAACGATGTCCCACCGGCGCACAACGTAATGATTGGGGTAATCGCGCGGGTGATCGTAGATGGCGTATTGTGTCAACACGACAGACGACATCAATTCAATCCTCCAGGCATCTCATCCCATGTCCGCCCATCTAGCATCCGCCCTCCTGCGGCCTTCTTACCAACGCGCGCCATATTCTGTAATTCGCTGCCGCTCGATCCGACGGCGAACTTTCCGTCAGACTTGAAACACCCGAGCCGAGAACTTCCATCGGGCGGCGGAAGTTCGATCACTTCGCCAAATGTGCGCGGTGCCCACTCTCCGAATTGTTTGAAGAAAAACGGCACGTCAGCAGCAACGCACTGATCACGAATCGTGCGCGCCCAGTACGGATGCATCGGTCGCGCATTCGTGCCGGACTCGCCGCCGACGACAACCCAATTAATCGAGTCGGGCGGTGTGATTGCCGGGTAGTCGTGGTCGTCACGATGTAAATGTTCAGGGAAACTTCCCGGCGCAAACCTCCAACCTTCGCCGCCAAGTCGGCCTCCACCAACGCCTGCCAACTGCCCACAATGACTACAGCGCAAGGCGATCCACTTTGCGAGGTCAACCTGTCCAAGCAGCGGCTCAATACTTAGCCAGCGCACGGCGGCGGGAGTTTGCAGTAACAGCGGGATGCGCTTATCAGCGTATTGTTGATTTTCAACGGAGACGCCAAGCCAGACGTTAGGCAATGGCTTACCTTTCGGCGTGTTCGGATTCTTCATGTGGTCAAGCATCCGCTCCGGTCGCTTCGTCAGGATTTGGAATGTGTGATGCTTCGCTTTCCACATCATCGTGAAGACGCGGTCGATCATCTCGTCCGTCACAAATCGGCCAAAGAGGTCAGTCATCGAGCAGATGAAAATCCTTCTCGGCTTTTGCCAGCGTAGAGGCTGCGTCAGCATCTTTTCATCGAGGAAGATTTCGAGTTCAGGGAACGCCGTCGCTTTGTAAGGCAGACCGTTCCCGAAATAGGTATTGACGTTCATCTTCTCAGCATAGCAACCGTCACAGCCGGGCGAGGCGTGCTCACAAAACCAGCCGACTTTGCCCGTTGTACGATTGCGCGCGCGGATCGGATTAAGCGTCGCGTCAGTCCATTCGATATTGCTCTGATCTGCCATTTCTGAACTCTTCCTTTCAGTTTGTCGTCGTCTCATTCGCCAGTTTCAACAACACGTCGGCGTGACACGGACTCGTCAGCGAACACCAGCACATCAAATCTTGGTCGCGTAGAGGTTCAAGCCAACCTGCATCCTCATCCCGCCGATCCCGCGCATATTGCTCATGAACTTGAAGACAATTCTCCAGCGTTAGCGTCGTGACGAGTGAGACGTGCGAGGGTTTGTATTCGTCGCCGACGCGGAAGGGATTGCCCCAACGCGAAGGTCTCCCGACGTAGATCGCGCCCGGAGGCTTGCGCCAATTCTTCACTCTCAATCTTTGAATTCGGCGCGGCATCAATTCATTTCTCCCTCACAGTAGCGATCTCCAGATAACGCTCGCCGCACGGAATGCACATCGCGCGTTGACGGTCGGGAAAAATCAAACACCGCTCGCCCGCAATGACTTCCCTGCCGCAGCCTTTGTGCAGGCATGTGCCCGAGTGTTTCGCTTTCAGCATCCAGTAGCATTTTTCCTTCCAGACGAGCGGCGCGAAACCGTGCTCCGTGCGATGGAGCGTGCAGTAGTCCTTGCGGTTGACGCCCGGCTCTTTGTTCGACGCCGTACATCTCACGCAGACTTTTCGCGAGCAAGGTTCCTTCCCCGTTCCCGAACACCAGTGGCAGGTATGAAAACCATGAGCTTCGGTTTTCCCCTTGCACTTTTTGCAAATCTTTTCGGTCGGGTGATCGCAGAGAAAAATCGTGTGGACGAGTTTCGCGCAGGATGAGCAAGTCCGGCGGGGAGAGCGCCCGAGGCACATCATGCCGGTCGTGACCTGACCGTCGCGCGTGATCTTCAAAGGCGTGCAGCCTTCAGGCGCTTCCGGGATTTCGACCTCGACGCCGTGCTGTGCGCTGTAAGTCTCGACTTCCGGTGGTGACTGGTCGGGTTGTGATTTCTCTTGATTCACTTTTCCTCGTCAGCCTCCTGCAATGGCCGTGATCACACCTGCGATAACGCACAGCCAGAAGATGGCACGCTCCGTTTTATTCATCAGTTGTAGGCCGCCATCTCTTCAAAGTGTTGCGACATGTCATGCTCGAACGTGCCTTCGAGCTGCTCGATGGGAATGCGCCCGTCGGTGCCGGGATAGCCGACGCAGGCAAATTTGAGCGGCGTTTTGTTGTCATGACACGCATCGCAGACGACGGCCACCGCTCCGTCCTGCGGGCGTCCGCATTGAAAGCAGCCCCAGCCTTTGCCCGGTGTCGGCGCGAGCTTGTGCAGTGTGTAGATGTTGCGGACGGCTTTCTTGCCACCGCACGCGCAGCAGGTACCCAGTTCTTCTGTCATCGCATCCACTCCTTTTGCTTCACTTGTTATAGCGATGCTTTTTCTTTCGCGACTTCCGCCGCCTTCTCGTCAGTCGCCACGGCAGGGTGTAGCCCTTCAAAGCTTTGCGCTTGGCCTGCTCGCCGCGCCGGTCGTAGATCACGGTCGTCTCGACGGAAGCGTGTCCGAGCAACTGCTGCACCGCCGAGATGTCGGCTCCGTGATCGAGGAGTTCACTGGCGAACGTGCGGCGGAGATCGTGCGGGCTGATGTGGCGACGAAGACCGGCCTCACGCGCGCGCTTTTCGAGAACTTTGTAGATCGCGCCAGCGGTGATCGGGTGATGCTTGATTTCACCTGCCTTGGTAATCGGCATGAGCAGCGCGTTCTCACAATTTCCGCGCACCTTGATCCAGGATGCGATGGCGCGACGGCTCCCGCCGTCCTCGAGATAGACGAAACGCTCACGGCCACCTTTCCCCTTCACCCGGAGGCGATGCAGGCCGACCGAATAATCAGAGAGTTGGAGGGAGACGGCCTCGGTGCGCCGGAGGCCCGCTCCGGCGAGGAGCGCGATCAGGCAGGCGTCGCGCGTGCCGGCGGGCGTCATGTCCTGACGGCACGCATCGAGGAGCGCGGCCAACTCGTCCACGTCGAGAGCGCGACCGGCCTTGACTCTATCGCCGCGGACACCTTTGACGGCGGCGATGCGCTGATAATCTTCGGAGTCGAGGAGCTTTAAGCGCCACGCTTCGCGCGCCACGCCGCGCAGCGCGCAAAGCGTCACGTTGATGGTCGCGGGCGCGAGGCGCGCGCGCTGCATGGATTCCTTCAAAAGTTCGACGTGGGGAAATCGCATCAAATGCCATTCGATTGAATCGGTCGAGGGCGCGCCCCAAAGCCGCGCGGCTCGTCTGAGACAGGTCATCATCGTGCGACGGGCAGACTCGGCGAGTTGCGCGATGTAGAGCGCGAGCGGCGAGATGTAGTCGCGTCTTTCCAGTTCGCCGACTGTCTGGCGGACGAGTTGCAGATGATGATTTGTGTTGGCTCTCGACGACATCGTTAAAAACTCAATTGACCTTGTTCCGCGCAGTGATCACTGTCTCCGATGGCCGCTCGGTCTAATTCCGCCTGCTCGCCTTCGAGGTAACCGCGGCGCGCAGCGAGTTCCTCCAACTCCGGCACTTTCAATGCGCGCGCTTCGCCTTCCACCACTTCGGCGACGAGTGCATTCAATGCCTCATCTTCGCGGCGTAGGATGAGCGCGTGAGAGTGAACGGAGTCATATTCAGCACGCCGCGCTTGGAACCGCCGTGCGATAGCTACGGCGAAGCCGAGACAGAATGAATTATGGAAAAGCGCATCGCCCGGCCACTTCATTTGATGGAAGCGGTAGAATGCCCTCGCCTGATCTGCCTCGATGTGCGCGAGACGCGTGGCCGTGCGTGCGAGCACCGTAAAGACAAAGACACTGATCTCAACGTCATGTTTTCTCCCGATGAAGACATAAGAATTTGTTCCGACGAGGACGGCGCTGCGACAGAAGTGCGCGCGGGAGACGGAATCGGCGAGCAATTCCGTCCACGGGACTCTGCGACGCTTCGGCTTTTCTCCGTAAGAATCCGGCGTCAATCGGCAGGCCGCGAAGTCGTGATCCGCTGCTGCTGCGTCCACCATGCACTGCGACAACTTGTGCTCGATGAGCAGGTATTGCGCCCGCGCGGCGAAGGCTTCGGCCTCGGCGACATTGCCGATCAGGCGCGCGCTTTCGGCGTGACGTTGAAGCTTGCGGATTTTGTCTATGACTTTCAGCATCGCGAAAACTCGTTAATTGAA
The DNA here is from genome assembly GCA_964236735.1 of uncultured Pyrinomonadaceae bacterium. Lineage (GTDB taxonomy): Bacteria > Acidobacteriota > Blastocatellia > Pyrinomonadales > Pyrinomonadaceae > JAIVJG01. The sequence continues at coordinate 57,804 of CAXSFM010000012.1, forward strand.
ATCCTCGATGAACTTCCTCATCGTGCCGGCAGTTGAGAGGTGTCCGCCCATGAACAGGCTAAAACCCAACTCGCATCCGAGATGTCCCCGCGTCTCGTCATGCTTTTGTAAGTCTGAGATCAAAGACGTCAATGCTCCTTCGAGATCGCCCGCCTCGACATATTCATGAGCGCGTTTTTTCGCCCACTCCAGATGTTCCTGTCTCGTCATTTCAGCCATGTGCTACCTCGCAATTTAATTTCAACTTGAGGACTTATCCGATTGAATACTCAACTCACGAAGTACCCACAGCAGTCGCCCTTCATATCCGGTATTGCCGGGCGCACGAATATCCATCTCCTGCATTAAGCGGTTAATGTTTTCAAGTGCGTCCGCCTCACCGGCGCGAGCCATCCCAATCACTTGCCGCTGCTCTTCGATAATGCTTTGCGCCCGCACGATCCGCCGTTTGACGGCGTCTAGCTGGCGTAAATAGGTGGACAACTGGGTCACACCTTCGAGATTTGGTTTTCCGCTCATAGTCATTCGCTCGTTCGGGCTCCGCCGTTAGCTGGCAGGAATCCCCTTACATACTCGGAGACGTTCAATCCAAGCATCTGCGTCACTAAACGCGAGGCGCTCGCCGCCATCCCAACCATTCAGGAGTTCCGCATAATGGCTTTGAAGTTTGACGGATGCCGCCAAGGCAAGACGCAACTCATCGCGCTCTTTTTTGAGCGCATCAATCTCAGCTTGCAGAAGGATGTTGTTGCTCATCTCTTCCGCGACCGTGGCTCCCAGGTCTTTATTGATCTGCACGAGACTTGGCGGATTCAAAGTTGCTTCACTCATCGTCATTTGCTCCTTCAATCAATATTCCAAAATCTAAAGAACCGCTCCGTCCCTTTTTCAACACTGCATTCCATGATTGAAAGCACGGGCAGGGCGACAACCCATGTGGCAATGCAACCGATCAGGTTGAGCGTATATTTGAATCGTTTCATTTGATCTGCTCCTTGAATTTTAATTTCCGAGGTTCACCGGCGATGATGACTCGACGAAGATCTCTGCGCGCCGCCGCCGCTTAGTTTCCGTTTCCATTCTCGCCCCGCCGGTGTCCAGTCGAGACACATCCAGCACAACCCCGTCAGGCGCTCGTCATCGAGGAGGCATTCTTCGCAAGTTAATCGCCCGCACTGGCGGCACGCCGCGTCAGGTGAAGCCGTCGCGTCGCATGAGGCGCACCGGGACGACGATGAGGACAATGTGTTTGCCGCCGGCGCGCGCGTCGGCGGCGCGTGTGCGGTCATGATCTGATCACCTCCAGCGCGGGCGAGACGTGATGCGTTTCGCCGGGCAAGTACGTCCGCAGGTAGAAGGGATCCGACGGCGTGCGCCCGGTCACTTCCATGTAGAGGCAGTAAGTCGCCTCCGAGTAACAGAAGCTGCACAGTCCCGGCTCCGCCCAGTCGCAGACCTGCCGGACAGATCGCGCGCCGTCGGTGGTTGAGGCGAGACGCGCGCAAGCGTGAGTCTCGGTGCAGCCGCAGGTATGGCAGACCATCTCGCCGCAGTTCGGACAGCGGCCTGCGCGCTCGGCGGCGAACGAGGCGTGGAGCATGAAGCCGCATTCGCAAGCGACCGGCTGTGGCGTCAGACTGATGGACATGGGCGCTTCCTCTCGATCTCAAATCAAAATAAAAACTCGATGCGGCATCCCGTGCGCTCGGAATGCGTCCGCATCCAAGAGCCAAGCGCCTCATCAATCGTCTGACCGCAGGCCCAGATTCCGGGTTGACCTTTGAGTTGGACATGAAGGTCTCCGGCGCGGCGCGAAATGACGAGCGTCGTCATTTCGCCCGTCTTGTCCTCGACCGCCTCGAGAGCCGCCGCGCACTCCTCAGCGTCTTCGAGCAGATGCGCGACGATCTCTTCCCAATCAGCGGGGCGCGGATGCTTGAGCGCCGCCCCGAAGGAGCGCAGCAGGCCGACGACGCCGACGAGGCGGCAGCGGTTCATCTTTTCGGCGTCGTCCGGATTGAATTGACTCATCGGAACTATCCTCTCTGTATTGACCCCGTCGATTGCTCGCGAAAATGCTGATTCTCGTCACCAAAACCCCTGAACCCGAAAAACACATCAAACCCGCGCTCCCTTGAGGTTTACCCTCTCTCGCTCCTCATCGGGCGGAAATTCGGTGACCGCAGGTTTTGCCCGGTGCTGTTCGAGCAAGTGCGGGTACTTACAAAGCAGCTTGTAGGCGGCGGGGAGCATCAGGACGAAGTTGTCCAGATCGGCGCGCGAGGAGGCTTCGGCGAACGACGTGATGAAGCCTCCCGCCGTGATCTCTCTGGCCGCCACACGCCGGAACACTTCGCGCACCTCCGTCCATTCGAGTTCATCCACGAGCGCGCGCGCCGCTCGTCCTGCGTGGACGGCATGACGTAGATTCTCGTGGCGCTCATCCGTCGAGCCTCATCTCCATCGCTGCCTGTTGCTGCCGCCTCATGAATCTCGTGACTTTGGCATTGAAGAAATCGAGTACGGGTTGTGCGACCGCGCGCTCGAACGTGTAATCAGTGCTGGGGCCGACCTGCACCGTCACTTGCGGCTTGGCGTATGAGCGATCTTCTATGCGGATGCTCCACACCTGCGCGCTGGAAAAATAGACGAGTCCGCCCTGACTGTCCGTGAGCCGCCACCACATCACACGCCTTCTTCGCGCCGCTGCCGCCACTGCTGCTCTCCTGCTCATCATTCGATCACCTCCAATTCTTCGCGCTTCGAGAAGCGCACGAGTCGCACCCGGCAGCCCGCCAGGCGCGCCACTTCCTGCGCCTTCGGCTTCAACGACTCCACTCGCGCCATGTCCGCGCCGACCATCGGCAGCATCCCGCCCAGTTCGCGCGAGTAATACGCCGCCACGCCCTCGTTGCCCTTTTTGTCCGTTGTGATGAAGGCGAACATCTCATCAATGCGGAGCAGATGGTTTTCTTCCTCGATGATGAAGATTCCGTTATTGATTTTCATTGCACACTTAACCTTTGCTCGTGACCTTCCGTGATGAATTTTTCAATCAACCTTTCACGCACGCCCGCGCCGATCTGCAATTGCTCGATGATGTTCGAGACGTTATGGCCGGCTCCGATTGAAAGAATTGACCGGATGTGACGCTCGGCCTCGAAATAGGAAAGGCCGTTATCCACCGGCATGGCGCGAGCTTCAGCGATGCGCGCGGGCGACAGTTTTTCCTTCCATTCGCGGATCAGCAGATCGGCATCGCGTAAAGCAACATGCTTCATCGCCCATGCGTCAGGGTTCGTGAATGAAGGCGTGGCGCGCGCGAAGGCGTAGTAATCGGCTTCGGTAATTTCTTCCGACACACACACACGTTTTTCTTCATCGTTTGAAGATAATTCGACTTCAGTGAATAACGACGGTGTATCCGGTGTGTGTGTGTTGGTTAACTCTTTATTCAAAATCTTTGGTTGATCTTTAAGAGCATAGTTATTCTTTGTACCCGAAATTTTGGTATCCGATTTTTCAGAGGTCTTTATTTTGGTATCCGATTTTTCAGAGGTCTTTTTCGATACATCAGAATGCGCGCCGCACGTTTCATCGAAGCGCGTGACCTCCTCGTTCGAGGGAAAGATGAGGTAAAAGTTTCGCGGTCTCTTGTTCTTCAATTTCTCCGCCGAGATGTGCGGCGGAATCTGTTGCGTGCGGAGCATGACGCGCGAGGCTTTAATCTTCATGGCGGAGACGATCTGCTTTTTGAGAGTGCCGCCGCACAGAAACGAGAGCGACGAATAGACGGTGTCCTCCGACAAGCCGGTGCGCGTCGTGATCGTCTCGACGGTCGGATATGCCCAACCGCGCCCGTCAATATGCAGCGCAATGCAGGTGAATACTGTCCACGAACTGCCTTTGAAGAGATGAAGATATTTCCGCATTTCTACGTCAATCGTCAGGCGAAAATCTTTTACCTCGCCCGTGCCCAGTGAACGCCGCCGGCCATTGAAGGTGCTGATCATCTCGTGCGCGTCACCCCCTCACCTTTCCAAAAAGCATGACCGGCAATAGACCGGCCTGTTTTTCGCCGGATGAAACGGCACGGTCGTTTCGCAGCCGCATTCCGAGCAGACGACCTCGACGGAGATGCCGCTCCTCGCGCTCACGTCGCGCGTCTCAGTTGCCGCTTCCACCGGCGTCTTCTTCACGAGCCGACAGGTCGGGCATCTTTTCGGATCGGAGAAGCCCCGGTCGCGATAGAACGCCTGCTCTCCGCGCGAAAATGTGAATGACCGCTCGCATTCGACGCAGGTGAGCGATCTGTTGTCGCTCACCTCCAGTTGATTGATCGCGCCCTCGTTGAACAGAGGGCGCCTTGGTTTCATCTCAGGTTTCATGTGTTTCCCTTTCCAACTAACTGGCACGCTTCAATGGCGGCGCATCTTCATTTGCGCCGCCGCCGGCTTCCTGTTCGTTTCTGGCAATCAGCGCGTCGAGTTTTGAAGAAATGTCTTTGGCTAAATCTTGCAGTTGAGCCACCGTGATAGCTTCCATACCGTTCGCGACCATGTACTTGTCGTTGACATAGGTTTTGATCGTCACGGCGTTCCATTTCGGCTGATACCCTTGAGCGTTCATTTCCCTGAACATGTCGCCGCACTGCGCGATGATGCGCGCTCGCACTTCACCTTCAGTCGGCGCGCGCCCGTCGGTGAGCCATGCGGAAATTAACCCCGCCTCACGCTCGCCCGCGCATTTCGCGACCATTCCGTCGAGCGCGCGGCAGCGCGTTTTCGAGATGATCAGGTTGTGCTCGATGTCTAAGTCGGCGACGATGTCGAATTCATATTCGAGGCCGTCACGCTGCACCGGCGCGAGGCCGACTCTCCTGACCTGCGTCCGGCCACGGTCATCTTTCTCCTGCACGTAATCCGTCTTCGAGCGAATCGTCGCGATGACGTGGCAATCGGAGCGTAAAATGGCATCCACCAATTTGTTATGCAGCGGCGTCACTTCGCGCCATGCCGCGAAAGAATTTCCCGACTGTGATTTCTTCGCGGCCTTGTCCACGAGTTCGAGCGCGCCGCCCGCCCCCATCCAGGCGTGCGAGAGGCTGTCAATGATGAGCACGTCGAAGCCCGCGACGGTCGCCGCGCGAATAGCGTCAACGTAAGACTGCGGATTGAAGTCTTCGAGTTCCAGCACGTCGAACTCAAATTCACCGGCATACTTCGAGGCCGACCCGCGCTCCGTATCAATGACGGCGACGCGCGCGCCGAGATGAGTCCCCAACGCGAGCGCCGTGTAGGTCTTGCCCGATCCCGACGGGCCGATGAGCGCGATGCGGGCACGCGCCTGTGACTTCGTAGCTTTCTTGAATTGCATGGACATAATTTGTTCTCCTAGTTCTCCTGATTGAGTTCCTTCCTGTAATGCGACCAGGCCGCTTCGGCCTGCGCCTTGTTGTGCTCGTAAATCGCGAGCTTGCCCTCACACATCGCCGCGCCGGCCTGCGCCTCGAATTTCTGAGCGCGGCGTAGATGCTCTTCAGCCGCGGCGGGAATCAGCGGCGCGGAGCAATAAGAGAGCGTCGGCAAGCGGTTAGCGATGGCCGTTTTTATCCGCTGCATGATTCATCTCCTCATAAGGATTCGGACTCGCCAGCATCCGCTTCATTCGCTCATCTTCCGCCGCGTCGAGCAATCGCTCGTCAAACGCATCGCGCGATTCACGGGCGCGCATGGCGAGCGACACAATGTTGAGCTTCAGTTCGTGATCCGACATGCTGGCGAAGTTTTTGGAAAGCATTGACGTGACCGTCCTTTACAGCGCGTTCCTCAATTTGTTGGCATGGTAGTCGGCAAATTTGCAGAGTTCCGTTCTCAGCAAATCCGCATCCCTGCGCCGCAGTTCGCTTTCGTATTCGGCGCGCGCAATTTCGTATTCACGATTGAGGCGTGAGCGTCGCGCATCCCACCGCGTCCATCGCTCCGTCAAAGCGCGCACGCGCTCTTCGAGCTGTCGCAACGATTCATCTTCGGCGCAGAGGCGCGCGACTTCCTGTTTGTCTTTATCGTTGAGCGTGGATTTGTCGCCCCGCACAGAGCGCGCGTAGGAATCTCTAATGATCGTGATCTGTTCTTTGAGAATTCCGATGTAAGAGGTGGCCGCGACGAGCATGTTCTTGATGAACTCGATGGTCGAGCCGAATTCGTGAACGTCCGTTACGGTGGGCAGAGTTTGCAGATCGTGTTCGAGCGCCGAGATGGATGCTTCCATTTCTTGTGCCCGGTCATCTGCGCTTGGCTCTTCGATTGCGAATGCGATGGGTAATGCAGTAGGATCAGTCGTCACAGTTTTTGTCCTTTCAAATTAGCGGGGTCACCCTTTTGCGTTTAGGAGCGAGAGAGGGTGACCCCATAGTTTTTAGTTGAACACCTCGTCGAGAGGCATTGCTTGTTGACGGCGCGCGTGCGCGATCAAATCTCTACGGTGCGCGTACACTTCACCGCGCAAGAGGGAGATGCGCTGCCGCTTCCCCGTTCCCTGTCTCACTTTCGTTAAATGAGAAGTTCCGGCGCGTCCCTGCCGGACGGTTGATTCGTGAAGGTCAAGCAATCGTGCTGCTTCGGCGAGCGGGATTAAATCTTCATCATCCATCGCCGCCGCCGCCGTTCCCTGCTGCTTTGTTTGTTTCCTGCGTATCAGGCTCATCACAATTAACCTCCCTGAAAATTTTTAAGGATCGGACGACGCGCGAGCTCCCGATCCCGCCCCGCCCGAACCCTCTTTGCGATTCGGGCGTGATCCTTGCCTCGGACGCACCCGGCGCAAACCTAAATTTCAATCAACCCGTCGCGCGGTTGCGGCGCGGGATCCTGCTCACACTCGAAACGGATTGACGTTGACGCTGTTCGCGACTGTCACCCGCCTTGATTTCTTGTTCGAGAATGGCGACGGCCTCCGCCATCTCGCGACGCTGTTCCGTCCACGGCTTTTCATGTGCGCGGACGCGGATCACGTCGAGCAGTTCATCGAAGAGTTCAGCGTCGGCGACTCCCTGCTGCTCGCCGGCCTGCGTGCGCTGTTGCAGTGCCGCATCGAAAACGCGGCGCGGCAAATCGGCCATCTCCTGCACGGCAATCAATTCATTTTCTTCGGCGGTCGCCACCGCATATTCGATTTCATCGCAGAAGCGGTGCAGATCGCTTTTTCTCCCCGATCCGTAATCTCCATACTCCTCGAGATATTTGTAGGCGCTTGACGACTTGAGGCCTTTCATCCAGGCCATCACTTTGTGGCGCGTGCCAACTCCCCAAAACGCACGCAGCCGTTCCCACGGCTTCATCGAAACCGTGATCGGGAATCGCTCATCATTTAGCCCCGATAATTTGCCCTGCGATTTATCGTTCTCTTCCATCTTCGTTTCTCGTTATGCTGTCGCCTCGATGAGCCTCACTACGCCATCATTTTCAGATCGTGAACGTGCCGACGCGCTCGGCGCGTCGGCGTTGCGGCCCCGTGTTGAGCAAGGCGTCAGGATCGCCCTCCGGCTCGACCGTGAATTGACGACTCCGGCGACATTCAAGCCGGGCGAGCCGCTCACGGCGCGTCGCTTCTCTTTCAGCGCTTCTTCTTTTTTCGAGATGGAGGAACAGTGGCAGGGTCGCGGTGATGTGATAGCAAATGCGCTTGCCCTTCGCCGCCGCCGGGCACAACTCGCCGGTTTCTTTGAGCACGCATTCGCCTTCGAGCGTCCCGTCCAGACGGCGTTCAATTCTGACGATATGGCCGTCCGTGTGCTTAAGGTTGGCGCAACGAACGGCGAATTCAACATCAGTGATGCGGCGAATTTTGCAGCGCCGTTCAAAGGCACGTCGGACAGCATTGGCGACCGATTCAATTGTCAGTGGGAGCATGAAGATTTCCTTTACGAGAGCGCGGCCTCCGCCGCCACCACACCCGGCTTTGGCACAAACCGGATGTCCACGTCGAAGCCGAGCGCGGCGGCGACCTTGTTCAGTGATTTGAGGTTCAAATCCGGCGATCCCTGCCGGACGGTGGTGACCGTGCGCGCCGCGACGCCCGCGGAGACGCCGACCTTCTCGTTGGTCAGCTTTTGCGACTTGATGGCTTCGTTGATGATTTTTGGATCGTACATTTAGTGTTTAGCTCCTTGCTCGAAATGCACAATACTATTATGCAGCAGAATTTGTCAAGCAATACTTTGCGCGATATACATAGAACTGTGTGCAAGCAGTATGTTATGCAGTTTGGTGTGAATATTGGACGAGAAGAATTAGCGGCCTGGCTACGCGGGAAAATGGATTTTCACGGCTGGAGCACTCATGAAGTGTCGCGGCGCGGTAAGGCTGCCGGCTACACGCTCAGTAACGGGACGGTCTCGAATATCCTCAATGTCACCATCGCGAATGTGAGGGATGAAACATTGCGCGCGCTCGCCGCCGCTTTCAAAGTGCCGGAGACGGAAATATTGGCGATCTACAGCGGGCGACCGGCTCCGGGCGAGATGGCCGAGACAACGCGCCGGGCGGTCAATTTGTTTGAGGCTCTGCCCGAAGAGACGCAGGATGATGCGCTGACATTTTTAGAGATGCTTTTTCAGAAGCACGCTGTGGCGGGCGACGGACGTGGTGCGGAGCTACAGTCGACGAAAGAAAGTCAGGCAAGCGATAAAGCCGGCAAGGGCAAAAAAAAACGCGCCTGATGGTGATTGATCAGGCGCGTTAATTGTCCGTCATTTCAAATGGCACACCGCTCTCAACCCGTCCTCTGCCAGGTGTGAGATCGGCGACAAGTTTTAGTTTTATGAACCGGCTGTCAAGTTTAGTGGTAAGCCAGCACGATCTTGATCATGTTGGCAGCGATGGCTTTCAGTTCATCCAGCGCGGATGAACTTGCAGCGGCTGACTGGGTCGGTGGCGGCGGTTGAACGGGGAATCCCATTTCTCCCGCCCGAACTTGAATGGCGAGCATTGACAGTAAGAGTGATAGGCACAAAACGGCGCGGCGTAAGTTTTTCATGATTCACCTCGGAAGGATCGGGGTTTCTGCAAATTAACACCCCTAACTGATTGAGCGCGCACAGCATATCATCACTTACAATTTTTTTACTATCTCAACAGACACCTTGCAGAAGGAGGAAAGGCAATCCTCACATGAAATTAACCAACATTCAGAGCGAGTTGAAGCGAAATAGTTTACAAGCGGCTGATGAACGCGCGGCGGTTCTCTGTCTCGAGGCCAAAAGATTTGAAGAGGCCGGTGATTATGAGGCTGCCCGGCAAATCCTCTCCGAAATCTGGCCGGATGGTCCCGGCCATCGTCCAGTAATCCACGAATTAACGCCGAGAGTGGCCGCTGATGTGCTGTTACGAGTTGGAGCTTTGACGGGATGGCTCGGCAGCGCACGGCAGACGCCCGGAGCACAAGAACAGGCAAAAGACCTGATTACGGAATGCCTGACGATCTTTGAATCACTTAACGAACAATCTAAAACGGTGGAAGCGCAAAGTGAGATGGCCGTGTGCTACTGGCGCGCCGGCATGTTGGATGAGGGCCGCATCACTTTGCGAGAAGCGTTGCGTCTCGCGTCCGAAGCGGACCATGATCTAAAGGTCGAGGCCATCCTGCGTCTCGCAGTCATTGAGCGCACAGATCATCACGTCCATGAAGCCTTACGCTTATTGACCGACAATGCGGAATTGTTCGCGCAATCTTCAAACCCAACGCTCAAAGGGCGTTATCACGCCGAACTCGCAACCACGCTCAACAATATCGGATTCGCCGAATCGAGACCGCAATACATTGATCGCGCATTGATCGAATTCGCGGCGGCAGGCGTCTATTTTGAACAGGCAGGACACCTTCGATACGAAGGTCGCATTGAAAATAATTTCGGAATTCTCCTGCTGAAGCTGGAAAGATTCGCCGAGGCTCATGAGCATTTGCAACGAGCGCGGCAATTGTTTTCTTCCCTCAAAGACATTGGAAGTGTCGCGCAGGTTGATGAGACCAGCGCGCGCGCGCTGCTCGCAGAAGGTAAATACCCGGAAGCGGAATTGGTGGCGCAAAACGCCGTCACAGCTTTCGAGCAAGGCGATGAGCAGGCATTGCTGGCCGAGGCATTAACCACACGCGGAGCGGCGCTCGCACGCCTCGGCGGACAAGATATGGAGGCGCGCAATTGTTTTCGACGCGCGATAGAAACGGCGAGCGCCTGCGGCGATAATCAGGGCGGCGCACGCGCCGCCCTGACATTCATCGAAGAATTACATGCGCGCATGAAAGACTCGGAATTTCATGCGCTGCTCGCGGAGGCGGATGGCCTGGCGAATACTCATCCGCCGTATGAAACTCTCGCGCGCCTGCGCGCCTGCACCTCCCTTCAATACATCAGTGAAGTCAAAGGTGACGCCGCCTCTGCAAGGCATCATGCGCCGGCCAGCCGCGCCGCAACTCGCCGCCGTCGCCTGGCCGATGAACCGGCCTTCAATGTCTCTCCACAACTCAACCAGTTGATGCTCCTCGCGCGGCTCATCGCGCCGACCGGCTCGCCCGTCCTGATCACAGGTGAGACGGGCACCGGCAAAGGCGAGTTGGCGCGACTTATCCATGAATGGAGCGCGCCCGGCAAAGAATTCAGGCGAGCCTTGTGTGCGGAATTGCCTTCAATGGGCTTGGCGTCAATGTGCGGCTTCGATGGCACTCTTTATCTCGAAGGCATCAATCATCTCACACTCGCGCAGCAGTCAGGACTGCTGGACATCATTGACTCTCAGCGCAATGCACAAGAAACACCAGCTAGCGCTGACAGCAGCAGCAGCACGGCGAGAATCATCGCCTCTACTCGAAGTGATCTTAATGAACTGGTGTTTCGCGACAAATTCCGCGCCGCGCTCTATTACAACCTGAGTGCCGTTGTGCTCGATATATCGCCGCTCAGGGAGCGACCGGATGATACTGCCGTCCTCGCGCGCCGCTTTTTCGATGACGCGCTCGCTCATTTCAATTGTCGCACGCAGCTCAACGATGAAGGTCTGTCCGCCATTCAAAGCCTGCCGCTTTACGGAAACGTCGCGGAATTGCGCGCCTTGATCGACCGGCTGGTCATCACCAGAAGAGAGGGTCTGGTGCGCGCCGGTGATGTCGAGCGCGCGGCCCGCAAACATCAAACCGCGCCGCCTGATGCAGCCGATAATCTGCCGTGCGATTTGAAGGCTGAATTGGCGAGCGTTGAGCGACAGTTAATCGAGCAGGCTTTGCGAGCGAGCGGCGGGCAGATCACACGCGCGGCCACGCTCCTCGGATTCAAGCATCCCGAATCTTTGACCTCGATCATCAGGCACCGTCATGAAGATTTAATGGCCGCACGGACAAAGCCGAAGCCACGTCGCAAAAGCATCGTGAAGAAGAAATTGAAATTAGTTGAAATGTCGAAAGGACAGTCGTGAAATATTTTCAATATTTTCTATTCTCAACCCTGCTTCTGGCTTTCTTGTCGGATATGCCTCAAGCGCAAACTCCACACAAATTCAGGAATCAGAAAAAATTCACTCAGGAGTATGACAAATTCCGCGACGTCACTTACTGGCACGTAGGATCTTTCAGCCTGAGTGAGGGAATGTCCTCTGCTCTGAATGGTGAAAACGTTTGGATGAGTGCGGCTTTCGCATATCCCGGTACGGCACTCTCCACTCCGGTTGAGAAGATCGGTTTGATCTTCACCACCAGCACCAAAGAATGGTTGTTCTTGAATTCGCGAGAACTCTTCATGATTGTGGATGGAGAACGCATGTCTTTTGGTGAAGGCAACCGGTCATCAAGTATTGGACATGGTGGAGTTTTTGAGACATTGGCTTTCCTTATTGATTCCGAATCATTTAAGAAAATCGGAAGCGCTAAGAAGGTCGAGATCCTTGTCGGCCCGCGTCAATACAAACTAAAAGATGAGCATTTGGAGGCATTCCGTGATTTGTTAAGTCTCACGACACCAGTAGCCCGGCAATGATTCGAGAAACAGATGCTGCAAGCTAAATCATCATAAGGTGATCTTCTTCATGGGCGTCAAAAAATTCTATTCAAAGCGCGAAAAGAAATATTGGAAATATGATGCCAAACTAAAACAGTATTGGTCGCACGGCTTTGACATCACGCTTGCCAGCGGCAAGCGACTGCGCGAGGCCGGCTTCATGTCTGAAGCGGATGCCATCGTCGCCATCGGTAAGATTCGCTCCGCCGAGAAAGACAAGAAATACGGATTCATCCCCGACGCCGCTAAACCGCGTCTCGCCTCTCTCGTCGAACAACGTCTCAAAGATATTAAAAAACATAGCGAGAACGTCCGCTCGAAGCGGGTGCTGGAAACTTTGTTGACCTTGCTCGGCACGACGAAAAAAATCGAAGATGTCACCACTCCCGATCTCAAAATATTTATTGAACGTCGTGAGTTGGATGGTCAATCTCCTTCCTCGATTGATCGCGAACTCAACATCATCAGTGCGATGCTGAATGCGGCGAGCGAATATTTTCCGCAACTCTCGCAGTGGCGACCGCCGAAGATTCCCCGCTCGAAGATTTCTAAAAAGAGACGCGAGCGAAATATCCCCGATGAGGAAAAATACAAGCTCCTCGATTACCTTCAAGCGCCGCGCAAAGAGGGCGAACAGCAGCAGGCGGCGGACGCGCGTCGCCGCGTGGGATTAAAGTTCGAGTTCGGCCTGTCCATCGGTTTGCGTCACGGCGAGATGGTGAAGATCAGAAAGGTTGATGTGAATTTCGGCGCGCGCTCCTTGAAGATCGTCGGCACCAAGACGGAATTCGACAATAACCCGACGCGCTACGTGCAGCCGCTCACCGTGCGCGAATTAGAAATCCTCAGAGAGTTCTACGATCAGAGCGAGACGGAATTCGTCTTCAGCCGCGGCGGAAATATCACGCCCAAGTTTTATAGAATTTTTAGTGAAGCCTGTGCGGCGTGTGGTATCCCATACGGGCGGGGTGTGGAGGATGGCCTAGTCTTTCACGACGCGCGCCATCACGTCACAACCCGGATGCTTGAAGAAGGAGCGAGCCCTGCGACCGTACAGGCGCAGATGGGCTGGTCTGACAAAGCAATGGTTCTCTATTACTCCCATGCAACGCCACAGTCACGCGAGCGGGCGGCCAAAGTTCGGGAATCAATGGGGCGGCAAAAACCGAGCGCGCAAGGTAATGAGGCGATCTCACCGGAGATGATAGAAGCTTTATCTCATTTGCTCGTTGACGGAAGGTTGTCGGCGATAACGTTGGCGGCCATTTTGCGCGGTGAAGAACCCGTGCCGGAAGAGTTACTCGAAGACATTCTCACCTCAAGATGAGGCGGCAATCAACCTCTTCTACTATCCGCTTCGACTTTTTTTCGACAAATAAAAAACACCCTGCCTATAACTTCTTTAGATGAGAAGTATAGGGCAGGGTGTTAATGCCGAAGGGGGGACTCGAACCCCCATGAGTTTCCTCACACGCCCCTCAAACGTGCGCGTCTACCAATTTCGCCACTTCGGCTGATAAATTTTCAAAACTTGTTTAGACAGCAACAGACAATGCGCCTGTGCGTCAAGGTTAACTGCGGCTAAGGTTTCTTCGCCGTGCTGGACTGTGCCTTCGGACTGCTCGCCGGAGTCGTCGTCGTCGCGCCCGTCGTATTCGCGTTAGCATTGGCCGCTGTGTTGGCCGCGCCATCCGGCTGCGTCGCTGCGGCGGGAGCAGTAGCGTTCGCATCGGGCGTGGCGGTCGCCGGAGCCGCCGGCGTGGGAGTCGCGGCGGGAGCTTTACTGCCCTCCATCACGGAGCGCGTGCCGCCGACGCCGAGCGAAAGCGTCAGCGCGACGAGCATAAAAATCGCCGCCGCGCCAATCGTGATTTTAGCGAGAATCGTCTGCGTCCCGCGCGGGCCGAACGCCGTGCTTGAAACTGAACTCGTGAAGAGCGCGCCGGCGTCGGCTTTGCCGGGCTGCAAGAGCACCGTGATGATCAAAGCGAAACAGGCCAGTATGAAAATGCCGAAAAGAAAAAAGGTTAACAAACTTTGAATCCTCTTAATGCTAAGAATCTAGCTTTTATAATTAACAATCTGTGCGAAGGTCTCTGCCTCAAGACTTGCACCGCCGACGAGCGCGCCGTCTATGTCCGTCTGCTTCATTAAGCCGGCGATGTTGTCGGGCTTGACCGAGCCGCCGTACAAAATCCGTAAATCCTGCGAAGCTTGCTGAGAGAACCTCTCCGCAAAAACGCGCCGGACAAACGCATGTATTTCCTGCGCTTGCTCCGGCGTCGCAGTGCGTCCGGTGCCGATAGCCCAGACAGGCTCGTAGGCGATGATGATACGTTCGAGGTCGGAGGCTGTCAACTCACGCAAGCCGCCTTCCAACTGACTCTTGATGACATCTTCCGCGACTCCGCCCTCACGTTGTTCGAGCGTCTCGCCGACGCACACGATGGCCGATAAATTCGACGCGAGCGCCGCCGCCGTCTTGCGTTGGACTGTAGAATCCGTCTCGCCATAAAGTTGACGACGCTCGGAATGTCCGACGATGACGTAAGTCGCGCCCGCATCGCGCAGCATGTCGGCGGCGACTTCGCCGGTGTGCGCTCCGTGCTTTTGTTCCGCCGCGCAATTCTGTCCCGCTACGCGCACGTTCGAGCCTTCGAGACGATCCGCCACCGTCTTAATCGCCGTGAAAACCGGCGCAATGATGACCTCGCAATGATTCGCGTTCGCCACCAAAGGTTTGAGCGCGAGCGCGGTCGCCACCGAATCGGCGAGCAGCTTGTACATCTTCCAGTTTCCGGCGATGACGGGTTTACGCATGGGTCAGTGGTTAGTGGTCGGTGGTCAGTGGTCAGTTAATCTGGGTTTACCAGAATCAGTTTACTGTTACTTGCCATCTACTTATTGTTAAGCGCGGTCACGCCGGGCAGTTCGTCTCCGGCGAGGAATTCGAGCGTGGCTCCGCCGCCGGTCGAGATGTGCGTGATTTTGTCTGCGACGCCGGACTGCGTGATGGCCGCGACTGAATCGCCTCCGCCGACGATGACCGTCGCGCCTGCGTCAGCGGCGGCAGCGACGGCGCGCGCGATGCCGAACGTGCCTTCTTCAAATCCCTTTTCCTCGCAGACGCCCATCGGGCCGTTCCAGATAATCGTCTTCGCGCCTTCCAATTCGCGCGCAAAAAGCGCGACGGTCTCCGCGCCGATGTCGAGGCCGACGAGTCCGGCGTTCGTGAATTCAATGGGAATCGTCTTGCGGCTATGGAGCGGATCGTAACTATCAACGACTTGGTGGTCGGTCGGCAGCACGAGCGCGACGTGCGACGCTTCGGCGTGACGCTTCACTTCCTTCGCCGTCTCCAGCATGTTGTCTTCGACGAGCGACTTGCCGACGGTGAATCCGTCCGCCTTGAAAAACGTGTACGCCATCGCACCGCCGATGAGAATTTTATCCACGCGGCGTTCGATGAGCGCGTTGATGACGGGAATTTTGTCAGACACTTTTGCACCGCCGAGAATCGCGACGAACGGATGCTCCGGCTCGTTCAGCGCGCGCCCTAAATATTCAAGCTCTTTCTCCATTAATAATCCCGCTGCCGCCTGCTTGACGAACTTCGTGATGCCGGCGGTCGAAGCGTGCGCGCGATGCGCCGCGCCGAAAGCGTCGTTGACGTAGATGTCGCAGAGGCTCGCTAATTCTTTCGCGAAGCCCTCGTCGTTCTTCTCTTCCTCAGCGTGAAAGCGCAGATTTTCCAGTAGCAGCACGTCGCCGTCTTTCATCCCGACAACTTTTTCTTCGACCTCCGCCCCGATGCAATCCTTAACGAAAGCGACGGGTTGGCCGATCAACTCCGAGAGATGCGCGGCGACTGGCCGCAACGAATATTTTTCGACACGCGCGCCCTTTGGCCGTCCCAGATGCGACGCGAGAATGACGCGCGCTCCACGCTCCGTCGCATACTTAATAGTCGGCAGCGCGCCACGTATGCGCGTATCGTCCTCGATCTTGCCATCCTTCAAAGGCACGTTGAAATCTACGCGCACGAAAACGCGCTGTCCTTTAAGGTCAAGGTCTGTGATGGAAAGTTTGTTCATACGGAAGCGGTGATGAGTGATGAGAGATAAGTGATGAGAGAAAAGACATTTCTTATCTTGTCACTTATCTCTCATCACTCATCACTTTTTCAGAGTCCTTTGCCGGCGATGAATTTGACGAGGTCGCGGACGCGGCACGAGTAGCCCCACTCGTTGTCGTACCACGAAAGGACTTTGACGAGATTGCCGCCGATGACTTTTGTGTACTCCGCATCAACGATGGATGAGTTGGAATTTTTACGAAAATCTACTGAGACCAGCGGCTCTTCGGAAAACGCGAGAATGCCCTGCAATTCTCCGTTCGCGGCGTTCTTCAAAGCTTTGTTGACTTCTTCGGTCGTCGTCTCTTTCTCGACCATCATAATCACATCAACGAGCGACACGTTCGGCGTCGGCACGCGGACGGAGATGCCGTCGAACTTTCCCTTCAGTTCGGGAATGACGAGCGCGACGGCTTTGGCCGCGCCGGTCGAAGTCGGAATCATCGAGAGTCCGGCGGCGCGCGCGCGGCGCATGTCGGAATGCGGCAAATCGAGCAGTTGCTGGTCGTTCGTGTACGAGTGGATCGTCGTCATTTGCGCCGAACGAATCCCGAAATTCTCGAAGATAACTTTGGCGACGGGCGCGAGACAGTTCGTCGTGCAAGAGGCGTTTGAGATGATGTGATGCGCCGCCGGGTCGTATTTGTCTTCGTTGACGCCGAGTACGATGGTGATGTCTTCATTCTTCGCGGGGGCGGAGATAATCACTTTCTTGACCGAGCCGCGCATGTGCTTTCTGGCGTCTTCCGCCTTCGTGAAACGCCCCGTTGACTCGATGACGATTTCCGCGCCGACCGATTCCCAAGGGATCAGCGCGGGGTCTTTTTCGGCGAACACCGTAAATTCATCCGAGCCGACGCGGAGACCTTTTTCTGTTGCCGTCACATCCTCAGAGAGATTGCCAAGCACGGAGTCGTATTTGAGCAGGTGCGCGAGCGTCTTCGTATCTGTAATGTCATTGACGGCGACGAAATCAATGTCGGCGTCGCCCAGTGCAGTACGCAACACGTTGCGTCCGATACGCCCGAATCCATTGATGCCAACTTTGATAGCCATTTGTGTTTAGTCTCCTCGCAGAACTTTAATTATTGAAGCATCATGCTTGCACAATCGAATGGCGAAACCACAATGCGGCGCGCACTTTTGCACCTGAGAACTATCTGATTAAAACCGGATGATTTGGCAACTTTCGTTAAGCATGGGAAGATAATGCGCGCGTCACGCACTGTCAAGTTACGTGTTGGTGAGCCTCTTGATTAAGCGTTTCCGGGAGTTTGTAAGTATGACGCTGCAAGACGATTTTATAATTCCATGAACTGTCTCGCGGGTGCGCCTAAAGCTATGTTTTTGAAACCCTCTGCCGGCACGCGACGTAGTACGCACTGACCTTGCCGTCTCGGGATTTATAATTTGCGCTCTGCTGTGAACTGCGGCATCACGCCAATCAGACATAACATCGGGATTTAATTTTCAACGCCAGACCGCGCGCTGACTTGAGCGCATCAGACAGATTCAATATTAAGAAGGAAGAAAGAGTATGCCGACTGTGCATCACTTACAAAACGTTTTACAGCGAGCCGGAAGCGTCCTGCTCGTCGGTTGCCTGACATCCGCCCCCATCTTTGCCAGGCAACAGGCGACGCCCGCACAGAGAGATGCCACGCGCCCGCCGGGAACGGAACAGCAACAAACCGTGCCGCCGCAGGCCAGACCGTCGCAACCCGACCCGACCGCGCCGCCGGGCGCGCAACGTCCACCGGCGCAGACTCCGCCGGGCACTGAGCAGACCGGCAGGCCGACGCCTTCCACGCCGCCCGCCGTCCTGCCTCCCGCAGCGACGACGACGAACCCGACGCAGCAGCCGGCGAGCGTCACGACAGACCCGACGCTCACGCAGCAGCCTGCCACCGGCACGACGCAGGAAATCGCTGACCCGCGTTTCCCCAACGTGCAGGCGCGTCCCGTGCCGCCGCTTCCCTCGCTTGATCGCGTCGGCATCCAGAGTGGAGACACTTTGCCGCTGACGCTCAACGAAACGATTCGCCGCGCGCTCGAAAACAATAATGAGATCGAAGTCGCGCGCGGCGATGTCCGTCTCGCCGAGGCGCAGTTGAACGCGCTCTCAGGCGTCTTCGACCCCATCTTTCAATACAGGCCGGAGATCAACAACTCCGTGCGTCCCGTCGTCAACATCTTCGGCGGCGCGAGCACGTCCGGCAACGTCGCGACGACCGATTTCAACAACGATGCCTCCATCACCAAACAGTTCAGCAAAGGCGGCGGCGGCTACTCTTACTTCTTCAACAACACGCGCGAAAATACGACGGCGAGCAACACGACGCTCAACCCTTTCTACTCGGCCAGCCAGGGACTGACGTTCACGCAACCGCTGCTCCGCAATCGCTCGATTGACTTCAACCGCCAGCAGCTACGCATCCAACGCAAGCGGCTCGAACAATCCGACGCCGACTTCCGACGCCGCACCACAGACTTGATCGCGCAGGTGCAGAGCGCGTACTGGGATTTGGTCTTCGCCCTGCGCGACGAGCAAAACCAGATCGCCAACGTCAATCTCGCGCGCGAAAATTTTCGCGTCACCGAAGCGAGCGTCGTCGCCGGGGCATCCGCCCCGCTTCAACGCGCGGAGATTCAAACCGAGCTCTCGAATCGCGAAACCTCTCTGTTGTTATCAACGCAGAGCGTCTCCATCGCCGAGAACAATTTGAAGAGTCTGATTCTGAAAGACCCTCTCATGCACGAGTGGTCGCAGTCTCTGCTGCCGACGGACAATCCCACGTTCGACGACAAACCCGTGAGCCTCGAATCCGCTCTGACGGAGGCGCGACAAAATCGTCAGGAGTTGCGCCGCCTGAAAATTCAACAGGAAATCAATAACATTGATTTGCAGTATTTCAGGAATCAAACCAAACCGCGCTTGGATTTGACGGGCACAGTTTCGACCACCGGACTGGCCGGCACGCGCAATTTAACTTCGGGCACGACGACCGACCCCGTGCCGCTCATCTTCGGCGACCCGACGACGAGTTCCGGCGCGTTCCTGCTTTCGCAAATCAACGAGCTACGCACGCGGCAGGGACTTCCCGCCGCCGTCGTCCCGAACGTCACGACCTCAACGTCAACCGTGCCACCGCGACTCATCGGCGGCTACGGACAGACCTTGCAAAATCTGTTCAGTCTCAACACGCGCAACTTCGTGGCAGGCGTGACGATTCAAGTTCCCTTCCACAACCGCACGGCGCAGGCCAATCTGGCGACGGCGAACATCCAACGTGATCAACTCGCCGCGCAGACCCGCTCGCAGGAACAAGTTGTCGAGCTTGAAGTGCGTAATGCCGTGCAATCCGTCGAGACGGCAAGACGCCGCGTCCACGCCGCACAGGACGCGCGCGCAAACGCCGAGCTACAACTCTCCGGCGAGCGTCGCCTGTTTCAGGTCGGACGCTCGACGACGTTCCTTCTCTTCCAGCGCGAAAACCAACTCGTCAACGCGCGCAATCAGGAACTCCGCGCGCAGACCGATTTCAACAAAGCCATGGCCGAGCTACAGCGTTCAACCTCGACGACGCTTCAGACGAACAACATCCTCATAGACTCGCCCGTCGAGATGGATAAATTTCACAAGTAGCGCGACTAGCCTTGAAGCGATCTGTCCGAACTGATGCGACCGGCGAACCTTGAAAACTCGCCGGTCGTTTTTTCGTCCCCATCGGATAACATTCACTTTCTGCCTACTGCGGATTGCAAATGAATGTGACCGGAGATTAACCACAGAGGGGCACAGAGGCAGCACAGAGGAGACAATCAAACCTCCGCTCTTTCCTCTGTGCCCCTCCGTCTCCTCTGTGGTGAAAAGTCTTTCTCTCATGTCGCACTCAATCGCAACCCGCTATAAACGCCCGTGTAGCGCGGGACATAATAGTTGCCCCGCTGTGTTGACGTTCACGCGCGTTGATTCGTATGCTCACGTCATTAAACATTCGAGCATGAATTGATTTGAAAATCACCGCCACCATCATCACCTTCAACGAAGCCGAGAATATTCGCGCCGCGTGCGAGTCCGTCGCGTGGGCTGATGAAGTTTTGGTGGTGGACTCGGAATCAACCGACGCGACGCGAGACATTGCACAGAGTTGCGGCGCGCGCGTCATCACACGCGCGTGGCCGGGATTCACCGCGCAGAAACAGTTCGCGGCGGAAGCGGCGCAACACGATTGGATATTCAGCCTCGATGCGGACGAGCGCGTCTCACCTGAACTCCGCGCGAGCATCGAAACTTTGCACCGAAAAAGTGTGGACGAAATGGCGGATGGTTATCGTATCGCCCGGCGCTCTTTTTATATGGGACGCTGGATTCGCGGCGGAGGCTGGTATCCAGATTATCAACTGCGTCTCTATCAACGCGCGCGCGGGAGTTGGACAGGCGCGCACGTCCACGAGTCGGTGAAAATGCGCGCCCAAGCGCAGGTGGAAATTCTCGCCGGTGACATCCTTCATTACAGCGTGCGCGATGCCACGCATCATCATCGGATGATCGGCGAACGCTATGCTCCGCTCGCCGCAAAGAAGATGTACGAAGCGGGTCGCCGCACATCGCCGCTGGCGATTGCCGCCGCCGCGCCCGCCGCTTTCACGCGCTCCTTCATCTTCAAAGGCGGATTCCGCGACGGACTCGCAGGCCTCTCCATCGCCAGCTTCGCCGCGCATCACGCCTTCCTCAAACACATTTTGTTGTGGGAAATGCAGCGGGACAAGAGCAGTGATGAGTGATAAGTGACGAGTGACAAGCGTCACTTATCACTCATCACTGCTCTTGAATCAGCAGGTCTGCGTTGTCGAGTTGATGGCGACGCTCATCCGTGCGCTGTGCGGCGACGGCGGGCATGTCCTGACTCAAGATAATTTCAACGAGCAGTTCATCAGTCAACGCGCGACTCTCGGCGACGCCTGATCCCTGATTGAGGACGACGAATAAGACCATGCCGTTTTTCTGCGTCAACACAACTCCGCCCAGACTCGCCATCCCGCCGTCGTCGTGGACGAGCGTGCCTGTCTTCGCCACCACGACGCCTTCGAGCGGAGTCCCGACAAGTCTTCGCCTGAGCGTGCCCGAATCGTCGCTCGCTTTCGCCATGATGTCGTCGAGTTTCAATCGCTGCCGGTTGGCCTCCGCATCGAGAGCGCGGATGACTGCCACAAGCCCGCGCGCGGTCATCGCATTATGTTCGAGTCCCGATGTGGTTGAGAGCGTGACCTGCTCCGCCGGCAACTTCACTTCTTCGATGAGAAAGCGTCTCACGGCTTCCGTCCCGCCGAGCATCGCGCCCAGATGTTCCGCGATGAAATTGACCGAGTGCGCGTTCATGTACAGGAGAATTTGTTGCAGCGGATATGAACGCAGGACGAACAGAGGCGCGCTCTGCGGCGCATCTCCCACGCTGAATTTTTTCGGCGCGAGCTTCATCACCTTCGCCGCCTGTTGCGACGACTCATCCGGCTTTTCACTGTAGTTGAAAGAAAATTCAGGCGAGACGATCATCTCATCGGGAACTTTTTTCACGCCGCGCTTCGCAAGCTCCTGCGCGATTTTCACCGCGCTCATATCGCCGAACGTCGGGTCATTTCCCGCGACTATCAAACGCCCGTGGAGGACTCCGTTCTGGTCAATCGTGCCGTCCGTATAGACGCGCGTCTCGAAGCGAAAGTCTTTCCCCAATCGCTTGAGCGCGACGAGCGAAGTGGTGAGCTTGATGAGTGAGGCGGGATTAAAAGTAACGTCCGCATTGTGCGATGCAAAGACGTGCTGCCCGTCGAGCGATTCGATGAGGACGGCGTGTTTGTCCGGGTCTTCACCGCGTCCCGCATACCATGCATTGACATCGAACTGCGGCGGCGTGGCGGCGGCGTGCGGCGACGCATCAAGCTGTTCCAAATAAGCTGACTCCGGCAACGGCTCGATGGCGGTCTCGACAGCCACACGGGCGCGCGAAAGCAGCGCGTAAGGCGTGAACGTGAGGGCGAGAATGATGACGAGTCCGGCGGACAACATCGCGTAAATCGGCTTGCGTGAATTCAACGGCGCTTCCCCTTTGGTTCGATTGATGTCGCGCGTCATCTTTCGCAAACATGCGCGAACCTTTAATATGCTTTTGTGTAGCCGCGAGCGTCAAGCGGCGCTCATGTCAACTAACTTTCGATTCGTACTTCAAATGCCTTCCATGTTAATTGTGCAAAATATACTATCGCCCGAGTCGCTCACCGGACTGCCGCCGCTTTTTTTTCTCATCGCCGTGACGGGACTTGGCGCGATTATCGGCAGCTTTCTTAACGTCGTCATCCATCGCGTTCCGCTCGGTCAATCCATCGTCTTCCCGCATTCGCGCTGCCCCGCTTGCGACGCCGCGATCCGCGCTTACGACAACATTCCGATTCTGAGTTGGCTCATCCTGCGCGGGCGTTGCCGCACCTGCCATGCGCCGATTTCAATTCGTTACCCGGCGGTCGAAGCATTGACGGCGACGCTCTTCGCTTTAACTTTCTGGCTGCGCTCCGGCCTCACGCTGGCGTTGCCTTTCGACTTAATCTTTGTCGCCGCGATTCTCTCTCTCATCTTCATTGACGCAGAGCACATGATTCTGCCCGACGTGATTACGCTGCCCGGCGTCGTGTTCGCGCTCGTCGCGCGGGTCATCGTCCCGAATCTCTACGGCGTGGGATTTCTGACGACGGGCGCGCTCGCGGGCTGGCCTGTCTGGGCTGTGTCTCTCGTCGGGGCGTTAACCGGCGCGCTGCTCGGCGGAGGTTTTCTCTGGGTGGTCGGTTGGCTCTGGGAGCGTCTGCGCGGCGTTGAGGCGATGGGACTCGGCGACGTGAAGATGATGTTCATGGTCGGAGCATTTTTGGGATGGCCTCTGACCGCCCTGACAATGTTCATCGGAGTCTTAAGCGGCTCGATCATCGGCGTCTCGCTCATGCTCCGGCGCGGCCAGCGAGACATGCAAATGCTGCTCCCCTTCGGCATCTTCCTCGGACTCGGAGCGCTCTTCAGCCTGCTCTTCGGCCTGCCCTTCGTCGAATGGTACGCGGGACAGTTCAGATGAAATGATGAATGATGAATGATGGATGATGAATGATGGATGATGACAAGTGTTTTGCTTTCATTCATCATTCCGCATTCATCACTTTTCTATGCCTCCACGTTATGAAAATCGTGCTCAGTTGGCGCTGGCGCTGGTCGTCGGTTTGCTGCTGCTCGCCAACTTGTTCACGCTCCTGCTCGTCGCGCTCACGCCCGCGACACGGACGGCGCGCGCGCCCGTGTTGTTCACCGTCTTCGTCATCACATTGATCGTCAGCATCCCCAGCATCCTGCTCATACCGCGCTGGTTGCTCAAGCCTTATCGCCAACTCGTCAACGAAGCGGAGCGCGCGCCTATTGCCGCTTCGTCGCGCGAGAGAACGAAGGATGAGACGGAATTTGTCCTCGAAACATTTCAAGAGGTCGTCGCTCAACTTCGTGCGAAGCAGCGCGAGTTGGAAACTCTCAATGCGAGAGCCAGCGCGCGGGCTGTTTCCGCAGAGCAATTCAACGAACGCATCGTGGCGAGCGTCCCGTCCGGTCTCGTCGCCTTCGATGCGGGCGGACGCGCGACCATCGTTAACGCGCCCGCACGCACACTCCTCTACGCGGACGGCGAACTTGAGGGACAGCACTTTTCACAACTGCTGGCGCGCGTTCCCGAACTCGCGCAGATGATCGGCAAATGTCTCAATGCGGGAGAAGTCTATCGGCGCGAAGAAGTGATGGCCGCGAATGAAAAGGGCGCGCGCCGTCTCGGTGTGACCGTCGCGCCGATTGATCCGCAACCGTCGCGCGGCGTGCGCGGCGCGCTCTGCCTGTTGACGGACATCACGGAAGTTGTGCAGTTGCGCGAGGCCGTCGCGCTCAAGAAAAATCTGGAGAATCTCGGCGAGATGTCGGCGGGCTTGGCGCATGAATTCAAAAATGCGCTCGCCACGCTGCACGGCTACGCGCAACTTTTGCAGAACCCGATCTTCGCGGATGACGCGCGTCTCGGCGCGGCTAATGCTCTGTTACAGGAAGTCCGCAACCTGTCGGAGATGGTCACGGCCTTTCTCAATTTTGCACGCCCGAACCCGCTCGATGTGTCCGAAGTTTCGCTCGCAGAAATGTTCGATCAATGCGCCAGAGAGCTTCGCACGCTCTTCGTTGAGAGGCGCGTGACTTTGAGCATTGAAGGAACGTTGCCGGACATTCGCGCCGACGAGCGGATGCTGAGACAGGCGCTCTTAAACCTTTTACGCAACGCGGCGGAAGCCATCGAAGATGAGAGCGTCGAGCGGCGCGTCTCTGTGCGCTCATCAGTCGAACATGATGCGAATGGAGGTGAATGGGCGAAGGTTGAGATTTCAGATTCCGGCGAAGGGATTGCCGAGGCGGATTTGCAGCGCATCTTCATCCCTTTCTTCACGACGAAAGCGCAGGGGCACGGCGTCGGCCTCGCCCTCACGCACCGCGTCATCACGGATCACGGCGGGACGCTGACCGCCACCAACTCATTTGACGGCGGCGCGGTATTTACGTTCAAGCTGCCATTGGAAAGCGATCAAGCATAATCAATTCGCTTTCATCCGGCACTTTCAAAATCCGCGCGGAAAATATTCGCGCCAGCGTCTTTCGACGAGTTCGCCGATGTCAGGACGGACGACGAGTTCATCCGGGTAGCCAGGTTTCATGCGCGCGTCTATCACAATCGGCGGATGATAAGAAAGATGGTGGCGCGCGACGGTCGTCTCCGCCGCATGAATGTCTGACGCCGGCTCGAAGCGCGTCCACGTCGCCCAGAGAAAGTCTGACGCAGAACGCGCCACGCTCGCATCGTCGTGGAGTATCACGAGCGGCCAGCTTGCAAAAACATTCTCACGCGCCAGTCGCGCCGCCTGATCTTTGTCCTCCGCGTAAGGCACGCCCTCGACGACGAGGCAACCTCCGCAGAAAACTTCAGCACGCGAGACGCCCGCCGGCAGCGCGCCCTGAAACTCGCATGGCAGTTCGCGGATGGCGTCGCCGAGACCGAGCATAATGGCTTTGCTGCCTTGGTTAATTTTCCCGCTCGTGTAATCGAGCGTGTCCATCGAAACATTCGAGATGATGAAAAGGTCGCTCTCCCAACGCACGCGCGCGAGTATGTGCTCGAAGAGTTTCGCGAAGTCGCTCAAGTCCTGCGGCGTATCGGTCAACATCAAAAATTTCGTGAGCGAGAGCTGCCCTTCGCCTAAGATGCGGAACGCGGAGACGAGCGCCTCGCGCGCGTAGCGTTCACGCACGACGGCGGCGGCCAGCGAGTGAAAGCCCGTCTCGCCGTAAGTCCACAAATCGCGCACGCCCGGCATCACAAGGGGAAAGAGCGGCGACAAAAGTTTCTGCAAGTAGTCGCCGATGAAAAAGTCTTCCTGTCGCGGTTTGCCCACCACCGTCGCCGGATAAATCGCGTCACGGCGATGAAAGACGGCCTCGACTTCAAAGATTGGATAATCGTGTTGCAGAGAGTAGTAACCGTAGTGATCGCCGAACGGCCCTTCGGGTCTTCGCACGCGCGGCGGCACACGTCCAACCAACGCGAACTCGGCTTCGGCGACGAGTTTTTGATGAAGATTCTGTAACGGATTTTTGACGACGCGGATTTTCTCGCCCGCCAGCACGGACGCGAGGACGAGTTCGGGCACGTCTTCCGGTAGCGGCGCGATGGCGGACAAAATGAGCGCGGGCGGGCCGCCTAGAAAAGTCGTGAGCGGCAGCGACTCGCCTCTCGCCTCGGCCTCCGCGTAATGAAAGCCGCCGCCTTTGTGTATCTGCCAGTGAATGCCCGTCGTGCGCGCGTCGTATCGCTGCATCCGGTACATGCCCAGATTGTGCTTGCCCGTCGCGGGATGCTCTGTATAAACAAGAGGCAAAGTGAAGAACGCGCCGCCGTCATCCTGCCACGTCGTCAAGACCGGCAACTCGTCGAGACGTGCGGGCTTGTCCAGCACTTCCAACACGGGAGCGCGTCGGACGCGGCGCGTGCCAAGTCGCAAAGCTTCAAGCGCGAGCGAGCGATGTTGCCACAGTTCGGCGGGACGCGGCGGCAACAGCGACTCGGCGATGCGGACGGCCTGACGGACGAGCGCCTCGGGCTTCGCGCCGAAAGCGAGTTCGATGCGCCGCGCCGTGCCGAATAAATTAGTGACGCACGGATAGCGGCTGCCCTTCACACGTCTGAACAAAAGCGCGGGGCCGCCCTGTGCGATGACGCGCCGGTGAATTTCTGCGAGTTCGAGATACGGATCAACCTCCGCTTCAATCTCAAGAATTTCATTCTCGCGGCGCAGGAGTTCGAGGAACGAGCGTAAGTTTCGGTGCATGTCGGGAATCGTTTAAGAGGGCGGCTGCTCGCTCTCGCCGACTTGCCTCGGACGCTTCGGCGCATCGGCGGGTCTTTCTTCGAGACGAATGGTGATTTCACGTTCGGCGAACTTCGCGGCGTCTGCGATGCCGGGATCGAGCGAGGCAGTGAGCGGCTTGATCGTCTCAAGCGTTGTCGCATCGCCGGTGCGCGCGAAGACTTCGAGCAGACGAATTTGCGTGTTGCCGTTCACGCGCGTGAGGAAAACGTAGAGCGGCTCCGGCCCTTCCATTTGCGCGAGATAGCCGAGCGCCTGTTCGGACTGTTTCGAGTCGAGCGCGCGGACGAGTGAAAAGAGCGCGTCGTCTTTCCCCGTCCGATAGAGCGCCCAGTCTAAAGCCACGCGCACGCGCGCGTCCTTCTCCTGCCAGCGATAACCTTCGACGAGTTTGCGTTGCGTGACATCTGACTGTCGCGCGATGTCTTCCGCCGCCGCGCGTCGCTCCAGAGGGTTGCGGCTCGCCAGTCGTTTGGCGAACGGCGCAGCATCGGTCTGTGTGAACTTGTCGGATTGCGCCGTTGAAAAGTTTCGCGGTCGCACATCTCCACGCGCCTCGCCGCAGAGATTCGACGCTAATGCAAATGTCAGCAGTAAGCCGTAAATTATCGTCTTCATTTTGATGTGCGCTCCTTGCGGCCACATTCTCATCATTTCACGCCCGCGCCGGGTTTGCGTAAGGTCGCGCTGTTGAGATCGAGGTCTGCGAGTTCGATGACTTCCACTTCCGGGAACTGTTTACGAAGCGGCTCAAGAAAAGCTTTGGCGTCGCCGACGATAACGATGCTCGAATCTTTCGCGCCGAGATGCGCGCCGGTAAAGCTCTGCACTTCGGCGGGCGTCACCGTCTGCACGTTCTTGATGTAGTCGTTAATCTCGTTGAGATTCAAGCCGTAGAGAGCCAGCGTGCTCAACTGTTCGACGAGGCCGTCCGTCGTCTCCAGCCCGCGCGAGAAATTTCCAATCAGCACGGCCTTACGCGGAATCAACTCGGCATCGAGAATCGGCTCGCTCGAAAGCCGCGCGAGTTCGCCGTTCAAAAGCGTCGCGACTTCCGCGCCCGTCGCATTCTTCGTCTGCGCCGAGGCAGTGTAAGGGCCGACATCGCGCCGCACGTCGAGCGTCGAGCGCGCACCGTAACTGAGTCCGCGCTTGATGCGTATCTCCTGATTGAGCCGCCCGGAATAGCCAGACAAAATCGCATTCGTGACGAGGCCGCGATAGTAATCCTGATTCGCACGCGCGATGCCTGTACGCGAAAGAATGACCGCCGCCTGTCCCGCGGTCGGCATGTCCACGACGACGACGCGCCGTGTCATCGCGGTTTTATTTTTGTTTTGCTCCGCGCCGCTCGAAGGCAAAGCCGTCGCCGGTTTCGCCCAATCGCCGAAGACGCGCGAGGCGAGTTTGAAAGCGTCGTCCGACGTGGTGTCGCCGCCGATGACGAGGATGGCGTTGTCGGGGCGATAGTATGTTGCGTGCAGCGCGACAATGTCTCCACGCTTGATGCGCGCGAGAGTTTCCGGCGTGCCGTTGAGCGCGTGGCCGTAAGCCGCATCGCCAAACACGACGCGCGTCGCGACGTAGGCCGCGAGCGTGCCCGGATCGCGCAGAGCGACTGTCAGCGCGTCGAGACTCTGTCCACGCAAGCGTTCAATTTCGTCTTCATTGAACATGGGATGACGCACTACGTCGGCGAGAATCGCCATCGCCGGCTCGATCTTCGATGACATCACGTTGACGGACACGCGCGAAGCGTCCCAACTCGCCGCCGAATCGAGCGTGCCACCGAGAGCTTCGATGGCCTGCGCGATCTCAGGCGCGCTGCGCGTCTGCGTGCCCTTTGTCAGCAGAGAAGCCGTCATGTCGGCGAGTCCGCTCAACGTTGGCGGGTCAACTTCGCCGCCGTTCTTAATCAGCAACTGCGCGGAGACGAGCGCGGTGTCGTGGTCTTCGATGACAATCACGCGCAGACCATTCTTGAGCGTGAGTTCGACCGGCTTCGGAATCGTCACGGGGCGCGGAGCGGCGGGCGGCGGCGGCGTCTCGCGCGGCGTGGCGTTTTGTTGTGCGAATGAAGTTTTAGGCATCAGTGTCATGCTAACAATTGCGACGAGAGCCACCACAAACACGGCGAAGACGGGGCGCATATTTATCAATGAGCGTTTCATCGTTGATTACCCTTCGCGTCGCTGCGTGCGTTATTGTTCGTGGATTGACCTTTTGTTTGCGGCATATTAACGCTCGCCGCGCTTTTGTCCGTCGGCTTGGCGGACTCCGGCAGATAGTTGATGACGACGCGATTGGTGTCTGTGAAATATTTTTTCATCACGCGCTGAATGTCTGCGGCTGTAACCGTTTGAAGTTTTTCAATGTCGCTGTTGACGAGATTGGCATCGCCGAGCAAGACCGCCGCGCGTGCCAGCGCGAAAGCCTTGCCGTCGTTCGTCTCGCGCTCGCGCAGTTGATTCGTGATGAGTTGATTGATGGCCTTGCTCAACTCTGCCTGCGTGACGGGCGCATCCTGCAAACGCTTCAACTCGGCGAGCAGCGCGCGTTCCGCTTCTTCCGGTTTTTTTTCGTTCGCGAGAATCGCGCCGAACGTGAAGAGGCCTAAATCTTCTCGCAAGTCCGCGCCGGCGAAAGCTTCACCCGCGATCTGCTGGCGATAGACGAGCGATTGGTAAAGCCTCGATGATTCGCCGCTCGACAGAATTGACTCGGCCACGCGGAGGGCGGCGGCATCTTCAGACCTGACGGACGGCGTCAGGTAAGAAATCGCGACCGCCGGCAGCGGGACGTTCGGCGCGTATTCGTTGACGCGCTTTTCCTTTGTGCGTTCCGGTTCCTTGATCGTCACGCGCGTGATCGCCTTGTCGGGTCGCGCGATGCGCCCGAAATATTTGTCCACCCAAGCATCTAGCTGCGCCTCTTCAAAATCGCCGACGACGACGAGCGTGGCGTTGTCCGGGCGGTAATAAGTCGCGTGGAAATTACGCACGTCTTCGAGCGAGGACGCTTCCAACTCTTCGATGCTGCCGATGCCGGGGCGTCGGTAAGGATGGACGGCGAACGAGTCTTTATCAATGGCGTAATAAAATTTGCCGTAAGGCGGCGCGAGAATACGCGCGCGAAATTCTTCCTCGACGACGCTGCGCTCGGACTTGAAATTCTTCTCGTCCACGTTGAGCGTGCCCATCCGGTCGGCTTCCGCCCACAAAAGCGTCTCAAGATAATTGGACGGCACGACCTCGTAATAATTCGTGAAGTCGTCCCACGTCGAGGCGTTGTTCATGCCGCCCACATCTTCCGTTAGACGATCCATCATCTCGTCTTTCATGTTCTTCGTGCCCTTGAACATCATGTGCTCGAAGAGATGCGCGAAACCGCTACGGCCTTCCGGGTCATCCTTCGACCCGACTTTGTACCAGACCTGGATGGCGACGGTCGGACTCGACTTCTCACGCGCGCTGAACACGCGCAGCCCGTTCGGCAACGTGCGTTGACGAAAGTTAAGCTGGGGCGCTTTCATCTGCGCGCGTGCCGGTAAAATAAGTGTTGAGATAAATATGAATGAGAGAAACGTTGTAATAAGAAAGCGAGCCATTTGTGAATCGAACTCCTGTTTGATGAACTCACCGGCGGCTAAAGACAAGCACGCACTTTGATGTGACGGCGCGCCAAGAATGTTGTCTGTTGCAACTCCTTGCAGAGATTGTAACGGCATTCTACTTTGCCCGCATTCAACCTCATAGTATAAAATGCCTTTCGTGGTGATGACGTGCGTGGCTGTCGGCAAGAACAAAGGCGGTCGTGCAACGTGTCGCCACAGTTTAGTCTCTGCCGGATTCGTGAGTTTTAACATCTTCTATGGCGAGCGGGCTGGTCGTACACATCTCGAACGGGCAAGAGCGGCACACAGAAGTGGTGTCGCAGGAACGTATTCGCATCGGCCCCGGCGAAGATTGTCAGGTCAGGCTCGACGCTTCCGTCCTCCACACTGATTCGCAACTCGCACTCGAAATCGCACGCGACCGCAGCGGACATTATCACGTCACGGAATTCGATCCCGCGCTCGACATTACTGTGAATGGCGCGCCGCTCGCACCCGGCGGGGAAATTGATAGCGGCGACGAGCTGCGCTTCGGCACAAACGATCTCATACTCCAATTTTTTCCCATCAGCGAATTGCCCGCCGTCGTCTCGCATCGCCGCGCGCAGGTCGCGCCGTTCATCGAGCAGGCCGCCATCGAAGCCGCCGCGACCGCGCGCCGCGACGACGCCAAAGTTTTCCTGCGCGAGTTCACGCGTGAGTTAGTGCGAGAAGTTAATTTAAGCACGAAGCTCATCGTGTTGCTCATCGTCGCCTCACTCGTCGGCGGCATTCTTTATCTCGGCTTCGCGGCAAATAAAGAGTTGAAGCGCAGCCGCGATTTGATTGACCGGCAAAACGAGCAACTCTCGAAACAACAGGACGAGTTAGGCAAGATGAACGGCCAGTTCAAGGCCGTCAATGATACCAACGAGGGCATCATCAAAAGCATGTCGCTGGCTCCGAGCATCTTCAGCCAGTACGGCAACGGCGTCTGCCTCATCGCTGGTTCTTATGCACTCGTCGAAGCGAAAACGGGGCGGCCGCTTCGCTATCCTCAAACGCAAACGACGGAAAATGGCACGACGCTTCAGACTACAGGCGAGCAACCGATTCTCACGCCCGACGGCAACGGCCAGCCATACATCGCGGATTTCGTCGGCACAGGCTTTCACGTCGGCGACGGTTACATCGTGACGAACCGGCATCTCGTCGTCGAACCCTGGACGGCCAACCAGAACGCGCAAACCTTGAGCGCGAGCGTGCGCGGAGTGTTTCGCGTGACGAGAATCGTCGCCTTTTTTCCCGGCCAGCGTCAGTCATTCCAACTCCATCTCAAAAAATCGTCGAAGCGCGAAGATGAGGACGTGGCGATTTGCCAGATGGACACCACTGACCAGACCGCACAGATTCCCACTCTGCCGCTCGACAAGGATTCGGGGGCGGTGGGCGTCGGCAAGTCTGTCGTGATGATGGGCTACCCGCGCGGCGAAGAGCGCCTGCTCGCGAGTCTCCCGGAATCAGAATCGAGAAACATCCAGCAGCGTTACGGCGCGTCCATCGAGACGCTCTTGAATAATCTCTCGGATCGCAAAGCCATCACGCCTTTGACGACGCAGGGGCACATCACCGCGCTTGAGACGAGACGTGTCGTGTATGACGCCGCCAACGCGGAGGGCGGCTCCGGTTCGCCTCTGTTTGGGCAATCGGGGCGCGTCATCGGCGTCAACTTTGCGACCTTTGTCGTCATGCCCAACACCAACTTTGCCGTCAACATCCGCGTCGTCTATCCATTGTTGCAAAGCGCGGGGTGGCAGCTTGGCGAACCGGATGCGGGACAAGAGTCCAACAGCAATACCGCAGCCATCCCGAAGGACGCGCGCTCGACTTCTGTGGCTCTCACACAACCTCGCTGAACATTCCTGCGCGCTGCAATTTCCGGCTCCTGATTTTGCTTGAGCTTCGGGTCAACGTGTGCCAATTCGGATTTTGACACATACCTTTTTGTCGGCTACGCTTGCCGCTTTCCATGATGTCCGCGCCGCGAAATGTTTCGCGCCTGCACATTATTTTCAACGGAGTCATTAAATAATTTGTCCGTATCCGCCCCCACCATTATCACCGCCAGACTCGCCCCGCAACTCTTTCCCTTTCAACTTGTTCGCACGTCGAGCCGCACGTTAATCGTCACCATACTCGTTTTTCTGACGCTCGCCGGTTTCGGTTTTCGCGCCTTTCATCTCGACGCGGAAGGTTTGAGCGAGGACGAGTTGAACAAAGTCCGCACGGTCGAGGCCTATCGCGCGCACGGATTGTCTTCAGCAAACGGCGAGCATCCTTTTCTGATGAAGGCTCTGATGACGGTGAGCATCGTTTCGGCAGACTTCTGGAATGATTCACTGGCGACGCAACATCCAGCGTTGCGCGTCTCGACCGAGACGGCGGCACGCCTGCCGTGCGTGCTGCTCGGCGCGCTTTCTTCCATTCTTATTTTCATGGTCGCGTCGGAACTTTTCGGCGTCGAGATCGGTTTAGTCGCCGCCGCGTTGTGGGCGTTTGACCCGACGGCCATCGGCTTCAACCGCATCGCCAAGGAGGACACGTTCGTCGTCTTCTTTTTTCTGCTCGCGAATGTCTTCTGGCTGCGAGGGCAGCGCGCGGCGGAAGAGGGGCGGCTTAAGCCTGACATTTATTACTGGGCGACGGCCATCACGTTCGGCGCGATGCTGGCCTCGAAATATCTCCCGCACTACATCGCCATCAGCACGTCTTACTACCACATTTTTCAGAGAGTGAAACTGGCGCGCTGGCGTCTCGGCAAGCTCAAATGGATTCTCTTCTTCGTCGTGATGGGCATGGCCTTCGTCGTCCTGAACCCGACGATCCTGCTGCCCGGCACTTGGCATGAAATGAAAATGTTCGCGGGAGAAAAGCGACTCGGCCACGACGGTTTCGAGTTCATGGGACAACTTTATCGCAACCAGTTCACGCAGTGGCTCGACGGCGTGCCGTGGTATTTTTATTACGTCTTCATGGGCATCAAGCTGCCCGTGCCGGCGTTGCTCGCATTTGTCGCCGGACTCCCTTTTGTTTTTCTCAAACGACTCGGCGACGGGCGATTCTTCATTATCTTCTGGCTCTTTTACTGGTTCTTTCCCTTCACGGTGCTGGGCGGAAAGTTCACGCGCTATTTCACTTTCGCGCTGCCCGTCGTGTTGATTGTGGCAGCCATCGGCATCTCCGAGTTAGGACGTTTGCTCCGACGCCTGCTTAACAGTTTCAGCATCAGCGAGTCGGGCGCAAACTATGCGCGCGCTGCCTTAGCCGTCTTGATCCTGACTTTTTCCGCTTACGCTTCGACGCTCGCCTCGCCGCATTTCAGGCTCTATACGAACGTGCTCGGCGGCGGGCAAGAGCGTGCCGGGAGTTATTTTCCGCACGATGATTTTTATGACGCCAGCGTGCGCGAGACCGCAGCTTACATCGCGAGCCATGCCCGGCCTGACGCGCATGTCGCGAGCGAGACGCCAGAGCTTTTTACTTATTACGCGCGCGTCGCTAACAGATCGGACTTGATTTACGTCTCACTCTCAGACCATGCGGCTCTCGGCGCGTTGAAGAGTGGCGACGTGATTGTCATCGCACGCGGGCGGCGATACTTCAGCAATGACGCGCTGACACGCGCGTTGACGGAAGAGTCTCAACCCGCAGCGAATATTGCCCTAGGCGACGTTCCGTCAACATCTGTTTATTTTGTGAATGATAAAATTATTGAGCTTCTCGCCGGCGTTGACCAATAATAGCGTTGAAGTTGAAGACAACCGGAAACTTGTCGTCCGGCATCGCACAGCCCGCACAGACGGCAAATGCGATAAAATGGGCAGAACGCAGAGGTAAGTTTCTGCGTTAAGAAATAATCAGTTGATGAAAGGCACAAACTTCGCTAAATCGGCGTCACACGCCTGCGGCTTCCCCGACGCCGTGCGCGTTAATTGCTTTCACTAACTTTTACCGGCGCGGATGATGCGTTGTTAGTGAAATAATTTTCAAGGGGTAAGGAACCTGAAAGATGAAGTCTGGCAGGCACGCGAACTCTCTTGTGCGGCAAGCGATCACGTTTTGTTTCTCTCTCATCTTTTTGTTGACGGCTGTCCCGGCGCGGCTGGTTGTTGCACAAACCAATCCGGTCGAAGCTACCGGCGCACGGACGACGGAGCCGCCCCTTTTTCATTTAGAGAGATTGCACGTCGGGACGGATGCTGAACTGTTAACCATCTTTGGCAATCTGCGAGGTCTCCCCGGCAGCGCAGAAGAAAACAAAAACGTGCCGCTCGTCAGTATCCTGCGCGACACGCTCGGCGACGACAATCCCGAAAACGACCGCCTGCGTTACGTCTGGATGCTCACCTACACGCGCCCGTCTGCGTGGCAGCGCGTCGCTTCCGCCGTCCCCTTTCTCTACTCTCGCGTCGGCAACAAAAAACATGCGAGCCGGGATGAGATGCCATCACCCATCATTGATCTGGCCGAGCCTGACCGCGAAGTCTGGCAGCGTTTCTTATGGATCGCGCTCCAGAATCTTGTCTTCAATCCTTACGGGGTAGCCGTTAAAGCTTCCGCCAATACGCTCGCCTACAACCAGAATTCTTACAGGCAGACGCACATTCTTCGCGCGCTCGCCGTCCTGTCGCTCTATGAAGCCGAGACGGGCGAGCAGACATCGTTCACGCCGCAGGAGAAAGCCGAGATAGAAGGCCGCCTCCAGTTATCGCCAAAAACTTTCGGCGGATTGGTTGACGACCTTTACCTCGACAAGTATTCCGAAAAACAGGCGAGCAAGTGGCAGGACGAGCGCGGCCATAATTGGGAACTGATGCGCCAGCGCGCCGAAGCGGAGGGTCTCTATTTTCAGCCACTGCAAATGCCCGACGGGAGCGCGACGCACGCGCTGCTCTGGGTCGCACGCCCTGATCTCGAATTGAACCGGACGCGAAAATTCAACAAACGTTTTCTCAACATCGCCAGCCCGTGGGGCGATCAGCGTCTGGCGAACTGGAAGGGCTACGTTGAAACTCGCACGCTCGACGGCGCACACTCCAACGACAGCGCAGAGACCGGCAGCATGGAGACAGGCGACAAGCGCGCGGTCGAGATGATTCCGCTCGCGATTTATGGACTCGACAACACGAAAATCCCCGCTCTGCTCGTGGACTTTCGCAGCAACTGGAATCCCAAGCAACGTGAAATGTCGCACCGCGTCATCGAAGACGTGGCGCGCAACGTCCTCGCGCTCTCGCGCTACGGAGACCTGCATTATTTTCTCGGACGCTCTGTCTTCGACTTCGTGACCGGGCGGCGCGGCATAGACATCAACCAGCCTGCGCGCCTGCGCGCCTACACGCAACTCAAGCTCCTGCTCTCGCTCGACCGCTCGCTTGATCCCGCTCTGCGTGAAGAAGTCGGCCAGCGCATCGAAAGCGTCTCGCTCAATCCGCTGGACAACGATTTACAAGCCGAGGCGCAACTGGCGCGCGAACAATACGCCGCGCTCGTCGCCTACGCCGGTCGCCCCGACGGGATGGCGTTGATGCTCGACCGCGACCGTCGCCACGAAATGACGCCGCTCAAACACGGCAGCGCGGCGCGCGTCATGCTTCGTCTCGCCAACCTGACGAGCTTCGGTCTCTACACGCATCGCGAAGATGCGACGAAGGAGCAACAAATCGCCGCGCTCGATGAGATGCGGCGGCTCGAATACCATCGTCGTTTTCTCGATCAAGTCTCGAAGTCCAGTCCTCTGGTCGAGGTGGTCTGGGACATTGAAACTGTGCGCCGCTCTCTGCGCTACATTGCCGAGCACGGAGCCAGTGCAGGGCCGCGCACGGCCAATGCCACGGCGCGTGTCTTCGCACACACAGAGGACACGGAAGCTCGCAGACTCTGTCTCGACAGCCTCTCACGCATCAATACCGAGACGGCGAAAAATGAATTGCTACGCATTTACGAATCGCCACAACTGGAGCCGGAGTTGAAGCAGTTGACCGCGCAGTATCTACGCCGCGCCATCATCGAAGATCAGCGCATCACACCTTCCGACGCGAAGACCATCATCTCGGCAATCGGACAATGACGATGGAAATGCGCCACGCACCAGGGGAAACTCGAAAAGTTAGATCAGCGACAACTTCATGGCTCCTGATTTGTCTTTGCTCTTGTTTACTCTTCGCCTTACTCAACGCCCCTTCCAACATTCACGCAGCGCAGGCACGGAGAGTTGTCGTCCTCAAAGTTGACGGCCTGCCTGATGACACCGTCGAACGCTTCGCACGCGAACGCGACCCGCAAACAGGCAAGAGTTTACTGCCCTGGATTGATTACGTCTTTCGTCAGCGTGGCACGCGGCTCGCCAACTTTTACGTGCGCGGGATGAGCCTCTCCGCGCCTTCGTGGTCGCTTTTAGATACAGGCCAGCATCTTCAAATCAAAGGCAACGTCGAGTTCGACCGCTACACTTTGCACTCTTACGATTACCTGAATTTTATTCCCTATTGGGTCGCTAATATCGGCGGCGTCCACGTTGACATGCCCGGCGTCGAGTTGCTCGACGAGATCGGCGTGCCCCTGCTCGCCGACGCCTATCCGAACGACGAGCGACACCTGAGCTTTCAACTCTATCAACGCGGGACGCGCTGGACGACTCTGCAAGAGGGACTCCAAAAGCGTTTCACCACGCGCGCTCCGAAAGAACTATTCGACGAGTGGGTGACCGGCTTTGAAGCGCGCACCATCGTCAATGAGCAACTGGAGCGCGAGCTAATCGAGAAGCTCAACGATCCGAAAATTCGCTATCTCGATTTTTACTCGTCGGATTTCGACCACGCCGCGCATCACAATCGAGACCGCGCCACGCATCTCGCGGCGGCGCAGGAACTCGACGCTCTCGTCGGTCGTTTCTGGGTCGCGATTCAAAAATCTCCGCTCGCCGCCCAAACTGTTTTCGTCCTCGTGTCGGATCACGGCACAAACTCGGACGAGCGTTTTTATAGTCAGGGTTACAATCTCGTGAAGTTGCTGGCGAGCGCGGCGGGCGGCGGGCATCACGTCGTCACCAAGCGGCGTCTGTTGAGCGACTATGCTCTGAAGGGAATTTACCCGCTCGTCTCGCTCGTCTATACCACCACGCCCGACACCTTTTACCTGAAGGGGCTGAGTAACGAATATCCAACCGCGCTCGTTGACTTCGACGGTAACGAGCGCGCGGCCATTCATCTGCGCGACAGCGACCTGAACGTCCTGCACATTCTTCTTCAACAACTTCAGCGCAGAGACCTTGCCGCCCCGATGCGCCGCGCCG
The DNA here is from genome assembly GCA_964236735.1 of uncultured Pyrinomonadaceae bacterium. Classification (GTDB taxonomy): domain Bacteria; phylum Acidobacteriota; class Blastocatellia; order Pyrinomonadales; family Pyrinomonadaceae; genus JAIVJG01. Next base: position 95,410 of record CAXSFM010000012.1, read on the forward strand.
CGACCGATGCGTTCTTCAACACGCTCGACAGGCGGCGACTAGGTTGGCAATCAACGCTCGATGCACTGCGCGAAGAATTGGGCGCGCTTCAACATCTGATTGAAAAGCAAACCGCGCTTGTCGAAGCGAAGCCGAAGAAGTGGACGCCGGAGGATAAAGCGGCGGGACGCGACAGAGATTCGCAACGCGACTTCGCGCGACTCAATTCAATGAAAGCGGACGAGCGTCAGTACACGGAATATGCGCGCACGCTCTCGAATTTACTCGCGCTCAGGCGAGAGACTTTTGCTCCCGCCGCGATTCGCGTCGAAGAAATTATCGCGCGCGGGGCGATGGGCGACCAGAACAACATTTATCAATTGCAGAACTACGTCGTCGGCACGGCGAGCGGCGGACTTGCGCTGTCGCCGGACGGCTCGCTCGATCTGCAAAATAGTTTTACGCGCGTTGATTATTTCTCTTTGATTGGCGGCGTCAGCGTTCGCAACAACGTGCAGCCGGGCGTCGAAAATCATCCGGTGGATTTTATCGCGACGCGACTCCCCGACACGAATCTCGGCTCGTCATTCGACGTTGATCCGAAAGTTGAAAACGTCGTCTGGCTCGATGGCGGCCTTGATAATCAGGCTCTGATTCTCTCGCGCACGACAACAGACGGGCAACTGCTCTTACGTTACGTGCCCATCGCCAACTTGCGCGAAGACGCCGCCGGTCGCATCACTTTTGAGCGGGTCAAGTGGCGCGCGAGTCTGCCTTTGAAGATTTTTGAAGATGCCCAACTCGCGCTGACTACAAACACGACGCGCGCAGATTGGCTCGATGGATGGCACACAGACCTTGAGTGGTTGAGAGCCACGCATCTCACGAAATATTCAAACGCCGTCGTCGGACTGCAAGAACAATTTGCCGTTCACGACATCGAAAGTCTGAACCCGGATGCTCCCGGCATCACCGCCGACGAGAGTTTGATGAGACGTTTTCGCCGTCGCCAGCGTCAACTCGTCACGACTGATTTGCTTATCCTCGCCAACGACCACTGGAATTTCGACGTGCGCGGCTTCAATCCCGGCGGCAATCACGGCTCATTCTTCCGCATCTCCACGCACTCGACGCTCATGTTTTCCGGCGGCGCGGCGACGAAAATTCCGCAGGGACTCGTCATCGAAGAACCTTACGACAGCCTGAGTTTCATGCCCACCATCCTCGCGCTCACAGGTGAGATGCAGGATGGGGGCGCGCTCATCCCCGCGCTCAGGCAAAGGGGCTTCCGTCCTTTCCCAGGGCGAGTCATCAATGATATTTTTAACCCTCAGATGAAAAACACCGCGCCCGAAAACCAGTCTCCCCTCGCGCCGGAGGTCAAGCATTGACTTCCCCCCGCCAATATCCGTCTGACGACGCGACGACGGCAAACGAGAACTCGCACGACGCAAACAACTCTCACGCTCCGCATCAACCTGAGACTGAGAAGAAGCGTCGCGGACTGATTTTCTATTTGCAGATGGCGGCGTTCGTGTTGGGCGCGGCGTTGCTCGTCGGCGTCATACGCAAGGTCGGCGTCGGCGAAATTTTCGACGCGCTCCGGCAAATCGGCTTCGGCTTTTTCACGCTGCTCGGCATCATCGGCCTGCGCCACGCCATCCGCACCGTTTCGATGTGGGTGGCCGTCCCGCGCGAGCATCGGCACTTCGGTTTCGTCCATGCCTTCACGACGAGACTCAGCGGCGAGACGATCAGCTTTCTCACCTTCACCGGCCCCGTCCTCGGCGAAGCGACAAAGGCGGCATTGTTACGCAAGCGCGTCCCGCTCGCATCGAGCGTCCACGCGCTCGTCGTTGACAACCTGCTCTACAATCTCTCGGTCGCGCTCTTCATCGCTTGCGGCGCGTGCGTCATGCTCGCCACCTACGACTTGCCCATCGCGGCGCGCTACCCTCTCATCTTCATCGCCGCCGGAATGATGCTCGCGCTACTGGCCGTCGTCTGGCTCGTCATCAGCCGCCACATGCCTGCGACTTCAACCGTTGAATGGCTCATCCGCAAAGGACTCAAGCGTAGCTGGCTGACATCGAAACGCGATCAAGTGCAAGAAGCTGAAGAGGACGTTTACAATTTTTATCACGAACGCCCGCGCACTTTTTTCGTGATGGCCGCGTGCGACTTGCTCGCGCACGGGACGAGCGTGCTGGAAGTCTATGTGACGCTCCGAATGCTCGGCTTTACAACTTCATTCAGCATCGCTCTCATCATCGAGTCGCTGACGAAAGTTATCAATCTCGTGTTCGGCTTCGTGCCCGCGACCATCGGCGTCTATGAAGGCGGCACGGGTTTTATCTTGTCGCGGCTCGGCTACACAAATTTGACCGGCGTCTCGCTCGGCATCGTGCGAAAGGCCGGGATGGTCGTGTGGGCCGGCATCGGCCTGCTCACGCTGGTCCGCCACACCGCACCCGACATCCTGCGTAAAATCTTCGCGCGCTATCCGCGTCTCAGGAAAGTTATGGACAATCTCGTACTCTCGAACATCGCGCACCGCCCGGCGCGCACTTTCGTCAGCGTGCTCGGCGTCGCCGTCGGCGTGCTGCTCGTCGTCTTCACAGTCGGACTGGCGCACGGCGTCTTGCGTGAACGCGGCAGGCGCGAGGCCGGCATCGGCGCGGAAATTATGTTGCGCGCATCCGGCACGACCGGACTCACGGGCACGCAACGTTTCGCCATCCCGGTTTCGCACGCTGAAGAAATCTCTCATCTCGAAGGCGTCCGCATCGCCGTCCCCGTCGGACAAAACACGGACTCGAGCGACACGGGCTTCGGGATGCGCGTGATTGACGGCATCCCCTTTGAGCAGTATGCAGAGATGGCGCATCTCCAGATGATTGATGGACGCGCGCTCGCCTCCGCCGGCGACGAGGCGATTATTGACGCGAAGTGGAGAGACGACCACAAGGCGCGCGTCGGCGACAAGGTCAGACTCTACGGCAGAGATTTTCAGATCGTCGGAGTTTATGCTCCGCCCGGCGGAGGACGCATCAAAATTCCGCTCTCGACGATGCAGGAGCAGGTCGGCAGTGTTGACCGTTGCGCCAGCATCCTCATCTCGTGCAACAACCCTCTGGATCAGGAAAAAGTGGCCGCGCTGATTCACGACAAATTTCCCGACGAGCAGATTATTTTCACGCGCGACCTACAGGAAATTTACGCGACGGGCGTGCCGGCCTTGAACGTCTTCATCAACGTCATCGTCGGCGTCGCGGCGTCAATCAGTTTGCTCGTGATTTTGCTCGCCATGTACACGACGGTCACCGAGCGCACGAGACAGATCGGCGTCCTCAAGTCGCTCGGCATGGGTAGTCTCAACATCGCCTGGATCATCGAGCAGGAAGCGTTGCTTGTGAGCGTGCTCGGCGTTCTGCTCGGACTCGCGCTCACGCTGGCCGCGCGTTTCCTCATCATGCACACGACATCCCTGACGGTTGACATCGAACCACGCTGGCTCGGCGTCGCGCTGCTCATCGGACTGCTCGGCGGCACGCTCGGCGCGCTCTACCCTGCGCTCCGCGCGGCGCGGCAGGATGCCGTCGAAGCGTTGAGCTACGAGTAGAATCGCGACTGATTGATAAAATCGAAACGGCCAAAAGGACATATCCTTTTGGCCGTTTCGTTACTCAACAGAGCAGTTCGTGATTATTCACCAACCCGCACTTCCCTCTGCGCTCTCGACATGAACGCTTCGATGTCGGCGATGCTGCGCGGCAACGCGCCGGAGAGATTGCGGTAACCGTCGGGCGTCACCACCACGTCGTCTTCGATGCGGACGCCGATGCCTTTGTACTTCTCAAACGCGGGGCGCACGGCGAGGATGAACTTGCGATTCTCCGGCGTGTCGGGCAGATAGTCGAGCGCGTCGAGGCGTATGTAAAGTCCCGGTTCCACCGTGAAGACCATCCCCGTATCGAGTTTCGCGGCGCGCGTGCCAACGTCATGCACGTTCATGCCGAGCCAGTGCGATGTTCCGTGCATGAACCAGATACGATACTGATCAGAATTTTTGTCTGTGATCAAACCGAGACGAAGTAAGTTGTCTTTGATAACTTCGACCGAGGCGTTATGAACTTCGGGCAGCGATGCGCCGACGTGAATCGCTTTGAACGAAGCCTCCTGCGCGGCATAGACGATGTTGTAGATGTCGGCCTGCGCCGCGCTGAACTTGCCGTTGACGGGAAAGGTGCGCGTCACGTCTGCGGAATAATGCCCGTACTCCGCGCCGGAATCTATCAGAATCAACTCGCCCGCCTTCACTCCGCTCTGTGATTCTTCGTAGTGCAGCGTCGTCCCGTTCGGGCCGCAGCCGACGATGTTCGGGTAGCCCCAGTTGTCCGCGTTGCGTCGCTTGAAAGTGTAATCAAGCTCCGACTCGACTTCATATTCCCACTTCGCGCGATTGGCGACGGCCTGCGCGCGTTCGTGTCCCTCGATGCTGATGTCAATCGCCTGCTGCAACAATGCGAGTTCTGACGCGGACTTTCGCATCCGCATCTCGACGAAGATCGGCCAGCCCGTCCGCACGTTGAGGCCCGCCGCAGTCTTCGCCCACTTCGACGCGAATTCCTGCTCCTGCCTGTACTCGCGACTGTCTTCGCCGCCCGGCAGCAACAGATAAAGCTCGGCCTCGTTCTGCATCATGGCGGCGAACAATTTATCAAACCCTGCGGCCTGTGCGTTGCTGACGGAAGCTGCGAGGGCGGCGTTCGCGCTTGTCCCGTTCGCCGGAGCGGTTGACGCTCTTGACGGCGCGTTCTGCGTCACGAGATTGGCCGGAGCGTTGCCGCCTATGGGACGCGCGGGCGTCGCGGCGTTGGCGGCGGCAGTCGTCTGATCCGACAGAGGGACGGGCGGCGTGACGGATTGTGCCGAAGCAGGCGCAGCGTTGCTCATCGAATTTGCCGACATAAACACGGCGTCGCTCTGCGGGCGGAAAGCGCGTCTCGTGCGAATCGCGCGCATGAACGGCTCGAACTCTTTCGCGTCCCAGATTTCGCTGATGCCGGAAATTTTACGCGCCTCTTCCGCGCTGTACATGTGCCCCGTCCAGGTCTCTTTCGACGGTTCGCGGCGCGGCAAAAATAGTATCTCGCTCGCCATCGAATTGCCGGGCAACAGCACGAGCGTCGCGCCTTGCTGCTGGAGATTCGTCAGGTAATAAAGATTATTCTCCTGACGAAATTCATAGTCCACGTCATTCGTATATACGCGCGGCTCGGCGCTGAACATGACGAACAAGGCTTTCGCGCCGACCTTCTCGGCGACCCTCGCGCGCCGCGCCGCCAGTTCCGCCAGACGCGCCGCCTCATCAAACACCGGCGCGCTCGGAGCGACGCGAATGACCGGCGCGACACTGTTTTTCGCAGCCATCGATGTTGATTTATTCACGCTCAGGCCACTGAACGCAAAGCCTGTTACGACCAACACAACAATCGAGAGACGCGCGCCCAACCGTTTTCCATTCATCATTCCGCACTCATCATTCATCATTACTTTTCTCATCCTGTCCATCCTGTCTATCCCTGTTGATTTTCCTGACTCGCTTTAACCTATCTCATCAGACTTGCTCAGTACCCGACCGGCTCGCCGTAGTTGCGCGGATCGCTCGCACCAAGCCGCACGCCGGTCTTTTCTTCAATCATTATCCCTTGCGCGTCCCCCATGTAGCGCGGTTTATCCGTCAGTTGATGGCCGCGCGCCGTGAGTGCGCGAAACGTGTCGGCGGACATCCCGAACGGCTCATAGACGATTTCATCCGGCAGCCATTGATGATGAATGCGGGGCGCGTCTATCGCCTGCTGAATGTTCATGTCGTAATCAATGACATTCGACATTACTTGCAGCACGGTGTTGATAATCGTCGGGCCGCCGGGCGAGCCGACGGTGAACCAGAGCGTGCCGTCCTGACGCATGACAAACGTCGGAGTCATCGCCGAGAGCGGGCGTTTGCGCGGCGCGACGGCGTTGCGCTCGCCCTGTATCAACCCGTAGGCGTTCGGCGTGCCCGGCTTGGCCGCGAAGTCGTCCATCTCATCGTTCATCAAAATCCCCGTCCCGCGCATCACCACCTTTGAGCCATAGCTATCGTTCAGAGTGTAAGTGTTCGAGACGGCGTTTCCTTCCGCATCAACGACGGTGAAGTGTGTCGTCTCTTCAGACTCGTATCCGGTCGGGCGTCCGGCTTTGACCTCCGCGCTCGTCGAGGCATGTTCGAGATTGATGCCGCGCCTGAGTCGTTCCGCGTAAGCTTTATCAATCATCCCCGCGACGGGTACGTTGACGAAATCCGTGTCGCCCATATATTCCGCGCGGTCTGCGAAGGCGCGGCGCATCGCTTCCGTCATTACGTGATAACGCTCGGATGATGTCGCGCCCATCTTACGCAGATCGTAGCCCTCAAGTATGTTCAGCATCTCGATGAGCACCGCCCCGCCCGAAGATGGCGGCGGCATCGAAATCAATTCGTAGCCGCGATATGTCGAGCGCAGCGGCACGCGCTCTTTCGCCACGTAGTTCTTCAAATCTTCGAGCGTGACGAGTCCGCCGTTGCGCTTCATGTCTTCGGCGATGAGTTGCGCGGTGCGTCCTTCGTAAAATTCACGCGCCCCGTTTCGCTGCAAGCGCGCGAAGGTCGCCGCCAACTCCGGCTGTCGCCAGATGTCGCCTTCGTTGTAGAAGCGTCCGTCATTGAGATAGATTTTCTTCGACTCCGGGTAACGAGCCATATTCTCCTGCTGCGCGCGCAGGCTTCGCGCGAGACCATACGAGAGGGGGATTCCTTCCGACGCCAGACGGCGCGCAGGCTCGACGAGTTGCGGCCAGGTAAATTTTCCCGAACCGAATTTCTTCAACGCTAACTCCAACCCCGCGACCGTGCCCGGCACGCCTGACGCGCGATAACCGATAGTCGAAGAGCCTTCGCCCTTGATTAAATTTCCCTGCGCGTCGAGATAGACGTTTCTGCCCGCCGACGCCGGAGCCATCTCACGATAATCAATCGCCGTCGCGCGCCCGTCGCGCAGGCGTATCAACATGAAACCGCCGCCGCCGAGATTGCCCGCCGCCGGATACGTCACCGCCAGAGATAGCGCGACGGCGATGGCCGCGTCAACGGCATTGCCCCCGCGCTGCAAAACTTTCACGCCCTCTGCCGACGCCAGTTTGCTCGTCGAAGCGACCATCCCGTGCTGCGCGCGCACAGGCTCGCGCGACGCGGCGGAGACGATTGTTGGATGCGGAGAGTAAATTTGTCGCAGTGGGGTGACTGGCGCGAAGATGAAAGCGCAGATTAAAAACAACGTGACGAAGAGATGTCTTGAAATCATGTGCGGCGATCCTCTCAGCAAATAATTGTCCCGGAAGCAACCCGTAGATTTATGCTTCTTCATTTTGCCGGGCTAAGGATAATTCCATGTATTGAGTATCAGGGAACGGATTGTAACGATAAGGTTCGATACTTTGGAAACCGAGCGAGCGATAGAGCGCGGCGGCTTTCGTCATCGTCGGCAGCGTGTCGAGACGCATTCGCTCGTAACCGATCCGGCGCGCTTCTTCAATCACGGCGAGCACTAAATCACGCCCAAGATTCATCGCGCGAAATTGCGGGCGGACGTAGAGCCGCTTCATCTCGCACACGCCGGCTTCGAGCGGGCGGAGCGCGACACAGCCGGCCACCTTGTCTTCGACAGTGCAAAGAATCAAACGTCCTGACGGTGAGGAATAATCGCCCGGCAACTCCAACAATTCGCGCTCGAAATTCTGGAAACAGAGATCAACGTCGAGCGAGTCGGCGTATTCCCTGAACAGCTCGCGGACTGTTTCAATCTGTTCTTTCGACTCTGCAAATATTAGGTTCACAATTTCACATCAGGCTCGCACGAATCTTTACAGAGTAGCAACCAGCCCGGCCAGCAACGCGCCTCTCCGTGCGACCGAGTCCGCGATGATGTGCTCGTGCGTGGCATGTGCCCCGTCGCCCTCGATGCCCAAGCCGTCGAGCACAGTCGCGCCACAGGCCGCGGCGAAATTTCCGTCCGACGCGCCGCCGACGCTGGCCTCTCCCAGCTCGAACCCAAGCGCAGACGCGACATTACGCGCCTTCGCGTACAACCCGGAAACCGCCACTGTGCGCTCCAACGGCGGGCGATTGATGCCGCCTTCAATGTGAACGCGCGCGCGCTCGTCAAATGGGCGCAGTCCGCGAAGCGCATCGTTTAATTTTTCCGCCTGCTCCATCGTCCTGAAGCGCACGTCTATCTCCGCACGCGCCGACGCCGCGACGACGTTTGAGCCGGTGCCGCCGCTCACCACGCCGACGTTGACGCTCGTCCCGCGCGCCAGATCGTTCATCTCATGCAGACGCTCAATCTGCCGCGCGATTTCCAGGATGGCGCTGACTCCCTTCTCCGGCTCAAGACCGGCATGTGACGCGCGCCCTTCAACCGTGAGGACGTAATGCCCTGTCCCCTTGCGCTCGGTCTTAACGCTGCCGTTTGCTGCGGGAGGCTCTAACACTAACACCTGCGCCGCGCGCCGCGATTCTTCCTCGACGAGCGCGCGCCCGCTTAAACTCCCAGTCTCTTCATCGCATGTCAGAAGCACAACAACGGGACTATTCGGATGCAGCGATAATTCGGCACAGGCGCGCAACACTTCAAGTGCGACGGCGCAACTCGCCTTCATGTCGAAGATGCCGGGGCCGTAAATCTTTTCACCATCCTCACGCCACGCCTGTTTTTGAATTGAGCCGCGCGGGTGAACCGTATCCGTGTGTCCGAGTAACAGAGTTGTGCGCGAATCTTTTGCTGCGTCGCCGAAAGCGTTGATGCGTAGGTGTTCGCCGTAATCATTCGCGGCTGGAATGCGCTCGACGGAATTAACGCAAGAGAGAGCTTGCGCCGCCTGTGCTAAAAGAGTGACGATGGCGCGGCTTCCTTCTGTGTCGCCCGACGGCGACTCTGTCTCGACGAGCGCGCGCGTCAATTGCAGAATTTCGCGCTGCCTGCTTTTGAAATAGGCTTGCAACGCTTGCGCCTGCTCGTGATTGATTTTGTTTGTGCTGCGAGTCTCGTTTGTCATCAAGCGTTGAAAGTCTCCCGTCTCACCGTCAACGATTCCACACGCTCGCGTTTGATGGCAAAGCCGATGCCCGGGCCCTGCGGCGCGATGATAGTTCCGGCCTGCGTCACCACGACGTGCGGCTCGATGATGTCCTCTTCCCAGTATCTCGAAGAGGCGGAGACATCGCCGGGAAGCGTGAAACCCGCGAGCGTCGCCATCGCAATGTTGTGCGCGCGCCCGATGCCCGATTCGAGCATCCCGCCGCACCACACGGGAATATCGTTCGCGCGGCACACTTCCTCGACGCGCTTTGCCTCTGCGTGTCCGCCGACACGTCCGAGCTTGACGTTGATGATGCGGCACGCTTGCGTTTCAATCGCCTTGCGCGCGTCATCGGGCGAACGCACTGACTCATCGAGACAAATTGATGTTTCGATTTGCTTTTGCAACTTCGCGTGATCGTCGCGGTCGTCGTAGGCGAGCGGCTGCTCGATCATCGAGAGACGATATTCATCGAGCGCGCGAAAGAGCGGCACGTCTTCGAGCGTGTAGGCTGAGTTAGCGTCAACGGTCAAAGCGATGTCGGGATACTTCTCGCGAATCGCACGCACGATTTTCAAATCCCAACCCGGCTTGATCTTAATCTTGATGCGCTGATAACCGGCGGCAAGTTCCTTGCCGATTTTTTCGAGCAACGCTTCCGGCGAGTCCTGTATGCCGATGGAGACACCGCATGGTATCTCCCTTCTCGTCCCGCTGATGTGCTTCCAGAGCGGAACGCCGAGACGACGCGCTTCCAAATCCCAACACGCTGTTTCAATCGCCGCCTTCCCCATGCGATGCCCGCGCACACGTCGCATCAGATCAAAGACATTCGATGCCGCTTCAACCGTGTGGCCGAGCGTCATCGGAACGAGAAAACTCTTGGTCACTTCCCACGCGCCGTCAATCCACTCTTCGCTGTAGAAAGGCCCTTCGCCCGCCGTGCATTCGCCCCACCCTTCGACTCCGTCCTCATCAACGACGCGCACGAGCAAAATTCGTCGCTCGATAGTGCGCCCGAAACTCGTCTCGAAAAAATGGACGAGCCGCAGGCGTATCTCGCGCATCTCGATGTGCTTGATTCTCATCTTTTGTTAGCCCCGCGCGACACAGTTATTGAAGCATGTAATCCGGCAAAACCATGCTACTGCAAAAGAAGAAAGACGGCCAACCTTGACCGTCTTCACCTATTCAATCGAGCTAGAATTGAGCATCACCATCGCAGCAAATTGACGACATCAACCCGCCAACTCCGTCTCCCTCAAATCGGGGCCGAGATTTTCAGTCGAGACGGTTTCCTCGCCCTCAAGCGCGGCGTGCATGGTGTGCCACGACAGGCTGGCGCATTTGACGCGCGCCGGATAATCGCGCACGCCCGCGAAAATTTTCAAGCGTCCGAGATGATTGTCCGTCGCCTCCGCATCCAGTTCGCCCATCACCATGCGGTGAAACTCATCGAAGAGAACTTGCGCTTCCGCTCGCGTCTTGCCCTTCAGACTCTGCGTCATCATGCTGGCCGAAGCCTTCGAGATGGCACAGCCCGAGCCGACAAAAGACACTTCTTTGACCACGCCTTCATCAAGTTGCATGTAAACCGTCAACTGATCGCCGCACAGAGGATTGTGGCCTTCGGCGCTGCGGTTGGCGGTTTCAAGCTGGCGAAAATTGCGCGGCTTCTTGTTGTGGTCGAGGATGACCTGCTGATAAAGCTCACTGAGTTCTGACATGGTGAATGGTGAATGGTGAATGGTGAATGGTGAATGGAAGAAAGTCGTTTCTCTTGACCATTCACTATTTACCAATTTCTAACTGAAGACCTCGATAACTTTTTCAATTGCGGCGGCGAGTTTGTCCACCTCTTCTCTCGTGTTGTAAAACGCGAAAGAGGCGCGCGCCGTCGCGGGGACTTTGAAGTGCTGCATGACGGGCTGCGCGCAGTGATGGCCGGCGCGGATGGCGATGCCCTGCTGGTCGAGAATCGTCCCCACGTCGTGCGGGTGAACTTCATCAACTACGAAGGCCAGCACGCTCGCCTTCTCGCGCGCCGTGCCGATGATACGGACGCCCTCGATGGCGGAAATTTTCTCCGTCGCGTAAGTTAACAACTCGCGCTCGTAGAGATGCGCCGCCTCGCGATCAAGGCTGTTGAGATAATCAATCGCCGCGCCGAGTCCGATCTGCGAAGCGATGGCGGGCGTGCCGGCTTCGTACTTTTCAGGGATGCCGGCGTAGGTCGTCTTCTCAAACGTCACGCTGCGAATCATCGAGCCGCCGCCGATAAACGGGTTCATTTTCTCGAGCCACTCGGCCTTGCCATAGACGATGCCGCTGCCTGTCGGCGCGAACATCTTGTGACCGGAGATGGCGTAAAAGTCGCAATCCAAATCCTGCACGTCAACGGAGAGATGCGGCGCTCCCTGCGCGCCGTCAACAAGGACGGGGACGCCGAGTTTGTGCGCCCGCGCCGTGATTTCCTTGATGGGATTGATCGTGCCGAGCGAGTTCGAGACGTGACCGACCGCGACGAGTTTCGTCCGCTCATTAAGCAGCGCGTCGTACTCGTCGAGCAGCAACTCGCCCGCGTCATTCATCGGAATCACGCGCAGCCGCGCGCCCTTCTCTTCGCAGAGCATCTGCCACGGCACGATGTTCGAGTGATGCTCCATCTCCGAGACGATAATCTCGTCGCCCTCTTGCACGAACTTGCGCCCGTAGCCCTGCATCACGAGGTTGATGCCTTCCGTACAGCCGCGCGTGAAGATGCACTCGCGCGCCTCACGCGCGTTGATGAATCGTTTGACTTTCTCGCGCGCGCCCTCATACGCGCTCGTCGCGCGCTGGCTCAGGTAATGGACGCCGCGATGGATGTTGGAATGTTCCTCGCGCAAATATTTCGAGCCGCGCTCGATGACGATCTGCGGCACTTGCGACGACGCGGCGTTGTCGAGATAGACGAGTGGCTGCCCGTTGACGCTCTGCGTCAGCACGGGAAAATCCGCGCGCACACGCTCCACGTCCCAACTCGCACGGGCGTTCGTCTCGTTGACATCTTTTTCAATCGCTACCATTTCATTCACTCTCACACTTCCAGACGCGCGTGAAGGCGATTCAGGATCGCTTCATCAAGCTGCGCCTTGATCGAGCCGATTTTGATTTTCTCGACGATCTCTTCGGCGAAACCGTAGGTCAAAAGATTGCGCGCGAGGTCTGGATGCAAGCCACGGCTAGTCAGATAAAACAACTCTTCAACTTCCAGTTGCCCGACCGTCGCGCCGTGCGCGCATTTCACGTCGTCGGCGTAAATTTCCAGTTGCGGCTTGGTGTCCACACGCGCGTCCGTCGAGAGCAGGAGATTCTTGTTGCTCTGCATCGCGTCCGTTTGCTGCGCGTCTCTGTGAACGAAGACTCTACCGTTGAAGACCGCGCGCGATTTGCCGTCGAGAATGCCTTTGTAATTCTGATGGCTCGTGCAGCGTGGGCTGCGATGGTCAATCAGCGAATGCGTGTCCGCGTGTTGCCCCGTGCCGACGAAGTAGAGTCCATCCACCCAGCATTCCGCGCCCTCTTCATCAAGCAAAACTTCGATGCCGTGACGTGAAAGCTGCGCGCCGAGCGTGATCGTCGTTAAATCATAGACACTGCTCCGGCCCAGTTCGGCGCGCGTCGAGGCGACGTGAAAAGCACGCGCGCTCTCGTCCTGAACTTTGTAATGAGTGAGACGCGCGTTCTCTCCGACGGAAATATCAACCACCGCGTTTGTGAAATAAGCTGCATCACCCGTCGCCGCGTAGCTCTCAATAATCGTCGCCGCACTCTCGCGCTCCGCCATGATGACGATGCGCGGCGATGAAATCGTGTCTGGCGCGGTCGTGAGGAACAGAAGCAGAATCGGAGTCTCAACGTTGACGCGCTGCGGAATGTGCAGAAACGCGCCGTCTCGTAGGAACGCAGCGTTGAGCGCGTTGAAAGCATCTGCGTCGCCGGCAGAATTGCGCGTCAAATTTTCACGCAAAGTCTCCGCATGTTCGCCACGCAAAGCCGTCGCTAAATCTGCGGCCACGACGCCTGGCGGTAAAGCTTCGAGCGAAGAATGCTCGCGATTGAAAATGCCGTTGATGAAGACGAGACGACTACGCGCAGACTCTTCGTTAGCGTATGCGTCGAGATTGACAGGCGCGTCCGTTTTGTTTTTATCATCCTGCGCGAGATGAAATTTTCCGCGCGCAATCGCCGCGACGTTCGTGTATTTCCAGTCTTCAAGATCGGTCGTCGGAAAGCCCTGTAAGTCGAAACGCTCCCACGCTCCAACGCGCAAGCTTCGCAACCACGAAGGCTCTTGCGCGGGTAAGCGTGCGGACAATTCCTCGAAGGCCGCGCCGTATGCATTCTTTTCTTTCATCGCACTAAGAGACATCATTTTTTACAAGCTCGCACGTCGAGTGACAAATACTCTTTCACTATTAACCGCTGGCCGCCGTCTGCTCTTTGCCGACCGCATCTTTAATCCAGTCGTAACCCTTTTCTTCCAACTCAAGCGCCAATTCTTTCCCGCCGGAGCGCACGATGCGTCCCTTGTAGAGCACATGGACGAAGTCCGGCACGATGTAGTTGAGCAGGCGTTGATAATGCGTGACGAGGATGATGGCGTTGTCCGGCGTCCGCAGTTTGTTGACGCCGTCCGAGACAACGCGCAAGGCGTCAATGTCGAGGCCGGAGTCCGTCTCGTCAAGCACAGCGAGCTTCGGTTCAAGGACGGCCATCTGCAAAATCTCGTTGCGCTTTTTCTCGCCGCCGGAGAAACCTTCGTTGACGGAGCGCGACATCAAACCCGCGTCCATCTCAACAATCTTCGCGCGCTCGGCCAGCAAATCCTTAAACTCCAGAGGGTCTAATTCTTCCTCGTCGTGGTGCTTGCGCTTTTCGTTGTAGGCGAGGCGCAGGAACTGCGCGTTCGAGACTCCCGGCACTTCCACCGGATATTGGAACGCGAGAAACACTCCTTCGCGCGCACGCTCGTCCGGGGGCAGTTCCAATAGATTGCGTCCCTCGAACAGGACTTCCCCGCGCGTCACTTTATACGCGGGATGTCCGGCCAGAATCTTCGCGAGCGTGGATTTGCCGGAGCCGTTCGGCCCCATAATCGCGTGGACTTCGCCCTTGTTAATCGTGAGGTTGATGCCGCGCAAAATTTCCTTGTCATCAATCGTCGCGTGTAAATCTTTAATTTCCAGCATTAACTTTGTCTCTCTCCGTGGCAGCCCTGTGCCTAGTTCTAACCAACGCTGTTCTCAAGTTTCATGCCGAGCAGTTTTTGCGCTTCGACGGCGAACTCCATCGGTAATTCGCGGAAGACGGCCTTGCAGAAGCCGTTGATGATGAGCGAGACGGCGTCTTCCTGCGAGATGCCGCGCTGCTGCAAGTAAAAAAGCTGGTCTTCGCTGATGCGTGATGTCGTCGCTTCGTGCTCGACACGCGCCGTGTTGTTCATCACCTCGATGTAAGGGAAAGTGTTCGCGCCGCACTTCGATCCGATGAGCATCGAGTCGCACTGCGTGTAGTTTCGCGCGCCCTCTGCGCCGCCGAGAATTTTCACGAGGCCGCGATAACTGTTGTTCGATTTCCCCGCCGAAATGCCTTTCGAGATAATCGTCGAGCGCGTGTTTTTGCCGATGTGAATCATCTTCGTGCCCGTGTCGGCCTGCTGCGCGTGGTTCGTCAGCGCGACGGAATAAAACTCGCCCACCGAGTTATCGCCGAGCAGGATGCACGAAGGATATTTCCACGTAATCGCCGAGCCGGTCTCGACCTGCGTCCACGAAATCTTGGAGTTGCGCCCGGCGCACTTGCCGCGCTTGGTGACGAAATTGTAAATGCCGCCCTTGCCCGTCTCGTCGCCCGCGTACCAATTCTGCACGGTCGAATATTTAATCTCCGCATCGTCGAGCGCGATGAGTTCCACGACCGCCGCGTGCAATTGATTCTTATCGAACTTCGGCGCGGTGCAGCCTTCGAGATAAGAGACGTAAGAATTCTCTTCGGCGATGATCAGCGTCCGCTCGAACTGTCCCGACTCCTGATTGTTGATGCGAAAGTAGGTGGACAAATCCATCGGGCAACGCACGCCCTTCGGGATAAAGACGAACGAGCCGTCGGTGAAGACCGCGCTATTCAAAGCGGCGAAATAATTATCGTTCGTCGGCACGACCGAGCCGAGATATTTCTTAACGACCTCAGGATAATCGCGCACCGCATCGCTGAATGAGCAGAAGATGACGCCGTGCTTCAAGAGCTTCTCTTTGTACGTCGTCGCGACCGACACGGAATCGAAGACGGCGTCAACGGCCACATTCGCGAGTTGCTTTTGCTCTGTCAGCGGGATGCCGAGTTTTTCAAACGTCCTCAACAACTCCGGGTCAACTTCGTCGAGGCTCGCCTTCTTTTCCTTCTGCTTCGGCGCGCTGTAATAGACGACATCCTGATAATCAATGTCCGGGTACGTGACGTTCGGCCAGCGCTTCGGCTCTTCCATCGTCAACCAGTGGCGATAGGCTTTCAGTCGAAACTCAAGCATCCATTCCGGCTCGTTCTTCTTAACGGAGATGAGACGGACGGTGTCCTCCGTGAGACCTTTGGGAATCACGTCCGACTCGATGTCCGTGACGAAGCCGTACTTATATTCCTGATTCGCTAAAAGTTCGATAGTGCTCATCTGATTTTCACCGCTTCCACAAAGAAGCTTTCAACATTCAATTAAAATTCCCGACGCATGTTTCGCTATTGAGCGCGACGCGAAATTGGCTCGAAGCGCGGCTGCGCGCGTTGTATCTGGTGCAACATGCGATCAACTTTCTCTTCCGTCCCGATTAACTGCGCCAGCGTGATGCCGGAGAGCGCCTGCTGAACGACTTCATGCAGGCCGACGATGACGGGGCGGATGCCGCAGTCGCCTGTGTGAATACAAGAATCGAGCACGCCCGTATAGCTCTTGCAGTGACCCGCCAGCACATCCTCATCGAGCACCTTGATGACTTCGCTCAGAAAAATCTCAGATGCCGGACGCGCGAGAAGATAGCCGCCTTTCGTGCCGCGTATGGAAGAAACGAGTCCCGCCTTATTCAAAATCCAGAGCAGCTTGCCGGCGTTGGCGACGGAGATTCCCTCGCGCTCGCCGATCTGCGCGAGCGTCAGAAACTCGCCCTCGCCAAGTTGCGCGAGTTGCAATAAGCAACGCAGCCCGTATTCTTCCTGTGCTGAAACTTTCATCCGTTGTGCATTCAGTCAATGTTAATCTTCAACAATGACGCCATTTTAAGCATACCTTACTTTTTTGTCAAGATTGTCAGCTAACACAATCACCCTCTTTCCAACACTCTCTCGCGTCAGGCTGCTACTCTCTCCATTTGCCTTACTTTTATGGAAAAGATTTGCCTTACTTTTTAAGGTGTTGTCTGCCTTACTTTTTAAGGTGTCTTGATTGGCTCTGTCTTTCGGCGGGTCAACTGGTGGTGTGATGAGTCTGGTAGGTTGCACTTATGTTCCTCCTGTCTGCTGGAGATGTCGAATGTTGGAGGACGCCGCGCAGAAGCTTCGACGTGCTTCGGTCATCCAAAACTTACCTTGCAAAGTAAGTTTTGAATCAGCGCGGCGTCAATTGTCCTCGCCTAGAGAACAACTTTGTGCCGCGCACTTTACGCGCCGCGCGCCAGCGATGCAAGAGAAAAATGCTGCCAGTGAACGAAGGGCGAACGCTTGTCGGTGGCACGCGCCAGAAGCTGCGAGCGGGAGCGAGCGACGGCGCGCTTCGCGGCGGCGGGGGGAATGAGCGAGCGACAGCGAGCGAATGCGGCGGGCGGGGCTATCTGACAGGACTCCGCACCGAAGACCGCGAGGCGCGCAGCCGCAGGCGAGCAAACGAGCGGACGACGACACCAGACCAGCCAGACGACGCGGCGCGCGTCGCCAACTCCTTCAGATAATTTTCCTCTTGCCAGACGCGCCGGCTTTCAACTCCTTCACATTTTTACCGTCGGTAACATCTGGCCGGTCGAGTGGGAAAGTTACGGCGCGCTTTTTGCGCCGTGCTGTGGTGCGTGCGCCGGAGCGAAGCGCAGGCGCACAGGCGTGCCCGACGGTGAATGTGCCAAGCGTTCAGCGCGAAGGCGGACGATAATGCGAATTATGTTCGAGAGGCACTAAGGCGCGCGGCCTCGCGCGACGGCTGCCGGTGGCGCGCGAGAGCGCGGCACGAGAACATAATTTCGCATTATCGCTGCCGACGAGCGCACACCGCCTACCCGACCACGCACATGTTGGAGCGAAGCGACAACATGAAGCACGGCGGCGCGACGAAGGAGCGGCGACGCGCGCATGAATCTATCCGTCGGTAATTATTCGTCGCTCAACTGTGAGGCGCGTTGCGCTTTTCGGCGGGAGTGCCGCGCGGTTTTCCTGACTTCTTCTTCGCGGACGCGCTGCACGTAATTGAACAGCAACATGAGTAAAGCGACGCTCACGGCTTGAATCAACTGGACGGCTGACTCGCGCGTGAACGCGCCATGCTCGACGTAGGCCGACGCCTTTGGCAACAGCACGATAGCGACAGCGAGCGCACCGCTGCGCGCATTTCGCAGAATCGAATATTTGGAACAGTGGCGATGATGTTCGAGCCGCGTCATCTGCGTCGGCGGCGGCGTGTCTGGAGAAGACATTGAAGAACCTCGCTTGAGATTGATTGTGCCCTACTCACTTGTAAGCTTTGAATCTGACGATGAAGCTAAAGTTTTCAGGGATGATTGGTGTCCCGCTTGAGTTGCTGAAAGAGAGCGCGAGAACATTGGCCGGACGCCCTGCATCAACTGACAAGTCGAGCAACGGAAAGACGAGCGTCCCGCCGTTGTCTATGAATGGCGGCGGCGTGTCCAGCGCGAAATGAGCATGGCCCGGCAACACGTCGAAATATGCCTGCCAGACATAATCATTCACCTTCTCCCAGTCGAGCGCGCCCCAGTGGTTCGCAAAAGTTTCGACTGTGATGTGCGGCTCTGGATAAATCCACGTCACGCGTTCGATGCACTCTCGATAGCTCGCACGCGCGACGCCTTCCTGCTGCATCACGCCATCAGCGATGATCTGGCCTCTGACTCGCAACTCCTGAAATGTTCTTCGGCGTGCCATGTGACCCCCTATTCGTACACGCTAATTTGCACCGAAAGCTTTGCCGGTAGATTTGCAGGTTGATAACTGATTCCCATGATGTCATCGTCCGTTCGATAGATGGTGGAAAATCCGTCCCGATAATCACCGTTTGAGACGAGCGTGTGTGTCTTGCCTTCTGGAAAAGCACCAGTCAGGTATCCTTCCACATATCCGCCATCTACAACGCCCCAATCAATTATTCCGCCCAGCGTGTTCTCTAACACATTTACTAATATGTTGTTGTTGGCATCAATCGAGAGCAACGCGACATAGCGCGGAACACTCGGCGCGCTCGTCGGAATGCCGATAACTGGACCGTCGAACTGTGCGACGCCGCGCACGCGCAAATTTAAGAATGTCCTTTTGGCTGGCATGGCATGACCTCCTTTGAAAACAGAGCCGGTGTTGATTTCCAACACCGGCTACAGTGGAACATCTGATGCTGCTTCGCGCGCACTGCACAGCGCGCGAAGCAGGCTGTGCGTTACGAGACGAAGTACGCGCCCCACGACGCTTGATTCGTCCCCGACGGCGTCCCCGCGATGGTGTGCAGGCCGAGAGCAAAGAGCGCGCGACAGATGATGAACAGAGCCAGTCCGGGCGTCACGTCGGCATCCGTCGCGTAGCCGATGCTCTGGGTCGTCAGGCCGCGCGTTGCCGCTTCCGTGTCCCACGCGGTCTTCTGTGTCGAGGTCAGAGCGTTGAAGGCGGTCACGCTGGCGGTGTACTCGCTGCTGCCCGGCCCCAAGACCTTTTGCAGCAGAAACGAATTCCAGCGATAGCTCGTCGGCGCGATGGTCTTGACTGCGCCGATGACGCCTGCGCCAAGCTTCGTCAGGCCGCGCTGGATGGCGAGCAGACGCTGGCGCGTGTTGCCCTGCAAATCGGTCTGCGGGTTCGCGGGAATGACGCGCTGGCGCACGAAACCGCGCTTGTCGAAAGTGATGGTGTCTCCCACTGTGCCGCTCGCTTCGAGCGACATGAGCGGACCTTTAACCTTAGCCATGATAAAGAGTCTCCTTCCCTGTCAGGGTCTGTAGGGGACAGCGTTGCGGGATTCGAGTAGCTCCGTGTTGAGGTTGTGCCAGACATCTTTTTCGCCCGGCACTTGATACAGCAACTCACAGAGCCAGCGACCATATTTCTCTGCTCGTTTCGTCTGGACTTTGAAGGCGGTCGCCGCTGACAGCTTTCCCACCACAAAGGCTTTCGCCTTGATGCCGTCGAACGACATCAACTCCGGCGCGTTGACGCGCGCGAGACGAAACGTCTCATGCACCAAGACATGAAAGCCCAGATCAACTTCCAAGTGCATGGTGTCGCCGTCAACGATAGAGAGAAGTTTGGCGTTGTACTCGAACATGATTGGTTGAGTGATGCGCGCCGGTGAGTGTGCAAATGAAACGCCGTCCCGCGAAACTATCTGCACACGGGACGGCGCGCGCCAACATCTTATCCAAATTCGAGTCGGTGTCAATATTCCGACAGCATGTTGATGCTGGCGGTCTGCGCGTGAAGCTCGCGAGCGGGAGCGAGCGACGGCGCGCTTCGCGGCGGCGGGGGGAATGAGCGAGCGACAGCGAGCGAATGCGGTGGGCGGGGCTATCTGATAGGACTCCACACCACAGACCGCGAGGCGCGCAGCCGTAGGCGAGCAAACGAGCGGACGACGACACCAGACCAGCGCGACGACGCGGCGGCGGTCGAGCCGGTTCAACAAATTCGGTACGTTAAATTTTAACGTACAGCCATCTGCTGGCCGATCTGATGATGCGGCGAATCTCGCACAACAAAAAGCGCGCGGCGAATCAAAGCGCGCGCGTGAAAGCCGCACAATTTTTGCGGTGAAATTTTGCGGTGGAACAACGCAGTAATTTTGCGGTGAGTGTTGAAGCGAGTGTGAGAGTTTATTTTTTGCATAGCACCTTTTCGACAAAACATCAGTAAAGACGGGCTTTTTGAGAGAATTCTGCTATGAAGATGCCGCCTGCTCCGTTCCCGCTCCGTTGCGATGTGTGGGCGCAGTTTAATTTTTTCTTGATTCACTCATCTGTGCCCCGACTGTGCCCCGTCCTGATGTGAGAAAGGCACCCCACGCTGAACCGTAGAGTGCCTTTTTTTGCTTCGAGGTTGACCTCTGGCGAGGTTTTGCCGGTGGCTGCGTCTGCATCACTCGTGAATGATGCGCGCCACTTGCCACGACAAACCGATGCTTAATCTGAATGGTCTCTCGTTCGGCGTCGGTTCTTCATCCCACACGCGCCACACGATTTTTGCGAAGAGTCTTATCCTGCGTAGATGTTTCATGTCGTCGCCTCCTTTCATGGCTTTCTCCCATTCGTCTTACGAGTCGCCAAAATGCGCGCTCGCTCGTCTCTTCAATGCGTCTGGCTCTCGACCAGTCGCCGGCCGACCAAGCCTCTGCCGTCGCGCTCTGTAAACGCTGCCAAAGCTGCTCCGCTTCCTGGACTGATTTTGTGAAGCTCATTATTTCTCCTCCTCTCGGCGTGATGGCCTGTCATTGAAGACGGCTTTATTGGTTTGCATCTGTCGTTCGAGTAGAGCCACGTCGCCGGAAATCGGCACAGTTGGATAGAGACGCCGCACTTGGTTGAAGTAGTAAACAGTCATATCAACCTTTTCGTGTCCGGCGCGCGTCATCACTTCAAGGGCTGACTTGCCCTCGATGATCTGACCGAGAATCCACGCATAGCGGAAAGTGTGAGGCGTGACGTGACAACTGATTTTCAGTTCGTCGCAGAATTTTGTCAGCCAGACTGTGAAGGTCTGGCGTGCGAGCGGCTGACCGCTCCGGCTCTTGAACAATCGACCTCGAATTGTCCCGCACTCGCGTCGAAACTCTATGATGTCCTCTGCGAGATCACCGGATATTTCAACTGCTCGCTCACTCGCATAAGATTTGCTGCCACGCAGGACGACGTAATCAACTCCTTGAAGCTGGCGCACGTCTTCTGCAAATAAATTAAGAGCCTCGCTGATTCGCGCGCCCGTCTCATACAGCACACGAACAATTAACTCATTTTGTCGCCGCGTCCGTTTGAATACCTCTCCTTTTGATTCATCGGCCCGGCGACGCAGAGTCTCAAGGATGAGTCTCGTTTCGACTGCTGATGGCAGGTCGCGCACCTTTGGGCGATAGCGCGTCCGCTCGTGCCGGTGGCGTCGGTCTGTGTAATGAGAGTTCGCGCACCAGTTGGCGAACTGCACAAGATTCACGATGTACTGATGTTTAGAAGTTCGCGCCATGCGGATCGGCAATGAGGCCGCGAACTTCTCTTTCAGGTTGGGATTGTTCAAGTCGTCGCGTGTGATGCACGCTTCGGTGATGTACTTCAACGTCGCCCGTTGAAGTTCTATGTAGCTTGGTGAAAGGTCGCGGCTGATGAGGCTGCGAATGTAATCGGCGTGAAGGTCTGTGATGTTTTCATCAGTTGAAGGTAGCTCATTTTGCCTGACTAAACTCTCAAGATTGCGCGGGGATGCAGAAGAGACGAGTTTTTCACCGCACTTCCAAAGCTACTTGTGATAGTTGGCTCTCTATCGTGAACAAGCCATCTCTCGCAAACAAAGTTGCGAGAGATGGCTTGTTCGATTGAAAGATGCTTTTACTGGACGGGAAATCTCGCGTTGTATTCCTGCGACGTGATGAAAGCTTTGACCATTTCAGCGTTCACGAAATCGCCATTGAAACGATTAAGTTTGGCGAGCCAGAAATTGAAGCCCGCCTCGTCCGGGTCGCGGCGCAAATAACCGAAGTATTGCATGAGGACGAAAGCCGGGTTGTATTCCTTGCGGATGAAAGCCTGTTCCTCGACGACCTGACGCAGCACGGACGCGCGCGTCTCCGTTGTATTTTTCAATCCGTTGACGAGCGCGTCCCGCTCCGCATTTGTGAAGGTCGCCTCCGTGTTGGCGATGAGTTGATCCACAAACTGTTCATCAGTTTTCGAGCCGTAGAGATTCTTGAATTTGACGCCCTCGACCCAGCCCTGAAACAGTGCTGCCCGGTTGGTTTCTAACTGCTGCTCCCAGCCCGGTGCGCCGACGGTTACGTTTTGCCCGAGGACTTGCGTGTAAGGTAAGAATTCTGAGTACGCCGGTCTGCGTCCCAGACTCGCTTTGTACAAACGCTCTACCGTGTAGCCCGTCTGCTGAAATTCAATGGAGAGAAGAAACGCGGCAGAGACATTGATGCGGCGCACTTCAACACACTGCGCGTCGCCCCCACATTCTGCGATTTGATTTGTCCAGAAATCCAGACCATTGGTATCGGCAGCACGGCTGAGGAAATCTCGATACTGTTGGCTCACGTATGAGCGCGGATCTACGATTCGAGTAGGCTGTAGGAAAGTGAATTCCAGTGACTGTGCGCCGTATAGACGCCCCCCTGAGCACCCGGCACAGAAAGGGTGGAGCTTAATCGTGGCAATACCCTGACCAACCAAACTGGTCTTGAAGAGTAGTTGATTAGAAACGCGTGTATAAGCCGAATAATCGCCCTGCCCTATTCTGAAAGGTACGTTGAGCGTAAAGTCAGCATCAGTTGAAGGGATGGCAACTGTGTCCGTCCGAAGAATGATACGACCACCCATATGAAAGGTATCGTAGGTAGTGCCGTCAAAGGTTCCGCTGCCCGATCCTTCATCCTGACTATAGACTTGATCAAAGTTGGTTGCCTTGTCCTCGAAGCAATTTCCGTTGCCACATTGCACGTCAAGATTTTCCAGTCCACCCTGCAAATCAAAACGGTCTCCAACGATGTGATACCTAGCACTTCCAGTCTGAGGTGTGAAGATGCCACTGTTGACCACTCGGGTGTCTGACTGGGCGTAGGCACTGGAAATCAAAACACTAATTGTCAAAAAGATGATAAGCAGTTTGGTGATGCGGCTCATGGCAAGTCTCCTTGAACGTCTTCGGACATGCAGAGGGGAAGCAATCCCAGACTTGGAGGAATTTCACTTAACAGGGAAATAATATTTTTGATTTAGCAGGTTGATCAACCAGAAACTTTCTCCGGCGATCTATAACGCGCTCGCAGCCGCCTTGTCCACAAACCATTCGACACTACCTTCTGCCAAACGAACTAATTGAGCAGGTAGGCGATGTGGCTCAAAATACCCTTCGAGCACTTCTCGCAAGCGTTCGGCCTTGCTGTCGCCGGTCACGTTGAAGGTGACGTGGCGCGCATGATTGATGGCAGGCGCGCTCAGAGTTATTCGCCACGTCTTAAATTTCTCAGCCCAGTTGGCGACGACCCACGCCGTTTGCTCTTGCAACGCAGCAGACTCTGGAAACAGGGATGCTGTGTGCCCGTCGTCGCCCATGCCGAGCAGGATGAGATCAAACGCAGGCCACTCTGCATTGGGGAAAGCGCCGCGCAATTCATCTTCGTAGAGCCGCGCGTTCGCCTTCGCATCGCCGCGACCTTCGATACGATGGACGTTCATTTCCGGTATCGGCACGCGCGAGAGCAACGCCTCCTGCGCCATCCGAAAATTACTTTCGGCATCGTCGGGCGGGACGCAACGCTCGTCGCCGAAAAAGATGTGCGTTCGACTCCACTCCACAGACGCCGCGAACTCTTCGCTCGCGAGTAATTCGTAAACCCTTTTTGGCGTACTGCCTCCGGCGAGCGCGACGTTGAATCTGCCGTGCGACTCAATTGCAGATTTTCCTATCTCAATTAAATGTTGTGCGGCGGCGCGCGCCACTTTTTCCGCGGTCTCAAAGATGTGGATGATTGGTTGGTCAGCATCGGCAGACATATTTATGCCACTCCATTGAGAGCGCAGCGCGCCGCGCCGTAGAGAGCCGTCTTGTCGTCGAGGATGAGACGCACGGGAACCGTCTCGACCATCCACGACAGGCGACCTTTATCTTTGTAGGCGTTGATGAATGAACCGTCGGCCATCAAGTCTAAAATTTTGGGCGCGATGCCGCCACCGATGTAGAGGCCGCCGAACGGCTTCAACAATAGTGCGAGATTCCCGGCCATCGCCCCGTAAATCTCGACGAACATTTTAAGTGTCTGCACGGCCAGATCAGATTTATTCGCCAACGCAGCGTGTGAAATAGCTGCCCCATCATCGCCACTGGCAATTTCATCAGCGAGCCACGCCGGTTCCTCCGCATATTTCTCGTCTCGCAGGAATGTGTAAATGTTGACGAGGCCGAGACCTGACAAGACACGCTCATAGCTGATGTGGCCTTCGAGTTTGTCGCGAAGATAACGCAGCAATGCTGATTCGCGTTCATTGCGTGGGGCAAAATCTATATGCCCGCCCTCGCCCGGTATCGGATGGTAGCGCGCGCCGTCCCAATAGATGCCGGTCATACCGAGACCTGTGCCGGCGGCGATGAGCGCGCGATGGCCGACACGCTCCACGCCTTCATTCAAAGTGTAGAGTTTCGCGGGTTGAAGCGCTTCGATGCCGTAGGCTGTCGCTTCGAGATCGTTGATAAGTCCGACGCGCTCAAACTTGAGCGCACTGGCGAGAGAATTCTGGTTGACGAGCCACTTCAAATTCGTGACGCGCGCCACACCCTGTACGACCGGCCCGGCGACGCCAAAGCAAGCGTGCGTCAATTCTTTCGGAACGTGAGACTTTGTAAATTCGCGGAGAATCGCTTCGAGCGAATCGTATTGGCTGCTCGGATAACTTTGCTGTGCGACGATCTCACCCAAACCTCGCGCCCCTCTTTCAAATAACGCGATGTTTGTTTTAGTGCCGCCGATGTCACCTGCGATGATCATGGCTCTTAAACGAGACGGCTTTCTATCTCTTTGAACGGATATTTATTGTTTTAGATTTAAGGCGAGATGTGCGGCTACTTTCACCGCCGATTCGTAAATCGTATCGCGTGAAAGGATTTCGAGTTCGCTGTTCAGGCGTTGCCCTTCCGTGCGCGCTTGATAGTTGAGGACGCGCCCGACCGCGCTTTCGCGTCCGCTGATGTGCGCGGCGGTCTCCAGTTTATTTTCTTCGGGCTTGAGACCGACAAAGAACTCGCCGCCATCAGCGGAAGTAATGGTCAGCGAAGTGAGCATCCCGCCCCGCCGCTCGGTGTTCTGCGCGGGACGCAGGATGACTCCGATATTTCTCTCTCCATTGCGGAAAGTGAAACTCGTTTCCCCTGCGCTCGAATGTGTATTTTCTGCCACGACTTCCCAACCGAGCCGCGAAGCCATCCAACCGACGGCCAGTAATGCTTTGGTCGAGACTTCTCCCGGCGTCTTCTCCGGCAATTCGTACTCAAGCGTCACGCGCTCGATTTGTGCAAGGGCGATTTTGTAATCTAAGACATCCCAGAATCCCGCGACGAGCGCGCGCCACAAAGTCAGGCGTCCCCAGTTGAGATCGCTGATGATGGCCGTCCTCGAATCGTCTTCGAGCAGTTGCGCGAGCCTGATTAAGTCTTCGCGCGGATGATCGAACGAGGCGGAGTCAATCACGATGCGGTCGGACAAATCCGAGAGACGGTCGAAGAGCACGTCTTCATAATGCGGGATGTCTTTCCACCAGAGGAAGACCGGCACGTCGGTGACGAGCAGCGGAGCGATGGCCGACGGCACGGACTTCAAAGCTGCGCCGCTCGCTTCCACCCAGACCTGCTCGCCGCAAATCTGCCTCGCGGCTCTGGTTAGTTCCTGACAACGAGTTGAGACGTGCGCGTCAAGTTTCGTCTCTGATGATTCCGTATCAACCGCCAATACGAGAGCGCGACAGGGATGACTCTCGACGACCTGCCTGAGCAGTGCATCAACTTCATCACGGCTTTCGCCGCTCGTCGTATAGACGATCAAGTTGAGCACGCACGCACGCATCAAACCCGCATCGCCGGCCTGTTGCTTTTCAGTCGTCCCGGCCCACATTGCCGTCAACTGTTTTTCCAGTTGGCCTACGTCAATGCCTTTCGCGGGCGGGACTGTGTTCGGCTGTTGCTGCATATCAAGTTCTGCGCCAGTGTCGCCCCTGCTCCTCAAGAATTTTGAACGTGCGCTCAGGCCCCCACGTTCCGGCCTCGTAGTTCGGGAAATTCGCTTCGTCGCGGTGCGCCGTCCATTCGTCGAGAATCGGCGTCACCAATTCCCAACCGCGCTCGGCCATATCCTTGCGCGCGTAAAGCGTCGAGTCGCCAAGTATGCAATCGAGGATGAGACGCTCGTAGGCTTCCGCCAGCTTGATGCCGAACGATGCGCCGTAGCGAAAATCCATGTTGACATCGCGTATGCGCGTCGTCTGTCCCGGCACTTTCGCGGCGAAGCGCATGGTGATGCCTTCGTCGGGCTGAATGCGGATGATGAGTTGATTCGGAGTGACGCCCTCGTTCGATGCGCCGAAGAGTTGTAGCGGGACGGCCTTGAATTGAATCGCGATTTCCGTCACGCGCTTGGGGTGTCGCTTGCCGGAACGGATGTAGAAAGGCACGCCCGACCAACGCCAGTTATCGAAGTACATCGTGACCATCGCGAAAGTTTCCGTCGTCGAATCCGGCGCGACATCCGGCTCCTGCCTGTAACCCGCGACGGGCTGCCCGGCAATCGCGCCCGCGCCGTATTGCCCGCGCACGCATTCATCGCGCACGCGCTCCGGCGTAAAGGCGCGCGCCGCGTGCAGAGCTTTCACCTTTTCATCGCGCACGTCTTCCGAGCCGAGCGTGATGGGCGGCTCCATCGCGACGAGCGAGAGGACTTGAAAGACGTGATTCTGAATCATGTCGCGCACGACGCCGGCTGTCTCGTAATAACCGCCGCGACCTTCGACGCCGACCGTCTCGGCATTCGTGATTTGAACGTGATCTATAAACTGGCGATTCCAGAGCGGCTCGAATATTCCGTTGGCGAAGCGGAAGACGAGCAAATTCTGGACAGTCTCTTTGCCGAGATAATGGTCTATGCGATAAATCTGCGACTCGTCGAGGTACTGCAAGATTTGACGGTTGAGTTCGCGCGCGCTGTCCAGACTGTTGCCGAAAGGCTTCTCGATGATGACGCGCACCCAACTCGCATTCTCTTGTTTGGTCAGCCCCGCTTCGCCCAGACCCTTGACGGTGTCGGCGTAAAATTGCGGGGCGAGCGAGAGATAAAAAAGCCGGTTGCCCTGTGTCCCACGCTCTCGATCAGACTGTTCGAGCAGTCCCTTTATTTTTTGATAGTCGTCCGGGTTGTGGATGTCTCCCGGCATGTATTGCATGGCCTGTGCGAAAGAATTCCAGACCTCTTCGTCAACGCTCTTATCTTCGGAAAACTCGATGACGGCTTCCTTCATCTTCGAGCGAAACTCTTCGGTCGTCATGTCCGTGCGCGCCAGCCCGATGATGGAAATTTCCGCCGGCAGCATGTGCTGCTGCACGAGACGATAAAGCGCGGGAATCAACTTGCGGCGCGCGAGATCGCCCGATGCGCCGAAGATGACGATAGCGCACGGGCTGGCATTGGCTTCGAGCCGGATGCCCTCGCGCAATGGATTTTCATCAATGGTAGCTTCTGCTTGCAAAGTGTTCCCTCTCGCCTGCGAGATAAAAACTTAATTCTTTTTTTGTTGCGCTGCGAGCAGTTGTTCCCACTCGGTATGAATGGCGGGCTGACCCGGCTTGTCCGCGCGCTCGTAGGTGTGCGAGCCGAAGAAGTCGCGTTGCGCCTGCGTTAAATTGAGCGGAAGTTCTGCCGTGCGATAAGTGTCAAAGTAAGTGACGCTCGCCGCCATCCCGGCGACGGGCACGCCCGCCAGCATCGCCTCCGTCACGCAACGACGCCAGTTTGACTGCACGGCCTGAATGTAATTATTAAATTCAGCATCGAGCAGCAGGTTCGGCAAATCCGGCTGGCGGTCGTAAGCCTCTTTGATTTTGCCCAAGAATTTCGCGCGGATGATGCAGCCGCCTTTCCATATGCGCGCCGTCTCGCCGAGGTTGATGTTCCAGTTCCAGTTCTTCGACCCGGCGTGGATGAGACTCATGCCCTGCGCGTAAGAGCAAATCTTCGAGGCGTAGAGCGCGTCGTGAATGGCCGCGATAAACTCTTTTTTGTCGCCCGTGAATTTGCCGCTCGCTTCTGGCCCTTTGATTTGTTGGCTCGCCGTGACGCGCTCGTCTTTGTGCGCCGAAAGATTGCGCGAGCCGACCGCCGCATCAATTGTCGGAATGGTAATGCCGAGATCGAGCGCGATGTCGCTCGTCCACTTGCCCGTCCCCTTCTGCCCGGCCTTGTCGAGCACGAGATCAACAAGGGGCTGGCCCGACTTCGGGTCTTTGATACGCAGAATCTCCGCAGTGATTTCGATAAGATACGATTCGAGATCGCCCCTGTTCCACTCGTCGAACACGTCCGCCATTTCGTCCGCGCTCATGCCGAGCACGCGGCGCAGCATGTCGTAGGCTTCGGCGATGAGTTGCATGTCGCCGTACTCAATGCCGTTATGCACCATCTTGACGAAGTGCCCCGCGCCGCCCGGCCCGATGTAAGTGACGCATGGCCCGTCTTCAACTTTCGCGGCGATGGCTTCCCAGATGGGACGGATTTTTTCGTAAGCGTTTTTGTCTCCGCCCGGCATCAGAGAAGGCCCCCACAACGCGCCCTTCTCGCCGCCGGAGACGCCGGAGCCGATGAAGTACAACCCTTCGGCTTTCAATTCCTCTTCGCGGCGTGCGGTATCCATGAAGTAAGAGTTGCCGCCGTCAATGATGATGTCGCCCGCTTCGAGGTACGGCTTGAGCTGTGCAATCGTCCAGTCCACAGGATCGCCGGCCTTGACAAGCAGAACGATTTTGCGCGGACGCTCCAACGTCTTGACGAACTCTTCGGCAGACTTCGTGCCGATGATTTGCTTCCCCTGCGAAGCCGCCACGAACTCGTCAATCCAATCAAGCTCGCGATTGAAGACGGCCACCGAGTAGCCGTTGCGTTCCATGTTGAGCGCGAGGTTTTTGCCCATCACGCCGAGGCCGAACATGCCGATCTTCGCCGTCTTCGTCGTCTGTTCTGATGTCGCCATAGTCACCTATCTGAAGTAATGAGTGATGAGTGATAAGTGATGAGTGAAAGACAAAAGGCATCGTTGATTATATTCATCACTCATCATTCCGCATTCATCATTGTCTCTTCATCATTGTGCGGTTGCATGTGTTGAGCCAGAGAGCGGCAGCGCGTCCGCGATTAACTGCGCCAGACGTTGCAGACCGGCGAGCGTGTCCGCGCCGAGATCAACGCGAACCGCACGCCGCCCGTGTGTCGAGAGCGAGCGGAAATCGCCGAGCGCCTGCGCCCTTTTCAAAATGCTGAAAGTGTAAGGCTCGTTTGGAATCGAGAGGTCTTGTTTGTCCGGCGCGGTGAGTTGCAGGAAGACTCCCGACGCGGGGCCGCCCTTGTGGAGTTGCCCTGTCGAATGAAGAAAGCGCGGGCCGTATCCGGTCGTCGTCGCGCAGTGCGTCGCGGCGCGCAAGTGCGTGCGAATTTGCGCGATGACGGCGTCGTACTCCGCAGACTCTTCGATGTATTCGAGCAGCGCGATGTAGTCGTTTGCTCCGGCGCGCGTGAGATGCGCCTTGATGATTTCGCCGACTGAATCGCCTGACAATTCCGCGCGTGTCTTTTCGTCCGCGTAAATCGTCAGCGTGCCGTCGGTCGCCAGCGTTGCCTGTTCCGCTAACGCGCCGTCACGCTTGTAGGCTTCGAGCAATTCCTTCGTCGCGTCTTTCGATTCCTGCACGTTCGGTTGATCGAAAGGATTGATGCCCAGACGCCAGCCCGCGAAGGCCGTCGCCAACTCCCACAGGAAAAATTCTTCGCCGAGATCGTAGAGGTCTGTCAAAGTTCGATAGACGACCGGATGACCCGCCGCTTCTAACGCCTTCAACTTACTTTCCGTCGCGCCGTCGAGTTTGCCTACAGCAATCGAGACGAACAGGCGATCTTCGCCATAGACGGACGGCGCTCCCAACTCTTCACCGGCGACGGGCACGATGCCCTTATCTTCCTTGCCCGTGCTCTCCGCGATGAGTTGCTCGACCCAGAGGCTGAACGAAGCGATTTTCGAGTCGGTGATGATGGTCAACTTATCGCGCCCGGCTTTGGCGCATTCGCCGATGATCGCGCCGAGCCGCGCGCCCGGATTCTCCTTCGCCGGGACAACGGATGCGCTGGCATGGACGACACGCTCGGCGCGGTCGAGCAATTTCTTTACGTCGAGTCCCATCAACGCCGCCGGCACGATGCCGAAATACGAGAGAGCCGAATAACGCCCGCCGATGTCGGCAGGGTTGAGGAAGATGCGTCTGAACTTATCGTCAGTTGCCATCTTTTCCATGAGCGTGCCGGGGTCTGTGATGGCGACGAAATTCTCGCCGGGATGGTCTTTAACTTTGCCGACCGCGTCGTACCAGTATTTGTAAAAGACGAGCGGCTCGGTCGTCGTCCCCGACTTTGAAGAGATGACGAACAGGCAGTGCGCGAGATCAATCTGCGCGGCGAAACTGACGAGCGTGTCGGGGTCTGTCGAATCGAGGACGAGCAACTCAGGATAGCCGTCCTGCTTGCCAAACGTGCGGCGCAAAACTTCAGGGCAGAGCGACGAGCCGCCCATTCCGCAGAGCATGACGTGCGTGAAATTTCCGTTGCCGCGCACTTCATCCGCGAAGTGAATCAAATCGTCTTCGACGCCGATCATCGTGTTCGCGACGTTGAGCCAGCCGAGCGCGTTCTTGATGAGCTTCTGGCTGGCCTCGTCCGCCTTCCACAACGCGGCATCTTTGCGCCAGATACGGCGCATCACGTCGCCTTTGTCCGCTTCTTTGATGGCGTTGTCCACCGCATCCGCATACTTGCCGAGCGACGCGGTGAGGCGTTCCTGAATGCCGGAGAGCAGCGAATCGCGCTTGGCTTCAAGCGACTGCGCCAGCGTGTCAAAGGAACTGACGAAGGATGTGAGACCGTCTTCCTGAAGTTTTCGCGTGACCTCTTTGAGGTCTATGCCGACCTCGCGCAACTGTGCGACGAGAGCAACGCTATCATCCACATTTTCTTCGAGGCGTGGAGCGACTTTCGCATGATCGCGCGCGGCGGTGTAAGTCGCCGGCGGGATCGTATTGACGGTCTCCGCGCCGATTAAATTTTCGACGTAGAGCACATCCGAGTATTTCGGATTCTTCGTGCCCGTCGAAGCCCATAGAGGACGCTGCACCTGCGCGCCTTTCGCTTTCAACGCGGCGAAACGCTCGCCGTGAAATATCTCTTTGAATTTTCGATAAGCGAGTTTCGCGTTGGCGATGCCCGCCTTGCCGAGCAAACTTTCAAGACGCGCTTTCTCTTCCGGCGTCGCGGCCTTTTGCACAAGCGCTTCAAGCTCTGTGTCAACGGATGTGTCCACGCGCGAGACGAAGAAACTCGCGACCGACGCGATGTGATCCACCGGCTTGCCTTCGGCGTCGCGACGCTCTAGGCCGCGTATGAATGCTTCCGCCACCTGCTCGTAATTCTCGATGGCAAAGATCATCGTGATGTTGATGTTGACGCCGCGATAGATTGACTCTTCGATGGCCGGGATGCCCTCCTGCGAGGCCGGTATCTTAATCATCACGTTCTTGCGACCCAGACGCTTGAACAGTCGCTCGGCTTCTTCGATGGTCTGCTGCGTTTCGTAAGCGAGTTTCGGATTGACTTCGAGACTGATGTAACCGTCGAGGCCGTCCGTCTTATCGTACACGGACTTGAGGATGTCGGCTGCGCTCCCGATGTCTTCGACGACTAAGTCTTCGTAAATGTCGGCGACGCTTTTTCCGCTCTTGACGAGCGAGCGCAACTGCTCGTCGTAGTCGGTCGAGCCGGTGATGGCCTTCTCGAAAATTGTCGGATTCGAGGTCACGCCGCGCAAATCGTCCTCGTCAATTTTTTGTTTCAGGTCGCCGCCCGCGAGCATGGCGCGGCGGATATTGTCGTACCAGATTGACTGGCCGAGTTTCATGATTTCTAACAGCGGATTGCTCATCATTCGGCTCCCGTTCAGCTTTGCCCCTGACCCTCTCAGCATTTTTGTTGAAGTTGCCGGATACTAGCATATCAATCCGGCAGCGTCCATAAACGCATTCTCGCCCCGTGAGATTCCGGCAAACGACAAGACGCCCGCACCGTTGAGGCGAGTTCAACGGTGCGGACGTCTTTAGTTTCGGCGGCATCTGCCGGCTCAAAAAAATTGCTATCCACAGAAATTCTCGCGGGAGGCGGTCTGTGGCGATGCCACGATGTTATGGTGTTTGCGCTGTGGTAGCCTCGGAGGTCTGGAAGGCTGCGTCATCCACTTTGATGCCATAGATGACATTGAAAATCTGCAAGTCTTCAACTTGCTTATCATCTTCAAAAAGGACGGAGCGTTTCGGGACGGCAGTGCCCTGCACCACCTCATAATCGTGGAACGTGCGGCGGAATTTACTCGGCTTCGAGCTGCCCGATGCAGCCTCTTCGTACTCCAGTGCGAGGACTCTGCCGGTCTTCGTGCTGACGTAATAGCGCGTGTGGCGCTGGCTTTTATCGGTTAAATCGAGCACCCACATTTCGATGCCCTTCTGCGTGTCTTTCCCGTTGAGACTGACCGTCGCGCCGTTTTCTTTGTAACGAAGCAGCGCATCGAGTCCATGCTGGCTTTCGGCGAGAAAATCCGCGAGGTCTTCCTGACGCGGGGTGAAGGAAGTTCCCTTGACGAGTCCCCAGACGCGCCCTTCGTTGGAGATGAGAGAGAATTCCAGCGTCGGCATTTTCTTATCGAGACGAATCTTATCTTTATCGCTGGTGACGCCGCGTTTGAAGCTGCGTTCGTATTTGATATTTTCGGTTCGCCCGTCGTCAGTCGTGCGCGTGATTTGACCACGCTCGATTCCGGTGCGGCGGATTTGCGATAATCTCTCGCGTTGACCAAAAACGATAATCACCGTCTCGGCAACTTGCTCGGCGGTCGCGCTCACAGCAGTCGCCGCCGCTTTCTCCGGCTTCTTCGCTTCTTTTTTCTGCTCGACTTTCTTCTCTTCCTTTTTCTGTCGAGCGAAAGCGGAGGGCGCGAGCCAGAGACCCGCGCAGCTCAGCAAGAGCGATGTCAACAATATCGGCCTGATGCGTCGCAACAAGTGAAATGTCTCCTTCAAAGTTAGTTTATAGTAAGAGTAGAGCGGCGTATCCGACAACGCAATTTCAGGAGAGTTTCAGCCAGCTCTTTGTCCAGATTGTAGCACACGTCCACGCTGTCAGCCCCGCCCGGCGATTGTCGCGTGGATTTCACAAACATTGATGCCCAAAGCATTTGCGCGGATGTCCGGCACAGCGGATTGACAAGGCTTCGAGCGCGCGGTTAGAGTGCATGTTTTTCATTACCCTGTGACGTGTGACCGGCGATACAAAACTTTGACTCTCCGAGTCAAACGTCCGTTCGGTCAGCTATCTTTGAAAGGATCAAGCAAACCATGAAAAAAGTAGGCATTTTAGTCGGACGCGAAAAGACTTTTCCGGACGCTCTCATCAAAAACGTGAATGAACGCGGCGGCGGCGAAGTAGTCGCCGAATACGTCGAGGTCGGCGGCGTGCGCCTCGACTGGGCGAAAAATTACGATCTCATCATTGATCGCATCTCGCACGAAGTCCCCTTCTATCGCGCCTACCTGAAACGCGCCGTGCTCGAAGGCACAATCGTCATCAACAATCCTTTCTGGTGGTCGGCGGATGATAAGTTTTTTAACTTTTCGCTTGCTACCAAACTCGGCGTCGCGATTCCGAAAACCGTGCTTCTACCGCAGAAGGCTTACATCGAAGGCATCACCAGCGAGTCTCTGCGTAACCTCGAATTTCCGCTCGATTGGGACGCCATCACGAATCACGTCGGCTTCCCCGCGATTATCAAACCCTTCGATGGCGGCGGATGGAAAAACGTCTCGCGCGTCAACGACCTCGAAGAGCTTTGGCAAATTTACGACACGACCGGCACGCTCTGCATGACGCTACAGGAAATGATTGACTTCGATCAATTCGTGCGTTGCTACTGTATCGGGCAGACCGACGTGATGATCATGCCCTACGACCCGCGCAAGCCTTATCTATCGGGCGAGCAATATCTTGAGAATCCCACATACCTGACGGCGGAACTGGCGCAACGTGTCGGCAACGATGTGCGGACGCTCTGCCGCGCGCTCGGCTACGACATCAACACCGTCGAGTTCGCGATTAAGGACGGCATCCCTTATGCGATTGATTTTATGAATCCTGCGCCTGACGCCGAACTCGCTTCGGTCGGCGAGTTTTATCACAACTGGGTGACAGAGGCCGTGACCAAGCTCGTCTTCCGGCGACTGGAAGAAGCCCGCGCGACACCGCAGTATCGTTGGGACGCGCTTCTGAATTCCGCCGCGAGCGAGACACAGACGCTTGCCGCCGCTGCCTCTAACGCCGGACACACTGCCGCCAGTTCAATTCTCCCGGAGCCTGTGCGCGACTTCGCTTCTGATGTCGCTTCGACCGTCAGTGACCTCGTCGGGCAGGCGACGAACGCCGTCGCGGATGCCATCAGTTCCATCAGCGACTCGACGGAGAGCGACTCCAGCGCGGCCAAAAGCGCGCGGGCAAAGTCCGCGACGACGAAAAGTCCGGCGAAAAAGAGCGCACCTTCACGCGCCAAAAAGTCACCTACGGACAAGTGATTGGCTGACAGTTCAGATTTTACAGGAACATAAAAAAGTAAGGCGGCCAGAGATGGCCGCCTTACTTTTTTCATTGGTGGCCAGGGACGGAATTGAACCGCCGACACCGCGATTTTCAGTCGCGTGCTCTACCAACTGAGCTACCTGGCCTGAAGTTTTTCGCCCCAACGAAGCGGCTGAAGTATAGGTAGTCGCCCCTCAACTGTCAACTTTGAGAATCGTCCCCATTTTCTGTCAAATTTGTCACAAAAAAGCGTTGACACTTTCAACATGAAGTGTATAATCCAGCGCGTCAGGGATGGGGTGGTCACAAGCAATCACCAACGCACCCGTGAAGGTCAAACCATCCGAAGATCAAAACCAGTGCCCGCCCGTGCCAGCTCGAACGCCGTATGTGCCCCCCACAACGCAACCTTTGAGCTGGCACAGCCTTTTTCAATCACAATAATTTAACTTCCTTCAATTTCATCATTCATTAATCCTCTGTTGTTAATTTGTTTTCGCCTCAAACCAGAGTTGTGCCAACTGCGGCGTTAACAGGTGAGCAAACACTCGATGACCCGTTGAATTTAGATGTCCGTCCATCTCATAGTACAAAGGCGTCGCGTTCGCCGCTTGACGGAATTCGTTTGTCACTTCAATGAAGTTAACGCCTGCGGACTGGCAGGCCATCTCGATTGCTTTGTCTGCTGAATCACTCTCTGCCATCTCCGGGAGCAGATTAAGACCGAGGCGCTGGCTGCTTTCAACGTCTCGACGGCTGGCATACACCTTGTAAGGAGCGGAAATCACGACCACTCGACAATGATACTGATCTGCTGTCTCTTTGATGCGCGCGAGATGCCGGGACATTACCGAAATGAGTGACTTGACTTCCGGCTTATTGATGTCAAGGGTATCGAGAAAATAGTTCGGCTCTTTGACGACGGACTGAATCAAGGCCGGGTTCAACTCGCCATCCATGAAGGACTGCCTGACGCGGGCATCAACTTTATCAAACTGTTTTCTCTCTTCCGGGGTCAGCGTCTCGACGATGGAATCCGCTTGATTCTTCCACAGGGCGCGCAACGGCGGCGTTGGAAGACGGCTGCTGATCAGGCGAAAAAAGTTAGGATACATTCCGCGACCTGCGGCGCTGATTCGGGAGCGAAGCGATGTGAGGGAAAGCGCGGAGATAGGACGTTCACTACTCGATGGGGCTGACGATTCCGGGGAGCGCCCCCAATTCCTATCCGGCATCAGATCGTCGCCTTGTAAGATGCAAACTATCACAAAATCGGGCTTGAGGATGGGCACGGCTTTATCAACAATCTGCTCGTACACGGCGGGAGAGGCCCCCGGCTGCCCCAGATTCGCGATCTCCACGTTGGCACTCATCTGCCGGAGGTTGGCTTCCAACAATTTAGGCCACGAATCTGCTACGTCAACACCCCATCCGTAAGTAAATGAATCGCCGATGGCGAGAATTCTGGTTTTGCCATCCTTATCAAGATCAAATTCCCGGTCTCGGAACCCGAGTGAATTGATGTTCGCGGTAAAATCAAATTCCGGGGTTTGATACCTGACGATGGAATGTGGCGGGAAGATCAGCCCTTCGGAAACGGCATCTCGATGTTGAAAAACTCCGACGACTCGATCCACGGCTACGGAAAAAAGGAGTAGGGCGAGAAAGAAGAGGAACGATATAAAAATGTTTCGCCTGAATTTACTCAAACGTCCAACTCGCTTTCCATCTCTCGTCGCTTAATCATCATTATCGAAATCGCGCCGATGTGACCTGCAAGAGCTTAACACCCGCCACCAACCGTCGCCCGCACAATTCTGATGTGGACAAGTTTCGCGCAGGGCGGTTAAATATGTGCCCGCTCCAGCAAAAGCTTGAACTCCCGGTTGGCTTCTTCCATCGCTTCACTCTCATTCAACGTCTGCAATTCGCCGTCGAGCAAAACCGGGACGCCATCAATCAAGACCGCCCGCACGTCGGCAGCTTCAGCAGCGTAAACAATCGTAGAGACGATATCCGGGCGAGGCGTCAGGTGTAGCTGGTTCAAATTCAGGATGGTAATGTCCGCTCGCTTGCCTATCTCCAGACTACCGATCTCACCGGCAAGCCCCAGCGAGCG
Source organism: uncultured Pyrinomonadaceae bacterium (assembly GCA_964236735.1). GTDB lineage: Bacteria > Acidobacteriota > Blastocatellia > Pyrinomonadales > Pyrinomonadaceae > JAIVJG01. The sequence continues at coordinate 132,567 of CAXSFM010000012.1, forward strand.
AGCGCCGTCAATCGTCGCCATTCGGAGCGCGCGCCACGCCGGGAGCGTTTCCGTTCCCTTCCTCATCTTCTGTAACAGTGCGGCTGTCCGCATCTCCGTAAACATGTCGAGACGGTTATTACAAGGCGCTCCATCTGCGCCTAAGCTGACGGAAATCCCCGCTTCGAGCATCTCCGCCACAGGCGCGACGCCGGAACCGAGCTTGAGGTTCGACGACGGACAATGCGCGACGTGCGTGCCCGTGCTGCGTAGCAATTCCCGCTCCTCGCCGTTGACATGCACGCAATGCGCGAGCATGACATGCGAGCCAGATAGCCCCACGCTGTCAAGATAAGCGACGTTGCGGAGTCCGGTTTCCTGCTCGACCAACTGGATTTCAAACTGATTCTCGGAAGCGTGCGTGTGAACCATAACATTTTTTTCACGCGCCAGATTCGCGACCTTCGAGAGTAATTCGCGCGTGCAACTGATCGCGAAGCGAGGCGCGAAGCAGTAGCGTATGCGGCTATCTGCGCGCTTGTGCCACTTTTCGAGCAGGGCGAGCGAATCGCTGATGGACGCGCCCGTCGCTTCCGTCAACTCTGTTGGCGCATCACCGTCGCTTCGATCCATCATGCATTTGCCGATGGTGGCGCGGAAGCCTGTCTCTTCGACGACGCGAAAGACCTCTTCGGTGTGGCTCACCGTCTCCATCGTGAGAGCGCAGGTCGTTCCGCCTTTGATTAACTCTGCGATGCCAAGTCGCGCCGATGCCCTGACGGAAGCCGGCGTGTGCGCGGCCTCCATCGGCCAGATGCGTTTCTTCAACCAATCAATCAATTGCAGGTCGTCCGCCGCGCCGCGAAAGAGCGTCTGGCAGAGATGAATGTGCGTCTGGACGAAGCCCGGCAGGACGGCACAATCGCGCGCATCAATTGTCACGTCGGCAGCAACATCATTCTCGCCTATCGCCACGATGCGCCCATCACGCACGAGCACGTCACCGTCCACGACGGAGTTTTGTGCGTCCATCGTGACGAGCGTTCCGCCCTTTATTAAAATCGTTTTAGCCATCTGTTGATGCGAGAAATTCGGCGAATCGAACGCGCGGATTATGCTCTTCAACGAGCGAATCTGCCAGACCAAAACTATCCGCACGCGCGCAAAAATCAGCCGCCAGCGTCCTCGCCTCAAGTCAGAGTTGGAACGCCGGCGGCTGAAAATTTGTAGAGTCTCTGGCCGCTCTTACTTCTTGGCCGTCGCAGCTTCAGCGGTCTCTGCCACCGCTTCGACTTCGTAGCCGGGAAGCCCGAGCACACCGCGCACCTCGTCGTCAATTCGTTTGAGCAGTTCCGGGTTATCCTTGAGCGTTTGCTTCGAGTTTTCGCGTCCCTGTCCGAGCCGCTCGCCCTTGTAGGAAAACCACGCGCCGCTCTTCTCGACAACTTTATTCGCTACGCCGAGATCAATCACGTCGCCCTCGCGCGAGATGCCTTCGCCGTACATGATGTCGAACTCGCACTCGCGGAACGGCGGCGCGACTTTGTTCTTGACGACCTTGACTCTCGTGCGATTACCGACGACGCGGTCGCCGTCCTTGATCGCGCCGATGCGTCGAATATCCATCCGCAGGCTGGCGTAAAACTTCAGCGCGCGCCCGCCCGAAGTCGTCTCCGGCGAGCCAAACATGACGCCGATTTTTTCGCGAATCTGGTTGATGAAGATGAGGCTCGTGTTCGACGAAGAGACGACCGCCGTCAGCTTACGCAGAGCCTGCGACATCAGACGCGCCTGCAAACCGGGCAAGCTGTCGCCCATCTCGCCGTCCAACTCCGCGCGCGGCACGAGCGCCGCGACCGAGTCTATGACGATCACGTCCACACCGTTCGAGCGCACGAGCGCTTCGCAGATTTCCAGCGCTTGCTCGCCCGAATCCGGCTGCGAAATCAGCAGATCGTCCACGTTGACGAAGAGCTTTTCGGCATACGCCGCGTCCATCGCGTGCTCGGCGTCAATGTAGGCCGCGACACCGCCCACTTTCTGCGCCTCAGCGACGATGTGGAGCGCGAGAGTGGTTTTGCCCGAACTCTCCGGGCCGTAGATTTCGATGACGCGCCCGCGCGGCACGCCGCCGATGCCGATGGCCGCGTCGAGTCCCAGAGAGGTCGTCGAGATGGACTGCACGTCGGCGACTTCGCGCTCGCCGAGTCGCATGATTGACCCCTTGCCAAATTTCTTTTCGATGTTTTGCAGCGCGGCCTCGACCGCCTTGCCGCGTTCAGCGCTCATTTTGTCAGTCATTGTTCCTATCACTCTTTCTCGTCCCCTTTTCTCACGCTTAAAATTAGTGTCTCCGACAAACAGGGAGAGTCTAACACAAATGGCGCGAGAATGGAACAGCGTTTCACGAATGCAACAAGATTTTTTTTCACTCAAACCAGCAGGGATGAGGTACACCAACCACGAGAGCGGCGACAATATACGCCCAAAGCAGACACGAAGTCGAGCGGTTGAAGTTAAATATTCGATGCGGGCAAAAGGTCGCGCGCGAACTCTCCGAGACGTGAAACGAGGTCGAGCGCGGCGGCGTGCTTTTCAATTTCAGAGACGAGAGCCGAGCCGACTACGCCTGCGTCCGCGTAACGCCATACGTCGGCCATCTGCTCTTTCGTCGAGATGCCGAAGCCGACCGCGACGGGCAACTCCGACACCGCACGCAAGCGCGTGACGAGACGCTCCGCTTCATCGCTCATACTCGCTTGCGCGCCCGTCACTCCGGCGCGTGAGACGGCGTAAATAAAACCGCGCGCGTGTTCGGCGACGAGACGCAGGCGCGCGTCGGAGGTCGTCGGGGCGACGAGAAAGATTTGATCCAATCCGTGTCGAGCCATTATCTCTGTGAACGCGCCCGACTCTTCCGGCACGAGGTCTGTCGCAAGCACGCCGTCTATGCCTGCGCTCTGTGCATCCGCCGCGAGTCGCTCCACACCGTACTGCATCAGCGGGTTGAAATAACTGAAGAGCATCACGGCCACATCCGTCTCGCGTCGCACGTCAGCGACGAGCGTGAGGATGTCCGCGATTGTGATGTGATGTTTGAGCGCGCGTTCTGAGGCGCGTTGGATGACCACCCCGTCGGCCACCGGATCACTGAATGGCACGCCGACTTCGATGACGCACGCGCCGGCACGAGCCAGTTCCAACATTAAAGCGCGTGTTGTTTTGAGATCGGGGTCTCCTGCCGTGATGAAAGGGATGAAGCCGCGCTTGCCTTCGCGACGCAGCCGCGCGAAAGTCTCGCCGATGCGACTCAAAGCGTCTCCCCGTCGAGTTTTTCGGCGACCGTGTGAACGTCTTTATCGCCGCGACCGGAAAGATTGACGATGATGTTTTGCGTCGGCTTCAACTCGCGCGCGAGTTTCAGCGCGTGCGCGACGGCATGTGCCGACTCCAGCGCAGGGATGATGCCTTCATATTGCGAGAGCGTCTGGAAAGCCGAGAGCGCTTCATCGTCCGTGGCCGAAACGTACTCGACGCGACCGGAGTCGTGCAGATATGCGTGTTCCGGGCCGATGGACGGGTAATCGAGTCCGGCTGAGATGGAATGCGTCGCGGCAATCTGCCCGCCCGCGTCCTGTAAAACGTAGCTCAAAGTGCCTTGCAGCACGCCGGGACGACCGCCGCCGCCCGTGTTGAAACGCGCGGCGTGCTGACCTAACTCCGCGCCGCTTCCGCCCGCCTCGACGCCGACCATCCGCACAGACTCGTCAGCGAGAAACGGATAAAAAAGTCCGATGGAATTTGAGCCGCCGCCGACGCACGCGACGAGCGCGTCCGGCAATTGCCCTTCCCTTTCGAGAAATTGCGCGCGCGCTTCACGACCAATAACGCTTTGAAAGTCGCGTACCATGCGCGGATAAGGATGCGGCCCGAGCGCGCTACCGAGTAAATAATAAGTGCCCGCGACGTTCGTCACCCAATCGCGCAGAGCCTCGTTAATCGCGTCCTTAAGCGTGCGCGCGCCCGTGTCAACTTCGCGCACTTCCGCGCCGAGCAGTCGCATCCGAAAAACATTAAGTCGTTGCCGCCGCACATCCTCCGTGCCCATATAGACGACGCACTTCAAACCGAACAGCGCGCAGACGGTGGCCGTCGCGACTCCGTGTTGACCCGCGCCTGTCTCCGCGATAATTCGTCGCTTGCCCATCCGACGCGCGAGCAAAACTTGGCCGAGCGCGTTATTGATTTTATGCGAGCCGGTGTGCGAGAGGTCTTCGCGCTTGAGAAAGATGCGCGCGCCGCCTGCGAGTTCAGTTAGGCGCGCGGCGTAGAAAAGCGGCGTCGGGCGTCCTGAATAATCACGCAGGAGCGCGGCGAACTCACTCTGAAATTCAACGTCAACTCTTGCCGCATCGTATGCAGCATTCAATTCTTCAAGCGGAGCCATCAGAGTTTCCGGCACGAAGCGTCCGCCATAGGGCCCCCAGTGTCCACCCTCGTCCGGCTCAGTTGTTTTCACTGTCTCTGCTTCAATCATCGCTTGAATGTTGTCGCGTCGCAAAAAATCAATGCAGTTCGCCAATTGTTTTCCCGGCGGGCTTCAAATTCTGGGAATGTGCCATCAAGTTTGCGACGACGGTTCTGTCTCGACCGTCGCGCTTGGCTTGATAGAGCGAAGTGTCGCTGGCGGAGAAAAGTTCGCGCTCAGTCCGCGCGTGTACCGGGCAGGCCGCGACGCCGAGACTGATCGTCACCGTGCCGACGCCTTCAATGTCTCGCGCAGACATTTCGGTGCGTAATCTTTCCGCGACGAGAAAGGCTTTTTCGTGATCCACTCCGGCCAGCAACAAAGCGAACTCTTCGCCGCCGAGACGCGCCGCCGTATCGTTGTCGCGAGACATCGCGATGAGCGACTCGCCGACTGCGCGAATCACACGGTCGCCCGCCGGATGACCATGCGCGTCGTTAACTTTTTTCAGATGATCAACGTCGAGCAAAAGTAGGGCGCAAGGTATTTGATAACGTCGCCATCTCTCAAGTTCCTGTCCGAGCGCTTTACGAAAACGGCGGCGGTTCGACAGACCTGTCAGGTAATCGCAATCCGCTTCGGCTCGCAGGCGGTCAATCATCAACTTGTGTGTGACAAGTTGCGACGCGCGCAAGATGAGCAGCGATGTTTCGGCGGGCAATTGCAAATAATCGAACGCGCCGGACTTGATGGCATCTTCACGACGACTGAGGGTGGCGGGTTCATCGCCGACGAGTATGAACGGGACGGCGTCCTGCGCTTCCGAGAGCGAGCGCGCCAACTCGGACGCGGTCACGCCCTTGAGATTCGCGCTCGTGATGACGACGTGCGGGCGCGCGCGTTGCAGGGCGATCAGAGCTTTCGCGCCGCCCGCAGTTTGAGCGACGAAGAAACCTCCCGCTTCGAGCCGGGCGACGCAAACGGCGTTCACCGAAGGGTCGTCGGTGATGAGCAGAATTCTTCCCTGCTCGCGCGCCTGTGCACGCGGTTTATCGTTTGTCCGAGCAGTTGCGCTCATCGGTTGTTCAGCGTGCAAAATCCCTATCTTTGGCTTGAAGAACGGTGAGATGAAAGAGTGGGGGCAATCGCTTCTTGCATAAATTTCAACTCTCTCCGAGTTGCTGACAGGATAACCGATAGAGGTATGGCGGCGTCAAGGTTTAACTTCCAGCCTTGCCCACAGCTTCCATAAATCGCTTCAAAGTCTTCAGGTCTTTCCGTCCCGGCTCGCGTTCGACGCCGCTGCACACGTCCACGCCGAACGGGCGCACGACGTTAATCGCTTCGCACACGTTATCCGGCGTCAATCCGCCCGCGAGATAAAGTCTCGGAATCAACTCGCGCGTTTGTCTGGCCTGCGACCAGTCAAAAGTGTGGCCCGTGCCGCCTCTCTCGTGTGGCGAAAATGCGTCGAGCAGGACGGCGTCAACATCATAAGCGAGGGCTGTCTCCGGCGAATAATTCGCGCCGACACGCAGAGCCTTGATGACATTCAAGCCGCTCGCTTTCAACTCGCGACAGTATTCCGGTTCCTCATCACCATGCAATTGAACCGCGCTCGCGCCCGATGCTTCCGCGATGCGCGCCACATCCTGCATGGTCTTTTCATTGACGAAGACGCCCACGCACAACGCGGCGTGTGACAGTGCGTTGACAATCGCACGCGCCGCTTCCGGCTCAATGTAGCGCGGACTTTTCGGATAGAAATTAAAGCCGAGCGCGCTCGCGCCATAGTCAACCGCCGCCCGCGCGTCTTCAAGATTTGTGATTCCGCAGATTTTTACGTGCCACATCTTTGGAGTTCGATTTACCGCGCGGGCGAGATAAGTTCCCTCAGCGTTTCGGACGGATGACGGGAGCGCATCAGCGTCTCGCCGATTAAAAATGCTCGATAGCCGTGCGACTGCAATTTGACGATGTCCTCGCGCCTTCCCAGTCCGCTTTCGCTGACGAGCAGAGCTTGCGCGGGCGCGTGTCGCGCGAGACGGATGGAAGTTTCGAGCGAGACTGCAAACGTCTGTAAGTCTCGATTATTGACCCCGATAATCTTCGCGCCGGAAGAAGCTGCGCGCGCCATTTCTCCCTCCGTGTGGACTTCGAGCAAGGCATCCATACCGAGCGTCTCTTCCGTTAACTGATGCAAATCTGACAACGTCTTATCATCGAGCACAGCCGAAATCAGGAGCACGGCGGATGCGCCCGCGCTCGCGGCTTCATAAATTTGATACTCGTCGAAGATAAAATCTTTTCGGAGCAAAGGAAGCGTCACGGCATCGCTGACAGACTTCAAATCATCGAGCGATCCTTGAAAATAATCCTCTTCGGTCAAAACGGACATCGCCGCCGCGCCGCCCGTCTTGTACGCACGCGCCACGTCAACCGGCGACAGGTCGGCGCGGATCACACCCTTCGACGGCGAGGCGCGTTTGTATTCAGCGATAATCTTGACGAGTGTGTCTCGCGCTTCGAGCGCAGCCAGAAAAGCGTGCGGCTGTCTGTCTCGCCTCACCCGTAGCGCCTGCGCGCGCAACTCTTCAAGCGGTCGCAGGCGTTTAGCCTCCGCGAGCCTCTTTCTTTTGCACGCGATAATCTCAGACAGAAAATTTTGCGCCGTCGTTATCATCTTGTTGCCGTTGCGCCGATTAGTTGCTCAAGTTTCGCGTGCGCCGCTCCGCTCTCGATGCTCTGTTCAGCCAACTTCGCCGCATCGAGAAGTGTGTCGGCTATCCCGCCGACGTAGAGCGCAGCGGCGGCGTTGGCGATGACGAGCGAACGTCCTGCATCCCGTCTTTCACCGGAGAATATTTGCCGGATGATACGCGCGTTGGCTTCAGCATCGCCGCCGCGCAAATTCTCAAGCGATGAAGTTTCGAGTCCAAAACTCTCCGGCGCAATTTCAAAGAGACGCACATCGCCGCCTGAGACTTCCGCGACGAGCGTCTTGTCAGCCACAGTGATTTCGTCCAGCCCGTCGCGCCCATGCACGACCCACGCGCGCTCCGTGCCGAGCGCGGCCAGCGTGCGCGCCACCAACTCCACGAGCGCGGGATGCCATACGCCGATAATCTGTCTCGGCGCACCCGCCGGGTTGGTCAGGGGGCCGAGCAGGTTGAATGTCGTGTGAACGCCGAGTTCACGTCTCACACCCGCGACGCGCGCAGTCGCACCGTGATAGAGCGGCGCGAACATGAAACAGATGCCGATGTCGTTCAAACAATTTTCCATCACGGACGCGATAGCGCTGACGTTGACGCCGAGCGCGCTCAAAACGTCCGCGCTGCCTGAACGGCTCGTCGCCGCGCGGCTCCCGTGTTTCGCCACAGACAATCCCGCGCCGGCGATGACGAACGCGGCGGCGGTCGAGACGTTGAAAGTCTTCGCCGCGCTCGAACCCGTGCCCGCCGTATCTATGAAGCATTCGTGACAGGCTGTGACCCGCACGGCGCGGGCGCGCATCGCGGAAGCCATGCCCGCCAACTCTTCAACCGTCTCGCCCTTCAAGGCCAGGGCCGTGAGCGTCGCGCCGATTTGCGCGTCGGTCGCTTCCGCATCGAGCAGCGCGTCGAGCAGCGCGCCCGCTTCGTCTCGGCTCAGATTCTCGCCCTGCATCAAACGCCGCAGAAATTTCCGCAGAGGCGCGTTCGCCGTAGGCTCATCCCTGCGCGCGAGGTTTGGCACAAGCCACGCCGGGCGCATCGAATGCCGTGTCGAATCGTCGCTCATACGAGAAACTTTTACATCCTCAAAAAATTCGAGAGGAGAGCTTTCCCTTCCGTCGTGAGGATTGATTCGGGATGAAACTGGACGCCCTCTATTTTCATCTCGCGGTGTCTCATGCCCATGATGATGCCGTCGGGAGTTGTCGCGGAGACTTCGAGACAGCCGGGCAAAGTCTCGCGCTCCACGATCAGCGAGTGATAACGCCCGGCCTTGAAGCGATATTCGAGTCCATCGAAAATCGTCCTGCCGTCGTGACAAATCTCCGCCGGCTTGCCGTGGACGGGGACGGGCGCGCGCACCACTCGACCGCCGAAAACTTCGCCGATGGCCTGATGTCCCAGACACACGCCGAGGATCGGCACGCGCCCCGCGAAACGTTCAATCAAAGACAGAGAAATGCCTGCTTCCTGCGGCGTCCCCGGCCCCGGCGAGATGACGATTCGCTCCGGCTTCAACTTATATTCAATTTCATCGAACGTCACCTCGTCGTTGCGGCACACACGTACCGCCTCGCCCAACTCACCGAAGTATTGGACGAGGTTGTAAGTAAACGAATCGTAGTTATCAATGATGAGAATGCTCATTTTACCTGACTTTAACCTGTGGCGCGTGGGAATGTACAGGAGGCAAAACCCCCAGCAAAACGCTCTCACGCGCCACTTAGTTTTCCATCTGTTGTGAACAGGTTTGCACACAACTGGCACACAAGACCGGTTAAAGATGGAAGCGCCATCGGGCATGTCCGCGTTCTTCTTATCTGTATTACGCGGACATGCTCTGCAAGTTGAAATAGCATGAAGTTTGAGGACATAACGAATCTGGAAGCGCAGGAACGGGCAGCCAACGGTGATGCTCCATTCGAGCAGAATGCGTTTCTCGACCGGATCGAGCGCATGGCGACGGATGATCCTCGGCAGTTCGCGCTGATGTCGCCGTCGCTTCGTCTCAGCGTTGGGTTTTATTCTGCGGCCCGAAGGCGTGCTGCAATTTTGAAGTCTGAATGTGAATCCGTCTGATCGCCGGGTAAGGAGAAACTTATGTCCGCAAATGTTGAAGGCTTGATTAGAAAGCGCCGCGCAACCTCCCCGGATGCGCCCGCCATCTCCGTGCCGTCTGTGCCTCGCCTGCGCGATGACATGATGACGCCGCCCGCCGATGTTGTTCTTCCGGTCGTACCGTCGTTGTCCACAACGAACGCTCCCGACACGCGCGCGGCGATCCGCCAAGACGCTCAGACGATGCCGGCGCGGGCTCCTGCAACGCGCCGTCGCGGTGATCGCACAGTCCAAGGCGAACGCAGATGCTCAAGCGCAAGCCGAAGGTCGTCCCGTTTCGACGCACGACGTTCTTTCCGCTGCTGCCGCTCATCTCGCCCCGGAGTCGCCGCAACCGGGATTCACAGTACCCGCCGCGCCCGCCTACGTCGCGCCTGTTGTGCCGATGACGGGCAAGGTGCGCTGCTGCTCCTGCGGCCAGTGGCGCGAAGTATAGCGTTGATGAGATTCGCTCACGCGCTCGCGCGAAAGGTAGAAACGAAGATGCGGCAATCGAGGCCGCGCGCCGCGCCGGTCTGTTGAGGTAATAACTTTATGCCCGATGCACTCGACAAATTACTCGACGGTGTTCCGGCTACGTCCGCGCCGGCGGTGAGCGGCATCAGCGTGCCACGCGCGCCGCGTTTGGCTGCTGCTGCTGCTCCGCGCGTCCGTGCCGCCGCTTCTCCTGCTGCGCTGTCGTCGGACTGGCGCACGCTCGAAGGCTTCGCCGAAGGGCAAGGCTTTCACGTCACCTCGCCGACGGGCGGACGATACAACTCCGGCTCGGCGCACTACGCCGCGCGTGCTGTTGATGTCAGGAAGCGCGACAAGACGCCCGAACAAATCGCCGCGCTCGATGAGGCGGCGCGTGCTGCGGGCTTTGTGGCGAGAGATGAGCGCACACGTCCGCCGGGACAAAGCGAATGGTCGGGGCCGCACTATCATCTTGAGGCGCGCACCGCTGCTCCTGTCGCCAGCGGTGATGACCTCGACAAAGTTCTCGATGCGGTTCCGGCCGCCGCGTCTGCCGATGACCTCGACAAGCTGCTCGACACCGTGCCTGTCGTCCGAACTGCCGCTGATGATGACGTGCTGACGACGACGAGCGCGCCTCGCTATCAACAGAGCGCGCTGCCTTCTGATCCGCACACGCTGCCGCGTCTTTCTCTTCCTGCTCAACCGAACCTTGAAACATACGCAGGCCGACAACAACGCGACTTGATTAACTCGGAATCTAACAACGCCGATGCGCGCCTCATCTTTGATGTGCATCTGCCCGCCGGCGCGCGTGATTGGTCGCAAGTGGATGATAAGGGCGCGGTGCGCGCGGGCGTGCTGCAATATGCACAGACGAATGACATCCCCGAAGGCTATACGCGGAAGTGGCTCGATGCACACGCCGAACAACTGCACTTCAACCAGAACGGCAAACCCGTGCAGCCCGCTGATCTGATTTACGACGGCTCGCCGCATTACGATTTCGAGAAACGAAGTTTGCGCGTCTCCGCTCAACTACCAATTTTTAAGAAGTTGCGCGACGACTACATGGCGAGTCTGCCAGCCGCTGACAAGTTCGGTGAATGGCTCTACGGCTCTCAAGAGAGTTTCGGCGAGAAGGCTTTGGACGCTTGTCTGCCCGTCGTTCACGGCGCGGCGAAAGTGGCTGATGTCGTGTCGCGTCCTTTCTCCGCTGTTGATGCAAGCGTGTGGTCGAGAGTCAATCGTCCGGGCATCATCAACAAGCTCGAAGCGATAACAAATCCTTTCGACGCGCAAGCCCACTCCGCCGGTTATGACGCGCTCAAAGGCGAGACGCCCGCCGACGCGCATAATCCCGTAGCTTCCGCCGTGCGAAACAATGCGACGCTCAAAGCGACGGGCTTTGATTCGCTGGCGGGCGGCATCACCGAGGCTCTGACCTCTCCGTCTAACCTCGTGCTGGCTGGCGCTGGCAAAGCTGGCATGGAAGCTCTCAAGGGCACGCGCGCGGGCGCGCAACTGGCCGAAGCGATGGGCGGAGGCGTTCGTCTCACGGAATTCTTCAATCGAGGTGGGCGCGTGCTCGACATCGAACGCGCGGCGACGACCGGCACAAAGGCTGCGGACGGTTTGCTCGTGACGTTGAAAGATGAAGTGGGCAATCTGTCTCATGTGAACACGGCGACGGGTGAAGTCACGGAAGTTAAAACGCTCCCGCGCATCATGGGCATGACAGTGCACGAAGCATTGGCGAAGTATCCAAAGCTCGATGAGTACGTGGCGCACTCGCTCCAGAACGCAGAAGAACGAGCTGCGTCGTTTGAGGCCGAAGCGGGGCGCGCTGATCTGCCTGACGATTACAGACAGACGCACGCGGAAGAGGCCGCACGCGCGCACGACGAAGCGGCATATTTGCGCGACGTGCAAGCTGCGATTGAGGAAGCACGAACGCCGTCCGCGCCTGTCGAAGCTGATGCGCCTGCTGATGCGCTCGACCAAGTTATTGACTCTGTTCCGGCAGATGAGAAGTTCCCCTACACGAAACCTTCTCTTGCGCGGCGCGCGGCTCGCCAGTTCGTCAACGCTTACAACCTCCCGAAGAGCGTGCAGGCGTCGGCGGATTTGTCGGCGACGCTGCGGCAAGGTTTAATTTCATTAGCTGCACATCCATCATTCATCCGTGATGTGATGGAGAATCAGGTTAAAGCCTTCGCCTCGCAAGACGCTGCGGACGCGCTCAAGGATGCGATTCTTAATCACGGTGACTACCCTTTAATGCGAGACTCCGGGCTGTATCTTTCGAGCGTGCGAGGCTCCGCACCTGAAGAGGTGTTTTCGTCGCCGTGGTCGGACAAGCTGCCCATCGTCAAACAATCCGACCGGGCGTACTCTGCCGCGCTCGACACCGTGCGCGTCAAGTCGTTCGAGATGTACGCGGCTGAATTGCGCGCTGCCGGTGTCCATGATGAAAAGGCCTTCTCCGACATCGCGCACTGGATCAACCGTGCGACTGGATGCGGCGAAGGAAAGTTGGTTGACGCGCTCGCACCTATCCTCAACGTCCCGGTGTTTTCTCCGCGCCTGACGGCCTCACGCTTCCAAGTTTTGAATCCCGTCTTTTACATGAAGATGACCCCTGCCGCCCGGCGCATCGCGGTTAGAGAAATGATGCGCTCGACGGCCACCGTGTCGGCGACGGTCGGGCTGGCTGCTCTGGCGGGCGCGCACACCTCGATTGATCCGCGTAATGCCAACTTCGGGAAGATCGTCGTCGGCAACACTCACCTCGATGTTGGCGCGGGCAAGTTGCAAGCCGTGCGCTACATGGCGCAGATGACGGATGCGTTCGCGCGTGAAGCGAAGGGGCAGAAGGTTGATCCGAAGTGGACGCCGACGGCAATTACCATGCGCTTCATGCGCTCGAAGTTGGGGCCGCTGCCCTCCTACGCGGTGGACGTGGTGACCGGCAAGGATTACAGCGGCCAGCCTGTGGAATGGAAGAGACGCGCCGCACAGATGGCCGTCCCGTTCGTGGTGTCTGATTTGTACGAAGGCTGGAAAGACTCGGGCGCGTGGGGCGCGCTGAAAGCATCGCCGTCCATCCTCGGCATCGGTGTTCAGACTTACAAACGCGGCGGCTTTGGCGACGGCGGTCGCTTCAACAAAGGCCGCTCGCACTCGTACACGAACAGCGACCCGGTAGAGGACGCTTCTACCAATGCACGACCGTAAATGGAGAATTGGTTTCAATGACTATCAAGATGCAACGTGTGACACATAACAGCCGTTTTCTCAGCCTCGGCTATGACCTTGAAACGGAGACTCTGGCCGTCGAATTCGCTCCCGGCGTAGTGTGGCATTACTCGAACGTCTCGGCGTCCCAATGGGAGCGCATGGGCGGCGTTGACGCCGGCGCTGTTCTGGATGGTCTGGAATATGTGGCGCGCAAAAACAACACGAAGCGGCGCGTGATGGAGCAGCACGTAGTTGATCGAGTGGCTGGATGAGCGCCTGCCCAATGAGACTCAAACCGAAGAACGAGAAACAGCAGCCATCACTTTTCGATGATCTGCCGATGGCGAGTTGAAGTAGATGAAAGCAACGCTATTCGCGGTCGGGTTGAATGACTTGTTGGGCGCACGCGATTGAGGAGAGCAGTTGTGCATATGCTTCATCCTTTGTAGCAAAGCGTCGAAAGTCTACATACGACTCTGAGGGCATCCACTCTGGCACTTGAGCTTCTCCCATGAAAAGCAACATGAACATTCCTCGCCCCTTGCCCCCATCAATCATGCTCCTCTGCACTCCAACTTCCCGAAGAACCCAGTGCGCTTCGTTTGTCACTTGAGAAATAAGAACAACCACAGCATCAAAGTTAGAACCAGCAAAGGAGAGGCGTTCAGCTAACGTGTCAGCTATGGGAAAGCAATCAACCACCGATAAGCAGGTCTCATGGCCAGCTCGCTTCAAGATAGCGACCAAATCCTCCCGTATCTCGATGGCGCGGAACTGCCGTTGTTTTTCTTCTGGCGCGATTAACGTAAACCGTATGATTGCCGCCTTCACGCAACATTTCGCAACCGTGCGCTTCCAAATGTCGAATCAAGTCGCGGCGTTTCATACGGCTGCCATCAACAACGGCTCACGAATCACTTCCACGCCGATAAGTGTTTCTTCAGCAAGTTCACGATTTGCTTCCAACACGAGCGCGATTGCTTCTTTCAGGTTTTCGCGGGCTTCTTCTAAAGTGTCGCCTTGCGTATTTGCTCCGGGCAATTCTTCGACGTATCCGATGTAGCCTTCAGGCACTTTTTGAAACACAGCAGTTAAAGTAAATTCCATAATGTTGTTGCCTCCATTTCACGTAAGTTTAGCACGTCGAGATAAACACGCTCAATAAAGTGAAGATGTTTAAGAAAACACGCCGTTTGTTTTTCTTGTTTCAAAGAGCAAGACGTTTGATTTCACCACGAAACGCCGAACGCCCGGCATCACCCGCCGCGCACACGACTAAACAAGCATTCAAGTCTTGCGGATGAAGGCCGCGCTATTCGCGGTCGGGTGCATGCCGTTGTTAGGCATCGCCTTTGGAGCTAGAGGCAGGCTGATTCTCTTTGGTTACTCTGATCAGAAATCGCAACGCCTCATTCACTGCCTCGGCATCTGGAAACACTTCCGCTACATCAGGCTCTAAACGGATCACTCCGCCGAAACTCTTTCGCCCAAGCCCTAGCTTTCTCACGCGCAAGTTTCGCAAATCATACTCCGGGCGAAGTTCATCATTCATTTCTGTTTCAACCTTCTTCATATGTTTCTCGCTCGCTTCTGGTTACTTCTCTGGCACTTATCAACCGAGCTGAATCGCCTCGTTCCGTGTACGAGACGATTAGCCACCGGCTCTGCTGCGACTCCCCGATGATAATATAGCGATGCTCGTCGAAGGAATGGTCGGGATCGTAAAAATCAACGTACAGCGGATCATCGAAGACGGTCTTCGCCTCTTCAAACGAGACTCCGTGCTTCGCAAGATTAGCTGTTGCCTTTTCCTCATCCCACTCGAATTCCATGGGCGCAGTATACCATCAGTGATTTCGAGGCTTCGACGGCGAAAGATGCCTAACGCCCGGCATCACCTGCGCCCACGTTCAACGTACATGAGAGACTCCGTGTG
>CAXSFM010000013.1:0-132206 GCA_964236735.1 uncultured Pyrinomonadaceae bacterium
AACGGTCAATCAAGTCTTGATGCACTTTCGCAAGCGCGGCGTGAAGATGGAGCAGACCACAGACGACGGCGAGACTCCGGTGCAGATTGTGCGTGGGACGGAAGACCCGGCACGGATGCCTGTGGTTGACCGCATTGCTCTGGATAAGGCGGTGGGGCAACTTCCGCCCGGTTATCGCTCGGTGTTTGTGTTGCATGATGTGGAGGGGCACGAGCACGAAGAGGTGGCGAGGTTGTTGGGATGCTCTGTCGGCACGTCGAAGTCGCAACTGCACAAGGCTCGTATGAAATTACGCACCCTGTTGACCGTCGGAGGCAAAAAGCGCAAGTAACTGCCGTGCCTTTTTTATCCACGAGGTTCCACACTTTTTCTTTTGCCGAAAACAAGAAGCCTGAGATTCAAAGAGTCTCAGGCTTCTGGTTTTCACTCAGATAACTTTCACACCCGGCGAAACGCTCACGACTTGAGGTTGAAAAGAAGCAGTTCCGCGCGCTCGTCGGCACGAATCGAAATTTGTTTTTCCTCACTGACTGCCGCGCCATCACCCGCCTTGAAAACTACGCTGTTGATGGTCACTGCGCCTTTCAAAATTTGCAGCCACACGAAACGCCCCGGCACAAGTTCATAAACAATTTCACTTTTCGCATCGAGCGCGGCGTCGTAGAGTTCAACGTCCTGATGCACCGTCACAGAGCCTTCGCGGCCCGCGCGCGATGCGAGCAGACGCCATTTCCCTTCACGCCCCTCCGGTGAAAATTCTCGCTGCTCGTAACCTGGCTCTAACCCCTCGCGCTCCGGCAAAATCCAGATTTGCAGCAAATGTGTTTGCTCTGAAGTGGAAGAATTGAACTCGCTGTGCGTGACGCCCGTGCCCGCGCTCATGCGCTGCACTTCGCCGGGGCGTATCGCGGAATGGTTACCGATACTGTCCTTGTGCTCAAGCGCGCCTGCAAGGACGTAAGTGATAATTTCCATGTCGCGGTGCGAGTGCGCGCCGAAGCCCATCGCGGGCGCGACGAAGTCCTCGTTGATGACGCGCAGGTCGCTGTATCCCATGTGGCGCGGATCGTAATAACGGTTGAAGGAAAAAGTGTGGCGGCTGTCGAGCCAGTCAGCCTGCGTCTGCCCGCGCTCTCCGGCGGGTCTCCGTTCAATCATGGCGTGTCTTCCTCTCGCAGAAGCGGCATGTACTGTGATGATTTTCGTCAAGCCTCAAGACAAGTTTTGTAACCACTATTGTTACGAATGGCGCGCGAGTCAAGCATGGATTGACGCTGCTTGGACGTTCAATGCAGCCTTTAATATTTTCTATGGACAAGCCGCATCGTCTTCACCTAGAATCCGGGCGCTTTCTCAAACGGGTTTCAGACAAACCCCCGTCACACATCCGCGAGATTCGGCTCAGTCAAGAACGTCCGTCACATGAGAGGAAATCGTCAATGAAAAAGTTTCTGTTCTTATTAGTCGCACTGGTCAGTGGCATGGCGACCGCCTGCCAGCCATCCGGCAATAACGTCAACAACGGTGTGAATCAGAATGCCGGCTCTAACATCAATCAAAGCGTCAACATCAACGCGCCCGTCAACACCAACGTCAACGCGGGCATCACGGCAGTTGATAAGGATGATAAGGGCGTGGCCGTGATTATTCAGTACAAAGCGGACGGGACGACGAAGGAAATTCTCGTCACGCAATCAACGATCAAGGTGAAGAAAAACAGGCAGAAGCTGCGCTTCATCGTCATCAACAATCTCGACGAGGACATCGGCGACGTGACGATGCCGTTCAAGACGACAGACCCGTTTGACGGGACGCCGTTTGTCGCGAAAGGCCCTACGAAGGCCGGCGAAACCAAAGACTCGCAGGTACGCAAGGCGAAGAATGCCAACGGAACTTATAAATATTCGGTCATCGTCAACGGGACGGACGGCAAGCCGCTGCCCGGCCTTCCGCCGCTCGACCCGCAGGTCGAGATCGTTGATTGACGAAGTGAGTTGTGTCTGACATAGAAGACTGGCGCGCACATCTTCAAAGGCGTTGAAATTCTTAGGCCGGCGGAGAGTGCGCGTCGTCTTTTTGCGGGCGGGCGAAGATTGACCTGTACTCTTCCATCTCGCGGAGCGCGGCGAAGTCCGGGTCGCGCTCCGCTTCTGTCTGGCTGTAACCATGCGAGAGCGCAGTGCGGAGGCTGTCGAGAGCTTCCGCGTGATGATTTGTCAGGGCGTGGACGACGGCCTGTTGATACATGAGCGTGGTGTTTTGCGGCTCAATGTCGGCGGCCTGCTTGATACTCGCGAGGGCTTCACGCTCACGTTGAAGCTTGGCCTGACAGACGGCCAAACGCCCGATGAGTTGCGCGTCATGCGGATTCACGCTGAGAGCTGTGGCTAGTTTATCGAGCGCCAACTCATACTGTTCTCGCGCCGCAACCTCATTGCCTGTGCGTAAGAGCGCGTCGCCGAGATTGCGGTACGGCAATTCGTTGCGCGGGCGAAGCTCGATAGCCTGACGATACGCTTCGATAGATTCATCAAAACGTTCGAGATAAAAGTAGCTCGTCCCCAGATTGTCGTAGGTGCTCGCCGCAGGGTGTATCTCGATAGCGCGACGATACATGGCGACGGAATCTTCGTAGCGACCGAGCAAATAATAAATGCCGCCGAGATTGTTATAGCCCTGATAATTATCCGGCTGGATTTTAATCACACGCCGAAACTGTTCCGCCGCCTTCGAGTAGCTGCCGATGGTGTAATAATAAATCCCCAGCCAGTTGTAATTATCCCAGTAGCCGGGACGAATGGCGACGGCCTTCTCGAAACACTCCTTCGCGCGCTCCATCTCACCCGTCTTGACGTGGCACTGGCCGAGCCAGCGATAAGGATTGTCGTTGAGCGGTTGCAGCCGCACTGCGCCCTCGAACTCTTCAACGGCGTTCTCAATCGCCCCGCTTCCGTAATAGACGATGCCGAGCGCGATATGCACCTGCGGCTGATTGGGATCAAGCACGAGCGCGCGGTCGCTCGCCGACTCGGCGCGTTTGACCCAGACCTGATCCTTCGTGGCTTTGTATTTCATCCAGTAGGCTTCGCCGAGTCCGGCGTGCGCGAGCGCGAAATTGGCGTCGAGCTTGAGCGCGTCCTCGAACATCCCGATGGCGAAATCTATGTTGCCTTCGTGGTCGTGGCGGTCGAGGAAGGCGCGGCCTTTCGAGTACAACTCGAAGGCATCGAGGTTGATGGTGGCGGGTTGCGCGAGTTGTTCGCGCACTTCGCGCGAGACGTTGACTTGAAGTTCCGCCGCGATGCTTTCGCAGACCTTGTCCTGTATCTCGAACAACTCCGACTCTTCGCCGCGATACTGCTCGCCCCAGATGGCGTGCCCGCTTCCGACATCAATCAAGCGCGCGGTGATTCTCAGACGTCCGCCCGCCCGCATCACCTCGCCTTCGAGGATGAGGTTCGCGCCGAGTTCACGCGCCTGATCGCGCGCGCCCTTTCCCGTCTCGTTGAGACGGCCCGCGCCCGCCGTTTTCGAGATGACGGAGAGGCCGCCGATTTTCGCCAGATCGGTCGTGATGACGGAGGCCAGCCCGATGCCGATGAAGGAAACTTCGTCCGAAGAGCCGACGGCCTCGAACGGCAGCACGAGGACGGTCGGCGTCCCGACGAGCGTGCGCGACCACGAATGCGCCGACTTCGACGCGCCTTGCGTTGATGAAGCTTGCGCGTGCGTTGAGGAAGCTTGCGCCTGTGGCGTGGAGGCGGGCGCGTGCCTCTGATCTTCGGCGTTAAATCCAAGCTTCAAGGTCTGCGCGAGAAGATCGCTGTCCGTGCTGTCGCGCCGTCCGAGTTGTTCTCTGAGCGACTCCAACTCTTTTTTGATTTCGACGAACGAAGCGGCGCGCTTGCGTCTGTCCTTTTCCAACAAACGCTTGAAGAGACTCGCCGTCTCATCGGGCAGTTTGGGATTGAGTTTGTCTGTCCTGACCGGCTCGTCGCTCAGGATGGCCGCGCCGATGACGAAAACATTGTCGCCCTGAAAGGGATGCAGACCGGTCAGCATTTCATGGAGCACGATGCCGAAAGAGAAAACGTCCGTCGCCTGATCGAGCGGAAGCTCTTTGCGAATTTGTTCGGGCGACATGTAGGGAATGGTTCCGACGACGACGCCCGAATCCGTCAGGTGTTCGATGTTGGCGGCGGTCGTCGCCATGTCGCCCGCATAAGGGTGCGATGCTTCAAGGGATTTCGCCAGCCCGAAGTCGAGCAGTTTCACGCGCCCGCGCTCGTTGATGATGATGTTCTCAGGCTTGATGTCGCGATGGATGATGCCGTGCGCGTGCGCTTCGGCGATGGCGTCTGCGGTCTGGATGGCGGCGTCGAGCGCGGCTTCGTAGGCGAGATGGCCGGAGCGAATGAGACTCCGCAAATTTCGCCCGCGCACGAACTCCATCACGATGTAGGTGTGCTCGTCGGTCTCGCAGATTTCGTGAATCGTGACGATGTTGGGATGATTAATCTGCGAGGCCATGCGCGCTTCTTGCAGAAAACGCTTGCCCGCGCCTTCCGTCGCGTCCTGCTCCTGCCGCTTGATGAACTTGATAGCGACCTTACGCAGCAGGCGTTGGTCTTCCGCCTCATAGACATCGCCCATCCCGCCCGCGCCGATTTTCGCGCGGATGATGTAATTGCCGATCAGCGTCCCGTCATCAAACGTCATAACTTCGAGCGGCGCGCTTCCATCCCGCATGATTTTCGCCGCACCGTCAATCTATTACACACGCCTCAAAAGTCAAGAATGTTTCCGCGCGAGCCAACCCTCGCTGCTGTCACAATTGCAATGGACACGAGCGTCCGGCGATCTCTTTTCATCATCACACAGCCGATGAGTGGCGACAGAATTTACCACAGTTGAAAAATTCCTCTCTCCAGCCGCACGGGATAATCATCCGCCATCTTAGTCTCGAATGCCTGCCCTGCCGTTTGCGACTATAATCCGCAGATGCCCGACGACGTGAGAATTCTCCGACTCGGCGACATGCTGTTACGTCGCAAAGGCACGCTGGCGAGCCAGTTCGTGCAGGCCGTGTTCAGCATCGCGCTGCGTCTGTTTTTTCGTCGCATCGAGACGAGCGGCGCGGAACTCGTGCCGTCAACAGATGCATTGATCTTCGTCCTCAATCACCCGAACGGACTGATTGACCCCGCGCTCGTCTTCTGCGCCATGCCGCGCCGCATCTCGTTTCTCGCCAAGTCAACGCTCTTTCAAACGCCCGTCGCCGGATGGCTGCTTCGCACGGTCGAGGCGTTGTCCGTCTATCGCCGCATAGACGAAGGCGCGGACATGACGCTCAATCCCCTGACCTTCAAAGCCTGTCACGAACTGCTCAGACGCGGGCGTTGCATCGCACTCTTCCCGGAAGGAATCTCGCACAACGAGCCGCATCTAATGCCGGTCAAAACCGGTGCGGCGCGCATCGCACTCGGCGCGCTGTCGCTGGATGAAGCGGGAGCGACGACAGCGCGCACGTTGACGTTGAAGATCGTTCCCGTCGGGCTGTACTACACGTCGAAGACAACTTTTCGCAGCGAGGCTCTGTTGCGCTTCGGTCAACCGTTTGAAGTCGCGCCCGTCGCTTTGGACGAGAACGGCGAGCCGCCACGACCCGCCGTCAGAGAACTTTCAGAGCGCATCACGGATGCCCTGCGCGCCGTGACGCTCAATGCTGACACCGAAGAACAGTTGCAAGTCGCGACACGGACAGAAAAACTTTTCTCTTCGCTCTACGAAGGCCTCAACATCGAACGCACACTGGCCGCGCGTTTCGACTTTTTACATCGCTTCATGTCTGGCATGTTATCCGCGCGTCCGCACTCTGCCGCGCAGACTGAAAACTTGCGCCGCCGCGTGCTGAGTTATGAAGAAGAGTTGCGTCGAATCGGCATCACGCCGGAGAATCTGTCGCTCACGCAGCATTCAGGTTGGTATGTCTTCCGTCATTTCCTGCTCCGCTCCGCACTGATTATTCTCTTATTTCCGCTCACGCTCGTCGGGGCGATTGTGCATCTGCCCGCGTATCTCGCCAGCACCATCTTTGCGCGCGTCTTCACGCAGCACGGCGTGGACGATGCGCGCGCGACCGTCAAGATTCTCGCCGCGATTCTCCTGATGCCGTTGACGTGGCTGGTCGTCAGCGGAGTCTCATTTTATTTGTGGGGATGGCGCGCGGGCGTCATAACTTTTCCGCTCGCGATTATCTGCGGTTATACGGCTCTGCGTTCGCTCGAAGATCTCTACGACATGCGCGGCTGGTTCAAAGCCATTCTGCTGCTCTTCCGTCGCCGTCATCTCTTCTTGCGCCTGCTGTTAGAACGCCGCGCACTGCACAATGCGATCAGCGAGATAGAACAGCAATGATGAATGATGAATGATGAGTGATAAGTGATGAATAAAATCAAGAGCGCCTCTGTCTTCATTCATCACTCATCATTCCGCATTCATCATTGTCCTTCAACGTCCGTGCGGTTGTAGATTCTCGTCGTCGCTTTTAATATCTGACTCCTGTCTCAAGCTATGGAACAATATCAAAACATACTCAGGTCAATCCTCGCGCACGGAGCGGAGCACGAAGACCGCACGGGCGTCGGCACAATCTCGCACTTCGGCCACCAGATGCGCTTCGATTTGCGCGCGGGCTTTCCCATCGTGACGACGAAGCGCGTGCCGTTTCGCTGGATCGCCGAGGAATTGTTCTGGTTTCTCTCCGGCGACACGAACGAAGCGAATTTGCGCGCGCGCGGCGTGGACATCTGGCGCGAGTGGGCAGACCTCGCGCACACCAGACGCTTCGGGCGCGCGGAGGGCGACCTCGGCCCCGTCTATGGTTATCTCTGGCGTTCTTTCGGCGGACATTATCCGGCGCGCGACGGCGTTGACCAGATCGCGCGTCTCATCCGCGAGATTGAGCGCAACCCGAACAGTCGTCGCCTGCTCGTCACTGGCTGGGACCCGCGCGTCTGCGACGAAGTTGACTTGCCGCCGTGTCACACGCTCTTTCAATTTAAGGTCGAGCGCGGGCGCACGCTTCATTGCCAGCTCTATCAACGCTCGGCTGACGCCTTTCTCGGCGTGCCCTTCAATATCAGTTCCTACGCCCTGCTGACGCACATGGTCGCGCACGTCTGCGGCTTGGAAGTGGGCGAGTTCATCTACACGCTCGGCGATTATCACATCTACAAAAACCATCTCGCGCAGGTCGAGCAACTACTCGCGCGCGAGCCTCTGCCTCTGCCGCATCTGGAAATCAGAGACGAAGACGCGCCTCTGCGTGGATTGGAAGGTTTGTTGAAATTCAACTACGAGCATCTCAAGCTCTCCGGCTACGAATCGCACGGCAAGATTGAAGCGCCCGTCGCGGTGTGAAAATTGACGAGACAAAAGTTGAGTCTAAAAAAGTATGGCGATCATCGGTATCGTGGCGATTGACGGGCGGGGAGCCATCGGCAAGGGCGGCGCGTTGCCGTGGCATTACTCTGCGGACTTGAAATTTTTCAGGGAGCAGACGACGGGGCACGCCTGCGTGATGGGGCGTCGGACTTGGGCAACGTTGGGCAAGCCTCTCAAGAACCGGCTCAACATCGTCCTCAGCACGAGCGTGGAGATTCCCGCGCAGGAATCGCTCGTCGTGCTGCGCGATAAACTTTCCGTCCTCTCGTTGCAGACGTATCTGTCGTGCGACCTCTTCATCATCGGCGGCGCGAAAGTCTATCAATCGTTCGCGGCGGAGATTGACCGCTGGATTGTGACGCGCGTGCCTCTCAACGTGGAAGGCGCGGACACATTCATGCCGACTGATTTCCTGCAAGACTTCGACGCTGAAGAAACGCGCCAACTCGGAGACGAACTCACCGCGACGTTTTATCAAAGACGAGCTTAACGCGAGCCGCCGCCATTGTTCGCCGTCACGTCGAGCACGTCGTGGCGCGTGATGATGCCCGTGATGCGCCCGTATTCTTCGACGAGCACGGCGGGGCTGCGGCGCAAATGTCCGGTCACTTCGTTCGAGCCGGTCTCCACATCCACGACGGGAAAACTTTCGTCCATCACTTCGCTGACGGGCGCGTCGAGCAGTTCGCGCTTGCCGAGCACTTTGGCGAGCACGCGGCTTTCGCGCACCGCGCCGACCGCGCGCCCCTCTTCGATGACGGGCATGTAAGTGAAGCCGAGTTCGTCCATCTTGGCGAGCACTTCCGAGATGCGATCCTGCGGCGCGACGGCGACGAGTCCCGTGTGCGCGCTCGTGCCCTTCGTCGCGCTGATGAGTCCCGCAGTCATCTTCTGCGGCTCTAACAGTCGCTTCTCTTTGAGCCACTCGTCCGAGTGATGTTTCGACAGATAATGTTCGCCCGTGTCACAGACGATGAAGACGACGAGGCCGGTCTCGTCGAGCGTGCGCGCGACACGCAGCGCCGCCGTCAGATTCGTGCCCGTCGAGCCGCCGCAGAAAATTCCCTCCTGGCGTCCGAGTTGTCGCGACATCTCGAACGACTCGCCGTCTGTGATGTTGATGACCTCGTCCACGTATTTCATCTGGACGTTTTCGGGGACGATTTCCTGCCCGATGCCCTCGACGAGGTACGGCGTCACTTCATGCGTGTGCCCGGTCTCTTTGTACGTCTTGAAAATCGAGCCGTAAGGGTCTGCGCCGATGACTTTGATGTTCGGGTTACGCTCTTTGAGAAAGCGCCCCGTGCCGGTAATCGTCCCGCCCGTGCCGATGCCGGAGACGAAGTGCGTGATGCGGCCTTCGGTCTGCTCCCACAACTCCGGCCCCGTCGTACGATAGTGCGCGAGCGGATTGTTCGGATTCGAGTATTGATCCGGGTAAAAAGAGTTCGAGGTTTCGCGATGGATGCGCCGCGCGGTCTCGACGTAGTGGTCGCGCGTGCCGGGACGCGCCGAAGCAGGCACGACGACGACATCCGCGCCGAGCGCCTTCAAGTAACGCACTTTCTCAGCCGATGCCTTGTCCGTCATCACGAAGATGCAGCGATAGCCTTTGACGGCGGCGGCCAGCGCGAGGCCGATGCCCGTGTTGCCGGACGTGGCTTCGATGATGGTTCCGCCGGGTTTCAAGATGCCTTCGCGCTCGGCGGCCTCAATCATCGAGACGCCGATGCGATCTTTGACGGAGAAACCCGGATTGAGGTTTTCCATCTTCGCCAGCACGGTGGCCTTGATGCCTTCGGTCAAACGTGTGAGTTTGACGAGCGGCGTCCGCCCGATGAGTCCGAGCACGTTGTCGTAGTAAGTCATATCGTCTCCGCTTGGATAAATTTGTCAGTCGGCGTGCGTCATAGTTATACAACGGAACTCCGGCGCGCTGCTACCATCCATCCAACTTCGCGCGAGACTCACACACAGACGCGCGGAGTCCTTTCGACAAAACGCGCCGGTTGATAAATCGCAACGGGGCGTGCGACGATAAGCACACGAAGATGCCTGAACATGTAAAGGAACTTGACCTCTTGATTATCGGCGCGGGGCCTGCCGGTCTGTCCGCCGCTGATGCCGCCGCGCGCGAAAAGTTAAACTATCTCGTCATCGAAAAGGGACTCATCGCCGACACCGTCTATCATTATCCGGTCGGCCTCACCGTCTTCTCGACGACGAACGAGCTTGAATTACGCGCGGGCACTTTGAAACCATGCCGCGAGAAACCGACGCGCGAGGAATTGCTTAACTACTACGTCCGTTTCGCGCTCGACGAAAATTTACATATCAACACGGAAGAAGCCGCGACACGCATCGAGCGTGCTGGCAGCGACGGCGCGGCGGCTGGCTTCATCATCCACACCTCGCGCGCGAAATATGCGGCGGCGCGCGTGCTCGTCGCGACCGGCGGGATGGCGCGCCCGCGCCGGCTGAATGCGCCGGGCGAAGACCTGCCCAAAGTTTCGCATCGCTTCATCGAAGCCTTCCCGTATGTCCGTAAAGACGCGCTCGTCGTCGGCGGCGGAAACTCTGCCGCCGAGGCCGCGCTCTTTCTCGCCGAAGGCGGCGCGCGAGCCACGCTCGCCATCTGGCGCGCGGACTGGGAGAACCGCGACCCGAAGCAGGGCTGCATCAAACACTGGGTACGCGAGCCGCTCGAAAGACAGATTGAAGCCGGGCATCTGCGCGTCCTGCTCTTCACGGAAATTGAAGAAATCGGCGCAGGCTTCGTCCGTGTCGGGACGGATGCTGGCGCGTCGGAGACTCTCGCCAACGACGCCGTCTTCGTCCTCATCGGCAGCGACGCAGACCTCACGCTCCTGCGTGATGCCGGCGTCCGCATCACGCGCGCCGGACTCGCGGACATTCCCGCCTACGACCCCGCGACCTATGAGACGAACATTCCCGGCCTCTACGTCGCCGGCCACTTCACGCACTCGCGCCACATCAAAGAAGCCATCGCCGTCCCGCGCCGCATCGTGCCCATCATCGCGCAGTCTTTGAAGACCGTGCAGCCTGCTTGATTCAAATGTAGAGTGGGTCAGTTATGAAATTGGGGGGTGAGACAGGGGGAAACAAGAATCTCACGCAAAGGCGCACAGGAAGAGGCCAGGAAAGCACGAAAGATACAGCATCGCTCAAGCTCTATGCGCTCTGCTGTGCACCTTTGCGTCTTTGCGTGACTGACTTGTTCTTTTCTATCTTTGAAACTGACCTACTACCAAAATCCCTGCTACTTGCCGCCTAGCACGTATTGCCTCTCTGTGTGCTACATCCTTAAAGTAAGCGAGAGGTGCAAATGTGATGAGATACGCCGTCATTGTCGAGGAAGGTGAAAATAGCTTTGGCGCGCATGTGCCGGACTTGCCGGGCTGTGTTGCCGTCGCCGAGTCGAGAGCCGAAGTCTTGGAGCTAATTCAAGAAGCCATCGAGTTTCACATCGAAGGCTTGCGCGCCGACGGTCAACCTGTTCCAGAGCCTTCTTCCAGCATCGAGTATGTCGAAGTGCGCGCCGCCTGACACGCTTCAGCTCTCCCCGCCGCATCCTGCCCTTCATCGCGTAATCCTGACGCGCGACTGTTTGATTCCTACCCGACCGCTAACCCTAAACTGTTGAGGACAGATCGCTTGCCGCTCTCTCACGTATCTCTCGCGACTTGACGCCGACGCCGTTTCGATCTTAGATCGTGCCCGTTTCGGAGTCGTTCCAGGCGCGCGTGCAGCAAGAGAGGTTCATGTCTTTAGCCCGTCCCGTTGATTCTCAATTCGCGGAAGAAATGTTGTGGGAAGCGGAGCCGCAGATGCCTCACCCCGTTCCAAGTTCTGTGTTTGAAGATGCGAGTCACGGCCTGCGTCTGTATCAGGGCGACGCGCTGGAGCTTTTGCGTCAGGCCAAGAGCGGCATCTTCGATTTAATCTTCGCAGACCCGCCTTACTTTCTCTCGAACGACGGCATTACGTGTCAGAACGGCAAGATGGTCAGCGTCAACAAGGGCGTGTGGGACAAGGCGACGACGTTCGAGGAGATGCACAAGTTCAATCTCGTGTGGTTGGAAGAGTGTCGCCGCCTGCTCAAGCCGAACGGCAGCCTGTGAGTGACGGGCACGTCGCACAACATTCACAGCGTCGGGTACGCGCTGCAAACGCTCGGCTACAAAATCCTCAACGACATCGCCTGGTACAAGGTCAACCCGCCGCCCAATCTTTCGTGCCGCTACTTCACGCACGCGACCGAGACGATTATCTGGGCGCGGCGCGACCCGAAAGCGCGTCACACGTTTCATTACGCCGAGATGAAGCGCGAGAACCGCGACAAGCAGATGCAGTCGCTCTGGCACATCAAGCCGCCCGCCCCGCGCGAGAAGCGTTACGGCAAGCACCCGACGCAGAAACCCGAAGCGTTGCTCGACCGCATCATCCGCGCCTCGACGAACCCGCACGAACTCGTCCTCGACCCCTTCTGCGGCAGCGGCACGACCGGCGCGGTCAGCGCGCGTCTCAAACGCCGCTTCGTCGGCTTCGAGATGGACGCCGCTTATATCGAATTAGCAAGCAAACGTATGGAGGATGAGATTGTGTTACGCGACCAGCAAAAGAGCCTCGCCTTTGATGAGTCTGTAACTGTTGGGGGGGGGGGGGGTTACGGATGGCTAACCTTTCCTTCTACGAAACTCATTACGGCATTACCTGTGCTGACGCTGCTTTTGAAAAATTCGTCGGCACGCTGGAAAGCTATTTTGATGCGGACTACTACGTCGGGTGGGACAAGATTTACAAAAGGATTGAGGAATTCCGTCCTGAACTACACTTATTAAACTCGCTCTGCGGCGCGAATGATAAAGAGAAGATCGCGCGTCGTCTCTTGGTTGATTATCCAAAGGTAGTGACGGCGCTGCCACTGTTGATGGCTTGTCGCAAGTCTGTACAACTGATGGACGAGTCGAGCGAAGCGCAGGTTATCACGTATGACTTCCCGAAAAAGACAGGCGCGCTCACTCAGGCAGAGATAGAACACTACGTTCGTTTTCTCTGTTCATCGCGGCTGACAGAACTATTGGAACGCATCAAATCCGTGCCGGATTATGTGACAGGTGTTGAAGTCGGGATGGACACGAACGGGCGTAAGAATCGCGGCGGTAATTGCGGAGTGAAAGCAATCCAGCCTTTCGTAGAACAATCGCTGAATAATCTTCCATCAATACGATCTAAATCTGAAGCGACCTATGCTTTTTTAAGATCGCAACGCTGCATTCTTCCCGAAACATTCCGCGATGAAAGATGGGACTGGGCATTCTGGACTACTGATTCGCCGCGACGGTTCACAGTGATGGAAGTTAATCACTACGGCTCAGGCGGCTCTAAGTTGAAAGCGATTGCGCGCGACTACATTGGAAGACAAAAGGCTCTCGACGCGGCGGGCGTAGGTTTTATCTGGATCACGGATGGACGTGGATGGCACAAGTCCCGTCGCCCTTTGCGTGAAGCATTCGACGTCGTCAAATACCTTATCAACATTCACCACGCCAAAGACGGGCAGCTTGAATGGGCTTTGCGCCGCTCGCTTCGCCTCGACATTAAAGGGCGGAAAGAACACGCCGCATAGTTTATACTTCCCGCGCTCAAAGTTTTTACGATTGTGAGGCGCGGCGACGATGAAGCAACACGAAGCGGTGATGCAGGCGATGCGCGAGAACGGCGGGTACGCGACGCTCGGACATCTCTATCGCACTGCCACCAAAATAGACGGCTCTCACTGGGGAACCAAAACGCCGTTCGCGAGCATCCGCCGCATCGTCCAAATCTACGAAAAAGATTTCTTCAAAATCAGGCCGGGACTCTGGGCGCTCACTTCCGAGCGCGAGACGGTCTTGAAGCAACTCAGTCTCGATGCTAACGCGCGGCCTCTCCATAGCGAAGAGTTCAACCACAGTTACTATCAGGGGCTGCTCATCGAGATCGGCAATCTCAAGAACTACCAGACGTTCATTCCGCGTCAGGACAAGAACAAGCAGTTCCTCAAACGTAAGCTGGCCGACATCTCCACGCTACAGGAATTTCATCCCTTCACTTACGACACGCTGTTGAGACGCGCGCGAACAGTTGACGTGTCGTGGTTCAACGAGAGGAAGTTGCCCAATTCCTTCTTCGAGGTCGAGCACTCGACGGACATTCAGAACTCCCTGCTCAAGTTTCGCGACTTTGAAGATTTCCGCATCAAGTTTTACATCGTCGCCGATAACGCACGCCGCAGAGAATTTAACGATAAGATTGCGCGCACGGCCTTCGCTCCTGTCCGCTCCGAAGTCAAATTTCTCGAATACGAAACCCTCTCTGACTGGCACACTAAGGTTTCCGCAATGGCATATCTGGAGAGAAACGCTGGTTTTTAGCGCAAAGCACATATCAAAGATAAGCAAGACAGAACCTCAGAGATAATCTCCAAACAGGTTTTAATGCAATGGAGCCTATTGCTATAATAAACGATTTTTGTGCGGCTTATCAGGCAGTTTCCGATGCAGTGGATCTTGATGGCGTCATCACTGCGAGAATGTTGCAAGACAAGATAAAATAACTCTTGACATCACAATCAGCTAAGAAGTAATCTTCGCCCGCTCAAGCATGGAATGCGCTTTACCCTCGCAACGGCCTTAAAGAACACGCTCCATAGTCGCATTACCACAATCAATCTTTGCGTAACAACCAGTTAGTGCCGAACGCTGGCTCACGAGCGCACTTTTCTTGACAGCCTTACTAGCGCAAGCGGCAACTCTCTAACATCACTTAAACCTTGTTCTAACGGTTCATCGCAATTTTTCAAGAGGAGTCCAGGCTTCCCTCATATCACGGTTCTTCAGAAGGTGCTAAATGAAAGAATCTCTCCGTACCGCAAATACTTTTTCGCCGAGATTCGTGAAGTTGACGGCCTGCTATGTTCTCGCTGCGCTGCTACAGGCTTCGATACTCCCAGCCCTTACATATTCGGCGATAGGTCAGGTCGTCCCTGTTCAGAAAAAGAAGCAGAAAGCCACCCCGGACACACCCGGCAAGGAAGTTACTCCAACCACTGCTACTCATCCACAGACAGATGGTACAGGTGCGACAAATAGCGAGGCCGGCGCAGATGGGCAGAAGACCGGCGAGCAGTCAAAAGAAAATTCGACCACTAAACCCGAAACTCCTGTAACAAAAATTTTGGCAGATCAGTTTGAAATCGGGCCATCTCAACAAGTCTCGCGTGGCACTGACACAGCACTTACTATTACAAGTAAAGGGTGCCCAGATAATAATAATAAATTTCCTGACGATGCTGATCAGGTAATTACGTCAGACGTTAGAAGTAAGTTGGAGAAGGAAGGCATAACCCTTACACCTGAGAAGATAGAACAAACTCCATGTATTTTCAGAGTCAAGATTACGGTTTCGCCCGCTGCGCCCTCGAAGGTAGATATTACACTCGCCCTAAAAGACAATAAAGAAACGACTATTACGCTTACTATCACAAAAGAAGAGCCATTACCGCCCCGCCCGATTCCGCCCGGACTAACGCCGCAGGTAGATGTTATGTGGAGGGTTGTGCCGCAGAAGATCGTCAAAGATAATTTTGGCACTCACGTAGGGAAACTCTTTTATTGTCTCGAAGTCATTATCGGCAACAATTCCGGCTACGATTTGCAGGTCGCCGCCGTTGGCTTTGATGTAGGTCCATTAGGGGATGCCACAAAGTCAATGGCGGAATTACTTAAAAAGTCTTACCAAGAGACGGATGCGATTGGTGAAGTTTTACTTAACGCGGCACAAGCAAAAGCTAAGGCTGCCACAGATACAGCGATGGCTGCGCACGAAAAGGGACTTCGTGACCTGAAAGCTGAAGCACTCGTGTTAAAGAGTAGCGACACACTGCAACCGACGGAGAAGGAGATGGATGAGGCTTGTGCAAAGGACGCTGACTGCATAAAGCTGGAGAAGAGATTCGCCGAGGCGCGTAATCGGGCTATCATTTCGGGGAGAGAAGCTGAGAGCATAAATCAGGAGGCAGATGAAGTAAGCAAAGCGCAACGCTTCACCGCCGCAGCATTGCTCGCCAGACGTAACGAATTGGCTGCAAAATCAAAAACGATCTATCAGAACAATATCCCTACTAGCGCCTACAGAATGACGCGCGGCTCGCTTGAACACGGCCAGTTCTGGAGCGTGCGCAATCTAGGTATCAATGGTCTCCGGGCATTCGGCCCGTTCCTGACCGGCTTCACGCCCTATTTTCGTGCCCTTAACCGCCAGAAGAATTATTCTGAAGCGATTAATATCATTAGTAACCCGCTGGAAAAAGGTTTTGAGTTGGTTGTACCTGACGAAACTATTTCCCAGTTGCAGAGACTGGACGAACAAATCCTGCGTGATGGCCTGATTATTCAGAATAACCGCCAGATGATTACGCATACCTTTATGCCCAAAGATAATCTCGGTCTTGACAAAAAGATGCGAGACGATCCTTTGATGGTAACACTTGCGCTCGGCAGTCTGACCATCATCGGCAACCAAATTGAATATCGTAATCGGATCAGCGTGACCTCCGGTAACACCGGCGAGGTCATCCCGCCACCTGTTGTTAGTGCATATGATAAGGAGTTTCCATTAGGTACAGACGTTCAACAGGTGATTACTATCACAGGTACGAATCTTGCCGATGCCATGCTCAAATCCGATGACCCGCAGAACATCATCGTCACCAAAGACACTAATACTAATACAAGTCTGACGGCGCATCTTGAAGTTAAGGACACCACTTCTCTAGGTTCGCACACCCTCAATCTGACGACTCCGCGCAGTACGGCTCCGCTCAACATCACTATTACCCAGCCCTTGCCACAGGTGGATGCAGCGAGCTACAAAACCTTGAAGAATTCTGAAGACAAGGATGTTACGCTCCTGTCGCTCCCCGAAAAAGAGACGCCATATCTGAAGGTGAAGTTAACGGGGCGTTTCCTACAAGGCGCAAAACTGACGGCGGTTGGCGATAACCCATTAACTGTCAAAGATATTGAAGTCACACCTGACGGCAGGTCGCTGACGATGACACTTGTTGTTCCGACGGGCACGAAAGCAAGTAACAACTATCGCTTTCAGCTGCACAACGAGAAGAATCAGACAAAAGACGAAGCTCATCAGATTGTTATCAAGGTCACACCTCGCAGTGTTCCGCAAATTGGAAGTGGAAACGCTTCCGACGCGACTTCTGGACAGATTCGCTATGGCGAAGACGGTAGCGCAAGCCCGCCGACTGAAAACCCGGACAAGGATGTTGATGTGCCTATCATTATTGATGGCGACAGGCTGAATGATACGAAAATTCAACCTCCGGCTGTTTCTGATGGTTCCGATGTCAAATTCGGGGCGACGATTACGAGCCAAACACCAAAGAAGATTAAGGCCGTTATCAAAGTACCAAAACAGGCGCGTGCTAAAGATAAAGATTATGTGTTTCAGTTAGTTGATGCTGATAACAATACCGCGTCGTTCGTTTTCAAGCTCAACAAGCAGCAGCAAATCTCTATTGATCAGCCTGCGCCTTTCAAAGTGAAGGAAGGCTCAAGCGTACCCCTCGTTCTAACAGGCAAGAATCTGGAAGGTGCTAGCGTTGTGGATGGCAGTGTAACCAAGGACTGGTCGGTCACGAAAGATTCTGATGCCACTAAGTCTGACAGTAAAAAACTAATTCTTATTGTCAAAGCACCGACACCTTTCACCACTGCCGCGCCGTTAACCTTTAAGATGAAAAACTTAAATACCGATGTGACAATCACTGTCGAGGTGACACCAGACAAATAGCAGGAACACGTCCATTTATGTCGAAGGTGCGAATATTACTAATGACGCGTGCCCTCTATAGACGTTCTGCTGTTGCATTAACTTGAGCTACTCTGTTGCCTTCCTGCGGTGCCGTGCGACGCCGGTGCAGTAGATAACAGGAGAGAAGTTCGACGCACGAGTTTGGCTTGAACATTAAAAGATTTGAGATTATGCGCTCTGGATTTGCCGTATAGAGTTGCAACTTTCAAGTCTGTACTTGTAGAAATGAGGTTTTAAGTTGGAGAGATAAAGTTTTATGGCGGAGATTTAATGCTTTGACTTGCAGAAATAAAGCTTTAACTTACGAAATTAAAGCTTTGACATGTAGATTTAAGGTCTTAACTTGAAGAAATAAAGTTTCAACTTTCAAGTTACAAGACATGATCCGTAGATTTTCTCATACAATTTGCGCGTAATATCTCTTGCGCGCAGATTTTGCTTACCAAGCACGCGGATTAGCGTGGAATACGCGCGCCTCGCAACACTTACTCTAGGAGCAAAGACCTCATGAGCACACCCAAAAACACACAAAACAAGCTGGATCGCATGATTTCTGCATGGGAGACGCTGGCGGCGGATAAGTCTTTCGGCGGGCTGAGGCTGGCGCAGTTCAAGGTGGCAGTAAAACCCTCTTACGACGCGCGGGAAGCGTTGCGCGTATTGGATAATCAGGTACAGGCTAAGCAGGTCGAGCGCGAAGACGCCGACGCCGAGAGCCTGCGCGCCGCACAGCGCGTCGTCAACGGCGTCATCGGCGATCCGGACGAAGGCCCCGACAGCGACCTCTACGCAGCGCTCGGCTACGTTCGCACCAGCACACGCAAGACCGGACTGACACGCAGAAGGAAAGCCGCCACAAAGGACAGCAACAAATAATACTACGTGTCATGTCTCGTGTGAGATTCGGAGCGTGAAAGGTCTCGCGTCAAAGATTCAAGAAATCGGATTGTATTAAACGAACAGCACCTCTTACCTTTCACATTTTCTGGTCATGTACTTACATAAACGTCTCGACCGACGTGCGCGAGCGGCGCGCGACGCCCGTGCGGTAGGCGGCCTCTTCGACTTCGCGTGAGACGGCTTCGGCTATGAATCAATGCCGATGATTAAGACTGGCACGTCTATGTCGGCCACGCCGCGATTCTCCAAGTCCCAGACGAATTGCTCGAAGTAGGAAACGCCGGACGACATCTCCAGCGCGAGTGCTTTGACGGGGACGATTTCAATACCGCAGTCAATGAACCCGTGATTTCGGAAAATCGTCATCTTCGCGCAAACGTTATAGACCATGAATGAATACTTGCCGAATTGCACCTCGACGCCCAGCCTGTCTTTCACAAAATCCATGTCGCGGAATGCGCCTTTGAGACTCGACCTGATTTCGTAGTCATCGAGATAGTGCGTCGTCGGATATTCACAATCGACTGTAAGATTCTTCCATCCTTTCGGATGCAACTCTCGCTCGAAAGCTTTGTTGAGTGCGACGGGGCTGTAGAGCATCTTCCCGACTTTCGTCTTCTCTTTGCTTAACTTGATTTTGTATTGAGAGGCATCAACTGCGGTGACGGCGTTTTTAACTTCGGCGAGCAGGTGTGCGTAGCGTTCTGTGATTTCGTGGAGGCCATTTTTGAATGAATACTGCGCCGCGATTCTCATACTTTGGTTTCCAGCTTTCTCCACTCCAGAGGTATTTGCGCCACCTTTTCACGTCCCGTCGGCTGATGCACGGGCTTGCCGAGTTGACGATAGCCGAGCCTGCCGGAATAGAAATCATTGATGCGCTGCTTCGCCAGCTCGACGTACTCCGCTTCTTTCTCGCATCCCATCGCGCGGCGCTCGTGGCGCAATGCGGCGAGCAACGCCGAACCGACACCGGAAAAAGGATCAAGCACCCAATCCTCTTCGTTCGTGAAAGCCAGCACGCAGCGTTCGACCAGTTCAATCGGAAACTGGCACGGATGGATCGTCTTTTCGGGATGATTGGCTTTGACGTTCGGGATATTCCACAATCCCGTCTCCCAGTCCTGCAAGACGATACGCCAGATGTCCGACGGATTCTTGCCGAGCGGATTCCCCGAAGGCTGCCCGCGCTTCTCTCCCTTAAAGTGAGTCTTGCCGGGATACTTCGACGGCACGCGCACCGGATCGAGATTGAAAGTGTAAGACTCGCTTTTCGTGAACCAGAGCAGCGTCTCGTAGCGTCCCGAAAATCTCTTCGACGCATGAAGTCCGTGCTCGAAATGCCAGATGATGCGATTGCGTAATTTAAGCCCGCGCTCTTTGAGCAGGCGATAATAAAAGATGTCGAGCGGGAAGACTTCGCCCGCCTCGACGTAATTTCCCACCTGCCAGCAGAGAGAGCCTTCCGTAGAAAGAACCCTGACAATTTCATCCAACATCGGATCAAGTGCCTTGAGGTAATGCTGCAATCCGGTCGCTTTCTCATAAGCCTTGCCGATATTATATGGAGGCGACGTGATGATAAGTTTCGCCAATCCATCGGGGAGGCCGCGCAGAGTCTCAAGTGAATCTCCGGGCGCGATCACGACATCGGCGTCCGGCCTGTATGCGCTGGAGATGTCGTGTGTCCAGAGTCCCTGATTTTCGCTCATGCCTATCATTTTATATTGTTGACTGTCAGCAACGTGACGCACGCCTTACATGAACGTCTCGACCGACGTGCGCGAGCGGCGCGCGACGCCGGTGCGGTAGGCGGCCTCTTCGACTTCGCGTGAGACGGCTTCCGCAACGCGCTTGTCGAAGACGGAGGGGACGATGTATTCGGGATGTCTTTCTTCGTCCGTGATGATCGCAGCGATGGCGCCGGCGGCGGCGAGTTTCATTTCTTCGTTGATGCGCGAGGCTCTGCACGCCAGCGCGCCGCGAAAGATGCCGGGGAAACAGAGGACGTTGTTAATTTGATTCGGGTAGTCGCTACGTCCCGTCGCCATCACCGCGACGTGTTCCCACGCATCTTCCGGCATAATCTCCGGCGTCGGGTTCGCCATCGCAAACACGATTGGCTCTTTCGCCATCGCCTTCAAATCTTCGACGCCGATCACGCCCGGCACAGACAAACCTAGAAAGACATCCGCGCCGCGTATGATGTCGTGAATGTCGCCGTGCTCCATGTTCGGGTTCGTCTCGCGCGAGAAAGACTCCTTGACCCAGTTCATGTTTTCCTGTCGCCCGCGATAAATCGCGCCGTGCTGGTCGCAGCCGATGAGATTGCGGACGCCCGCGTTCATAATAATCTTCGAGCATGCCACGCCCGCCGCTCCCACTCCGTTGACGACGACCTTCACGTCTTCCATTCGCTTCCCGACGAGCTTGAGCGCGTTAATCAAAGCCGCGAGGACGACGACCGCCGTGCCGTGCTGGTCGTCGTGAAAGACCGGGATGTCTAACTCTTCCGTGAGACGCGATTCAATCTCGAAGCAACGCGGCGCGCTGATGTCTTCGAGGTTGATGCCGCCGAACGCCGTCGAGATAAGCTTGATGGTCTGCACAATCTCCGCCGGGTCTTTCGTCGAAAGGCAGATGGGAAAAGCATCCACGCCCGCGAATTCTTTGAAGAGCATCGCCTTGCCTTCCATCACAGGCATCGCCGCCGCCGGGCCGATGTCGCCGAGTCCCAAGACCGCCGTCCCGTCGGAAACAATCGCGACGGTGTTGCGCTTGATGGTCAAGGTGTAAGCCTTTTCCGGGTCGCGGTGAATCGCCTCGCAGATGCGCGCGACGCCGGGCGTGTAGGCCATCGAGAGGTCTGCGCGCGTCTTCAAAGGAGCCTTCGAGACGACCTCGATCTTGCCGCCGATGTGCATCAGGAAGACGCGGTCGGAGACGTTGACGACTTCCACGCCGTCCACGTCGCGCGCGGCATCAACGATTTGTTTACCGTGCTCGGACGAGCTGGCGTTGACGGTCACGTCGCGTACAATCGCGTCGCGCCCGACGCTGACGATGTCTATCGCGCCGATGTCGCCGCCCGCGCGTCCGATGACGGTCGTCAACTCTCCGAGCGTCCCCGTCTGGCTCGATAATTTAACGCGCAAGGTGAGGCTGTAACTGGCGCTCGGCGTGTTGTGCATGGCAGGCAAGTGTGTTCGTTTCCTTTCAAAGAAATGCTGTGCGTGATTCGTCTGATGATAAACGGAAAAACTCTAACGCCTGCCATGCGCGCGGCGCAAGTATGATGTGACGAAAGATGATCGCTGTTTGCCATCGCGTGTGACTTGAAAGAAAGACTGTTCACCACAGAGGGCACGGAGGGGCACAGAGGAAAGACACAGTTTCTCTGCCTTCCTCTTTCTTCCTCTGTGTAACTCCGCGTCCTCTGTGGTAAATCGCTCTGAACGCATTCATTTGTTGATGCCTCCCATCGCATCAATCAGTTCACGACGGATCAACTCCAGCGTCTGCTCAGGCACGCCGTTCTGCGCGGCCAGTTTCAGCGATTGTTCGCCGAGCAAAAGATAGACGGCGAGCGCGTCCCACGCCCCCGCGTCGCGGAATGCTGCTAGGTGCGCGCGGATAATCATAGCGTCGCCGCGCGCGAACGAGCCGGTCAAAGCACGCGCCGTCGTCTTCCTCGTCGCAAGATTGTCGAGCGTGCTGCGAAGCAAAGGCAGCAATACTTCGCGCGACCGTCGCTGTCCGAGTCCGCAACGCGCGAGCAATTCCGACGCCATGTCAAAGAGCGCGACCGTGTGCCCCGCCGTCATCACCGCCGCCGCGTGATAGAGAGGCTTGTCCGCCGTTTTGATGGAAAAACTACGCGCGCCGAGTTCGCGCACGAGTTGACGTGCCGCGCGCACCGCCACACGCTCGCCCTCGACGCAGAAGAAGGACGCGCGCAGGCGTTCCGCTCCCGTCAACGCATCGCTCACCGCGACGAGAGGATGCAACGAGCCGATTGAGAAACCGCGCGCTTTCAAAGGCGCGAGCGCTTCGGACGAAAGCGCGCCGCTCGCGTGCAACACGACCGCACGACGCGCGCGTGACGACGACGGCGCAGAGATATGTTCCGGGAGTTGTTGCGCGAGTTGCAACGCCGTCTCCCCGATGAGGTCGTCGGGCGTCGTGACGAGCAGCAAGTCAACGGGCGGCAGTTGCGCGAGTTGCCTGGCGTCGAGCGCGAGCGTTGGCGCGCTCGCCTCACTGGCGTCCGCCAGTAAAGCGGCGGCGCGGCGCGCACGGCTCGCGCGCTTCGCGACGAGCGCGACGATACGATACCCACCGCACGCCGCGAGCGCGAGCGCGAGCGCCGTGCCCATCCTTCCCGCGCCGACGACGGCCACGCTCGCCTGCTCGCGCATCGCGGCGGGAGTCGCACGTAAAGAAGAGAAGGGAGAGGATGCGCGCTGCTTTGGCGTTGGCGTCTTCCTCTCCCCTCTCCTGTTCCCACTCGTCCGGTGTCCTTTTTTTTCCATCATCCTACGGGCTCTCGCCGCTCGCTCCTCCGGCGAAGACTTCGATGAGCACAGGCTCTTCCGGCAACTCGTCGAGCCATTGCGTGAGCCGCGCTCTTAACTCGCCGCGCGTCAGCAACGCATGATCGCTGACCGGCGACGCGACGCGCACCGGCGGCGGCGCGGCCATTCTCTGCAACGCGCGCTCGATGAGTTGCACGTCTGGCCGCGCGAGATTTTCCGGCACGCTCTGTTGCGCGAAGGCGTTCGAGAGAGAGCGCGCACGTCTGGCCGTCTCCGTGTCCGTCTCTTTGCGCGCCAGCGCGTCGAGGCCGATAGCCAGATGGCCGGAGAGCATTTTTAAAGTGCGACGATAAACGCCGAGCGCGTGCGTCACGAGCGTCTCCAAATCCTGCGGCAACGATTCGAGTTCAAAGGCGCGCGTGAGACGAAACGCGCAGCCACATGCGGGACGCTCCGAGAGCAATTCACGCACCGGCAAATCGCAACGCGCGTCAGCATCTTGTCGCAACAGTTCCTCCGCACGCTCCGAGAAATTGTTGCTCACGACCGAGAGTTGCGAGAGCGCTTCAAACTGCCGCCAACGCTCCGTGCGACGAAGCGTGACGAGCCATTCGCCGTCGCGCCCTGCGCCGACAGTTTTATCATGGATGCTCGCGTAGCGCTCGACGAAACGCGCTTGGAAAGTTTGCCAGAGTTCGTCGAAACGCGCGCGCGAATCTTCTTCGAGCAGACTGTGCGGGTCGCGCGCAATATTGAGCAACTCGCGCCGCGCCGACTCGATCTCTGCGACGCCGGTCGGCTCCGCCGTAGCGAGATACGCGCGCCTCTGTTCGCGCCCGGCTGATCCTTCGATGAGCGCCGTCAATTCGTTAAGCTGCCATGCGGCGAGCGCGAAATTTTCGACCGAGCCGCCGAACGCATCGCACACGCGCTCCAACGCTTCTTCGAGCGCAATTTTACCGTTGAGCGCAGCGGACACAGCATCCGCCGACGCGCCGAAACTTTTCCGCACCTTGACGTTCATCTTCCACAGGCGCGTCGTGAGATTGTTGCCGGACAGCGCGTCGAACGTCTCGACGAAGCGTCTCGCCTGCCACGCGCCGAGCCAGCACGCGAGCGCCTCGCGCGCCAGACCGCGCCCGACCGCGCCGCCGCCCGCCGGCAACTCGCTCTCGCCGGTTAACAGACGCGCCCAGAGCGTCAGTTTCTCCGGGCTGTAGCGCGCGACCTCCGCGCGGCAGACGCTCGCCACCGCGCGCCAATCAATCGCGTGAACCGCCCCACGACGGTTGATGCGCTCGCCGCTCTCCGTGATGAGTTCGATGCGACGCCCCGCGACGAGCGCGGCGATGACGAGATTCTGCGTCTCGCGCGTGAACCCGTAAGGCGCGCTTCGCAGCAACACGCGCACGCGCTCCAGAGACGTTGACTGGCCGGCGGACTCTTCAACGAGCGCGACGGCTTCCCTGTTCCACAGGTGTGCGAGCGGCTCGTCTCCCGCATCAAAAGTACATGCGCCGCCGCTTCTCTCCGTCGTCGCCAGTCCGAGCGGCAAGACGAAAGCGCGGCACAGGCGCTGCGTCTCCGCGTCGGACGTGTCGGCCACGTCAAAAAGTTTTTCGGTCAGATAAGTTACTTCGCGCTCGCCGAGAGTTTCCGTGAAGCGCGGGTGCTGTGTGTAGAGTTTGTCGAAATGAGGCGCGAGAGTTTCCGCGAGAGACGCGCCGAGCGTCCGCGCCGCGCGCGCTTTGTTCGTCAGGGATTCGCGCTCGCCGTTGATGAAGAGCGCGCTGTCATTGAGATAAATGCGCGTCCAGATGCGCGCCGACTGCGCGGCCAGCGTCCCCAGAGCCGCCTGCACCGTCTCGCCGAACTTCGACGCCAGCGCGGCGTCCGTGCGTAGCGCGTGCAAGCGGCGCAACGTTAAGACTTCTTCCGCCGTCAGCGTCGCCGGTTGCCACACGATGCGAACGGCCACCGCGTCAACTTCATCTGCAGGCGACGATTGCCCTGCCGCCCCGTCAACGTCCGAGGCGGTCGGCGGCAACATCAACACTTCCCAATCCACGTATTGCGCCGCGCCGCCTTGCCGCTCCGTCGCGTTGTCGCCGGTTGAGTTGCCGTCGTCGCTCGCAGGCGTGCTCGCGTCAGTCTCCCACGAACGCCAGACGATGCGACCCGGACGCTCCGAGCCGCGCCACGGAAGATGAAAGCTCACGGGAGTTGCAGTCTGCCCGTCCACGCTATCAACGAGCGCCCAGTCCGCGAAGAGCGTGCGCGGAATGCTCCGCAGTTGTTGAAGTATGCGCCACTCGTCCGCCGGCGTCTGCGAGACATGCTCGTCGAGCGCGTCGTCGAGCGAGGCGGAGGCGTCAATCTGTAAACGGTAGCGCGACTCGCCCGCGCCCTCGCCTTTGACGTTTTGGCGCAGGCTGTGCGGCAACGCGGCTTCCATGAATCGCGCCAGAATGTCGCCGACGTATTCCGTCGCCGGTTGCGACAGGCTCTCGTCCGACATCAGCAACGCCGCGCACAACTCGCCAGCCGTCGCGCCGCTGCCGTCGAGCGAGAGGATGAAGAGACTCTTGAGGATCAACTTCGCGTGCAGGCGACCCATCAGCGGAATCTTCTCCAACCCTTTGGTCGTCAGATGGTCGTAAGCGTCGAAGGCGTCGGACAGTTCGACGGATTTACGCAGGTCGCTCTCAACCACATCGAACACTTCGTCGAGCAGAATCAACGACAGCGCCGGGCGTCCCATTGCGCGCGCGGCGGCTTGCGCGGCGAAAGGCAGAAAGGCGAAGGCGGGCGCATAAAGTCGCACGGCGGAAGACACGTCCGCCACGAGCGGATGCACCGGATAAAGCGATGCGAAACGCGGCTCGCTCCAGTTGAAGCCGGGCACGGTCGAGCGCAGAGAGAGATAAACTTCGTGCAGCAGGTCGCGCGCCTGCGGACTCTTCCGCAACAGATACTGCTCGACGACGCGATAGAGATGCTCCGTGTCCACGTAATCAATCTGGTACGTGCCGGAGAGCGCGACGTTCGCGCCGTCCGCGCCGGAGATGTCGTCGTCGAGCGCGAGCGCGACGAAGGCGTTGATGCCCGCCGAGACGGTTGTCAGCGCGCTCAGTTGCGGC
The DNA here is from genome assembly GCA_964236735.1 of uncultured Pyrinomonadaceae bacterium. GTDB lineage: Bacteria > Acidobacteriota > Blastocatellia > Pyrinomonadales > Pyrinomonadaceae > JAIVJG01. The sequence goes on from CAXSFM010000013.1 coordinate 25,916, forward strand.
CCGTCGTCTCGCTGCACGCGCGCCGGGCGATTGAAGGCCGTGTCTATGCAGACGATCAAAGTTGACTCGTTGGCGCGCGAGGCCGCCACCGCCAGCATCTGCGCCGGCTCGCCGCCCCACTGCACTTCGTTGCCGCCGAAGACTTTCGTGAAGGCCGCCGCCATCTCTTCGGCCAGCGTCGCGCGCGTTCCACGCTCGACGCGCACGACCGTATAGCGTCGCTCAAGCAGACGCCGCGCGCTCGTCGCGACATGCGTGTCCGCAACCGTCGCGCGCAGTCTTTCCGAGCCGGCCAGCGCGCAGAAAACCGCCAGCGTATGACTCTTGCCCACTCCGCGCGCTCCGGCCAGAGCGCGCGCCGTCCCGCGCCCGCGCGGCAAATCGGCCAGTGCGTCGAGCCAGCGCGCGAGCAAATCCGAAGTAAAGTCTGTGAAACGGTAAGCGGCGAGCGCACGCGCGGGGTCGGCGGCGACATCACCACGCACATCGTCGAAATCCTGCGGCTCGACGAAATCCTTGATTTTTTCCTGTGTTCGCTTCATTGATGAATGGAAATCCGGCTGGACGAAGGAGCTTTGAATCAACAAGGGCGAGGGGTGAGTGCCCGATTCAAATTTAGCACGCGCGACCGGCGCGCGGCAACGATATTTTCCAGAAGTTCTATTGTTGCGGGCGCGTCCCTGTTATAATCCCCCGTCAGTCCCCAGACAGAAACGAATTAACCGACTATCAAGTGAATGGGCAGGATTGTGTCGGACGTAAAGATGCCGGAAGCCCGGCGCAACCTCTTGAACATCCTGACGCATCAAAGATGTACGCCTGAAGCCGTTGATTATCAAGAATCGTCTCTCGCGCGACGGGTGTGCTCCTTTTCAATTTCGCGTCAGCTTTGGCCGCGTGCCTTCGTGGAAACGAGGGATGCGCGAGATTAACGGGTCGTCTCGGTCGGAACTGTCTGCCCGAACCTGCGGACTTCCACGCTCCCACAGGCTTTGTCAGTTTTTATTGGAGGCTTTTTCTTTATGCGTAAGAATTTCTCCCGCACATTCACGGCGCTCTCGCTCGTCCTGAGTTTATGGGTCGGCACGCTGGCCGCCGTCGCGCCGCAGACTCAAACGACAGTACAAACGCCCGCCGGCTCGCAGAAGTCAGGCGCGAACTCCACCGCCAGCAAAGACGCGAAGGACGCCGACAAGAGCAAACAGGGGAACGCGCATGCTACGGCTACCGCCCAGCCGGCTTCCAACAAAACGCTCTCAACGAATGAAGACCCAAGTTTGATCGGCAAACGCAACATCAACAAGGGCATCATCTCAAAGATGAGCAGCGGAGTTGACAAAGAGGTCGCGCAGGGACGACAGATCGCCGCCGAGGTTGACCGCACCGCCAAGTTCGTTGACGACCCCGTCATCACCGAATACATCAACCGCGTCGGTCAAAACATCGTTCTCCATTCCGATGCCAAAGTCCCCTTCACCATTAAGGTCATTGACTCGGACGAAGTGAATGCCTTCGCTCTGCCCGGCGGCTTCTTCTACGTCAACAAGGGACTTATCCTCGCCGCCGACAATGAGGCGGAGGTGGCCGGCGTGATGGCGCACGAAATCGCGCACGTCGCGGCACGACACGCGATGGAGAATCAGACGAAGGCCAATATTGCCAACGGACTGTTGACCGTCGGCTCAATCTTTCTCGGCGGACTGGGCGGCATGGCGATTTTGAACGGCGCGCAGTTCGGCGCGTTGCTCGGCTTCATGAAATTCAGCCGTAGCGCCGAATCCGAAGCCGACATGCTCGGCGTCGAATACCTCTACGCCGCCGGATACGATCCGAGCGCGATGTCCACGATGTTCGAGAAGCTGGCCTCGAAGAACAAGAAGAAGCCCGGCACAATGTCCAAACTCTTCGCCTCGCACCCGCAGTCAATTGACCGCATGGAAGCCTCGCGCGCTCTCGTCGCACGCTTCCCCGAACGGGAGGAATACGTCGTCAGCACTTCGGAGTTCAACCGCGTCAAGAATCGCCTGCTCCGGCTCTCGAATTCGCGCGTGACAACTGTCGGAAACATTGCAGCCGGCGACGATAGCGATAGTTCGCCCGGACGCCCGACACTCAAACGCCGCTCGCCCGCGCCCGAAGACACTTCCACGACCGGCAGCGGCGACGAGCAGAAACAGACCGAGCAGAACGCTCCGCCGACACTTAAACGGCGCACGCCGCCTGCTGACACGACTCCGCCGAGCGACAAGCCGTAGCTGAAATAATGTCAACATTAAGAAGGCTCTTCGGGCAATGACCGGAGAGCCTTTCACGTTTAGGGTGAAACCGGAAATTAACGGAAAAACGGTGTGTGACGATAAATAGTAAGGCCTCAAAGCCCTCACCGCCGCACGTCATCCCACTCCGTAGCTTGACAATTTTCCAGCCCCTTCGGTATTCTACCCGTTCGCGTTTTAGACGCTTTAGATTGAGAGAGTTATCTATGTCAACATACTTTCCCAGCGGGGTCGGCCTCGCACAAAATCGCAAATGGTACGTCGTTGATGCGACGGGTCACACCGTCGGCAGGCTCGCGACGGAAGTGGCGCGCATCTTGAGCGGCAAGAACAGCCCGCGCTGGACGCCCTTCATGGACATGGGCGACCACGTCATCGTCATCAACGCGCGTCAGGCCATTTTCACAGGCTCGAAGGCCGAGCAGAAGGTCTATCGCCGTCACACGCTCTATCCCGGCGGCTTGCGCGAAGTGTCCGTCAAGGATCAATTCGCCAAGCACCCGGAGCGCGTCATCGAGCAGGCCGTCTTCGGAATGCTTCCCAAGAGCAAGCTCGGTAAGGCGATGGGCAAGAAACTCAAAGTTTACGCCGACGCGGCGCACCCGCATTCGGCGCAACACCCTGAGTCGCTCATCGTTAAAGAACGCGCTGTGGCGGCGTCGCAGAAATAATCAACCGACTTTTTAAGGACAGAAGAATCGTGGCAGACATTCAGTATTACGGAACCGGACGGCGCAAAACTGCAACAGCGCGCGTTTACCTGCGCCCTGGCAGCGGCGAGATTAAAATCAACCGCAAAACATTCGAGCAGTATTTTCCCAATCAAGCGTTGCGAATGATTATTCGCCAGCCGCTGACGCTCACCGACACCGGCGCGAAGTTTGACATCGTCGTCAACGTGGCGGGCGGCGGCCCGGCGGGACAGGCCGGCGCGGTGCGTCACGGCATCACGCGCGCCTTGATGATTTACAACAGTGACTTGCGTCCAGACCTCAAGAAGGCCGGACTCGTCACGCGCGACCCGCGCATCAAGGAACGCAAAAAATACGGGCAGAAGGGCGCGCGCAAACGCTTCCAGTTCTCTAAGAGATAATTAATACAGTAACGGGTTAAAGGTGACGACTGACAAGCTAAAGCTTTTTGCTCGTCACTCGTCACCTTTAACTCGTCACTGCTTTCGTCAAACCATTGTCGTGTTCCGGTTGGTTGCTTTCACTTCTCGTTGTGAAAGTCCGAAGGGAGCGCGGCGAGTACATCAAACCAATCCGTCACCAGAGGAGGCTACTTTTGGCAGTCACCGTTACGATGAAAGAATTGTTGGAGGCCGGCGTACACTTCGGCCACCAGGTCAGGCGCTGGAATCCGAAAATGAAAGAGTACATTTTCGGCGAGCGCAACGGCATCAACATTATTGACCTACAGAAGACCCAGAAAATGTTCCGCGACGCCATCGGCTTCGTCTCAGGACTGATGGGCGAAGATCGCGGGCGCACCATCCTGTTTGTCGGCACGAAGCGACAGGCGCAGGATGCGATTCGCGAAGAGTCCGTGCGCGCCGGTCAGTTCTATATCAACCAGCGCTGGCTCGGCGGTCTGCTGACGAACTTCCAGACCGTGCAGAAATCCATCAAGCGCCTGCGCGAACTCGAAGCGATGCAGACCGACGGGCGTTACGAGAAGTTGACGAAGAAAGAGCGCATCAAGCTCGACCGCGAGCGCGAGATTCTGGAAAAGAATTTCTCCGGCATCAAGAACATGACGCGCCTGCCCGACGCGCTCTTCATCATTGACGTGCGTAAGGAAGAGATCGCGGTCGCCGAAGCAAATCGTCTCGGCATTCCCGTCATCGCTGTCGTTGACACGAACTGCTCGCCCGAAGGAATTGATTACATCATTCCCGGCAACGACGACGCACTGCGCGCCGTCCGTCTCTTCGCCGCGCGCATCGCCGATGCCGTCGTCGAAGGCCAGCAGGTCGTCTCGAAGGATGACGACGATGAGGGCGCAGGCGGCGCGACTGAAACCGCACAGCCGACCGCGACGACAACCACCACGCCAAGCGCATCCGACTCGCAGGGCACGGCGGACGCATCTTCCGCATCAACGGCAACAACGACGCAGCCCGTCGAGCAAACCTCAGTGCCCGGTAATCAGGGCTTCGGCAAGATCGGCCAGCAGCCTGACAGCCTCGGCGATCACGAGCAGGTCGGCGCGGGCGCTCCGGTTCAGGGCGCAACGGGCGCAGGCAATGATGAAGCCGGGACGCGGCCATCTACTTCACCTGAAGCGGAAAAGAGCGCGGAATCAGTCGGCGCGGCTAAGTAGTAGCTCACGCGCGGGACAGAGCAGAAGTTTTTACTTTCAACTTTAGGGGTGAGCGCAGCCTGTCAAAGCGGATGACCCGCCGGGCTGCGCTTTATTTCGGGAATAGCAGTCAGTAGCCAGTAGAGAAAGCATTTGTCTTTCATGCTGACTACTAGCTACTGACTACTATTTACTGACTACTGCATTTTAAGGAGATTATTTAATCATGGCTGAGATTACGGCGGCGGCGGTAATGGCTTTGCGCGGAAAGACGGGCGCGGGAATGATGGAGTGCAAGAAGGCTCTCACCGAAGCGGAAGGCAGCGAGGAAAAGGCCATCACGATCCTGCGCGAGCGCGGGATGGCGGCGGCGACGAAGAAGCAGGGACGCATCGCCGCGGAAGGCGCGGTCGGTTCATACATCCATATGGGCGGCAAGGTCGGCGTCCTCGTCGAAGTCAACTGCGAGACGGATTTCGTCGCGCGCACGGAAGAGTTTCAGGCGCTCATCAAAGACATCGCGATGCATATCGCGGCGGCGGAACCGCGCTACGTCGCGCGCGAAGAGGTCGCCGCAGAGTTGCTCGACAAGGAACGCGAGATCGCGCGCGCGCAGGCCAAGAACGAGCCGAAGAACGCCAACAAGCCCGAAGTGGTGATTGATAAGATCGTTGAGGGACGGCTCAACAAATTTTACGAAGAGGCCGTGTTGCTCGATCAGCCGTTCGTCAAAGACCCGGCCAAGACGATCAACGATTTGCTCACCGAAAAAATCGCCAAGACGGGCGAGCGCATCACCGTCCGCCGTTTCTCGCGTTATAAAATGGGAGAGGGACTGGAGAAGCGAGACGAGGATTTCGGCAACGAAGTGGCTTCGCTGACGGGCGGCAATCAGTAAGAACTCTAACGGGCGACAAACGGTGGGAGTTTGAAAACACGCCGGCGCGTCGTCTCAAAGTTAAAGCGTGGCAATGACAACAGCAGAACCACAGACGACGACAGGCATGCCCGCCTTCCGACGCATCCTTCTCAAGGCGTCGGGCGAGGCTCTGATGGGAGCGCAGAACTACGGCGTTGATGTCGGCGTGGCGCACGCGATTGCCGAAGAGATCAAAGCCATCCACGCGCTCGGCGTTGAGATCGCCGTCGTCGTCGGCGGCGGCAACATCTTTCGCGGCGTCTCGGAGAGCGCGGGCAACATGGATCGCTCGTCCGCTGACTACATCGGAATGCTCGCGACGGTGATGAACTCGGTCGTCTTGCAGGATGCGCTGGAGAAGACCGGAGTGCATACGCGCGTCCTCTCCGCCATCAACATTCCGCAGGTGGCCGAGCCTTTCATACGTCGCCGCGCCATCCGCCATCTCGAAAAAGGGCGCGTCGTCATCTTCGCCGGTGGCACGGGCAATCCTTATTTCACGACAGATTCAGCGGCGGCGCTCCGCGCGCTTGAAATCCGGGCTGAGGTTATTTTGAAGGCGACGAAAGTGGACGGCATTTACACCGCCGACCCGGTTAAAGATTTACAGGCGACGCGCTACGATTGCATCACTTATCAGGAAGTTCTCGAACAACAACTGAAAGTGATGGACGCTTCGGCCATTTCTTTGTGCATGGACAACAATCTTCCGATAGTCGTCTTCAACATGCGAACGTCAGGCAACATCATGCGTGTCGTGTTGGGCGCAGACGGCGTCGGCACGCGAGTCTGCAACGAGAGACCGAAAGGGTGATAAGAGATGAGTGATAAGTGATAAGAAAGAAGTTGTTGTCTTCACTTATCACTTATCACTCATCTCTTATCACTTCAGGAGAAGGATATGAGTGAAAAGGACGTTATCAAAGACGCGCGACCGCGCATGGATGCGGCAGTCGAAGATTACAGGCGCAAGCTGGGGACGATTCGCACCGGACGCGCGTCCGTGAGCTTGCTTGATTCTATTGTCGTTGATTATTACGGCACGCCGACGGCACTTAACCAGATGGCCTCTGTCCACGCGCCGGAGCCGAACATGCTGACCGTTCAGCCCTGGGATCAGACGCAGGTGAATGCGATTGAGAAAGCGATTCGCACGTCCGACCTCGGACTCAACCCGTCGAACGACGGCAAACTCGTGCGCGTCCCCGTGCCGCCTCTGACGGAAGAGCGTCGCAAACAACTCGCCAAACAGGTTCACGAATACGCGGAAGACCATCGCACGGCTGTCCGCAATATACGTCGCGACGCCAACGACCGTCTCAAGAAAATGCAGAAGGACAAGGCAATCTCTGAGGACGCCGAACGTGATGCGCTCGCCGAGGTGCAAAAATTGACTGACAATTTCATCGGCAAGATTGATGAAGTGGCGAAGAGTAAAGAGCAGGAGATTTTAACGGTTTAGGTTTCAAGCAAGAGAGCTTACGCGAGAGATGGATTCGTTTCACGCGCTCGCAAAAAGGAGGTCGCAGACATCATCTGCGACCTCCTTTTTGATTGTTGGCTATCTTTTAGAAGCTAAATCGCAGCGACGCCTGTATGCGACGATTGCCCGCTGAAGCGTTGCCGCCGCCACCGCCGAAGGGGCCGCCGAAGCCGCCGCCGAATGAACGGATAGACTGTCCGAAGAGCGGCGAACTCAGGTTGCCGACCGGAGCCGCGAGGTTGACGTGATTGAAGACGTTCTGCACGTTGACAGAAAAAGTCATCGTGTAGCGATGCTGTTCGGAACCACCGCCGCCGAAGCCACCGCCGCCCCCACCACCACCGCCGCCACGACCTCCGCCGCCGAAGCCTCCACCGGCGCGACCGCCACCACCGCCGCCGCCGCCGGCGCGACCTCCGCCGCCGCTGCCAGTACGACCGCCGCTGCGATTGCTTGCGGTTCCCTCGCCGCTTGACGGAGTCGCGCTCGCGGTCTTAGACGCGCCGGGCAGGCTGCCGAATCCCCACTGCCGACTGAGGCGCAGGTTGACGGTAAAGTTACTTGGCCCTTCGGCGAAGTTGCGCGGAATGATTTTGTCGCCGGCGGCTGGCCTCAGGTTGAAAGTTCCGTAGGGCGAGCAGATGACGTTGAGCGTCTGAATCGTGCGCGTCGCGCAGGTCGCCGTCGAGACGAGCGACGGACGCTCCGTGTATTGACCGTCGCCGTTCGTGTCAAAGCCAGTGATGATGTTGAAGGGCTGGCTCGAACTGGCGATGATGATGGGATTCAGTTGCAGCTTCAGATACGGCACGCCGATGGTGCCGATGGCCGTGAAGCGATGGCGCACATCGAAAGAAGTGCGCCCGTAGTCGGCGCGCAGGTTCGTGTAATCCGAAGGGAAACTGTTCGGCCCGTCAGTGTCGCCGGTCGTCTTCATCAAAGTGTAAAAGGCGAAGACGGAGACCGACTGGTTGAAGCGGCTGTTGATGCCGAGTTGAAATTGCTGCATGTTCTGCGAGCCGCTCGACTCATACTCATAGAGGTGCGTGCGCGGCGCAGAGGCGTTCGTCGGATCAAAGAGTTGCGCGTTCAAATCACGCGAGCGCAGAGAGTGCTTCGTGCGGTTCGAGATGTAACCGAGATTGAGCGTGACTTTCTTCGGCAACTGACGCTCGACGAGCAGGCCGGTCGTGTATGAGTAAGGAGCCTGCAAGTCGGACGCGACGATGCGCCTGATCTGCGGCAGATTCGTGCCCGACAGCGCGCTGAAGGCCGGCACGTTCGGGAACGAGTTGAGCAGGTTCAGCGTCTGCGCGCGCACGTCTGCCGGCGTGTCCGGCGTCAGGCTGCGGTCTGTGACGAGGAACTGCAACTGGTTGTCGCCGTTGAAGCGATTTTCCTGTAGCGTGAAATTCTCGTTGAAGCGGTCGTAGAAAATACCGAAGCCGAGCCGGATGACGGTCTTCGGCGTGCGTCCTGCGCCGCCGTCCGGCGAGTAAGAAACATAGACGCGCGGGGCAAAGTTGAAAGAGCTACTGATGTTCGTCTGCCGCTCGTAGCGCAGGCCACCGCCGATGGTCAAATTCGGGCGCAGCTTCCAGTCGTCCTGCACGAAGCCTCCGAAATCAATCTGCGAAACGTCCGCCTCCGGGTTGCCGCCCGACACGGAGAATTGCGACGGCAACGCGCCGAGCGTGAACAGTTGCGCCGCGCTGAGTCCCTCATTCCTAAGCAACAGCGCGCGACGATAACGCTCAAGGCTGCTCACGGAATTGATTGCGCCGAGCACAGGGTTGCCGCTCGCATCACGCACGAGGCGACCGCTCGCGTCGAACTGGATGTCAGGCGCGTCGCCGCCGTTGAAGGTGAACGTGCCGCCGAAATTATTTTGCGAGATGTCCGAGATTCTCACTCCACGCAGGCGCGCGCCGAACTTAATCGAGTTGTTGCCCTGCGCGTAAGTCGTGATGTTCGTGATTTCCCACCGCGTGGCCTGGTTGGATGAATTGCCGACCTGCGCGCCGCCGCCTAAGAATGCGTCAGAGACGTTGAGCGCGGGCAGATTGTTATCGGCTATCTGTGCGGAACGCCCGCGGATAAACTGGAAGCGCGTCTCGTTGATCGTCTTCGGGTTGAGCACCGCCGTCTCGGTCAATTGCAAAGTGTGCTGCGTGCTCGAAGAATCATAGGCGCGGCTGAGAAGCGCGAGACTGCTGGTGAGTCCGTTGTTCTCGGAACTCTGCCGGAAATAATTGTAGCGCGCGACGAGCGTGTTGGTCTTGTTGATTTGATAGTCGAAGCGCGCGCTCGTGTTGAGACGGCGGTTCGGCGTCAGCACGGTCTGCACCAAGCGCGTCGGCAGAAACGTCGTCGAGTCAAGGATGCTCGCGTTGATGTTGTCGTTATCGTCAACCGCATTGCGCTCCGCGTCGAAGAAGAAGGAAGCCTTCTTCGGGATAATCGTGCCGCTCACGTTGCCGCTGAACTGCCTGAGTTGATACGGCGCGCGCGCGATGGCGAACGGATTGCGCGAGTTGAGACTCTCGTCGGAGAAAGTTGTCGAGACGCTCCCGCGCAGGCGATCCGTGCCGGGCTTGGTGAAAATCTGGATGCCGCCGAAGCCGGGCTGGTCGCGTTCAGCGGAGAGCGGATTATCGTTGATGCGAATTTCGCGGATTGAATCACGCGGCGGGATGCGTCCGCCCTCGAAGCCGTCAATCGTAATCTGCCCGCCGTTGGGGCCTGCGGCGGGGCCGGCCAGTGCGGAGAGCGCGGCGGCCAGATCGTCCGGGTCTTCCGGCAACGCCTCGATGTCTTTGCCGCGCAGCACAATCGTGCCGGAGCTATTCTGCTCGTCGAGACTGATCGGCGATTCGGCAGCGACCGTCACTTCTTCCTTTTCGAGCGAGACGCCGAGCTTGACATTAAGCGGCTCGGTGCGTCCGGCGACGATGTCCAACTCTTCGCTGGTGAAGAGCGCGAACCCGCCGGCCAGCGCGCGGACGATGTATTTGCCGGGCGTCAAACCGCCCAGCGTGTAGTTGCCGTCCGAATCAGTGGTGGCCGTCTTTACCACGCCGCCCACATCCGTCGCGGTCACTGTCGCGCCGATGATGACACCGCCGAATTCGTCCGTCACCTGCCCGTGCAGACTGGCCTTCGCGGGCGTCTGCGCCAATGCCGTCGCCGCGCACATCACAATGAAGAGCGCGAGCGACAAAATTTTTCCGAGTGTTCTGTTCAATGCCATCATCTCAAATACCCTTATTGTCTGGGGTCGCTAAAATCCGACGCGCGAGGCGTTGATTCTGTTAACACCTCGCGGCGGAAGCGAAACCTTTTGTCTGAATGTCAACGAAGATTGAAAGCGTGAAACTTAAGGCTGGCCGATGCCGAAACCGAAGCCGCCGCCACCGAGAGCCGCCGCCGCACCCGCGCCGCCGCCCAGCCCGCCCGCGCCGCCACCGCCCATGCGTCTGGTCATCATCGCGATCAGAGGCTCGATGCCGCTGACGAGTTGAATCGCCGTCACGCGCGAAGGGTCTGCGCCGACTGTGCTGGAGACGACGATCATGCTGCCCGTCTTCAAATCCGCGAGCGTGGCAACGGGCAACATCTCAAGCATCTGTTGCACGTCGAAGCCGCCACCACCGCCACCGCGTCCCACTACAGCAATGCCGCCGCTGCCGCCTGCTCCAACGCCGGGAGCACCCGTCGGCGTTGATGCGCTTCCCTGCGGAGGTCTCGCGCCGGCTGTTTCATCAGAAGGCTTGCGGTAATTTGCGCGCACGGCGGCGATCACGTCGTCGCTTGCGCCTGCGTCGCGCAGTTCCTTTTCATCTTCGGCTTTCAACTGAAAGTCCACGCCGCGACGTGCGAGCATCTGCGCCATCCTGTCCGGCTCAAGCCGCTTCGACTTGAGCATATCAACTAACTGTTGCTTGCTGGCCGGCCCTCTGAAACCGCCGCCGCCACCGCCGGGAGCGCCGCCGCCGCCACTGCTGCCCGGCATTCCGCCGGTCATGCCACCACCACCACCGCCGCCCATCATGCTCATCGCTTCGGCAGGGACGCGCTTGAGCACAGAGTCTCTGCTGACGACGACGGTCAGAGGCGCGTTGCCCCCCATCTGCGTGATCGTGATTTCGTTCTTCGACGCATCCACAGCGGTGATCGTGCCGATGGTCGTGCGGAACGTGCCGGTGACGATTTCTTCGGGAGTGAAACTCAATCCATCCGCGCTCTTTTCACCTTTCGCGCGCAACTGATCGCCCGCCTTCACGTCGGCCAGCGAACTCGCTTTCGCGTCGCTGAATTTCACCGTGTCGGGCGCGTAACGACGAAACTTCACGCTTCCGCCTGTCTTGATAAGAACAGGTTGCGCTCCCTGCGCGCCGCGCGTCTGCAAAGTGATTTCTTTGTTCTCAGGGTTGACGGCGGAGACGACGCCGACGACGCCGCGATTTTTCCACTCGGCGCGCTCGGTCTCCTGTTTCTGCGTCAAGTCGGCTTTCGTCATCACAACGACCATGCGCGCGGGCACGCTCTTGCGATCATCAGACGGCTTGCCGCGCGCAAACACGCGGTCGCCCGCGCTGACATCGTTGAGTGTAATGTCCGTGGCTTTGATGAGCGTCGTCTCGCCCGGCGGCAGACGCTTGAACATCGTCGCATCGGCGAAAGAGACCACGACGACCGAGCCGGCGTCAGTCTTGACGAACATCTGCTTGGAATTTTTATCAACGGCGACCACTTCGCCGATGACTCCGTTGGCCGTCACCCCACTATCTGTCGTCGCCTGCGCGCTGGCCGTCGGTGTCGCGGCAGCGGGAGTCTGTCCATACACGCTCACAACGCCGCACATCACGAGCGCGGCCAGAGAAAAAATAGCTAATCTTGTTCTCATTAAATTTGATCCTTGTTCCCGAACGGGAAACACTGCTAAAAATTTGATGGATAACTGACGAAAGAAACGCCTCTCACAAGGCATGACGCGCTGTTATTTAACGCATAAAACTGCCAAAGGTTCTGGTATTAACGACCAGCGGAAGATCATCAAGCTCTCTGGATAAAGCACGCAAAGGTCTCATTCTTCACGTCGCAAAATAGTTTTGCCAACTGAACTACTTGAAAAGAAAGACCAGCGCACACGCGCGTCACGTTGCTGCGTATTCCGCCAAAACTGCCAAAAGTTCCACAACTTCATTGAAAGTTGACGACTTACGAACCTTAGACGTGTTGAAAGGGCGAAAGGTTACAGCTTTCAGTTAAATTTGTTTGATAAATTTACGATGGGCGGGACAGCAGGGACTGGGCAGGAATTTGTGGATGAACACGCTACGACAGTGAAGAAGTATGTTTCGCCTACCGTCGCGCGAGATGTCTGCGAGGTGCAAATCCAGATGCGACGGCAGGCGATTGTGACAAAACTATTTTTCGTGAGAACAATTGCGCTTTAATTCTGCGCGGCGGTTTTGCCATTCAAGGGAACTTTGAGCGCGGCTTCGATGGTGGCCTTCAGCCCTTCATAAGTCAGGTCTGTATTGCGCTTGCCGTTGATGTAGAGCGACGGCGTGCCGTTGATGCCGAGCCGCTGCCCGTCAAGGAGGTCTCGCTGCACTTTGTCGGCGAATTTGCCGCTGTCGAGCGCGGCGTCGAACTTGGCGCGGTCGAGTCCGAGCGTCGTCGCGTACTGCTTAAGATTCTCCACCGCGAGCGCGGACTGGTTGCGGAAGAGGATGGACGTGTACTCCCAATACTTGCCCTGCTCGCGCGCGGCTTCGGCGGCCTCTGCGGACTTCTCCGCGTTGGCGTGCTGCTGGAGCGGAAAGTCCCGCACGACGAAGCGCACGCGATCCGCGTACTCGTTCATCAGCCGTTCAAAAATCGGCTGCTCTTTCCCGCAAGACGGACACTGAAAATCCGTGAACTCGATGACGGTGACGCGGGCGTTCGGCGCTCCTTTAATCGGTTGGTCGTCGGTCGCGATGTTGTAGGTGGGCTGCTCCGGCGCGACGAGGTTCGTCTGAATCGCCGCGCCCTGACGCAGGCGTGCGGCGAAATCATTTTCCGCTTTCTGCCCTGCTTGATCTTGCAAGAACTGGATGACCTGCGCCTTAACCGAGGGGAAGTCGCCGTTGAGACGCTCTTTGTTCTGATTGTAAAAAGTCTGCGCTTCGGCTTCGGTGATCTGCGGCACTTTGGCGGTGATCTCAGCATCGAGCAAAGCGCGCGGCGTGACGTTTCGCTTCGTCGCCTCTGCTTGGAGCAGGATGTCGTTCGCTTTCAGATTCACGTCCTGCGCGCGGAGGCCGTAAATTTGTTCCTGCGCGCTGAAGATGAGAGGGCGCAAATTTTCCTCGATGTCGCCCGACGTAATATTTTTGCCGTTGACGACGGCGAAGACGCGCGCGCGATCTGCACTGTTGGCGGGCGGCGTCACCTTCTGCGCGAGGATTTTAACCGGCGAGGCGGCGCGCAGGCGGTCGGCCAGACTCTTTGACAATGCCTGTTGTTGCTGGTCGCGCAGGTAATTGATAATCTGCTCTTTCGTATCTTTGAACTCGCCGGGAATCTGCGCTTTATTCTGATCGTAGAAGGCCTGCGCTTCGGCGTCGGTCGGCTCCTTCGTCTTCGAGATTATTTCGTCTTCGAGAAGCTTGACGAGGTTTACACCGCGCTTCTTCGCTTCGGCGTTCAGAAGGATGGTATTGATTTGCTGCTCAAGCTCGTTCGTGCGCGCTTCAACGACTTGCGTTTCGATTTGCGTGATACGTCCCTGCGTCTCCGCGCTGATTTCTTCCTTGTTAATCTTCACGCCGTTCACGACTGCCAGCACATCCGGCACGGGCTGCTCGCAGCCGCACTCGCCGCCCGCGTTGCCCGACGCGACCGCGGGCGTCGTGGCAGCCTGCGTGTTTTTGACGGGCGCTTGTGTCGTTGCCGGAGTCGGCTTCGCGACAGGCTTCGCCGTCGCGCCGGTGGCAGGCGTGTTTGTTTTTCTGGCTGCGCCGCTCGCGGCAGGCCGGCGCGTTTGTGCGCTGGCCGCTGATGCACAGGTCAGCAACGCGATGATGACGAGATAAAATGTTTTGTTCATACCACCCTCCAAAATTGAGTCTTGATGATAGCAGTTTAATAGGCGTTGACACACTCGCCAACGACGACGAACTCTCTTTCTCATGCCGCTCAATCGTCACGACAAAATAAGTGTGAATGAGTAGATGCCGGGAAGACGCAACGCGTTGATTTTCTTTCTCGACCGTTGAGGTTCACGCGCGTCGCCAGTTGATGCGATAACGCGCGGTGAGCGAGAGGCCGATGCTGAGAATGACTAAGCCAAAGACGAGCGCCGGCCACACCAGAGGCAGCGCGAGCGCGATAGCCCAGAAGGTCGCGCCGAGCAGGAGCGCGATGGATTCCGAACGTCTCTCTTCGGAGAGCAGGCGGCGTTGCAACCAGCGTCCGGTCGCCGCGTGAATGACCGTGCGCCCGAAGAGATACGAGATAAACAGGAACAGCAGCGCAGTGAAGCCGAACAACGCGCCGAGCACAGGCGGCAGCAAGTGCAGCGCGGCGAATGCGCCCGGCCCGACGACGAGCGCGCCGACCAGCCCGATGACGGCGACGCGCAGAGATGTCAGTTGCAGGCGCGAGGCGGCGCGGCTGACTGCGCCCGGCGTCGCCGCCGTCAGTCCCAGCGAGACGACGAACCAGAAAAGCACCGCGAGCAGGCGCAGGCCGAGATACGCGAGCGAGAACTCCGGCGTCAGAAGCGAGGCCGGATTGCGCGCGAGTTCACGCAATTCCTGCTCGTAGCCCGCGAACATGATCGTCTTGCTCGCGGGGTTGCGCCCCGGCGCGCTCTTGTCGTGATGATAAGCTCCGCCGACGACCACCACGTCGCCGCCGATGTATGAACCGTCGCGTTGAAAGACCGAGCCGCCGATGGCCGCCACATCGCCTTCCACGCGTCCGCCCGTCTCAATCAACACGTCGCCGCCAAAGGCCATCACGCCCTCTTTGACGCTTCCGCGCACCACCACCGAACGCCCCAGCCCGAACACATCGCTCGCGCTGTTGCCCTCGACGACGAGTTCATCGCCGCTCATCGTCGGTGCGAGTCCAGCGGCGGTCGGCGCGACGGCGGCGGATTGCGCGCGCGTCGCAGCGACAACGACGAGCAGGCAGAGGACGGACGCCGCGACTCTCGACAGAGATGCGCGGCACGTCTCGCGCCCCGTCAAAATGTTATTGAATGTAATCGCGCTCACGGTCTTCAAGCGACGAACGGCCAGTCTCCGTCTCTCTCATCAAACGCGAGAACGGACTGAACTGGCCGCCGAACTTTATAACCAACCTTTTGTCTTTTTCAATCGCCGATGCGAACCACTCGATGATAATGATTGATGAGGAGCGTCAACAACAGGACGGCGCTCCCCAACAATACGCACTGAACAATTCTTGACAACGCGCCTCCGGCGATGAACTGTCCGCCGACAGCGCGCAGCACGACGGCTCCGCCCGTCCCCGCTTCCCCTGCCGCATGTCCCAACATGTTGCCGACGCTTCCCGCTCCGCGCAGGGCGTTCGCGATGGGCGAGAGAATTTCTCCGAAGAGCGTCGCGCCAAGCAACACGAACGCCAGCGCTCCCAAGCCCGCACAGATTTTCAACGCCAGAGCGCGCTCGCTTTTACTTCGGACGCCGCTCATGTCCGACTGCGCGCGCGCAGTCACGACGCGCGTAAAATTTACGGGCGGCGCGAATTTCCGTTCAAACGTTTCGTCGAACGCCGTGTCGAGCAGGCAGAGCAAGCGTCTCTGGTCGGCGATTGTTGCGGCGCAGTCAGCGCATTCTTTGCGATGAAGATCGAAGCGCGCGACTGCGCCCGCCTCCAATTCGTCGTCGAGATATGCGGCGGCGAGACTCGTCTGCGCGCAAACATTCCGCTCGTGTGCTGTGTTGGACATCTCCATCTTGAAACTTGGCTTCCCGCGCTTACATGCTCGTGATGCCGCGCTCGACGAGTTGCGCGCGCATCATTTCGCGCGCGCGGAAGATGCGATTCTTGACCGTGCCGAGCGGAAGGCCGGTCACTTCGGCGATCTCGTCGTAACTCATGTCGAGCGCGTGGCGCAGCACGATCAGTTCCTTGTAAGCGGGCGAGAGTTGCTGCACGACGGATTCGATTTCGGCGCGTCGCTCGGCGCGCTCGCTCAACTGTTCGGGCGTGGGCGCGACGCTCTCCAGAGGCTTTTCGTAAGTCTCTCCATTTTCATTCTGCGCCTGAAAATCTTCGATGCGAATCGTGCCCGCGCGACGCAGGTGATCAATGGCCGCGTTGTGCGCGATGCGATAAATCCACGTCGAGAATTTGTACTCGGAACGATAGCGTTCGAGCGCGCCATAGACTCTGATGAAAACGTCCTGCGTCAGATCGAGCGCGTGGTCATAGTCGCCGACCATGCGATAGACGTAGGCCGCGATGGGACGCTGGTAACGACGCACCAACTCCTCGAAGCTTTCCTCGCGCCCGGCAATCGCGCGCCGCACGAGTTCAGTATCAGCGACGGCAGCGTTGATGTTATTGAGGGGGACTGTCTCTGCGTGCATGTTCATGACGCCAAAGTTTTACGCGCGCCCTGAGGCGAAAGTTTCAGTGCGCGGATTTCTCAAATGCTACTGAGAGTTACTCAGCGCGCGGTCAATCAATGCGCGCAGGCGGGTCGCGCTCGTCGAGCCGTAACCGACGAGATGGCCGACTATTTCGCGCCCGTCTTTGATGACGAAAGTTTGCGGAATGGAATTGCGCCCGTTCATCAACGCGGTCGCCGACGCACGGTCAATCCAGCCGACGCGATAACTGATTTTCGAGTCGCGCACGAACGCCTGCACGCGCTTGTCGTCGGACGCGGGATTCTCCGCCGTGAGTCCGACGAATTCGACGCCGCGCGCCGCGTATTCGCGACTGATGGCGTCCAACTCCGGCGTCTCGCGCCGGCAAGGCCCGCACCAACTCGCCCAGATGTTGAGCACGACCACTTTGTTTTTGTAATCCGCGAGGCGGAAAGACTCTCGCTTGAGCGTCTTGAACTGCGCGTCCGCGATTTCTTCGGGCACATATTCCAACTCCGCGACGCGCACCGTCTCGCGCGCGGGTCTCGTTGGAGGTTCGTCCTCGTGATTGTTCACGGAAGCCGGCACGGGCGGCGCGGGTGGAGGCGGAGGGACTCTCCTGCCCGATTGCGCTCCGATGGCGACGGCGAAGAAGAGGCCGAGTGTGAAAAGGCGTGCGAGCTTTCTCATCTTGAAATATTCCTGCACCTTTTTTGCCGGCGAGACGCGGATGAAAGAATTTGTCTAAGACTCTTAAGCCCACGCGAGCGCGGCGAGGCCGGCGGGCGCGGCGATCTGCTCAAACTCGATGTCGCGCGTCGGAAGCGAGAGACGCAGGTCTTCGGCTCTGACGCCGCGCGGCGCAACGGTCAGCGTCTCTTCGACAACGGCGCGCGCCTGCTCGTAATCCAGACCCGTGCCGGCGACGAGCAAACGCTCGATGATTTCGATTGGCGCGTGCGGGATAGACGTCGCAGTCTCTGTCTCTTTCGATGAAGGCGCGTTGCGGTCTCTGTAAAAAAGCAGGAAGCGATAGAGTTCGTCCGCGCGATCTTCGGCGTCGCAAATAATGCTCCGCACCAAAAACGGCTGACCATTTCTGAGCACGACGGCGGTAAAGCCTTCGGCGTGCGCGCTCACGAGCAGAGAGTCCATGCGCGATGTTGCGGACGACGACGAAGGCGCGTCTTTCATCAACCACCACGCCTCGCCCATGTGTCTGGGCAGAATCAGACCGGCGTGCCAATCCAGTCCCTCGAAGACCGCTTCGTATTCGGCCAGCACCGCGAGCCGCACGGCGGTCACGAGATAACGCGCGCGCCCTTGCGCGTCCGCCGCGAGCCGCTCGCGCGTGACGCGCAAGTCATCGAGCGTTGAGCCAAGCGCGCGCTCGGTTTTCCAACGCAGCATCTCTTCGGCTTCGGTGCGCGAGGCGGGCGCGGATTCGACCGTCAGAATCGAAGTGCGCGTCGCGGCTTCCGGCAGAGCGACAGACCAACGACGCTGCTTCGACATCCCGACGCTCGCCGCCAATTCGCCGAGCACGTTCGCCAACTCGCCTATGTCAGAAATATTGTTCTCGTCAAAATTGGGACGCACCAATCCTTCCGCGAGCGGCGTATATCCCGCGCGCTTGAGCGTGAAGGTCTCTCCGCGACGATCCAGCGAGACGACGCTCGCGCCATCAAACGAGAGGCCGACGGCGGCGGAAGGCAGGCGCGGCGCAATCAATGCTTTGAAAGGATTCATAAACGCAGTGACCGGTGATCAGTGTCCAGTGGTTAGTGGCCGATGAACAGCAATGAACTAAATCTTTGACTTCAATTCTCACATCAAGACTGACCACTGACCACCGGCCACTGATCACTTTCTTTTACCATTCGCTGTAGGGCTTCCCATCGCTGCTGGCATCTGATGAGGCGCTGTGTACGTTCTCGATGCCGGAGCCTTGTCCTGATGGATTCTCGCCTGACTCGGTCGCCCAGTCGGCCTCTCCCGTCATCGGGTCAACGGGGAGTTCCTGTAAGTACTTGGCCTGCACGAGCGATTCGAGCGATTCGGGCAACTTGCCCTTGTCGGCGGCATACTGGTCAATCATCCGGCGCATGTCGTGGAGGTCGGCTCTGAGCGTCGCTTCCTTCGCGGCCTGCACGGTTGAACTGTAATGCGCGAGCGAGATCATGGCGAGAATGATGATGACCGAAATCACGATCATCAATTCGAGCAGCGTGAAGCCGGACTGTCGTCGCCGATGAACAGAGTGAGTAGAAGGTTGAAGGCAAAAGGTAAAAGGAACTGCCTCTTCCCCGCCTTCACTTTGCCTTTTGCCTTTTGCCTTTTGCCTTAACACTTTACCAGTCACTGTACTTCTCCCCGTTGAGGGCAGTTCCTTCGGCCTTCGAGCGCACGTCGAAGACATTGACGGGCGTGGACGAGCATCCCTCGTCGGGCGCGTCGTAGTTGGAGCGCAGGCACCAATCCTTTTCGCCCGTGATCGGGTCAACGGGTATCTCGCGCAGATAGATTTTCTTATGCGTCGAGATGAGTTTGTTGTCAGTCGCCTGCCCGGTGTTGTTCCCTAAGCCAACTCCGGGCTGCCCCGCCGCGTTCGAGCGCGCGATGACGTTGACGCCTGTGACGAGCGTCTCCAAGTCCGGCGGGTACATGTCGAGGTTATCCGACTTGAAGATCGTGCAGTCGCTAATCTGGACTTTGCTGCGCGGATCAATGTAAGGAACAGGTGGAGCCCCACCGCCACCGGCAACCCCTGTGGCTGAACCGGGACAGGTGATCGGCCCGACGGTGTCGCGCTTGAACTCTTTGATGGCCTCGCGCATTTCGCGCAGAGTCTCGCGCAGTTGTTGTTCTTTCTGTCGCTGCACGGAATTTCTGACGAGCGGGATGACGCCGATCATCAGAATCGTCAAGACCGTGATGACGATGACGAGTTCGATGATCGTCATTCCGTCGGAAGAAGAAAACAGGGGGCGGGCGACGGGGGATGGGGGACGGGAAAGAATGTTTCCACGTCCCTTATCATCCTCCGTTTCTCCGATGAGTTTTTCCCGCGCCGGTGTGTTCTTCATGTCTCCTGCGTTCGTTCAACTTCTACTGCGTGACTTTCAGTTTGATCTCGGTGACTTTGGCGCGGACGGTGCGTCCATCGGTCGCGATGAAATGCACTTTGTCTGCGTCGAAGGCGAGCGCGCTTTCGCCCGTCGCCATTCCGTCGACTTCGATGACGAGCAACAAGCCCTCGCCGGTCAAAGGCGGAGCGCCGGCGGCTGGTGAAATTGAGAGGACAAGCACGCCCTGTGTCTGGTCAATTGATTGCGTGACGACGGGCGCGCCGGACTTGCCAGCCGAGAATCCTGACGGCGTCACAGAACGGATGGCGGCGACGCGCGGGTCGAAGCGCAGCGTCGCGGTGGCGAGTCCGAGCGGCGCGTCTGTCTTCAAGAGCAACATCACGCGGCGCTTCTCGCCAACTTTCAATTCACCCTGTTCGGGCATCAGCATCAACTCCGCGCGCGCTTCAGCCGGAACGGGCGCGACGTTCACAGTCGCGACGGAAGGCAACGGAGTGGAAACCTTCTGCGTCTCCGTCGAAGTAGCCGGCGCGATGCTTTGCGGCCTCGACGCTTCTTCCGTCAACGGCGCAAGACCCGGAGTCTTGAGACTGGCGTTGACGGCGGCGGTGGCGGCGAGAGACGTGGTTAACGCCGCTGCCGTCGTGACCGCAGGGGAAGTCGCATTCGTGGAAGTTCCGGCCAGAGCTTTAGGCGCGGGGACGAAGGATACTTCATCGTTACCGCCGGGCTGGACGGGCAGTTGGACGCTTTGGACGGTCGGCAGTTGACGCGCGGCGGCGAGTTGGTCGTCGCGGTCGGCCTCGCGGAGCATGGCTTCGAGCGACTCCGAACTTGGCGTTTGCAGCGAGCCGCTGAGAGTCACCTTCTCATCCTGCGGGTTAATTTGCGGCGAGCGCAGCACGCGCGGCGTCATGGTGATGACCACGTCGCTCGTGATGTTGTTGCGGCGCGGCGTGGAAAAGAGACGACCGAGGACAGGGATGAGGCCAACGAGCGGGAGACCTGCACGCCCGTTGCTCTGCCGATCCTGCGCGATGCTGGCGATCATCATCGTCTTGCCGTTCGGGATGCGCGCGACGCCAGTGATGCGTCGCTGCGTGAAGGTCGGCGTCAACTGCGACGCCGCGCCAGACCCGGTCGTGCTCGTGTCCTTCGTCTCAATCACCATTTTGACCTGCACGTCCTGATTCGGATAAACCTTCGGCGTGAAGTCGAGCGAGAGACCCGTGTCCTCGTATTGAATGACGGGATAGCCACCGCCGAAAATGCCGCCCGTCGTCCCACCGAGTCCGGTCGGAGAGCCGTTGGCGGTGCCGGTGGTCAGACCACCATAGACGCTCGCCGTCTGAACGGGAACTTTCGCGCCGATGCGCGTCTCGCTCTTCTCATCGTCGAAGGCATGTACCTGCGTCGAATAGACGAGGCGCGTGTTGTCTTTGGATTGCAGCGCGGAAATGCTGGAAGAAGGAATCAGCAGCCCGACGCCGGTCGAGAACGGCAGCAGCGTGCCAGCCGCCGCGCCCGCGAGTTGTCGCGCGCTGCCGAGCAGCACGGAGCTGGATTGAAGGCCGCCAACGTTGCCGAGCGTGTCGGCGGTTCCAATCTGGTTGCCGAGTTGTAACAGATCGGAGCGCGAAACTTCGTAGATTGAAACTTCCATCACGACCTCTGCGCGATCCTTGTCCACGCTTTGCAGGAGGTCTCCGATGATGCGGATGTTCTCCGGCGTGTCGCGCACGGTGATGCTGTTCGTCGCATCGTTGGTGGCGACCATGGGCTGGCGTCCCGCGTTGGCGGGAAGCGATGAGCTAATCAGCGTGCGCGCGTCGACGGGCTTGATGTTCAGAAGATAGAAAGTACGAAGCGCGAGTTCCTGATACTGCGGACGCTTCGACTGATCGGCGACGAGAATCGTGCGGCGGTCGAGTTTCTGGAAAAAGAGTCCGTAAGCTTTGAAGAGATAATCAAGCGCGCGCGCCGCCGTGATGTCTTTCCACGCGATGTTGATCGTCCGCTTCTGCTGGGAAAAGTTCTGGTCGAAGACGACGTTGAGATTCAACTCGTCGGCCAGCTTGCGGATAAACGGTTCAAGGTCGCCGTTGTAGTTGATGTTGCGAAGCGGAACGACGGCGGGGCTACCGCTATCCTGCGCGCCGGCAGAAGTGCGTACCGTCGCGGCTGTGCCGCCGGTCGCCCCGCGATTGAACGAAGTCGGCGAGACCTCAGCCCCGCCATCTTTCGTCGTGAGAGGCAAGCCTTCTTTCTCGCGTTGCAGGCGCAGCACGCGCTGCATCTCGCTGTTGGCGAGTTCGTTGACAGGGTCAAGCCCGTAGGCTTGCCGGAAGGCGTTGTATGCGCCCGTGTAGTCGCCCTGATCGGCGAGCGCGCGTCCCTTCTGCATGTAAACCTGCGAGGCGTTGAAAACCGCGCGGCGATAGTGCAGTTGATATTCTGTGTCCGAGGGGCTGGCGGCGACGGCCAGCGCCAGTTCCTGCGCGGCCTTTTCCCATTGCTGCGCCTTCTCGTATTCAACGCCGCGCGTATAATTCTTCTCGCCTTTCTTGGCGAGCGTCGTGACGGGTGACGCCAGCAGCAGCAACGCCGTGACGAGGAACAGAGCGACGGGGGTGCGCCCACGGGCAAAAGATTTCATAACAATCCTCACTTTAATGACTGTCCGTTCGGCGACCTGTGTTCGGCACAGATCGCAACGAGGTATCCGAAATTTTCAGTTACAAGAGTCTGACGCAGGAATCAGAGAGAAGCCGGAAACGCATCCGCTGACAATTGAACTCTTCCTTACAACAAAGCCGACCGCTGGCGCAACTTCATCTCATCAGGCGAGGCTTCGAGAAGCCTCTTAACGAAATTCTCGCCTCAATCAGCTTACACGCCGGGGCGCTCATCATAGTTCCTCAAAGAGGGACGCACAAGCGGGAAAACAGGAGGCAGGAGGCAGTAAGCAGTAGGCAGTCAAAACAAAAGCCGACTGCCTACTGTCTTGCGCCTTCTCCGTTGACCTTGATTTCTTCGACAAAGGTCACGCGATTAATTTCGTGCAGCGTGGAGACGCCGGTGAAAACTTTTCTGAGTGCCGACTCGCGCAGTGAGCGCAAGCCTTCGGCTTCGGCGGCGCGGCGCACTTCCGAGCCGGGACGGCGCGCGATAATCAACTCGCGTATGTTGTCGGACAAGTTGAGCAATTCGTGAATCGCCGTGCGCCCGCGATAGCCCGTGTGGTTGCAGGCGTCGCACCCGACGCTCATGTAAAAATCGCGATCTCTGTAATCTTCCGGCCTCAAGCCTGCCTCTCTCAATTCATCTTCGCCCGGACGATATGGACGCTTGCAGACGCTACAGAGAATGCGGACGAGACGTTGCGCCAGCACGCAGTTGAGAGACGAGACAAAGTTGTACGGCTCGACGCCCATGTTCAGGAAACGACCGATCACATCAATCACGTTGTTGGCGTGGACGGTCGTGAAGACGAGGTGTCCGGTCAGCGCGGACTGGATGGCAATTTGCGCCGTCTCGTTGTCGCGGATTTCTCCGACCATGATTTTGTCCGGGTCGTGTCGCAGGATGGAGCGCAGGCCGCGCGCAAACGTCAAACCTTTTTTCTCGTTGACGGGAATCTGCGTGATGCCGTGCAATTGATACTCGACGGGGTCTTCAATCGTGATGATCTTGTCTTCTTCGTTGCGGATTTCGTTCAAGGCAGCGTACAGAGTAGTCGTCTTGCCTGAACCCGTGGGGCCGGTGACGAGCACCATGCCGTAAGGTTCTGCGATGAAGTGTCGAAAGTTGCGAACGTCTTCCTCATCGAAGCCGACCACGTCGAGCTTGAGGTCTCGAAATTGATCGTTGATTTGTTCCTTGTCGAGAATACGGATGACCGCGTCCTCGCCGTGTACGGTCGGCATAATCGAGACGCGGAAGTCAACGGTGCGGCCTTTGTAGCGGACGCGGAAACGCCCGTCCTGCGGCACGCGCCGCTCGGCGATGTCGAGTTCCGACATGACCTTGATGCGCGAGATGAGCGTCTGGTGATAGACGAGATCAATCGGGTCAACTTTAGCGTAGAGCGCGCCGTCAATGCGGTACTTGACCTGCACTTCCGTATCGCGCGTCTCGATGTGGATGTCGGAGGCGCGCGATTCCATTGCCTGATAGATAATCGTATCAACGAGCTTGATGATCGGCGACATCTCGGAGTCGGTCGCGAGGCGGTCGAGGTCTAACACCTCGTCGCCATGCTCGGTCTCTTTGATGAGCGAGATGCGAAAGCCCGAAGTCGCCTCCTGCAACACGCGTTGCGTCGCGTCACCTTTGCGGAGCACCACGTCAATCGCCCCGGCGGTGGCGACGTGCGGGACGATGCGTGCATGAAGCGCGCCCGCAATTTCGTCGAGACGTTCGAGGTCGGTCGGGTCGGCCATCGCGACGTGCAACCGGCGACCCTCACGTCGCAGAGGCACGAACTGATGTCGCACCATCAAATCAATCGGTAACTCGCCGAGCAGAGAGAAATCAATCGGCGATTCGCCGACGGGCGGGAGCAGGTCAACGTAAGGCAGGCGATAGCGACGCGCGAGACTCATCGCCGCGCGCACTTCGGGCGGCAGTTGGTCGTCGCTCATCGGCGCGGCGGCTGTCGTTGTGGCGGCGGTGTTTATTTCTTCGGTGATCTGGCTCATGAAAGTTTATAGATGCGAAGCGTCTGTGGGGAGATGTACCGGAAGACTAATGCTGTCGGATGCTGATGTTCGAGATGGACTGGATAATCGGCAGATAGATGGCGAGCAGAATCGTCACGACGATGCCGCCCATCACCAACAGAATCGCAGGTTCGATGATGGTGGTCAACTGTTCGAGACGCACCTCCGATTCCTTGTCGTAAAACTCTGCGACCTCTTCCAGCATCTCGCGCAAGCTGCCCGAACGCTCGCCCACGCCGATCATATCGAGCGCGAGCGGCGGAATCCAACCGGCTGCTTCCAGACTCTCCGTGAATGAGCGTCCCTCCTGAATCATCGGCAAAATGGCGGAACTGCGCGCGCGCAAGTCCTTGTTCGTCACCGACTCTGCGGAAATCTCCCACGACTCGACGAGCGTGATGCCGCCCGCCAAAAGCGTCGCCAGACTCTGCGTCACCTGCGCGATTGCCAACTGCTTGACGAGGTTGCTGACGAGTGGGACGCGCAGGAGCGTGCGGTCAATGATGATTTGTCCGCCCGGCGTCCGCGACCAGAGGCCGAGTGCGACGATGGCGACAATCAGGAGCGGCAGAAACCAGTAGTAGTTTCCCGACGCGAAGCCCGACAGACCGATCACGACGCGCGTGATGAAAGGCAGTTCCTTGTTAAAATTCTCAAACAGGCTCGACATCTTCGGCACGACATAGACGGTCAGGAAAATGACCATGCCCATCGAGGCCATTAGCAGAAACATCGGGTACGCCAGCGCGCCGCGAATCTTGCGCCGGATTTCGACGCCGCGCCGCATGTATGTGACGTAGCGATTGAGCACGTCGTCGAGCGCGCCGGAACGCTCGCCCGCCAGAATCGAGGCCGTGTAGATGCGCGGAAAGATCGGTCCCTGCGCCGAAAAGGCCGCCGACAGCGCCATGCCGCCGCGAATCTTGTCTTCCACGTCGCCGAGCACGTTTCGCAGGCGCGAAGAAGTCGAGCGGCGACCGAGCATCGCGACGGCCTGTAAGATCGGGATGCCCGCGCGGATGATGGCGGCGAGTTGTTGATTGAATAATAGAAAGTCGCCCGGCTTGATGCGCGCCTGCGTGCCGCCCTTGCCGCCGCGCGTGAACGAAGCGACGCCCTTGGCCTTCGGCGGCGCGACCGAGAAGACGCGGAAGCCTTCGGATTCGAGCCGCACGCGCGCTTCCTGCACGCCCATCGCCTCAATCGTGCGCGTCACCACCTCGCCCGCCGGCGTCCCCAAACGACAGATAAACTCGGCCATTATTTTCTACTGACTGATAAGAATAAGGAGGTCTTAAGTCAAACTCTTCGACACGCGCTCATCACGCCCGACTGACACGCGAAATTATAACACGCGCGCCTTTCACGCTCACGCGCTCCAGACTTCAATCAGCGACGAAAACGCGACCTACTTTCAATCGCTTTCCATTCATCCCTCATCCCTCAACTTCTTCCACGCCGCGCGGCGCGCAAAGTTGCGCGGAAATAATGTTGAAATAGAATTGAAACAGAGATGTTGGTTGCCAGCCCGCAACGCCGTGTCCTACAATGCAGACGAAAACAGAAGTCTCCCTACTCTTCGTTTTTAATTTTCGCGAACAACTAAAATCGCCCGTGTCGCCGTCATAGCAACATACGCAAGCAGCGGGGTACGACCTCAACATTGTGGTCTTCGCCTCTTCATAGTTGTTCGAGCTACACCAGCAGGAGAATTCCATGAGAGCACGGCGCGCACGTCGTTTCGCAACAGTTGCGCTTGTCTCCTTCCTTGCCCTCGCGTTCGCCGGCATCGCCGCCCGCACGAGTTCGGCACAACAACCACCGCCACCGTCGTCGCAGCCTCCGCAGCAGCACACGACGGAAGCCACGACCAATGCATCGCCGCCAGTCAGCGCGACGCCTGCATCCACCACGACGCCCGCGCCCGCCGGAGTTGATGCGCCGGCTGACTCGCACGCCGCCGCGACTCCCGCCCCGACGCCGGGCGGCGCGACTCAATCGCCGGTGCGCGTGATGCCGGGCGTTCCCGTGGATGGCGACTCAACCGTCGTCACCAACTCGGATTTGATCACGATGACCGTGACGGTGACGGACACCTACGGGCGTTTCGTGACGGGGCTGAACAAAAACGCCTTCGCGGTCTTCGACGACAAAGAGCAACAAAACATTTCTTTCTTCAGCGACGAGGATGCGCCCGTCAGTCTCGGCGTCGTCTTCGACGTGTCCGGCTCGATGAACGGCGACAAAATCAGCCGCGCGCGTGAGGCTCTCGGCAAGTTCATCGAGACCAGCCACAGCGGCGACGAATATTTCCTCATCGGCTTCAACAACCGCGCGCAGCTGCTGCTCGACAAGACGCGCGACAGCGACGCGCTGTTGAGCAAGCTGACCTTTCTCCACACGAAGGGACAGACCGCGCTCTACGACGCCACGTATCTCGGCGTCGAGAAAGTCACGCGCGGCGCGCATCCGAAACGCGCGGTGCTGCTCATCAGCGACGGGCAGGACAACAGTTCACGCTACACTTTCACAGAGTTGAAACGTTTGCTCAAAGAGTCCGACGTGATCATCTATGCCATCGGCATCGTGGACAGCCACGACGAATCCTCGCTCGACATGGCCGGGCGCGCGATACTTGAAGAACTGGCGAGCGTCTCCGGCGGCCACGCTTATTTCCCTTCCTCGAACGCCGAGATGAACGACACTTTCGAGCGCATCGCGCTTGAGCTTCGCACGCAGTATTCCATCGGCTACAAGCCGACGAACTTCGTCAACGACGGCAAGTGGCACAAGCTGAAAATCAAAGTCCAACCACCGCGCGGCTTCCCGCGTCTGTTCGTGCGCGGGCGCGAAGGCTATTTCTCCGTCACCAATCCGAAGTAGATTAAGCGCCGTGAGAGTTTGCACAGAGCGCGAAAAACAGCCGCCGCACGTTGCCTTCGTCGAGAGTTGGCAACGTGCGGCGGTTTCGCGTGCATCACTAACTTTGACGCGCGTTTGAATTTTGCACGCCCGCGTTGACGCAAAAGACGCTATACTACGAATGTTCTTTGCCCCGGTCACGAGCGAGCCTGCCTGCACAGCGGGACGGTTCAGCGTTGGAGATGTCAGAGGTTAAATGTCAGTTGTCAGTCTCGGCTCACATCCGGCATTCAATCTCTGGCATCTTCTTTTCAAAGGTACGCCATGAAATTCCAAGAGTCATATCAACACACGACGACGACCCGCTCTCATAGACTCCCTCTGTTGCCGCTCTTGTTCGTCTTCATCTTGAGCGTCGCGCTGATTCCCGTCTCACACGCTGGAGGCCAGCAGACGGGAGACGTGCGCCCGCGTCGCACGGGAGCCGCATCACCACAGGCGACGCCGACGCCCGTCCAGAAAGCGACACCGGCGGTCACGACCACCACGACGAAGACGCCCGCGACACAGCTTCCGAAACAGACGCCGACGCCGACGCCCGCGCCTTCGCCTGTGCAGCAAGGTGCGCCGAAGCTTCAAACCGCGCCGGTCACAAAGTCGGATCAGAAGACGGATGAGGAGAAGGAGCAGGAGATTGACCCGGAAGAAGTCATCAGGGTCGAGTCGAATCTCGTCAACTTGCAGGTGCGCGTGATTGATCGCAACAACCGTCCCTTACCGGACGTGTCGAAGAATGATTTTCAGGTCTTCGAGAACGGCGTCGCGCAGAAAATCGAGTTCGTCGAGACGGAAGAAGTGCCGATCAGTTACGGTCTCGTGATTGATAATTCGGGCAGCATCCGACATCAAATCAGCGACGTGATTGAGGCCGGCAAGACCATTGTCAACGGCAACAAGCCGGGTGACGAAGGCTTCGTCATACGCTTCATCGGCAGCGACAACATTACGACGATGAAGGATTTCACGACCGACAAGCAGGCGCTCAACGATGCGCTCGATGACATGTACATCGAGGGCGGGCAGACCGCCGTGATTGACGCCGTCTATCTCGCCGCCGAACACGCCGCCGAATACAAAAAGGGCGGGCCGCTCGACGACAAGCGTCGCCGCGCTCTCATTCTCGTGACCGATGGCGAAGACCGCGCCAGCGTCTATAAGACCGAACAACTTTTCGAGTCGCTCAAGGAAGAGGACGTGCAGATTTTCGTCATCGGCTTCGTCAACGAGCTTGATAAGGAAGGCGGCTTCATCCGCAAGTCGAAACGCCAGCAAGCCGTCAACCTACTCGACCGGATGGCGAAGGATACGGGCGGGCGCGCGTTCTATCCCAACTCGCTGACGGAACTGCCCGGCATCGCGCAGGAAATCACGAAAGACCTGCGCACGCAGTACGTCATCAGTTATATTCCCACGTCGAAGGCGCGACCCGGCGAGTTTCGCCCCGTGCGCGTGGCGGTGGCCGACGCTCCCAACCACGACAAGCGTATCGCCGTCACGCGCTCAGGCTATACGGCCAAAGGCGACAATGCCATTGCGCCGCCAGCAACGATGACGCCGACGCCCAATAAAACTACGACGCCACCACCGAGGAGACCCTGATGCCCGTTGATGCTCCCCTGCTCGCGGAGACTGCTTTTTTCAAGTTGCTCAACGAAGCTGATCGCAACGCCCTCGCCGAAGTTGTTGATCTCGTCAAATTAGAAGAGGGGGAGATTCTCTTCCGGGAAAATGAACCCGGAGAGAGTCTCTTTCTCGTCCGCACCGGCGAAATCGAACTCTACATCAAAGACACGACGGGACAGAAGATCGTCCTCACGGTCGCGAAGGGCGGCGATTTCTTCGGCGAGATTTCGCTGCTCGACAGCGGCCCGCGCTCCGCCACCGCCGCCGCGCTCTCGCCCGCCGAACTGGTTGAGCTTGACCGCGGCGATTTGCTCTTGCTCTTCGAGCGCAAGCCCGACGCCGCCATCAGTATGCTCGCCGCGATGGGACAAATGACGCGCAAGGCCGATCAACTGCTTCGCACGCGCGTCTCTCGCAACGTCAACGACGAGATGGAGACGCACCTCACGCTGATTCAAAAAATCTCCGACTGGCTGGCGTGGTTCAGCGGCAGTATGCCTTTCCTGTTTCTGCATGCTGGCTGGTTCATTGTCTGGATTTCGCTTAACACGGTCATTCTGGGCGAGCGCGCGTTCGATCCGTTTCCCTTCGGACTGCTCACGATGATCGTCTCGCTCGAAGCCATCTTCCTCGCGTGCTTCGTCCTCATCAGCCAGAATCGTCAGGCCGAGAAAGACCACGTCCGTTCCGATATCGAGTACGACGTGAACATCAAGGCCGAGCTTGAAGTCGCGCACCTGCACGAAAAGACCGACCACATCCACGAAGACATGATGCGAAAATTCGCGCGACTCGAAAAGATGCTCGTGCAACAGCAACAGTCGAACTCAAGTGAGAATGTGTAAACCGATTGACGTTACTTCGTCGGCATGAGCGTAATTTGCCATGCGATGAAGATGATAAAGGCGAGCGCGAACACGACGATGACGAGCGCAACGGGTTCGAGCCGGAAAATCTTTGCCGCCGCGCGGTCTTCTTCAATAAAGTCGCTCGATAAAGTCACTTGGCTACTGTTGACGATAATCGCGCCGCCATCGCCATTGTCTTTATTTCCATTGTTCGATGGTTGTTGCGCGACTGCATTCTGCTTTTCTTCGGGCGGAGCGAGGCGGGCTGAGAGTTCCGCCGTGTCGCCCTTTTTGCCTCCCGTGTAGTGCTTGTGCGGCTTTTTCTCTTTCTTCATAGCCAACGCATCTTTCTAAAATAAAAGTAGAGCGCCAGCCCGACGAAGAGCATCGAGCCGAGCGAAAAGACATAGCCGAAACGCCAGTGCAACTCCGGCATGAAGTCGAAGTTCATCCCGTAAATGCCCGCGACGAGCGTCACTGACATGAGGATGGTCGCGATGGATGTCAGACGCTTCATCACCATGTTCATGCGATTGCTCTGCACGGAGAGGTACGCATCCATCGTCGAACTGAGCATGTCGCGCAACGTGTCAATCGTGTCGGCGACGCGGATGATGTGGTCGAAGACGTCTTGAAAATAGACGTGCGTCTCGCGCGCGAAAATCGGCTGCTCGCGCCGGAGCAGTGTGTTGAAGACATCGCGCAAGGGCGTGATCGTGCGGCGCAGGTAGAGCAGTTGTTTTTTGATGCGGAAGATTTCCTGCAAGGCTTCGGGCTTGAACTCGCCGAAAATCTGGTCTTCGAGATTGTCCATCCGGTCGCTCAATACATCGAGGAGCGGCAGGTAGTCGTCCACGATGGCGTCAATCAAAAGATAGGCGAGCATCCCCGCGCCGTGTTCCGCGCGATCCGTCCACTCGTGCCAGAGACGTTTGGCCGTCTCGCCCGCGCGGATGGGTCGGCTGTGGACGGTGACGAGATAATTGCTGCCGAGAAAAATGTTCAACTCGCGCAATTCCAAATCGTCGTTAGCTCCGACAAGTTCCGCCTCGTAAAGCACGATGAAATAATAACCCTCGTACTCTTCGACCTTCGGACGCTGGTGCGGAGCCTGACAGTCTTCGATGGAGAGCGGGTGAAAGTTAAACTCCCGCGCGAGTTCGATAAAGTCTTCGCCGGTCGGATCGCTCACATCAGCCCAGACGACTTTTTGTTTGCTCAGGCAATGCTCGCTAATTTCTATCGCCGGAAAATCGTCCGTGAACTTTTTCGACTCGCTGTCGAGACAGACCGTAGTTATCATGCTTCAGTTCGCTCTCTCGCGTTCAATCGTGCTCTGAATATAATCGGGCAGGAGTTATCTGTCAGAGGAGTTTCAATCAAGCTCATGTCTCATCTTCTGCGCCTGTCATTCGCGCTCTGCGCGCTGCTCTGGATTGTGCCATCAACCGTCAGGGCGCAACAACCCTTCCTCACAGACGACGCGGACGTGACGGAGCGCGGGCATTTTCATTTCGAGTTCAGCAACGAATATGACCGGCTGCAACGCCTCTCGCTGCCGAACGTCAAACAGAACACCGCAGACTTCGAGCTTGATTATGGATTGTGGAAGAACATCGAAGTCGGCATCGAAGCCCCGCTCATCACGATTTTGAAAACGCGCGACGCCAGTCCGCAACGTGTCTCAGGTCTCGGCGATACGAATCTCTCTTTCAAGTATAACTTTCTCAAAGAAGTTGAAGGCGCACGCCGTCCCGCGCTGGCTGTCACCGCTAACGTCGAGTTGCCCACCGGCGACGCCGCGCGACAGCTTGGCTCAGGCGTGACCGACGTTGACTTCAACGCCATCATGCAAAAATCTTTGGACGCGCGGACGAAACTGCGACTCAACGGCGGCATCCTGTTCGCGGGCAACACGACGACGGGCGTCATCGGCCTGACCACACGCGGCAAAGTTTTCACCGGTGCAGGCTCGCTCGTCCGCCAGTTCACTCCAAAGCTCGATCTCGGCATCGAGATGACAGGCGCAGTCACACGCAACTTTGAACTCAGTCGCGGCCAACTTCAGTTTCAGGCGGGCGGCAACTACACGCTCAGAAGAAATCTGACCTTCGACTTCGGAGTCGTCTCAGGCCGCTTCGCCGCCAGCCCGCACGCCGGTCTCCAACTCGGCATCTCCGCAGACTTTTGAATCGCTGCAACGGCTGCATCAAACACAAAAACAGCCTGCCCTGTATGTGAACAAAGCAGGGCAGGCTGTCCAGTTGGTATTTTGCAGCTACCAAATGATTTACATTTTGTGATGATGATGGTGGCCGTGATGGTGATGTCGGCGATGGTGATGTCCCTTCGCAGAAGCGACGCTGCTCAAGCACAACACAAGCGCCAGCATGAGTCCGAGTTTCTTCATTCTAATTCTCCTTTCTTACGTTGTCGATAGAGCAATTCACTTTTATGCTCATCCGCAGTCTGTGTCAAATACTTTCCTTCGCCTCGTGGGTTCGAGTTCAGAAGTGTCTGAGGCCAAATTACACAATTATTACAAACAAACTCGCCGCTTCTTGCTAAAGTTCACGCCTGCCCCACATCAAACTAAAGGGTCAGACATTTTCTCTTGGGAGTAAGGAGCAGAGACATGCAGGAACAGCCGATCTTGAACACGACACGGACGGGCATCAACTGGGCGACGTGCATCACGCTGGCTATCTTTCATCTCGCCGCCATCGCCGCGCTCTTTATGTTTTCGTGGAAGGCGCTCGCGGCCTTTCTGTTTCTGACGTGGGTGTCGGGCAGTCTCGGCATCGGCATGGGCTATCATCGCCTGCTGACGCATCGCGGTTACAAGACGCCGAAGTTCGTCGAATATTTCCTGACCACCTGCGGCACGCTCGCGCTTGAGAGCGGCCCGATCAACTGGGTCGGGACGCACCGCATCCACCACGCCTACACCGAAGCCGCCGGCGATCCGCACACGCCGCGCGACGGCAAATGGTGGGCGCACATGGGCTGGATTTTGCAGGGCACGGCGCAACAGTACGACGAGGCGACGCTCAAGCGTTTCGTGCCCGACCTGATGCGCGACCGCTTCCACGTCTGGATCAATCGCTATTTTTATGTGCCGCTCGTCGTCTCCGGGATTTTGCTTTTCGCGTGGGGCGGCTGGCCGGCTTTGATGTGGGGCGTGTTCCTGCGCGTGACCATCGGGCTGCATGTCACGTGGCTCGTCAATTCGGCAACTCATCTCTGGGGTAAGCGACGCTTTCAGACGACGGACGATTCGACGAACAACTTCGTCGTCGCGCTCATCACCTTCGGCGAAGGCTGGCACAACAACCATCACGCGCACCCGCGCGCGGCACGTCATGGCGTCGCGTGGTACGAGTTCGACCTGAACTGGCTCGGCATCCGCGCGCTGCAACTGCTCGGTCTGGCGCGCGACGTTAAATTGATTAAAAAGTCGGACGTGGAGGCAGCACGCCGGCAGACTGCTGTGCCGCCACCGCCGGACGCGCTTTCCAACGCGGCCTGATAATTTCGACGCTCTCAAATTGCATGAAGGGGACAGGCCACGCGCCTTGTCCCCTTCTTCTTTTGCAAGTCCTTGATTAACGTCCGCCGCGCGGTTTCCTTTATACTTCGTCAATGCTCAACAGCAGCCGGCGCAAGTCCATCGTTTTTTTCATCACGCTCGGCTCCGTCCTCGTCACGATTGCCGTCGCGCTCAACGTGACGTGGATTCTGCTCAACTGGCAGAAAGTCGCGCTGCTCGTGCTCGGCATCATCTTCTTCGTCGTCATCATCACGGGCTTGACGCTCAACACCATTTTCATCGTCCGCGAGATACGACGCAACGAGCAACAGGATTCTTTTCTCAACGCCGTGACGCACGAACTGAAGACGCCCATCGCCTCGATTCGTCTCTATCTGGAAACGTTGCAGACGCGCGAGGTGGATGAGACGCAACGTCAAAAGTTTTACGATGTGATGCTCGCCGACAGCGACCGCTTGCTCAACACCGTCGAGCAGGTCTTGCGCGCCGGGCGGACAGGCCATCACCAGCGCAACATCCAGCCGTCTCTGATTGACGTGGGCGAGATGGTCAAAGAAAGCATCAAGCTGGCGCGCTCGCGCTACAACCTCGACGAAGGCTCGCTTCGCTATGCCGAATCGCTCGACGGCGCGGAGCGCGTCCATGTACGCGGCGACCTCGACGAGTTGCGCGCCGCCGTCCTTAATCTGCTCGACAACGCCGTCAAGTATTCGCACAAAGAAGTTGAAGTGACGGTCGTCGTGACGGCGATGGCGGACGCGCGCAACGTCGTCGTGCAGGTCAGTGACCGGGGCATCGGCATTAGGAGCGGGCAAATCAAACGCATCTTCAAACGATTTTATCGCGCGCCGGGGCGCGTCATGGCGCGCGTTAAGGGAACCGGACTGGGTCTCTTCATCGTGCATTCGGTGGTGCGTAAACACGGCGGGCGCGTCTTCGCAGAGAGCGCGGGGCCGGGACAGGGCAGCACTTTCACGATTCAACTACCTCTGGTTGGTGAGCGATGAAAAACGCCGAAATACTGATCGTCGAAGACGAGCAACATTTAGCCGACGGGCTGCGCTTCAATCTGGAGGCCGAAGGTTATCTCGTCGAATGCGTCTCCGACGGAGAAGCCGCGCTCGAACTGCTGCTCGCCGAAGAGTCGCACAGGTTCGATGCCATCATCCTCGACGTGATGCTCCCCGGCATGGACGGCTTCGAGGTCGCGTCGAATTTGCGGCAGGCGGGAAAGTTCATTCCCGTCCTCATGCTGACGGCGCGCGGGCGGCCTGAAGACGTGTTGCGCGGTTTCGAGTCCGGCGCGGACGATTATCTGCCCAAGCCTTTCGAGTTGAAGATTCTGCTGGCGCGTCTGAGCGGGCTGCTCCGACGACGCGAGTGGCTTCGCACGGACGACACCAATCAACGCACGGCGCAAGTTCAGGTAGCCGACACTAACGCACCATTGACCGGCGCGGATGATACGGAAAAGCCCGCGCGACTGGATAAGACGGACGCTGTCGCCGTCAACGACGTATTTGTTTTCGATGGAAAGACGATTGACTACGATGCGCTTGAATTGCGCGTCGGCGAGCGTCGCGTCGTGCGTCTGACTTTGATGGAAGCGGAGTTGTTACGCTATCTCATCCGACACACGGGACGCGCCGTCTCGCGCAAGGCGATGCTTGAAGACGTGTGGAATTTGCATGAGGACACGGACACGCGCGCGATAGACAACTTCATCGTCCGCCTGCGCCGCTACATCGAAGACGAGCCGTCGAAGCCGCGCCATCTGCTCACCGTGCGCGGCGTCGGCTATCGCTTCATCGCTTCACCGGTTGACGAGAGCAAGAAAAGCAATGATGAGTGATGAATGCGGAATGATGAATGAAGAAAAAGCATCTGCCCATATATTCATCACTCATCACTGCCGCATTCATCATTTTTCCAGATACATCTTCGCGGCCATCTTCGCCAGCTTCCACATCTTGCCCCACTCGATGCTCCCTTCGGCATTGTCGCGTCCCGTCAGTTTGTCAACGACGAGCCGTCGAAACTGTTTGCCCTCGCGCTTGAGGATGAACTCTTTGGCGAAGGGGCGCGCGGTGTCGAAAAAGCTGAACTCCGGGTCTGTCACGAGGCCGATGCCTTCGAGCGTCATCAGCGCGCGGATGATGTATGTGAAATTCGACGGCAGGCGAAACGGGTAGTCGTACATTACTTCGGCCAGATCGTAGGTCAGTTCTTTGAAGTTGACTTCGCCGAGTTTGAGATTGAGATAATGCTGGAACAAACTTTCAATCACCGGGCGCACTCTGTCCGGGTCGACGCCGGGCTTGAGAAATTGCAGGTTGATTAAATCGCCCGCGAGTCCCGGCACGTCGCGGCTGACGACGTGGAAGAAAGCGTCAATCATCTGCGACTGGAGGCGCGGCGTGATCTTGCCGGTCATCCCGAAGTCGAGAAAGACGAGATGGCCGCTATCCATCACGAGCAAATTACCGGGATGCGGGTCGGCGTGATAGAAGCCGTCTTCGAGCAATTGCTTGAGATACGCGCGCACGAGCAGGCGGTTGACTTTGACCGGCGAGATACGACGCGCGCGCAAGCCTTCGATGTCAACGACCTTCGTGCCGCGTATGAAGTCCATCGTCAGGACGCGCGTCGTCGTGTGCGTCCAATGAATATTGGGGACGTGGATGGGACGCCAGTCGCGAAAATTTTCGCGGAAGCGTTCGGCGTTGCGTCCCTCTTGAACGTAATCAATTTCTTCGCCGACGGTCTGGCGAAACTCTTCGAGCATCCCGACCCAATCGGCGTTTTCCATCGCGGCGGGAAAGCGCGCGACAAAGCGCACGATGCGTTGCAGGACGGAGATGTCGAAGCCGAGCGTCTCGCGCAAACGGGGGCGCTGAACTTTGACGGCGACTTCCTGCCCCGTGTGCAGGCGCGCGCGATAAACCTGCCCGAGCGAAGCAGCGGCTATCGGCTCCGCGTCAATCTCCGCGTAGGCAACTTGTAACGTGCGACCGAGTTCCTGTTCGATGCGCGCGTAAGCATCCGTCGTCGGGAAGGGCGGAACCTGATCCTGCAAGGTGGACAATTCTTTGACGTAAGCGAGCGGCAAAAGGTCTGCGCGCGTGCCGAGCGACTGCCCGATCTTGATGAACGTCGGCCCCAGACCGATGAGATTGTCTTTCAGCCAGACGGCCTGTTTTTCTAAGCGCGTTTCTTTGCTTTGCGTGCCTTCGCCACCGCGAAAGACGGCGAAGCGCGTGAGTTTGATAAGACGGTCGAGCGCGCGCCGGTCAACGTCGCGCGACCACTCTTGAAAGAGCGCGACACTTCCACGCGCGCGCGCCTCTTCGCGTTTGCGCTCCGCCATCCGCCGCGTGAATTTGGCGCGCACATCGTAGTCGTTGAGAAAAAGATAGAGCGCCATCGTGCCGAGCACGCGCACGATCTCAAACATCCTCAGCCAACCGCGCAGCCCGCGCGCCTCGAACGCGCCGAACTCGTCCGCGCGTTCCGGCTCGATCTCATTTGAAGCAGTCAACTGTCGCGACGCCGGCACAGGAACGCGCGCAGCGACATTCCGCGCTTTGCCCCCATTCGCATGTTCAGTCTTCACCAACGCCAGCGCGGTTTTCGATTTACCGTTTTGAACGCTGCCCGCGCGGCTATTCAACGGGTGCGCCGCACCGCTTAAAATTTCCTGCTCAACCTCTATTTGTTCAGTAGCCATGACGCTCAATGAATACCCGAAAAATGTCTCAATCCTGTCTCGCAGGGTTCAAGGTTCAAAGTTACATGACAGACTTTGTCTTCCAACTCTGAACCTTAAACTTTGAACTTACCGGAACTCAAACAACGACGAGCGAGCGGCGCACGCCTCTTCTGTCGAAAAAATTACACGCGCGCAGCACGTCTCTGTCAATCTGCTTTTTCAATTCAGCGATGGACGCGAACCTCTGCTCATCGCGCAGGCGTCGGAGAAAGCGCACGCGCAACACGTCGCCGTATAAATCTCCGCTCCAACCCATAACGTATGTTTCGACGGATGGTTCAGCCTCATTCTCGAAGGTCGGGCGCACGCCGATGTTGGTCACGCTGCGCCGCCACTCGCCCGCGATTAAGGTCGCCGTCACGTACACGCCGCGTCTGGGTATGACGCGATTGCGCGGCTGCACGTTCGCCGTCGGAAAGCCTATCGTGCGCCCGCGCTCCGCACCGCGCACGACGCGCCCCTCGACGCCATAAGGTCGCCCCAACATGCGCCGCGCGAGATTAACTCTGCCCTCTGCCAGCAATTCACGAATGCGGCTTGAGCTGATGCGCCCGCCGCGCAGACATACCTCCGGCACTTCATCTGCGTGGAAGCCGAGTCCCCCGCTCACCTTCTTCAATAACTCGATGTTGCCCTCGCGCTGGTATCCGAAGGCGAAGCCGCGTCCGAGATAGACTTCTTTCGCTTGCAGGCGCTCGTGGACGGCGTCGCGCAAAAACTCTCCGGCGCGGACTTCGGCGAAGTCTCTGGTGAAACGAACGACGATGGTCTGCTCGATGCCGAGCGCGCCGAAAGCCTCGATCTTCTGATCAAAAGTTTGCAAAAGCGGCGGGGCTGAAGAAGGATGCAGCACGGCGCGCGGGTGCGGGTCGAAAGTGATGACCGTCGGAACTGCGCCGAGCGCACGCGCGCGCTCGACCACCGTTCGCATCACGAGTTGATGGCCGAGATGCAAGCCATCAAACACGCCGAGCGTGAGCACGGTCGGTCGCGCGATCTCAGCATTATCAGTTCCATGAAAAAGACGCATAAGAAGAAAATGATGAATGCGGAATGATGAGTGATGAATATTAGGGGCAGGTACTCTTTGCTTTCATTCATCATTCCGCATTCATCATTGGATTACCATTCCGTCGTAGCCGAACTGGACGCCGTCGGGGAGGAGCGCGGAGTCGCGCGCGTGTTTGAAGTCGTGCGCGAGGTGCGTGAAAACGGCGCGGCGCGGGCGCAACTCTGCGACGTAGGCGAGCGCGGTTTCGAGATAGAGATGCGTCGGATGCGGTCGCACGCGCAGGCAATCGAGGACGAGCACGTCGAGGTCGCGCAAGCTGTCGAGCGTCGCCGGTGGAATCTCGCTCAGGTCTGTGACGTAGGCGAAATCGTTGAAGCGATAGGCGACGACGGGGAGCCTGCCGTGAATCACTTCGAGCGGCTTGACGTGAAAGTCGGGACTGAAGTCGAAGGAAGCATTCGCGACGACCGTGTGCGCGACGACCTGCGGCAGCCCGCCGCCAAAGTGCGACGGCTCGAAGATGTATTGAAAGATGCGCCGGATGTCTTTCCACGCGCGTTCGTTGGCATAGACGCCGAGTGCGCCGTGACGAAAGTTGAGCGGGCGGATGTCGTCGAGGCCGAAGATGTGGTCGGCGTGGCAGTGCGTGATGAGGACGGCATCGAGATGTTTGATGCCCTGACGCAGCGCTTGCTGGCGAAAGTCCGAAGAGGTGTCAACGAGAACGGTCTGCCCGTCGTGCTCGACGAGCACCGAGACGCGCAGGCGTTTGTCACGCGCATCCGTCGAGACGCACGTCTCGCACTCGCAACCGATGGAAGGCACGCCTGTGGAAGTCCCTGTGCCGAGCAGTGTGAATTTCATGTAGAAGCGTTCAGCAGTCAGCAGTCAGCAAAACAGATTCTTGTCCTTACATAAGCGTTGAACTTTGCAAGATTGTTCAAGCGAGAGCGGTGCAAAGTCGAAAGCTGATTGCTGAACGCTGACTGCTGATCGCTCTTTCATCTTCCGCCCGTGATGTCGCTGCCGGAGAAGCCGCGCGGGCCGCCGCCGCCGGCGCGTGGCGCGCTCGTCAGCGAGACGTACTGCATACGCAGTTGCGAGAGAATCATCTCGAAGACTTGCTGCTCTTCCGCATTGAGATTGCCGCGCGTTTTATGTTGGAGCGTGCCGAGCATGTCTATGCACTGCTTGGCGAGCGGCGGGTTGACTTCGCGCCCCCCACCCGCGCCCGGATGATTGACGAGGCCGAGCGCATCCGCCGCGAACGACGCGATGAATTCGACGATCATCAGAAATTCCTGCGAGTCGCTTTCATCAACGGGCGACGCGCCGATAATTTGTTCGCCGTCGTCGAAGCGATGCGCGGCGGGCGTTGCTGTCGTGCCGGTTTGCTCCGCCATTGGCGATGCAGCGGCGGTCGCGCCTGCGCTCTCGCGCACAACATTTTCTGCATCCGGCGCAACTGCGTCGAGGTTGATGCCTGCGGATGAGTCCGGCTCTTGTTTCGCCGCCGGCTCTTCTTCGCGCTCGACATCGCGCGGCGTGCCGTCGGTGTTGAAGAGGCGTCGGTCTCTGACTTTGAAGTTGGATTTTTCTTCGCTCATGTTGATACTCAAACGCCCTTCACTCGTGCGAAGAGCGGGGCGTGTTTTGCAGTTAAGGTGAAAGTTTTCTTGCCCGTGAATGTTAACATCTCGCTCTTGGCCGTCGCAAGAAGGCCGCTTTGATGGCGTCGTCCGTCTCATTCATCGTGCTTGATAAATCGTCTCTTCGTTGCGCGCGCGGCTTAGGCTCACATACAATCCCGCTCTCATTTATCAGAACAGGAATCAAAAGATGCCCGCTTCATTCTCTGATCTCGTCGCGTTGATGTCGCGCCTGCGCTCGTCAGACGGCTGCCCCTGGGATCGCGAACAGACCTATGCCACGCTCGCGCCCATGCTGCTCGAAGAAGCTTACGAGGCGTTCGAGGCCGTCGAGGAAGCGCGCGCCGGTCGCCCTTCGGAGTTGCGCGACGAGCTCGGCGACATGCTTTTTCAAATCGTCTTTTACGCGCAGGTCGCCACAGAGCGCGGCGACTTCACGATTGAAGATGTCGTGGACGCGATTCATTCCAAGATGGTGCGCCGCCACCCGCACGTCTTCGGCGACGTGCAGGTGCGCGACAACGATGAACTGCTCCGCAACTGGGAGGCGATGAAGGCGGAAGAGAAACGCGCGGCGGGTAAGGTTGCAGGGACGGGCGAAGCCGTGTCGTTGTTGGCGGGCGTCTCGACGAAAGTTCCTGCTCTGATGGAAGCGCATCAACTCGCGACGAAAGCGGCGCGAGTTGGCTTCGACTGGCAGCGTCTCGAAGACATCTTCGATAAGCTCCAAGAAGAGATCGGAGAATTGCGCGATGCGATTAAAGAGCGTAGCGAGGCGAGCGCAAGCGACGCTGATAACGAAATGAACGACGCGCATGTGCGCGAGGAAATTGGCGACGTGCTGTTTGCCGCGACAAACATCGCGCGCCACATGAAAATCGAGCCGGAAGCCGCGTTGAAATTATCCAACCGAAAATTTCGTCGCCGTTTTCAATACATCGAGCGCGGATTAGAAACGCGCGGGCGGGCGATTGAGCACGCTACGCTCGACGAGATGGAAGAGCTGTGGCAGGAAGCAAAGAAAAACAGTGACGAGTGATAAGTGATGAGTGATGAGCAAGTGAGAGTTTTAATCTTGTTACCCGTTGCTGCCTATGGAGGTTTTTGGATGGAAAAAACTGAGTCCGTCAACGAGCCGGAAGATTCTTCGAGTGAAATTCTTTGCGCGGCGTGTCATGCGAAAGTCGGGAAGGCTAAATTCTGCCCGGAGTGCGCGACGCCAATTGCGCCGCCGCGTTTGTTGTGCGGAGGCTGCGGCCATCAGCCCGACGGCGCGCCGAAGTTTTGCCCGGAGTGCGGCGGGGAAATGCCTGTTCCTGTCTGAATTTAAGACGACAGCGCCTCGCACGTCTTCGTTACTGCGGGTTGCAAATGAATGTGACCGGAGATTAACCACAGAGGACGCAGAGGAGCACAGAGGAAGAACAGAGGAGACAATCAACCCTCCCTCTTTCCTCCGTGTCTCTCTGAGTCCTCTGTGGTGAAAATTCTTTCTCTCATGTCGCACTCAATCGCAAACCGCTATAATTCGCGTTGGCAATAAAAGAAGCCCGCCGGTGAAACGACGGGCTTCAAGTTTTGTCTTTCAATTCGATTGTCTCATTCCAACTCGGCCATTTCCCTTTCGAGCGCGACGAGCGTGCGCTTGAGCATCTCGCGATGGGCGTGGCTGCTGACGCGCTCTAACTGCTGGAGCGTGCGTGCCCGCGCCATCTTCAGAGATTCAAGCCGCTCAAGACGCGCGCGAACGACGGGCGACATCTCGAACTCTGATGCGTCGTCTGGCTGGCGCGCGTTCGACTCTTCCATCTGCGCCTCGACCGCTTTGCTCTCCCACCCTCTCGCCATCAGTCAACCTCACCGCTTGCAGACATGTTTAAGAAAGCGACTGGCCTACCTCTTCAAAGACAAGCCAGTCGCTTAGAGCGGATTTCGTTTGAATGTACGGTAGGCTGTCAGCCTGCCGCGCGCACACAGTTGGCGGCAGGCTGACACCCTACCCTACATTGATTTGCAAACCGCTCTAGGTTCAAATTCAAGATGACAAATCCATGCTTCTCTCTTAACGAATGTTGAGTTGCAGCGAACGCATGATATTCAGGAACGCCTGTTGGTAAGTGGTGAACTCATCATTCGGCGCGACGGCTGCCATGTAGAAAAGATCGCCGCCGCCGAGCGTCGTCGTCACAATCGTCACACGCTCGTTACGATTGGTAAGCGGCGAGCGACCGACGAGCGTAGTGGTCAGAGCGTTGCGCCCGCCGATGGTTGTGCGCTGAAAGCCGCTCTGCTGGCGCAAGTAGTTGTTGACCTGCATCAGGTCGCTGACGTATTGCTGCGACGCGCGTTGCAAGTCTGCGTACTGCTCTCGATCCGTGCCGAACATGACGCCGTGCGTGATGCCGCTCTGCCCGTATGCGCCTTCGGGTGCATACGAGATAGAGTTGTTTTCGCCGCCGCCAAGTTGACGCCAGTTGTCCGGCACTTGCGCGCGGAAGAGGCTGTTGCTTTCCGTGCGATAGCGCGTCGAAGGATACGCGACGCGCACGTTGCGTCCGTAGGTATCTTGCTGCGTGCCGCTTCCGTCGTTCGGATAGTTGTTGCCCTGATTGGGATAGTTACCTTGATTCGGATTGCTCTGGCCGCCCTGCGCGATTTCCTGCATAGTGCGCGCGCGCGGATAGCCGCGCAGACGAGCCTGCGCGTCCGTGAAAGCGCGCGAGTCTTGCCTCGCCGCGTTCGGGTTGACGCGCAGCAACGCCGCTTCCTGATTGATGCGCTCGTAGCGGTTGCCCGGATTCGGGTGGTCGCTCAACCACTCCGGCCCGTTGCTGCCGCCGCCCTGACTTTCAATTGTCTTGAACATGTTGGCGAGGTCACGCGGGTCGTAACCGGCGCGCGCCATAATCTGCGCGCCGAGGATGTCAGCCTGTGATTCATACTTGCGGCTGTATCTCAAAGCGCCCGCGCCGAAACCGATCTGGCTGCCCGCGCTGGCGATACTGCCTAACGGGCCGCCGATGACCGCGCCCGCGATTTGTCCGAGCACGGAACCGATTTGATACTTCTGCGTCTCCGTCGCCTGCGCGGTCGAGTGCCTGAGCGCGACGTGGCTCAACTCGTGCGCCATCACGCCCGCCATCTCGCCTTCGTTGCGCGCGGCTTCGATCATGCCACGATTGACGAACATCGGGCCGCCCGGCAGCGCGAAGGCGTTGATGTCGCGCGCGTCAACCACATCAAACGAGTAACGAAACTCCGGGTGCTGAAACTCCGGCGGGATGGCCGCGACGAGACGGTTGCCGACGGAATTGACGTAGCTGTGAATTGACTCATCACGCAGGATAGGCATTTGCTGATAAACCTGTTGCGCGGCCTGCTGGCCGGCCTTCACGTCGTCGCTCGTGCTGTATTTATTTTTCGGCGCTTCGATGCGCGTCTGTCCGAGCGCAGCGGCGAGTGGCGTCAGTAAAACGGTCAACGCCATGAGCGTCGCAAGCAAGCGAGTCGAACTGCGATGTTTGATCTTCGTCATGTTAATTTTCTCCACCTCAAGCGCGCGCCACAAAGAAGACGCGCGTTTCAGACAACTTCATCAAAATTGAAAAGCGACACGGCCTCTACGGATTCAACGGAGGTCGTGTCGCTTGAATTGCAAAGCTCTTTTCCCTCCGGCCAGTTCGCATAAAACAGCCAACGAAGACGCGCGAGCGGGAGAGAGCGTCAAACTTTTTGCCGGTCTGTCAACATCATTTGCGATCCACATTCCGGCAGTCATTGAGATGTCTTTCGGGACATTGAGGTGGCCTCAACTAATGCCCACGTCTCCTCTGTCTTCTCACGATTCGACCGCGTGGTTTGACGTTTTCCTTGTGATTCTCTGGCAAAGATTCAATTCCGTTCGTGCCATCCGCGAATCGCACGGTCGCACCCGTCGGCGGGCGCGCGATTGAGACCGCGACGAAGGGCGAAGTAATCACGTCTGCCGTAACAACACCAGACGCCGGACGCCGCGCGTTGATGCTCACAGCAAGCACAGTGCCAACACGCTTAATGCCTGTAATCTCGACGCCGTAGCCCGCGCTCGCCTGCTGTCCCTGATACACAATGACGACGGCGTGCGTATTGAAGTTGACATCGGGCAGCCCGATTCTTCCCAATCCCGTGTTGCCGATCACCGCCAGAGCCTTCTGCCATTCGGCCTCATCCGTGATTAACTCGACGGCACGCCCCGCTTCGTGATTGCTCGATGCGCCCGTCGCCAGCACGGAGAAGTCGAGCGGCTTCGCCTCTTCAATCAACGCGCCGCCGCCGTTCGTCTTCGCATCATTGCCGCGCGCGTTTTTGTTGTCGTCGCCGAGCATCGCCATGCGTAGGATGCGGACGGGCGGCATTCCATAACTGAGCAGGCGGTCGTGAAAATCCATGAGCCGGAAAGATTCGCCCATCTGCGCGCGCCACTCTTCGCGCAGCTTTAATATTTCCATCTTGCCGAGTGTATAGACGAGATACGTCGGGTCGAGCGTCCCGCCCCGCGCCTCGCGCTCGGCGTTCGTGCGCGCGAGATAACCTTCGCGCATAAAAAATTCGACCCCCTCCTCGTAAGACATCCCCGCCGTGTGCAAACGTATGCCGACGACGTAGCGACACAGGCGCAACAGCGCGGCGTCGAGTTGCGCGAGACGCAGTTTCGGATTGTTTCCTCCGAAGCCTTCATCGAGCATCATCTGCTCGCAGTAGTGCGCCCAGCCTTCGACGAAACTTGACGAAGCGAGCGCGGCACGCACGCGCGAAGGCGGCGGCGACTCTCTGAGTTTCAACAGTTGATAGTAATGACCCGGATACGCTTCGTTGATCGAGGTGATGGTCAGCGAGTAACGATTGAAGTGTCCGAGATGCTCTTCAATCTGCTGCGCGCTCAAGGCTGGATCGGGCGGCGTGACGTAGTAAAAGGATTCGCCCGCGACGCGCTCGAACGCGCCCGGCGCATCCATCGAAGCGAAATTGAGTGCGCGCTCATACTCCGGCGTTTC
This sequence comes from uncultured Pyrinomonadaceae bacterium, assembly GCA_964236735.1. GTDB lineage: Bacteria > Acidobacteriota > Blastocatellia > Pyrinomonadales > Pyrinomonadaceae > JAIVJG01. The sequence goes on from CAXSFM010000013.1 coordinate 70,731, forward strand.
GGCCACCAACAGATATTCATTCGCCGGCATGGTCGTAATTTCCGCCGTGCGGACAAAGGCGCGGATGCGTCCGAGTTCAGCGCGCGTCTCTCCAACCAGTCCGTCCGCCGAAGGATGCTCGCGCTCAAGCGTCTGGAGTGCTCCCCTGATGCCGCGTCCCGGCGCGATTTCTTCGGCCAGCGCGCGCATCGCGTCCTGCGTGCGGCGCAACTCCTGTTCACCGTCGCGCACAAGCGTCGCGAGCGGCGCGTCCACCATTTCTTCGTAGAGAAGTTTCTTGCGAAAGTTCTCCGCGCCGATGGCATAGTCACCCGTCGAGCGCGGCAGCAAATCGTTCTGCAACCATTCGACGAATGATCTGAGCGCGGCGATCACGCCATCGTTCGACGCCGCGAACTCGGCGCGACGTGCCGCGCTCAGACGCCCGCCGCCCGCGCGCTCGAACATCTGCGGCACGACGCGCGAGAAAAATTCGACGCCCCCGCGCGCCTGCTTGATGGCCGTCTCGGTGTAGATGCGCGGCGGCGACTGCAAATTCTCGCGCGCCTCTGTGAGCAGTCTTTCCGTCTGACGCTCGCGCGCGAGCACCGCATCGAGCCTCTGCTCGACGGGCGCGTAGTTGCGCTTCAAAATATTGTCCACGCTCGCGGCGACGAGATTCTGATAGACGTTCGGGTCGCGCTGCCACATCCGCACGTCTTCGAGTTCGAGCAGGCGCGCGCGCGCGTGCGATTGCAACACGAGATAATCGTAATGCGCTTCGGGCGCGAGCCTCCATTCGGGCACGCGCGACAACTCGGCCAGCGACGCGCGCAGGCGTCCGACCTCGCGATTGACGGACTCGCGGCTGCGCGATTCAAGTTGCGCGTCGTACTCATGCAGTCCCGCCGCCGTCGCCTCAGTCGGGTTGAATGCGTAATAGCCGCGCAGGTATGCGTCCGCGATTGAGTTGAGCCGCGCGCTTGAGTCGCCCGCCGTCGGCGCGACACGGGTGGACGGCGGCGCGCGGCGCACACGTCTGCGTTGCGCCGATGCGACGGAGAAATTCAACGGCAGGAAAGTTGTGAAAACGACGAGCGCGAGCAGAGTTGCGAAAAGATTCTTTCTCATCAAGCAAGCCATCACTGAAATAAAGAAGGGCGCGTCGAAATGAAGAGATGCTATCCGGTGAGAAGATTAGCACAAACCGGGGAGAGTTTTCAGTTTTGAGTTTTCAACTCTGAGCGTTGACAGGTTGAGTGCGATTTGCCAATGAAAGCGCCGCTTACTTCATTGGCTGAATTTTCAAGTTGATCCAGTTCGTCAGATCGTCGAGCGGGGCGATGTGGTGCGGCTTGCCCTTCCAGACACGCGCCATCGAGACGATCAGGAAAATGAAAGCCGCGAGACTAAACAACCCGCTGCCGAAGCCGCTGCCTGTGATGGCTGTGACGATGCTGAAGAGAATCTGGATGACGAGAATCGCGGCGTGCAAAGCGAGTCCCTGCGCGGCGTGGAAGCGCGTGCGCGTTTCGTGGCGCGGCGTCATCACCAACTCGATCACGGAGACCACGACGCCGATATAAAACGGCGCGTAAGGCAGTATGTTGGCGACGTTCTCCGGGATGCCGAGCTTCGTCACGGGGCGATTCGAGGGACGCGCATCCGTGTTGTATGCCGACGAAGGGCCTGCGTTCGGATTCGCAGTCGGGACAGGCATTCCGCCCGGCTCCGCGCCGAAGGTGCTGAAGGGTTGCTGCTGATGAGCCGGAGGTTGATAGATGGGCGGGACGAAGACGGACGGATACGAGTCCGACATCTGCTCGTCAAAGCGTCGCGTCGGCTCTTCCTGCGCGGGGTCGCGTCGCGCCTGCTGCTCGGTCGGCGCGGAGTTGGAAATGTTTTGCGTCGCGCCCAACAATTCTTCCGTGCGGCGCACGAAATCAGGGTCGAGCGGGTCTGTATCGTACTTGCTTCTCTTGTCCGACATAATTTCTTCTACGAAACCAAACCTCATCCGGTTCGCGCCGCTCGGTCAAAATCTATCTTACATCACGGCGAACTCAACACGCTCCCAGCGTCCGTCTTCGGCAAACAAATGTTCCTTGAAGATGCGAAAGGCGCGCAGGACGCATTCGTCCCGTTCGTCGAAACCGATAATAAAATAAATCGCGTCCGGGTAGTATGCGGCGCGCACATCAGTCTTTGAAGGCACGGGATCAATCTGCGCCGGATGCGAATGATAAATTCCGAGCAGACGCTCGCCGCGCTCGCGCATCGTCCTCTGCGCGGCAGATAGATCGGCGGGCGCGGCCTCAAAGCGCGTGCGGCTGTCTTCCGCGACGTTTCGCATCGCGTAGAGCGTCCGCGCCGCCATCTCTTGCCCGCCGATCTCGCCGCAACACTCCGACGGACGCTCCGACAGCGCGTGCGCGTACATCGCTTCGACGAGTGCGCGCGGAAGAGTTATCACTTCTCTTGCATCCATTCATCCACGCCTCTTGTCACAGCCGACTTTTCGTGTTCCGGCAACATGCGCGAAGGGCTTTACTTCTCATCAAGGTTGATGCCCAACTCATTCAACTGTTGCGGGTCAATCTCGCCGGGCGCGTCAATCATCAGGTCAGCCGCCGAAGCCGTCTTCGGGAAGGCCATCACGTCGCGGATGTTTTCGTTGCCGGTCAAAGCCATCAACAGACGCTCGATGCCGGAGGCGATGCCGCCGTGCGGTGGCGTGCCGTATTCAAGCGCGTCGAGGAAAAAACCGAAACGCTCGCGCGCCTTCTCTTCCGACATGCCGAGCGCCTTGAAGACGAGCCGTTGCACGTCGCGCCGGTGAATACGAATCGAGCCGCCCGCGACTTCAATGCCGTTGATGACCGTGTCGTAAGCCTTCGCGCGCAGGTTCGCAAACAGTTCAGTCTCGCCGCCTTCCACCGCGCGCTCGAAGAGCGACAAGTCCTCGTCCTGCGGCGACGTGAAAGGATGATGCATGGGATAGAAACGCCCGTCCGTCTCGTTGAACTCGAACATCGGAAACTCCGTCACCCACAGAGGCGCGAACGTATTTTCGGGAATCAATTTCGCACGTGCCGCGATTTCTTTCCTTAATGCACCGAGACTGGCTGCGACTATCTTTGGTTTGCCTGCGACAATAAGAACCAAGTCTCCTAAGTCTGCTCCGGCAACATCGGCTATACGTGCGACAGTTTCTTCCCCTAAAGCTTTCAGCAAGGAGGACGAGTATTCAACAACCCCCGTGCCTTTCTTATCTTGCTCTGCTAAGTTTCCGGTCTTTTTAATCCATGCCAGCGCACTCGCCCCGTAACGCTTCGCAAATTCCTGAAGATCATCTAAAGTTTTGCGAGTGAGAAATGCGCCTTCTTGTTTGTAAACAATTCCCTTTACCTCGCCGCCCGCCGCGAGCGCAGCAGCGAACGGCGCGAAGGTCGTTCCTTCAAGCGCGCCGGATAGGTCTTGCAACTCCATCCCGAAACGCAAGTCCGGCTTGTCGCTGCCGTAGCGACGCATTGCCTCCGCATACGTGAGACGCGGGAAAGGCGTCGGCAACTCGTAACCGACGAGACGAAAGACGCGCGCCATCAATCCTTCGACGAGTTTATAAACCTGCTCCAACGTCGCGAAACTAAACTCGACATCGAGTTGCGTAAATTCCGGTTGACGGTCAGCGCGCAAATCTTCGTCACGAAAGCAGCGCGCGATCTGGTAGTACTTATCGAAGCCCGCAATCATGCAAAGCTGTTTGAAAATTTGCGGCGACTGCGGCAAGGCGTAAAACTTGCCGGGATAGAGTCGCGAAGGCACGACGTAATCGCGCGCGCCTTCGGGCGTGGACTTAATCAGAATCGGCGTCTCGGTTTCCGTGAAACCCTGCTCGTCCATGTAGCGTCGAATCTCGCCGACGACGCGCGCGCGCAGGCGCAGGTTCGCCTGCAACTGCGGGCGGCGCAAGTCGAGATAACGATACTTGAGGCGCACGTCTTCGCTCGCCAGTTTCTCCGGTGAAGAAACTTCGAGTTGAAAAGGCGTCGTCCGCGCTTCGTTCAGTATCCAGATTTCGCGCGCCTGCACTTCCACATCGCCCGTTCCGTGCTTCGCGTTGCGCTGCCCTTCCACGCGCAGCAAAACCTCGCCGCGCACGGCGACGACGTACTCGCCGCGCACCTCTTTCGCGCGCGCGTGCGCTTCGGGCGCATCCTCCGCGTTGAAGACGACCTGCGTGATGCCGTCGCGGTCGCGCAAATCAAAAAAAGTGAGCGGCCCGAAGTCGCGGCGCACCGCCACCCAGCCCATCAGAGTCACGGTCTGTCCCACATTTTCCGCGCGCAACCCTCCGCATGAATGCGTGCGTTCAAGATTTCCTAAATGATCAAGCATGTCTCAATAATTTTCCGTTAGTGTAATTTATTCGACGCCTCGAAATTCTCCGTGCAACAATTAACTCTCGCCCCGCGATGCGCCGCGTATTGTCTCCGCGATCAACTTCGCATCGCGCGCCAGTGTTTGCTGCTCGCCCGTCGCCATGTTCTTCAACGTCACTTCTCCGCGTTGACGCTCGTCGTCCCCAATCACCGCGACGAAAGGAACGCCCAACGACGAAGCATACTTTAACTGCTTGCCCAGCTTGTCCGCTTCGGGATAGACGCTGACGCGCACGCCGCTTCCCTCTCGTCGCAACTCGCTTGCGAAAGTGAGCGCGTCCGCCATCGCCTCTTCGTTCCAGATGGTGACGAGCACATCCGCCGCCGCCGCATTGAGCGCGGACGGAAACATCTCGCGCTCCGTCATCACGAAGATAATGCGCTCAAGTCCGAGCGAGAAGCCGCACGCGGGCACGTCCTTTCCCGAAAACATCCCGACGAGATTGTCATAACGCCCGCCGCCACCAAGACTCCCTGCGAGGTCGGGCACGCTGATTTCCATAATCGCGCCCGTATAATAAGAAAGCCCACGCGCGAGTGATGGGTCAATTTCAACTTTTCCTTTTGCTTGTGTGTTACTCACGAGTTCAAGTATTTGTCTTAATCCATCAAGTCCTTTCTGTCCCTCTTTATGTCCCTCTATAAATTCACCAATCTTCTCCAATATTTGTTCATTCACTTCATTTCTTTCTTTTTCATTGAAGTCACCGCGCACTTGAATCTCTACGTCCTCAAGACTTTTTGTGATCCAAATCGACATTACGTCTAAAAGAAATCCGAAAACTTTCTTTCCCTCATCAGTCAAGAAAATCCTTCGTTCTTCAAACTCTCGAAAAACACCCTCACGCCCGATTTTATCCAACTTGTCGAGCGCGACGAGAGCATCCGCGTGCTTCTCAGTCGTGATGCCCGCCGCTTCGAGCATTCCCGCCAGCACTTGTCTGTGATTAAGACGGATCGTGAAATTGTTGAAGCCGAGCGTAGTCAAAACCTCGCCTGCCGCCGCGCACAATTCCGCTTCCACTATGTTTGAGCGCGTGCCGATGACATCAACGTCGCATTGATAAAACTCCCGAAAGCGCCCGCGCGCGGGACGGTCTGCGCGCCAGACGGGTTGAATCTGGTAACGCTTGAAAAACTTCGGCAGCTTCTCGCCATACTCCGCGACGACGCGCGCCAGAGGCACGGTCAAATCATAACGCAGCGCGAGGTCTGCTTCGCCGGTCTTCTCGTGCTCGCCGCGCTTGAGGATTTTGAAGATGAGTTGATTGCCCTCTTCGCCGTACTTCCCCAGCAAGGTTTCGATGTTCTCGACCGCAGGAGTTTCCAGCGGCTCGAACCCGTAACGCTCGTACACCTCTTTAATCACGCCGACAACGTATTCGCGCCGTCGCACGTCCGCAGGTAAAAAATCGCGCATCCCGCGCGCCGGTTGAGTCTTCATAAGAAAGTGATGAGTGATGAATGATGAGTGATGAGTGAAAGCAATTCTTTACTTATCACTCATCACCTATCACTTATCACCGCTTTTATACTGCTTTGTGTATTCGATGTAGTTGTTCCAATAGACATCGAGGCCGGCGACTTCCTCATCCGTCAGAGGCCGCTTGACTCGTGCGGGCGCGCCGATGACGAGCGAGCGCGGCGGGATGATCGTGCCGGGCGCGACGAGCGAACCGGCGGCGACAAGCGACTTTTCGCCAACGCGCACCGCGTCCATGACGATGCTGCCCATACCGATGAGACAGCCGCGCTCGACATAACAGCCGTGCAACGTGACGTTGTGGCCGACGGTCACTTCATCTTCTAAGATCGTCGCGTGCGTGCCGTTGGAGACGTGGATAACCGTGCCGTCCTGCACGTTCGTCCGCGCGCCGATGCGTATGTGAAACACGTCGCCGCGCACGACGGCGTTGAACCAGACGGAAGATTGCTCGCCGATGTGCACGTCGCCAATGATTTGCGCGCTCTCTTCGATGAACGCCGTCTCGTGTATCTGTGGATGCGTGCCGCGAAAAGGTCGAATCATTTTATTTCACGCTGACGGAGTAATCAGGCCAAATTCCGCCCTTCGGTCGAAAGCGAAAACGGTAACACGGTGACGTGTGAGGGGCAAGCAGGACGTGTTTGATTCACTTGTGCGCGCGTCCACAGACTCGCGCGTCGGTCGTAACCTTAAAATTCAGAAGATTGACGCTTCGCGGGGTGAAGGCGTGTGATGTTATTCTCTGTGGACAGATGTGATAAATATCAACCTGTCGCATTAACATCAACCGCTTATTTGAGGAGAACTGAGAGACGTGCCCACACATATCCCGCCGCCCTACTTTCCGCAGCAGACGCTTTCACCCGGCGACGACAAAACGTACAAGAAGATGAAGCTGACGCTCTTTGGCTGTCTCTTTCTGATCCTGCTCGCGCTCGCCGGAATTGTGTGGGGCGTCATTCACTGGCTCAGAACTGCCTGATAAACTTTTGTTGCAGTGTCATCTCAATTGATAAGGAGTCTCTCTGATGAAAACCAAAACAATCGTTCTCACACTGTTGCTTGCGCTTTGCTTCGCTGCCTCCACGCAGACCTCAAAAGGACAGACACCTAACACCGCCACCGATAACAAACCCGTCGCCGTGCCTCAACTGAGCGACGCGCAGAAACAGGCGATCAAGCGTATTGATACGATAGCGAAGTTGAAGGCTGCGCCGTCCGCGCTCAAAATGGCGTCGGTCGTGAGCAGGATTTATCAGAACATGCTGGCGGACAAGCCCGACGAAAAGCTGCGCGTCTCTCTGAACGACGAGTTGAGGGATGTGACGTGGCAACTACTCACCATCAAGGGGCAATCCATCCGCGACATCGTCAACGTCCTGACGCCCGCGCAAAAACAACTCATCAAAAGCGAGATGCATAAGCCCGGCGCACCGGCTGACCTTTCGGAAGTGATCGCGCACATGTTCAAGCTCGAAGATAAGTAAGCTGACGGGCGCACGTTGCGCGCCGTCATCCCTGAGAAGCGAAACAACCCGCCCGGCATGTCATGTCGGGCGGGTTGTTTGTACATAAGGCCACAGAGCTATGGTTCGGGTCTATCGTCGCGGCGTGCGCGGCACTTTCCGGGCGCACTGATTATCTCCTGTCACGCTTTCTTCAATTGACTGATTTCAAACTGTTGCCGCCAGCAACGCTGATTCAACTGCCGGCGGCAATTCAACGGAGACGAAATAACCCGCCGGAAAAAGATAATCTTCGCCCGACTCGTCAATCACTCTCATCATCTGATGCCGCGCTCCCTTCTCGTCGGGCAACACGCGATAAACTTTCCATAACTGTAACGAAGCCGGGTATTCTTCGTTTTTCACACAGATGGCAAATTGCGGTTTTTCACTCATAACTTTAATCGAAAAGGTCTTTGATTTTCATTTCTACTCTGCCGATACCGTGCGCTTCATACCAGTGCAACTCGGCATCAAACTCTTCGCCGTCATCAAGAAATCGGACGCGGGCAAAACCTTTCAACTTACGCCAACGCCCATTGCCATAAGTTTTCCGCAACCATTCGAGGTCACGAATACGGCTTCCGACAGCAATCGTTTCGATGCCTTCAATTTTGCTGATGACTTCAAATAAACTCACTCGACAAATGATGCTCTTTCTGATGATGAGATTCAAGCTAGACAATCAAACGAAATAATATGTTGTGCCTATTGTAGGAACTAACAATTGTAGTAATACAACCCGCCCGGCAAACCACGTTGGGCGGGTTGTTTTTCTCTCAGACAGCTTGAGAGTTATGGTGTCGGAGTTATCTGTGTGGCGGGCGCGGCCTTTTTCGGGGCGCGCTCAAGATGGCTCGAACTTTCCCACATCGCCAGCTTCGCGGGGTCGTCGCGGAACTTGTTTCGCACAATCGGGTCTAGCTCGCGCCGCAGATCGAGTATCTGCGCGAGCGCGTCTTTGAGCGAGGCGGTCGCGGCGGTGCGTGTCGCGCGTTGCTGGTTGTGGTTGGTCACGCTCTCTTCAAACTGCGCGACGGTTGCCGTCAGGTCTTCGAGAAACGTGGACGGCATTTCGCGGCTGGTGAATTGAGTTTTCAAGGGCGTCGCCGCTTCGACGAAAGCTCTGGCCGAATTGATGAGCGACTCATCGCCGTTTGTCTGCGGCATACGAAAACTTTGCGAGACGCCCGCCTGTTCCGCTTCGAGCGCGAGCGAAGTGTCCCTGACGGCCTTCATCTGCGCGCGTATCGCCTCGCGCAATTCCTTCTTCGCACCCGTGCTCGCCTGCGCGGAGCCTCTGGACAAAACCTGTTTGCTTCCGTGCGTGTCTATTTCCTCGACGAGCGCGTGAAAAGCGGCGAATTTCTGGCCGCCCAGACTCGTCGTGGGAAACGACGCAGACTGCAACGCGCCGAAGTCGCGGATGCGCGTCGCCATTTGCGAAATGCGTATGTCTCTATCAGTCATGGTGAGAATCTCCTTTGGTGTGGAGAGAAAAGAAGAGGCTCTTTTCTCTGCGTGAAGTGTCTGGACGCGCCCTCGCGCCCGCCTTTTCCGCTTGACCACTAACTTCCCGCCCCTCGCACGCCCCATCCCCTGCCCGACAACAAACTTTTACACCTCGACAGGTCACCTGCCACGCCCGACAACTCGCCTACACCGCTCGACAACCTACCTGTCACGCTCGACACTCAATCTTCACCGTCCGACAACTGTCCTTCACCGCTCGACGCCTCATGTAAACCGCTCGACAGGTCATCTCAATGTCTTGACGACACATCTTCACGTCTCGACAAGTCACCTCAACGCCTCGACAGATCATCTTCACAGTCTGACAGCTAATCTCAACGCCTCGACGGGTCATCTCAACGGCTTGATGTGTCTTCTGCACCGTTCGACAGCCTGTCTCACACGCCCGACAGGTCATCTTTCACGCCTGACAGGTCTTTTGACGCGCCCGACAAGTCGCCTCAACCGCTCGCACACAATCCAGAACGCGCCGGCGGCAGATAAAAACCGTCTCCGCTGCCATCAAAACGCCCCGCAGCGTGTTGTGCGACATCAGAAGCATCGTTGAGAACCCGGACGCCGGACGTGAGACACCCAGAGGCCGCTCTCATCCCGTCATCAACATAAATAAGGTGAACGTGAGACCGGCAAAATACGAGACACTTGCCGGCAAGAAATTTCCATCAAATCAACGAACCCGGTGAAGAACGAGCAAGACTTTATGCCCGTCGTGTTTTCGTGTCAAGAAGATTATTCGACGCCATGACCATAGCCGGATTACGTTGCGGTGGGGTATTAGGAGATGATGCGAAACATGTTGTAAGCATTGCCTTATTTTTTAGCTGTGATTTTAGGCATGATTTCTTCGAGGATTCGTTTTTGACCATTAGGGGTCAGAGCAATATCATCCCCACCGAGCGGGCGAATCTCCTTTTTGCCAATCAAACGCCCTATAGCAATAACCACATTCTGGGGTTTTTGATTCGCTGCCTGCTCTTGAAGTTCTTTGCGCGTCAGCCGATTATTGTTGGCGTGATTGAGAAGCAACAAAATCTCATCCGGCGCTGAAATACCTTTCACCAACACAAGAGGTTTGCCGTCTAGTTCGTGAATGATGGAATGTTCAAGTTGCACAAGTTGAGCAATAGTGTCAGCAATAACTTTTTCATCCTTTTTCCAAGCAAGTCGTAAGAACTCACCAAGCATCCACTTACCAGCGTGGAGAACTAGCATTGAGTCCATTTGATTTGCAGTGTAATCAGGAGAAATATGTACTGCGCCTCTATCAGAGCGGAACTTATAAACGACTTCGACAACCTTTGTAATGTGATTCCTATCTTTGCTTTTGAGCGTGTGAGGAATCTTATTGTCGAGTAGTGTTTCGCGAATTGCCGCGACGGTTTTTGTATGACTGACTTTACCCGTATCCAGTTGAAGAAGACTTCTTGATATAGCTTCACACAAACGACCGCTATCAAGTTCTGTTGGTTGCCAGTCTCCGACGAGAAAACGCTTTTGCATCTCCTCAAAGCTTTCAATAACAATTATAGCCAGAGAACGATCTATAATGTTTGACAGTTCATCTATGAGTTGTTGTGAGGTGAGTCGCATCTTTATCTTTTCTTGTTTGTAATTTTAGAGGAAGAAGAGGAAGAAGACGCTGTGTCGTTAAGACCGGCCATCTGCTTCGCATAGTCAATGCCTGTTGGTTGAATTTGGAATTTAGTTCCTTCAACATGAATCACTTTGCCACTGGCATTTTTGGACTTGAGGATACGTTCTATGCTGCGCTCGTTTTCTTTGTGTTCAAAGGCGTCCAAAATAAACTTGGAAAGATTATACCGAGAAACAACTTTTCCGCTGTCCCCCATCACATGGCGAATAGCCCAAAGACCAAAAATACTTCTGTCACATGTGCCCTTGTCTTTCAGAATCTTATGACCATCAACATCCCAATCAAGGGCTTTCCACTTAGACACCCACTCAGCTATAGCATTTGAACGCCCGCTATTTTTGCGACTTCCACTACTTTTCGCCTTTTTCTCGCCTCCTTCAGCACTACTTTTAGAACCTCGCGTAGATGTCCCTTCGCCCGGCAGCCAACCCGGCTCTGTTTTAGTAGGATCAAGAATATCTTCAAATGATTTGCGGGCGAGTCTTCGACCAGCGTTGTTAAGTCGTATATTTTCTCCCTCTATAACTAACGCCGAGCTTTTACCAATCCAAGATCGTGTATTTCCATCATTTACAGAATTATCTTCAAGGACTGTGGTTAAGTCAGTGCGAGGAACTTGCTCATTACCGCGTACTTTATGAGCGTACAGAAACAGATAGGTAAGTCGTCGCGCATAATCAAGTTTGCTGTCAGCTTTAATATCAGGTTCATCCAATTGAAGCTTATTGTTGATTAAAGGAAAAATGTCTTTTAGACGCTCATCATTAGTATCTTCTGACATTGTGGTAACCGAATCATTCGAGTTATCACTTTTCGTGCTTGCTTCTTCTACACTTTCTTGACCATCCTGATGGTTGTTATCAGTTCCTTTATCTTGCTTACTACTAAGCAGAAGGCGAGGATCATCAATGATGATCTCTTTGCGAATTGTAGAATGTCCGCGATTTCCGATAATCCCCATTTGTCCCGCGATAATCATTGATAGAGGATTACTTAAATTCGCAAGCCCTTGATCGGAAAGCACAGTATGAAGAGTCAACCTCTTTCTATCCTCTTCCAAATAAATAGTGTTATAGCCTGGTGCTGGCAACGGAATATTACTCGAAGAGGCTACTTGACTTGCTCCGACTTCACCCACTGAAATTCCACAAGCACCACAGAACTGAGCGTCTATGTCTAAGAGTTCGCGGCACTCATTGTTTTTGCAGCGAGCTTGTCTGCCACATTTAGAGCAGAAGATGGCGCGTTGTGAAAGTAGTGTCTGACAGGTGGGGCATGACTGCATAATGAGGCTCCTTTACCAAGTTTGCAGGAATTATAAAGTATTCTATAAACAATTTGCTACTTATTCTAATAAGTGAGACACAATTACAGACGCGAATAAGTGAGTCCGGTTTGGCCTTGATATTTCCCGCCGCGATCTTCGTAGGAGACGTCGCAGTCCTCATCCGATTCGAGAAAGACAACCTGACCGATGCCTTCGTTGACATAGACGCGCAGGGGCAAGTCCGCGAGATTGCCGAGTTCGATGACGAGGCGGCCTTTCCAGCCAGCTTCGAGCGGCGTCGTGTTGACGATGAGTCCAGCGCGCGCGTAGGTGCTCTTGCCCAATGCGATGCCGGTGACGCGGCGCGGCATGTTGAATGTCTCGACCGTGACGCCGAGCGCGTAAGAGTGCGGAGGCATCAGGTAATACTTCGAGCCGTCGTCGGAATCTCTCAAGGGCGGCTCGATGAGGTTGGATTCGTCGAACTTCTTCGGGTCTATCTCGCGTCCGTGAATGGGCGAGAAGACGCGAAAGCCGTCGTCCGCGAGACGCATGTCGTAGCCGTAAGAAGACGCTCCGGCGGAGATGATGCGGCGTCCGTCAACTTCGCGCACGAGTTTGGCGTCGAAGGGTTGAATGAGCGCGGTCTCTTCGACCATGCGACGTATCCAGCGATCAGATTTAACAGTCATTGTGTGATTCCGTAAGAGAAGATTTAAGGGCGAAACGTGTGCCGACGCTCGCGCGCGAGAACTGCGGAGCGTTGACCGCGACGAAGCATAACGCGCGCGCGCGCGTGAAGTCCAGACGCGCGGCTGAGACGAATGCGTGAGTTAGTTGTTGCCGTCCGGTTTGGGCTTCGGGACTTCCTGCCGGATGCGGAGCGTGCCGTCAACGACAGTGAGAGCGAGCGTCGCGCCGCCGCCACCCGCGCGTCCTTGCAGAGTTTTCTCCGTCGCCTGCGTGCGCTCGCGCGGCGCGAGGCCGGGCACTGTGTTTTCAATGCGACCCGTATGCAGCACGTCCGCGTTGATGTCTCCGTTGAAGTTCGGCGCGAGTTCGACATTCAGTTCGCCGCTCGCGAGTCGCAGGATCAGGCCGCGCCCGCGCCAGTTGCGCGAAGGTACATGCAGCGTGACGGGGCCGCCTTCAATCGTCGCATCCACATCGCCGCCCGTGAGACTCAAATCGGTCGGACACTTCCCAGCGCTCAGTCGAATCGCGCCCTCTACGTCGGCGAGCGAGAGTTTGCCGTTGCCGGCGTAAATTTCCAGATCGGTCTGCGCGGGGACATGTACGTGGTAGTCAATCTTCCACGGCATCGAGAGCAAGTTCTTCGGGAAATCACGCGCCACGCGCTTCATGTATTTGCGGTCGTGCGTGCCGACGGTGAGGATGCGAAGGTGATTCACGTCGTCGTCGAGCGAGAAGGTGTTGACGGCAGCGAGTCGCGTCAATTCTTCCTCCGTGTTCGCGCGCAGTTCGATGTCGGCGGTAATCTCAACTTCGCTCTTCGCCCAACCCTCAACCGTAATCGAGCCTTCGGGCGCGCCGTAGATGGTCAGCGCGCCGCCGTAGCCGAAGCGTCGCACCTCGTGGCGCGTCGTCATGCGTTTGAGCAAAGTAGTTGGCGGCGTCGCCGTCGTTGAACCCGCCGCAGACTTTCCCGCGCGTGGCTTTATCTTCTCCTGTGCAAGGACGGCAACGTTCAACGCCGCGCACGCGAGACTGCACGCCGCGATGAAGATGAAGAGTCGCGCGACTATGGTTGTGACTTTTGTTGTCATCACGCCGCGCGCGTCAAGTTTTCGTCTCATCGTTGTCATCACAAATGCGCCTCCCCGCAAAACAAGAAAACGGACGCCGCCGACTTTAACATAAGTTCGGCGAGCGTCCGTTTTGATGAGTTGAATTCTTATCTTAAAGAGATTAACGCTGGAGCAACACGATTGAGCCGCGCCCGTTCGTCGTGTTGAGAGACGCGCCGCCGTCGCCGACCTTGCCGATCACTCTGCGCTTGTCGTTGAAGAACTCGAACTGGCCGCGTTCAGCGAAGCCGCCGAGGTCTATGTTGCGCGTGTGCGGCGCGGTCGCCATCAGACGAAAGCCGGACTCGGCGGTGATGCGAATTTGAATGTTGCCCTGCGTGGATTTGAGTTCGTATGTCCCGCCGCGCATCAAGTCTGCGTCGAAGAGGATGTTGCCCATCGTGTTTTCAGCCATCACGGTGGTGGCGCGAATGCCCGTCAACTCGATGTCGCCCTCGGTCGAGACGTTGGCGCGCACCATCTCGCCGCGTATGTTGCGAATCGTGATGTTGCCGCGCATGGTGCTGATGTCAACGGTGGAATTAACGGGCAGTTGGATCGTAAAGTTGATGTCGCCGATCTCGCCTCGATTGTCGCGCAGGACGTTGATGGCGAGGTCTTCGCCGCTCACTTCCGGCGAGACGTGCGCTGCCGACGATTCCATCTCGGCGCTCACCTTAATTCTGTTCTTGTTCCATGCGACGACGGTGACAGTGCCGGAGCGATTATTGAGATGAAGCCGGATGTTGGGCTGCGCCGGGTATTCTTTAGAGAAGCGTTTTTGCGCGGAGGCGTCGGGCGCCGAAGCAACGATGAACAAGAGCGTGAGGCACGCCGCCGCCATCAAACGATGCGCGCGACGCGACTCCTGAACACATCGCGCGGGGCGCGCATAAAAGTTGTTGAGTAAGGCTTTCATCAAATGTCTTGAATTATCGAGAATGCTTTCTTGCATCGAAGCGCCCGCGCCGGTTCCGCAAAGTAGCGCGAGGCGCGGGCGTTAACAAACTATCTTATCTGTGCAGCAGCACCGTGCGGATGCCGCTCTTACTGATCTCCGAACTCCCTGAGCAATTCGATTTTGTCTCTGAGCGCGGAGTTCAACATTTCCTCGGCGACTTCATCGTGCGGATTCTGTCGCAGTTCGCCGAGCGATTCGTTGACCGCGTCGTCCAGTACGCTCACGCTCCGCTCGAAAGAGTCGCGCATACGCGGATTCCAGTTCGCCTTGCGCTGCTCGACGCGCCCCTGCCAGTAAGTGATGTTCGCCTGTTGCGGCTCAAGATATGTCTGCGGGTAAGCTCCATTGAGCATCACCGCGCGCTGCTGTTGTTGCTCGACGCCTGCCGCACGCGCGTCCCTGTCCGCGCTGACAGTGGATGCACTCATCAAGTGTTGCACGCCGAGCGTCGTGACGAGCGCGACGGCGACGGCAATCGCTGCGACAGAAGTCGCCATCTGCGGCAGCGTCAACTCCCAACGCTTGTTGAAGAGACGCGGCAGAAAACCCGCGCGCGCCTGTCTCGCATTTGAAGCCGCGACTGTCGCGTGCCGGAAACTATCTTCGCTCTCAATTGTGTTGCGGATCCGCAGCCACATCGCGCGTTCATTCGGCGGAGCGATCAACTCGCCGCGCGTCTCATACGCGACGCCGACGATGTCAGCCAACTCGCTACGCACGTCGGCGCAACTCATGCAATCGTCCAAGTGCGCGCCGAGCGTCGCACGATCTCTCCCGTCGAGCGTGCCGTCGAGATAATCACTGAGCAGTTCCTGGCATTTCTCGCAATTCATTTCCCGTCACCTCTCACACCCGCGCTCATCAATGTTTCCGCTTATGAAGACGTTGAAGCGTCTCAGACTCTTCGATCTTCATGCGCGCACACTCGCGACGTGCTTCTTACTTTCAAACTATGCAAGCCAGTCTCGGGGAGACTCAAGGATTCTTGTGGCATTTGTCGCTTCGCGGGTTTCTTATGGTGAAACCTGAGCGACGTTGTTGGAAGCTATTGAGAAGCTTTCTGTTGCCTCAATAGGGTGCGTAATTTCATACGAGCCTTGTGCAGTTGCGACTTCGACGTGCCGACAGAGCATCCCAACAACCTCGCCACCTCTTCGTGCTCGTGCCCCTCCACATCATGCAACACAAACACCGAGCGATAACCGGGGGGAAGTTGCCCCACCGCCTTGTCAAGCGCAATCCTATCCACCACAGGCATCCGCGCGGGGTCTTCCGTCCCGCGCACGATCTGCACCGGAGTCTCACCATCGTCTGTCGTCTGCTCCATCTTCACTCCGCGTTTGCGAAAGTGCATCAAGACTTGATTGACCGTTAAGCGATGGAGCCACGTCGTAAAGGCGGACTCACCGCGAAAAGAGCCGATCTTGCGAAAGAGTTGGATGAAGACTTCTTGCGCGAGGTCTTCGGCCTCCGCCGTGTTGGCCGTCATGCGAAGGCACAATGAATAGACGCGCCGATTGTGGCGTTCATAAAGCGTCTCGAACGCAGGCATGTCGCCCGACGCCGCAGCTTGCGCCAACTCGTAGTCCGTGCTCGTCGGCTTGATCACTTTAATCGCCGCCTCACGCTTGCTCGCTTTCTGCAAAAAAGGAAATGTGGCTATTTCCGCCATTGCTTGCTCCCTCGTCAGGCTCGATGTCGTCTCAATTCCGCACGATTTTATCTGAAAATTAAAAGCAGGGTCGGGTCAAAAATCTGAAGCCCTTTCGGGCGCTGGTTTGATTGCAATAAGAGTGCCAGATAAAAGACTCATTTGACGCGCAGTTAGTTGTCCGTAGAGGCATTTTGAGGCAGACTTTCGACCATCTCGGACTAAGTATGACTTAAAGCGTGCAACTCTCTCACTAGACCTACAAAAAAGTCGTATTCAACAGAGACAGTCAAAGTGAATATTGACAGGCGGAACGGCGAAGCCTACACTCGACCTACTTGGACAATTGATGAGGGAGACTGTACACGCACACTCCCGCAACACTGGGTTTTGATGCGTGCGAAGAGCCAATTACGTGGCTCTCTACAGATGCAGGCGACTTCCGTGCGCCATCTCCGGGAAATTGAGCCGGGCTTCCGACTCAGCGAAAGCGCCCCACACAGACCAACGTCTTGTGCGGGGCGATGTCGCGTTCAGGGAACATTTATTCCCCCTCAGACACGTTCAACTTGCCGCTTCTACCCTTCAACTTCAACGCACGTAAATCGGATTAGAAATAATCCACGGCGCGACATCGAGCGGCTTGCCGAGTTGATCGAGATAGACCTCGACCCGATAGACGCCTTTTTCGCGCACGACTAATTCCGCGTGCGTCGCGTCTTTCTCCGACTGCACGCCCTGCCCGTCTTTGAGCAGCACGATGCGACTTTTCACGGGCGCATCAACCAGCAAGCGCACTCCTTCTTCAGCGGGCAAAACAATTTCATCGCCCATGATTTTCTTTTCCGCAGAGGTCGCGGCTGCGAAGCGAAAACCCGCGCTCTCGCCGAACAGGTCGAACGCGATAAAGCTGTGTCCCTGTCTAAGCGCGGATGAAAGCGAAGCGGCGTCAAGCGTCTGCCCGCGCTCGATGAGTACGTGATTACGGACGAGACGGAAGCTGCGCTCGTAAGGATCGAACTTCACTTCGAGCAACGGCTGTCCGGTCAGTTGACGAAGACTGAGTCCGACGTTGGCGTGCGCGTCGTTGCCGGCGACGGCGACTGCACGATTCATGTCGCGCGCATTGATGGCATCCCACCTGTTCAGATTCGCTTCCGGCTTTTCGTAGAACGTGGCGAAGAGAAGGTCGGGATAAGTCCGGTAAGACCACAGGCTGTCGAAGAGCATCCGCGCGTAGTTGATCCTTTTCGTGTTTGTGTAGAGGTTATAGGCTTCGATGCCGTCGAAGCCGCTCAAGTTCCAGTCTCGCACCTGTTCGGGATATGCGACGAAGACGAGCCTGCCGTCACGTTTCGCTCGCGTGATGATGTCTTGCGCTGTTGATGGAGTGAGCGTTGAATCGGGCGGCTCGATGCCGGGGATGATGAGCAGGCGCACATCGTCGGAGCCGACGATCTCGCTGCCGTTCAGGAAGAGGACGCCGTCGTGGACACCCTTGAGCGTCGCCTCCGACGTGTTGACGTGCGCCGCAGGATGCTCTGTCATCACGACGAAGGCGAGGTTGTCCGCGCGCGCCGCCGACACGATCTCTTCGAGACGACCCATGCTGTGCCCGCCGAGCATCGAATGGACGTGCATGACGCCCTTGTAATCCGTATAGGCGTCATTGCCGGGCGATGTCGCGGCGACGCGCTGCGCGTTGAGCGATTCGATGCCTGCACGCAAACGTCCCAGACGATAACGCCGATAGATGAACGGCGTCTGCGTGAGCAGCACGAGTCCCAGCAACCAGAGCGCGATTTTTTTCCAACGCTTCATGCTGAGTTTATTCTTCACTCTCGAAATCAACCGAAGCGATCTGCTCGGTCAGCGAGCGTCCCAACGCGGCGACAGCAACGTGTTCCGGGTGATCCGTGTAAGTGTCCAGCGCGGCGCGGTCTTTGAACACGGCGACGAGTCCCAGATCATAAGAGCGCGGCAGGTGTAGCACGTCAAAGCCCGCCGTCAGGCTTTGGACTTCCGGGATGATGCCCGCCAGACGACGCAGCTTCGCGACGTGCTCATCGCGCTGCTCCTGACTGACATCCGCCAGATATTTCCAAATAACAATGTGCGTCAACATTCAATGACTCCCCTTCCTAAAATGATGAATACGGAATGCCGCAATGATGAATAAAATCAAGGATGCCTTTGTCTTTCATTCATCATTCATCATTCATCATTTAGTTCAAGTGTTTGTCGAACCACGCGAGCGTGCGTTCGAGCGCGTCCTGCCGGTGCAGGGGTTCGTGGAAAGAATGGCCTTCGCGCGGGTAACGTGCGAGGACGGCTTCGACGCCGCGCACGCGCAGTGCCGTGTACATCTCTTCGGCTTGCGTGATGTGTACGTCGTTATCCTGCTCGCCGTGAATGAACAGCGTCGGCGTGCGCGCGTCTCGCACGTAGCGCAGCGGCGACCAGCGCCAGAGCAGATCGTAATCATCCGATGGTAAGCCGCCGAACTCGGCTTGAATTAAGTCCTGATACAAAGACGTGGCGTAAAAGCTGATCAGGTTGCTGACGCTCGCGCGTGCGACGGCAGCGCGGAAGCGCGGCGTCTGCGTGATCATCCAGTTCGTCATAAATCCGCCATAGGATGCGCCCGTCACGCCCATCCGCTCGCCGTCGAGCCAGGAGAATTTGTTGAGCGCCTCATCAACGCCGGCCATGAGGTCGCGATAATCGCCGCCGCCCCATTCGCGGTAAGTGCCGTCGGAAAATTTCTGGCCGTAGCCGTTCGAGCCGCGCGGGTTGATGAAGAGGACGGCGTAGCCACGCGCCGCGTAGGCTTGAAAGATGGCGTCGAAATTTTCGCCGTACATGCCGTGTGGCCCGCCGTGAATGGTGACGATGACGGGATAGCGCGCGCTCGCGGCGACGTGAAAGTTCGCGGGCTTCATGAGCCACGCTTGCACGGGCGTGCCGTCAAAACTTTTGTAAGTAAATGTTTCGGGTTGGACGAGCGCGAGCGAGCGCACGAGCGCGTCGTTGTGCCCGCTTAGTCGCGCGAGAGTGAGGCAGGCGAAAGTTCGCAGGAGCCACACTTCCGCCGGATGCGTCGGGTCTGTGACGGTCAGGGCGAAGAGGGAATTCCCGCGCGTGTTGAGGCTAAAGCCCGTGATTTGAAACGGTGGGAGTATCGGCGGAGCCATCAAGGCGCGACACTTATTGCTGGGCAGGATGACGCTGCCGAACGCTTCGGCGACGCGCGAGCCGTCAACGGACGCGCCGTACAGATTCGTGCGCCCGCGGTCGTTCGCCAGAAAGAAAACCGTCGCGCCATCGGGCGACCAGTGCGGCGCGCGCGCGCGTCGGTCGAGCGAGCCGCTGAGTTCGCGACGGCTGCCGCTCACGGGGTCTGCGATCCAGACGTGTGCGTCTTCGCTGACGCTGTCAATCGTCGTCACGTCGCGCGTCGTCGCGGTGTAGGCGATGAAGCGTCCATCAGGCGACCATTGCGGCTCGTACTCGCAGCCTTGCGTCTCCGTCACGCGGCGCGTGCGCGCGTCTGTTGCGCCGACGACGTAGATGTCCGAGTTGTTGCGCGCATCCGGGTCTGGCTCGCGGTTCGAGAGAAAAGCGATTTCATCGCCGCGCGGACTCCAGGTCAAAGCGTGGTCGTTGAACGCGCCGGCGGTGAGTTGACGCGGAGGCGTGGTCGAATCGTCAAGGTCAACGAGCCAGACGTGCGTGCGTAAGCGGTCGGAAAAAGAGGTGCGCGATTTGTACTGGATGCGATCAATGATGCGCGGGTCGTCACGCTTATCTATTGTTGACGACGATGCACCGCCAGTCGCCGCGCCGCTTGATGATGAAAACGTCGCGTCGCTGCGTTCATCTTCCGTCGCGGAGATAAACGCGATGCGCCGTCCGTCGGGCGACCACACGAACAGTTCGCCCGCGTAAGGAATGTGAAAATTCGTCTCGCGAACAGCGGCGACGAAGCGCGGCGTCGCGCGCTCGACCGGCGAGACGAGCCAGATGCCGCTCTGTTTCTCGCGGCTGCCGTAGAAGGCCAGACGCCTGCCGTCGGGCGACCAGCGCGGGCGCGTGGCGTTCATCCCGGCGGGAAGCGGGATGAGCATCGGGGGAAATCTGCCTTGTCCTACTCCCGACTCCTCACCACCGATGATGATGTCTGCGCGCACGAGCCACAGCGAACTGCGACGCTCGTTGCCCTCGTTCGTCGTCACGACGTAAGCGACGAGCGCGCCCGTCGGCGAGATTTGCGCGTCGCTCACGTCAGCCACGCGCAGTATGTCGGCGGGCGTCATCCCGCGTCGCGTCTGTGCTGATGAAACACCGACCGCAAGCGATAACAAGACAACGCACGTCAAAGCTCTGATCGCGTCTTTGTGCCTTTGCGTAAGATTAATTTTATAATCCATTGACGACCCTCGATCTGGCGATTTCATTTTCAGTCATTGAAGAAGCCTCGCGCAAAGGCGCAAAGACGCAAAGACGTTTGTGATTATGTTTGTTGTAAATGATGTGCGAGGCATCTGTTCAAAAGCTCCCAGACACGCCGGATGTGCGTCTCGTCGGTGCGGATGTTGCCGATGGCGAGGCGGAGCGAGAGCGCGTC
The DNA here is from genome assembly GCA_964236735.1 of uncultured Pyrinomonadaceae bacterium. Lineage (GTDB taxonomy): Bacteria > Acidobacteriota > Blastocatellia > Pyrinomonadales > Pyrinomonadaceae > JAIVJG01. The sequence continues at coordinate 91,644 of CAXSFM010000013.1, forward strand.
GTGGAGTTTAGTGTGCGAGAGAAAAGCCTCGCCGGTTGAGTTGACCTGATTCATCAATGCTTCGTTGAGCGCGTCGAGACGTGCAGCGCGCGTGTCGTTCGCTTCACCGGCGACGGGCGGGCAGGCGCGGAAACAGACCGCGCTGAAGGGGACGGGCGCGAGCAGTTCCCAGTCGGGCGACTCCGTGATGAGCGCGGCGAAAATTTTCGCGAGGCGGCAATGTTCGCGGATGCGCGCGACGAGACCTTCCTGCCCGAAGTAGCGCATCACCATCCAGAGCTTGAGCGAGCGGAAGCGGCGTCCGAGTTGGACGCCGTAGTCCATTTGATTGTTGACGGTCGCGGCCTCGCCCGTGCGTAAATATTCGGGGACGAGCGAGAAGGCGCGGCGCAGAATATCCATGCGGCGGCAGTAAAGCACGGAGAGATCAATCGGCGCGAAGAGCCATTTGTGCGGGTTGGTAACGAGCGAGTCGGCGCGCTCGCAACCGTTGAGCGCGGCGCGCAGTTCGGGGACGATGGCGGCTGAACCGGCGTAGGCCGCGTCAACGTGGAGCCAGATTTTTTCGCGCTCGCAAATGTCTGCGATGAGTGGCACGGGGTCAACGCTCGTCGTCGAGGTCGTGCCGACGGTGGCGACGACGCAGCAGGGAATGATTCCGTCGCGCCTGTCTTCTTCAATCGCGGCGGCGAGCGCGTCCGGCTTCATGCGGAACTCCGCGTCGGTTGGAACTTTCCGCAAAGCGCGCTGGCCGAGTCCGAGCGTGATGACGGACTTGTCAACGGACGAGTGCGCCTGCTCCGAGCAATAGACGCGCAGCAACGGCAGGTCAGCGCGCCCGCTCATGCCTTGCTCGCGGATGTCGAGATCGAGCGACTCGCGCGCGGCGGCGATGGCGTGCATCGTCGAGACGGAGGCGGTGTCGTAGATGATACCGTCGAAGGTGTCAGGCAGTTTCATCATCTGGCGCAGCCACGCGAGCGCGACAGTTTCTAATTCAGTGGAAGCGGGCGAGGTGCGCCAGAGCATTCCGTTGACGTTGAAGGCGGCGGCTAAGAGTTCGCCGAAGATGCCGGGCGCGGACGCCGAGATTGAGAAATATGCGAAGAACGAAGGATGATTCCAGTGCGTGAGCGCGGGCAGGATGAGTCGTTCCACGTCTGTGAGAATCGCGCTCATCTTTTCGCCTTGGGCGGGCGGCGCGGCGGGAAGTTGCGCGGCGAGTTCGCCGGGTTGAACTTGCGCGAGCACGGGATATTTTTCTATTCCTTCGAAATAGTCGCCGAGCCAGTCAATAATCTCGTGCCCGTAGCGACGAAAATCTTCCGCGCTCATGTCGCCTTGCGCGGGCGCGTTGTTTTCAGTCTCGCCTGTGGCAAGTTTCGTCTCTTCTTTCATCGCTGCTCCTGACGCCGCAGACAAACACGCTGGCGAGCATTCGACGCTTGAAACGCGAAGCCATAGGGCGAGTCATGTCTGAAAATAAAAAAAGCCGGGCGAGCAAAAGCTAACACCGGCTTTCATGCGCGCACAAGAAGAAGCGGCGGCACATGTCGGGAAGGTTAGTGAAAAGACACGCTGACATCCCATCTCTTTGCCTTCAATTCATCACTCATCATTCATCACTCATCATTTGTTTTGCTCGACACATCGTTTGAAATCGGTATAATGCGCCAACGCTCTGCATCAACTCGGACAGGCGTCGGGATTCATTCGTCGCGACTCGCGGCAGCAAAAGTTTTCTTGCCGTCAACGCGCGACATCCTTCGCCGTCAGGGTTTCACTTCTGTCTTAACTGGAAAAGTCGAAAGGTAGCTTATGGCTGAAGCGTCAACCGCTGAAGACAAGGGCACTGGGTTTATACGCGGCCTCGGCCTGCTCGATTCGACGATGATTGTCGCCGGTTCGATGATCGGCTCCGGCATCTTCATCGTCTCCGGCGGGATTTCCAAACAGGTCGGCTCGCCCGGCTGGTTGCTCGTCGTCTGGATCGTCACGGGACTCCTGACGCTGATGGCCGCGCTCTCTTACGGCGAACTCGCGGCGATGATGCCGAAGGCCGGCGGCCAGTACGTTTACTTGCGCGAAGCCTTCTCGCCGATGTGGGGATTCCTCTACGGCTGGACGCTCTTTCTCGTCATCCAGACGGGAACCATCGCCGCCGTCGGCGTGGGCTTCGCGCGCTATCTCGGCGTGTTGTATCCATCCGTCGGCGAATCGAAATACATCATCGAACCCATCGAGATCAGCACGAACTACGCCATCTCGCTCTCAACCGCGCAACTCGTCGGCATCCTGCTCATCGTGCTGCTGACCTTGATGAACACGCGCGGCCTGAAGCTCGGCAAGTTGATTCAGAATACGTTCACGACGGCGAAACTCGGCGCGCTGCTCGTGCTCATTCTGCTTGGGCTGTTAATTGGCGCACGCTCCGGCGCGCTTCAAGCGAACTTCAGCAACTTCTGGGCGGTGCGCGGCTCGCTCGACGACTTCGGCGGCGGCTTGACGGCGGCGACCGCGTTCGGACTCTTCGTCGGCATCTGCGTCGCGCAGACCGGCTCGCTCTTTTCCGCCGACGCCTGGAATAACATCACGTTTACCGCCGGTGAAGTCAAAAATCCGAAGCGTAATATTCCGCTCTCGCTCGCGCTCGGCACGGGCATCGTCATCGCGCTCTACCTGCTGGCGAACGTCGCGTATCTGGCGACACTCCCCTTCGATAAAATTCAGGGCGCAGACCGCGTCGCGTCGGATACGGCGAACGTCATTTTTCCGGGACGCGGAGCCATCGTGATGGCCGTCGCGATTATGATTTCGACCTTCGGGTGCAACAACGGTTTGATTCTGGCGGGCGCGCGCGCTTACTACGCGATGGCGCGCGACGGTCTTTTCTTCAAAGCCGTCGGACGTTTGAACGACCAGCGCGTGCCGCTCTGGGGCTTAATCATACAGGGCATCTGGGCGGCTCTGCTCGTCCTGCCGCGCACGATCAAACACGACGCCGCCGGGCATGTGACGGGTTACGGCAACCTCTACGGCAACCTGCTCGACTACGTCATCTCCGCCGCGCTCATCTTTTACATTCTGACCATCGCCGGCATCTTCCGCCTGCGACAGACGCGCCCCGACGCCGAGCGTCCATACAAAGCCTTCGGCTATCCGGTCATCCCCGCGCTCTACATCATCGGCGCTTCCGTCATCCTCGTCGTGCTGTTCATCTATCAGACCGCGACGACGTGGCCGGGACTGATCATCATCCTGACGGGCGTCCCCGTCTATTTCGTCTGGCGCAAAATCGGCGTGCCTTCGCACGATGAGCCGGCTATCGAGTCGGACGCAGATCGTTCGGATTTATAATCGCCTGCTATCGAAATTTCTGAGATTGTTTTGCTCGTTCGTGGAGGATAAAAATGGCTAATCCACTTTTCCGAACCAAACCGCTCGCGCTGCTGCTGGCGGAGATGGAGGGCGATAACCGCCTGCATCGCGTGCTCGGCCCCGTCCAACTGACGGCGCTCGGCGTCGGCGCGATTATTGGCACCGGCATCTTTATTTTGACCGGCGTCGCGGCGCACGACCGCACCGGCCCGGCGCTCATGCTCTCGTTCGTGATGGCGGGACTGGCGTGCGTCTTCGCCGCGCTCTGCTACGCGGAGTTCGCCTCGATGGTGCCCGTCGCCGGCTCTGCTTACACCTACGCTTATGCCACGCTCGGCGAACTCTTCGCGTGGATTATCGGCTGGGACTTGATCCTCGAATACGCCGTCGGCTCGGCCACCGTCGCGCACGGGTGGTCGGCTCACTTTCAAGAATTTACGCCGCTCTTCGGCTTTCATGTACCGGACATCATACGCTCCGCCCCGTACAATTATTGCGTGAGCGTCGGGGGCATGTGCCCGACGACGGGTTTCGTGCGAACCGGCTCTTACTTCGATCTGCCAGCCGTGCTCATCACGTTCCTGCTGACGATTGTTCTCGTCAAGGGCATCAAAGAGAGCGCGAGTTTCAACGCCGTGATGGTGGGCATCAAGCTCGTCATCGTGCTGATGGTCATCGGCATCGGTGGCTACTTAGTTGCCACGGTTTACGGCACGGCCAACTGGCATCCGTTCGCGCCCTACGGCTACACGGGCGTGAGCTTCTTCGGCAATACGCTCTTCGGCCAGACGGCGGCGGGCGGCGAGCCGCTCGGCATGTTCGCTGGCGCGGCGATTATCTTCTTCGCCTACATCGGATTCGACTCCGTCTCCGTCCACTCGGAAGAAGCGATCAACCCTGAGAAGAGCGTGCCCATCGGCATCATCGCGTCGCTCATCATCTGCACCATCCTCTACATCGCTGTCTCGGCGGTCTTGACGGCGATGGTTCCCTACAAAGAAATCAACATTGACGCTCCTGTAGTTGACGCCTTCAAGCGCGCCGGTTTGACGTGGATGCAATATCTTGTCGCGGCGGGCGCGATGACGGGCATCACTTCCGTCTTGCTCGTGATGATGCTTAGTCAGCCGCGCGTGATGCTCGCGCTGGCGCGCGACGGCCTCGTCCCCAAAGGCTTCTTCGGCGACATCCATCCGAAATTCCGCACGCCGTGGAAGTCAACAATCCTGACGGGCTTGTTCGTCGCGGTGATGGCCGGACTCATCCCTCTGAGCATTCTCGCGGAAATGACGAGCATCGGCACGCTCTTCGCTTTCGTTATTGTCTGCGGCGCGGTGCTCGTCATGCGCCGGACGAACCCGGACGCGAGACGACCCTTCCGCGCGCCGTTCGTGCCGCTCGTCCCGATTCTGGGGATTCTCACCTGCCTGCTTTTGATGTTCTCGCTGCCGGTTGAGAACTGGTATCGCCTGATTATTTGGCTGCTCATCGGTTTCGTTATCTACTTCCTCTACGGGCGCAGGAACAGCGTCATGTCGCGCGAGGGATCGCTTGAGCGCGAGCTTGCGTCGCACGGTGTCTCGCCCGCCGGTCAGGCCGTCGGCGACCCTGACGCGCCGCCCAACAGTCCCGCTGGAACGGTGGACACGGAAATTAAGAAGAAGTAATTCTTCGACGCTTGAGCGTCACGTTTGAGACAGACGTGGCGCTCAAGTTCTTTCCGGCTTGTTGCTTGCGGTTGGAGATGATGACCTGTCAGTACCGCGAGCGGAAGCCTCGCAGGTCTGCTTACCAAACACGACCCGCTCGCTATCGCTCGCGGTACTGACAAAAAAGACTCTGCGCCTTGAGATCACATGCAACTGCAAAAGGTCTGCACATTGCTGTTTGCGCTCATGCTCACTGTCAGCAGTTGCGGGCGACCAAAGGCGGAAGGCGAACACGTTCCGCCGCGTGATGAGAAAATCAGAATCGGCGCGTTCATGTCGCTCACCGGCGACACCGCAGACTTCGGCATCTCCGCCACGAACGGCATTCAACTCGCCGTCGAACAGTCGAACGCCACGGGCGGCGTGCGCGGCAAGCGCATCGAACTCATCGTGCAAGACACGCGCTCCGACGCTTTCGAGACCGCGACGGTCGTCCACAGGCTCGTCGAGCAATCTCACGTCCACGCGCTCTTAGGCGAGATCATCAGTTCGCGCACGCTCGTCGCGGCCAACGTCGCGCAGGCCGCACACGTCCCGATGCTCACGCCGTCGGCCACCAGCCCGGAAGTCACGACGCGAGGCGACTACATTTTCCGCAGTTGCTACACAGACCCTTTTCAGGGCGCGGCGCTCGCGCAATTTGCCGCCACTGATTTGCACGCCACGCGCGCCGCCATCCTGCTCGACGCAGGGCAGAGCTACTCCGTCCAACTCGCAAAATTTATCCGCGAAGCCTTCGTTGCGCGCGGCGGTCAGATCGTCGCCGAGCAAACTTACACGGATGGCGCGCGCGACGACTTCGCGACGCAACTCGCAATCATCAGAGACGCCGCGCCCGATGTCGTCTTCATTCCCGGCTACTATCAGGACGCCGGACTCATCGCGCGCGTGGCGCGTCGGATGAAAGTCACCGCGCCCTTCGTCGGCGGCGACGGCTGGGACTCGCGCGGACTCTACGACACGGGCGGCCAAGACATCGCCAACTCTTTTTTCTCCAGCCACTACTCGGCGGACGATCCCGACCCGGCGGTGCAGAAATTCGTCGGCGACTATCGCGCCATTTACGGCCAGCAGCCGGACGCCTTCGCCGCCACCGCTTACGACGCCGCGCGCATTCTGATTGACGCCATCAGCCGCGCCGATTCGCTCGACGCCCCAGCCCTCCGCGACGCGCTCGCGCGCACCACCAACTTTCCCGGCGTCACCGGCTCCATCACCTTCAACGCGCAGCACGACGCCATGAAGCCCATCGTCATCATCAAAATAGGCGACGCCGGAAAGTACACCGTCCAGAATCGCGTCACGCCGGAGATGGTCGCGTTGATGCCCGCGAACAATCCCGCGACGAATACAAATTCATCCTCTAAGACGAGAAGGAGGAAAGGAAGGTGAAGTTTTTATAGGGGTATGCGATTGGATGTGACCTCTGGCGCAGGGACTTATCATCAGTACCGCGAGCGGTAGCCTCGCGGGTCATCCTAAGTGAGCCGCACCCGCGAGGTTACCGCTCGCGGTACTGACAGGCAGTCGCACTCAATCGTAAATTGCTATAAAGATTTTCGCGCAGCATCCAGAGCTTCGGCGACGCGCTCCGGCGCAGTGCCGCCCGCCTGCGCCTTCGTCTTCAAAGTCTGTTCGAGCGAGAGCGCGTCATAAACATCCTCTTCGATGAGCGGCGAAAAGCGGCGCAGTTCTTCAATTGAAAGTTCGTGCAATTCTAACTTCTGCTCGATGCCTGTGAGCACCATCCGCCCGACGGCCTCGTGCGCCTCGCGAAAGGGCGTGCCCTTGCGCGCGAGATAGTCTGCCATCTCCGTCGCGTTCATGTAGCCGAACGACGCGGCATCGCGCGCTCTGTCTTCGCGCAGGCGCACGTTCCGCAACACCGTCGCCGTCACTTCGAGCGAAGCCTTGACCGTGTCAACCGTATCGAAGACCGCTTCCTTGTCTTCCTGCATGTCCTTGTTGTAGGTGAGCGGCAGCCCCTTGATCATCGTCAGCAGCGCGAGCGTGTGGCCGAAAACGCGCCCCGCCTTGCCGCGCACCAACTCCATCGCGTCCGGGTTCTTTTTCTGCGGCATCAGGCTCGACCCCGTCGCCACCGCGTCGCTCAACTCGATGAAGCCGAACTCGGTCGTCGCGTAGATGATGATGTCCTCCGCGAGACGCGAGAGATGCGCCATGATAAGACTCGCCGCGCAAGCGAACTCGACGCAGAAGTCGCGGTCACTGACGGCATCGAGACTGTTGCGCGAGACGCCCTCGAACTCAAGCGACTGCGCGACACGCTCGCGGTCAATCGGATAACTCGTCCCCGCCAGAGCCGCCGAGCCGAGCGGCAGGACGTTGACGCGCCGGCGCACTTCCGTCAGACGCTCGCGGTCGCGCCCGAGCATCTCGAAATACGCGAGACACCAATGCGCCCACAATACGGGCTGCGCCCTCTGCAAATGCGTGTAGCCCGGCAGCGCCGCGTCACGATATTTTTCAGCCAGATCGAGCAGCGCGCTTTGCGCGGCACGCAAGGTTGACGTTGTCTCGTCAATTTCTCCACGCAGCCACAGACGCAGAGCCGTCGCCACTTGATCGTTACGGCTGCGTCCCGTGTGAAGCTTGCGTCCCGCGTCGCCGATCAATTCGATGAGACGCGCTTCGATGAACGAATGCACGTCCTCCGCACGCTCGTCGTCGAAGAACGAAGCCCCCTGAACGTTTGCACGTTCAAGAAGCCGTCGCAGCCCATCGCCTATGCGCTCCGCGTCTTCGACGCTCAACACCTTCGCATCGCGCAAGCCTTCGGCGTGAGCGATGCTGGCGCGCACGTCCGCCTCGAAGAGTCTTTGGTCAAAACCGAACGAGCGGTTAAAGCTCGCGAAGCCCGCATCAATCTGACCCTGAAAACGTCCGCCCCATAAATTTTTCGCTTCATTCATCTCTGTTTGTTACCCCGTCGCATTTTAATGTGCCTCGTCACGCTGGCCGGAAACTTTAATTCATTCTCAAACTTTTCGCCTGATCCTGCGTCCTAACTTGGCAGAGGTGCATCTTCCGTGTTATTTTATGCATCTATGCACAAGATATGCAAATTTACTGCATAGCACAGCTATGGATAAAGAGAAACGGCAACAGAAAATACTGAGCCTGATTCGTGCGCGCCGCATCGGGACGCAGGCCGAATTGACGAATCATCTCGAACGCACGGGCATCGTCGCCACGCAGTCGAGCGTCTCGCGCGATCTCGTCGAACTCGGCGTGGTGAAGCGGCGCGGCCAGTATGCCTTGCCGCATAGTTCTGACAAGGCGGCGGCGCGCGGTCTGTTGAGCCTCGAAGCGGCGGGCGACTGTCTCGTCGTCGCGAGGTGCGAGCCGGGACTCGCCTCGGCGGTCGCAGTTGATATAGACCGCGCGGCGTTCACGGAAATTGTCGGGACGCTGGCCGGTGAAGACACGGTCTTCGTCGCGGTGCGTGAAAAGAAAGCACAACGCACGGCGTTGAAGAAAATCTGGGAGTTGTTTGGGTGAGCAGCAGAAGCCGGGGGGTAGAGGCTGGTTAAAATACTGGTAAGCTGATTACCTTCTGGTCTCCAGTTTCAGTCTCTTAAATTAAGGAGAGAGCGTGACGGAAAAGAAGATTAATAAAATCGTGCTGGCGTATTCGGGCGGTTTGGATACGTCTGTGATGCTGCACTGGCTGCGCGTCAACTACGGGTGCGAGGTCGTCTGTTATTGCGCGGATGTGGGGCAGGGCGACGAGTTGACGGGACTCGATGAGAAGGCGCGGGCGGGCGGCGCGTCGAAACTTTACGTCGAGGATTTGCGGCAGGAGTTCGTCGAGGATTACGTGTGGCCGGCGGTCAAGTCGAACGCGCTTTATGAAGGCGTCTATCTGCTCGGCACGTCGCTCGCGCGTCCCGTGATTGCGAAGCGTCAGATTGAAATCGCGCGGCGCGAAGGGGCGGACGCGGTGGCGCACGGCGCGACGGGCAAGGGCAACGATCAAGTGCGTTTTGAGCTGACTTATTACGCGCTGGAGCCGGATATTAAGGTCGTCGCCCCCTGGCGCGAGTGGGAGTTTAAGGGACGCAGCGACCTCATCGCTTATTGTCGGCAACACGCAATTCCGGTCACGGCGACGGCAGAGAAACCTTATTCGATGGATCGCAATTTGATGCACGTCTCTTATGAGGGCGGCATTCTCGAAGACCCCTGGGCGGAGCCGCCGGCAGACATTTTTCAGATGACGGTCGCGCCGGAAAAGGCGAGCGCGGAAGCCGAGTACGTCGTCATCGGTTTTGCAAAGGGAGTGCCCATGAGCGTCAACGGCGAGGAGTTGGGCGCGGTTGAATTGTTGACGCGGCTCAATGAGATTGGCGGCGCGCACGGCATCGGGCGTGTTGATCTCGTCGAAAATCGTTTCGTCGGGATGAAGTCGCGCGGCGTCTATGAAACTCCGGGCGTGACGATTTTGCAGGCGGCGCATCGCGCGCTCGAATCCATCACACTGGATAGGGAAGTGCTGCGGCTGCGCGATAGTTTAAGTTTGAAGTTCGCCGAGAGCATCTACTACGGTTTCTGGTTCGCGCCCGAATCAGAATTGATGCGAAAAATTATTGACGAGACGCAAGTGAACGTGACGGGCGAAGTGCGCTTGAAATTCTATCGAGGCAACACGATTGTGGTTGGACGCCGCTCGCCGAACTCGCTCTACAGTGAGCGCCTTGCGACCTTCGAGGCCGACACGATTTATAACCAGCGCGATGCCGAAGGGTTCATCAAACTCAACGCGCTTCGCCTGCGAGCGCAAAAGCAGTGACAGGGACAAAAGCAGTGGCGAGTGGCGAGTGACAAGTGACGAGCAGGAAGAAGGAAGAGATGATTGATGAATGATGATTGAAATTCAAAAGTGTCTCTTCCTTATATTCATCATTTATCATTCCGCATTCATCATTCGTTTTTGAAGTGGAGGATTTTATGCAAAACGTTGAGAATCAATTCGGGGTGTCGGTGAAAGTCGTCGAAGCGGACAAGATCGGCTCGGTCGTGTCGGGATTATCTTTGCCGAAGACGTTGGCGACGGTCGGCGAGCGGAGAGTTGCGCGCGTGGGCGACGTGGTGGTCGTGCGTGCTCTAACGGATAGCGCGACTTATAATCAGTTGGAACTCCCGACGGGTCGCCTCGCCAAAATCAATCCGGGCGATGTCTTCGTCGGCGCGCTCGGACGCCGCCGCGCCCTGAAGGGTTTCGTCGGCGACGTGCCGGAGACAATCGGCGCGGGCGACGAGTTGCACCTGTTGAATATGGGCGGCGTCATCGGTTGCTGCACGGGGCATCATTCTTCTCTGAGCGACGCGATTCGCGTGGAGGTCATCGGCTGCGTCTATGACGAAGACGTGCGCGTGCGAAACATCGCTGATGGCGCGTTGCCTTTGCGCGGCAGCTTGCCCGCCAACGTCGCGCCGCTCGTCATCGTGGCGGGCGCGTGCATGAATAGCGGCAAGACGTTTGCGGCGACGGAGATTGTCAGACAGGCGACGCGCGATGGCTGGCGCGTGGCGGCGGCGAAACTGTCAGGCGTCGCGGCCTTGCGCGACACGCTCAACATGGCGGATCACGGGGCGGTGGCGACGGCGAGTTTTCTCGATTGCGGTCTGCCTTCGACGGTCGGCGTGGGCGATCTCGCGCCGGTGGCGAAGGCGATTATCGGGCGACTCAACGAGAGCGCGCCGGACTTAATCGTCATCGAACTCGGCGACGGGATTTTGGGCGGCTACTCTGTGGACTCCGTGTTTGAAGATGCGGAGTTGCGTGCGGCGACGGCGGCATTGATTTTCTGCGCTTCGGATTATGTCGGCGCGTGGGGCGGCGTCGAGTTGTTCAAGCGTCGCGGCATCAAGGTGGACATGGTGGCCGGCTCGGTGACGGACTCGCAGATGGGCGAGGATTTTATCGAGCATGAGTTCAACGTCCCAGCCGGCAACGCCAAGCGCAACGGCGCGCGTCTTTTCAATCTCGTCAAAGAGAAGGTGGCGGGACGAGAGGCGGAGCCGGGGGGCGGGGGACAGGAGACAGGTCGAGCGGGGAGAGCGAGCGAGGCTGTCAATCCTACTGTCGAGGTCAAGGAAAATGAGTTTGCAATTTGACAACCGACCCCCATCCCCCGACCCCTGCCCCCCGCCGCAGATTCGCATCGGCATCTTCGGCGGCTCCGGCTATGGCGGATCGGAGTTGTTGCGGATTCTCCTGTTTCACCCGCGCGCGGAAGTTGTGCTGGTGACGGCGAACGAGCACGCGGGCAAAGCCGTCGGCGAAGTGCATAAAAATTTGTACGGGCTGACCGACTTGCGTTTTGTGAGCGCGCCGGCGGAGCTTGAAAGTTTGACAGACCTCGACTGCGTTTTTCTCGCGCTCCCGCACGGGCAGGCGTTGGAGATTGCGCCGCGTCTCCCGTCGCATGTGAAGGTGATTGACCTCTCCGGCGATTTTCGTTTGAACGACGCCGATGTTTTCGCCGCAGCTTACGGGCGCGAGCATACGGCAATTGATTTTCAAAAAGAGTTCGTTTATGGATTGACGGAAACTAATCGCGAGCGCATCAAGCAGGCGCGGCTCGTCAGCAATCCGGGCTGCTTCGCGACGGCGACACTGCTCGGACTCGCGCCGCTGGTCGCGAGCGATTTGTTGAGCGGGCGCGTGATCGTGGACGCCAAGACAGGCTCTTCCGGTTCGGGCGCGAAGCCTGCGGCGAACACGCATCACCCGCAACGCATGAACTCGTTTTACGCCTACAAGCCGTTCACGCATCAGCATGTGCCGGAGATCGAGCAGGAGTTGCGCGCGGTTAGCGACTGGACGAGCGAGCTTGTTTTTATGACGCACTCGCTGCCCGTCGCGCGCGGCATCTTCGCTTCGATTTATGCCGAGACGAAGAATGAATTGACGTTGGACGAGGCGCGCGAAATCTTCGCGGACTTTTATCGCGAATCTTTTTTCGTGCGGCTCATCGCCGGTTCGCCCGACATCAACTGGGTAAAGACGACGAACTTTTGCGACATCGGTCTCGCCGTGCGCGGGCGGCAACTCGTCGTCTTTTCGGCGATTGATAATCTCGTCAAGGGCGCGTCGGGTCAGGCCGTGCAAAACATGAATCTGATGTTCGGCCTCGATGAGAAAGCGGGGCTGATGCTCGCCGGCGGAAATCCTTAAAAGAAAGTTCAAGGTTCAAGGTTCAAAGTCGCTGGCGGGCTGGAAAACTTTGAACTTTGAACTTTGAACCCTGAACTTAAAAATTATGAGCTTTGAAGAGATCGCCGCGCGCGAGGACGAGTTTCAACTCGCGACGTACAAAAAGTTTCCGTTCGCGCTCGTGCGCGGGTCGGGCGCGTGGGTCGAGACGAGCGAGGGCGAGCGTTACTTAGATTTGTACGGCGGGCACGCGGTCGCGGCGACGGGACATTGCCACCCGCACGTCGTCGAAGCGATCAAGCGTCAGTCCGAGCAGATGTTGTTCTACTCGAACCTCGTCTATTCGGACGTGCGCGCGCAGGCGGCGGAGATGTTAGTGGCGTGCGCGCCGGATGAAATCACAAAGGCGTTTTTTTGCAATTCGGGGACGGAGGCGAACGAGAACGCGATGCGGATGGCGCGCATGAAGACGAAGCGCGAGAACATCATCACGTTCACGGGCAGCTTTCACGGGCGCACGGCGGACGCCATCAGCGCGACGTTTTTGGGGAAGTATCGCGAGATCGGACGCCCGAACGTGCCCGGCCATTTGTGCGCGGAGTTCGGCTCGATTGAATCCGTCGAGAGTCTGGCGGATGAGACGGTCGCCGCCGTAATGTTGGAGCCGATTCAATCTATGGCGGGCGTGCGGATGAGTGCGCCGGAATTTTACAGCGCGCTCAGGCGTCTATGCGACGCGCGCGGAATGCTGCTCATTTACGATGAAGTGCAGACGGGTGTGGGGCGCACGGGCGAATGGTTTTTCGCGGGCAGCGAGGCGGGCGCGGGCGTCGTGCCGGACATCATCACGCTGGCGAAGGCGCTGGGGAGCGGCGTGCCCGTCGGCGCGTGCCTGACGACGGAGGATGTGGCGGCGGCGATTAAAGAAAACGATCTGGGGACGACGTTCGGCGGCGGGATGCTGGCGATGGCGGCGGTGGCGGCAACGCTCGAAGCGATTGAGGCGGACGGGATGCTCGCCAACGTGCGCGAGGTCGAGTCTTATCTGCGCGAGCGACTGACAGGCGTCCCGCACGTCGCGAATGTGCGCGGGCGCGGACTGCTCATCGGTATCGAGTTTAATGATGCGGTGGCGTCGAAAGTCCAGCAGACATTGCTTCAGGAGCGCATCATCACCGGCACGTCGAGCGACGCGCGCGTGTTGCGTCTGCTACCGCCACTATGCCTGAAGCGCGACGAGGCGGAGTTGTTCGCGTCGAAACTCGAAGCGTTGAGCTTCTGAATTTATGAGCGACGAACTACAGCAGGCTGGCGCGCGACGTTCGACGCGAAAAAAAATGTTCGTCGTGGTCGTGGTGCTGCTCGCGCTCGCCTTCGCGTTTCGTCTCGCCTACGGTGTGTGCTCGGATTTCTGGTCGGACGATGAGCGACAGGTTTATCTCATCGGCCTCAAGTTTTACACGACGGGCGCGTGGCCTTACTTCGGGCCAGACGTGACGAATACGATTCAGATTCCGGGCGCGTTGCAGGGACTCGTCGTCGGCCTGCCGCTCTACGTCTGGCACGCGCCGGAAGCTCCTTACGTTTTACTCAACGTGCTGTCATTTGCGAGCCTCTGTTTTTTCGCGTGGTACTGCACCAGGCGTCTGCCGGAAATCCCGCGTTGGATTATCTGGGCGTGGCTTCTGACCGCACCGTGGACGCTTAACATCTCGACACACATTTTCAATCCGTCTTATGTGCTGGCTGGCGGCATCTTCTTCTTCGTCGGACTGTTTGAGACGCTGCCCTTTCTTCGTCGCGAAATCATCCCGGCGAAGTACGCAAACTTCATGCTGGGGTTGTCGCTCTGCTGGGTGATGCAGTTTCACATGTCGTGGGTCGTCCTCGCGCTGCTCTCGCTCGCGTCTCTTTTTTTTCAGTATCGAAGCGACAAAGTGAAACGCTTTCTCTCCGCGCTCGCGTGGTTCGCGGGCGGCGCGGCTCTGACGGGAAGTTTTCTTTTGCCGACGTATTTGAAATATGGTTTGACGAACGGCGCGGGCAGCACGGGCGAAGTCGTGCAACTCAACGTGCGAACTTTGTTGAAGCACCTCAATCCGGTCGAAGGCATCCTCGGACGCTTTTTATCTTTCGCTAGTTTCGAGTTGCCGCGCTTCATCGGCGACAGCAGTGCGACGCGATGGCAGTTCATGGAGCGTCATCTGTGGCTCGTCCCCGTCATCGTTTTTGTCGGACTCGTCGGTCTGTTGCAGCCCGCCGCGCTCGTCGCACTCTGGTTTAGACGCGAGCATAAACATGTGGAATGGCGCGCGGTCAAACTTTTCACACTGGCTTTGCTCGCGCTGCTCTACGTCAGTTTCGTCTTCTCGTTTCGCGACCCGCACTCGCACACGTTTTACGTGACCTTTCCCGTCGCGATGCTCTACAGTCTCTATTGCTGGAGCCGTTATCTTGAGCAGCGACGCTGGCAGCGATTCGCCGCCGTCTTCATCGCATGCGGCGTCGTCTTTCACGCGGGGCTGATGCTCGACAACTACCGGCGCAAGTCCATGTACACGAACCGCGAGATACCAGCCGCCGCCATCGAGTCGAAGGACTATCATCTGCTCGGCGAGCGACGCGAAGGCTCGCGCTATTGAAATTCAAGGAGAGCGACGGCGAACGCAATGCGCCGCGTGTGAGAGATGAATAAAAATTACGTGACGACCGCCGATTGGACGCGCGTGGAACTCGAAGGCTTGCTCGATGCAGCGATGAGTTTCAAGCGCGGCGCGGACACGTCGCGGCCTCTCGATGGTCGCTCCATCGCGCTCGTCTTCTTCAATCCTTCCTTACGGACGCGCGCCTCGATGCAGGTCGGCGTCTATGAGCTTGGCGGAAACGCCGTCGTGCTGGAACCGGGCGGGACGAGTTGGACGCTGGAGCATCGCGAGGGCGCGGTGATGGACGGCGACAAGACGGAACATGTCAAGGAGTTCGTGCGCGTGCTCGGACGCTACTGCGCCGCCATCGGCGTCCGCACTTTCGCGCCGATGAAAAACTGGACGGAAGAGCGGCTTGATCCGGTCATCAACGCCTTCGTTAAATACGCGGACGTGCCCGTCATCAATCTCGAATCGGCGATGCATCATCCGTGTCAGGCGATGGCCGATATGCTGACCGTGCGTGAAAAACTCGGCGCGGGCAAGAAGCGCGTGCTACTGACGTGGGCGTGGCATCCGAAGCCTCTGCCGATGGCCGTGCCGAACAGTTTCGCGCTTGCTGCCGCGCAGATGGGGCACGAGTTGACCATCGCGCACCCGCCGGGCTACGAGTTGGACGAAGCGTTGATTCAAGACATCAACGTCCGCGCGTTCGACGCGGGCGCGAAAGTCACCGTTACGAACGATGTGGAAGAAGCTTTCGACGGTGCAGAGGTCGTCTATGCAAAGAGTTGGGGCAGCCGCATGTTCTACGGCAACCCGGAGGACGACATCGAAGAGCGCGCGCCATATCGCGAACGCTGGATTATTGACGCGGAGAAAATGCGACGCACGGAGGGCGGCCTCTTCATGCACTGTCTGCCCGTGCGCCGCAACTGCATCGTGACGGACGAGGTGATTGACTCGCACGCTTCCGTCGTCATTGATGAGGCGGAGAATCGTCTGCATGTACAGAAAGCAATTATGAAAGCAGTGATAAGTGATAAGTGATGAGCAGGACAGTGGTTTAACTCATCACTTATCACTTATCACTTCACCGGAGGTGAAAGATGTCTCAAGCACGTTTAGACCTTTTGCGCGAGGCGCTGCCGTACATTCAGCGTTTCAAGGGGAAAACTTTCGTCATTAAGTTGTCCGGCAAAGTGACGGACGAAGCGGAGAACCTCGCCAGTCTCGCCGAAGAGTTGGCCTTGCTGCATCAAGTCGGTATACGCATCTGCGTCGTGCATGGCGGCGGAAAGCAGTTGAACGAATTGGCCGTGCAGTTAGGGATAGAGCAGACGATCATCAACGGGCGGCGCGTCACCGACGACGCCACGCTCGACATGGCGAAGATGATTTTCGCGGGCAAGGTCAACACGGATATTCTCGCCGCGCTGCGTCAACGCGGCGTCGCGGCGGTCGGACTTTCAGGTGTGGACGGCAACATCGTCCACGCCGTTCGTCGCCCGGTCAGGGAAGTTTTGAATCAGGCGACGGGCGAGCGCGAGCAGGTTGACTACGGGCATGTCGGCGACGTGCTGGAAATTGACGACCGGCTCGTGCGCGTGCTGCTTGACCACGACTACCTGCCGGTCATTTCTTCGCTCGGCGCGGACGCGGACGGCGCGGTCTTCAACATCAACGCCGACACCATCGCCGCCGAAATCGCCGTCCGTCTCGAAGCCGAAAAGCTCATCATGCTCTCGGACGTGGACGGCATCTATCTGCGTCCCGGCGAGCAGGCGACGAAACTTTCGCGCCTGACGGCGGATGAAGTGCTCGCGCTCGTGCGCGACGGCGTGGCGACGGGCGGCATGATCCCAAAGCTGCAAAACATCGCGGAACTTTTGCGACGCGGCGTCCGAAGCGCGCACATCATCAAAGGCTCTCTGCGAAATGCGCTGCTCTCGGAAGTCTTCACTGATGAAGGCACGGGCACGATGATCGTCGCCGGCTGAGGCCTTCATTTTTCCACGCGCCCGGATTTGCATGGTAGGAATTATTCACCACAGAGAACACAGAGGAAGAACCAAATCCGTCCAGCTTTTCTCTGTCTTTCCTCTGTGCTCCTCTGTGGCCTCTGTGGTGAATCAGCTATCCCGTATCCACCTGATAAACGATTCAGCGAATGAGTAGTCGAAGCGACAAGGCAGCGCGCCTGAGCGATTTTGTGCAACGTTTGCTCGATGAATGGAGGCGGCACGGCTGGCAAAGAGAGTGCGCGCGATTCATCCTTGCCGTCTCCGGCGGCGCGGATTCGGTCGCGCTGTTGCTGGCCTTCGATGAATTGCACAGGGCGAAGCGTTTGTCAGGTCAAGCGTTCGCGGTGGCGCATCTCGATCACGGCCTGCGCGGCGCGCGTGGAGCGGATGACGCGCACTGGGTGGCGGAGTTGGCGCGCACATTGAGATATGAATGCGTGTTGGGTCGCGCGCCGGTCAAAGAACACGCGCACGGGCGAAGAGACAATCTGGAACAGGCGGCGCGGCGCGCGAGGTACGATTTTTTAGGCGCGACAGCGCGACGGCATGGAGCGAGCGCAATCGTGACCGCGCACACGCTCGATGATCAGGCAGAGACGGTCTTGCTAAGGCTGTTGCGCGGAAGCGGCGCGGAGGGTCTCGGCGGGATGCGCCCTGCGCGCTCGCTCGACGCAAAGGGCGATGTGTTGCTGTTGCGGCCTCTGCTCGGTTGGGCGCGGCGTGCGGACACGGTTGGATTCTGTCGCGCGCGCGGCGTTGAGTTTAGGCACGATGAGATGAATGAGGACGAGCGTTTCGCGCGCGTGCGCTTGCGAAGGAAAGTGTTGCCGTTGTTGGAGACGCTGAATCCGCGCGCCGCAGAAGCCATCGGGCGCGCGTCTGAATTGCTGCGTGAAGATGCGGCTGCGCTCGACTTGCTGGCGTCCGGGTTGTTTGAAGAGGCGAGCGTCGCGCGTGAAAAAATGGACGGCGCGAAGATGCGTGGCGCGGATGAAGCGGACGCTCGTAAAGACGCGCATGAAATGGACGCAGATGAGCGTCATTCTGTTCCGCCTCCGTTGCGCGTCGAGATTCTGGCGGATGCGCCGGCGGCGTTGAGAAGGCGCGCGTTGAGAAAGTGGATCGCGTGCGGTCGCGGCGACTTGCGACGTTTGGAGTTGTCGCACGTCATCGCCGTCGAAAAGTTGTTGAAGGGGACGCGCGGCGGGCGCATCGCAGAGTTGCCGGGCGGATGTTTCATCGAGCGTCGGCAAGCGTTGCTGCACTTCCGCCGAAAGTTGAGTTGATAAAAGTAGAGCCTGAACCCTACAATCGAAGCCGTGTTTGAGGGTCGAAATTTTTGACGGCGTTTTTATCCGCAAGTTTATAGACAGTTTGAGACGAGCTGCAATGATTGAACAACCTTCTGAGATTCACAGTGCGGGGGAGATCGCCGCGCGCGTCAAAGCGGTCGCCGCAGAAATTGCGTCGGACACACGCCCGCAGGAATTGACCGTCCTCGCCCCGCTCGAAGACAACTTCATCTTTCTCGCAGACCTCCTGCGCTCGCTCGATACGCCGCTTCGCACTTCATTTTTACGCTACGACCATCGCTCGCTCGGCGGCGTGCAGGACTTATCTTTCATCACGCCGGTTGACATCAAAGGCCGCGATTGCCTGCTCGTCGAAGCCGTGCTCGATACGGGCGTGACGCAGGAATATTTGATGAAGCAACTCGAAGACAGGGGCGCGGCGCGCGTGCGTCTATGCGTGTTGGTGGACAAACCTGACCGGCGTCGAACACAAATCGAACCGCAATGGCGCGCGTTCGAGTCGCACGAGGATTACGTGGTCGGATACGGCCTCGGCTTTCAGGAGCGTTGGCGCGAGTTGCCGTACTTGGCCGCGCTCAAGCGTAGTTAAAACGCCGTGCGCGCGGCTGGCCTTCTCTGCGACTCGTCGCATGTGGTGATTCAGGGAAGGGCACAACGTGGCGTAGCGTATGGGCATCCAAAGAATGCCCGGCTGTCGTATAAGTTTTCGAGTTAATGGTTCTTTCAAAGACGACGGCGGCGGGCGCGAAATTTCAAGGCGGGTAGCTGAAAAGCGACAAAGGACGCCGAAATAGTTTATTATCGGCGGCGGAGGCAAAAATATTTTGAGTTCCACGGCAAGACAATTAATTTTTTGGGTGCTGATTCTCGTCGGCGCGGTGATGCTCTACACGTTCGTCGTCAACAAGAAGGGAGCGGAAGCCAAGCCGCTCGCTTACGGCCAACTGATAGACAACATTCGCGAAGGCAAAGTTGAAAAGTTGACGACCAAGCAGTTGGAGGTTGTCTCTTTTGACAAACAGAAGAACGAGTTTCGCACGCCCATCGAAGGCGACAAGGTCAAAGGCGACCTAATGGCGCTCGCCGTCGAGAAAGATTCCAACGGCAAACAGCGCGTCAACAATGTGGAGATCGAGCCTTCGGGCGGCGGCACAGCCTGGACGGCGCTCATCTGGTACGGCCCGATTCTGCTGCTCGTCGGTTTCTGGGTTTTCATGCTGCGACAGATGCAGTCTGGCGGCAACAAGGCTCTCTCCTTCGGAAAGTCGCGCGCCAAGCTTTTGAACAACCAGCAGAAGCGCGTCACGTTTAAGGACGTGGCCGGCGTTGATGAAGCGAAAGAAGAGTTGCAGGAGATCATCGAGTTTCTCAAGGAGCCGCAAAAGTTTCAGAAACTCGGCGGGCGCATCCCGAAAGGCGTCCTGATGATGGGGCCTCCGGGCACGGGCAAGACCTTGATGGCGCGTGCCGTCGCAGGTGAGGCGAACGTGCCCTTCTTCTCCATCTCCGGCTCGGACTTCGTGGAGATGTTCGTCGGCGTCGGCGCATCGCGCGTTCGAGACCTCTTCGAGCAGGGCAAGAAAAACGCGCCATGCATCATTTTCATAGACGAGATTGACGCGGTCGGTCGCCATCGCGGCGCAGGCTTGGGCGGCGGGCACGACGAGCGCGAGCAGACCTTGAATCAGTTGCTCGTTGAGATGGACGGCTTCGAGTCGAACGACGGCGTGATTTTGATGGCCTCGACCAACAGGCCGGACGTGCTCGATCCCGCGCTGCTTCGTCCCGGACGCTTTGATCGCCGCGTCGTCGTCTCGCGTCCTGACGTGCGCGGGCGCGAAGGCATCCTCAAAGTTCACACGCGCAAGATTCCGCTCGGCGAAGACGTTGACATCAACATCATCGCGCGCGGCACGCCGGGCTTCACCGGCGCGGACATCGCGAACCTTGTCAACGAGGCGGCCTTGAACGCCGCGCGCTACAGCAAGAAGATCGTGATGATGACGGACTTCGAGTTGGCGAAAGACAAAGTGCTGATGGGCGCGGAGCGCAAGAGCATGGTCATTACCAACGAGGAAAAGCGCATCACGGCTTATCACGAAGCGGGGCACACGCTCGTCGGCCTCAAAGTGCCAAACGCCGATCCCGTCCATAAGGTGACGATTATCCCGCGCGGCATGGCGCTCGGCCTGACGCAGCAACTGCCCGAAGGCGACCGTCATAACTACTCGAAGGAATATCTCGTCGGGCAGATCGCCATCCTGATGGGTGGGCGCATCGCCGAGGAAGTTTTCCTCGACAGCATCACGACCGGCGCGTCGAACGATCTTGAGCGTGCGACCGAACTGGCGCGCGCGATGGTCTGCGAGTACGGCATGTCGGAGTTGGGGCCGCTCACTTTCGGCAAGAAGGAAGAGCAGATTTTCCTGGGGCGTGAAATCGCGCAGCATCGTGATTTCTCTGAGGACACGGCGATCAGGATTGATCAGGAAGTCAGAAAAATCGTCAACGAGCAGTACGAGCGAGCGCGCAACATCATCGTCGAGAATCGCGACACGATGGTGCGCCTGACCGAAACTCTGCTTGAGCGCGAGACGCTCGACGGCGTGCAGATACGCCGCATCGTCGCCGGCCTCCCGCTCGACGAAGTGGAAGCTTTGCCACAATCGAAAGACGATCAGGGTCGCCCGCAACTGAAAGAACCGGCGGTCAATCCGCTCAAACCGATTTTGCCGCCGATCACGGGCAGCAATCCCGCCACCGCCTAGCAGAAGGCAAAAGTAAAAAGGAAAAAGGCAAAAGTAAAGACTTGGTTCTTTACTTTTGCCTTTTTCCTTTTTATGTTGCTGTGATGAAACGTCAATGGAAGCTGCCGCGCCACACGCTCACGCTCGGCGGGCGCACGCTCGTGATGGGCATCATCAATCTCACGCCCGACAGTTTCAGTGAAGGCCGAGAAGGTCTCACCGCAGGCGGGAGATGGTTCACGCGCAAGCGTGCGTGGGATGACGCCGAACGGATGATCGAGAACGGCGTGGACATCATTGACATCGGCGGCGAATCCACGAGGCCGGGCGCGAGCGTGGTCTCGGAAGAGGAAGAAATTCGGCGCGTCGAGAAGTATCTCAACGTCTTGATTCTGTTCAATAGCAAAGTCCCTTACTCGATTGACACGACCAAAGCCGCCGTCGCTCGTGTCGCGCTCGATGCGGGCGTAGAGATCGTCAATGACATCTCCGGTCTCCGTTTCGATCCGGCCATTGCGGAGACGGCGGCCAGTTATGATGCGGGCTTAATCCTCATGCACTCGCGCGGCACTTTCGAGACGATGCACAAACAGGAGCCGGTCGCAGACATCATCGCTGAAGTTTCCGGCGGCTGGCGTCAGAGCATCGAGGAAGCCGAGCGGCGCGGCGTCCGCCGCGAGAAGATCGTCCTCGACCCCGGCATCGGCTTCAGTAAAACCTCGCCGCAGAACATCGAACTCATCGCCAAACTGGATGAACTGGCGCGCGAGTTCCCGGATTTTCCGCTGCTCGTCGGAACTTCGCGCAAGTCTTTTATCGGCCAACTGCTTGGCGGCGCGCCCGTCAACAAACGCATCTACGGCACGATGGCTTCCATCGCAGCCGCTGTGATGAACGGCGCGGCCATCGTCCGCGTCCACGATGTGCGCGCCGCCGTGCAAACAGTGCGGGTGGTGGATGCCATTAAAAAAGCGCACAGCAGAGAGCGCGTTTGACATGGCGGCGAAGGCGGTCTTATCGTGCAACGTCCGCTCAACGTTCAAACACAGTCCGCGAGGTATATGTCCGTGATGACTTTGAGTCGCAAAATTTTGCGCGCGGCGGCATTGCTCGGTCTCTTCTGCTGCGTCTCCGGCTTTCGTGGCTGCTACAAACCCGTGACCCGCAGCGGGCTGCCCGAACACATCCGCACCATTGCCGTTCCCGCATTCCAGAATAACGCCCTGCGCTACAAAATAGAGTCGCGTTTCACTGACGCCGTGTCGAACGAGATTATCCGGCGCGGCAAAGGCTTGCGCGTGCAGAGCGAGCGAGAAGGCGCGGATGCGGTCGTGGACGGAGTCATCAAGGGCTTCGGTTTCTCAGGCGTGCTGCTCGACAATCGCGGGCGCGCGCGAATTTTTGAAGTGACCATCACCGCCGCCGTCACCGTCCGCGATCAGGTGCGGAACCGCGTCCTCTACGACAATCAGGATTACGTCTTTCGCGGCGAGTTCGAGTTCACGGACGACCCGCGCTCGTTCTTCAACGAGGAAGACCCCGCCGTGCAGAGGCTCGCGCGCAGCTTCGCCGAAAGCCTTGTCTCCAATCTCATCAACGGCTTCGGCGTCAACGAAGAACCATGAACAGCAATGATGAATGCGGAATGATGAGTGATGAATGACTGAAGAAGTTGAGCGATATTTTGAGCCATTTTGCTACTTGCTGTCCGCTAATTTCTAGCCACTGACTACTGCAATGAGTCTTCATTCGCGTGATGAATTAAAACGCGCGCTCAAAGGCGGGCGCATCGAGCCGCTCTATTTACTCTTCGGGGCGGAGGGGTTTTTGCGCGATGCGGCGGCGCGCGTCATCACAGATATGGCATTGAAGGATGCCGCGTTGCGCGAGTTCAACGATGCGACCTTCAGTCTGTCGAGCGTGGACGTGCAGCAGGCCATCGCCGCCGCCGAACAATTGCCGATGATGGGCGCGCGGCGCGTCGTTCGCATCAACGACTTCGCACGCCTGCGCGAGTCGGATGAAGAAGCCCTGACTCGCTATCTCGCGCGTCCCGTCGAGTCAACGACCGTGATTTTCGTCGCGGACGATTTGGACAAGCGGCGCAAACTCAGCAAGACGCTGCTCGCAACCTGCACGAGCGTCGAGTTCGCCCCGCTCTCAGACGGCGATCTGGCGGTGTGGGCGAAGTCGCGTCTAAAAGAGTTGAAGGCGGAGACGGACGAGCGGACGCTGCGGCAAATCATCGCGCTCGTCGGACAGAGCGTGCGGCGTCTGGCGACGGAGTTGGATAAACTCGCGACCGCCGCGCTCCCGTCCGGTTATATCTCGATGGAGTTGGTTGACGAACTCGTCGGACGCTCGCGCGGGCTGTCAAATTTCGAGTTGACGGATCACCTCATCGCGCGCAATCGCAAACGCTCGTTGGAAACGTTGCGCCGCCTGCTCGACGATGGGACGGAGCCGCTCATGCTCATCGGTTTGCTCGCCAGCAATTTTCATCGTCTCGCGCTCGCCAAAGGTTTGATGGCGCAGGGCGCGCCGGAGCAGGAAGTGTTTCGCGTCGTGAGTATGCCCTTCAACGCGCGCAAAGATTTTATCGCATCAGCCATCCGCGCCGACGCGGGCCAACTCGCGCGCCGCATCCAGAGAATCGCTGCCGCAGACCTCTCCATCAAATCTTCAGGGGGCGGCCCGAAGGGCGCGCGCTTGCAACTCGAACTGCTCGTCTGCGAACTGTCGAGTTAAAAGTCCAGCGGCTTTACATCCGGCTTAACCCAACGCGCGTGCGCCTCCTCAGAGTTAATCAATTCTCGACTGTAATATTCAAAAAGAATTTCTTTGTCGCGACACGATGCGATCAGTTCATTCGCCAGTTGCGCGAGCGGGCGGGAAGTGTCGGACTGCGCGACGAACGCGCTGACGCGACGCATCCAGAAGACGGTCAGCGTTTCGTGATAGACGCGCGGGTCAATATTGTGTCGCAAGAGATAACTGTGAATGCTCTGGCGCATTCGCCGCAGAGCTTCCTGTTCGGGAAACCGCAGCAGATAGAACAGAGAGACGGTCAGGTGCGGGATGTGTTTGAACTCAGACGGCGGAAGTTCGCCGGACTCGAATCTGCGAACTACATCTTCCACTTCCGAGTCGCCGCCATAATAATCACCACCACTTTTGTCATTCATACGCTTCTCCCTCCGTCAGCGCGTGATGAAATACGAGCGCGCACAAAAAACGAGGCGAACCGAATTGCTTCGATCCGCCCCGACTTTTTTTGATAACAGATGCGTTACTTTGACGACGCTGACTGATTGGCGCGCACAGTGAGCCGCGACTTGTAGCGCGCGGCGGCGTTGCGATGAAGCACGCCCTTCTGCACGGCCTTATCAATCAACGAGATGGTCGCGGGGAGCAACTCCTGCGTCCCTTCGCCGCTGTCGAGCGCAGCGCGCAAATTCTTGACGCCAGTTCGCAGGCGGCCACGATTGCCGCGATTAATCACGCGGCGCTTCTCGTTCTGGCGCATTCTTTTTTCAGATGACTTATGATTTGGCATTTCCGTTCTCTTTACTCCGTCTTTGATTAACTGTTCGTCTCGAATTCATCTTTTGCGCTTGTCATGTACACTGAAGAATCTTCGCCTCACGCAAAGCGGAAAGTATAGGGGCTACTGGTGGACAGTGTCAAGACACGGGCACATGCGATTGTCCTGTAAATCCTATCGTTGACACCCGCGCGCAACGTGTTGTAGCGTCATGGGTGAAATGGTTCAAAGCAATTTCTTCGCCCCTCATCCAACTGCCCGCGCGGCACACACAAGGCCGACCCGCAACAAGGAGTAAACAGCCACTTTTGAAGAAGATAGAACTTCCGCCCAGAGGCATCGAGACGCTCTTCGGCGTCCACGATCAAAACATCAAGTACCTCGAAACGCTGCTGGATGTGCGCGTCAACGCGCGCGGCCAAGACCTCTCGATTGACGGCGACCCGAAAGATGTGGAGACCGCCGAGCGCGTCATCGAAGACTTCGCCGCGCTTTTCGCCGAAGGCAAGACTTTCACCGACCGCGAACTCCGCGAAGCCTTCGCACAAATCGCCGAAGACCGCGCCTATACCCTGCGCGACTATTTCACGAAGGCGCGCTTCAATCCATCCGGCAAAAAACAGGTCGCGCCGAAAACGGCCAACCAGCGTCGCTACATCGAGGCGATGCAGAATCGTGATGTCGTCTTCGGAATAGGAGTCGCCGGAACGGGGAAAACTTATTTGGCTGTGGCGATGGCGGTGCAGGCTTTGATGCAGAAACAGGTGAGCCGCATCGTGCTGGCGCGCCCGGCGGTGGAAGCGGGCGAGCGTCTGGGATTTCTGCCGGGCGACTTGCAGGAAAAGGTTGACCCGTACCTGCGCCCGCTCTACGACGCACTGTTCGATTTGATGGATGCCGAGCGCGTGACGAAGCTTCTGGAGAAGCGCGTCATCGAAGTCGCGCCGCTGGCTTTCATGAGGGGTCGTACCCTTGCGGATGCTTTCATCATCCTCGACGAAGCGCAGAACACGACGAGCGAGCAGATGAAAATGTTTCTGACGCGCATCGGGTTCGGCTCGAAGGCCGTCATCACGGGCGACGTGACGCAGATTGATTTGCCGACGGGCAAGCGGAGCGGCCTGATCGAAGCCGAGCGCGTGCTGGCGGGCGTCGAAGATGTTGATTTCATTTACTTCACGGACAAGGATGTCGTGCGTCACAAGCTCGTCCAGATGATTATTAAGGCCTACGAAAAACATCAGACGCGCAACGGGCAGATTTGAGGGAGAGAGTGATAAGTAATAAGTGATAAGTGATGAGTGATGAGTAAAAACATGTCTTAACTCATCACTTATCACTCATCACTTATCACTGCTTTTGTATGATCGAGATTGTGAACAGGCAGCGAAGCCGCGCGCTGGAGATCGAGCGTTGGGAAAAGTTCACGCGACGCGCGCTCGATAAAATCGGCGTTGATAAAGACATGGGGGCGACCGTCGCGTTCGTCTCTGATCGCGCGATGCGTGTGCTGAACAAAAAGTTTCGGGGACGCACGGGGATGACGGACGTGCTCTCGTTTCCGGCGGAGCAGGCGGAGTGGGAGAAGGCCGAAGGCGAGAGTCTGGGCGATGTCGTCATCTCCGTCGAGCGCGCAGAGGCGCAGGCCGCCGAGCATGGACTCGACTTCGATGCGGAAGTAGCGCAACTGATTCTCCACGGCCTGCTTCATCTGCGCGGCTATGATCACGAGATTGACGATGGTGAAATGAACGCTCTCGAACTCTCCCTGCGCCGCCGTCTTGGAATATGATTGTGAGAGAATAGCAAATAGCAATCAGCAGTCAGCGATCAGTTAGAGAAAGTCTAAAGCTGATTGCTGACTGCTGACCGCTTTCTTATGGAAATTGAATTAGAAATTGTTCTGACCTGCCTGTTGCTCGTTGTGCTGGCGTTTCTCGCTACGATTGATATGGCGTTCGGCCAGTTGAGCGACGTGGGTTTGCGGCGTCTGATTGCGGAGAGGGAAGAAGCGCCCGTCGCGCGGATGAATGCGATTCTCGGTGAGATGGTTGAGAATCGCCCGCGCTTTCGTTTCACGCTGACGGCGGTGATACAGGTCTTGCAGGTTGCCGTCGCCGTGCTCGTCACTTCGATTTGTTACCAGTTGCTCGGGCACGAGCGACGCTTCCTCCTCGCCGCGTTTTTTCTCGGCCTCGCGCTCAGTATCGTCTTTAGACAAATTATCCCGCGCGTGCTCTCGCTTCATAATCCTGAGAGAGTTCTACACACGCTGCTGCCCGTCTATCGTCCCCTGTACGGCATTTTCTCTTTCGTCGCGATCCCGTGGCATAAGTCTTTTGACCGCCTGCGCCGCACGAACGCGCCCGCGCCGGAGTTGAGCGCGGAGGAAGAGGAGGAAGACGAGGCCAGCGACATCCAGGCGCTCATTGACGTGGGCGAAGAGGAAGGGATTCTTGAAGGCGAAGAGGGCGAGCTGATTCAGTCCATCCTCGAATTCGGCGACACGCGCGTCAACGAAGTGATGACGCCGCGCACGGACATCGTCGCGCTTCCGCTCACTGCCACCGTGCGACAGGCGCGCGACACGATCATCGAGTCGAAATATTCGCGGCTGCCTGTTTATCGCGAGCAAATAGATAACGTCGAGGGCATCATCTACATGCGGGACCTGCTCGGCTACTGGGCCGAAGGCAGGGAAGACGAGGCGATTGAGCCACTGCTTCGTCCAGCCTTGTTCGTGCCTGAGACGAAGCCGGTTGACGAGTTGCTGGAAGAGATGCAGAAGGAACACGTCCAACTCGCGCTCGTGATTGACGAGTACGGCGGACTCGCGGGACTCGTGACCGTTGAAGACATCCTCGAAGAGATCGTCGGCGAGATTGAAGACGAAGACATCGAGCACGACGAGATCATCGAGTTCATCGAAGGCGAAAACGGTTACTACGATGTGGCCGGCTCGACCGACGTTGATAAAATCGAGCGGCTGTTCAATCTTGAGATTGAAGACGACAATGATTTCACGACCATCGCCGGCCTCGTCATCAGCGAGGAAGGCCGCGTCCCGCCGCAGGGCACGCATCTTTCGTTTCACGGCCTCGATGTCGAAGTTCTGCAATCGGACGAGAGACGCATCGCGCGCCTGCGCCTGCGTCGCTCACCAAACGGCGAAGGAGTTGAGGCGCAAGAGCTTTGAGAATTTTGCACGCAAACAAGTGAGAGCATGGCAAAAAAGAAAAGTAAATATTTAAGCGGCAAGCGCATTGACCCGACGCCCATCAAGCCCGGTGTCGCGCTCGCGGATTTGATTGACGAGACGTTTCTCGCCTACAACGCCGCGCGGCTGCGCGAAGCGTGCCAGCTTTTCACGCAGAAGATGCTGGAGCCGGACGTGACCGTCGGCGTGTCCATCACGGGCGCGCTGACGCCTGCCGGCCTCGGCATCTCGGCGATTATTCCACTGATGCGTGCGGGCTTCATTGATTGGATTATTACGACGGGCGCGAACCTCTACCACGACACGCACTTCGGCATCGGCCTCGCGCTTCATCAAGGCTCGACTTCCATCTCCGACATCGTGCTTCGCGAAGAGGAAGTCGTCCGCATCTACGACATCTTTTTCGACTACTCCGTGTTGCTCGACACGGACGAATTTTTTCGACGCATCATCGAAGGCGAAGAGTTTCAGCGCGCGATGTCAACGGCGGAATTTCACAACCTCTGCGGCAAGTACGTGCGCGAGCGCGAGCGTGCGCTTGGCCTCGAATACAAGTCTCTGCTCGCTGCCGCTTATGAGTTCGGCGTGCCGCTCTACACGTCGAGTCCCGGCGATTCGTCCATCGGGATGAACGTCGCGGCGAAGGCTTTGCAGGGCAACAAACTCGCCTTCGACCCATCGCTCGACGTGAACGAGACGGCTTCAATCGTACTCGCGGCCAAGCGCGGCGCGATTCACGGCAGAGGCGACAAAGGGAAAAAACACGGCGGCAAGTCTGCGGTCTTCATCCTCGGCGGCGGCAGCCCCAAGAATTTCATGCTGCAAACCGAGCCGCAGATACAGGAAGTCTTAGGCATTGACGAGCGCGGCCACGATTACTTTCTGCAAATTACGGACGCCCGCCCGGACACCGGCGGACTCTCAGGCGCAACACCGGGAGAGGCAGTGTCGTGGGGGAAGGTTGACCCGGATCGTTTGCCCGACGCCGTCGTGTGTTATGTTGATTCGACCATCGCGCTGCCCGTGATGACGGCCTACGCGCTCGCGCGTCACCAGCCGCGTGAGTTGAAACGGCTCTACGAGCGTCGCGACGAGTTGATGGACTTGCTGAAATCTGAATATCAAAAATCAAAAAGGCGGTGAGTAAAGCAGTAACGAGTGACAAGTGACCAGTGACAAGCAAGAGGCTGTCTTTAACTTGTCACTTGTCACTCGCAACTCGGCGCTGCTTTTGTAAAAAGAGATGACGGACACGGTGACCGACGATCAACCGCGCGTGTACTTCGATTGCTCGAAGTGCCCGGCTTACTGCTGCTCGATTTACGAGCGCGTGCAGGTGACGAAGCGCGACATCAATCGTCTCGCGAAGCATTTCGGCGTCTCGGTCGAGACGGCGAAGCGTCGCTACACTAAGCCTTATGAGAAAGAGCAGGTCTTGCGTCGCGTTAAGGATAAAATCTTCGCGGAGACGTGCATGTTCCTCGATCAGGAAAAGCGCGGATGCACGATTTACCACGCGCGGCCTGCGGTCTGCCGCGAATATCCAGACCGCGTGCGCTGCGCGTATTACGATATTCTGCAGTTTGAGCGCCGGCAACAGGATGATCCGAACGTCGTCCCTCTGGTGCAAATCACTTTTCTGCCCGTTGAAAAAAAGACCGTGCGCGGCGAACACGGAACTGAAGAAATTCTTGAGTGGAAACAGAAAAAGAAACGCTGAGAGTTGAACGCGGAACATGGTGCGAAATGTTTTCGGCGCTCAATTCAACACGCAGCGTTTCGCCTTGTACATTCTCTTGTGAGGTGTGAAAAATATGCAGGAATTGTTAGCGAAGCTCGTTGGTAAAAAGTTGGACATCATGTGCGGCGGAGTGGCAAATCTGCGCGGCAAGGCAGTCAAGGTTGATAACGGCGTGCTGCACATCGTAGGTGAAGACGATCAGGTGTATTACGTGGCGATTGAAAGAATCGCCGTCTTCCATGAAGTGCGTGTCAACGATCAGCGCGCCGGTTTTATTTCAGGCGCACAGAAATAGCTGCGGCACGGAAGTCGGGCTTCGACGCCGGATCGTTCTTCAAAGATAAGACAAAAGCCGACGCCTTCTCGGAAGAAAGGCGTCGGCTTTGACACGTCTTGTTGACGTAAAAATTATTTGGATGATGCGAGCAACGGCGTGGACTGCTGTCGCTGAATTTGCATCGGCACGCGGCGGAAACCGGCGATGCGCTTGAGCCAGTAATCGCTGAACGTCGAATAGACGACGCCGTGGCTTGAAGAAGCGTGATAGAAACCCCTCTCGTCGGCCACGATGCCGACGTGATGGACGTTGTTGAAGAAAACGAGCGTGCCGAATTTATATTTTTCGTCTTCTGTCGGAGGCGCGAACTCGTCCCACAGCGTGCGCGCGTTAACGCGCTCGAAATTTATTCCCGCACTCTGGAAGACGCTCCACACGAAGCCGGAGCAGTCGTAACGGTAAGGCCCGGTCGTGCCCATGCGATACGGCGTCCCGATGCGTCCTTCGATGGCCGATAGCAAAGTCTGTTCGAGATGTCCGAGAGGTTTGGCTGTGGGCGAGAGCGGCGAGACGGGCATCATCTCAGGCGCGGCTTCGTCATCCATGTCATCGGACGTGGCGGTGGAGACGAGCGCGACATCATTCTCCAGACGCGAGACTCCGCGCACAATCGTCCGCGAGGTTAACTGAACGGGATTGCTCACTTGACGCGGGCGCGAGCCGGTTTGTGCGGCGGCGGAGATAACGAGCAGGCTGGAGGCGAAACACACCAAGAGCAGGCGGGGGAATAGTTTAGTCAAAATCATCACGGGGGAACAGTCTCTCTTCTACTAAGTTAATCTTGCTTCTGGGGTATTGCTTTGATGAGGGAGGATAAGTCGCCCTTACACGACGTTAAATTCATACTACTAAGGAGTTACAGTCACGGCAAGAGGCAATGTGACTGTTTTGTGACATGCCAATCATACGCCGATGAGGTGAGCGGAAAGGGGACGCAGATGACGTGCGAGAGGGTTCAAGTTGAACGAAGTAAGCGAAGATGATACGACTCGCGCAATGCACATCGGAAAGAACTTGTTGCTTCCTGCATCTGAGCGTAGAAATTTTCTCATCGGGCATGATAGGATGCGCGGCCAAGGGGAGTTTAACTTTATGTTGTTTATCGAAAGCAGAATCGCCAAACGCCATTTGGATAGCGCGGCGCGCATCGCTCTTTTAGAAGCCTTGCAGGACAGGGGACTGATTCCGCTCATCCGTACCGCGCGTCTGTACGCCTACGAGCAGGCGCTTTTCGGCGACGAGCGCGCGGGTGAATTGGAGCAACTCGTCGCTTCATGGTCGGACGCGGAAGGAGACGCGGCCTACACGCGCGGCGACGTGTTCTGCTTCGAGGACTTCGCGCACTTTATCGTCTTCGGGGAAGCCAGCGACGGCGAGCAGGATTTGCGCGCGGGCATTATTTACAACCCCGAGACTGACGAGCCTGCGCGCAAGCTCGACGCCTTTTGCCGCAACGTGCAGGAATCGTTGGAGTCCGCGACGCGGAGCAAAGTCGCCACTCCTGTGAAAGGTGTCGCCGCTCCTGTGAAAGGCGCGGACAAGATTGCGCCGGTGCGAAGCGTCGAGTGGCGCAAGCGTGATGGCGTTGATGAAACTCTTTCACAATTTGCCGCGCCGACGAACGGAGGGACGACGCCGCAGGCGAACGCGCGCGAGTCGGGCGAGCGTTCACGCGCCACAGAGATTTTAGAGAACGCGGAGGCGAGGCACTATCTACAAAAGCTCGGCGAAGCGCATCTCAACGGGCGCGCATCCGACATGCTCGCCGGCGGCAACAGCAGCCACGACGCGGCGCATGAATCTCTCATCGCACAACTGGCCGCCGCGGGACTCGTGAGACGCGAGTTGCTCATCAGTTGCCGCAAGGACGGTCGCTCGCTGTTTCGCCTGCCCTCGCCCGACGCGCTGGCGATTATGACGGCCAGCAACGCCGTCTGTAGCGAGTGCGGCTCGGCGGTCGCGGACGAGCGCGCGGAAGAGTTGGTGACGCCGACGCCCGTCGCGTCTTCGATGTTGAAGGATGGCGCGTGGCTACTGAGCAGCCTGCGCGCGGCGTTAATCGAACTCGGCATTCCTGAGACTCAAATCGCCACGCGCGCCGCCACCGCCGATGCGGAAGCGCAGGCGCTCGTGACCGCGTGCGGCGAAAACTTTCTCTTCGTCTTGCGCGATGGCGATTTCAACGCGACGCACGCGCGACGCGCGCTCGACACAGGGGCGGAAGTCAACGCTTCTCATCTGGTCGTGATCGCGACAGGAAAAATTCAGGATGAGTCTCGCGCGCGCCTGCGTGAAAATGCGCGACGACGCGCGCGCAACGGTGGAGAGATGGAAGTGATCATGGTCGAGAGCGTCGAAGCGGCAACGGCGGAGTTGCGCCCCGCCATCGAGCGCGTCTCGCAACGTGCGCTCACGCGCGAGCTTTATGAACTCGATGCGAGCCTCGGCTTCAGCGCCGGACACTTGATCGCGACGCGCTTTCGCCTGATGCAGAAGACGGGCGCGCTCAAAGACCTCGCGGCCTCGGCAGCCGGCGCGATGGCCGGAAGCCTCAGAGAGATTTGAAGAAAGGCAAAAGTAAAAAGGCAAAAGGCAAAAGTGGATGCCATCTCAGAGATCGCCGCGTTGTTTTTACCCTTTGCCTTTTTACTTTTGCCTTTCTTCAAGTTGACAACCGAAAGCCTCGCGGGAGAATCTTAACGAAGCGATTCTTTCCAGAGTCGGCGAAAATCCCACGCCATCTGAGTCAAATATGAAAAAACGCGCATTATTTTTGATGAGCCTGACCGCTGTGGTTTTGACGCCGACACTCGCGGCTTCGGCACAGACGACGAGCGTGCCGCCCGCGCCACAGCAGACATACTCCCGCCCGCGCGTGGTCAATCCCGTTCCACCCCGCGAGCAACAACAATCAGTATCATCACAGAGTTCGTCTTCCACGCCCGGCGCGACGACATCCGGGTCAACCACAGTCAAATCAACGCCGCAGACATCAATCCCGCAGACAGTCACCACCACGACGACGCAGCAGACGCCCTTGAGCGTGCCGGCATTGGATGTGCCGCTATCGCCTGTCGTCGTGCCCGCCGTGCCTTTGCAGCCCGCACGCGCGCTTGCACCAAATAAGTTCCGCGCATCGCTCGTTGAAGCGGAACGCCTGCTCAAGTCGCGCCTGACGGCGACGGCGATGACGCCGAACCTCTTGTTCGTGACCATCGCGCTGCTCGATCACGACTCCTCGAAGATTCATTTGCTGACACTGCCGAAGCAAACTTTTCTTACGCGCGGACTGGACACGGTGATGACGACATCGCAGGGACTCAACGTGCGCCTGCAAGTCGTCCGCTCGAATTACGTCAACACGGCGCTCGTCGTTTCGGACGCGGCGACGGGCAAACAGTTGTGGCCGCTCGTCGTCGAGTATCCGATAGAGAAGGGCGGCGTGTATCGAGAGATGGCCTATTACACTTCGGCGCATCCATCTCTGGTCACGCCGGAGCTGGTCAAGACCGGGCAGATTTATGTTCGCACGATGCTCGATCTGGCGGTGGGACGTTTGAAGGAGAGAGGACAATTCATCTCGCCGGAGATCGTGGACATCGCCGAGCGTCTCTGCGTCGTCGAGCACGTTGACCACGACCGCTTCCGCCGCGAAGACCGCACCACGCTCTACAACGAAGTCTATTCGCTCTTCGCCCTGAATGAACTCGACACTTATCGTTACTCGGTGAGTTCCGCCGGCGCGGGCGGCATGGTGCAGATGATTCCTTCGACTTATCTCATGCTACAACGCCTGCACCCGTCGGTCGGCCTCAACCCTGACTTCGTCGCCGGGATGCGTAATCACGGCAACGCGCTCGAAGCGATGCTTTTGCACATGCAGGACAACTGGAACGAACTCTCGCTCGACCTCGACGTGCAGACCGCGCTCGCGAACAAGCAGGCGACCAAACCGGAACTCGTCGCCTCCGGCTACAACTCCAACTCTGCGAAACTTCCCGGCTACATCCGTCGCGGCGGCGCAGACTGGCGCTACCTCATCCCGCGCGAGACGCAGATGTATCTACAGATTTATCAATCAGTGGAGAGCCTCACGCCGTTTAAGAATCGTGCGGAGAAGAAGCCGTAGCGCATAATTCGATAGCGACATGATTCAAACGAAGGAGGTTGATGCAATGAATGTTGAGGATATGTGGGTTAAATGAGTTGTTCAGTACGCATGAACGAAGCGCGTGCCTTACGTCTTCAACCCTTCGCGCAATAATTCAATTACCGCATCAACAACTTGTTTTAATGAAGCCGCTGTCAGTTTTCCAACCTCAGCGACTAACAAGCTATGATTGGCGGTGAATAGTTTCGCCGGACGCGCATAACTGACGACGCGCAAAGAGCCTGTCGCGAAACTTACGTTAGTTAGCTCGATAGCGCGTGCATCTGCATAAGCATTGCTCGTAATCTGACATAGAACTAAATCACCCTTTCCAGCATTCGCTAGAACGACTGCCGGACGCCGCTTCGACTGCGACAAATCAGAGAAGGGAAAAGGAACAAGCACTACCGCACCGACTGAAGGTGTGACCATGCTTCATCTTCCTCCTGCCTCATCCAATCTTCAGCGAGAGATTGCTCGCTCAACAATGCGGTTTCCGCGATCTTCGCGGTTGGCTCTTCCTCTAAAATTGTGACCAAAGCGCGCCGCGCCTCTTTAAGATACACGGCTTCAAGCAATTGAACTTTCCCCGCTTCGTCAATAACGGCTTCGATGGTCTTAATCATATTTCAACCTCCGCTTAGATTCTCTGCAATATCACAAAAACGAGCAAGCACCGAGCGGGGCTAAATGACATGAGCAACAAAACTGTTGAGACTTTCTTCCTTGCCTTTAATCCCCAAACTGAAAGCTGTCACTGAGCGGCGCGTCCGTTGAGCCTTCGTCGCGCGAGCGGTCGGCGTACTGGAGTTTGTAGAGACGCCAGTAGAGGCCGCGCTCGGTGAGCAGTTCCTGGTGCGTGCCCTGTTCGCGTAGTTCGCCGTGATGGAGGACGATGATGCGGTCGGCGCGTTGGACGGTGGAGAGGCGATGCGCGACGACGAGCGAGGTGCGGTCGCGCATGACGCGCTCGATGGCTTGCTGGATGAGTTGCTCGGTCTCTGTGTCAATCGAACTGGTCGCTTCGTCGAGGATGAGCAGCGAAGGGTCGAAGGCCAGCGCGCGCGCGAAGGAGATGAGTTGCTTTTGCCCGACGGAGAGTCCCGCGCCGCGCTCGTGCAGTTCAGCCGCATAACGTTCCGGCAGACGCTCGATGAAGCGGTCGGCACGGACTTCGCGCGCCGCCCACGCGATGCGATCCGAAGAGATGTCTTCGCGCCCCAGACGGATATTGCTCTCCACCGTTCCGCTGAAGAGAAAAACGTCTTGCAGGACGACGGCGAAGTTCGCGCGCAGGTCTTTCAAATTCCACTCGCGCACGTCCACGCCGTCGAGCAAAATCGCGCCGTGCTGCACGTCGTAGAAGCGCATGATGAGATTTGTGATCGTCGTCTTCCCCGATCCGGTGTGCCCGACGAGCGCGACGGATTGCCCCGGCTCGACCGTGAACGACACGTCCTTCAACACCCAGTCGTCATCTTTATACGCAAACCACACGTCGCGAAATTCGATGCGTCCCTGCGCGCGCCCCGTGCGTTGCGGCGTGGCGGGCGTGACGATGGCGACGGGCAAATCGAGCGTGCGGAAGATGCGATGCGAGGCGACGATGGCCGCTTGCAACACGTTGTACTTGTCGGAGATGTCGCGGATGGGCTGAAAGAGTCTCTGCGAATACTGGATGAAGGCGACGAGCGCGCCGATGGAGAGCACTTCGCGTAAAGGCGTGTTGTGCATCACGCGGAAGCCGCCGTACCAGACGATAAGCGCGACGCCGATTGCGCCGATGAGATCAACGAGCGGGAAAAAGACCGAGTAGTAAAAAATCGTCTGGATGTTAGCCTGACGATGATCGTCGTTGACGACGTGAAACTGCCGGAGTGATTTTTCTTCGCGGTTGAAAATCTGGACGGTCTGCGCGCCCGACAAATGCTCTTGCAGGAAGGCGTTGATGCGCGCGATTTTGGTGCGAACGAGATCGTAGCCGCGCCGCGCGTGCTTGCGAAACCACGTCGTCGCCGCGAAGAGCAGCGGCACGGTGATGAGCGCGACGAGCGTCAGACGCCAGTCCATCCAGAACATGAAGGCCATGATGGCGAAGACGGTGATGATGTCGCCAAGTCCTTCGATGACGCCGGACGTGAACAGTTCGTTGAGCGAGTCCACGTCCGAAGTCAGACGTGTCATCACGCGCCCGACCGGGTTGTGGTCGAAGTAGGCGACTTCCTGATGCTGGAGCTTCGAGTACAACTCGCTTCGCAAATCGTACATGACGTGCTGGCCGACGGATTGCAGCAGCACGGTCTGAAAGTAAGAGATGATGAGTTGCAAAAATTTGACGACGAGAAGGACAAGCGCGAGCACGCCCAGCCCTGACAATTGGGCGGGCACGATATACCAGTCAATCGAGTACTGGAAAAACTTCGGCTCCACGACGGTGAGCGCGTTCGTGATGAAAGTGAGCAGCAGCGCGGGGATAATCAAACGCGCATATGGACGCAGGTAATGCAAGAGACGCCGCGCGTTCGCCTTGTCGTAACCCTTGCCGATGGCTTCTTCTTCGCGATACTTATTGAGTGCTGTTGACATAAAAAGTGATGAGTGATGAGTGATGAGTGATGAGTGAAAGACTGGTCTCTGTCTCATCACTCATCACTCATCACTTATCACTGCCCTTGTTAACTCGCCGCTAATTCCTCTTCCAACAATTGACGCTCGTAG
Source organism: uncultured Pyrinomonadaceae bacterium (assembly GCA_964236735.1). Taxonomy (GTDB): domain Bacteria; phylum Acidobacteriota; class Blastocatellia; order Pyrinomonadales; family Pyrinomonadaceae; genus JAIVJG01. Next base: position 128,350 of record CAXSFM010000013.1, read on the forward strand.
AGGTCTGCGTATTCGCCGCCGTGCGCGAGCAATTCATCGTGCGTGCCCTGTTCGACGATGCGGCCTTCATCGAGGACGCAGATCAGGTCTGCGTCGCGGACGGTCGAGACGCGGTGCGAGACGATGATGCTCGTGCGCTCGCGCATCACACCGCGCAGTTGGGCGAGAATGCGTTCCTCCGTGAAAGTGTCCACCGCCGAGAGCGCGTCGTCGAGAATCAGGATGCGCGGCTGGCGCATGATGGCGCGGGCAATCGCCGTGCGCTGTTTTTGTCCGCCGGAGAGCGTGATGCCGCGCTCGCCGACGAGCGTGTCAAAGCCGGCGGGGAAACCCTGTATATCTTCCGAGAGTCCGGCGATCTCCGCCACCCACTCAACATCGGCACGCTTGAACTGCTCGACGCCGAAGGCGATATTTTCGGCGAGCGTTTCGCTGAAGAGAAAAGTCTCCTGCGGCACGTAACCGATGGCGGAGCGTAACTGCGCGAGCGTGTAGTCGCGCACCGAAACACCGTCAATGAAGACGGTGTCCGGCGGGGCTTCGATGAGTCGCGGGAGGAAGTTAATCAGAGTGGATTTGCCCGCGCCCGTGCGTCCGACGAAGGCGATGGTCTGCCCGGCTTCAATCGTCAGGTTAATGTCCTTAAGCACGGGTTCGCTAAATTCGCCGTAGGAAAAAGTCAGTCCGCGAAATTCGATGCGCCCGCGGATGGGCGTCTGCTCGCGCGCTTCCGGCAAATCGTCAATCGCCGGCACGACGGCGAAGATGGCGTTCATGCGTTTAAGGCTCGCCGTGCCGCGTTGATAGACGTTGACGATGTAGCCGACAGCGATGAGCGGCCAGATGAGCAGCGACAGATAAAGGTTGAACTCGACGAATTGTCCGAGCGTGATCGAGCCGCGAACGGCGAGCGCGCCGCCGTACCAGAGAATCATCACCTGACCGAGTCCGATGAGGAACTGAATCAACGGGCGCATCACCGCAGAGATGCGTACCAGTATCAGGTTGCGATCAGCATATTGACGATTGAGATTGTTGAAGGCTTCAATCTCCGCATCTTCCTGCGCGTAAGCGCGCACGACGCGGACGCCGGAAAAATTCTCCTGCGCGCGCGCCGAAATCTGCGAAAAGAATTCCTGTATCTTCTCGAAACGGATGTGTACCTGCTGGCCGAAATACTTGACGGTCAGAGAGACGAGCGGCATCGTGACGACCAGCAGAAGCGTCAGGCGCACGCTGATTCTGAACATCAGGGGAAGGATAAGGATGACGACGAACACGGTTTGCAGCGTGTACATAATCATCGGCCCGGCCAGTTGCCGCACCGCTCCGAGATCGTTCGTCGCGCGCGCCATCAAGTCGCCCGTCCGGTGCGTCTGGAAAAATGAGAGCGGGAGTTTCTGGAGATGCGCGTAGAAATCCCGCCGGAAATCGTATTCGACGTGGCGCGACATGCCGATCAGGATGCGACGTTGTAAAAACAGAAAGATGCCGCTCACGATGCTGACGCCGAGAAAGGCCAGCGCCGAGCGCGTGAGAATCCACCACGACACATTACCGCTCTTCAGGTCGTCAATCGCCCCGCGCACAATCGCCGGCCCCATCAATTTGATAATGACCGAAGCGAGAATGGACAGGATGCCGAGCACGAGAGATTTTTTATACGGCGAAAAATAGCGTGCGAATTTTTTTAAGTCGTCCATAAAGAAAAACGAAGTGACGCCCGCGCGTCCGTCCGGTGTCGCATTGAAAAGTTCGTCTTCTATGATGCGCGATTTTCTTCCGCAAGCCAAACGCAGCGCGGCGTTTCGTGTCAGGGCACAATATCGCAGGCCGCGCTGTTGGGCAGTTCAAAAGCAAAGAGACCGCCGACATCGTCGCGGCAGTCTCCGTGCATGAGCGTGAGTTGGATGTTTAACTGTCTAAGACGCGCGCCTCCTCTGCTTCGACGCAGACGGGAGAGAGAAGGTCGTGTGTAGATGTTGAAGAGTCAAGCGTGGGTGTTGAAGAGTCGGGCGCAGTGGTAGAGGCGGCAGTCTCAGAGAGAGTCGCGTCACTTTCGACAGTCCCGTCGAGCGCTTCGTCCGGCAAATCGGAAGGCGTGCAGATGCGGTTGCGTCCCGTGCGCTTGGCTTGATAGAGGGCGCGGTCGGCGGTCGTGACGAGAAGCTCGCGCGTGCCTGCGTGTTGCGGGAACGATGCGACGCCGAGCGACGCCGTGATGCGCTCGCCTTTTGAGAGCGTGATTCCCTCGATGCGCGCGCGCAGGCGTTCGGCGACGAGCCACGCGCCTTCGAGATTAGCCTGCGGCAAAATCACCGCAAACTCTTCGCCGCCGTAACGCACCGCCGTGTCAACGCCGCGCAATTCCTCGCGCAGCGCGTCGGCGATCAGACGCAGCGCCGCGTCGCCCGCGTCGTGCCCGTAGGTGTCGTTGATGCGCTTGAAATAATCTATGTCAATCATCACGAGCGAGACGGGCTGCTTCATCCGCGTCGCGAGGTGCAGGTCGCGCTCGAGTTGCATCTCGAATGAGCGACGGTTGTAACAGCCGGTCAACGCATCAGTCAGCGCCTGCTGCTGCATCTCCTGATAGAGACGCGCGTGGTTGACTGCCACCGCCACCTGATCGGCCACCGTTCTCATCAAAAGGATTTCGTTTTCCTGCCACACGCGCGTCGGGTCGTCGGAGTTAATCATCAACACGCCCATCGTGCGCTCGCGGTAAATGAGCGGGACGGCAGCGACGGGGCGCGAGTCCTGCGCGCCGGCCATTCCGCTTCCGTCCTGCACGTAAGCTTTGAGCCGCCCGCGAAGACGCACGCCGTAGGCGTTCAAATCGCTCAACAGTTCCGCCCCGCATCCTTCCTCGTCAACGCTGTCGCGAAAAAAGCACGTCGTCAGAGGCGGTACGCCGTGCTCGACTTCGACGCTCAGGGCGCTATGTTGCGCGCCGAGCGCGCGTCCCACTTCGTTGACGGTGGTTTGCAGAATGCTGGTCAGTTCCAGCGAGCTGCGAATCGAGGCGGCGATGCGGTTGACGGCAATCTCGCGCACGGCCTGTTCCTGTAGAAAGCGCGCGAGCTTCGTGGTGACCGAGACGGTCAGTTGGAGCGAAGTGGTTTTCGGCACGCACGTATTGACGGCCTTCGAGAACGCGAACGACTGGAGCGGCTGTTCAGCCGTCACGCGCGCCATCAGATATTCGAGCGCCGAATAGACGATGTCAGGCTCAAACGTCCAGATGACTTCGTCTCCCACGCTGTCCGTGCCGGCTTCGTCGTGGCGGCGGACAGAGGCCAGCAGCGCGGAGAAGCGCGCGTCAGCGATAACGATGAAACGCTCATCGAAAGATTGCTGCGAGGCTTGTTTCATCAACACGGGTTCGCGCTCGTCCGGGTCGTGCGTGAGCGTCAGTTTATTCAGCGCATCATTCGGCGTGACGAAGAAGAAGGCATGGCGAGCGGCGCGTCCCACTTCAAGCACGCGCGAGACATCTCGCAACGAACGCTGTTCTGCCGGCAGGAGAGCTTCAGCCACCAACGCCGCCAGATTGTTCTCCAGCACAACATCCTCGAAGTAGCGATGAAGCTGGACAATCGTCTGCTCGGCGCAACGCACGGATGTGAGTTGGCGTGGATGTTGTGCGAGCAGCGCGCTATAGAGAGAAAGCATTAACGTGGCGACTGAAATACGGGGAGTAACCGGCGATTCGAGGAGTGGAGTGCAAAGATGCTTTTGCCTACGATAAGACAATTAGCAGCACAAACTATTTTCACATATATCAACAGGGTTTGTCTATAGTGGGACTGTCTAAATCAGAGAAGAGACGGCGTCAATCAAGTTGATTGGATAAC
>CAXSFM010000014.1:0-101940 GCA_964236735.1 uncultured Pyrinomonadaceae bacterium
TTGGCTGAAGCTTGATGCTTCAACCCACATCCGTCAACATACAAATTCGGGCGTTAGATGCTTTCGTTTGCGTAAAGTTTGATGAAATGCACAAGTCAATAATCCTTATTGCCATTTCAATTCTTCTCAGTAGTTGTTTCAGCTATCGAGAAGAAGAAGTGCGCTTCTCGAACGGTGATGTCATCCTCTCCGGCACGTTGTATCTTCCTTCAAAGACAGGTTCGCATCCGGCGATAGTTTTCGTTCACGGCGATGGTCCTGACACTCGTGAAGGCTACCGATTCTTTGCGGAATTGTTTGCTCGGCGCGGCTTCGCGGTCTTGATTTATGATAAGCGCGGCACGGGTGCTTCTAGCGGAAGTTGGAAAGAATCACGTTTCAGCGATTTGGCGGATGATGCTTTGGCTGGAGTTCAGCTTCTCAAAAATCGTAATGACATCAATCCTCAGCAAATCGGCTTATGGGGCGGCAGTCAGGGCGGGTGGATTGCGCCGCTTGCCGCTTCTCGCTCGAAAGATGTCGCCTTCCTTATCATCAAGTCTGGTCCCGGCGTCGGTCCGGCACAACTGGCAACATACAAGAGCGTGACCAGAGTTAGAAATGCCGGTTATTCTCCCGAAGTAATCGGGCAGGTGACTGCACTGATGAATCTTCAGTTCGACATTCTGCGTTCCGGCAAAGGCTGGGAGAAACTGGAAGGGGAAGTTCAAAAAGTCAGAAACGAATCGTGGTATCGGCACGTCGCCGTAATGCGTCATTCGACTTGGGATTCATCGTGGATGAATTATGGATTAGATATTGACTTCGACCCTGTGCCTATTTTTGAAAAGCTCAAAATCCCTGTTCTGTCTTTATTAGGCGAGTCTGATGTAGAAACTCCGGTAGAGGAAACCGTAGCCATACTGGAACGAATAAAGAAAGAGAGAAACAAAGATTTCACGGTCAAAGTATTTCCCGGAGCCGACCATCAGATTGAACTGCCGAGACAAGTCAAAAACAGACCGCGCTATGCTCCGGGATACCTGGATACAATGATAAATTGGACTTTGGAAAGGGTGTCTGTGAATAAGCAAGATGCATCTGACAATTCAATGGACGTGAGGGCGAAACAGCGACTTTCTTATCGCGTTGTCCTTTTACCCTGACGTTGCGTGTTGGCGGTTTCGCCCCATGTCATCTCAAGCGTTAGATGCCTTGCGTTGGATGAAACTATGAAGTTACTAAGCACAATCACAATTCTGCTACTTCTTCTCTTGGTAGCTCACGGTCAAGTTGTGGATACCCTAAAAGTTTTCGATCCTGTTCCGGCTAACCAACGTGCTCATCTTGCCGAGCGCCTAAACCTTCTGATCGAATATCAGCGTACAAGCAATATGACAAATTGTTCGAGTTGTTTCCCAAAGTTCATACCCAGCATCCTGAGCTAACGAAAGAAAAGTTTTTGGCTGACATCAGAAGAAATGGTAAATCCCACATCGTTAATTTTATTCCCGAATACACAACCGAGAGTCAGACGATTGATGGTGAATATGCAATCTACGGTTGTGCTAACGTGCGTGAGGGTTGGAACACAAAGAAATGGCAAACGGCTACTTATGCTTCGCTAGAACATGGGGAGTGGTATTTCTCAGACCTGCTCTTTGTGTTTTCAGAAATGCATTCAAGAAACCCAGCACCTTGTACATCTAAGAAGAAATGAATATGAATGAAATTCTTTTTCTCTGAGTGGCGGCATCTAACAACGCCATGCAGCCGACCGCGAATAGCGTCACTCTCATCCGCAAGACTTGAAGGGTTTGATGCTTCGTGCGCGCGGCGGGTGATGCCGGGCGTTAGACATCTCCTTATGGTGAGAGAAATATGAGAAGCAAAAAGAACGTTGTATTCTGTATATTGGCGCTAACAGTTAGCCTAATGGGCAAGAGCGTGTTTCGACTAGTGCTAATCAGAGTGAACCGCCCCTTACTCCCTTAACAGAAGGCGAGCGTGTTCTTGATCTACGCAATCTCCTAGCTAATCAGCCAGATTTTACGGCTGACTTGAGTTTTTTCTACGGGGAAGGCTTCGGCGGTTTCGGCGCTTCTGAGCATATTGGGCGAAAAGGAAACAAATATCGTGTGGATAATGGCTTTCTTATCGTGATTGGTGAGCCGGGGAAAGCAGCGACTCGACTCTATCCTAAAGCTAAGGTTTATGATGACCTTGAGACCGGAATAGACGATGATTCTCCCGGTGCTGGAAGACCCTTTAACCCCAAGATGCTTGCCAGTGAAAGTGATATTGCTTTTACAGCTTTGGGAACCTTAATTATTGACGGTCATAAGTGCATTAAAATTCAAGCTACTCGAAAAAACAGTCCTGAAAAAATATTCCTCTATCCCGCTGAAGACCTGAAATACCTGATCATTGTTGCTCAGGTTCTCAATCCACCCAGAGGCTCTGTGCAAAAGCTCAGTAATATTTCGTTGGATGTACCTGATAGCCTATTTGAGATACCTTCAGATTATCGAGGAATCGAGCACAGACGTTGGACAAAGGTAGAAAATGCCAACATTCGTTATGGCGGGAAACCTTCTAAGGACTATGGTGTGTTCCGCTCCCCGACAGATGAGCTCTTTATTTGGGTGAACGATGCTCGATATTCCTGGCATTATCTTGTGCGATTAAAAGAGGCTACGGCAGAGACGGCATTTCAAGGGATGCTTGTCACAAGAGATGGCAAGTATGTTTGGCAAACGAATGAAAAGGAGGCTTTCAGTGGCCCTGATAATCAGTCGCCGAAAGACCGACTTGATACTTGCAAAGGGCGTGGGTGTCCTAAAGTGATTGTCACGTCGAATTCGGTCAAATTCCCATCCAATGATTATGATAAGGATAAGTCATTGATAGAAGTTACATGGTAGCCAAGAGGATAAAATCTTTATCGAAAGTTGCCGCAGGGCGATGTCTAACAACGGCATGCAGCGGAGCGCGATACAGCGGCTCTCTTAAGCTCAATCACTCTTCGCGCCCGCTGAGGCCGGGCGTTGGGCTGCTATTGGCTTCGATTCCCTTTAGTTTATAAGGTTAGTGATGAATATCCACAATCTAGCTATACGCTTTTCATCACTTCGGGTGTAATTCCCCGCAGCTTGCTGCGCTAAGATGTGTGAGTGAGCCGGTTCATCCACAAAAGTCATAACGTCTCGGTCTTGATGTATCACATCGTGTGTCCGGCGAAGTACCGCCGAGCCGTTTTTACGCCGCCTGTTGATAAGAAGCTGAAAGAAGTTTGTCTGGAAATCAGCAAGCGGTATGAGATTACGTTTTTGGAGATCGGGACGGACAAAGACCACATGCATTTTCTGGTGCAGTCGGTACCGATGTACAGCTCGAAGAAGATAGTGCAACTGATAAAGAGCATCACGGCGCGGGAGATCTTCGCGGCGTGCCCGGAGGTCAAGAAGCAATTGTGGGGCGGGGAGTTTTGGACGGACGGGTACTTCATCAGCACGGTGGGCAAGCACGGGAACGAAGATGTGATTAAAAAGTACATCCAGAATCAAGGGGAAGAGGCTGAGTACGAGCAACTTTAGGAGGAATATCTCACCCTCTTCTGATACCCCGCAGCTTGCTGCGGCGAGTTTCATTTCACGCGGCCACAGGAGGGGTCATCAACCGACGCTCACGGTCGGCGGCATAAGCAATACAGGCTTTCAAATCTTCTCGCGTCAAATCAGGAAAATCATCGAGTATTTCCTCTTCGGTCATCTCGGAAGCCAGATACTCAAGGACTTCATAAACCATAATCCGCAAGCCGCGCACACAAGGTTTTCCGCCGCGTTTGTTCGGTTCAACTGTGATGTAATCCCGGTAATTCATAGTTGAAATTATCAGCCACAACAAATTCAAAAGAAGCCGTCACCGTTTAGCGCTCGAAATTAACCGGGCGTGGACACAACCTCGAAATCTTCCAAGTCTCGTGCATTAAAGCAACGCTGTTTGCGCTCTCACTGAATGAGTTGTTATGCGCGCCGTATCGTCAGCGCGACAACCTGACGTACCCACCGCGCCTGACGCTTCTCATTCGGGACAATTATGCGCCACTGTCCCTCTGCCTCTGAGAAAGCTTTGCCATCACGACGATCTGCCAGAATGATAACCTGGTCAGTGAAGGCTGAATCAAGCTCAGGCAAAGCGAACACCGCCCGGTATCCGTCCGCCGCATCCACTAAGAGAAACAAAGCGAGACTCTTCCCATGCAACTTTTCTCCGAACTCCACGCCAGCCAAGCGCAAGACTTCGGCAAGAGCGACTCCTTCATAGGCGGCTGTCTTTCCATCGTGGTCTTTTGCATTGACCGTTTGACGAGGCAGTTTAGCCAGATCAGCGGCACTCAACTTGAGAGGATGCGGCACTTCACCGCCGACACTCAGGACTTGAGCAGCGGAGACTGCGGTTTGTTTGGTTTGCCCGAGGGACACAGGCGAGCCGAGCGAGACTAGCAGAAAAATGATTGTTAGAGTTCGATTCAACATGACCTCAGATTATCACAGAACAAAAGCGCATAACGCATCTTGTATTGCATCATTCGCGCCAATTTTTCCGAAGAGCAGGGACAGCCGGATTTACCGATAGAAATCTATGCAGAGAGTTGGAAATGTCCACTGCCGTGTCCCGGATAGTGAAAACTCCGCCCCGGAGAGCCGTCATTCTATCTGCGGGAAGGAAAATTCCCTCCACGAGAGCCATCAACCTATCCCGGAGACCCAATCTTCCCTCTGCGGGAGTCATCTTTCCCTCTCTGAGAGCCATCGTTCCGTCCCAAAGACTCGACATTCCCTCCCGGAGATAGGCCGTCGGGTCTCTGAGAGGGAAAATTCCGTCGCGGAGAGTCAAAGTTGAGTGTTTGAGACGGAAAATTGGAGCTACTGCGGATTGTCAGTGAATGCGAGCGGAGATTAACCACAGAGGACACAGAGGTTCACAGAGGAAGCAGAGAGGAAGAACTAAATCCGTCCTTGCTCTGTCTTTCCTCTGTGTTCCTCTGCGTCCTCTGTGGTGAAAACTCTTTCACTCAACTCTCACTCAACAGCAAACAGCACAGAGTTTCACAGCAGCCCCAGCTTGTGCGCGGCGAAGACGAGGATGAAGGCGAGCGCGAGGAAGGTCGCGAGCCAGGGGTGTTTGCCCATCGGACATTTGCCAGCTTCTTCGTTCACCATAGTCCTTCAGTTTGCCAGAAACGCGCGCGGCGTGCGAGCATCTCGGCGTCCGAGACGAAAGTCCTTATTTCATCCACGCGAGATTTAATCTACATGACTTCAATTGACACTTCAAAGCACACGCGCGTCTCACAGAAAGCCAGCCGCTTCACAGAGTCCGTCATCCGCGAAATGACGCGCGAGGCTTTGAAGCACGGAGCCGTCAATCTCTCGCAGGGCTTTCCCGATTTTAGCGCGCCGGAAGAGTTGAAGCAGGCGGCGATGCGTGCGATTGCGGACGACGTGAACCAGTACGCGATTACGTGGGGCGCGAAGGATTTTCGCGACGCGATTGCCGCGAAGACGAAATGGTCGCTCGGCTTAGACGTTGACCCGGAGACGGAGTTGACCGTCACCTGCGGCTCGACCGAAGGTATGATCGCTGCGATGATGGCGACGGTTGATTCCGGTGATGAAGTCGTCATCTTCGAGCCGTTTTATGAAAACTACGCGCCCGATGCGATTCTCTCCGACGCGCGCCCGCGCTACGTCCCCTTGCGCGCGCCCGACTGGACTTTCGACCCGGAAGAGTTGCGCGCCGCCTTCAACGAACGCACGAAGGCCATCATCATCTGCAACCCGAACAACCCGACCGGCAAAGTCTTCACGCGCGACGAACTCGAATTTATCGCCGCACTCTGTCAGGAATACGACGCGCTCTGCTTCACGGATGAAATTTACGAACACATCATCTACCCGCGCGAAGACAAAGAAGTCGCGCACATCTCGATTGCCACCTTGCCGGGAATGCGCGAGCGCACGGTCATCGTCAACTCGATGTCGAAGACTTATTCCGTGACGGGCTGGCGCGTCGGCTACTGCATCGCGCCGCCGCACATCACTAATGCGATTCGCAAAGTCCACGACTTTCTCACCGTCGGAGCCGCCGCGCCATTGCAACGCGCCGGAGTTTACGCGCTCAACCTGCCTCGCGAATATTACGACTATCTGCAAAGCGAGTACCGGCGACGGCGCGACATGCTGTTGCCCGTGCTCGAAGCGGCGGGCTTTCAGGTCTTTCGTCCCGACGGCGCGTACTACATGATGACCGACATCAGCCGCTTCGGTTTCACGAACGACGTTGAGTTTACGCGCCATCTCGTCCGCGAGATCGGCGTCGCGTGCGTGCCCGGCTCAAGTTTTTACAGCCGCCCCGAATTCGGCGCGCAACAAGTCCGCTTCTGCTTCTGCAAAAAAGACGAGACGCTCGCGGCGGCGGCAGAGCGACTGCACAAATTACAAAAGCGGTGATAAGTGATAAGTGATGAGTTAAGAGCGATGCGTGAGAGCGGCGTGCGACTGTTTCGGTCAGTACTGCGAGCGGTAGCGAGCAGGTCTGCATACCATAGCTCGACCCGCTCGCTACCGCTCGCGGTACTGATATTAACCTGAGGACGTGCGTGACGTGTGGGATAAAAAGCGTCAAATCATCTGGCTGGCAACGGGCGTCCTCTTCGGCACGTTCTTCATCTATCCGCTCGCCTATGACGACGCGCAACGCTACGACTGGTCATACTTCGCCCAACTCGAAGCTCTCCTGCTCCTCATCATCACAGCGATGTTCTACATTTATTTGAGAAAGAAGTGATAAGTGATGAGTGATAAGTGATAAGAAAAAGCAGAAAGTTCTTTCCTTATCACTCATCACTTATCACTGTGCCGGCTGCATCTGTTTGTAGCGGACGCTGACGCCTTCGTCCGGGATGATGAGCAGGCGGCGTTGCTCGTAGTAGGGAATGCTCTTGGGTTTGTAAGCGAGGACGTAGCGATTCTTTCGCAGTTCGTCGCAGATTGTCTTGGCGGCTTCGCGCGGCTCCGTCGCGGAGAGGATGCGCCCGCCCGTGCCTTCGACGAGTTGCTGGATAACCTGCGCGGGCTTCGGCTTGTCACGCCTCAGCGCGCCGCCCGTGCGGTCTGGAATCTGGAGCGCATAGACCGTGACATCCTGCTTCTGCAATTCAGCCAGAATGTTTTTGAACTGCGACTTGCTGCCGCGATCAAGCCCGTCGGCGACGAGCACGATCACGCGCTTGTGCGTCGCGCCCGCGTAAGGTGCGAGCGCGTCGTTCATCACCGCGCTCAGGGCGTCGAACAAATAAGGCTCGCCGCGCTTGCGGAAAGTGGGCAGCGCGGCCTCGATCTTCTTCGCGTCGTCCGTCCAGTCCGAGATGATTTCCGGCTGCTGATCGTAGCCGACGACGAGCACCTGATCGCCCTGATAAATTTCATACGCGAACTCGCGCGTGGCCTGCTGCAACTTCTCCACGTCGGAGCGTAAGCCCAGAGAGTTGTCCACGAGCAGGACGATGCGCGCGGGCGCGGGGTCGGGCGTGAGACTCTGTATGACTTGTTCCATCCCGCCGTCGAAGAGAGACAAGTCTTTGGACGCGATTGGCGCGTCGGAGCTTTCGCGCGCGGCAGAGACGTTGAGCAGGATGCTGTTCTCGCGCGCCGGAGCGATGTTGTTCGCGCTGCCGCTCCGCTTGCCCACCTGCGCGGATGCTGTCGCTACTGTGAACGCGAGCAACGCGATGAACACAAGCGCCCTGAAAAAAATGTGGTGCGTTCGCATGACTCGTCTCGCTTAGTCGCCGCCTGAAGTTTTACCGCTTGATGCGCTCGCGGATGTCTTCGACGCTTTCGCGCCCGCGCCCGCTTTCTTCACGTCCGGCTTCTTGCCGTCAGATTTCTCACCGTCGGATTTCTTGCTGTCCGACGTATCGCTGTTGCTCTCCTTCGCTTCGCCCGTCGCCGTTTTTGTCTCCGCGCTCTTGGCTTCCGCTGCGCCCTCTTTCGCTTCACCCTTGCGCCCCGAATAGTCTGTCACGTACCAGCCCGTGCCCTTCAACTGAAAGCTCGTCTGTGACCATTCTTTCTCCAACTTCCCTCCGCACTTCGCATGACGCGCGAGCGGCTTGTCCGATACCTTCTGCAACGCTTCGACGCGCGCACCGCATTTGCGACAACTGTATTCGTAGATTGGCATGTGTCTTTTGATGCTCCGATTCAATGTCTCAACTTATGAAAAGTGTAGCGTACAAAAATTAACGGCGCAAAACCAGCAGCTTTAGCGCGACAAACATACGATGCGCCGTCAAGCGTTCGTGTCCGCTACATCAAATTGAACCAAAAGTTTTTTCGACATAAATAGTCCCTCTTTGATACGACGGGCAAGGACGCGAGTCAGTTCATTACCTCTCACGATGAACGATATGAAGTTCAAGACGTGCTATTCCGCAACTTAGCGGCGGCTGATTTAAGTACATACGAAAAAAGAACTTATGCGAACCTATTCGATGCGCTCCATGCAACTGGCCAGACGTTTCGTCCATCTTACTCCCGGTCTCGACAGACTGCTCATTGAACGCAGATTGTTCGTTTCCGCCATGCGTAGCCCCCTAACCCTTGCGTTGCAAGTTTGACGCAATCGTCGCTGGACTGACCGGCGTCATTTGTACGCGCCAGTTCAAACAGCTCACATGGAGAACGACTAGGAATGCACCAGACCCGACTGTTTTCACGTTTCCGCTCTTTCAAATTTATTTCCTTCGCCATCTTCGCTTTCTTCCTGTTCACAAGTCTGACGGACTCTTCCCTGACGCGCGCGCTCGCGCCGAACGCGGAAGCCAAAGCCTTCGTTGGCGACAAGTTCATCCCTTCAGACATTCCAACATCCGGCGACCTCGAACTCGATGCCGTGATTTACCAAGCCGGCCTCGACACGGGCGTTGACCCGCGCCTGCTACACGCCGTCATCCAACAGGAATCGAATTACAAAGCGGCGGCGCTCTCCAACAAGGGCGCGCAAGGGTTGATGCAGATGATGCCCGCGACCGCCAGACGCTTCAACTGTCAGGACGCCGCAGACCCGAAAGAAAATATCTCGGCAGGCGCGCGCTACCTGCGCTACCTGCTTGAGCGTTTCAACGGCGATGTCTCGCTCGCGCTCGCCGGTTACAACGCCGGTGAAGGCTCCGTTGATAAGTACGACGGCGTGCCGCCTTACGGCGAGACGCAAAATTACGTCCGCGTCATCACCGCGCACTACGGCAAAACTTTTCACCCGCTCCTCACGCCCGAAGAAGCCCGCGTCGAATTTCATCTCTCTACTGAAATCGCACAGAAATAAATCATCAAAAAAAGAAAAGAGTGTGCTTGAGGTGTCGAGCTTATCGTTTGGGCTGTATTCCTTCTGGCTCCTAAAGCCAACGTTAATACAGCGACGTACCTACTGCGGGTTGCAAATGAATGTGACCGGAGATTAACCACAGAGAACACAGAGAGGCACAGAGGAGACAATCAAACCTCCGCTTTTTCCTCTGTGTCCCTCCGTGTCCTCTGTGGTGAAAAATCTTTCACTCAAGTCGCACTCATTCGCAAACCGCTATAGTGCCTTGTCAGCCTAGTCATTTGATAAATGCTCTCTCTCGCCGTACCCTTTCAGGATGGGAAGAACAGCACAACCGATCAAACTCTCAACTGACGAACGAAGTTCTTTGACAACTTTGAAGATTCTCGAAACAGATAGATTGATACTTCGGCGACTGTTGCCTGAGGACGCAGAATTTATCCTTCAGCTTTTGAATGATCCTTCGTGGATCAGATTCATCGGGGATAAAGGCGTCAGAACTATTGAAGATGCCCGCGCTTATATTTTGCAGGGGCCGGTTGAAATGTATTCCCGGCTGGGCTTCGGCCTCTATCTGGTCGAATTAAAGGAAGAGGGCATCTCGATTGGAATGTGCGGGCTGATCAAAAGAGATTCGCTGGAAGATGTGGATATTGGATTCGCCTTTCTTCCGAAGTATTGGGGTAGAGGGTATGTGCTTGAAGCGGCCTCCGCCGTGATAGCGTATGGCGGAAGCGCGCTCGGCCTGAAACGCATCGTTGCCATCACGTCTGTGGATAATGATAGCTCTGCTAAACTTCTTAAAAAGTTGGGATTGCAATTTGAGGGAATGGTGAAGCTTTCCCCTGATTTGGAAGAAGTCAGCTTGTTTGGCGCGAACGTGTAACCAATGAGCGACGAATTGCAGAGCAGTTATGACCGTGTGGCGGAAAACTACGCCGTGCAGTTTCAAGATGAAATGGAGAGGAAGCCATTCGACCGGAAGATGCTCGACTGGCTGGCTGAGAAGGTCGGCGAACTGGGAATCATCTGCGACATGGGCTGCGGCCCCGGACAGATCGCGCGTTATCTGCATGATCGCGGCGTGAATGTGTGCGGCGTTGATTTGTCGCCGGAGATGGTGCGGCAGGCCGAACGCTTGCACCCTGAGATTTCTTTTCAACAGGGAGACATGCTCGCGCTCGCAGGCGTGGCGGATAATTCCTATGGCGGCATCGCGGCTTTTTATTCCATCGTCAACTTGCCGCGCGCATCAGTCGCGTCGGCCTTGCAGGAGGTAAGGCGCGTGCTGCGTCCGGGCGGCGTGCTGTTGCTCGCGTTTCACATCGGAGCGGGGATCAAGCATCTCGATGAGATGTTGGACAAAAAAGTGTCTTTAGATTTTTTCTTCTTCGAGACCGCAGAGGTGAAAGATTATCTGAGAACGGCGGGCTTCGCGCTGGAGGAAGCGATAGAGAGAGACCCTTACACGGAGGATGTCGAATATCAAAGCCGCCGCGCGTACATCTTTGCGAGAAAGCAATAGCTTCACGCGCCGCCGTCGAACAAGTCATTGAACGAGAAATAGGAAGCTAAGAATCGTGGGAGAGATTGATGGACAAAGGCCGTCTCGAAGCGTTCAGCGATGGGGTGATCGCGATTCTCATCACGATCATGATTCTGGAGTTGAAAATTCCACACGGCACGGATTGGGAGGCTCTGCGTCCGCTCGTGCCTGTGTTTTTGACCTACGTGTTGAGCTTCGTCTTTCTCGGCATCTACTGGAACAATCATCACCACATGCTGCAAGCCACAGAGCAGGTCAACGGCAAAGTGCTGTGGGCGAATCTGCACCTACTGTTCTGGCTGTCGCTGATTCCGTTCGTCACGGGATGGATGGGCGAGAACCATTTCGCGCCGCTGCCGACCGCCGTCTATGGCGTCGTGCTGCTGCTATCCGCTCTCGCCTACACGATTCTCCAGAACATGATCCTCGCGTTGCACGGAACTAACGACAGGCTACAAGCGGCTGTCGGCAACGACCTGAAAGGCAAGCTGTCGCTCCTGTTGTATGTCGCGGCGATTCCTCTCGCGTTCGTCCATCAGTGGATCGCGGACGCGCTCTACGTCGCGGTGGCGTTGATCTGGTTGATACCAGATACACGGATCGAGTCGAAGTTGAGCGAATGAAACGGCGGCGCACTCCGGCGCGCCCTGAGACGGGGGAGACTCGAAATGGAGACAGACTGGAGAGCGATTATCGGGCGGCAGTTCGCGGCCTCAATAGACATGCTCGAAAACGCGCTTGTCGCCTGCCCGGACGAGTTGTGGAGTGATCGCACGCGGCAGACCGAGTTCTGGTACGTCGTCTTTCACACGCTCTTTTATCTCGACCTGTACCTTTCCGGCACGACGGAAGGGTTCGCGCCGCCCGCCCCTTACACGCTCGACGAGATGAATCCGGCGGGAGTGCTCCCCGAACGCGCCTACACGAAAGACGAACTGCACGCTTACCTCAAGCATGGCCGCGAGAAATGCCGTACCGTCTTTGAGGAACTGATGGGCGAACAGGCGCAACAACGATGCGTGTTCACTTGGGGCGAGATGAGCTACGCGGAATTGCTGCTCGACAACATGCGCCACGTTCAGCACCACGCCGCGCAACTGAACCTCATCCTCCGCCAGACGACGGACGCGGCTCCGCTTTGGGTCGGGACGACGAAGAAGAGAGATTGACGCGCGATCAAGCATAGTCGCAGTTCGCCCGCATCGCTTTTCACTGACGCTCTCTCGCCTTCGTCGCCAGCGCCTGCCGCCGCCGCGTTTTGTTCACCCGCGCGCGTGTTTGGTGTTATAACTGCCGGCGGTTTCAAGTTTCCTTTCAACGTCCAATTCAAATTATGCACACACGTTTATTTCTTTCTCTGACGCTCGCCCTCTCGCTCATCTTCGCCGCACACAATTCGACGGCAGACGTGCGCGCGCGACAGCAACAAGGTCGCAAGAAGGTCTCTCTCGTCCTCTTCAACGGCAAGATTTTCACATCGGACGCGCGCGGCACAATCGTCGAGGCCGTGGCGATTGACGGCGAGCGCATCGTCGCCGTCGGCACGTCGCGCGAGATCGGCAGCGCATACGACGGCGCGCGGGCGATTGACCTCAAAGGCAAATTCGTCACGCCCGGCTTCAACGACGCGCACCTGCATTTTCTAAACGGCGGCCTCTCGCTCACGCGCGTTGATTTGAACGGCGCGAAGACGCTCAATGAGGCGAAGCGGCGCGTGGCGGCGCGCGCCTCAGAGGTTCAGCCGGGCGCGTGGATTCTGGGGCGCGGTTGGGATCACACGCTCTGGGGCGGGCAGTGGCCGACCAGACAAGACCTCGACGAAGTCGCGCCGCGCAACCCGGTCTTCCTGCAACGTGTGGACGGGCACGTCAGTTGGGCGAACACGGCGGCGCTCAAGCTGGCGAATGTGACGCGCGAGACGAAGACGCCGGAGGGTGGCGAGATTTTGCGCGACGCGGCGAGCGGCGAGCCGACGGGGATTTTGAAAGAGACGGCGGGCGCATTCGTCTCGCGCGTCGTGCCTGAACCGTCGCGCGCGGAAAAACTGGAAGGCATCACACGCGCGCTCGCGGAGGCACGGCGTTACGGCATCACGTCCGTGCAGGATTCCATCTCCGGCTACGACACGCTCGCGCTCTACCGCGAATTGCTCGCCGCAGATAAGCTCAACGTGCGCGTCGCCGAATGGCTCGACTTCAGCCAGCCCATCGCGGAGTTGAAACGTCAACGCGACGAGTTCGCGTCGCTCAAAGTTGATCCGTTCCGTATCCGCATCACCGCGCTCAAAGGCTATGTTGACGGCACGCTCGGCTCGCACACCTCCGCCATGCTCGCGCCCTTCAACGACGACCCGCACAACAGCGGCATCCCGCGCATGTCGCCCGAACAGTTGACCAGCATGATCGTCGAACGCGACGCCGCCGGATTTCAAATCGCGCTCCACGCCATCGGCGACCGGGCGAACCGCATGGCACTCAATGGATTTCAGCAAGCGTGTAAAGAACGAATGGGTTTGGTATGTATCAATACTGAAAGTGAGATGCAGAGTGAGGGAATAAAAGTCCAGCTTGCCATAGCGATGGAACGAAGCAAGAAAATGAATATTCCAGTTGAGACTTTCTTCGTACCCCGCCATCGCATCGAGCACGCGCAGGTCGTCGCGCCGACGGACTTCGCGCGTTTTCGCGATCTCGGCGTCATCGCTTCGATGCAGCCCTCGCACGCCATCTCCGACAAACGCTGGGCCGACGACCGCCTCGGCGAATACCGCGTGCAGGGCGCATACGCATGGCACACCATGAAAGCCTACGGCGTCCACACCGCGTTCGGAACCGACTGGCCTATCGAACCCATCAACCCTTATCTCGGACTCTACGCCGCCGTCACGCGCCAGAGCACGGACGGCGACCCTGCCGGCGGCTGGTGGCCGCAACAGCGCGTCACGATTGAAGACGCCATCCGAGACTACACGACCGAGAGCGCCTACGCCTCGTTCGAGGAAAAAGACAAAGGACAAATCGCCGCCGGAATGCTCGCCGACCTCTGCGTCCACACGCGCGACTTACTCACCATCAAGCCGGAAGAAATTTTACAGACCGAAGCGGCGATAACTATTTTCAACGGGCGCGTCATCTACGAGCGCTGAAGGCAAATGATGAATGATGAGTGATGAATGATGAATATGTTGCAGGAGTCTTTTCTTCATTCATCACTCATCATTCATCACTCATCATTACGGAGGTTATCATGCCAACTTGGGCAAAAGTTCTACTCATCATCGGCGCGCTGATGTTGCTGCTCATCGTCGGAGTAGTGGGCACGGGCGTTTATCTGTGGCGGGAGCACGGGCCGCAGTTCATCGCCGGCACAGAGAAGGTGATGAAAGAAGGCAACGAGTACGGCGCGCACACGGACAATCAAGGGTGCCTGACGGAAGGCGTCGCGCGCCATCAGAAAGCGGACGGATTCAGCGACCTCATCCAGACGAATCTGTTTCTGCGGACGTGCCTTGAAGCGAGCCGCCCCACGTCCGGCTTCTGCGACGACGTGCCGAAGCAGATGGAAATCATGAAGGCCGTCGGCTGGCAGGCGCTCCAGTGCAAGCGTTACGGAATGACTCAGCAGAAACAGTGCGGCCAATTCTTTCAGCAAGTGCAACAGTTCTGCGAGCGTCGGCCAACGAGCACGCCTGAAGATAATTCGGCGACGCCGTAAATCCTGCCGCTTTCGTCTTCGCGCAAATTATTTCAAACCGAACTCGCCAGTCATGTCCAAACATCAATTCGTCCGCCGCACGCTTTTCTCATTCATCGTCACCATTGTTTGCTTCGGCTCGCTGGCGTCTGATGCGCGTGCCGTGTGGCGTGCGGCGGGCGATGTCAAAGCGGTCGCGCGGCAGGCGAACGGCGTCGTGCTGACGTTGACGAGCGGGGCGCGTGTCGCCGTCACCTTCGTCACGCCCGAAGTCGTGCGCGTGCGTCTCGCACCGAAGGGCGCGTTCGAGCGCGACTTCTCTTACGCCGTCGTGCCTTCGTCAACCACAAGCACGCCTGTCCCGCACGTCATCATCAGAGAATTCCACGCGCCAAAGTCCGGCTTCGAGGCGGGCAGCGATTCGTTGAATGTGATGATGCTCGGCGGCACGAGCGTCACGATTCGTCGTTACCCGTTTCTCGTCACCGTCCATGACAACGCAGGACGAGTCGTCGTGGAAGATGACCCTTCGCACGCCACTTCGCTCGATCTTGAGAGCGGCGCAATCGAGACCTCCAAGCGGCGCGTGGCGACGGAGACTTATTACGGCTTCGGCGAAAAGGCTCTGCCGCTTTCGCGCGACACGCAAGCCATGGTGATGTGGAACACGGACACCTACGGCTACCCGCGCGGCACAGACCCGATTTACCAAGCAATCGGTTTCTTCACCGCGCTCCATTTTGAAGCGGGCGTGGGACGCGCTTACGGACTCTTTCTCGACAACACGACGCGCACCTATTTCGACATGGGCAAGACCGACCCCGCGCGCTACACGTTCGGCGTCGCGAGCGGCGAGTTGAACTATTACGTCTTCACGGGCGGCACGGAGCGCTCGCCGAAAAATGTGCTGCGCGACTACACAGAGTTGACGGGACGCACGCCCCTGCCGCCGCTCTGGGCGCTCGGCAATCAACAATCGCGCTGGTCTTATTACCCGGAATCGCGCGTCCGCGAAATCGCGCGCCGCTTTCGCGAGACGCAGACGCCCGCCGATGTCATCTACCTCGACATTGATTACATGGACGGCTTCCGAATTTTTACGTGGAACAAGGAACGCTTCCCCGACCCGTCGAAGATGATCGCGGACTTGCGCGCAGAAGGTTTTCGCGTCGTCGTCATCGTTGATCCCGGCGTCAAGGTTGATGAGAACTACGATGCTTACCTTGCGGGACGCGCGGGCGATTTCTTCGTTAAGACCGGCGCAGGGAAAGAACTCCACGCGCGCGTCTGGCCGGGCGTCTGCGCCTTCCCCGATTTCACTTTACCCGCCGCGCGCGAATGGTTCGGCTCACTCTATCGAAAAAATCTGGACGAAGGCGTCGCCGGTTTCTGGAACGACATGAACGAGCCGGGCGTCTTTCTCTCGGATGAAACCGCGAAGCCGGACATTTTTAATCACCCGGACAAAACCTTCCCGCTCGACGCGCGGCACGCGGGCGACGGACAGGCGGGGACGCACGCGCGTTATCACAACGTCTATGGAATGCAGATGGCGCGCTCGACGTTCGAGGGCTTGCGGCGTCTGCGCCCAGACGCGCGACCGTTCGTCCTGACGCGCGCGGGCTACGCGGGCGTCCAGCGTTACTCGGCCATCTGGACGGGCGATAACGTCGCCGACTGGGATCACCTGCGGCTCTCGATTCCGATGCTGACGAACCTCGGCGTCTCCGGCGTCGCGCTCGTCGGCGCGGACGTGGGCGGCTTCTCCGGCAGTCCTTCGGCGGAACTCTACGCGCGCTGGTTGCAGGCCGCCGCGCTGACGCCGTTCCTGCGCTCGCACACCGAGTCTGGGTCGAAAGATCAGGAGCCGTTCGCCTACGGCGACGAATACACGCGCATCAACCGCCAGACGATTGAGTTGCGCTACAAGATGCTGCCTTATCTCTACACGCTCTTTCATGAACACACAGAGACCGGCGCGCCCGTCATGCGCCCGCTCTGGTTCGAGTATCCGTCGGACACGCGCACATATTTGATGGACGACGAATATCTCGTCGGGCGCGATCTGCTCGTCGCGCCGGTCTTGCGCGAAGGCGCGTTGAAGCGTCACGTCTATTTCCCGAAGGGCGACGCATGGCTCGACTGGTGGACGGGACAAAGATACGAAGGTGGCGCGGACGCAGACGTTGACGCGCCCATTGATCGCCTGCCGCTCTTCGCGCGCGCCGGCGCTGTCATCCCAACGCAGCCCGTCATCCAGCACACGGGCGAGATGGCAAACGTGCCGCTCACGGTGATGTTTGTTGTCGGCAACGGTGAGAGTCGTTTTTACGAAGATGCAGGCGACGCCTACGACTATCAGCGCGGCGCGTTTCGCACAATTTCCGTCACGCAAACTCCGGGCAAGATAAATTTCAGCTACACGGGTTCATACATAAAAGGACAGCAACCATTCAACTTCGAGTTGCTCGGCATAGGCGCGCGCCCGCATGAGATTCGCATTGACGGGCAGGTCGTCAAAGATGTCTTGTTCGATTTGCAACACAAGCGCGTGTCATTCACGATAGGCGCGCAGGATGAAACGATTCTCGTCAAAGAAATTCTCATCGTCCCTTGATTGATGTGGATAAAATCGTCGTCGTTGCTGTTGACTTCATCACTCGTCAATGCAAGTCAACACAAATGAGCTTGCCAAACTTGTCCGCGTCAACGTATCCTTGCCTCACTCTCAAAGAGTAGGTGATAACATGTTTCACATGATGCAAATCATTCCCAACCGACTGGCCTAGAACAAGGCTCGTCCACCGCCGAAGGAACGCTTTCGTTCCATTCTTTCTTCTCCAATCTGGAAAGCGGCTATCCGACACTCCAACCGGGGTCTCGAAGGGTATGTGCATCAATGTCGAATACTGGTATCCACGTCTCTCATCTTCAAAAATATTTCCGCAAGCGCAAAGGCTTCTTTGGCTCTCGCTCGACCGTCGTCCACGCCTTAAAGGACGTTTCTTTCGAGGTCGCGGAGGGCGAGACTTACGGATTGCTCGGGCCGAACGGTTCGGGCAAGTCAACGCTCATCCGCGTGCTCTCGACCTTGCTCACGCCCGACGGCGGAGAGGTGCATCTGCTCGGCCATCGCATTCCCGGCGAGGAACAAGAGGTGCGCCGCAAGATCGGTCGCGTCAGCGTGGACGCCGCGTTTTATAAAAAACTTTCGGCGCGCGAGAACCTGCTCTATTCAGCCATGCTCTACGGGATGGACAAGAAATCTGCGGAGCGGCGCGCGCTCGACATTCTCAACGCGCTGGGGATGGAAGAAAAATTCACAGACCCGCTCGAAGAGTTGAGCCGCGGGATGCAGCAGAAGGTGGCGATCACGCGCGCGCTGTTGATTAACCCGCCGCTTTTGTTGCTCGACGAGCCGACGACCGGCCTCGACCCGAAGAGCAAGCGCGACGTGCAGACCTTCCTCGAAAATCTGCGCGGCGAACACGGCACGACGATTCTCTTAACCTCGCACGACATGGCCGAGACCGAGCGACTCTGTGCGCGCATCGGCTTCATCGCGCAGGGAAGTCTCATCGCCGAAGGCACGGCGGACGAACTCAAGCGGCAGACGAACGCTGCTTCGTTGGAAGACGCCTTCATCGCGCTGACGGGCATCGCGCTCGACGAGAACGGCAAGAGCATCAGCACGAACGACAAGAGCGTGAGTGCGAACGGCAAGAGCGCGAGTGACCAGAGCGTTGCTGACGAAAGCGTAAGCGCGAACAGCGGCGGCGATGGCGCGCTCGTGGAGGAAAAGTGATGAACCAGGTTTTAAGACAGACGGGAGCTTTCATTTTTCGCGACATGAATCTGACGCGCAGATACATGTCATGGGTGGTTGTCTTCACCTTCTACGCGATTATCAACACGGCGACGATTGCCCTGATCGGCGTCTCGCTCGGCGACCGCCGCCTGACGCTGATGCTTCTGCTCGGCGCGCTGCTGTGGAATTTTCTCTCGGTGCTTTTCAACGAGATCGCCAACTCGATTACATACGAGCGTTGGGAGGGGACGCTCGAATACACGTTCATGGCTCCGGTCTCGCGCCTCACGCATCTGGCGGGCGTGAGCATCTTCGTCGTCCTCTACAGCATTATCCGCACGGCGATCATCATCGCGGCATTGATGCTCTTGATTGATCTCGATCTGTCGCGCGCCAACGTCCCCGGACTACTCATCGTGCTGGCGGTCAGCAGCGTCGCCTTCATCGGGTTGGGACTCATCGCGGCGGTGCTGCCCGTCATCAGCCCTGAGCGCGGGGCAGAGGCGACGAACATTTTTCAAGGCATCCTGCTGCTCGTCTCCGGCGTGTACTATCCCGTCGAAGTTTTACCGCGCTGGCTGCAACCGCTCTCTTACATTTCGCCGGCGACCTACGCGCTCTCGGCTTGTCGCAAGCTGATGGGCATCGGGCCGGCGGTAGTTGGTAGCGCGAACGCGAACGACTGGCAGAGGCCGGGCGCGTCGCTCTCGGACGTGATGCCGGAGTTGCTCGTGCTGGTTTTGATGGGAGCCGTGATGGTTCCGCTCGGCCTCTACATCTTCGGCCTCGTCGAAGCATGGGCGAAGCGGACGGGAAAGCTCAAGCGAACAGGCTAAAGGAAAGGCAAAAGGTAAAAGGCAAAAGTGAAGAAGGGCAGCACGCGGCTTGCTTTCACTTTTGCCTTTTGCCTTACTACGTTGCCTTACTGGAATCCTTGCAGCACTTCGTCGGCGTGCTGCTCGACGTTGACTTTGTCGAAGACCTTTTTGATTTTGCCGTCTTCGTCTATGAGGAAAGTTTTGCGCGCGACGCCCATGAAAGTTTTGTCGCCCCAACGCTGCTCGCCATAGACGCCGTAGGCATCAGAGACTGAATGATCCGTGTCAGCGAGAAGGGTGAACGGCAAGTTAAACTTAGATGCGAACGCTTGATGCGAAGCCTCGTCGTCGAGCGAGACGCCGAGCACCTTGATGCCCTGTCGCTCGAACTCCGCATAGCCGTCGCGGATGGAGCAAGCTTCTTTCGTGCAGCCCGGCGTGTCGTCCTTCGGATAAAAATAAAGCACCACTTTTTGCCCGCGCAGAGCCGATAGTTTCACTTCCTCACCCTGCGCGTCGCGCGTCGTGAAATCGGGCGCGGTGTCGCCTTCTTTAATCATCGTTTCGCCTCCATGAAATTGTTAATGTCAAAAGTTAGACACATCTTACACCTTCCACGGGCTTGCGGCGGATTGGAAGATGGACATACACGGTGAGTGACGACGGAAAGAATTGAGAACAGACGGAGGTTGCGTCTCATGATGTCGCCTGTGAGACGCAACCTCCGCCCCTAATTGACTGAAGACAAGCGAACGACTTGGTAAAGTTGGCTTGTCCCTGCGTGTCCTTCGTGATCTCAGGTACACGTAACCGCGCAGCTATTAGAGGTCACACTGTTTAATGTGGCCGTCACGCTGCAAGTTCCCACGCCGACGAATGTCACAAGGCCAGACTGATTGACGATAGCAACGGCTGGATTGTCTGACGCCCATTGTGGGATGAATCCCCCTCCTGCATTCGGGATTGAGATGCCTTGAGCATCCGTCGGCGTGGCGGACAACTGTTGCGTCGGCGCGGCTGCGGTGAGAGACACGGTCGCAGGCGAGACGATGATGGATGAAAATCTGCCAGACAAGTTCTGCGAAGCGCCGTCGCCCGCTTCAGCGCTATCTTCGTCCTTCTTCCCCAGCGCGTTGTAGCGCCCTAAGATGTATCCTGATAACCCGCCCAACAGCGCCGCCAACTCCTTATCCGCGAGGATGCTCGTGATCCCAAACAGAATAATCGCGATGACAATCGAGAAGAGCGTGAGAAATTGAAGCCCTGACTGGCCGGAGAAAATAGCCCTCCTGATATTGGCGTCTATATACGCCAGAACAAAGAAGCCGAATATCACCAGACCGATGAGCGCGGCAAAAAAGGCGCTCATCCAGAATTTGAAATTCTGTTCGGGCGAAAGGATTTTAGAAATTTCAGACTGTACGCAACGCAACTGCTCCTTCTTCCACGATTGCTCATTCTGCTGAGTCTGCAATTCTTTATTAAGAGACTCGACCGTATCGCCCGCAAGAAAGTTTTCAATAGATTCCTTCGTTTTATTCAGAGTACTCAGTTGTTGTTGATCAACATCTGTGGTAGTCGGCTTTTTCATCAGGTTATCTACCTTCGCCTTCGTTTCTTGTAAATCCTTTTCAGCTTGGGTGGCCTGAGGAAGTTTGGTTTGAATGTCCTTGATTCGATTCTCTATGGTCGGGATTTCGTTCTGTAGTTGTCCCCTGACATCGGCAATCGTGACGAAATCTTTCAGGGGAGGTAAGTCTTTACACGCATCGGACTGCGTCTGAGCAAGAGAGTTCTGATTGCCGAAGAGCAAAATGAAAAGGGTCAAGAAGCACATGATGCATCTGAATGGAAATCTTATTCTTGGCATGGGAGGTCTCCTTATTTTGAGGTCAGATTGGTAAGCAACGATAGTTAAAGCGAGGTGACGGATCAAGCGAGTTTGAGGCGCGCATTTTAGTCCCCGGCACTTTTTATGTCCATCTAAATTTGAGCCGACCCGCGAGATCAGGATGTGTGTGTGTCTCCCGCGTAGCCACGAAAGTGTTCGGGGATGAAGTTGGTGATATGGTGCGTTGAGGTGTGCCCGTCGGGGAATGTTTGATAGAGGACGAGTTCGGGCAGTTGCAGGCAGGTCAGCGGCGAGGTCGGGCCGTAGCCTGTGTCTATGCCGATGGCGCTGTGCGCGATGTAGATGCCATGACGACCGAGGCGACCTAAGAGAGGTAAGAGCGGCGTCGGCGTGTGGCCGAAGACGCAGGGCTTGCCGTAGTAGTGCTTGTAAAAGTCGGGGTCGCGCGTCCAGAGCAAATGCTTGGCGTCGGTTTCGCACGGGTGCTTCTCGCCGTCGAGACCGGCGTGGACGTAGAGCGCGTACTCGTCTTCGTGAAATAGTGGAAGCGTGCGGATGAAGTCGAGATGTTCGGCGGGCAGCGCGCTCGCAATCTCTCTGTGCGCGGCGACGAAATTTTCGCGCAGGTAGTCGGTCAACTCGCGCCCCGTGTATTGCCCGAAGGTGACGGAACTGCCGACCGCCGGATGCAGCCAGAGCAGCGCGCCGTCGTCGAGAAAGTCGAGGAGCATCTGCTCGTGATTGCCGCGCAGGACGACGACGCTTCCGTCACGCGATTCGCGGCGGAGTTCGAGCACGTCGGAGATGACGCCGGGCACATCCTCGCCGCGATCAATGAGGTCGCCGAGGATGACGAGCGTGTCGCGCGCGGTGTCGCGCGGCAACATCGTGACGAGACGGCGGAGTTGCGTCCGTCGCCCGTGTACGTCGCCGATGATGTATGTGCTCAAGGGTTCTCGTGTCCCCCGTTTCGACTATGCCTCGCCGCTCGTGCCCGACTGCGACTCGGCGATGCGTAACATCAATTCTTGGAAGCGCGGCTCCGCGCGGAATGATTCCCAGTTCGGGTCTGACTCGAACCACGCGCGATTCTCGTTGCCGAGTGCGACGGCGCGCTCCAACCATTCGAGAGCCTCCGCGCGTTCATCGAGCAGCGCGTAGGCGGTCGCCAGCCAGTACGCCACATCGTGATCTGCGGCGGCGGCCTCGCGCGCGTGCAAATTCAATTCAGCGCGCCCACCTGAAATGTCTCCACCCTTGATGAGAAACTGCGCGAGCAGGGGGCGGATGCCGTCCATGCGCGGATGGCGCTCTAAAACTTCGCGTAGAATTTTAACCGCGAGCGCGTGGTCGCCGTGCCGTCCATTGACGACGGCCTGAAAGGTTTTAATGAGCGGATGGTCAGGCTCAAGCTTCGCGCCTTCTGCGAGTTCGGCGAGCGCGTCGTCATAGCGTCCCTGATACATAAAGATGCGCGCGCGGTTGTAGCTGACGACGACGCGCTCCGCCGGATTGATGCGAAGCATCCGTCCCAGAAATTCGAGCGCATCCTCGTAACGGCCTTCGAGCCGCGCCATCGTCGCGCCGACGAAATAGACGCCGACATCATTCGGAGCTTCGCGCAGCAGCAGTTCGAGCCACGCGCGCGCCTGCACTTTCTCGCCGCGCGAGAGATGGATGAAGACCATATTCAGCCGCGCTTCCAAAAGCAGCGGGTCGAGTTCGAGCGCGCGTTTGAAAGCCGTCTCGGCGCGCTCGTAATCTTCCGCGCTGCCGAGTCCCTTAATCACGCGGTTGGCGTAGGCGCTCCCCAAAGCGCAATGCGCGAGCGCGAAGTTGGGGTCGAGTTCGACGGCGCGGCGAAAGTGTTCGATGGCCGCGTCGGAATCCTCGCGCGCCAAAGTGTGATAGATGAAACGCCCGTTGGCGTCGCGCCCGCGCAGGTATTCGTCATAAGCGGCGGAACTGGCGGTCGCGCGCGCGTTGTTGCCCGTCGGGTCAGTCGTGTCTATCGAACTGGCTTCCTGCGTGACGTTGTGCGCGATTGACTCGCCTAATTCCGTCTCGATGCGGCGCATCAACTCGCGAAAGCGCGGATCGTCGCGCAACTCTTTCCAGTTCGGGTCTGACTCGAACCAGGTGCGATTCTCGTTACCGAGATTGATGGCGCGCTCAAGCCACGTAAACGCCTCGTCGCGCTCATCGAGCATGGCGTAGGTGGTGGCGAGCCAGTAGGCGATGTCGTGATCGGCGGAGGCCGCATCGCGGACGCGGTCGTTCAGTTCGGCGCGCGCGCCTGCCGTGTCGCCGCGTTTGATGAGCAGTTGCGCGAGCAGAGGGCGGACGCCGTCCATCGTCGGATGCTCGTCGAGCACTTCGCGCAAAATCGCCGACGCCTTTTCCACATCTCCCTGTCGCCCTGTGATGACGGCGCGGAAAGTTTTGATGAGCGGATGATCGGGTTCGATCTTCGCGCCCTTATCAAGCTCGGCGAGCGCGTCGTCGAAACGATGCTGGTACATCAAGACGCGCGCGCGATTGTAGCTGGCGACGACGCGCGCCGCCGGGTCGAGCCGTGCGAGGCGGTCGAAGGCACGCAGGGCGCGTTCGTATTCGCCGTCGAGACGATGCAGCGCGCCTTTGACGAAATAGACCGCCGCTTCGTTTGGCGCTTTGCGTTGCAACTCCGTCACCGCCGCGCGCGCCTTACGCTTCTCGCCGCGCGAGAGATAGATGAAAACCATCAGCATCCGCGACTCGACGATGTCGGGGTCGAGTTCGAGCGCGCGCGTGAAAGACTCTTCGGCCAGCGCGTAGTCGTCCACGCCGCCCAAGCCCTTGAGCACGCGATTGGCGAAGCACGCGCCGAGGCCGCTGTGCGCGAGCGCGAAGTTGTGGTCGAGTTGGATGGAACGCTGAAAGTGTTCGATGGCGAGGTCGCTGTCTTCGGGCGCGAGCGTGCGGAAGAGAAATTTTCCCAGATAGTCGCGCCCGCGCAAATATTCTTCGTAGGCTTGGGCGTCGCGCGTCGAACGCGCGGGGGGAGCCGGCTCAACCGCCCCGGCGGTCGTGGGCGTCTCCACGTCGAGACCTCTGGCGATGTGCTGCGCGATCATGTCTTGCAGCGCGATGATGTCCTGCGCGGCGGCGTCTATGCGGTCGCTCCAGATGATGTCGCCCGTGCCCACATCAATCAATTGCGCGTTGACTCTCAAGTGATCGCCCGCGCGCAGGAAACTGGCCGAGAGCACCGCGCTGACCTTCAGTTCGCGCCCGACCTCGCGCGGGTCAACCTGCTGTCCCTGATATTTGACGATGAGCGAAGAGGGGCGCACGACGAGCGAGCGCACGCGCGCCAACTCTGTAATCACGGCGTCGGCGAGCGAAAATTCGTAGAAGCTGACCTGCGGGTCGTTGCTCAGATTATTGAAGGGCAGGATGGCGATGGACTTCTGCGGTTCGACAACGCTCGTGTGCGACGTATCGTGTAGCGCGCGCGCGGCGTTTGTGGCGGCGTCATCCTGTGCGCCTGTCGAAGATGTTGACGAAGCGTTGGACGAAGCGGGCGCGCTCGTCGTCGCGGCGACATTGCGTGCGGGCGCAGAGGTTGATGTTGAGGGTGCGCGCTTCTTCGTCGCGGGCGGGAGCGATGTCGGTTGCGCTTCGGAGCCTGCGACGCTGCGCCACCAGCGGCGAAACGTGCGCCCGAAGCCGCGCGTGTTGCTGCCGGCGTGTCGCGGCGTCGTGAGCGGCACGAGTTCGCCGGGCAGACTCGTGTTGATGCTCTCTTCCAAATCGCTCGACGTAGCCGCGACTTCACGCATCGCCGCGCGCACGTCGTCGCGCAGTTCAGACATTTTCTGGTAACGCGCCTTCGGGTCTTTGGCGAGCGCGTGGTTAACGATTTCCTGCAAGCGCGCGGGCGGATTATCGTCGCGCGCTTCCGCAACGGGCTGCGGCGTGTCGTGCAAAACGGCGTAGCGCACTTCGATGCTCGTCGTGCCGCGAAAAGGCCATGTGCCGGCGAGCATTTCGTAGAGCAAGACGCCGGTCGAAAAAATGTCCGCGCGATGATCTACGTGCCCGCCCGTCGCCTGTTCGGGCGCGGCGTAGGTCGCTGTCCCGTAAGGCACGCCGAGTTCGGTCAGATGTATTTGCTGGCTTCCCTGCGGACGCTCGGACTCGTGCGCGTCGTCGAGAAGTTTGGCGAGACCGAAGTCCAGCACCTTCGCCAGTCCCTCGTCCGTGACCATCACGTTGCCGGCTTTGATGTCTCGATGGATAACGCCGCGCGCGTGTGCGGCGGTCAGCGCGTCGGCGACTTGATAGGCGATGGAGAGCGCGCTGTTCAAGGCGAGCGGCTCGCCCGCCACGAGTTCGCGCACGTTCCTGCCGTGGATGTACTGCATGGCGATGAAGTGAACGCCGCCGACTTCGTGCAGGCCGTAGATAGTGCAGATGTTTGGGTGATCGAGCGAAGAGGCGAGCTGCGCTTCACGCTCAAAACGTTTGAGATTGACTTCTCTGGCGGTCAGTTCGGGCGCGAGAATTTTGACGACGACCGTGCGGCCCAGCCGTTCATCTATGGCCTTATAGACCGTGCCCTGACCGCCCGCGCCGATTTTTTCCGTGATGCGGTAATTTAAGAGGGTCGTGCCGATCATGCGTAAATTTTAGGTTTGTTCAACTGGCACACGGCCAGTCTTTAGTCGTGAACGGTTCAACCGCGCGGCGGGTCGCCGAAGCCCGACTGGAGATACTTTCCATCCTCTACGATGCACGGGACAGTCGGATCGTCGTTCGAGTAGGCGAACATTTCTTTGCGTCGCGCGCGATCATTCTGCGCGTCGTACTCCGTCCATGCGATGCCCTGCGACTGGTAATGGTCGCGCGCCTGCTGGCAATAAGGGCAGCCCGGCTTGACGTACATCACAATGCCCATAACTTTCATACCTCCGTGTTCTGTTGTCGCTGGTCGCGAATTAGTGTAGCGCAGGGGCGCAGGGATGAGAAGCATTCGCGCGCTCGAAGAATGGCGAATTAATGTTGAGTTACGCGCTTCAATTAGGCGGCGGATGCTTGAAAAGAAACCGCGTATAGTCTATCCGCCGGCACAGGCTCGTCACTCAACTTTCTTTTCGTTATACTTTTGTTACTCCCGACGCTTTGCCGACTCTTACAACCGGAGATACTTGCGCGTTGATTGAAAGCGATCTGCTTGAGCCGTATGAAAAGCTGGTCACCATCGAAGTGGTCGGCCAGAGCGTCGCCGTGCCGGAGAACAATCGTCTGCTGCGCTGCTTCCAGTTTCTTTCGATGAGCACCATCTCCTTCGGAGACTTCTGCTGGAACGGCGACTGCACCAACTGCCAGTTCTGGTATCACGAGGCGGGAGAAACTGAGAAGGGCGACAAGACGGCGCTCTCCTGCCGTTTCGATGTTCACGAAGGACTCGTCATTACGCGCCTCTGCCCGCACATCGAAATCATCGGCGTGAATAAATAAACGTCGCGCACGGGGCAGCGCGTCGAGTTTGATGAGATGAGAAAAAGAGGCGCGAGATTGTTCGTCTCGCGCCTCTCTTTTTTTTGCCCGCTTGAACGTCACACTTTAGTGGCGCGCGTCGCGTCGGTCGCGTCGGAAATCGCGCACGTCCGCGCGACGGTCGCGGCGGTCGGTGCGGACTTCATGCCTGTCCCCGTGCAACTCACGCCCGTCGCCTCTGATTTCCTGACGGTCAGCCCTCAGCTCGGCCTGCGTGGCTCCGTCGCGGCGGTCGCGGCGATAGTCACGCACGTCCGCATTGCGGTCTCGCGCATCGCTCTTGATCTCGCGACGGTCGCCGCGAATCTCTCTCGTGTCGCCACGAATCTCCCTGCGATCCGCGCGCAACTCGTGGCGTTCCTGCGGAGTGACGTTGCTGTTCGGCGTCGTTTCCTGTGCCGACGCGGTGACGGCAGAGCCTGCCGCCAGCAGCATGGCCGACACAAGCGCGCTTCCCAATAGTTTGCGATTCATCTTTTTATTCCTCCGTGTGATTTGTTTCATTCGCCGCCGGATCGCATGTCTGCGCCGGTGGCCTGTCAGTCATCTTGTTTGCGCCGAAGTCATGGAGGAGAGACAACACCACCCCCAACGGGCACGCTCTGAGCCGCGCCGCCCGAAGATTCTGGTTCGACATCCTTCGGCCTGCCTTCCGTATCTTAAGACGCGCGCGCGACGCTCATAGACGAACTTTCTTTGACGCGCGAGACGCGCAAATTTCTGTGGCCGCGAATCATGCGCTACACTTTCAACTCAACTTTCAATTCAAACGCGCGAGCAACAGAGAATTTTTATGCACGATGTCATCATCATTGGAGCCGGCCCCGCCGGATTGTCTGCCGCGTTGTGGTGCGACGAGTTGGGGCTGGACACGCTCGTGCTCGAACAGGAGACAGAGACGGGCGGGCAACTCCTGCACGTTCACAACAAGATCGAAAATCAGCTGGGCGCGGAGGCGTCGAACGGGCGCGAGTTGCGTGATCGTTTCATGGAACAACTCGCGGGAAAAGAATTTGATTTGTGGATGCAGACGGAAATCGAAAAAGTTGACCTGCGTGCGAAGCGCATCACTTTGCGAAGCGGCGAGACGTTGCAGTCCATCGCCCTCATCATCGCGACGGGCGTCCGGCGTCGGCGTCTGAATGTTCCGGGTGAGAAGGAATTTGCGGGGCGCGGCGTCATCGAATCGGCGACGCGCGACCGCGATTTGCTGGCTGGCGAAGACGTATGCGTCGTCGGCGGCGGCGATGCGGCGGCGGAGAACGCACTGTTGCTGGCGGAAGTCTGCCCGACGGTGACGCTCGTGCATCGGGGCAAAAGATTGAGCGCGCGCAACGAGTTCGTCGAACAGCTTAAGGGCGAGCATTGCATCACGGTCTTCAAGGGCGCGACGCTTCAACAAATATTCGGCAAGGAGCATGTCGAGGCCGTCGAGATTTTTCGTGAAGGCGCGCTCAAGCCTTTCCGCATGGCCGTGCGCGGCGTGCTCGTCCGCATCGGCGTCGAGCCGAACACAGTGTTATTCGCGGAGCAACTCAAGACGGACGCGCGCGGCTACGTGGTCGTGACCCGCGAAGGAGAAACGAGCGTCGAAAACGTCTTCGCCATCGGTGACGTATCCAACCCGCTCGCGCCCACCATCAGCGGCGCGACGGGCGCGGGCGCGACCGCCGCTAAAGTCCTCGCATCCCGTCTCAATCGGCGTTAACGGCGCGCGCGTCAAACATCGCGCGGGCGACCGGGAAACGAGTTTGCGTTCTCCGCGCGCCGCTGATACTTTTTGTTCGCACACACGAAAAAATGATGAGCTTCGGAAACATCACTCCGGCGGATTTGAATGCGCGGCGCGTGCGCGGCGATGGCGACGATCTGCTATTGATAGACGTGCGCGAGCAGGAAGAGTTTGACCTGACGCGCATCGTGGGCGCGCATCTTTTGCCGCTCAGTCGCTTCGACGAATGGGCGGCGACGCTCGACCCCGCGCGCGAGACGGTTTTCATCTGTCATCACGGCATCCGCAGCGCGCAGGCCTGCGCCGCTCTGTCGCGGATGGGCTTTACCAACTTACTCAATTTGTCGGGCGGCATAGATCGCTGGTCTGTCGAAGTTGACCGCGATGTGCCGCGATACTGAGAGGGGGAAGGTGATAAGTGATGAGTGATAAGTGATGAGAGAAGACAGATTCTTTCTTATCACTTATCACTCATTACTCATCACTCATCACGATGTCTAAAGAGCGTCCGGCGTACAATGAAGCGCACGTATTGGCGTACCCGGAGAATTACATCGCGGGCATCGAGTTGTATAACGCCGGAGAGTTTCACGCGGCGCACGACGCCTGGGAAGATCGCTGGCGTGATGAGGCGGGGCCGTCGGAGAAACTTTTTTTGCAGGCGATGATTCAATCGGCAGTGGTGTTTCATCATCTCGAAATCGGGCGACCCGGCGCGGCGCGCAGGATGTACGGGATGGCGTTGGAGAAATTCGCGCGGCTCAACACGGATCGTTTTATGTCGCTCGACTTGCGCGACTACGAGGCGCAACTCGCACGCTCTCTCTCTTGGCTCGTCGAAGCCGCAGACCCGCGCGAAGTGACGCCGCCGGAGTTTGAGTTGCCGCGCATTTACCTGTTGCCGGAAGTGATGGAGTTCGACTGAAAGATTTGTTGATTCGAGACGGGAGGGTTTTCAAAAGTGAATCCAGTCCAGACCAGAGTGATGATCGAGCACCCGAACGCATGGCGCGCTTACTACAATCGCTGGAAACGCATCAACGAATTGCGCGAAGGCGAAGTGGGCGAGCATTACCCTTGGGTCGTCAACGAGCGCGCGCCTTTCACGCCCGCGCGCCGCGCCTTGCCGATGCTCAATCTTGCGCTCATCACTTCGGCGGGCGCGTACCTCGACGGAACCGACGCCTTCGACATAAACGCGCCCGACGGCGACCTTTCATTCCGCGAGATTCCCGTCGAGATTGAAGCGGCGGATTTGAAATGGGCGGCGCGCGGCTACGATCCGGCGGCGGTGCTTGAAGACATGAACGCGCAGGTTCCTCTGCAACGCTTATTCGAGTTCGAGGGCAACGGCATCATCGGCCAACTCAATCCCGTGTGGTGGAGTCTCTGCGGCTTCATTCCTGAAGCGGGACGGCTCGCGGAAGAGACCGTGCCGCGACTCGTCGAGCGCGTCATGCGATACGAGGTGCAGGCGGCCTTGCTCGTGCCCGCTTCGCGCCTGTGTCATCAGACGATGTCGCTGGCCGCGCGCGCCATCGAAGCCGCAGGCATTCCGACGATGATGCTGGCCGTCGAACGCGAAATTGTCACCTCTGCGCGACCGCCGCGCGCCGCGTTTTACAAAGGCGAATTGGGTTGCGTCGCGGGGCGTCCCGGCTGGAAGGAGCATCAGCGACGCATCCTTGACGAATCGCTGCGGCTGATTGAGCCGACGGACAGCGCGGGCATCCGGCATCTCACCGTCGAACTGGAGACGACGGTTGAGATGGAGCGCGGCGAGCGTTAAAGAAAGTTCGTGAAGTTGTGAGACGAGGAAGCGGGAAGAAGCAGGAGAAGAGATTCGTTGCGCTTCGGCTGGCTACTCGACAGCGCCGCGCACGGCCTCTGACAGCAAACGGTCAATGCTGTTCTGTAATTCGTCGTCGTTGAGTTGCCGCGAGTCAAACAGTATGACGCGCGGCTTCGCTGTAGCAGCAGTGACTTGCCCATCCGAATCCGCGCCTGCCAATAGACGCGCGACGACCTCTCTCAACACATCCATATCAATCGGCTTTTCGAGATATTCGTCGCATCCGACGGCGAGCGCGGCGCGGGCGTGCGTGCCGGCATGATGCGCGGAGAAGGCCACGATGGGCACGTCGCGCATCGCATCCAACTCGCGCAGGCGGCAAGTCGCGGAGAGACCATCGAGCGCGGGCAGGCTCAAATCCATCAGCACCAGATCGGGACGCGCGCGCCGTGCAGACTCTATCGCTTCCCTGCCGTTCGACGCTTCCGCG
Source organism: uncultured Pyrinomonadaceae bacterium (assembly GCA_964236735.1). Classification (GTDB taxonomy): domain Bacteria; phylum Acidobacteriota; class Blastocatellia; order Pyrinomonadales; family Pyrinomonadaceae; genus JAIVJG01. The sequence continues at coordinate 30,648 of CAXSFM010000014.1, forward strand.
ATGTTGTAACCGTCTGATTTTAAGTTAAGCGCCATCAGGCTGCGCGAGTCGTCGAAGTCGTCAACGATGAGCACGGTCGGCGCGTAGTTGTTTTCGTGTTCCATGACTTGAGAATTCTCTCGTGAAGACAATTCAAGCTGAATTTGAAAGGGGGATCGGGTGGAGTCTAGGTTGCAGTGAGAGACGTGTCAACAAAAATATGCGAGGCGTTTTCCTTACGGGCGCGCAGAGCGAACTTGCGCGCGCTCGCAAAAGAATCGGGAACAATCTACGGGCGTTTCTTCGGAGGGCGGACGGTCGCGCCGGTGGTTTGCGCGAAGTAGCCGTTGCGATAAGTGAGACGCAAATTCTGCTTGCTCAATTCAGGGTTGACGATCTCGACGCGCACCTGACGGTACGAGCCGTCCTTCGCCCTGTTCGTCGGCGAGTAGGCGAGCAGATATTGCGAGCGCAACTCTTCCTGAATTTGCGCGAAGGCCGAGCGTAAATCTTCCTCATTGCGCGGGTAGTAAGCGCGACCGCCCGTGCGCTCGGAAATCTTGTTGAGCTGGCCTTTGTCCACGCCGTCGTAAAAATTGTCGCCAATGCCGATGACGTAGATGATGGCATCGGCTTTGATGGCGCTGTCAACCGCATCGCTCAAGCGTTTCTGGCTGCTCGTGTCCACGCCGTCGGTCAGCAGAATGATGGCGCGGCGCGTCTTGTCGGATGATTCCGAGAGCACATCCGTCGCCGTCACCCACACCGCATCCCAGATGGCGGTCGAGCCGGCGCGGCTGTCGCCGGAGATGGGCGGCGTGCCGGGAACGGCGACGCCCCCGCCGATGTAACCCGCCGGCGCGACGAATTCCACGCGGTCAATGGCGCGACGCACGCGCGCGGCATTGCCCGTCAAGCCCACTTCGAGCGTCGCATCTCCCGTGAATGACAGCACGGCGACTTCATCCTTGCCGGGACGAATGACCGACGAGACGAACTCGCTGGCGGCGTTTCTCTCTTCCGGCAGCGTCCGCTCTTCCGAGATGCTCGTGTCAATCAGGATAGCGAGCGAGAGCGGTCGGTCGGTCTCGCGCTGAAAGGTGAAGACCTGTTGCTCCTTGTTGTCCTCGAAGACATGCACGTCTTCCTGCTTGAGCGAGGTAATGAAACGCTTGTTTTTGTCCACCGCCGTGAACAGCACGTTGGTCAAATCGGTCTCGACGCGCACGACATCTTCATCGTCAATCGTCTCGTCGCGCTTCGACGGCGTCGGCTTCTGTTGTGGCGCAGTAGCAGCGGACGATGCTTGCGGCGTCGAAGACTGGCCTTGCTGCGTCTGTGCGCCCGCAACGGCAGCGACTCCCATCAACAATATCGTCGCGAGCAAAAGCGTGCGCGCGATTCGTCTTTGATAAAACATCCGTGTCAACCCTCAAGCGGTGATAAGTGATGAGTGATAAGTGATGAGAAAGACTCTCCTGCTTCTCTTATCACTTATCACTCATCACTTATCACCGCTCTTGTCATTTAATCGTGTCTCTGTCCGCTTTGTAGCCGTGCTTGGCCTGTACTTTGAGGCCGTTGTTGGTTTTGTTCGCCGCCAGCTTCACCTCGATGCGGCGATAGCTGCCGTCGTATTTGTCGTTCGCCGGTTTGTACGTTAGCAGATATTGCGAGCGTAGCGACTCGCCGATTTTTTTGAAGGCGCGTTCGAGCGCGAGCATGTCGCCGGTGAAAAAGGCGCGCCCGCCCGTCTCGTCCGAGAGGCGCGTCAGGTCGCGGTCGCCGCTATCCTTGACCGTTCCGGCTTCCACGCCCGGCACGGAACTGCCCGCGAAGCCGCCTTTGGTCGAGACGGAGAAGATGACCGTGTCCGTGCGTTGCGCGATTTCGATGGCGTCGCGTAGCAATGCGCGGCTGTAGGTGTCGTCGCCGTCGGTGATGATGACGAGCGCGCGCCGCCCGCCCGTGCCCGTCGCGCGCATCTTCTCGTCGCAAAACTGCCAGACGGCATCGTAGAGCGCGGTCTGCGTCCCCGGACGCTTGACGCTCTCCACAGCGCGGCGAAGCGCGTCAACGTTCGTCGTAAAATCCTGACGCAGATTAACCTCGTCGTCGAAGGTGACGAAGGCGGCTTGATCTTTGCGCGAGCGGACGACGGTGTAGAGAAAGTTGAGCGCGGCCTCTTGCTCGAACTTGAGCTTGCCCGCCGTCGAGCTTGAGGTATCCATCAAGACGGCGACGTAGATCGGCAGCTTTTCGAGTTCCTTAACTTCGCCGACGAAGTTGAAATTCTGCTGCGCCTTGTCTTCATAGACGAGAAAGTCGCTCGCCTGCAAACCCGTCACGGCCTCGCCCTTCTTATCCGTCACGATGACGGGCACGCGCACTTCACGGATGGTGGTCGTCAGGACTTGACCATCAGGGTTGACGCTTTCCGGCGTCGGCGATGCGACGGGCTTCTGCGGCGTTGTGGTGCGCGCGGGAGTCGCCGGCGCGCTCTGCGTCGCCTGTTGCGCTCGCGACGTGGCGGCGGCGACGCACAGGCCGAGCGAGAGAAAGATGGAGGCGAATGAATAACCGGCGATTTTCATAACAGATTCATCAGGGAGCGTGAAAATTGTAAATGATTTTCTTCAGGATTTTCGACCGCTTTGAGCCTGCCTGTTCGATGCACGCGGCGGGAACTCTCGTTGCTTGTCCGAAGAGGCCGACAGTATAGCAACGGCGCTCCTGTCAGTCACACGGCGCGTGAAGAACCGCCCTCGAGCTTCTCAAGAAACTCCGACAACTCCGGCGGGAGCGGCGCGTCGAACCGCAAAAATTCACCTGTGCGCGGGTGACGAAAACCGATTTTCTCGGCGTGCAGAAACTGGCGATTGAGCGCGCGTATCAACGTCCGCGTGCGCGCGTCGGGGACGTTCTGGTCGCGCCCGCCGCCATAGACCGCATCGCCGACGACCGGATGCTTGAGCCACGAGAGATGGACGCGAATCTGGTGCGTGCGCCCGGTCTTAATCTCCACGTCGAGCAGGGAGAAACGCTCGTACCAATGGCGCACGCGATAAATCGTCAACGCCGGACGCCCGCCGCGCACGACGCCCATCCGCGTGCGATGTCGCGGGTCGCGCCCGATGGGTTCCTCGACGCGCCCTCGTGTCGTGAGCGTGCCCCCGGCGGCGTTCGCGTCGCGTGCCTCGCGCGCCATCAATCCATGCACGAGCGCGACGTAAGACTTGAAGACTTCACGCGCGCGAAACTGGTCGGCGAGATGCTCGTGCGCGCTCGCGGTTTTGGCGACGACGACGAGGCCGGACGTGCCTCTGTCCAGACGATGCACGATGCCGGGACGCATCGCTCCCGCGCGCGTCGAGAGTTGTTTGAAATGGAAGGCGAGCGCGTTGGCGAGCGTCCCGTCGCGCACGCCAGCCGCCGGATGAATGACCATCCCGGCGGCCTTGTTGACGACGATGATGTCCGCGTCTTCGTGGATGATATTGAGCGGGATGTCTTCGGGCGCGAGGTCTGAGGGCGGCGGCGCGCTCAGTTCGACTTCGATCTCTTCACCCGCGCCGAGTTTGTGCGAAGGCTTCGCGACCTGACCGTTGACGAGCACGTCGCCGTCATCAGCGAGACGCTTGATCGCGGTGCGGCTCATCCCCTCAATGCGCGCCGCGAGGTAGGCATCCAGACGCTCGCCCGCTTCCGTCTCCGCAACTTGAAACGTGAGCGTCTCGGCTTCTTCCGGCTCGATAATAATTTCGTCGCTCATGCTCATGGCATTTCGCTATCGTTCGATTGATGAAGAAAAATTAACACGGATAGACAGGATAAACATGATAGGAAAAGCAATGCGGAATGATGAGTGCGGAATGATGAATGAAAGACAAGAAGCTTCGCCCGATATTCATCATTCTTCCTTTGCATTCATCATTTGTCTTCCATCCTGTTCATCCTGTCCATCCGTGTTAATTGCTTTAGAATTTCTTATGCTCGTGCCGCGTCCGTCGCAGTTGTGCTCTCGCCCGCGTCGAGCGTTCCGGCAGATGCGCGACGCCAGCGCAGGATGAGAAAAACAATGCCGAAGAGAAAGACGAGCAGGCTGATGAGTTGCGACGTGGAGAGGCCGGTCAGAGTCGTCAGCCCAGCGATGTCTCCGCGCGGGTCGTCGCGGAAAAACTCGATGGTGAAACGCGCGATGCCGTAGAGCACGGCGTAGAAAAGTACGACCTGCCCGGAGAATTTTTTGCGGCGATGCAGCCAGAGCAGAAAGATGAAGACGGCGAGCATCGTGAACGATTCGTAGAGTTGCGTCGGGTGCAGATGCACGCCGAGCGGCACGCCCGTCACGTCATGCCCGGCCTGCGTGAACTCGACGCCCCACGGCAGTCCGGTCGGTTTGCCCCAGCAACAACCGGCGGCGAAACAGCCCTGACGCCCGACCGCTTGGCCGATGGCGATGCCCGGCGCGAAGGCGTCCGCCGTCTTCCAAAACGGCAATTTATAACGACGCATCAACAGCACGGCAGCCGCCACGCCGCCCAGGAATCCGCCGTAGAAGACGCCGCCGGAGCGCAGGAAGTCGAGCGAGATCAGCCGCCACGGGTCTTGACCGTACTCCGGCTCCGCCACGAGCAACAGCAGCTTCGAGCCAACGAGCGCAGCCAGCAGCATCCACAGTCCGAGATCATAGACGCGCTCGCGCTTCAGCCCGTCGCGCTCGCCGAGTCGCGCGGCAACCAGAAGCGCGGCCAGAAACGCCAGCGCCAGCAGCACGCCGTAAGTGTTAATCGGAAAATTGCGAATGCGAAAAAGTTCTGGAAACATCTTTTGAGTGATAAGTGATAAGTGATGAGTGATGAGTGATGAGCAGAAATCAGTCTCTTACTCATCACTTATCACTTATCACTTATCACTGCTTCTTCTGTCTGCCTTCTGAAAATAAATCTATCGCGAGTAACAGTGCGCCGGTGCAGATGACGGCGTCGGCGACGTTGAAGGTCGGCCATTGATAAGAGCCGAGGTGGACTTCGATGAAGTCTATGACGTGGCCGAGCCGCAGGCGGTCGGTCAGGTTTCCGGCGATGCCCGCCAGCAGCAGCGCGCACGCGCCGAGGATGCGGTCGTCCGTGCGCGGCGTGCGCCATAAATAAACGAGTACGCCGGCGGCGGCCAGCGACGCGAGGCCCACAAGCATCCAGCGTCCGAAGTCGCCGCCTTGCTGAAACTGTCCGAAGGCGATGCCGGGATTCTCCGCGTAAGAGAGAGAGAGCACGCGCTCGATAAGCGTCCGCGTCTCGCCGAAGCGCAGGCGTTTGACCACCCACGCCTTGCTCGATTGATCCGCGAGATAGACGATGAGCGCGGCGAGCATGTACGCCGCGCGCCAGCCGTAGCCGCGTCGTGCGTTGCCGACGTTGATGATGTTGCTGTCGCTCACAACTCCGTCCCTTCCGTCGCCTCGATTTCGCCGAGCGCGAGAGTGCATCGCTCGCACGCCGTCGGATAGCGCGTGGACTCGCCGACGTGCGTGGAATATGTCCAGCAACGCTCGCATTTTTCGCCGTCAGCGCGCGCGACGTTGACGCGCACCGCATCAGTCGCATTGTCCGCCGCGATGCTTAGATCAACCTGCGAGACGATGAAGATGTAACGCAACTCGTCGCGATAATGCTGGAGCAATTCATAAACTTCGCGGCTCACGTCGAGTTGTACTTTCGCTTCGAGACTGCTGCCGATTAGTTTCGCGATGCGCGCTTCTTCGAGCGCACGCAGCACAACATCGCGCACCTCGAAGAGACGCGCCCATCTCTCCACGAGTTGCGCCGCCGTCTCCGCATCATGCTTGCCGCTCGCCAGAGGAAACTCCGCAACATGCACTGATGTCATTGCGCCGGCAGCCTGCTGCGTAACTGTTGCATCAGTCTGCGTAGTGGCGTCCCCCTGCGTGTTTGAAGCATCTGATACTCCTGCGCGGCGCGGCAGGTTCTCCCAGATTTCGTCCGCCGTGAAGGAGAGAATCGGCGCGAGCAGGCGCGCGAGCGCGTCGGCGATGTCATAAAGCGCGGTCTGCGCCGAGCGTCGCGCGTGCGCGTTGGGCGCGCTCGTGTAGAGCCTGTCCTTGATGATGTCGAAGTAACGCGCCGACAACGTCACGGTGCAGAAATGATAGAGCGTGTGATAGACCGTGTGAAACTCGTAAGACTTGTAAGCCGCCAGCACGCGCTCGATGACGGCGTCGAGTTCGGCGAGCGCCCAACGGTCAAGCTCTTGTAGTTCAGGCAACGCCACGCCGTCGCGCGCGGGGTCGAAGCCGTCGAGATTGCCGAGCGCGAAACGCGCCGTGTTCCGCATCTTGCGATAGCCGTCCGAGACGCGCGCGAGAATTTCCGGCGAGCAGCGCATGTCCTCGTGATAGTCGGACGATGTCACCCACAGGCGCAGAATCTCCGCGCCCGAATCCTTGATGACATCTTCGGGCGGGATGGCGTTACCGGCGGACTTGTGCATCGCTTTGCCGTGAGCGTCGAGCGTCCAACCGTGCGTCACGACCGTCTCGTAAGGTGCGCGATTGTGGACGGCCAGCCCCGCGATGAGCGAAGAGTTGAACCAGCCGCGATACTGATCGCCGCCTTCGAGATAGACATCCGCCGGCCAGCGAAGCCCCGGATAATGTTTGAGCACGGCGACGGAAGAAGTGCCGCTATCGAACCACACGTCGAGGATGTCCGTCTCCTTGTTAAATTCCGTCGCCGCACATTTCGGGCACGCGAAATTTTCCGGCAGCAAGTCCTTCGCCTCGCGCGTGTACCATGCATCCGAAGACTCGCGCTCGAAAATGTCAGCGATGTGTTTGATGATAGACGGGTCGGCGATGGCCTCGTCGCAACTCTTGCAATAGAAGACGGGAATCGGCACGCCCCACACTCTCTGGCGCGAGACGCACCAATCTGGACGCCCCTTGAGCATGTTCCGCATCCGGTCTTCACCCCATGCGGGAATCCACTCGACGCGCGCGATCTCGCGCATGGCTCCGTCGCGCAGAGATTCCGGCGCGCTCTCTTCGTTGTCAATGTAGTTCGTGCGGTCGCGCCCGTCGTCGTCTTGCTCGACCGACGGCTGCGCGTCAATCGAAAGCGCGTCGAGCGAGATGAACCATTGCGGCGTCGCGCGGAAGATGACCGGATTCTTGCAACGCCAGCAATGCGGATAGCGGTGCGCGTAATTTTCACTGAAGAGCAGCGCGCCGCGCTCGCGCAAAAATTCGACGATGCGCGGGTTCGCGTCAAACACGCGCTCGCCCGCAAAGTGTTCGACCTCGGACGTGAAGCGACCGGCGTTGTCCACGGGACAATAAATTTCAAGACCGTAATTTTTGCCGATGATGAAATCGTCGTGGCCGTGTCCGGGCGCGGTATGCACCAACCCCGTCCCGGCCTTGCCCGTTGACTTGCGCTCGCGCGCTTCTTTCACGTCAAGCTCTGTCTCCGCGTCGGCCTCTCCGCCGAGCGTGACGTGGTCGCCGAGCATCAGCAAACTCGGACGATCAAGCCAGGCATGACGCGCTTCGAGACGGTCGAGCTTCGCGCCCATAAAACGCGCGATAACTTTCGGCGCGACGAGCGCGCACTTCTCCGCCACCGTCTCGACGAGGTCGCTCGCGATGATGTAAACCTCGTCGCCACTTTCAACCGCCGCGTACTCGAACAGTGGATTGACGGCGATGCCGAGATTGGCGGGAAGCGTCCACGGCGTCGTCGTCCAGATGAGAAAGAAAACTTTGCGCCCGGCAAGGCGCGCGTCAATCGTCGCCGGGTCTATGTCGTCCGCGAGCGGAAATTTGACATAGACGGACGGACTCGTGTGCTCCGCGTATTCGACTTCCGCCTCGGCGAGCGCGGTCTGGTCGTGGATGCACCAATAGACGGGACGCGCGCCTTTATAAATGTAGCCGCGCTCGACAAAGCGACCGAACAGGCGCGCTGTCTCCGCCTCGTACTGGTTCGACATCGTGAGATATGGATTCTCCCACAGCCCCAGCACGCCGAGACGTTGGAAGTCGCGCGTCTGACGCTTCAAGGCGTCGGCGGCATGTTCGCGACACGCGCGACGGAAGCTGACCTGCGAGAGATCGGTGCGCTTCTTGCCTTTTTTGGCGAGCGTCTTTTCGACGTGCTGCTCAATCGGCAAACCGTGGCAATCGTAGCCCGGCACGTAAGGCGCGTCGTAGCCCATCATCGTGCGCGATTTGACGACGATGTCCTTGAGAATTTTGTTGAGCGCAGTGCCGAGGTGAATGTCGGAGTTGGCGTAGGGCGGCCCGTCGTGGAGAATAAATTTCTCGCGTCCCTCGCGGGAGCGGCGGATGGCATCGTACAGCTTTCCCTCCGTCCACTTCTTCAAGCGCGCGGGTTCCGACTGGCCGAGATTCGCCTTCTGCGCGAAGCCGGTCTTCGGCAAGTTGATCGTCTTTTTCAAATCAAGCGGTGTTTCTGTCGCCATCTTAGGAGCGGCTCACTTTCTACACTTTGCGCGCCGGCGGCTTGCGGTCAACTGCGGCGCGTGGTCGTGAATTTAGAATACTAACGTACACATTCGGCAAAGCAAAATCAGCAGAATTAACAGGGATAGACAGGATAGACAGGATGAAGAAGAGAATGATGAATGCAGAATGATGAGTGATGAATGGGAGACAAGAGCTTTGCTTATCATTCATCACTCATCATTTCTTCCGGCATCCTGTCCATCTTGTCTATCCGTGTGAATTATTCCTGAAAACTAAAGCGCCCGAACCATACTCGTTTTAGTCGGAGAGCATGGCGCGAGCGCATCACGTTTTTGTTAAGGATTCGAGTTCAGCCGATAAACAACTCATCCTCTCCGTAGGTCTGGTCAATTTGTTTGGGAGCGGGGGCGACCAGCACTTCCAGACCGCGCCGGACGCCCGCCATAATCGCCGCCAACTCGCGCGCCGGTTTGATAATCTTGTGATTGAGAAACGTCGTCGTCTGCATCAACTGCCCGTGCGTGTGGTCTATCGAGCGACTGAACATCTCGACCTTCTCGCGTGCTACCTCAGCCGAGAGGCCGACGATTTCTTTCAGTTCGCGCACCTCTTCTTTGATGAGCGACATGGATTCCGAGAAGTGCATCGTCGCCGTCGAGAGATGGCCGGACATGACGTTGACCTGCTCTGCAACTTCTTTGCCCTGCGCGGCGATTTGTCGTACCTGATCCGTCAGCGCGCTGATGCGTTCCATCAGAGGCTCGACGCGCCGCTCGACGTTCGACACTGTCTTGACGACGCGGCTGATGATGACGGCAATCGCAATCATCGCGACCGCAATCACGATGAAAGAGACGGCGACAATCACCATCAGCCAAAATGCCGGATCGTTCGTGTTCATAAAACAGTAGCCGGTAGCCGGTAGTCAGTAGCCAGTAGCAGAGCATTTGTCTTCGATGCTGGATACTGACTACCGGCTACTATCTATTTCTTCGCGCCATCGTAATAAGTCGGGGCCGGTTCCATATCTGTGGAATCGGTGCGGCGTTTCTCTTCTTTGTAAGCCTGTTTGCCGGCTTCGAGGGCGGCGGAAAAACTTTCGCCGCGACGTGACGCCGCTTCGCGCGCCGCGCCCGCGAGTTCGCCCGCGCGCGTGGATGCCGCGTCGTAATATTCACCCGCCTTCGAGCCGAGTTGCGCGGCAGTTTCCCGCGTGCGGTCAACGCCTTTGCGCGTCGCGTCGGCGAGGTCTTCGCGAAGTTCTCGCCCCGACTTCGGTGCGAGCATTAGCGCGACGAGCGCGCCGATAGTGCCGCCGAGCACGAAATAAGCGATGCGCGTCGAGACATCAGCCTCTTCGCGCGTGCGTTGTAGTTGTCTTGACATGAGACCACTTCTCCTTCACAAGAAGCTTCATTCTACGTGTGCCGAACTGTCGCGATTGTCGCTTCAACACCTGTCCCGCACTATAACAAATGCGCGCCAAGCGCCGCAATGAAATGCAGCCTCTTAACATTGCGTTGCAGGAATTATCACTCTGCTGTTTGGACAAAATTGATACTCATAAGGTTATTCCGCACCAACGTACTACAACACCACACATGTTCTAAGCCTGTGATTGGTACAGGCTCGTTGAAGTCAGTGATCATCTCTTCAATTAATTTCTCTTTACCTATTCTTCCTATGCCCGAAACTACTTTGTAATCAAGTTGCTTTGCCCATGTTCGCGCTGCTGAACGTGGAGATGAAGCGCGCAATTGTGAAATATAAGTGCCGCCTTGATAGTCCATGATGAAAGTGTAGAGTGGCATAATATTTATAAAGCCAGCATCTTCATCCTTTTGCCTTCTTGTCTCACTCTTCCGCGCCGCCGTACTGGAGAAGTTTTCGGTAGAGGGTTTTGCGACCGATGCCGAGCGCGCGTGCGGCGCGTGTTTTGTCGCCGCCGGTGTAGTCGAGCGTGGCTTCGATGGCGCGTCGCTCGATTTCGTCGAGCGTGGCGGGGACTTGGATGTCGAGCGTGATGTCGCGTCCTGCTTCGGCGGCACGGACGCGCTCGCCACGCACGCGCGCGCGTTCGTCCGTAACGATGCTGCTGATCGCTTCGGGCAAATCGTCGAGTTCAATCTGCCGTCCCGAAGCGATGATGACGGCGCGCTCGATGGCGTTCTCAAGCTCGCGCACGTTGCCCGGCCAGTCATAGTTGACGAGGGCTTGCAGGGCGGGGCGCGAGATGCCTGAGATGAAACGCCCGTTCTTCTGTTTGTAGTATTCGAGAAAGTGAAAGACGAGCGGGTGAATGTCGCCGGGTCGCTCGCATAGCGCGGGTAGAAGGATAGGAAAAACGGAGAGACGATAGAAGAGGTCGGAGCGGAACGTTCCCGCCTCGACCGCGCGCTTCAAGTCCACGTTGGACGCGGCGACGACGCGCGCGTCCCCCTTCAAAACTTCGCCGCCGCCGACGCGCGAAAACTCTCCGTCCTGCAACACGCGCAGCAGACGCACCTGCGCCGACAGACTCATCTCGCCGATCTCGTCGAGAAAGAGCGTGCCGCCGTCGGCTTCTTCAAAGCGTCCGCGACGCCGCGCGTGCGCGCCCGTGAAAGAACCTTTCTCGTGTCCGAAGAGTTCTGACTCAAGGAGCGTTTCGGGTATCGCGCCGCAGTTGACTTTGATGTACGCGCCGTCCTTGCGCGGCGAGTTGTAATGGATGAGATTGGCGAGCAACTCCTTGCCCGTGCCCGACTCGCCTTCAATCAGCACGGAGGTCTGAGTGTCGGCGACGTTCAAGGCGAGTTCGATAGCGCGACGGAGCGCGGGAGCCTGCCCGATGATGCGCGACTCGGAGTGCTTTTCATGCAGCACGTTTTTGAGGCGCAACACTTCGGCGGACAGTTGGTCGCGCTCAAGCGCCGTCCCGATTTGTACGGCGATGCCTTCGACGAGCGCGATTTCATGCTCGTCAAAACCTTCGCGCAGTTCGCTCCAGACGAAGCCGAGCAGCCCGAACGTCTGTTCGCCGATGCGGACGGGCGAGACGAGCGCGGCGCGTCCGCCAAGCGTGGCGTTGAAGGCGAGACGGATGGGAGTCGGCAGCGTGGTGTCTAAAAGCGTCAGCGTGCGGCGTTCCGCCAGCAAGTCGGTGAGCGCGGGGATGGCCGAGATGTCAATTGATTTGCCGTGCGTCTCAATCAGTTCGCGCACGTTTCTGGTCGAGACATGCGGCGCGGCTTTGAAGGCGGCGAGCGTGATGGCCTTGCCCGAACGCTCAATGACGCCGAGCGCGCAATAGTCCGCGCCGACGAGCGCGATGGCACGCTCAAGGACGTGCGAAGTGACCTCGCCGAAGTCCGAGCGCGCGTTCAGTGTGTTGGCGATTTCCAGCAAGGCGCGCGTGCGGTCAGCCTCGCGCTGTTTGTCAGTGAAGAGACGCGCGTACTGGTAGCCGACGGCGATTTGCCTGGCGATGGATTGCAGAAAAGAGACTTCCTCATCAAGCCAGCGGCGAGACTCGCGCGTCATGTGGAGGCCGACGAGTCCGAGCACGTTTCCGTCGAGCACGACGGGCACGATGAGTAAAGAGCGCGTGCCGAGACTGGCGGGCAAAAGACCGATGCGCGGGTCGAGTCCGGGCGCGGACGTGTCGTCAAGACGAATCGGTTTGGTGAGATCGAAGCGTTCGGCGAGTTGGCGCACGTCCACGGGAAAGGACGTGCCGAGGCTTGAAGGCACGTCTTCGGCTGCACGCCATTCGTGGCTGATGCGGAGTTCGCCGGCGGCGGCGAGTTGAATCACGTCGCAACGGTCAACGTCCATCATCATGCCGAGTTCGGAGACGATGGCGCGCAGGAATTTATCGAGATCAATTTCGGAATGAAGGTTCGGCGCGAGACGGTTGATGATCGCCTCGCGCGCCTCGTGCATTTTCGTCTTGCGTTCGAGCGAGAGCGTCTGTGAGGTCGTCATGCTGGCGATGTTGTTGTGGTGGCGTTGAAAAGACACGTCTGCGGCCAATCTCCTTAACGAACTGCTGCGTAATATTTTCGTCGTGGAGAAATCATAACGAAGCGCACGCGCGCTTGCCAAGCGAGAGTAGAAGAAATGATGAATGCGGGATGATGAGTGATGAATGAGGAGGCAGCCGCCTTGTCTTCATTCATCACTCATCATCCCGCATTCATCATTTGATTTATTTGCGTGCGGTGAGTGCGCGTCGCGCTCAGGATGTCTCGCCCTCCGCAGAGAGAAACCCTTGCAACTCCTGCGCGAACGGCAGCGCGTCGCGTGCGCCAAGCGCGCGACACTTGAGCGCGGCGACGGCGTTGGCGAGCGTCATGCACGTCTCGATCTCTTCACCCTGCAACAGCCCGTAGAGGAAGCCCGCGTGAAAAGCATCGCCCGCGCCCGTCGTGTCGCGGCAACCGCCGGGCACGGCGAAGGCTTTCGATTCGAGAAAAACATTTTCGTGAAAAACAAGCGCGCCGCGCTCGCCTTGCGTCATGCCGACGACGGCGCAGTTGTAACGCCGCTTCACTTCGACGAGCGACGCGCGCTCATCCACGATGCCCGTCAAGCGGCGCGGAAATTCTTTCGACGTGATGAGCACGTCCACGAGCGGCAAAAGCTCCGGCAGACCTTCGTAAATATTATCTATGTCGGCGGAGACAATCGTCCCCGCCGCGCGAGCCGCACGCGCCAGCGCAGCGCAGGCCGGCGGGTCGTGCGCGTCGAGGTGCAGCACGCGCCCGCGCGCGGCGAGTTGCGCGGGGGCTTCGTCCGCGCGGTAAGCGAGACGCTCGTCCCTGTCCCAGATGACGGTGCGCTCGCCCGTGCGCGCGTCAATGATGATGAAAGCGATTTGCGTCCGCGAGTCTTTGATGACTTCGGCGTGTGTGATGTTGAGGCCTTCGTCCTTGAGCGTCGCGAGTCCGAACGCGCCCTCCGCGTCCGAGCCGAAGCGTCCCGCGTAAGCCGTCCGCAATCCCAGACGTTGCAGCGACACCAGCGTCGAAGCGGTCTGCCCGCCCGCCGCCTGCGTGTGCTGCGTCAATCTCGTCTTGGTGTCGAAGGCCGGATACGCGGGCACGACGACGAGATGGTCAACGGCGTTGAGGCCGAAGCCGACGGCGTCGAACTCTCTTTCTTCCGGCAATGTGAAAGGAAATCTCAACGATGCTTTTCCCCTGCTGCAATTGATAAGCTAAAATACTGCGGCGTGCAAATGAAGATGAACGGAGATTCACCACAGAGGACGCAGAGGTTCACAGAGAAAAGATAGAGGTATTGCAGTTTCAATTGTTTCTCCGTTCTTCCTCTGTGCCTCTCTGAGTCCTCTGTGGTGAAAAATCTTTCTTTCAATTCGTACTCAATCGCAAACAGCTATAAGTATGCACCCACCCGGCATGGCAGGTGGCACTAACAGGCAACTGTCACGCGAGCGAATTATTATCCAATGGCTTTGACTCTCGAAGAGAAACTGAAAAATCTGCCCGTCGCGCCCGGCGTCTATCTGCACAAGGACGAAGGCGGGAAAATTATCTACGTCGGCAAGGCGAAGAATTTACGCAATCGCGTCCGCTCGTATTTTCAGTCCGGTCGCGGGCACGACCGCAAGACGCGCGAACTCGTCCGGCGCATTGTTGATTTAGAGTTCATCGTCACCGACACGGAAGTCGAGGCGCTCGTCCTCGAATCGAATCTCATCAAGCAGCACAAGCCGCGCTACAACGTGCTGCTGAAGGACGACAAGCAATACCCGCACTTGAAACTGACGATCAACGAGCCGTTCCCGCGCGTGATGATTACGCGACGCATCCAACGCGACGGCGCGCTCTACTTCGGCCCGTACCTTCCGGCCTCGCTCGCGCGCCGCACGATTGATCTCATCAACCGCACGTTTCAACTTCGCACCTGCGACATCGAGATTGACGGACGACTTCCGCGCCCCTGTCTCGAATATCACATCAAACGCTGTCTTGGCCCGTGCGTCAAAGGATTGTGTACGCCGACCGAGTACATGGAATCCGTGCGCGACGTGCGCCTGTTTCTCGAAGGCAAAAACAGGGAACTGGCCGACGAGTACGCGGGACGCATGGAGACGGCGGCGGAAGAGTTGCGGTATGAGTTGGCGGCGAAGTACAGAGATTTGCGTAAAGTTGTGCTCGCCGTCTCCGAGCAGCAGAAGATGGCGACCTCGCCGGAGCGCGACGTGGACATCTTCGGTTACTACCGCGAAGGCGCGCGGCTCGCCTTGCAACTCTTCACGATGCGCGAGGGAAAAATCGTCGGACGCAGAGAATTTTTCTGGGAAGATTTACCCGAAGAAGACTTCGACCCGTCCGTGTTTTTGAGCGAGGTGCTGACGCAGTATTACTCGACCGACTACGTGCCGCGCGAGGTACACGTGCCAGTTGACTTTGAAGACCGCGAGTTGCTTGAGAAAGTTTTGACGGGACGCAAAGGCCGCCGCGTTCGCATCCTCGACCCGCAGCGCGGCGAGAAACGCGACATGATCGCGCTCGTCGAAAAAAACGCGCAGATCGCTTTCGAGCAACGCTTCCGCATCCTTAAGCCCGACATGGAGCGCGTGCTTGAAGAGTTGCAGGAGGTGCTGGAATTGCCGCGCTTTCCCGCACGCATCGAATCCTTTGATGTCTCGAACATCTCCGGCGCGGAGAATGTCGCCGGGATGGTGGTCTGCGAAAACGGCAAGATGAACCGCGCGGAGTATCGCAAGTTCAGAATCAAAACGGTCGAAGGCTCGAACGATCCGGCCTCGATGAGTGAGGCGGTGATGCGCCGTTACCGACGGCAGTTAGAAGAGGGCAAGCCTCTTCCCGATCTCGTGATGATTGACGGCGGCAAAGGCCAACTCGGCGCGGCGGGCGCGGCGATGCGCGAACTCGGACTCGAAGCTGTGCCGATGGTCGGCGTGGTGAAACCGCCGCGCCGCCACAACGACATCTCGCACCTGCTCATCAAAGGGCGCGAGCACGAACCCGTCTTTCTCGATTCGCATTCGGCGTCGCTCAGATTCCTGCAAATGATTCGCGACGAGACGCACCGCACGGCGGTCTCGTACCATCGCAAGCGCAGAGAGTTGCGCGACTTCACTTCGGAGTTGACGGCGATTCCCGGCGTCGGCGAGAAACGCAAGAATCGCCTCCTGCGAAATCTCGGCTCGATCTCGCGCGTCTCGAACGCTTCGGTCGCGGAACTAACGTCCTTCGTCGGCAAGAAGACGGCGGAGGAAGTCTTTGAACACTTCACACGCCAGCGCGCGCTGTCAGAGGGGGGCGCGGGGGAAGTGGAAGAAGTGGGAGCGGCGCAAGAAATCGGCGAAGAAACTAAGAGCGCCACGCACACACACGACAACGCGCATCACCCGGACGACGCGACCGTGATGACGGACGAGACCATCGGCGACGAGCACATCGAGACGCGCCTCGTTGACCCGGAAGGCGACGCCGAAGACCTCCAACCGATTCGCGCCGTTGACCATGAAGGCAATGTGCGCGAGCGTCGCCGCTCGACACGCAAACGCGGCGAGCGTTCGACGAACCCGCACGGCATTAAGCGCGAGAAGTTATCGGATGAAGACAAGGCAGAACCGGGCGAGGCCTGATGCTCGTCGCCCGGTGCATAAATTCGCGCTATTTGCTTTGCGCGTTGTCGCTGGCCGGTCGCCCGGACAATGAATTCGGCGCGTCGAGGTGTGCGCCGTCGTGGACGCTGATGCCGAGTCGCTCGACCAACTCGCCGCCGAGCCAGCCGCCGATGAGCGCGACGCCCGCGCCCGCGAAAGAGCAGACGAGCGCGGGCGTGCCGGGATCGAACGTGTGCGGGCGACGCAGCAACCAACTCACGGCGAAAAGAATCAGCGCGAGGTCGTTGACGACGGCGTGCCAGAGTCCGACCGAGCGGGCGCGCGTGCCGTTTGGAATCGCCATCCAGTCTATGAAGCCGAAGAAGGCCGCCACGACGCCTCCGATAATCCCCGCCGCAATCATCGCGTAGGCTCTATCCGACCAGACGCCGTTGCCGCGCACGATGGCGATGATGTCAAAGACGACCGCCGTCGCCAGCAGCCCTAGCGGGAAGACGATGAGAATCGGATGTAGCGCATGTCCGAACAATTTGGCTCTGCTTTCCATGTTGACGCTCCTTATGTTCTGTCCGCCGTCCGTCGAAGACGCGCTCCCCTACGTTCCGGCAGCGGCGCTCTCAAGTTGAAGAAAAGACGCGGGGGATGTACAAATTTCTCAGACTTCATCAAGTGCAACGAGAGCAACGCTGCAAGCGATCTTCTCGCTCCACGAAAGCAGTTGATTAAATTAAGACGATTGGAAGCCACAGCATACTCACCACACAACTTGCTGTAAAGAGCTATTTAGATGTGCGTGTTTTCCGCATCAAGGGTGAAAGCGTAAAGGAAACGAGAGGTTATTAAATGAGCAGGAAGCAAACAGCGACAACGCAGGACGTGCGCGTCGCAGTGGTCGTCGAGACTGAAGAAGAAAATCCGGGCAAGCGCGAGCTTCAACGACAGATGGAAGAAGCGCGCGAGGCCATCACGGAGACCGTCTCGGAAATCAAGGGCGTGGTCACGCACCAGTACGAAGAGGTGCGCGAGAAAGTTGAAGCAGTCAAAGACGGCGTCAGTGAAGTGCTCGACTGGCGCGAGCAGTTCAACGAGAATCCTCTGGTGTGGGGCGCGGGCGCGGTCTCGGTCGGCATCCTCATCGGCATCGGCCTCTCACACGCTTTTGAAGAAACTCACACATCAGGAGGCCGGCGCAAAAAGACGGACGTATCCGCGCTCGGCGGCCATCTCATCGGCGAAGTGTCCGGGCTGGCGAGCGCAGTGCTGCCGACGCTGACGGGCAAAGTCAAAGAGATGTTCGGCGTTGACCTTGCAGCTTATCTGCCGGGTGTGACGACTCATCAAGAAAAGAGTCCGCGCAAAAAGAGCAGCGCGCAGAAAAAGACGGCGACGAAGAAAAGCATCGTGAAGAAAAGCGTCCCGAAGAAACGTGCGACGAAAAAGAAGCTCGCGAAATAGTTTCGCTCGACGGAGAAGCGGCGTGCGTGGGCTGTCTCTCTCACGTTCTCTGGCCGGGAATTCGCGCCGGACAAAAAGAGGCGGAGCCCATCACCCCCAACTGGATGGCCTCCGCACAGTTAGTTAGCGCGCCTCACACTTGACGCTCGCACACGGTCACTCAAAATTGCCGCGCACTGCATCGCCCCAGGCTTCTTTAAGCCCCTCGAAGACTGTCATCGCATTGCCTTTGCTGGTGATCGTCCCGACTGCGATGTAGCCTCCGGGCAGTAGGAGGATCGCCGTGTTGCTGTAGCCAGCGGTGAGATTTGCATTGGCACCACTTCCTAATTTATATGGGATCCCGTTAACTCCGAAATGCTCTTTGACGAAAGGGCTCGGGTCGAGGCCGTCCCAGACGAGGCGCGCGTCTCGCGTCGCAGGGGTGCTGTCGTCGTAAATCAAATCCCGCGTCTTATCTGAGATGAGCGTGTTAGTAGCCTGATAAGTCGCCATAAAGGCCGCGAGCTGGCGCATACTCAGATAGTAACCTCCCTGCGCGTGGCAACCGTAATTGTTATCCTTTTCCGACCAATAAGCCGGATTCTGGCCGCCCAGCGGGGTTTCGTAAAAACGCGCGAAGGTAACGGGAGGATTTCGCTTCGGGAAATCAACAGCCGGATCGCACGAGGGGCGGAAGGCTGGCTGGATTGCATCAAATATGTTTTTCTGCATCCAGTTTTCAAAGAAGTCGCCGTAGATCTCGCCGTAGTTTTCGTGATCGTTGTTGGCAAGCTTGGCGACTTGAATCTGATTATCGAATTTGTCTGCGGTCGGGGGGGCGACGAGCCTCGGTAAGAGGTAGGTTATGATTGTCGCGTTGAAGTTAGCATACGCACGCACACCGACATTCGCCTGTTTGATACCGCTGCTAATGTAATTAAAGGGCGACGGTGGAGTCCCTTTCGGGAAGCTCAAGGTGCGGAAGCCGCTTTTGTGGCTCATCAACTGGCCGAAAGTAACTTTTGCTATCCGCGAGACATCAGGGTTGTTATTAGGTGGCGCGTTCACGTAGGCTTGCCATGCTTTCGGCAGGTAAGGAAGGATAGGTTCGTTAAGCTGCTTTTCAACTGTCAGCGCCGGATTTTGGGCCGCCCGCTTCTCGAAAACGGAGAGTATGCTGATGAACGATATCGCCTTAAAGCCGCTTCCGATGTGGTTCGGCGTCGAGGTCGTCATCGCAGCATTCTTTAGTTTATCGTCGCCTCGAATAGCAGCGCCTCCTGCAACCTCGGCGACGAAGTTCCCGTCCTTGATGATCACGGCTGCATAGCCGTCTAGAATGTCTCCTCCGAGCTTGTTCTTGTTGATTGCGGCAATGAATTTCTCCTTGTCGAATTTCAAGGTCTTTGTGCCAAGTTGGCCCTCGCCGCCCAGTTGGGCATAAGCGACGTTAAAATTGAACAACAAGACGAACACGATGAACAGATTGATTGTTGATCTGACTTTCATAAGTTTTTCCTCTCAAGCTAATTTTCGCTTTTCAAGCGACTTCACGCACTAAAGCGAAAAAGCGGTGGCGAAAGTTATCATCGTCCGCCGAAAATATTTCTTTTCTTTCCATTGTGATAAATTAAAGCCCGCTAAACGTCAGGTTGAAGAAGCAATGGCTACACCGTCGGCGCACGAAGTGACAGAGTTACTGCAAGCCTGGAGCGCGGGCGACCGGGAAGCCCTCGAACGTCTCACGCCCATCGTTCATGCGGAGTTGCACCGCATCGCCAAACGCTACATCAGCCGGGAGCGGCCCGGCCACACTTTGCAGGCGACGGCGCTGGTCAACGAAGCGTATCTGCGGCTGATAGATTGGAAGAATGTGCGTTGGCAAAACCGCGCGCATTTTTTCGGCGTCTCCGCGCAACTCATGCGCCGGATTCTGGTTGACTTCGCCCGCCGTCGCCCGCACCTCAAGAACGTGGAAATCAGGCATGTCGCCATGGACGAAGCCTTCATCGTTCCCGCACAGCGCGACGCGGATTTGGTCGCGCTCGACGAAGCTCTGACGGTGCTGGCGGAGATTGACGAACGCAAGGCGCGAATCGTCGAGTTGCGTTTCTTCGGCGGCTTGAGTTTCGAGGAAGTCGCCGAGGTGTTGAAGCTGTCGAAGATCACTATTGTGCGTGACTGGGACAAAGCGAAGGTCTGGCTGTTCCGTGAGCTAAGTCTTAAGGCAGGCGATGAAAGCTGACCGTTGGCGACAAATTGAACAACTCTACGATGCCGCCGTTGAATTGCCCGTCGCGGAGCGCGCAAAGTTTGTTGAGGAGGCCTGCGCCGGCGACGAGGATTTGCGGCGCGAGTTGTGGAGCCTCTTAGAAGCGCAGCAACAGGCCGGCGATTTTATGGAGTCGCCCGCGCTCGACGTTGCCGCCAGAGCCGTCGCCCGCGAACGATCTTCCTCAGTCAGACAATCCTCTTTCATCGGTCGCGAACTCGGGGCCTACAAAATCGAAAAGCTTCTCGGCGAGGGTGGCATGGGTGAGGTTTATCTGGCGCATGACGCCAAGCTTAAACGCCACGTCGCCTTAAAAATTTTGCCGCCGCAGTTTATCTCCGACCCCGAGTATGTTAAGCGATTCGAGCGCGAAGCCCGCGCCATTTCCGCCCTCAATCATCCGAACCTGATTACCATCTACGACATTGGAAACTCGGATGGAGTGCAATTCATCGCGACGGAATTCGTCGCGGGCAAGACCGTGCGGGAGTTGCTTGGCGACGGTTTGCAGATGAAAGACGCCCTCTCGATTGCCACACAAGTCGCGGAAGCTTTGGGAGCGGCGCATCACGCGGGCGTCCTTCATCGAGACATCAAACCTGAGAACATCATGGTGCGCCCCGACGGCTATGTGAAGATTTTGGATTTTGGCCTCGCGAAGCTCAATGAGCAGAGATCGGCAGACAGCCCGAACCTTTCTTCCGAGACGCAACCCGGCCTGCTCATGGGGACGCTCGCCTACATGTCGCCCGAACAGGCGGCTGGTGACGTGGTGGACGAACGCTCCGACATTTGGAGCCTGGGCGTTGTGCTCTACGAGATGATGACCGGTTCTTCGCCAACCAAAGGCGCGAGCCGCTCGGAAACTCTCGGCACGATTCTTTCAAAAGAGCCTCTGGATATTACGGACTCAAACCCCGCGTTGCCCGTCGAACTCGATCACATACTTGAGAAAGCGCTCGAAAAAGACCGCGAACTTCGCTATCAGACGGCTTCGGATTTTCGCGCCGACTTGAAACGACTGAAACGTGAAATTGACTCCTCACCTTCGCTGCCGCACAACAGCGGCAAGGGGGCGAGCCGGAGACTGACAGCGGTCGCTTCATCCGCAAACTTTCGGCCCCCGCGCGCGTTCGTCTTGGGCGCGGCGGTCGTCGTGGCGTCGGCGTTGCTCGTCTGGTTGCTGGCGACGACGTGGTTCAAAGCAAAAGCGCCAGCCGCCCCGGACTGGTCGCGCGCCAACAACGTGCAACTCACAATTAAGGAAGGCTCGGAACTGTTTTCCAGTCTCGCGCCGGACGGCAAATCTTTCGTCTATGTCAGCGACGAGGCTGGTAATGCGGACATTTACTGGCAGCGCGTCGGGGGCAAGAATCCCACCAACCTCACCAAAGACTCCGCGAAGGATGAGACGACCCCCGCCTTTTCACCCGATGGAAATCTCATCGCTTTTCATTCCGAGCGCGAGCCGGCGGGACTGTACGTGATGGAAGCGACGGGGGAGAATGTGCGCCGCATTTCCGATGTTGGCTATCATCCTTCATGGTCGCCTGACGGAAAAGAAATCGTCGCCGGCGCAGAGTGGATCGGCGTTCACACGAATAAAAGCGTGATCCCGAGCGCGTTGTGGATAATCAACGTCGCGACCGGCGAGAAACGCCTGCTGACCGAAGGCGACGCCGCGCAACCGAGTTGGTCGCCCGGCGGCAGGCGCATCGCTTTCTGGTACTGGTCAACGGAAGGGCACGGCGACATCGCGACCATGCCGGCGTCAGGCGGAGCGTCCGTCAGAATTACCACAGAAGACGCGAATGATTGGAATCCCGTGTGGGCGCCCGACGGAAAGTTTATCTATTTTGCCAGCGACCGTGGCGGTAACATGAATTTATGGCGCGTCGCCGTTGATGAAAAAACCGGGGAAGCGCTGGGATCGCCCGAAGCGGTTCCGACGACGGCGAGATACGCCCTCAACATCAGCTTTTCGCGCGACGGAAAGTCACTCGTTTACGTGCGTTATGAGAGCGTCGCAAACCTCCAGTCCATCGCTTTCGACGCCGCGACAGAGAAAGTGGCCGGCGAACCCGTCTGGGTGACGCGAGGCTACACGGGCGGCGCTATGCCTCAGCTTTCGCCCGACGGCGAGCGATACGTTGTGCGCTGGCCCCACAAGGCGCAGGAAGACATCGCCATTTTCAACAAAGACGGCTCGAACTGGCTCGCCCTGACCGATGACAAATTTCAAGATCGTCGCCCGCGCTGGTTTCCCGACGGACAGCGCATCGCTTTTAGCTCCGACCGCAGCGGCGTCAGTCAAATCTGGGCGATCAACGCCGACAGCACAGGTTTGCGGCAACTGACGTTTGCGGCTGAGAACGGCGCGGGTTGGCCCACACTATCTCCAGACGGAAAGCGTCTGGCTTACCTGCAACTCAGAGGCAAAGGCGGAGCCGCTTTTGTGTTGAATCTGATGAAGGGGTGGCAGGAGCAAAGCCCGGAGCAGCTTCCGCCCGTCCCGAACTTCGGGGGCTATTTCAGCGCGAACGACTGGTCGCCCGACGGTGACAAACTCATCGGCACGTTCATCAACGAAGAGAGAAACGACGCCGGAATCGGCACGTACTCTCTCTCGTCACGCAGCTACGAAAAGATTACAGATTCCGGCGACTATCCGGGCTGGCTCAACGACAGCCACCGGTTCATCTTCCAACGCGCGAGCAAAATTTATTCGGGCGACATCAGAAGCAGTAAAACTCAACTGATCTTTTCGCCTCCCTCACACGTCATTCAACATCCTGCAATTTCATCGGACAATCGAATGATCTTCTTCCGATTTCTGCAAGTGGAGGCGGACGTTTGGTTACTGAACCTGAGCGAGTAGCTAACGGCTGACGGAGAGTAAACGATGACGTATGCGAAGCAAGACTTGAAAAAAAGGCGCGGAGTTACTTTCACAACTTCGCGCCCGCTCTTGTTTGCAGCGTGCTGTAGAGATTAGATTACGAAGGCGACGTCGTCGTTGCCGCGCCCTTCGCGCCGCTGAAATCGTAGGTGACGTGCAGGCGCAAAGTTTTGTCTTTGACTTCGGAGCGCACGTCTCTGGCTCTGGCCTTGAGCGTGCCGCCGGTCGCCTGCACGGGAATCGAGAGGCCGAGTTGCGCCCCTCGCATCAAGACGAGCGGGTTGACGCGCTGGTTAATCGAGTTCTGCACAAACTGCGTGACGAAGTTGTTGACCATGCCCTGCGCCGCGCCGAAGTTCAAGCCCTGCACGCTCTCGATGTTGACGCCCTCGACATTAAGTTGCCCGTAGAGCGTCTGCTCGTTGGCATCGAAGCGGAGTTGGATGTTGGCCTGTCCCGTGCCGCTGAATTGCGCGCAGCCGAGAATCGGCGCGTTGTAAGTTCCACTGAACGCGAGCGGCGCGAGCACCTGCCCGTTATCGAGCCGCACGCCGGTCTGCACGCCGCCGCCCTGCGGAGCGATCACGACCTGACTCTGACACGCGCCGCCGCTTTGAGTTTCGATGAAGCGCGCGCCTGACGGCCATCCGCCCGTCGCGTCTCTTTCAATCGAGCTGAGACGAAACGTCGGCTCGCCGAGTTGCGTGAAGACCGTGCCGAGCAGCGTGTTGAAAAACTTCTCGTCGAGCGAGAGGACGGCTGTGCCCGGAGGGTCGCCGCCCGCGTCCGGCGCTTGCACGGGCGTGCCCGGCGACATCTTCGCCATGCGCGGCGCGCCGACGAAAAAGAAGTAAGCGAGCGCGCCGCCGATGATGACGCCGAGCAAGAGCGTGAGCAGGTATTTCATGCGCGTGTGCCTCCCGGTAAATTACGGCGTGGTGGTCGCGGGCGATGCGCTCGTGGTCGCGGGCGTCGCAGACATCAACGGCATCGTGCCGCCACCGCCCTGTTGCGCGTTGAAGGCGTTCAGGAAAAATTGTATGCCGGCGATAATGACTTTCGTCTGTTGCTGCACTTGCTCCGGCGTGAGCTTGGCGTAGCCCTGCGGAATTTCAAAGTCCGCTGCGTTCACCTCCGTCGTCAGATTACGCATCTCGACTGTAGCCTTGCCGCCGTTCATGCCCTGCACGCTGCCCGTCGCCTGCCCGAAGCCTTCGATGCGAAGCGGCAATCCCGTCTCCTTATCAATGTAGATAAAGGAGTCGGTCGCGACCTGTCCGGCCTGCGTGCCCGTGTTGGTCTTCGCCGCGTAGCGATACTTCGTCGTCTGGCGACCGTTCAAAGTCTCTTCGCCCACGCGCTCGACGCCCTGCTGCCGCCCCAACTGCGAGACGAGTTGTCCCGGCGTCAGAGAGCGCGGCATCTCGACGCCTGTCATCTCAGACGTCAATTCCAGATACTGTTTGCGCGCGGGAAGAATCAAGTAACGCTTGTCGGCCTTGTCGAGAAAAATAACTTCGCCGACGGTCGGGATGCGTGTGTCCATCGAGTAGCGACGATCCGTGCCGTTGCGCGCGATTTTGATGTCGGGAAGCGTTTGTGCCTGTTGCCCCGAAGGAGCGGCGGTGATGGACATCGTCGCCGTGTACTTCTCAGGCTCTTTCGTCTCGATGACCGCGCCCGAACTTGTCGTCTCCGTCGTGGACGAGACGCTCGTCGAGTTCGAGCTATTGACGTTGGCGATGGTCGTCGTCGTGTTGGTGTTCGTCACCGCTTCCGGCTGCTGTTGCGTCGGCTGCTGGCACGCCGCGAGCGCGACGCACAACAACGCCGCCGCACCGAAGAAAAGTTTGTTCGTTCTGAAAAAGCGCATGGAAAAATTCTCCTCCCTGACAAGGCGGAATGTTCAAGACACGTAAATTTTCGGGGGAAAGAAAACGGCGAGAGAATAACACAGGCGGAGAAAATGATGAATGCGGAGTGATGAATGATGAATGAAAGCAAGAGCGCCTTTGTCTTTCATTCATCACTCCGCATTCATCATTCGTATTTCGTCGGTGCGTCGGCGTGCGGGACGAAGTGCTGGCGGCAGCGCGCTTCGTAGGAATCGCTTGCTCCGACGACGACTTGGCCTTCGACCTCGACGATGCGCTGCGAATAGTTGGCTGGCTGCCCGCAACGGACGCAGATGGCGTGCGTCTTGGTGATGTACTCGGCGACGGCGAGCAGGTGCGGCATCGGCCCGAAAGGGCGTCCTGTGTAGTCCTGATCCAGCCCCGCGACAATGACGCGCACGCCCCTGTCCGCCAGTTCGTTGACGACCGCGACGAGACTCGCGTCGAAGAACTGCCCCTCGTCTATGCCGACGACTTCCGTCTCTGCCTCGACGCGCGCGAGAATCTCCGCGGCGGTCGTGACGGCTGATGATTCGTGCCGCATCTCTGAGTGCGAGACGATGTGATCGCGCGAGTAACGCACGTCTATCTCCGGCTTAAAGACCTGCACCTTGAGACGCGCGATGCGAGCGCGCCGCAGACGCCTGATCAACTCTTCAGACTTGCCCGAAAACATCGAGCCGGCGATGACCTCGATCCAGCCGGGTTTGTCCTGATGTATCTGCGCGAGGTGCTCGTCGTTGCCCTCGGCAGCCAGTCTATTCATATTCTTGTTGATTGCCCTTCGATGTTGGTTTGGGTGCTAATCTTATTCTGCCGCCTGAGCTTCTTGCTCGGTCAGCCATTCGACAACGAACGTGACATAATCAGGATAATATTCCGGCGACTCGATCTCCGCGCGCGTGATGCCCGCACTTTTTAACATCGGCGCAAGTTCTCTTTGAAAGAGAACGTAGTGTTCCCAGATAGCTTTGCCGCCGGGAATCGTCGTGCGCCCGGAGTCGGCGTTCAACCAGCTGCGAACTTTATCAATCGCCATGCGCGGCTTGTTCTGGTGAACCTGAATGTCCTGTCCGGCGATGTCGCTCAGAGATGCCCTGTACCTGTACTCTTCACTGTCCAAAACTAAAATGCGTTTGGTCTCATCTCTTTTCTTTCCGTATTCAAAGCATCCCCAAAAGAGGCCGCATTCAAAAGGCATATTGAAGCGCGGCAGCCGCGTCTTGCCGCTCGTCTCGGTGCGAGAAATATCGTGAATCCCGTACTTGCATTCAGCGATGATGGAGATGATTTTTGCCAGACGATTCTGGCCTGAATCAATCGCCTCTAAACTACAGCGAGCGACGAATCCGGCGTCGTGAATGGCAAAAACGAGAGCGTTAAAGATGGGCTTGTACTGCTTATCGAAGGGGCAGTTGATGAAAACATTGTCGTCGTATGAGGAAGTTGAATTAGCCATCGTTATTCGTCCTGCCAGTTAGCGTTCGCAGTTCATGCGGTACGACGCACATAACTTTTAACGGCAATCTGAATACGCTCTTTCCCCGCACGCGGCGTGACCGGCGACGACTTGACGACCCGCCCCGTCTTGTCCGCGACAAATTTCCCTGTGGCAGAGCTACGCTTCGTGGCCTTCGTCGCCGAACTCTGCCGGACAGGAGAGCCGTTTGCCTTCGTCTGTTTCCTGGCCGCCTTCGATGATTTTGAACTTGTTGCTTTGGACGCTTTCGTCTTGCTTGTTTTCACCGCTGCTTTTGTCGTCATGGCTTCCTCCCTCGTTTGGCGCAATAATAGCACATCGTAATTTACACTGACGCAAGATGCTCAGATGCTGGACTCTGTATTACTGTTCATCTTCCTCGTCTGTATCAAACCAGATGTCAAGAGTAAACTCTAAATTTCTTTCGGCTATCAGTCTGAGGGTTTTTCGGGACAAACGGACTTCTCGATTCCAGTTGTTAATGTGCCCGACAATAGTAATCCACGTTTCATACTCTTCCGACAACAAATGCCAATTGTTGAGATTCTGTGTGCAAGCGAAAAAGAGTTTCTCAATTTTATCATTTAGCGGTTCATCATTTGTTTCACTGGACAAGAACCATTTGCCCCAATCGTCAATGCGCGTATATCCATGATAACCGTAAGCACGTCTTTCGTTCGGATTCCACGCGCGTGTTGGACCAACTTCTAAAAGTTGTGTTACTCGGTCTTTATCAAGTCGTTTGGAGTAAACCGATATTGTCACTCCTGTTTTTTCAGGTTCGCCTCCAATTTCCCCAATGACTTCAGCCTTCGGGTCAGAAACGTATTTGAACTCATTACCATCTTTGTCAAAGAATCTTGTCATATCGCTCACTAAGAGAATTATTTTGGGTATTAGGAGAAGACCAACTCTTAACTACACCGCCAAGAGAAAAAATTCACCCGTAAACCCGCGCGTTATAAAACGGCGCGAAGGCGGCGAGCAACGCCGTCTCGAAACTCACGGAGCGCGTGAGCATGTCGCGCGTGAGAATGCCCCACGCCCCCTGACGGCTACGCACGTCGTGCTCGCCCGCGACTTCGTCTATCACGTCGCCGAGTTCGCGCCCCGTGCGCTCGACGCGCTGCACGATCTCAAGCGGCACGCTCACCGATGGCGCTGCGCCGAAGTAGCCGCGTGTTCCATTGGAGACGTAAGCCCAGCCGCGCAGAAAGGTGTGACGCTCGCCGTCAATCGTGATCGAGTGAAAGCCGCCTTCGAGTCCGACGTAGAAGTCCGCGCGCTGCCCCTCGCTGTGCAGCATGGCGCGGACGGCCAGAGCGCGCTCGCTCGCGCCGCGCATGAGATGGCTGTCGGTCAGAGGCATCGCGGGGACGCTCGTCTCGACGGCGCGCGTGACGAGTTCCGCGCGTCCCCACGCCGCCTCAACGCCGGCGATGCGCGTGCAGGCGGCGCGCACGGACATAATCTTGGCCGCGCGCGTCGAGCCGAGTGCGATAATCATTCGAGTCTGACCAGACATGCCGTTCGTGAATCGTGTTTGGGCGCGGTTGATTTATCTGTCGCGGTTCGCGAAAAGGCTATAACAGCGTTAAGGTAAAAGGCAAAAGCAGCGTCTGTGGCCGTGCTTGACACGAGCGCGCGCCGCTTGCTGTAATTCATGCAACCCTTCGTCATATCATCACGAAGCGCACTAAATTTCCTGAACAAGCAGGAGGATGTGGAAGTGTCTGCGAACGAACTAATCTACGACTGGAACACCACCGCGCCGACGTTCGAGAAGCCCGCGCGCCGCATCAGTTTTGATGACGAAACTTTGCGCGATGGATTGCAATCGCCGTCCGTCTCGGAGCCTTCGATTGAAAAGAAACTCGAATTGCTGCACTTGATGGACGCGCTCTCGATAGACACGGCGGACATCGGGCTGCCGGGCGCGGGCGGCACACATGCGGCGGGCGTCGAGCGTCTGGCGCGCGAAATCGTCGAGCAGAAACTAAAGATTCGCCCGAACTGCGCCGCGCGCACGCACCGCAACGACATCCAGCCCATCGCCGACATCTCGCAACGCGCAGGGATCGCCATCGAAGCCTGCACCTTTATCGGCTCGTCGCCCGTCCGCTTTTACGCCGAAGACTGGACGCTCGAAAAGTTGCTTGAATTGACGGAGGACGCCGTGACCTTCGCCGTCAACGAAGGCTTGCCCGTGATGTACGTCACCGAAGACACGACGCGCGCCGACCCGGAAGTGATTCGCGCGCTCTACACGACGGCGATACGAGCGGGAGCGCGTGCCGTGTGCGTCTGCGACACGGTCGGGCATTCGACGCCGGACGGCGCGCGCGCGGTCGTCTCGTTCGTCAAAAAGATTATCGAAGACGAGGGCGGCGGCGTGCGTCTCGACTGGCACGGGCATCAGGATCGGGGCCTCGGCGTCATCAACTCCATCGCGGCGATTGAAGGCGGCGCGGATCAGGTGCATGGCTCGGCTTTGGGCATCGGCGAGCGCGTCGGCAACACGCCGATGGATCAATTGCTCGTCAATCTCAAATTGATGGGATGGATTGATCACGACCTCTCGCGTCTGAGCGAGTATTGCGCGTCCGCCGCCGACGCCTGCGGCTGGACGATTCCGCACAACTATCCCGTCTTCGGGCGCGACGCCTTTCGCACAGCAACGGGCGTCCACGCGGCGGCGGTCATCAAGAGTTTCAGGAAAGGCGATCCCGGCCTCGCCGACTTGATTTATTCGGGCGTGCCTGCCGCGCTCTTCGGCATGAAGCAGACGATTGAAATCGGCCCGATGAGCGGCAAGTCGAACGTCATCTACTGGCTCGAATCGCGCTCGCTCGAAGCCAGCGACGAGCGCGTCCAACGCATCTTCGACCATGCCAAGAGCGCGCACGGCGTCTTGAGCGAAGAGGACGTGTTGGGGCTGGTGTGAAAAGAAAGTGATGAGTGATGAGTGATAAGTGATGAGTGATGAGTTAAGACAGCTTCTTGCTCGTTCGTGTAATGTTGCCGGGTAGAGAATTATGCAGAGAAAAAATATCGCTTCGGGGACACGTTGGGAGCCGCTCGTCGGCTATTCGCGCGCGGTGCGTGTGGGCGACATGGTGCATGTTTCGGGGACGACGGCGACGGATGCATCGGGCAATGTCGTCGGGCGTGGCGACGCTTACGCGCAGGCCGTGCAGACGCTTCGCAACATCGAGGCCGCGCTCAATGCGGCGGGCGCGACTTTGCAGGACGTTGTCCGCACGCGCATGTACGTGACGAACATCGCGGATTGGGAAGCGGTCGGACGCGCGCACGGAGAATTCTTCGGCGAGATACGTCCCGCCACGAGTATGGTTGAGGTGAGCCGTCTGATTGACCCGGACATGCTCGTCGAGATTGAAGCCGAAGCGCGTGTCGGCGAACCAGTCAAAGATTAAGAATTTTTCACCACAGAGGACACGGAGGAACACAGAGAACAGCGGGAGAGAAAAAGAAAGCACAGATTCATCTCCTCTCTGATTCCTCTGTGTTCCTCCGTGTCCTCTGTGGTAAATCTCCCGCTATATTCAGTTGCCAGTCGCTGACAGAGCAGCGAGTCTCCCAAGCTTTACCTTATGAACACTCCTGCCGTCGCCATCTCTCATCAACAAACGATTCAAGACTTGCTCGCGTCGGAGCGTGTGCATCGCGCGTTCAGTTTTTTTGAAGAGCGCGCGGCGGACATCACGGAAGAACACGCGCAGATGTGCGCGATTCCGTCGCCGCCGTTTGGCGAGCGAGCGCGCGCGGAGTATCTGTCGGAAAAGTTTCGCGCGCATGGCCTGAGAGATGTGAAGATTGACGAAGAGGGAAACTGCGTGGCTCTGCGTCGCGGACGAAGCGCGCGGCCTCTGCTCGTCGTCAGCGCGCATCTCGACACGGTCTTCCCTGAGGGCACGGATTTTACGGTCAGGCGCGACGGCGCGAGGATGCGCGCGCCGGGCATCGCCGACGATGGTTGCGGCCTCATCGCGCTCGTCGCGCTCGCACGCGCGCTCGCAGAATTTGAGATTGAGACGGAAGGCTCTGTGCTGTTCGTCGGCACAGTCGGCGAAGAGGGCGAAGGGAATTTGCGCGGGGCGCGTCATCTTTTGACGACTGGCGAATGGGCGGGAAAAGTTGATGCGTTCGTCAGTCTCGACGGCCCCGGCATCGAGCGCATCACGAACACCGCGCTCGGCTCGCGTCGTTATCGCGTGCGCTATGCGGGGACGGGCGGGCATTCGTGGGGCGACTTCGGCGCGGCCAACCCCGTCCACGCGCTCGGTCGCGCCGTCGCGCGTCTTTCAACTTATCCCGCGCCGAAGTCGCCGCGCACGACCTTCAACGTCGGTCGCATCGAAGGCGGCGCGGGCGTCAACGTCATCGCGCGCGAGGCCACGATGGACGTTGATTTGCGCTCCGAGTCGGCGGAAGAGTTGGGACGCCTCGACGCTTTTTTTCGACGCGCGGCGCGCGAGGCCACCGACGATGAAAACGCCGCGCGACGTGCCGGGTCGCCGCCGCTTGAAATCGAACTGAAACTCATCGGCGACCGTCCGAGCGGAGAGACGGCGGCTGACTCCGCGCTCGTCCGTCTCGCCTGCGAAGCGACGCACGCCGTCGGCGCACGTCCGCGCCTCGATTGCTCCTCGACCGATTCCAACGTCGCCATCTCGCTCGGACTGCCCGCCGTCACCATCGGCGCGGGCGGCGCGTCCGGCAGCTCGCACACGCTCGAAGAATGGTACGACCCGCGCGGTCGCGACGCGGGACTCAAGCGCGCACTGCTCTTGCTGCTTGGCGTCGTCGGATTGAAATAAAGCGCGAGGGCGAAAGTCCGGTCACGCCTTCTCCGGCATGAACTGAACTTTCGCCCTCGCGTTTATCTATCTCTCTGGCCTGCGCCTGTTCTCTCCGTCTTAGAGCGGTTTGCAAATCAAAGTACGGTAGGCTGTCAGCCTGCCGCCAACTGTGTGCGCGGCAGGCTGACAGCCTACCGTACTTTCAAACGAAATCCGCTCTAGTTGACGGGAATCGTCACCACAGTCGAGCCTGCTTTGCCGGCGGGGAAATGTTTGCCGCGCGCGGCGCGCACAGCCGTTCCGCCGTAGGCTTCTGCGCCGGGGCTTGCGCCCGCGACGGACGCCTGTGTGACACGTCCCTGCTCGTCGTAGTTAACAGTGACGCGCACGGACTTTGGCCCGGATGCGACTGCTGCCGGCGTTGCCGCCTGAGTCGCGGGCTTGTCTGCGTTCAACGGCGCGCTGCCGTCCGTTTGTTTCGCCTGTTCTTCGGCGCGTCGCTCGCGATCCTTGCGCTCGCGAGCATCACGCGCGCGGCGTGCGGCGTCGGCTGCGCTGCTGTCAGTTGCACTTGCTTCTGTCGCGGGCGCGGCTGAGTCAACCGCCGCGTCGTTTGCTGCCGCGTTGTTCGTCGCCTCGCCGGCAGGCGCGACGGGCTGCGGCGCGCTGACAGCGACGGGGGCAGGCGCGGGCTTGCTGTCGAACGCGCCGGAGAGGGGAATGGCCGCCGCCGCGCAGAGCAATGCGACGCCGGCGACCGTGCCCATCACCATCCACTTCTTGCGGCCTCCGCCGCCGGCTGCTGCGCTCTCGGCCATCATTGAGAATGGAACCTGCGTCTCGCTCGCAGCTTTTTCGCTGGCCTTCGTGCCCGCCTTCGCTTTGCCGCTCCCGTCGTCGCCGAGTCGCTCGACTTGATCCATGAAGATCGCCATGTCGGCTTCGGACGGAGACCAGCCGCCGAAGGCTTCCGCCTCTGTCGGCGACATCCCTTCGTCGAGACGGCGCAAGCCCTCCAAGACGACCTGCGTCCAAGGCTCTTTAATCGTCCGGCGCGTCGGCAGCACATCGGGGCTGAAGTCGAACGCGGCGTTGGGCAGCGTCAGCGAAAAATAGACGGCTTCGGTTCCGCTCAACGCTCCGACTTTCGCGTCAACCAACTCGCCTTCCTTGATGAAGAAGACGCTGTGGCCGCGCTGGTAGTCAATCTTCAGACGCCCTGTCTTGCGCTGGTTGCAGAAAAATTCGATCAACTCGGCCAGCGACATGTCGCTTAACTGTCCAGTCAGTGCCATATATGTTCCTCTTCGGTTGGGGCTGTAATTTCTTTTTGAAATGTCTCGGCGCAGGGGAGGTTGCTACTGTGCGAGAGCGAAGCTGTAGGTGATGACGCCGGAGACTTTGACGGGCTGTCCGGTCAACAGCGTCGGCGAGAATTTGGCTTGCAACGCGGCACGCTCCGCCGCATCGCGCAGGATCGAGGGGCCGCTCGAAGCCTTCGCGGAGATTACTTTGCCGGAGAGATCAATCACAACTTCGACCTCGACTTTGCCGGTGGTGCGTGCGCGGATCGCTATCTCAGGATAATTCGGCGCGGGAAGTTTCAATGCCTTGCCGTTGAGGATGCCGCCGGAGATGGGCTTGAGCGGGCCTCTGGGTCTGATCTGCTCCGGCGCATCGCCGTCAGCTTTAACGACGGGGCCGCTGCTGTTGCTGCTCGACATTCCGTTGGAAGCGAAAGGCACCGCCGACGGATTGCCTGCCGCCGCGGACTTGTCCGCAGACAACGAAGCCAGCGCGACTGGCGCGGCCTTGTTCAACTCTTTCGCTGACGCCGCGTTCGCCGCAGCAGGCGACTTGACCGGAACTGATGAGGCCAGCGACGACGTGGATGCGGCGCTCATATTGGCTGATGAATTAACGGCGGCGTTCGGCGCGGGCGAGACGGCAGCAGCACCGGTGGCGGCAGGCGCACTATTGTTCGACATCTTCGCCAGCGTCGCTTCGTCGAGGAAGTAAGAGATGGTGCGATAGGAAACTTCGCTCGGCTCGAAAGAGAGTTTGCCGCCTTCGATGATCGCCACAGAGGTCGTCATCTTCGTCCAGTTGCCGAGGGCATCCAACTCGTAGGAGTAAACTTCCTTGGCGGCGAGCGTCCCGTCTTCGTTGTGCAGGGTCATCTCGACCATGTTGCCCTTGTCGTCGTACTTGTAAACTTCTTTGCCCGTCAGTGAGCCGCCGGCGGCGAGGAAGTATGCGTTGTCAACCTTCGCGCCTTTGTTGTCGTAGGTCGTCGTTTCCAACACCACGCGCGGAGCCTCGACCGGCTTTCCGTTCTTGACGGTAATTTTCGCCGTCTCGGTCTTCACACGACGCACAGGCCCCGACAGTCCATCCTGTTCCCTGTCATTAGCGATGAGCGACAAAGACAAAGGAGAGAAGAGGCGGAATGCTCCGGGCGACGAAAACGCGCCGCGCGCGAGGGCAGGCGCAACGGAGGAAAGCAGTAGCAGCAGAACGACGGGCAGGGAGATGTGTATTCGTTTCGGCATGACAGATACTCCTGAAGTTTGGAATGGGTTTGAGCCGTCAAGGGGTAATGGGACGCGGGCGTCAATCACGGCGCGGAAGAGTTGGACTTAGCTGGAAGCCGGATTGCGAAGCCTTCGTGAGCCGTTCAAACGACTGCCTGGAAAAGGTAGGAATCTCGCCGGGAAGAATTCAAGAGCGCCGGACGCGCCTGTCGGCGTGCAACTGCTCTCGTCGTATTCAATGAGATTTTCGCGGCGGGAATGCCGGGCAAGTCGTGCAAGCGGTATGAGGAACTACAGCTTGTTTTCCCCTTCGGTCTTCAATCCAGAGCGCATTTCTGAGAAAACCCATGGTACGTGTTTGCCGCCCGCGTAACGCTTTTCGGGCAGCAAAAGTATTATACATATTAAACACGGCTTGTCCAGATTAAACATGAAAGACGGGCAAAAAAGTTTGAGAGATAAGAAAACTCTCATTTTTCCGGCTTAATTTGCGGATACGAGGCGAGCAGAGCGGCGATTGAGTCAATGGCGCGCGTGCTGGAAGCGGGGCGCGTGTTGTCGTTGCAGATGATTGAGAAGGCAAGCGGCTCGCCATCTGCGGTCTGCGCGTAGCCGGAGAGAGCGTTGACGTAGGTGAGCGAGCCGGTCTTGGCCTCGACCTTATTTGCGGCGGGTGTGCCGCGCAGACGATAGGCCAGCGTCCCGTCGAGACCCGCCACGGGCAGCGCGTCGCGGAAGATGTCTGCGGAGGCTGTGTGCGACATGCGCGCGAGCAGGCGGGTGGTCGCTTCGGGCGTGATGAGGTCGAGACGCGAGAGGCCGGAGCCGTCATGCAGCGCGAGATTTTCCACGCGCGCTCCCGCCTGTTCCTCAAGCCAGCGCCGCACGACGGCGAGTCCGGCCTCGTCCGTGTTGCGCGAACGGGGAGCGTTTGCAGTGTCGGGCGTCGTGGCGGCGTCAGCAGGGTTGGCCGGGACGGACGCATTGTTGTTGCCACTGGTGATACCTCCGCCGCCGCGCTCTTTGCCGATGGCGCGCAAGATCAGTTCAGCCTGAAGGTTGAGACTCTCCTTGTCCGTCTCGCGCACGACTTCGCCGAGCGGCTGGCTGCTGACGGCGGCCAACTCGACGGCGTGTGAAGTGTCGAGCCGCGCGTTGTCGCTCATCGTGCGCGCATCAATCACGCGCGCCTCGCCGTTGACTTCGATGCCGCGCGCGCGCAAAGCTTCGCGGAAGAGACGCGCGGCGCGGAGCGCGGGGCGATACACAGACAGCCGCACGCTGTAAGCGTTGCCGCCGGCGGGGAACTCGCCCCACACGCGCACCTCGTTCGATGAAGTTTCGCGCGTGATGCCGATGGCGGGACGCGCGCCGCGCTCGACGGTTTTCATGTCGTTCGTGACATGCACGTCATCGCTCGCCGGGATGAGCGTGACGACGGCAGGGTCATTTACTTTGACGCCCGGCGCGACGCTGACGGTCATCTCGTTGTCGTCAATCGAGAGCGCAGAGGCTTGCGCGCCGTAGTACCACTGCGCGTCCTGCCACAGCCAGCCGTCGCCGAGCATCTCGCCGCGAAAATAACTTTCATCCCCGACGATGCCGCCCCGCACGCGCCGCACTCCGCGACGATAAAGCTCTTCGGCGAGCGCGCTCAGATGCGACGGCCCTGCGCGCGTGTCGCGCGAGCGCAGGGCTGGTGCGCCGCGCCCGTAAAGCACAATGTCGCCCGCCACTGTGCCGCTTGCGTCCGGCGCGGCGGCAAAGACGGACGTGCGCCAGCGATAGTCCGCGCCGAGCAAATCGAGCGCGACGGCGGTCGTGTAGAGTTTCATGTTCGAAGCGGGGATAAACAATTCGCCGGCGTGTCGCGCGTAGAGCACGCGCCCGTCGCGTAGAGAAACGACGTGGACGCCCCAACGCGCCGACGTGAACTCGCCTTCGTCAATCGCTTTGTCAATGGCGCGTGCGAGTTGCGCGTCCGCCTCGCGCGTCGCGCTGCCGCTTCTTGCGGGTGACGATGACGACGAAGCGGTTTGGCCTTTGACGTTGGTGATGGAAGCGTCGCTTGTCGCCGTTGGAACATTGCGCGCTTGAAGGTTAATGAGATAGGCGGGCAGCGCGACGACGGCGAGAAAGAGCACAAAGAGTGTGGCTCCGCCGTAGAGCAGTGAGCGTCGTCGTGTGTCGGATAAGCTTACCGTCATCTATTTGTCAACGTGTGCTTCTAGCTGGAAAAGAGCGATGCCGTGCGCTCCGCCGTGAACGCGGCGCGGGTCACGTCATAAACTTCGCCGGGCGTGATGTCCGTGATCGCGCGCGCGTGGACGACGCGGTGACGCTCGCCGGGAGGGATGTAGGAACTGAACATCGGGTGATGCGCCATCACGATGACGACGGGCGTGCCCGCCGCCGCCGCGATGTGCATCGGCCCCGTGTCGTTCGAGACGAAGACGGCCAAGTGCTGCGCCGCCGCCGCGAGTTGCGGGATGGTCAGGCGGTCGAAAAAAATCGTCGAAGCGGGAAACAGAGCGCGCGCCTGACGCACAAGTTCGCGCTCCTCCGGCCCTGCGAAGAGGACGACGCGCACGCCGTCGTTGCGTTCAAGCGCGTGCGCGAGTTCAGCGAAGCGCGCGAGCGGCCAGCAACGGCTCGCGTGTCCCGCGCCGGGAAAGATGCCGACGAGCGGCGCGTCCGTTCCCGCCTTCGCTTTTTTCAACAAGGCTTCGATGACGCGCCTGTCTTCATCGCGCACGGGCAGGCGGGGCAGGCGCGACACGTCGCTCGCTTCGAGCGGCGCGAGCACGTCGAGGTAGCGATCTATCGCGTGCTTGTTGCGGTCTTCGACGGGCGCTTGCGGGCGAAAGTTGGAAAGGTAATCGAGCGAGCGCGTGGGGCGTCGGGCGTAGAGGCGTTGCGGCGCGCCGGAGAGAAAGCCGAGCAGGTTCGTCTCCGAGAGGCTGTGGAGGTCAATCACGAAATCGAATTTGCGGCGGCGCACGTCGAGCGATAATTGGCCGATGCGAAAGACGGAGAGCAGCTTCGGCCCGTCGCGCAGCCCGACGCGATCCACCGCCAGCACTTCGTCGGCGAGGCCGGAGAGTTCGACGACGGCGTCGCCGCCCGCGCGCCCCACCGCGACCGTGATACGCGCGCGCGGAAATCTGTGACGGATGGCGGCGAGCGCGGGCAGGCTCAAGACCACGTCGCCGAGCTGTCCGAAGTCAATGACGAGAATGTTTCGCGGGTCGAAGTTCATCGCTCGTTATTCTAACGTCAAATCGCGTTCGGTGTTGAATGGCGAGGCGCGTTGACGGATAAAAAGTGCAACTCAAATATCCACCTTCACTGTTTATCTTTGCCAACTTTCAGATCAGCTTTGGTTGCTGTGATATTATTTTCCGCAGATTCACGGGGCTTAGAGCGGTTTGCAAATCAATGTACGGTAGGCTGTCAGCCTGCCGCGCGCACACAGTTGGTGGCAGGCTGACAGCCTACCGTACAGTCAAACGAAATCCGCTCTAATGAACATTCAGATTGTTGATTTTGTGGGGAATGATTTTTATGAGCGATGATAAGGCGTCTCTCGTGCAGCAGTTGAGAAAGCTCACGAAAGGCTTGATGTTTCAGAGTGAGTCGGATTATCCGGTCAAGGTGTTCGTGCCGACGAAGGCGCAACAGGCAGCCGCTCCGCAAGATATCGTGGCCGCGAAGAAGTCAGATGCGAGCGCGCCGGTGAAGGAAGTCGAGCTTGACAGCACTTTCAGCAATGCCACGCAGGAACAGGATTGGCAAAGTCCCGAAGAGCGCGAGACCGTGAAGCAGTTTCAGCAACTCGTGCAAACGCTCAAGGACAATCTGAGCGACATCAGAGTCTATAAAGTCGGCGAGACGGAAGCGGACGTGTACGTCATCGGCAAGGCAGCGTCAGGCGATCTCATCGGCATCACGACGAAAGTAGTGGAAAGCTGAAAGCGCGTTTGGTTCGCTCTCATCCTTCTTCACCTCAACCTTCTCGATTTCAAACACACACCTTCTGCCCGTCGTCGTGCGCGCCGCTGCTATGGTGTGCCCGCGTCTCTCTTCGACTTAAGCGCGTTCTGCGCTTCCGCAGGCAAATCCGTGAAGAAGTGATAGCCGGTTTTCCCTTCGATGTCGGCGACGGTCGTGATGTATTTCTGCCACGAATCGAGCGCGATGCCCTGCACGTTCGGCATGTCAACGGCGATCACGCGCGCGCGCCCTGCGTTCTGTGCGAGGTCGCTGCCCTGCGGCAAGACGAGCAGGACTTTCCAGCAATTAGTCGGCACGTTGACTTTGTTCGCGCGCCCGATGGTTTTCAGTGTGCCGTAGCCGCCAGCGACGATGTACAACTCGTTGCCCCCTCGCGCCAGCGTGCGGCTATAAGATTCGAGTTGCTCCCAGACGTGCCGGTTGAGGTCGGGCGTCTGCGGCAGCATGTTCGCCATGCTGAAAGTTTCGGAGTTGTCGTCTTCGGTGGTGGTTCTGTCTTTCGAGTTGCAGAGGTGTCCGCGGTCGTAGCTCGTCGCGGTGTAATCGGACGGCGTGACGCGCTTGAAGCCCACAGGCAAGTTCGCTTCGGGATGAAAGTTGTTTTGCCGCTCGACATCTCCGATGTCTGTGGCTTGCAGATGCCAGCTCACCCAGTTCGCCTCGCCCTTCTCGTTGTTGTATGAAAGCGCGAACTGCGGCCTGACGAGCAGGTAGTTGTTCTTGTTGCTCGCGTCGGTCGTCGCGTCGCTCGGATTGCCGAGCGCGATGTTGAGGTCGGCGGGCGCGAGCCGCTCGACGTTCGGGCCGGGTTGCGGCGGCGTCTGCTCCATCGCGCGCCGCCCGACGTATCGCAGCAGCACGACCGAGAGCACGATGAAGAGCACGAGGGCGATGACGAAGACGATGAAGACGAATCTCTGTCGAATCATATTGGTCAGCAAGTGTAACTGAGTTTGAGCGTCACGCTCTAAATTTCGCGCAGGTCGCGCCCGGACATCTCGGCGGGCTTGTCGAGTCCGAGCAGCGCGAGCATCGTCGGCGCGACATCTTCGAGCGCGCCGTCCGCACGGAGTTTGACGCCGCGCGAGGCTTCGTCAATCAAGTGAAAGGGCACGGGGTTCGATGTGTGCGCGGTGTGCGGCTGCCCCGTCTTCGGGTCGAGCATCTGCTCGCAGTTGCCGTGGTCGGCGGTGATCAGACAACGCCCGCGCGCCGCGCGCAGAGCTTTGGTAATCCAGCCGAGACAGGTGTCAACGTGCTGTACGGCCTCGATGGTCTTCGCCAGATTGCCGGTGTGCCCGACCATGTCCGTGTTGGCGAAGTTGACGATGAAGACATCCGTGTCGCGCTCTTCGATGGCGCGCAAGAGTTTGTCCGTGACCTTGTAGGCGGACATCTCCGGCAGCAAATCGTAAGTCGCGACCTTCGGCGAAGGCACGAGCAGGCGACGCTCGCCGGGAAACTCTCGCTCCGTCCCGCCGTTGAAAAAGTATGTGACATGCGCGTACTTCTCCGTCTCGGCGACGCGATAGTTGCTGATGCCGACGCTCGCGAACACGTCGGCGAGAATGTTCGTGTGTTGCAGTTGCGGAAAGGCGATGGGCAGCGCGAAAGTTTTGTCGTAGAGAGTGAAGCAGACGTAAGAGACGCGCGGGCGATGCGTGACGGCGAACTCGTCGAAGCCTTCGATGGCGAGCGAGCGTGTGATTTGTCTCGCGCGGTCGGAACGATAGTTAAAGAAGATGCATGAATCGCCGTCTTCAATCGTCGCGACCGACTCGCCGTGCTCGTTCGTGCAGACGACGGGTTCGACGAACTCATCCGTCAGGCCGCGCTCGTATGAACGCTTAATCGCTTCGACGGGATCAACCGCTCGCTCGCCGACGGCCTCGACGAGTAATTTGTAAGCGCGCTCGGTGCGCTCCCAACGCGCATCCCTGTCCATCGCGTAGTAACGCCCGACGACGGAAGCGATGCGCCCGCAACCGATCTCCGCGATCTTCACTTGCAGAGCCTCGACGTAACCATAAGCCGACATCGGCGGCACGTCGCGCCCGTCTAAAAAGCAATGGACATAGACACGCTGCAAGCCGCGATCTTTCGCCATGCGGAGCAGAGTGTAGAGATGCTCCTGCGACGAATGGACGAGTCCGTCCGAGAGCAGCCCCATCAAATGCAAGGCGCGGTCGTGTCGCTTCGCCTCGTCCATCGCGGCGACTATGGCGTCGTTCGCGAAGAACGCGCCCGTCTCAATCGCGTAATCAATGCGCCGGATGTCGGTCATAATCACGCGCCCCGAACCCATGTTGAGATGGCCGACTTCAGAGTTGCCCATCACGCCGGACGGCAGCCCAACGCATGTGCCCGACGCCTCAATTAAAGTATGCGGATACTTCTCGCGCACTTCGTCGTAGAACGGCATCTCGGCCAGTGCGACGGCGTTGCCTTCACGCGCGGGGCTATAGCCGAAGCCATCGAGAATGATGAGCGCGAGCGGCGAGACACGTTTGTCGGTCAATGAATCACACTCCTCGAAATTATTTCTTGTTCGCACGCGCTTTCTTCTGCACGGAGCGTGACCCCTTCCCGTCCGTTTCTTTGCGTGACGAAGAATCGAGTTGATAAAAAGCATCGTAACCGGGGAAGCGCGCCGCGCCGCGCAGGTCTTCTTCGATGCGGAGAAGCTGGTTGTATTTGGCGATGCGGTCGGTGCGCGAGAGCGAGCCGGTCTTGATCTGTCCGGCGTTGGTGGCGACGGCGAGGTCTGCGATAAAAGTGTCTTCGGTCTCGCCGGAACGGTGCGAGATGACGGCGGTGCGCCCCGCATTGCGCGCCATCTCTATCGTGTCGAGCGTCTCGGTGAGCGTGCCGATCTGGTTGACCTTGATGAGAATCGAGTTGGCGACTTTGCGCTCGATACCTTTGCGTAAAAATTCGACGTTGGTGACGAAGAGATCGTCGCCGACGAGTTGAACCTGCGCGCCCATCTCGTCCGTCAACAGTTTCCAGCCGTCCCAATCGTTCTCGGCCATCCCGTCTTCAATCGAGATGATCGGATACTGCTCGACCCAGGACTTCCAGTAAGCGACCATCTCGACGCCGGTCAATTTTCGTTTGTCGGATTTTTTGAAGACGTAATGCTTGCCGTCGTAGAACTCGCTGGCCGCCGGGTCGAGCGCGATGTGGAGGTCTGTGCCGGCCTTGTAACCGGCCTGCGAGACGGCTTCGAGAATCGTCTCAATCGCTTCCTCGTTCGAGCGCAGGTTCGGCGCGAAGCCGCCTTCGTCGCCGACGCTCGTCGCGTAACCCTTCTTCTTCAGCACACTCTTGAGCGCGTGGAAAACTTCCGCGCCGATTTGCAGCGCGTGCGTGAAACTCTCCGCTCCGGCAGGCACGACCATGAACTCCTGAAAGTCCACGTTGTTGTCGGCGTGCGCGCCGCCGTTGATGATGTTCATCATCGGGACGGGCAGCGTCCGCGCGTTCGCGCCGCCGAGATAACGATAGAGCGGAATTTCAAGGTACGTCGCCGCCGCGCGCGCGACGGCAAGCGAGACGGCGAGCAGTGCGTTCGCGCCGAGCTTCGATTTATTCTTTGTGCCATCGAGCGCGATGAGCGCGGCGTCGAGTTCCGCCTGGTCGAGCGCGTCCATGCCTTCGACTTCCTGCGCGATGAGATCGTTGATATTCCTGACAGCCTTGAGTACGCCCTTGCCGCCGTAGCGTTTCTTGTCGCCGTCGCGCAGCTCCACAGCCTCGTGCTCGCCGGTTGATGCGCCCGAAGGGACGGCGGCGCGTCCCAACTCGCCGCCGATCAACATCACTTCCGCCTCGACGGTCGGGTTGCCACGCGAGTCGAGTATCTCGCGCGCCTGCACTGATTCGATCAAGCTCATCTTCAGCGTGCTCCTCAAACTGTTGAATGTAATTAGCGTCGCAGAATCTATCAATCCGGCGATGGAAAGGCAAAAGTAAAAGGGAGGAGAGAAAATCCGTGACAGCTTGCGCTTGGATATGACTACGCGGGGACGCAAGGCATCTCTATCAGTACCGCGAGCGGTAGCGAGCGGGTCTGCTCACTTAGCTATACCCGCTCGCTACCGCTCGCGGTACTGACAAAAGCAGCCACACACCTTTTCAAGGATACGGACAATCGCGCGGCGCGGTATGATGCACAGCGAGCAATCACGATGTAGAGATTCGCGTGCGTCGTCTCCGGCGGCTCAACGCGCGATGGGGGACGGATGAAAGCGAAGCGGCGCTCATTAAAAACGGAAAAGCATCAGCGCAGTGTCTCGACCGCAACGACGGCGAGCGAGGATGCGGCACGAACGGACGACGACGGCGACGCGGGCATGACGGCGCATTCGGCAGACGACGAAAACGTGACGCGGCGACTGTCGCCCTCGCGTCGTTTGTTGTTTCTCGCCGTGCCTTATTTAATCTTCGCGCTCGCGTTATTTGCAGTCGAAGCGGGGACGCGCCTGCTGCTCCCGCGCGTCTCGATGCTCGACGCTGTGGTTGATGCGCCGCAGCAACGCCTCGCGCTTAGTGACAGCGAGCGCGTCACGATTTTTGAAGGCGATGCGCGCCTGCTCTGGCGTCTGAAACCGAATCTCGCAAACGTCGTCTGGGACTTCACGCCCGTCTCGACAAATTCGCGCGGCCTGCGCTACGACGGCGAGATCAACGCGAAGACTCCCGGCGCTCTGCGCGTCGTGTGCCTCGGCGACTCCGTGACGTTCGGCTATCGCGTGCCCGTCGTGTGGGCGGCGAGGCCGAACGATTACGACCGCGCGTGGCTGCCGTATCCGGCCTTGCTGGAGAAGGCTCTGCGCGCTGCCAATCCGGGACGACGCATCGAAGTCATCCCGCTCGCTGTGCCCGGTTACACGAGCCGGCAGGGACTCGCGTGGTTGCGGCGCGACATCGAAGAGTTGCAGCCGGACGTTGTGACCATCCTCTACGGCTGGAACGACGTGAATCTCAGCCCACTGCCCGACAAACAGACGATGAGCGACGACACTTTGCACATCGCCTTTCGCGCTTTGATGTCGCACTCGCAAGCTCTGACGCACGCGACGCTGTGGATCAAGTCGAAGCGCGCGACGGCTAACAAGAACGCGCCACCCGCCACCGCTCCGACACAGCGTGTGTCGGCGAGCGATTTCGTCGGCAACATCCTCGAAGCCGCGCGGCTCTCTGCGAATCAAGGCGCGCGTGCCGTCGTCATCGCGCCGGTCTATCGCGATCAGGTGACGAACCCGACGGAGGCTGCGCTGATGGCGAAGTACCGCGATGATTTGCGCGCGGCCACGCAGCAAGCGAATGTTCCTTATCTTGAGATTCGGGAATTGATGGAGGACAACTATCCGGCGAATGAGGCTTTGTTCGGCGAGTTGATTCATCCGAACCATCTCGGCCACCGTCTGCTGGCGACGGAACTGCTCAGGTTCTTCAAGGCGCGCGGCCTGCTCGCAGGCGTGAACGTCCCGCAGGAACTCTGAAAAGCAAATGATGAATGCGGAATGATGAACGATGAATGAAGACAAGAGCCTTGCCTTGATATTCATCACTCATCATTCCGCATTCATCATTGCATTCGCTCTTAGCCAGCCGCGCCCATTTGCTTCTTCTGGTTCTGCTTCTCGGCTTCCATGCGCGTGCCGAGTTCTTCGATCTTCTCTTTACCTAACACCTTGCGTGCCGCGGGGAACATCTCACCCTCTTCTTCCTCGACGTGATGCTCGACGTTCTCTTTCAAAACTTTCGCCTTCGCGCCCCACTCTTCCGTGTCAACGGGCATCGTCGCCAATTCACCGAGCAGCACCTTGATGACGTGATGCTCCTCGAATCCTTCGAGGACGATGTCGTGCGTGGCCGCAGCCTCTTTAATGGCCGGGTAAAAAATCGTCTCCTCGATGTGCGCGTGGATGTCAAGATTCATCTTGAGATCGGCGAACAACTCTTCGCGCGTCTTGGTTGCGCGCTCGGTCGTCGGCTCCAGCTTCTCGAAAATCCCCGCAACCTTTTCGTGATCGGCCTTCAATAATGCAATAGCGTCCATTGTATCCCTCCTCGAAATGTGTCAAAAGTTTTTGCGCCGCTTGGACGATAACGATACGTGCGAGCGGCATTTTTGAAGTTAACAATCAACTCCAGTGCCACTGCGGGAAATGATGAGTGATAGAGTGATGAATATGGAATGAAAGAGCGTGATGCTTTGATTTCCGCGCATGGCGTTCCAGGTTTATCGTTTCTTAAACTTGATTGGTTACAGTAAACTTCGGACTCATTCGAGACGCGAGCCAGATGAGCATACGCAAAGAGCCAACCGAGTTGACGGACACCAACGTACAGGGCGACGCGGCGACGGAGAGCGCGTCCGCCGCACAGCCGTCTCACTACGACACCGGCGAGGACACGCATTACCGCGACGAGCGAGAGATGCGCGACGAGAGAGACTCGCGTGCGAGCGTCTCCTCTCTCGCGCAAGACGCAACCTCTGTCTTATCGCACGCCGGAGAGCACGGGCGCGTGAGCGCGTTGACGCCGGAAGACTTCACGGGCGAAGTGAAAATTACAGAGAGTGCGGAAGTCGCGGGCGGCGTGCCGGCGGTGTGGTCGAGCGTCAAACATGCGTGGCGCGAGATGGGCGCGGTGCGCGGCGCGCGGACGCTTTTGCGTCTCAACCAGAAAGACGGTTTCGATTGTCCGGGCTGCGCGTGGCCTGATCCGGACGGCGAACGCTCGCACGCGGAGTTTTGCGAGAACGGCGCGAAGGCCGTCGCCGAAGAAGCGACGACGCGGCGCGTGACGCCGGATTTTTTCAAACAGTGGAGCGTCGCGGAGCTTTCGGAAAAATCCGACTACTGGCTCGGCAAACAGGGGCGCATCACGCACCCTCTGATCTTGCGGCGCGGGGCGACGCATTACGAGCCGCTCGCTTGGGATGAAGTGTTCGAGTTTCTCTCGCGCGAACTCAACGCGCTCGCGTCGCCGGATGAAGCGGCCTTCTACACATCCGGGCGCGCGTCGAACGAGGCGGCATTTCTCTATCAACTTTTCGTCCGCCAGTTCGGCACGAACAATCTGCCCGACTGCTCGAACA
This sequence comes from uncultured Pyrinomonadaceae bacterium, assembly GCA_964236735.1. Lineage (GTDB taxonomy): Bacteria > Acidobacteriota > Blastocatellia > Pyrinomonadales > Pyrinomonadaceae > JAIVJG01. Next base: position 75,204 of record CAXSFM010000014.1, read on the forward strand.
TGTGCCACGAGTCGAGCGGCGCGGCTCTGACGGCGACCATCGGCATCGGCAAGGGAACCGTCACGCTCGAAGATTTCAATCTCGCCGAAGCCATCTTCATCATCGGACAGAATCCGGGCACGAATCATCCGCGCATGTTGACGGCGTTGCAGGAGGCGAAGAAACGCGGCTGCCGCATCGTCCACATCAACCCGCTTCCTGAAACCGGCCTCAGACGCTTCAAGCATCCGCAGAGCGCGCTCGACGTGTTGGGGCGCGGCACGCAACTCGCAGACCTCTTTCTGCCCGTCCGCATCAACGGCGACGTGGCGCTTTTGAAGGGCTTGATGAAAGAGGCGCTGGCGGAAGATTCGCGGCGTGGGGGCGCGGTGCTCGACCGAAAATTTATCGCCGACAAGACGACCGGCTTTGCAGAGTTCGCGCGTGCGCTTGAAGAAATCAGTTGGGATGAAATCGTCGAGGGGTGCGGCGTCTCGCGTGAGTTAATCGCGGAAGCGGCGCGCGTTTTTATCGAATCGTCGCGAACCATCGTCTGCTGGGCGATGGGGTTGACGCAGCACAAAAACGCCGTCGCGAATATTCAAGAGATCGTCAATCTGCTTTTGCTGCGCGGGCAAATCGGCAAGCCCGGCGCGGGCGCGTGTCCCGTGCGCGGCCACTCGAACGTGCAGGGCGACCGCACGATGGGCATCTGGGAACGCCCGTCGGAAGTTTTTCTCTCCGCACTCGCGCGCGAGTTCAACTTCGAGCCGCCGCGCCGTCACGGCTTCGACACCGTCGAGACGATCAAGGCGATGCACGCGGGCGCGGTCAAGATTTTCTTCGCGCTCGGCGGCAACTTTCTCTCCGCCACGCCCGACACCGCTTACACCGCCGATGCTCTGACACGATGCCGCCTGACCGCGCACGTCTCGACGAAGCTCAATCGCGCGCATCTCGTCACCGGCGATCAGGCTTTGATTCTGCCGTGTCTCGGTCGCACCGAGATGGACGTGCAAGCGTCGGGCGCGCAGTTCATCAGCGTGGAAAATTCGATGGGCGTCGTGCATAGCTCGCGCGGGAGTTTGACTCCGGCATCCGAACATCTCTTGAGCGAGACGGCGATTGTCGCCGGACTCGCGCAGGCGACGCTCGGCAAGCGAAGCGAGGTTGACTGGACAGCGTGCGCCGCCGACTACGACCGCATTCGCGATTTAATCGCGCGCGTCATTCCGGGTTGCGACGATTACGCGCGTCGCGTGCGCGAACCCGGCGGCTTTTATTTGCCGAACGGCGCGCGCACAGGCGACTTCGAGACAGAGGACGGCAAGGCTCATTTCACCGTCCACGAATTGCCGCGCCACGACCTTCAGCCCGGCCAGTTGTTGATGATGACGATCCGCAGCCACGATCAATTCAACACGACCATCTACGGACTCGACGACCGTTATCGAGGCGTCCACAACGAGCGGCGCGTCGTCTTTCTCAACGCGGAAGACATCGCGGAGCAAGGATTATCAGCGGGACAAATCGTTGATCTCGTCAGCCACTTCGAGGGCGACGAGGAGCGCACGGCGCGTCGTTTCATCGTCGTCCCCTTTCCGATTCCGAGACGTTGCGCGGCGACTTACTTTCCAGAGACGAACGTGCTCGTCCCCATCCGCAGTGTCGCGGAGAAAAGCAACACGCCCGCGTCGAAGTCCGTCGTGATTAGCGTGCGCGCGTCGGATGCGGCATTGAAGTACGACTATGATCGCGTCGGCGGATAAGAGTTGAGGACGCGACAGAATTTAGTTCGGCGGATGCGACGACGCGCCTTTCAATCTCGTGCAAGATTGAAAGGCGCGTTCTTAGTTGTCACGGCTTTGCACGAAAATTCATTACATAGACGTGACGACGGCTTCTCTCCGCTCCCGCCTCTTCTGCATCGTGTTATTGAGTTTGATGACAGACAGGATAAAGCCAACTAAACCGAGCAAAGGCAGCACCAGCAGGAATAAAACCCAGTAGAATATTAGCTCGCTCTGTGTCAGACACATCTCTCAGCCTCCGTAAGAATTAGTTCGATTCGTAGATGACGACGCTTCTTTTGCTTTTGCCGATGGCTGCGCCAATGCCTGCGCCGATGGCCGCGCCGAGCGCTGCGCCGCCGGGAATGAAGCCGACGTTTTCCGAGCCGCGCGCGATGGCGTAGCCGCCCGCGCCTGCGCCCGCTCCGCCGCCGACGCCTGCGCCGATGAGCGCCCACTTCGTTCGCGAAGAACCATGCGTGCGCGAGACGCGGCGAATGTCTGCGCGGTCAAGCGTCGTGCTCTTGCCGTCTTGTTTGACCGCGAGCGTGGCGTCGGTCGCGCTGCTGAACTTGCCCTCGATGCGCTCGCCGCTCTTCATCTCGATGTTTAACTTGTCGCCTGACGAAAGCGTCTGGACGGCAGACCAGTTGCCCTGCCCGTTCGTGGTTTGTGCGACGGCGTGCGTCAGCGGTGCGAGTGCGAACACGAGCGACATGCATAATGCGTAGAATTTAATTTTCAAGAGAGTCTCCTCCATTAGATAAACGAAATAAATTTCAGCCACGCCCGTTATGGCAAGAGCCGTTCCACACTCTTCCGGGGCACATTGGCAGGAAAATACGACTTCGCGGCCTCTGTCATTGATGGAGAGCGCAATAAATTTCCGACAGATGGCGAGCGCGGCGGACGTGTGCGTTAATGCGAGGCCGCTTGACGAAAACGGCAGCCGGCGGACATCATCGCGCGGCATCCGGGCGCGTGCGAAAATGTGTGAGACGAGCGGAGAGAAACTCGCGGCGTGACGAAACCGACCGGATGAAAATTTGAAACACGAGGGAGCAACAGAGTGGCACTTATCGGGGCGAACGATCTGAAGCGGAAGATGCTGATCGAAGTTGACGGGCAGCCTTACACGGTCGTCGAAGTGTTCTTCGCCTCGCCGACGGCGCGCGGGGCGGCGACGATGGTGCGAACACGTCTGCGTCAACTCTTGACGAACGCGGTGCTGGAAAAAAGTTTTCGCTCAAGCGAAAAATTCGCCGAGCCGGACGTGGAGATCGCGCCCGTCTCGTATCTCTACGCGGACGCCGACGGCTATCATTTCATGGACGAGTCGAGCTACGAACAGTTCACTTTGCCGGACGAGCAGGTGGGCGACGAACGCGGTTATCTGAAAGAAGGCGTGACGCTGCAAATTCTCAAGTACAAAGGCGCGGCGGCGGCGATGCAACTGCCGCAGTTCGTCGAACTCTCGATCACGCGCACGGAGCCGGGCATCAAGGGCGACACCGCCGCCGGGCGCGACACCAAGCCCGCGACGTTAGAGACCGGCCTCGAAGTGCGCGTGCCTCTCTTCATCAAAGAGGGTGAAGTCGTGCGCGTCAACACGCAGACGGGCGAAGTCGCGGGCAGAGCGTGAAGAAGGCAAATGATGAGTGCGGAATGATGAATGATGAATAGATGGGCGGAGATTCTTCGCTTTCATTCATCATTCATCACTCCGCATTCCGCATTGCTTTTCATTGGTGTAAGCTGGCGACATTAGTTCGCGGGTCAACAAATCAAACCAACAGGAGTCCAAGCGGTGAGACATAAATTACTTTCGTGTATGTGCGCTGTGCTGGCGTGCGTTTCTCTGTGGGCGACGGCGGCTCTGGCGTCGCAAACGTCGTCGGTGTTGGCAGTCCGTCATGCTTTCGTCGCGACGGTGTCGGCGACTCAGGACGACAAAAAAGATAAAGACAAGAGCAAGGATAAAGATAAAAGTAAGAGCAGCGGCGGTGATGCGGACAAGAAGCAAGGCGCGCAGGCGAACATGTCCGCTGACGAGGCGAAGACGCTGAATAAGATTCAGGACACGGCGGGCGCGGCGGCGAAGCTTCAGTTGGCGAGCGACTACGTCAAGAAATATCCGAAGAGCGTGAAGCGCGCGGAGGTCGCTCAATATCTCGCCGGGCAAATTCACGCCGAGAAGGATACGGCGCAGCAAGTCGCGCTCGGCGAGAAGTATCTGACCGTCTTCAATGACCCGGCGGAGTACGCCTACATCAACCCCGTGTTGCTCGACGCCTACGTTGACGCCAACCGTCTCGACGACGCTTTCCGTGTCGGCGCGATCTACATCGAAAAGAATCCGAACAGCGTGCAAGCCCTGACGCGGCTCGCCATCACCGGCTCGAACGAAGGCGCGCACAACAATTTGAAGTATGCCGCGCAGAGCCGGCAGTACGGCATGAAGGCGATTGAGTTAATCGAGGCGGACAAGATGTCTGAAGGATTGGACGCAACGATGTGGCAGGAATATAAGACCGTGCGGCTCCCCGATCTCTACCGTAACCTCGGCATCCTTGCGCTGCGGACGAACAACAACGCCGAAGCGAAAGCGGATTTGGAGAAAGCCGTCGCGCTCAAGACATCCGACCCGTTCGTCTATGGCGTGCTCGGCAACATGGGCGAAGATGAATACACGACGCTGGCGAAGCAGTACCAGACGACGCACGACGCCGCGACGCTGACACAGGCGCAGGCGCAGTTGGACAAAGTGATCGAGTTGTACGCGCAGGCCACGGGGCTGGCCGGCGACAAGCCGGAGTTCCAACAAATTCGCGAGCAGATCAAGCCCGGCCTCGAAAATTATTACAAGTATCGCCACAACAATTCGACGGCGGGGCTGGACGAGTTGATCGCCAAGTACAAACCCGCCGCGAAGTAAGATTTTTCTCTGAGGGCGCGGGCAGAAAGAGTTGTCCGCGCCTTCAAAGAAAAGACCGATGGAAAGACCGTCGGACGAAATCGAAGCCCGCTTCCTGCCACTCGCGATGTCAAAAAATAACTTCGTACACCTCCATCTCCACACAGACTATTCCCTGCTCGACGGCGCGATTCAGATTAAGCCGCTCGCCGAGCGTGTGAAAGCGCTGGGAATGCCGGCCTGCGCCATGACCGATCACGGCAACATGTACGGCGCAGTCTCTTTTTATAAAGAGATGAAGGCGCACGACGTGAAACCGCTTATTGGATGCGAGGTCTATCTTGCGCCCGGTAGCAGGCACGATAAGAAGGACGCGCGCAAGGGCGAGAAGCCTTACAACCACATGATCCTGCTCGCGAAGGACAATGTCGGTTATCACAACCTCGTGCGGCTCACGTCGAAAGCGTTCAAGGAAGGCTTCTATCGCAAGCCGCGCATTGACCGCGAGTTGCTCGCGCAATTCAGCGACGGCATCATCGGACTCTCCGGCTGTCTCTCAGGCGTGCCGCAGCAGCACCTTGTCCACGACCGTCTGGAGGAAGCGGAGAAGTCCGCGCAGGAGTTTCAGGACATACTCGGCAAGGGAAATTATTTCTTAGAGATACAGGATCACCAACTCACAGAGCAGCAGAAGATAAATACCAATCTCATCGCGCTCTCGAAAAAATCCGGCATCCCGCTCGTCGCCACCAATGACGCGCATTATCTGTTCAAAGACGACTACGAAGCGCACGACGTGATGCTCTGCATCGGCACGGGCAAGACCGTCAACGACGTGAACCGCATGAGCTTCGGCGGCCCGCAGTGGTACGTCCGCACGCCGGAAGAGATGAATGAGATTTTCTCGCACATCCCCGACGCCGTGACGCGCACGCTCGACATCGCGGAGATGTGTGACCTCAAACTCTCGCTCGGCGAAAATCAACTGCCCATCTACCCGATTCCGCCCGAAGAGAGCGACTTAACGATTGACGAATATTTCGAGAAAGTCATCCGTCAGGGCTACGAAAAACGGCGCGCGACCGTCTGGGACGAGATGATCGCCAACAGCACGCTCAAGCACAGTCTCGGCGAATATCAGGAACGAGTCTCGCGCGAGATCGCCGTCATCAAGCAGATGGGCTTCCCCAGTTACTTTCTCATCGTCTGGGACTTCATCAAGTTCGCGAAGGACAGAAAAATTCCCGTCGGCCCGGGACGTGGCAGTGCTGCCGGGAGCTTAATCGCCTACTGTCTTGAGATCACGGACGTTGATCCGATTCAGTATGACTTGCTCTTCGAGCGTTTCCTGAATCCTGAGCGCGTCTCGATGCCCGACATAGACATAGACTTTTGCGTGCATGGCCGCGCAGAGGTCATCAATCACGTCACGCAACTCTACGGTCGCGAATCCGTCTGCCAGATCATCACGTTCGGGACGATGGCCTCGAAGGCGGCGATTAAGGACGTGGGGCGCGCGCTCGATATGCCTTACGCCGACGTGGAAAAAATCGCGAAGCTCATCCCGCCGCCCGTGCGCGGGCGCAACGTCTCCATCACGCAGGCTCTTGAAAGCGTGCCGGAGTTGAAGCAGGCCGTCGAGAACAACGCGCAGACGAAGAAGGTGATTGAAATCGCGCGCCGTCTCGAAGGCTGCGCGCGCCACTCGTCCGTCCACGCGGCAGGCGTCGTCATCTCGCCGCAGCCGCTCGAAGAGTTGATTCCCGTCGCCGTCAGCCACAAACAGGAATTAACGACGCAGTTCGAGATGTCCGACCTTGAGAAGACCGGGATGCTCAAGATGGATTTTCTCGGACTGACGACGCTCTCCATCATCAATCAATGCTGCAAGACGATCACGGAGATGCACGGGCGCGAAATCGTCTGGTCTGAAATCCCTCTCGACGACGCGAAGTCTTACGAGCTTTTCGCGCAGGGTCATACGGAAGCGATCTTCCAATTTGAGTCGTCGGGAATGCAGGAGATTTGTCGCAAGCTCAAGCCGAAATCCATCGAAGACCTCTCGGCCTTGAACGCGCTCTACCGACCGGGGCCGCTCGACGGCGGGATGGTGGACGACTTCATTGACCGCTATCACGGCAAGAAGCCGGTCGAATATATCGTGCCGGAGATGGAAGAGATTCTGTCGAATACCTACGGCATTCTCGTCTATCAGGAACAGATCATGCAGCTCGCGCAGCGTCTGGGGAACTACTCGCTCGGCGAGGCCGATTTGATGCGGCGCGCGATGGGTAAAAAGAATCGCGAGGAGATGGCCGTCCACGAAGAGAAGTTCATGGAAGGCTGCGCGAAGAACAAGCATCCGAAGAAAAAGGCGCGCGAGATTTTTCGTCTCATGGCGCAGTTCGCCGACTATGGTTTTAATCGGAGCCATTCGGTCGCTTACGCGCACGTCGCTTACCAGACGGCGTACTTGAAGGCGAACTACCCGGAACATTTTTACGCGGCGGTGATGACGTACATGGCCGACGACGCGGCCAAGATTTTCAAGTACGCTTCGGAACTCCGCGCGCAGAAAATCAAGATGCTGCCGCCCGATGTCAACGAGTCGGGGCCGGGCTTTACGCCGGTTGAGGGCGCGATTCGTTATGGCCTCTCGGCGATTAAAGGCATCGGGCAGTCAGCCGTCGGCGGCGTCATAGATGGACGTAAAAGCCGTCATTACACGTCCCTTTTCGACTTTACGGAGCGAGTGGGCGAGAAAGGCGCGGGCAAGCGCGTGCTCGAAAGTTTGATCTGCGCGGGCGGGTTCGATTCGATGAAGACGGACGACGTGACGCTGCACAACTGGCGCGCGTCGCTTCATGCGACCGTTGACCGCGCGCTCGAATGCGGCGCGCGGCAGAGGCGCGAGCAGAGTAGCGGCCAGTTCGGGATGTTCGGACTCGCGAGCGGCGACACATCCGGGACGGAAGGCACGCATCAACCGCTTGCAACGTGCGAAGCGTGGACGCGCAAAGAATTACTCGCGTTTGAAAAAGCCGCCATCGGCTTTTACGTCTCCGGCCATCCGCTCGAAGACTTCATCGAAAAGATCGAGCAGCTTAACTGCAAAACGATGCTCGATTTGTCCACTGCCGAGCCGAACTCGCATGTCAAACTCGCCGGCGTCGTCTCTGATTTCACGGTGCGGAACACGAAGAAGGGCGACCGCTACGCATTCTTCAGGCTCGAAGATTTATCCGGCGCGGGCGTCAAGTGCGTGCTCTGGCCGGAGTCGTTCAAGGCGAAGGGCAAGGATGCTGCGAACGATGCGCTGCTCATCGTCACAGGCCGGCTCGACGGCGGGCAGGACACGCTGCCGACGATTGTCTGCGACGACATCTCGACGATTGAGGCGGCGAGAATTCCCATCCGCCGCAACTACAGCACACCGACACAGACCGCGCCTGATAATCTCACGCAGACTCTCTTAATCGAGTTTCCCGCGCATGATGAAAGCGTCGCCATGAAAATGTGCGCGCGAATTTCGCAGACGCTCCTCGCGCATCCGGGCGAGTGCGACGTGCTCTTTGACCTTCACTTGCGCGAGGCCGGCGTCCATGTGCGCCTGCGCGCGGGACAGAAGTTAAGAGTGTCTGTGGGGCAGAGTTTGCAGGAAGCCTTGAGCGCGGCGGGCGTCAGTTCGAGATGGGTTGATGTGAATCCGGCGTTGGCGGTGAGGGGTCTGAGCTATCAGAATTAGGAAACTCGAAAGTCACTCATATAATCTTCATAGAGACACAAACAATCCTCAATTTGGCCGGCAGTGAGCTGCTTGAACTCTACTGGTAGTTCGGACGGCTCTAACGTCTTTCGCCCTTTGCCGAGTCCGAGCGCTCTTGCTCCCTTCATTGTGCCTGAATGCAGATAGACCTTTTCAGGCTCAAGATGCAAATGCGCTCCGATGCGGGTCGCCACGTCGTACACGGTGAGCGGGCCGATGTCGGGAATGTCGCCTATCCTTTGCTCGATGAGGGTGTGCAACGATTCAAACGATGAACACTTTTTCATCTCTTCGGGGATAGCTTTAAGTCGGCAGTATGCTTCTTCGAGAGTTTGCGGTGTCCGGCGGTATGAGTGTGGATGTCTCTTGCCGTTTCGCAGTTTCGAGAGCGCGGCGTATTCAATGGCGATGGGGAAACTTTCAGTACGAAAGAAATCCATTTCCGCAGTGGCGGGCGCAAGATGGACGTAGATGTAATCGTCAATCACATCTGAGAGCGAATGAAATTCGGGATGCGGTTGAATAGCAGAGTGCCGGCGAAGAATCGGAAGGCCGATGACGGGTAGTTTTTTACGCATAAGTTAAGAGAATACCGAAAAACCTCAACCACTCGCTTTTATTGAAGCCCAGCCGCACTGATCGTTACTGATCGTTTTCAAACGTCAAACAGAACTTTCATATTTGCGCGGTTTCGAGCGTGTCTTTCAGACAACGCAACAATTCGAGAGCCTGTTCGCGTCGCACGGTCGGGAAATCTTCCAAAAAATCTTCCAACGAATGTCCGCCAGCCAGATAATCGAGCAAGCTCTGCACGCGAACGCGAGTCCCCGCGAAGACGGGCGCGTCGCTCATCACATCAGGCGAGCGGGAAATAACAACTTGCGCTTCTTAAGTTTTCATATTCACCATTTTAACGCAGCCTAAAATATTAAGGTAGCCGCCTCATTCTTGCTTATCACAACTCCCCGCGTTTGAGGTTTGCGCGTCGTCTGTCGTAGTGTGTCTTCATCCGTTTCACACAATCTGAAAAATTTTAGCGAAGGAAATTAAGGATGAGCAGCGCACCAAATAAAATTATTTACTCGATGATCGGCGTCAGCAAAACTTACGACAAGAAACCCGTCTTCAAAGACATTTATCTCTCTTATTTTTACGGCGCGAAGATCGGCGTGCTCGGCTTGAACGGTTCGGGCAAGTCGTCTCTGCTGCGAATACTGGCCGGAGTGGACAAGAGCTTTACGGGCGAGACCGTGCTCGCGCCCGGCCACACCGTCGGCTTTCTCGAACAGGAGCCGCGCCTTGACGAGACGAAGACCGTGCGCGAGATCGTCGAAGAAGGCGTGCAGCCCGTCATTGATTTGCTCAAAGAATACGAGGACATCAACGCGCGTTTCGGCGAAGAGATGTCCGATGACGAGATGAACAAATTGTTGGAGCGTCAGGGCACGGTGCAGGAGCAACTCGACCACGCGGACGCATGGGATTTGGACTCGCGGCTTGAGATGGCGATGGATGCGCTGCGGTGTCCGCCGGGCGAAACGTCGGTCAAGGTTTTGTCGGGCGGCGAGAAAAGGCGCGTCGCTTTGTGCCGTCTCTTGCTGCAACAGCCGGACATTTTGTTGCTCGACGAGCCGACGAATCACCTCGACGCCGAATCCGTCGCGTGGCTTGAGCAGCACTTGCAGAAATATCCCGGCACGGTCATCGCCGTCACGCACGATAGATATTTTCTCGACAACGTGGCGGGTTGGATTCTCGAACTTGATCGCGGGCAGGGCATCCCGTGGGAGGGCAACTACACTTCTTGGCTTGAGCAGAAACAGGAGCGCCTGCGCCGCGAGGAGAAGCAGGAGAGCGAGCGCGCGAAGACTCTGGAGCGCGAGTTGGAATGGATACGCATGTCGCCGAAGGGCAGACAGGCGAAGGGCAAGGCGCGCATCAATTCTTACGAGACGCTTTTGAGCGAGCAAAACGAGCGCGCGGCGAAGGAGTTGGAGATATACATTCCGCCGGGGCCGCGTCTCGGCAATCTCGTCGTCGAAGCGGAGAGAGTCTCGAAGGGTTACGGCGAACGCCTGCTCGTCGAGGGCATGTCGTTCAACTTGCCGCCGGGCGGAATCGTCGGCGTAATCGGGCCGAACGGCGCGGGGAAGACGACGCTCTTTCGCATGATGACGCACGAGGAAGAACCGGACGCCGGCACGATTCGACTCGGCGAGACGGTCAAGCTCGGCTACGTTGACCAGAGCCGCACGCTCGACGCGAGCAAATCCATCTGGGAGGAAATCTCCGACGGACTCGACGTAGTGCAACTCGGCTCGCGTCAGGTCAATTCGCGCGCCTACGTCGGACGCTTCAACTTCTCCGGCTCGGATCAGCAGAAAAAGGTGTCCGCGCTTTCAGGCGGCGAGCGCAATCGCGTCCATCTCGCGAAGATGTTGAAGGAGGGCGCAAACGTCCTTTTGCTCGACGAGCCGACGAACGATTTGGATGTCAACACGATGCGCGCGCTCGAAGAGGCGTTGGAGAATTTCGCGGGCTGCGCCGTCGTCATCAGCCACGACCGCTGGTTCCTCGACCGCATCTGCACGCACATTCTCGCCTTTGAAGGCGACAGTAAAGTCGTGTGGTTCGAGGGCAATTATTCGGCCTACGAAGCTGACCGCCACGCGCGCCTCGGCACGGCGGCAGACCAGCCGCACCGCATCAAGTACCGGCAGTTGACGCGGGGCTGATTGAGATTAAGAAATTCAAACAGGGATAGACAGGATGGACAGGATTTTACTTTTGCCTTTTATCCTGCTCATCCTGTCTATCCCTGTTAATTGTTTTGAGGAAGGGGACAGTATGAAAGCAACATGGAATGGAACGACGCTCGCCGAGAGCGACGAGACCGTGGTGGTCGAGGGCAATCATTATTTCCCGGCGGACGCGATTAAGCGCGAGCATTTTCAGCCGAGCGAGACGCACACGCATTGCCCCTGGAAGGGCGAGGCGAGTTATTACAGCGTCGTCGTGAACGGCGAGACGAATAAGGATGCGGCGTGGTTTTATCCTGAGCCGAAGGATGCGGCGAAGGAAATCAAAGGTCGCGTGGCTTTCTGGCGCGGCGTGAAGGTTGAATAGACGTGTGCGGTGGGTGCTGACACACGCGCGAGTGACGCGAAACAGTGTGCAATCAAAGTAATTGCGTGTGCGTTTGGATGTATAACGCCGGAAGTTGCAAGTGTGATGTGCGCGACGGGGAGTGAAGCGTGCTTGGTAAACGCTGTCGCATGTTTGACCAGAGCTAATCCACGTTCAATCAGAGCTATCGCATGTGCGGTTGAAGTTGTCGCGTGCGCTTTCGAGCCGGTAGCATGTGCAACGGGGTCGGTCGTAACGTCGTTTGAATCTCAAGCGTGTGCGATTGCGGTGAATGTGTGCGTGTTTGGAGAAATAGAGGCTATTGCTGCGAAGATCAGGACAATCCCGGCGGATTTATCCCTGTCTGCTGTTGAGCGTGAGTTGAAAGAAAGAGTTTTCACCACAGAGGACACAGAGGCGCGCAGAGGATGAAGAGAGAAAGCGCTACATCTTTGCATTTCTCTGGCTGTCCTCTGTGAATCTCTGTGTCCTCTGTGGTAAATCTCAGGCCGTATTTATTGACAATCCGCAAGTTAAGATAATTCCCACAAGTGCCGAGGTAAAACAACATGTCTTTGATTTTTAAGGCGCAACCATTGACGCGCGGCGCACTCGCTTCCATTCTCTGTGCGTTGTTGTTGTGTGCGACGGCGACGACTCCGCAGGCACAGCAGAAAGCCACGCTGACAGTGGAAGAGAGCGCGGCGTTGGAGCGTATCTCGGCGGACAGCCTGCGCGGGCATCTCTCGTTCATCGCATCGGACGCGCTCGAAGGCCGCAACACTCCTTCGCGAGGGTTAGACATCGCCGCCGAATACATCGCCGCGCAGTTTCGTCGCGCGGGGTTAGAGCCAATCGGCGACGATGGATATTTCCAGACGGCGCGCTGGTCGCAATCAGCGCGTGACATGAAAAAGCTTGAGCTGAAATTCGCGAGCGCGGGCGCGGGCGAGTTGAAGTTTGGCGCGGAGCAGTCCGCGCTCGGGATGAGCGTGATGGGACGCACGCTCTGGTCGCCGGAAGGCGCGCTCGCGCTTTCAAAAGCGGGCGTCGTCAAAGTTGATTACAAGGACGCGGCAGCCATCTCCGCGCTCAAGCCGGAGGACGTGGCGGGCAAAGTCGTGCTGACGGAGATATCGGACTTTCGACGCGAAGACCGCGCTCTCTGGCGCGAACTTTATGGAGCGCAGGACGCATTCATCCAAAAGATGAGCGCGCTCGGCGCGTCGCTCGTCGTCTCGGCAGACCCCGCGCGCAAGCAGGCGGGACGCAGCGACACGAGCGCGCCGCGTCTCGTTGACCCGGAAAACAAAGCTGCGCGTGCGGCGTCGAGCGGTGTCGGCGACGCGCATCCGTCGAGTGCGCCGCTCGTCAACATCTACGGCGCGGAAGCCGCGAAACTCTACGATGAGTTGAAGACAGGCGCGACGGGCGCGACGTTGAGCGTGAATGCGCCCGCGCCGTCCGAGAGTGCGGTCACGATACGCAATGTCGCGGGCGTCCTGCGCGGGTCTGATCCGACGCTTAAGGATACTTACGTCATCGTCTCGGCACACTACGATCATCTCGGCGTGCGCGAGGGCGAAGGCGACCGCATCTTCAACGGCGCGAACGACGACGGTAGCGGCACGGTCTCCGTCATCGAGTTGGCCGCCGCGCTCGCGACGCTCAAAGTGCGACCGAAGCGCAGCGTCCTGTTTATGACTTTCTTCGGCGAAGAGAAGGGCTTGCTCGGCTCGCGTTATTACGGCAGGCATCCGCTCGTGCCGCTCAGGCAGACCGTCGCGCAAATCAATCTCGAACAGATCGGGCGCACCGACGACAGCGAAGGCGCGCAGGTCGGGACGATGAGCGTGACGGGCTTCGATTATTCCGATGTCGGCGCGGCGTTAGCAGAGGCGGGCGCGTTGACGGGCATCAAGGTTTACAAACATCCACAAAACAGCGACGCCTTCTTCGGTCGCAGCGACAATCAGGCGCTCGCCGATGTCGGCATCCCCGCGCACACCTTGAGCGTGGCTTTCGAGTTCCCCGATTATCACGCCGTCGGCGACGAGTGGCCGAAAGTTGATTACGCCAACATGTCGAGAGTCCTCCGCATGGTCGGCGCGGGCGTCCTGCTCATCACAGACAACCCGCGCGCGCCGCAATGGAACGAGTCGAATCCCAAAACCGCGCGCTACGTTCAGGCGTGGAAAGAACTACACGCGAAATAAGGCAAAAGTAAAAAGGCAAAAGGCAAAAGTAAAAACAGGGAGCGCACCTTGTCTTCACTTTTGCCTTTTTACTTTTACCTTCGCTTTAAGCGGTGGGGCAACGCGATGGGGGACAAGCGAAACTAACTCTTTCGACTCGCGTATCAACATCAATCCGAATTAACAAGCGATTTGTGATTGCCCGGAAAATCTATAGACATCAACTGTAAGGAGTCTCTTGTACATGCGTCTTTTTAATGTTCGCACCGTCGGGGTTAGCCTGATGGCGCTTTCTCTGTGTCTCGCGGTGTTCGCGCAACAGGTCAGCACGAATCACGGCTTCGATCCCGCGCGGATGAACAAAAGCGTCGCGGCCTGCGACGACTTTTACGAATACGCCAACGGCTCTTATCTGAAAACGATGGAAATCCCGGCGGCTTTTTCAAGCTGGGGCAGCTTCAACATTCTCGCCGAGAATAACCGCGAGACGCTCCACCAGATTCTCGAAGCATCCGCCAAAAACACGAGCGCGGCGAAGGGCAGCAACGAGCAGAAGGTCGGCGATTTCTACGCGAGCTGCATGAACGAGTCGAAGCGCGAGGCCGAAGGCATGAAGCCGCTCGTGCCCGAACTCGCCCGCATCAATCGCATCAAAACTTTGAAGGACATGCAGCAGCAGGTCGCCTACATGCACCGCCACGGCATCTCCACGCTCTTCCGCTTCGGCGGGCGTCCCGATCTCAAAAACAGTTCGATGGTCATCGGCTACGCAGGGCAGGGCGGACTGACGCTGCCGAATCGCGACTACTACACGAAGACCGACGAGAAGTCCGTCAAGCTGCGTGATGAATTCGTCGCCTACATGACGCGCATGTTCCAGTTGGTCGGCGACGATGCGGACACGGCGTCGAAGAACGCGCGCACGGTGCTGGCGGTTCAGACGCGCCTCGCCGAAAACTCGCGCACGCCCGTCGAGTTGCGCGACGTGACGAAGCAGTATCACATGATGAGTCCGGCGCAGTTGTCGGAGTTGACCCCGAATTTTTCGTGGGCGGATTATCGCAAAGGCATCGGCGCGCCCGCGACCGGCGACGTTAACGTCGCGCACCCGGAATTTTTTCAAGCCGTCAACAAGATGCTGACCGAAGTTTCGGTCGCCGACTGGAAGACGTACCTGCGATGGCATCTCATCAACGACGCCGCGCCGGGACTCTCTTCCAAATTCGAGACGGAGAATTTCAACTTCTTCGGCAAGACTCTCTCAGGCCGCAAAGAGCAGTATCCGCTCTGGCGTCGTTGCGTCGCGGCGGCGGATACGAATCTCGGCGAAGCGCTCGGCCCCGTCTATGTCTCCAAAGCTTTCACGCCCGAATCGAAAGCGCGTATGCAGACGATGGTCGGCAACATCATCGCCGCCTTCCGCGAGCGTCTCTCGAAACTCGACTGGATGAGCGAAGCGACGCGCAAGCAGGCCGTCGCCAAACTCGACGCCTTCCAACAGAAGATCGGCTACCCCGACAAGTGGCGCGATTACTCGACGCTCAAAGTTTCGCGCGACTCGTATCTCGCGAACCTGATGCGCGCCAGCGACTTTGAAGAGGAACGCAGCCTCAGCAAAATCGGCAAGCCGGTTGACCGCACCGAGTGGGGCATGACGCCGCCGACGGTCAACGCTTACAACAATTCTCTGATGAACGAGATCGTCTTCCCCGCAGGCATCCTGCAAGCGCCCTTCTTCAACCCGGCGGCGGACGACGCGATCAACTACGGGGCCATCGGTGCGGTCATCGGCCACGAAATCACGCACGGCTACGACGATTCGGGCAGCAACTTTGACCTGCACGGCGAATTGCGTAACTGGTGGACGGATGCCGACAAGAAGAGTTTTGACGAGCGCGCGTCGTGCGTCGTCAACCAGTTCAGCAGCTACGAAGTCGAGAAGGGCTTGAACATGACGGGCAAGCTCGTCTCCGGCGAATCAATCGCAGACCTCGGCGGACTGACCGTCGCCTACGACGCTTATCAAAAGTCTCTGCAAGGCAAGCCGCGCCCGTCGGAAGTTGACGGGCTGACGCCGGAGCAGCGTTTCTTTTTAGGCTGGGCGCAGGTCTGGGCGCAGAAGTACACGCCCGAAGCGATGCGCCTGCAAGCGCAGTCAGACCCGCATCCGATCTCGCGCTTTCGCGTCAACGGGCCGCTCTCGAATTTGCCGCAATTCGCCTCCGCATATCAGTGCAAAGAGGGCGACGCGATGGTGCGTCCCGTCGCTGACCGTTGCGTCATCTGGTAAGCGGACGCGATTGAACAAATGCTCGACACGGAAAAAGCCTGTGCTTCGCAACTTGAGGGCACAGGCTTTTTCTCCGCCGTATGGCACGTCCATCGAACCGCAGAAACTTATGCTGCGTGCGGCACGTAACAGGTTTGTCACGTAGTAGAAACTCTTCAACAATTCAAGCGGAAGGCGCGCGTGCCAAAGCGTTTCGGCGCAGGCTTTCGCGCAGAATCGCGTTATCTCTTAAAACGGAGCAACAAATGAAAAAATTCTATCAGTCAGGCGCAGTCTTAGCGCTCACGCTCGCCGTCCTCGCCAGCACGATGCTGGGGCAGACGAGCGGCGGCAAGCACGGCCTCGATCTGGCTAACCTCAACACAGAGGTCAATCCCTGCCAGAACTTTTACCAGTACGCCAATGGCGGCTGGCTCAAAAATAATCCGATTCCGGCTGCTTACCCTTCGTGGGGCATCGCCAACGAGTTGTCCGAGCGTAACCGCGACGCGGTGCATCAGATTCTCGAAGACGCCGCCAAGAACACGAACGCGGTGAAGGGCAGCAACGAGCAGAAGGTCGGCGACTACTATGCGAGTTGCATGGCCGAAGACAAGATTGAAGCGTTGGGCGCGAAGCCGCTCGCGCCGGAGTTCGCGCGCATCGCGGCTGTCAAAAATCAGCGCACGCTGCTCGACGAAGTTGCGCGCCTGCACACGATGGGCGTCAACGTGTTGTTCGGCGACGGCTCGCAGCAGGACGCGAAGAACAGCGCGGAAGTGATCGAGAGTCTCGGTCAGGGGGGCTTAGGCTTGCCCAACCGCGACTATTATTTCAAAGACGACGCGCGCTCGAAGAATATTCGCGCCGAGTACTTGAAGCACGTCGCCAACATGTTCGTCCTGCTCGGCGACGATGCGACGAAGGCCGCTGCCGAAGCGCAGACGGTGATGAACATCGAGACGAAGCTGGCCGAGAATTCCTCGACGCCCGTCGAGTTGCGCGATGTCTCCGCCAACACGCACCGCATGACGCTCGCGCAGGCTCAAGCTCTGACGCCGCACTTCAACTGGGCGGACTATTTCAAGCAGATCGGTCTGACGCAAAAGACCGATGTTGATGTCAACCAGCCGAAGTTTTTTCAAGGCTTGGATCAGCAGTTGACGGCCACGTCGTTTCCCGATTTGCAGACTTATCTACGCTGGCAGTTAGTCCACGCTTCGGCCTCTGCTCTGTCGTCGAAGTTCGTTGACGAGAGCTTCAACTTCAGCGGGCGCATCCTGCAAGGCGCGAAGGAGAATCTGCCGCGCTGGAAGCGTTGCGTGTCGGCGACCGACCGCGCGGTTGGCGAAGCGCTCGGCGAGGTTTACGTCAAGAAAGCTTTCCCGCCCGAAGCGAAGGCTCGCGCTCTGACGATGGTGAAAAATCTGGAAGCGGCGTTGAAGGATGACATCGGCACGCTCTCGTGGATGAGCGACGCGACGCGCAAGCAGGCGGTGTTGAAGCTCGACGCCTACATCAACAAAATCGGCTATCCCGATAAGTGGCGCGACTACTCGAAGCTCGGTATCTCGCGCGACTCATTCATCGAGAATCGTATGCACGCCAGCATGTTCGAGAACGCGCGCGATCTGGCTAAGATCGGGCAGCCGGTGGACAAAATGGAATGGGGCATGACGCCGCCGACGGTCAACGCCTACTACAACCCGCAGATTAACGAGATCGTTTTCCCCGCCGGCATTCTGCAACCGCCTTTCTTCGATCCGCTCGCGGACGATGCCGTCAACTACGGCGCGATGGGTTCGGTCATCGGGCATGAAATGACGCACGGCTTCGACGATCAAGGCAGCCAGTTCGACGCCTCCGGCAACTTGAAAAATTGGTGGACGGATGCCGACAAGAAGAGTTTTGACGAGCGCGCGTCTTGCGTCATCAAGCAGTTCGATAGCTTCGAGGTCGAAACGGGGCTGCACGAGAACGGCAAGCTCGTGGTCGGCGAATCCATCGCTGATTTAGGCGGCCTGCTCATCGCCTACGCGGCTTATCAGAAGTCGCTCGAAGGCAAACCGCGTCCGGCCAGCATGGACGGATTCACGCCGGAACAACGCTTCTTCCTCGCCTACGCACGCGGCTGGTCAACGCAGGCGCGGCCTGAGTTCGAGCGTCTGCTGGCAGGCGTTGACCCGCACCCGCTGCCGCGCTTCCGCGTCAACGGGCCGCTCTCGAACTTGCCGCAATTCGCCTCCGCGTTTCAATGCAAAGAGGGCGACGCGATGGTGCGCCCGGCGGCTGATCGTTGCGTGATCTGGTAAGAAAAGTTCGCCGTCTGGCGGATGAGTGTTGAAACAAAAAGCGCGGCGCGTGTTGAAAAATACACGCGCCGCGCTTTTAACTTTTCTCGTCGCCCAGAGACACGACGAAGCCGGCGGCAATCTTCAACGCAGGGCCGGAGCGTTTGAAGGAAAACGAAATTTTCGAGTTGGCTTGTCTTAGTGGCCGACGGCGGCTCCGGCGGCGCGCGTGCGCGCGGGACGGCGTTCGTGCTTGGTGCAGGCGCGTGCGAGCGCCTGTTCGACGCGCGCCTCGACGTTGCATTCGGGCTGGCGGCAGACGGCGGCCAGTTCAGAGATGACGAGATAGCGCGCGCGCTCAAGCATTCGCTGCTCGCGGAATGAAAGCGGCTTGAGGTGGCTCAGGTACGTCAGATTTTTGAGGACTTCGGTGACCTCGAAGATGTCGCCCGTCCGCATCCGGTCGGAGAACTCCTTGAAGCGGTCTTTCCAGTCAGAAGCCGCGCCGGAAAAATCGTCCCCGAGATTCTTCAACAGCAGTTCGCATTCGGCGGATGAGATGGGGGAACGCAGTCCGACTTCCGAGGCATTGGCGACGGGGACGAGCACCACCGAGTTGGTGGCGGCGAGACGGAGCGTATAAAAGGGCAGGGAACTCGCTCCGATCTGCTTCTGCTCGATTTGTTCGATGGTGCCGATGCCGTGATTGGGATAGATAACTTTCTGGCCGATTTTGAAGCCCACTAGCACACCTCCTGTGATTGCAAAAAACAAAGCCGCAGTCTCGCACGTCGGGTGTTGGAAATTCCCTGAGGCTCGTTGCGACGCGGCTTGGCGTCGGTGTCTGAATTCTCACAAAAGTGTAACAAGCACTTTGGTGAGCGTCAAGGTTTGTTCCCGGCTCGAGAGCAACGAAAACCCGGCCAGACAGCACGGTAGCGTACAAATGACGAATGAAGACGATGGCGAACGCACGCGCGTGCGAGAATTTGGCAAACGCATGTCAACGGAAAAACTTGAAGCGCAATCAAGCGCCGCGAGGTAAGAGAAAGAGACGAATATTAAAGGCGGGATTCCTGAATTCTTTCTCAAGCCGTCGTGTCGAATGTTCAATCTGATGATGTGACGAAAGCGAAAAGCCATCAAGCCTATGTGAGACGCTTGGTGGCTTTTCGCTTTCATCATCCGATGAGTTGATGCTTCTGCCGAGTCGTTCTTAGAAGCGCAGGACGGTGTCGAATTGCAGGCGCGTGAGCGTGCGATTGAGAGAGCCGGGCGGCGTCTGGTTGAATGCGCCGAGCAATCCGTTTGCGCGTTGCGCGAAAACGCCGGTCAGCGAAACGGTGACGCGCGGGTCGAGCGCGTAGGCGAAGATGAAACGGTTGCCGCGCACGTCGGATTGTTGTGTGATGTCGCTGAAGTTGAAGGGCGTCAGCACGGCGTCCTTTTCGATGCGGATGAAAGTGTAATTGAAGAGAAAGTCGCCGCGCGCCTGCGTCTTGCCGACTTGAAACTCCGCCCAGTAGCCGTTGTCTTCGTGGTTGGGCTGGACGAAATTCGCGCCGCCCGCGCCAGCCGAAACGACATCGTGCGCCTGCGTGTTGTGGACGTAATTCAGAAGCACCATGAGCGGCCAACGCTTGCTGCGCGAGAGGTCGAAGCGTCCGATGAAGTCCGCGAGGTTGTAGCCGGACGAGAGTCGCCCGTCGCGGTTGACGGCGTTGTTCGTCGCGGTCGAGATGCCGAGATTGGCGTTGCCCGCGATGAGTTGATCGCGCGGGATCGAAACCTGTGTCGTGATGGTCTGCGCGGGCGTGGTCGCCGTCGCGGGGATCGTGAACGTGATGGGGAATTGCACGTTCACGCCGAAGAATTGCGCGGGCGTGATGAACTGCGTGCCGGAGTAGAAAAGGTCTGCGGCTGAAAGCGTCAGCGCCGTGTGCTTCGTCGGCTCAATGCGCGTGCGGAATTGCGCGCCGTAGAGAGCAAGGTCGCGCCCGCCGCGCGCCGAAGCGTTGAGGTCAACTTTGCCGTTCGCGCCGAGCACGAAGGCCGAGTTGCGTTCGAGGAAGGGCAGTTGCCACGCGACGAAGGTGAAATTTTTGACGGCGGAATTTTTGAACGCGCGCGTGTAACTTTCATTCAAGCCTTCGGGCATGATGTCGTTATCAAGCGTCATCTCGGTGCGCGTCCACGGGGCGTCGAATTTTCCGCCCTGCACCTGAAAGCCGGGGAGCGCGGCTGGCTTGTAAGTGAGATAGGCTTGATCGAGCGCGATGGGCTTGCGCGTGAAAAAGTCCGTCAGCGTCTGGTTCGACGAGATGACGTCCGGCAGCGAGCCGCTGGCGAGACGCAAGCCCCACTCGAACTCTTTGCCAATCGTGCCGCGCGCGCCGAAGCGCAGGCGCATTCGCAGACGCTGGCGAGATGAGAGCGCATTGCCGTCGGCGGCAGCGTTGTCGCTCGACGCCAGAGAGTTTTGCTGGCCGTAGATGGATTCGTAACGGAAGCGAAAGTCGCCGCTAAAAGCGATTGAGCCGAGTTGTTTCGAGACGGCCTCGCCGGTCTTCTTCGCCTGTTCCTCGACACGCGCGAGGCGCGCATCCGTCGTCTCACCCGGCGCATTTTTTTGCGCGCCCTTGTCCTGCGCCACGCCGTCAAGCACGGGCGACGCATTGCCTGCCGCCGGCGTGTACGTCGCGTTGCGGACGACAGCGTTGGAATCAGCGGTGCGCGTCGCGACGGCTTGCTCTTCGACGCGCGCGCGCAAATCATTGACGAGCTTTGATTGCTGCTCGACGAGTACGCGCAGACGCTCGATCTCCGCGCCCTGCTCGCGCAACTGGCGCTGCATCTCGTCCAGCCCGTATAAATTGCCCGACACCTTCGCGCCGGAAGCGGCAGGCGATGACGACGTGGCGGCAGTTTTATCTCCGACATTCGACGGCGGAGCGACAGTTTGCGCGGCGGCGTGGACAAAGAGCGCGAAGGGAAGCAGGCACACGAAGAGCGTGCGGAGGATTAGTCTGCTCATAAACTTTTTCCTTTCCGGGTTGATAGGCTCAAGATGCAGAATCTTATGCGCGCAGTCTTAACAGCACATGACTGACATCTGAATTAAAAGTTACAAAACGCTGAACGCCTGTGAAGTCACTGGGAGGCTTGTAGCATCGCGAGCGACAGAGTTGCAAGGTGTTTCCTTCCGGCTGCCGCATTTCGTTGTCACCTGTTCGGCTTGCATGTAGAATTTGAAGCAAGGATTTTCCCTCGCGCGACGGAAATTATTTTATGGCTCTGCTGCACATCTCGGACGCCAGTGGCCGCCAGTGGGATTGCCCTCTGACGCCCGCCGAGTTGTGTACCATCGGTCGCGCCCCCGACAACTGCGTGGTCTTGAACGACCCGCGCGCCTCGCGTTATCACGCGCACATCAAATTCCAGAACGGCGCATACGTCATCATTGACGGCAGAGTGGACGGCGGGCGCAGCGCGAACCACGTCTTCATCAGCGGCGAGCAGCGTTACGAACACCCCTTGCGCGACGCGGACGTGATTCAAATCGGCGCGAGCGAACTGCGCTTCGACGGCATGGACGAGCACCAGAGCGAGCCGGAAGTTCGCTACGACGACAAGCCGCTCGGCCACACGCAAATGCTTGTCTCGGCCACGGACGTGATTCGCGGGGCGATGCTCGCGTCGCAGGCGACGACGGCGAAGGCCACTGCTGCTGCTGCGCCCAGCCAGGAACTCGAAGACCTCCGCCGGAAGGCGAAAATTCTCACCCTGCTCTACGAGATGAGCAAGACGCTCGGCTCCGTCTTCAACCTCGACGCCATCTTCGAGAAAGCGACACAGATTATTTTCGACGCGACGCCGGCTGATCGCGTCGTCGCGTTGCTGCGTGATGAAGACGACAACGCGCGCGACGACGACGACCCGCATTTGAACCCTGTGGCGATGCGCGTGCGCGATGAGAAGCGTAGTGCGCGCGCGCGCGAGTTGACCATCGGTCGCACCATCACGCGCAAGGTGATGCGCGAGCGCGCGGCGCTTCTGTCGCAGGACGCTGCCGCCGACACCGAGTTCGCGGGTGTGCATTCCATCGTCTCGCAGGGCGTGCGCTCGACGGTCTGCGCGCCGCTCGTCGCCGAATCGGGCGTTCACGGCGCGCTCTACGCCGACCGCCTCGACGCCTTCGCGTCTTTCACGCGCGACGACCTCGAACTCATCACCGCCGTCGCCGCGCAGACCGCCGTCGCCGTCGAGAACGCGCGCGCGCACCAACGCCTCGCGCGTGAAGAAGTGGCGCGTGCAAATTACAGCCGCTTCCTTCCCGAATACGTCGTGCAGCAGATACTGGAGAGTCCCGATTCGTTCAAGCTCGGCGGCGTCAATCAGACCGTGACCGTGCTCTTCGCAGACATACGCGGCTTCACGCGCATCTCCGAACACGCGCCGCCGGAACAAATCGTTAAGCTCTTGAATCGTCACTTTTCGGCGATGTCCGACATCATCTTCGCGCACGGCGGGACGCTCGACAAATATCTCGGCGACGGATTGATGGCTCTCTTCGGCGCGCCGCAGGCATCACCCGACGATGCCTGCAACGCCGTCGCGGCGGCCATCGCCATGCAGCGCGAGATGGAAATCATCAACGAGTCTCTGCGCGCGGAGAGTCTCCATGAAGTCCACATCGGCGTCGGCCTGCACACGGGCGTGGCGACGGTCGGATACATCGGCTCTGAGCGACGCTCGGAATATACGGCCATCGGCGACACGGTTAATCTCGCCTCGCGTCTCGAATCGAACGCGCTCGGCGGACAAATTCTTTTGAGCGAGGCGACGGCCAAAGCCGCGCACAAGTCCGGTTGTAGGGTGCAGCCGCGCTCGTCCATCACGGTCAAAAATCGAGAGCAGCCCGTGCCCATCTACGAGGTTGAATGGAAGAATGAAAGCAGGGGACAGGGGACAGGTGTCGGGGGACAGTAAAGAAATTTCTTGCCGTCCCCTATCCCCTGACACCCGGCCCCCAATAACTTTATGCCACCAGGATTCATAAGAAAGACGCGCTCGCTGATGAGCCTCGCCGGTTTGCGCGAGCTGGTTTCCGACTCGATGGCGATTGATCTGGGTTCGACTTCGATCATCATCGCCGTGCGCGGGCGCGGCGTTGTCGTGGATGAGCCGGCGGTCGTCGCCGTCAACAAAGAGAACGGCGAGATCGTCGCATACGGCGAAGAGGCGCACGAGATGGAGGGACGCGAGGCGCGCGATGTGACGCTCGTCGCGCCGCTCGTGGACGGCGTCGTCGCGGACTTCGAGCGCACGCAGATGCTGCTCGACCACTTCGTCCGCGAGGCTCGTAGCGGCATCTCGCACTTCAGCCGTCGCGCCGTGATGAGCGTGCTGTCCGGCGTCACGCAGGTCGAGCAGCGCGCTTTGATGATGGCCGCCGAGCACGCGCACATCGGTCGCGTCCACATGGTCGAAGAGGGGCTGGCGGCGGCCATCGGCGCGGGCGTCTCGGTCGAAGACAGGCAGGCGTCGGCGGTCGTGGACATCGGCGGCGGCACGACGAACGTGGCCGTCGTCGCGCGCGGCTCCATCGTCTATTCGCGCGCTGAGCGCGTCGGCAGCATAGATATAGACGAGGCCATCGTTGATCGGCTGCGACGCCATCACGGTTTGATTATCGGTGTGCCGACGGCGGCGCGTCTCAAGATCGAACTTGGCTCCGCGATTGAACCGGTTGATCCTTCGCGCCATCTCAACATCAAGGGACGCGATGTGACGAGCGGCACGCCGCAGGCCGTTGACATCACGAGCGCGGAAGTTTGCCTCGCGGCGGAGCCGGTCATCGGACGGCTCGCGCGCGTCGTCAATCGCGCGCTCGCCGATCTGCAACCGGAAGTCGCCGCAGACCTCTACGACCGCGGCATCATCCTGACAGGCGGCGGCGCGCTGCTCGACGGCATGGCCGACTTTCTCGGTCGCGAAACCAAACTCCAGACGCGCATCGCCAACGATCCGCGCCACGCCATTGTCAACGGACTCTCCCAACTCTTCGACGACCCGCTCCTCCTTCGCCGCGTCGCACGTAACGAACACTCCCTCATGCTCGACGCCGAAGCGGAATCTTGAAAGCACTAGGCAGGAGGCAGAAAGCAGAGGGCAGTCAGGAATTAACTTGCCTTCTACTGCTTTCTGCCTCCTGCCTGCTGCCTACTGTTTTATGAATTTCAAGCGACAAATTCAGGTGGCGCGCGTGGCGGGGATTCCGGTGCGGATTGATTATCGCTGGTTTCTCATCTTCGCACTGAGCGCGTGGGTCATCGCCTTGAGTTTCGAGCAGGGCACTTCGACGACGCGGCGCGTGCAGGTCGAAGCCTTGATGGCGTGGACGGCGGGCGTCGTGACGACGCTCGGACTCTTTCTCTCCATCTTCGGCCACGAGCTTTCGCACGCGCTCGTCGCGCGCATGGAGGGCATCGAGATTGAAGAAATCGTGTTGCACCCGTTCGGCGGCCTCACACGCCTGCGCCGCGAGCCTGACAATCCGCGCGCGGAATTTCGCATCGCCATCGCCGGCCCTTCGTCGAGCTTCGCGTTCGGCGTCGTCTCGTTCGCGCTGATGAAAGTTCTGGAAGTGGCGGGTTACAGGACAATCGCCGCCGGATTCTTCATCATCGGTTTCTGGAATCTTTTAATCGCGATTTCAAATTTGCTGCCCGGCTATCCGCTCGACGGCGGGCGCGTGCTCCGCGCGTTTTTGTGGAAGCGCACGGGACGGCTCGACGACGCGACGCGCACGGCCAGCCTCGGCGGACAACTCATCGCCGGCGCGCTCATCGCATTCGGAGTTTATATTTATTGGAAGACGGGCGACACCTTCATGGGGCTGTGGTCTGTGCTCGTCGGATTGTTTTTGTTTGACGCCGCGCGCTCCGTCGTCGGCAAGCGCGGACGACGCAACAGCAGCATGTCGGCGCGCACGGCGGGCGATGCGATGCTCGCGCCCGTCTCCGTCGAGCCGGACACGCTCGTCAGCCACTTCATAGACAACGTGCTGCCGCTCCATCAACAAACCGCCATCGCCGTCACGCACGGCGGGCGTCTCCACGGCATTCTCACGCTACAGGATTTGAAGCCGCTCCCGCGCGAGAATTGGCCGCGCACGCGCGTCTCGGAAGTGATGCGCCCCGTCAGTTCCAATCTCTTCGTTGACCCCTCGATGCCTCTGCCGCGCGCCGAAAAACTGTTGGCGGAAAACGGCGCGGGCGCGCTCGCCGTCATCAACGGCGCGGGTGAACTCGTCGGCTTTCTCCTACGCGGCCAACTCAAGCGTCGCGTGTGAGTCTGACGCATCGTTTCACACCGGCATTACCTCACGTTGATTGTCAGGCTCACCGAATAAGTTCCCTTCGTCCCTGTTCCAGTGATGGTCAGTGTCTGCGGAGGAGGATTTGTCAGGTCTTTGCTGTGCGCCCAGATTGACCGCGCCGCGCCATCCTCTTTGCCGATGGCCTTGTTGATGAGACCTTTTTCCAGATCATTAACATTCTTACCTGTGCCCTTCTCGATGGCCTTCTTGATGAGCATCAAAGTTGGCGGCAGCGCCGGATCAATGAATGGCAAGGCCACGTCGGGTATCATCTTCAGGACGCCGCCAACTATCTTTTCCCATCCAACCTTGATGTCTATGTCAAAGATTTCCACTTCGATTCTTTCAAAACTCTTGACATCAAGATCGCTGAAAATTATCTCGCGTTTAGAGATGTCCAACTTCGTGTCCATGTCCACCTTCGGCAGCGTATCGTGGCGCACGTACCCATTTTTATTTTTGTTACCCCTCTCGCATTCCCAGTAGTCACGGCTTCCTAACCCCGGCAGAGCCTCGCGTGCATACGCGATCTTGTCATTGGAATCTATGTACCTGAGACTGATGAGCGGTCGGAATTTACAATATTCGTCTTTCAGATTCGCGGGAAACGTCAGATCGGTCACGACGATGTCAACGGTCTTCATGGATAGCTCCTTTGGCTGAGGGGATGCGTCTTCTGCTCAACGGGCTATCTATCGCTTGCATCCGTGATTAGCAATAGCCGCTAAATTATTGATTGAGGATGGGCGGTTATTTCAATGGCTGCCCGCGTTAGTTCACTGGCATCACGCTGACAGAGCAAACTGGAAACGGGCACAAGCTATCTCCGTTGATTAAAGGTGTCAAGCCAAAGTTAGTTAGGTCATATCAAAGCCGCCTCACTTGAAATCAACTCGCGCCGGACGAACTCCATTCAAGCAACGGCGCAAGGAAAGCGCGATCAAAATCATCGTCATTTTCTGCTACTCAATTGGGACTGTCTAAATCAAAGCAGACAGCGATATAATGCTTGATATGATTACTTGT
>CAXSFM010000015.1:0-101305 GCA_964236735.1 uncultured Pyrinomonadaceae bacterium
GTTCCATCTCAGTAGTTTAGCGCCTCTCAAATTGTGCTTAACTACTCTAGCCCCTCATCTATTATCACTACCGTCATGAGCATTTCGGCGTGAAGGCGGATGAGGCTATCGTGTCCCTTGGCGATAACTGGGGGCGTTTCAAGAAAACGCTATCTCTGATGGGCGGTGTTCAAGGTGATAAAGAAGATTCGGGTGAATCCCTGAGTCTGGCCGACTTTTCGCCGCACCGGAGAGACGTTGAGATCGAGGAGCAAATCAATCAATGAACGATGATAATGTGCCCGCCGGAGTCGGTGCGCTTGCCGAGGATGGCGTGGCGGAAAGCGATGAGAGAAAAGTTTTCACGGAGATCGTAGCTCTCATCAAGGCCAATCAAGGCGTGAAGAACTGGCCGCCTCCTCTTGTGAAGGAAGCCGAAGCTTTGCTCACGAAAGCACTCGCTGGCGACTCTGCACGATTAGAGGAGATGAGCTGCCTCATCGGCCTGGCTCAAGAGTTACCAGTCGGCGCAGTCGAAGCTGCAGTCGCCGGAAGTTGGCCTTCTCTCAGTCAGGAGTTAAAAGAGAAGATGGTTTCCGAACTGCTCAAATATAATTCGAAGAGGGGGCTGCCCAGACAGGTTGCCGTCGCCGAGAAGATCGCGCGTGTGGATCAGCAAGCGGCGGCTCGCATTCTCTACTCGTTTGTTACCGGCGGCAAGACCGTGCGGAGTGAAAGCGCCCAAACGAAGTTATCAGATGAGAAGAGAGGAATGCTGCAAAATCGTTTTCTCTTATCAGAAGAAGCATGGGTCTTCTTCGACGTGCCTGATGAACAGGTAATGAAGGTACTGTTGGTTGCCTTTATCGAGACGGCGACGCATCCGCAGGCCACCCGTAACAAAACAGGCAACCGCTCGCTGTACGACTTCGCGAGATGGGCTGTCTCCGTGCAGCAACGCCTTGAATTTGACGAAGCGTTAAGACAGGAGATCAGGGGTCGGATCAGAGCGCTCGCGAATGAGCTACCGGAAATGTGGAAAAAAGAGATTCACACCCTTGTTAATGATCTCGCCGACGAAGACGTGGCACCGCTTGCCCAGGTCATCACACAAGTCGAGCATCACTCCTCCGACGACGCGAATCACGGCAGCATGACATCTGACGCTCAGAAGCATTCGCGCAACCCGACAGAGATAGCCGCAACGTCTTCCCCAACGCAGATGACTACGCCGCCATCGCCCCCACTCCTGAAAGAACGG
The DNA here is from genome assembly GCA_964236735.1 of uncultured Pyrinomonadaceae bacterium. Taxonomy (GTDB): domain Bacteria; phylum Acidobacteriota; class Blastocatellia; order Pyrinomonadales; family Pyrinomonadaceae; genus JAIVJG01. The sequence goes on from CAXSFM010000015.1 coordinate 1,241, forward strand.
CTGCCGGACGATGCGGAACCGGCGAGCGCGCTGGTCATATCGTTGCGGGAAGGAATAACGCGGCGGCGCACGCTGATTGATTCGCTTCAGGAAGAAACATATGCACGGCAGGAGAGTTTAACTCTGGCGGAGCGTCTCGCTGCTTCCCTCGCCCGGTTGGAGCGCGACAAAGTCGCTCTAGAATCGGAGTTGGAAACGGCGCGGAAACAGATGCGAGGATTGCAGTCCGAGAACGAAGCGCAGCAAGCCAAACTCTCCTTAATGCAGGGGGAGATTGATAAAGTCCGTGCCGTTGCTGAATCGCGCGGCGAGCAACTGGAAACAGTGTGCAGGGATTTGGAGCGCGAGCGCACGGAGCGTGCAAACGAGCGGCGCGAACTCGAAGAGGATGCAGGGAGGATGGTCGAGGTCAAGCTCAACGGTTTCAAGTGGAAGCTGGGACAGTCGTTGCGCCCCGTCTTCGATAATAAGCGGAGCACAGACGATCAGGAGCCAAGCCCGCGCCTCGCTGAGTTTTTACGGCACTGGTTCGACGAATTGGAAGCTCACCTCACCACTGCCGGTGTGAAACTCGGACAGGACACCTGATGGCAAAATTTTTCGGCATAGACTTCGGCACGACAAACAGCGCGGTCGTGCAATACGACACGCAGGCCACGCTCAACCCGTTCAAACATATCGGCGACGGCGATGAACCGTTACCGATGCCTTCCGTCGTCGCGGTAGATAACCTGACGCAAGAGGTGCGGGTCGGACGCGAGGTTAAGAATAGGCTCATCAAACTGCGCGAAGGCGGCAGGCACCTTGTCATTGAGTCAGTCAAAAGTCTGCTCGACGCGGATGAGGTCTGGTCAACCCCGGCGAACGTCTGGCGTCCCGAAGACATCGCCGCTAGACTTTTCACTTCGCTGTCGGGAAAAGCGCAATCGGATGTGGGCGCACCTATCCGCAAGGCGGTGGTCGCCATCCCGGTCGGGATGTCACCAGCCAAGCGAGCCACGCTGCGGAGGGCAGCGCGAACAGCAGGCATCGAAATAATCTCATTCATCTCAGAGCCGACGGCGGCCTTCATCGCACACTCCGCACAGCTTCGACATTGTCGCTACGTGGTAGTCTTCGACTGGGGCGGCGGAACATTAGACGTGTCGGTCATTGAGGCTCTCGGCGGCTGCATTGTCGAGCGACATACAGAAGGTTCATCCCGCGCGGGAGATTTCATTGATCTCGTTTTCGCACGCTGGCTTCACACACAGATAGCCGAACATCACGGTCTGCGCCTGCCCTTCGAGGCTGTTGCACCGGACGAGCGACACATCCTGATAACGGAGGCCGAAAGAGCCAAACGGCATTTGCAGTCGGAAGGCAACGATCAAGCAACCATCAAGCTCGGACGCTATGCCGGACTCACGCTCGTCGAACAATCCCTGACGGCGGACGTGTTCGACGAACTGATCGCCGGAATCGTCTCCGACGCCCTCGACCTGCTCATTCAAAGCGTGGCGCAGGCGCGCATCTCACAACATGAGATCGGGAAGCTGATCGTGGTCGGCGGCACAAGCAAACTCTCGCTGTTAAAGAGCGAACTGCGTCGCCGCTGGCCGCAACCTAACATCATCTTTCCAGACAACGCCGATTGGGACATCGCGCGCGGCGCGGCTTGGCTAGCCGCCTATCCTGGACGACATCGAACGGCTGAAGGCGTCGGCCTCGTGCTGGCCGATGAGGAGTACCATGACATCTTCCATACGGGAACCGACTCCGAGGCAGCTAAGGTGAAGCTTCACTTCGGACTGGTCGAAGACGCAGCAACAGCAACATTCAACTTTGCGGCGCGCAACGGCGGCGACCCGCGCCCGTCGCGACTTGGGGAGCTGCACGTTGAGAGTTTCGGCTTTCGAGATGAGCTTATAGAACTCGACTGCCGGATCACCCCTGACCTCGTCTTTGAAGCTGAGGCTCTGAGTAACGCCAAGCCTCGCTCTTCCGCCAAATTCTCTTACGACAAGCTCAGATGGATGTACGAGATGCCTGAACAACATTGAAAAGCGAATCCGCCATGAAATCAAACCTCACGCTCAGGTCTAATGTTTACCTGCGCCAGCCCGATACACCGCTCACCGGCGACGCGGCCTTTATCAAGCAGGTTCGTGGTATCGAGGCAGTGCATCAACTCCTTGGAATGCTCGGCGTGCCGCCGGACAAACGCAGGCCCGACGACGCGGAAATCATCAGACTGGGGCGTTCCGGCAAGCTCACACGCGGGCAGTTCAATACCCTCCGATGGAACATCCGTTGCACGGAATGCAACTGCCTCCCGTCGGGACTGACTTTTCAAGGAGTAGTCGCTTTTCGTTGCGATGTTCCTGAGTGCGCCGAGAACCGAACGCCGGTCAAATCAATACTCGTTCCCGATCAAATCATCGGACGAGTGCGACAGAGTTTGAGTTTAACGAAGGCGCTGGACCGTGCGATCACGCAATGCCGTGGAGTGCCACCCGAAGTCAAACTATCGCCACCGTATTCGAGAGTAACGGTGCGCGTCAGCCCGACCGCCGACTGGCTTTACACGGAAGAAGACCTATCCGCTTTCTTAACTTTTGCCCTGTCGCACGACAGACAATGGTGAGCTTATGAGTGAAATCAAGTTCCATGAATTTTCCAGCCAACTGGTTGAAACATATCGCCGCTATCTCTTCACCACTAATCTCATCTCCGATTCGGAGCCTGAACTGCGTCAGGAACTTTGGGATAAACTTAGCCAGCGCGACATCTTCGCACTTAGACCGCTCGTCACGAGCATCCCGGCTTACAAGCAATCCTTTCCAGGGGCTGACCTGATCGGGCGCACTGCTCCTCCGATGCTCGCGCCATCGCTCCGAAAATTAGCCCCGCAAGAGTTCGACCTGAACCGTCCGCTCTACGAGCATCAGGTGGAGGCTCTCGAAATAACGCAGCAGGGACGCAACCTGATCGTGGCGACCGGCACGGGCAGCGGCAAGACGGAGTGCTTTCTGCTGCCTATTCTCGACGACGCTGCGCGCCACAAGGACGACGGAGTACGCGCCGTCATTATCTACCCGATGAACGCCTTGGCGAACGACCAACTCGACCGGCTCCGACGACTCCTGTCCGACCTTCCAGATATCACGTTCGGACGTTACACAGGGGACACGCCTCGCAACCGGCAGGATGTCTCCGATGAAGTGAAAGGTAAAATCGCCGCCAACGAAAGATATACACGCGATGAAATCAGGGAGCGCCCACCGCACATCCTACTCACCAACTTCGCGATGCTCGAATATCTGCTCTTGCGCCCTGATGATGCCGATATCTTCCGCCAGCAATCGTTACGCTTCGTCGTCCTCGACGAGGCGCACACGTATAACGGGGCGCAGGGCATAGACGTTTCGCTTCTGATGCGGCGGCTTCGTCAGACTTATCAACACAATAATCTTCAGTTCATCCTGACGAGCGCGACCTTAGCGGATGGCGACACTCCAGCGGCGCGCGAGCGCATCGCCCGCTTCGGCGCTTCGATTTCCGGCGCAACTTTCGAGCCGGCAGACGTTATCTTCGGCAGCACCGTTCACGGGTTCGATGAACAATGTCGCGAGGTGGAACTCGCAGACATCGCGAGGGCCGTTCCAGACGAAGATGCGCTGGCGCGCTGGCTGTTGGCGCTGGACGATTCGGCGGAACTGCGCTTAATGATTGAAGCATCCGGCCTGCTCGACAAGCCCATCTCACATGAGACGACCGCGCCGCACGCATTGCTCAATCAACTGTTTCGTGATTGGCTTCCGCTACGAAAGATTCACACGGCAGTCAGCGAGAATCCACACGACTTGAGCCATCTCTCGCAACTGCTGTGGGGCGAAGAGAGCCGGCGCGCTTCACTCGCGTTAGAGTGGTTGCTGATCATGGCTTCGCACGCACGCCAACATGAAGAATCCGCGCCGCTCCTGCCCGCCCGCTTCCACTTCTTTTTTCGCGGCCTCAACGGCGCATCCATTTGCCTCAGCCCGCAGTGCGACGCGCGTTCGGCGCATCCGCAAACATTTTGGAGTCGCGTCTATCTTGAGAGCCGCGTGCTCTGCGACTTGCCGTGTGAGAGCCGCCTTCTGCCGCTCTCAACCTGCTTCCAATGCGGGATGCCCGCCGTCACGGTCTGGGTTTCCCAAGATGGAAAGTGGCAGCCGCTTCCGCCCTCGGACAAGCCCGATGAACCTGAGCGGCGGCTTTCTTTGACGTGGGACACTTCGCTTGCCGAAGCTGTCGAAGAGGAAGAAGAAGCGAGCGAGACGGAAGAAAGCGACGTCGTCGAACTATGTCTTTCATGCGGGCAGTTCGGTGAGAACCGGCTTTTGTTTGACTGCTGCCCTAGCCCGGCTCGCGTGCGGATGCGTAACCTGACTCCGAAGGGCGGCGAGTTGAAGCAATGCCCGCGTTGCGGCACGAGCGCACGGCCTTATCCGAGCGTGCTCCGCGACTTTCGGAGCGGCGAAGATGCGGCGACCGCCGTGCTGACCGAACAGGTCATGCGGAACTTACCGGAAGACTCGAAGCGTGCAGACTTTCTTCCAGCACGCGGGCGGCGCGTCCTCGCCTTTTCCGACAGCCGCCAGCGAGCGGCGTTCTTTGCTCCATACCTGAAACGCACTACCGCCGAAACCGAATACGCGAAGCCTCTCTACGATGCGTTGCTCCTTGAAGAAAAGAGCAGCGATGATGATCCGGTGATGCTGGAGGATGTGGCGAAGCGATTCAAGAAAGAAGCGCTCAAACGCAAGCTTGTGCTCATCAAGTCTTACGACCGCGAGCGCGACGTGGTGAGTTACGAGATCAAGCCGACGCGGCAACTTCTTCCCGCCGACGAAAAGAACCTCCAGCGCCAGGCTTACATCTCGCTGCTTCAACACTTCTGCGCTTCTCCACGCCAGCGTCAGAACATGCCCGGCATGGGACTCGCGGCGTCGGAAATCTACCTGACGGCTGGCGACCGCGAAGACATTCCATCGCAACTGCCGGAAGCTTTTAACAAAGGCGAGCGCGAAGGGTTCGATCTGATTCAGCAACTGCTGCAAATTTTCCTGATGCGACGCGCACTGAGCATTGACGACGAAAGCATCTCGCTTGAGGACATCGGGGCAGGCCCTAAATACGCGACATTTCATTACACCTTTAACGACCGCGCTGCCGGGCGGCAACGCTATCGCTGGAATCCGTATGCGGCGGGAAAACGTAATCGGAGAACAGTGCCGTCGAGTTTCACGGCATCGGTCGTCGGAAAGTTTTTCGGGCTGAACGTGCAGGAGGACGGTAAGGAGATTGACGGGTTGTTAGAGAAGATTTGGGAATGTTTGCGTCAGACGACTCTCTTCCCGACGGCCTTCGGCGGCGAGTATCAAGTGGCTGCCGCCAAGATCGTGCTGACTACGCAGAAGCCCTGGTACAGGTGCGAAGCCTGCGGGCGGCTCTCCGTTTTCAACATCTCCAACAGATGCGTCGCGCCGGGTTGCGAGGGAGCCTTGCACGAGTTAGCAGCAGGCGATATGGAGCGACGCTTTGCCAACCATCACTATCGTCACAGGCTGCTCAACGCCGAGCCTTTGGCGCTCGAAGTCGCGGAGCACACCGCTCAACTGACGAACACGCAGGGGCAAATCTATCAGGACAAATTCATCAAGGGCGAGATCAACGTCCTCAGCAGTTCGACCACGTTCGAGATGGGCGTTGACGTCGGCCAACTCAAGGCCGTCATCCTCCGCAACGTGCCCCCGTCGGCGAGCAATTACATTCAGCGCGCAGGCCGCGCCGGGCGACGACGCGATGGCGCAGCCTATGCCGTCACCTACGCCCGCTCGCTCCCGCACGATCAGTTTTACTATCACAACCCCGAAGCAATCGTGCGCGGCAAAGTGCCCGTGCCGTTAATTAATCTCAAGAACCGGCGGCTCGCGCAGAGGCACGTCAACTCGTTCCTGCTGGGACGCTTCCTGCGCGAAATTGCGCCCGGCGAAAAGATTAACAACGTGGCCGACTTCTTCCTCGCGCCGGACGGGACACCTGCGCCCGCTGCGCGCTTTCGTAATTTCATTGAGAGCAATCGGGGCGCGCTCCTCGAAGCGTTGAGTCATGTGATCCCAGCGGAGACGGAACTCAGTCCCGCAGAGTGTCTCCAGGCGTCAGCCGATGCTTTGGATTCGGTCGGTGAAGAAAAAGTGGACGCGCCGCTCGAATCCTTCCGGCAGCAACTCGGCGAACTCCGCGAACGTCGGGCGCAGGCGGACACATCGGAGTTGCGTAAAATCTTGAACGCGGAAGACTCGCTCGAACGGTTGATTAAACAACTCAAGAACGAGCGCATCATAGATTTTCTCTCCGGCGCGCACTGGCTTCCCAGTTACGCTTTTCCGCAGGACACGATCCGCCTCTTGGTACGACAAAAAGACTGGTCGCAGAAGATGCGGTTGGAGCGCGACCGCGATGTAGGCATCTCCGAGTACGCGCCCGGAGCGGAGATTATCGCCGACGGGCGGCTCCTCAAAAGTCGTGGCGTGCTGCGTCCTAATCAGGGCTTCGATGTGCGGCAGTATAGCTACTGTCGCAACTGCCGGAGGCTCGTGACGAAGCTTGAGAACGAGGCGATGGAGCGCGTCTGCGAGTGTGGGCTAACCTCGCAACCACGTAATTACATCAAGCCCGAAGGCTTCCAGACTCTCTACTCCGATGAAGTGGTCGAGCCGAATCTCTACCGCGTTCGCCCGCCGTCTAACAGTGAACTTTTTCTCGTCAGTGGTGCGCGCCCGGAAGATTTTCGCGCGCATGAGTTAGTCGCAGGCGTCACCTACGGCTACCGTCGGGACGGCAAATTGTTCCGCGCCAATCCCGGCTTCTGCTTTCAGCAATTCCGCCTGTGCAAGACCTGCGGCGTCAGTTTCGATGACAAAAAGAAACCGATGCGCCCACACCAGACGCCCTGGGGCACGAACTGTTTCGGCGCTGTCTTTCGCACGCATCTCGCGCATGAGTTTGAGACCGACACTTTGCAACTGCGTTTCGACGAGGCCGTGTTGAAGACGCCCGATGTCACGGAGCAGGACTTCTGGCTTTCTTTCCAGACCGCATTCGTTTCGGCGGCGGCTGAGACACTGGCAATCCCGCGCGCCGACCTCGACGTAACGTACCAGTCGCAATCGAGCGCCAGTCGCGAAGGCGAGATGATTATCTACGACCGCGTGCCGGGCGGGGCCGGATATGTCCGGCGCATCATCGAGAATTTGCCGCAGATATTGGAACGCACGCTCAACCGCACGCGCGCTTGCGATAATCCGCTCTGCGACCTCGAAGGAAGTTGCTATACCTGTCTGCGGAGTTATGGCAATCAGTTTTACTGGGATCGCCTGAAGCGTCGCAGAGTCTCCGAGTGGCTCCAGACCTTTATTGGCGCGCCGAAGTTAGATGCCGGGACCACGACGCGCGCGAGCCTGCCCGACGAAGCCGCGAGCCGGGTAGCCGAATTGCGGGCTTACTGTGACGCTCGTTGCCAGCCTCTGTTGGAGTTCTGTGTCGAACGTGGATTGTCGCTGCCTGCGGTGGGCTTCGAGCTTGAAGATTCGCGCGGAGCGGTGGCGGGTGATGCCGAACTTGCCTGGCCGGAGAGAAAGCTCGCGGTGTTCCTGCCGGAACAGGCTGCATCCATTCAGCCGTTCAAGGAGGCTGGCTGGTCCGTCTATCTGCTCGAAGAGTTGACGTCACGGATGGAAGTTCTGGCCGCTCAACTCAAGAGGTAAATAATCATGCCGACGGTCGCCATCGCCAGTGAGTTCCTGACAGCTTTCGCGCGCATCCCGCAATCGCAGCAGAAGCGCGTCCGCGAATTTACAGAGAAGTTTCAAGCCAACCCGGCTTCAGCGAGCATCAATTACGAGAAGATTCATGGGACGCGGGACTCGAAGGTTCGCACTGTGCGAATCAGCCTCGCCTATCGCGCAATCATCCTCCACCCGGACGAGGGCGACGTTTATGTGCTGATCTGGGTGGATCACCACGACGAAGCGATGGCCTGGGCGAAGGCCAAGACCTTTGAGATCAATCCGACGACCGGCGCACTGCAAGTCATCAGCGTCATCGAAGCGGAGCAAGCCATCGCCGTCATGCCCGACACCGCGCCAGGACCCGCCGGACTTTTCGACAAGATAGAAACGGACACGCTTCTTTCCTTCGGCGTTCCCGAAATCCTCATCCCGTCGGTGCGCGCCATCAGGGAGCGAGCACAGTTAAGCGTGCTTAACAAGCATTTGCCTGAAGAATCCGCCGAGGCGCTCGCGTGGCTCTCCGAAGGTTTTACACCGGACGACATTCGCTCGCTTCACCTCTCACCCAAAGAGAAGACGACCGTTGACACGCGGGACTTCGTGAAGGCTTTTGAGAATCCCGATACGCGCCGCCGCTTCGTCACCGTCGAGTCGCGGCACGACGTGACGGCGATCCTCGCCGCGCCGCTCGAAAAGTGGCGCGTCTTCCTCCATCCGAGCCAGGCGAGGCTCGTCACCAGAAACTTCAATGGCCCAGCGCGCATCCTCGGCGGGGCGGGAACCGGCAAGACGGTCGTCGCGATGCACCGCGCCCGCCATCTCGCTTCGAAGGCCTTCACCGATGAAACGGATCGCGTCCTGTTCGTCACGTTCACGGCGAACCTCGCGAAACATGTCGAACAAAATATGAGGACGCTCTGCGGTGAAGAGTTATCGCGGATCGAGGTCAGCAACCTTCACTCCTGGGCTGTCCGCTTTATGCGCTCGCACGGGGCAGTGTTCGACATTGCCAGCGATGAAGAGATCGGCGAATGCTGGCGTCAGGCCGCTCAGGCGAGCGAACAACCGACATGGGATATGGGATTCGTCCGTCAGGAGTGGGAGCAGGTCGCTAAGGCAAACGACATCAGGACGAAGGCAGACTACGTGCGCGTGTCTCGACTCGGGCGCGGTAAGACTCTTTCGCGCCCCGACCGCGCGAGGGTGTGGGAAATCTTTGAGAGCTATCAGGGGTGTCTGAATGAGCTGGGCAAGATTGAGTGGCTCGACGTGATCAGGGACACACGCCGCTTCATTGAGAAGGCAAATCCGCCGCTCCTGTACCGCGCGGTCGTGGTTGACGAGGCGCAAGACCTGCATTGCGAGGAATGGAAACTTATCCGCCACCTCGTCCCTCAAGGGGCGAACGATCTGTTCCTCGTCGGTGATGCCCACCAACGTATCTACGACCGCAAGGTAATTCTCGGCAGGTGCGGCATAGATGTGCGCGGCAGGTCAGGCAAGCTGAAGGTCAATTACCGGACGACCGAGCAGATACGTAACTGGGCAGTGAGTCTCCTCAGCGATCTGGCGTTCGACGATCTCGATGCCGGGACGGACGATCAGGCCGGATATTTCTCGCTGCTTTCGGGACCGCCGCCGGAGGTGCGCCACTTCGAGACGCAGGAGGAAGAAACAATCTTCATTCGGGACACGATCCAGCATCTGCTTGAAGAGCAGCGACCGGAAGATATCTGTCTGGTGGCGGCGACGAAGGGTGCGCTCAGGGACACGTATCAGCCTGCGCTCAAGGCAGTCGGTGTGTCCTTCACCATCTTGGAGAAGACAGACAACCGCAGCTTGCCAGGCGTACGCCTGGCAACGATGCACCGGGTTAAGGGGTTAGAATTCCCCTGTATGATCTTAGCTGGTGTCAACGAAGGGACTCTCCCGCGCCTTCTTCCGTTCATGGAGGGCGACGCGACGGCGCGGGCTGAATACGGAGCGCGCGAGCGATCACTCCTGTTTGTCGCTGCGACGAGGGCGCGCGACCGGCTGATCGTCACTTCTTCCGGCACGCCCAGTCCTTACTTGTTAGCGAAAAAGCAGTGAGGCATGAACTCCACAAAATTGTATCCATTTTCAGTGAATCCTTAACTGACCATTTTCCATTCGTCAGCCGTCCTCCACAAGCGATTGGCTCTCGGCAGCTTCGGCAGGCTGGTCACGAGCAACTCCTGCATCTCGGTGAGTTTCCCCGAGTTGGCCGCCGAGTACAGCAGTTCGACACGCTTGGGGCCGATGCCGTTGCGCCTGTACATCTCGATGATCGGCTCAGCCGCGTCATAGCTCAGGAGCCAATGTTGGCCCAGCGTGCCGAGCGCATCGTGGAGCCTGCGATGATTCGCTTCATCGAAGAAGAAGCTGTAAAGATTGTCAGCCTTGTAATAGAACGGCGGATCGAAATAGTAGAGAACTTCGTTCGTTTTATACCTGCGCGCTTTAATTCGCCGGACGGTGTGCCGCCAATCACCTTGATTGACGAACAGTACGCGCTCGGCCAGTTGCGCTGCCTGTGAGATGCGCTTGCAGATAAGCTCGACGGCGTAGCGGCATCCGACAGGGTATGCAGATTTTTGTGCGCGTCCGCCGAGCGGCCCGCCGCTCGGCGCGATGATGCCGGAAAAGCTCGTGCGGTTGAGAAAGATGCAGGCGAGCGCTCGCTGCCGGTCTGTGTGATGCCTTCCGTGCTTGAAACGATCCCAGTTGTCGAGCGTCGGTTCAGTGTCTCGTAGTTTCTTGATCAGCCATTCGTGGTCGGTGAAGACCGTCTTCCAGAAACCGGCAAGCAGAGAATCTTTCTCGCCCAGCGCGATTTGTTCGACCAGCCCGTCGTTGAGCAGTTGCAGCGCGACGCTCGCGCCGCCCGCGAACGGTTCGACGAAAAGTTTTGGGCGGAGGCCGTTGAGACGAATGGCGGCGGCGATGTATCCGGCGAGGCGACGCTTGCCGCCGGGATAGCGCAGAGGCGAAACGATTGATGCAGTGCGCCGCTTCAACGCTTGTGCGGGACGTTTCGCTTTTCTTTTTTGGCGAGTAGCTGAAGGCACGTTTTCTCGATCAAGGGGTCAGACAATCAACGACTTCAAAAACCCTTCCATTGAATGTGGAGCGTTAAGTCGTCGCCTTCCGCAGATGTCCAAGATTTTTGCAGATGCCCGTCGTCGCAATAATGGCGAAACTCTTTGAGCATCATCGCCTCCAGCAGTATGCGACGATCTGTCGGCACAACATCGAGCACGGTATCGGAACAGATGACGATTAACTTCCGCTCGGCGCGTGTGGCCGCAACGTTGAAGCGATTGCGGCTCAACAAAAACTGCGCTTCGGCGGTCGCGTATTCCTCGTCGGCCACGCCGTAAGAAACGAGGATCACTTCGCGCTCCTTGCCCTGCAACTTTTCAACCGTATCCACGAGCGGCATCGGCTTACTGGCGCTACCGAATTCGCGCTTAGACAGTGCCTGCCGGATCGCGCTGTTCTGCGCGCGGTGCGGCGAGAGCACGGCCAGTCCGCGCCGCGCGAACTCGGCGGGCGTATAGGGGCGCAGCGTTTTGTCCGGCAACTCCCGCAACAAAGTCCGGCTGAGTCTGTCCGTCAGCAGCGCGACGAGTTCAGCTTCGATGGGGTTGCGCGCTGTGAAACTTCGCGGCGGCGTGTACCAGCAGAGCACGACGGGGCGCGACGGGTGCAGCAACACGCTCAGCAACTCCTCGCTAGCTTCGTCAATCAAGGGCGCGGTGTGAATACGGATGTCGGGGCGCGTTGACTTGAAGCGTCCACGATACAGCGCGTGGCGAGGGTAAGCGGTCAGAGGCTCGTTCATGCGAAAGTTCTCTTCGAGTTGGAAAAGTCTCCGCGCTTCGATCATCGGATCGCTCTCGTTCGCCACTTCGATCTGTCGCCGCATGAAGGCGAAGACCGAACTGAGCATGTGCTCGTGCTCTTCCGGGTATGTGCCGTGAATGATCGGCGGCAGTTGCCGGTCGTCTCCGGCGAGGATGATGTTCGAGTGCGGCTTGCTCGCGGCGAACGCGACGAGCGCATCGGGCAGGCGCATCTGTGAAGCCTCGTCAACGAGCACGACATCGAACCACGGGCGAATGACGCCGCCCGCCTTTTTCATCCCCTTGTACGCGCTCCACACCGTCCCTCCAGCGACAATGCACTGAGCTTCGCGCTGCAAACAGATTTCTAAATCCTCGTTCGCGAGTCGTTCGACGCTTGGGGGCAACTCATCATCGGCGGCATTGCCGCTACCCACGAGTTTGATGATAGAAAGCGTCTCCGGCGCAAGGTTATACACCTGCGCCAACTCCGCCAGCTTGCGGAGCACGTTGACGATGGCGTGATGCGTAAAGGCCGTCACCAGAATTCGCAACGGCCTCCCCTCAACCTGCGCGGCCAGCGCGTAACCGGCGAGGATGTGCGCGACGGTGTGCGTCTTGCCCGTGCCCGGCGGCCCCCAGATTAAAGTGAGCGGCTCTTTGAACACGCCGCGCCACGCCTGCCACTGCCCTTCGTTCAGAAATGCGCCGGGGTCTCTCCCTGATTGCGCGATGCGCTCTCTGAAAAGTTTTTCAATCTCGCCCGTCTCACTTACTACGGGCTGCCATTCGTCCGGCTGCCCGTCGCGCAGCAGGCTGTGGATGTGGAGCGCACTCTGCGGATTTTCCTGCAACTCGCGCAGGACGGTCAGAATTTTTTGCGTCTGAGAGTCAGTAAACAACTTATCCAGCGCGCACGTTTTCGTTAGATCAACTTTATCTCTGAACTTGTCTGGCTTCTCCGGCAGGAGACGCACGCGAGGCGGCGTCGCTTGTAGATTATACTCGACCAGCCTCACCTTAAAAGGTTCAGCGCCCCAGTTGCTCTCGAACAGTTTGCCGTCAACGTCGCCCAGCAAAATTTCGGGATGCTCTTCCGGCGTGACGACGAGATTGAAATCTCCGACCTCGAACTTCACGTCTTTTGATCCGGCGTCAAACGAGAACCAGAGCGAGTTGTCCGCCCCGTCGCTCTCCGGCACGTATTGAAGATTGCGGATGCAGACGAACTTCGCGGCGCGGTCTTCGACGGGCAGCGAATGGAGATGCTTGACGGCCAGTTCCGCGAAAGAAGATTCCAGCATGGAGAAGGCGCGCAGAGCTTCGAGCGTGCGGAAGTTGAGCGGGTCGAACTCGCTGTACAAAAGGAACGGCTCTTTACGCAAGAGAAGCTGTTCACGGAAGTCCTGCTTCAGACGGCGAATCACGGAGTCCGTCGCGCGCAGTTTGCTCTGCACCGTCGCGACGATTTGTGTGTAGATGTCTTCGGGCGACAGAACGCGCTCAGGGTTGCGCGCGTCGGGTTGAAACGGCTCATTGCGCCACACGTCGTGGATGCGCTCGTAGGCGACTTGGCTGGAAAAGTCCCAGCCGAAGCCATAGCGCGGGTGAAACGTGTAGCCCTTCTCTTCCCCCTCCGTGTTCACAGGCCGGTACATCTCCGAGACGGTTTTGAGGTCGAACACGTAAGGCGTCGGCAAAGCGACGAGCGTCCGCAAGGCTTGCGTGACGACCGTGCCCGGCATCGTGCGAAACGTCTCCGCGTCCTGCATCACGGACGAGGGCGGAAACAGACGCAGCAGGTGCGTCACCTCCGTCAACAATTCAGCCGGCTCTTCGACGAACAGGTGACGCTCGACGAGGCCGCGCAGGAAGAAGAGGTCAATGCCGTCATAGACGTAAAAGTGCAGCGAGCGTTTTTGCTTATGCAACTCCCACGCGGCATCTTTGCGCGCCTGCTTATGCGCCGCCTTCGCCTGTTTCACACCTTCCCTCAAATCATTTCGTTCCGCCGTCAGAGCATCGTACTGCGGGTTGGTTTTTCTGAGCGTCGGACATCTACGCTTGCATTCAGCCTCAGCCTCTTCCGCCCGCGCCAACTCCGCCTGCGCTGTCTGCACGGTCACGACATCTTCAACCGAACGGCCTGCGATCTCGCGATTCTCGGCATCAACGCGCCGCATCAACTCGTTCAGGGCGCGCAGGAAATCAAGCAGGATCACCGCCTCGCTCTCAGGCTCGCGCGCGATGAAGACTTGTTCGTCGCCGATGACTTTGCCGTTCGCCGCGTCCCATCCTTCATAAGTTTTGAAGCCGAGCGCGAAACACGTCCCCGTCACGGCGTCCTGCTCGGCGCACAACACAACGCGGATGTCTTCGTAGCGCGGCATCAGCAAAGTCGTCGCATAAAGCGCGCGCGGCACGCCGTCTTCGAGCGCCTGCGCGGTGGCGACGTAGCGCGTCAGGTTAAGCGACAGATCGTGGCTCAACGTCTGTAGCTCGGCGATGCGCTCTTCGTCCGCCACGAGCGCCAGTTCGCGGTGCGTGTTGATGCCGGACTGACGCAGACGGCGTTTCGATTCAGAGCTGATGCCGGCGATGCGCGAGAGGTCGAAGTGCGCGTCTGATTCCGCGCGGCAGTGATCCATGTTCTCGCACATCGAGCAGTGATCCTCGACGTGAAAGTGCGCGTCCGCCGCAGGGGTTTGAAAGAGCGTGTCCGCGCGGTGGCGCAGGAAATCGTCAACGGCCAGACGGTAAGGGCGCAACTCGAACGGTTCTTCGCCCTCGCGCGAACAGATGACGGCGAACTCTGTGTCAACCTCGATGTTCTCCAGCCCGACTTCCTTAATCGCGTGTTCGAGGATGAAAGAATAGTAAGCGACCTGCACGTAATGGTCGTGACGCGCTTTCTGGCTCGCCTTGAAATCCCAGATACGCAGGCGCGACTTCTTGCCGCCCTCGTTCAAAGGCGGGTGTACTTCCAGCAGATCGGGAAGCGCGCGACCGAGCGTGACGCGCGCCGGGTCGAAACCGAACTGCCGCAACAGGCGCGCTTCCTGCGCTTCATCAAAGATGATTTCGAGTTGCGCGACGAACTGTGGGTGACTCTCGGACTGAAATCTCTCGACGAACTTCGAGAGCGGTAAATCTCTGACCTTACACGCGCCTTCCCCGCGCTCGACGCCTTCGGTCAGGATCGCCTCCGCGCCATGTTCGTCTATCAGTGCCTGCACGCGGTCGCCTTCAAAAAAGTTTCCCGCTTCCATCAACAACGCGATGCCCGGACGGCTATGCGCGCGCCGTTTGTGCGGCACGTTCCAGCCGATGCCGGCCTTGCCGCGCAGGGGGGCGGCGACGGTGTTCCAGCGAAAATTGCGTTCGCAGCGATTGGCGAAATACTTGGCGATGTGCGAGGCCGTGAGGCGGAATTTCTGTGGTGTCTGCGAGGCTTTCGTCATCAGGATTTCCTGCACCGATATTTGTAACTTACCAGCTAATACAACTAAATTTTTGATGGATACAAATTTATGTTGACATGATTTACGTTCGATGTTAGTTTTTGCGAAGTTAACTGATGTAGAGGAGCTTCTGTCTGGCTGATTCTACAAGCGATGTTTTGAGAACTTCAAGGCTGTGTACAAGTCTGCCAAGGCATTGGCTAGAACAACGCATCGCTGCACTCATTTTCATGATAAATCTCCCAATGATGCCGAAAGGCGTTGAGCATTAGAGCAGCTTTTGTCGAACTGAATCGAATGATTCATTCAAATTCCATTGATGCCGAAAGGCGATTTTCAACAATTCACGCTTTGAGTGATAATACCACTAAGCCTGTATTGTTCGTGTAAGCAAACCCAAATTTCTCATCGCCTGACAACACACTGGAGCATCGCTGATGTCTCACCGTGGCGAACTGACCGAACGCATGGCGCAACTACCGCTTTTGATCGCGGAGCGCCCGCATACGCAGCGCGAGCTGGCGGAATTCTTCCACGTCCACGGCAAGACCATTCGCCGCGACATTGACACGCTCTCGCGCTATTACCCCATTGTGGACGAACGCGACGGGCGCGAAGTCGTGTACCGCTACAGCGGCGCGTACAAATATCAACCGCCCCCACTCACGCCCGCCGAACTGGCGACGCTCGTGCTCGCGCAGGAATCCATCGCCGCGACCGGCCTGACCGCGCTCGGCTCGCCCTTCGCGCGTTATGGCCGCACGCTGATGGCGAAGGTCAAGTCATCGCTGCACCCGACCGTGCGCGACAAACTGGACGCGCTGGCCGCCGTCTTCGGCACGGCCTCCGTCGCGGCCAAAGACTTCGCCCCGCACGCCGAGATGATTGATCGCCTGACGCAGGCCGCCGTCGAGCGTCGCCGCATCCGCCTGCGCTATTACACGCTCGCCACAGACACCTTGACGGAGCGCATCGTCGAACCCTACGCCGTCTATTTCGACCCCGACGGCGCGACGCTCAAACTCATCGGCTACGACCATCACCGCAGCAAGATTCTTCCCTTCGCCATTGACCACATCCGCAACTTGCGCGAGACGGACGAGCAGTTCCAACGCCCCGCAGACTTCGACCTGCAACGGTATCTCTCCGCCAACTGTTTCAACGGCATTCACGGCGAGCCGCTCGACGTTCGCCTGCGCGCGCACGGCGTCACGGCGCGCGTCTTCGCCGAGCGTCTCTTCCACGATTCGCAGCGCACGCTTGAGCGCACCACGCGCACCGCCCAACAGGCCGAGACGACCACCATCGAGATGCGCGTCGCACGTGGGCGTGGCCTCGTCCGCTTCATCCTCAGTTGGGGCGCGGACGTGGAAGTGCTCGCACCCGACAGTCTCCGCCGCGAAGTCGCCGCCGCTTACCGCGACGCCCTCCGGCGTTACACCGCCGACGGAGAGAGTTAAGCGCGCGTGAAAATAATTTTGGCGGACGCCCCGTACCTGTCCGGCACCCGGTCTAAGATGACCGACTGAGACAACTTTGCCGGGTCAACTTTGTTACGTCACGGAGAATCGAGATGCCACAACCACACGCCCTCGCAGATGTCACTGACACGGACACAACGACGCCCCATGTCGCCGTCCACTTCCCCGTGCAGGGACGCCAACTCCCCGCCGATCACGGCTACGCGCTCTACTCTGCGATCAGCCGTCGCCTGCCCGCACTCCACGGCACAACGTGGCTGGGGCTGGAACTCCTGAACGGCGTTCCTTGGCGACAAGGCATCATCGCGCTCCCCACACGCGGCGCGACCCTGCGCCTCCGCATCCCTGCCGACCACTACGGCCACGTCCTCCCCCTCGCCGGCGCACGCCTCGACATCGCCGGCCACACCATCCGCCTCGGCATCCCCTCTGCGCGCCCGCTCACGCCCGCGCCCTCGCTCTACGCGCGCTGTGTGACGATTAAGAAATTCACCGACGCCGAACCCTTCCTCGACGCCGCCCGCCGCCAACTCGACGCGCTCAACATCAATGCCACACTCGAACTCCCCCTCGACGAACAAGGCCGCCCACGCCGCCGCATCATCACCATTCAAGGCCGCCACGTCGTCGGCTTCTCCCTCGCCGCCCACCATCTCAACGACGACGATTCCCTCCACCTCCAAACCTCCGGCATCGGCGGACGCCGCGCGATGGGCTGCGGGCATTTCAATCCAATCATCAATCTTGATTAATCCAAGAGGCAAAGGGGAAAGTTATGAGCATGAACAAACCGCCCACAGTGCTTCTTGCTAAAAGCAAGCGAGCAGGTAGAGAGGAAGTTTCTTTACAAAGGCATTTATCAGAGACGGAGCAGTCCGCTGAACAGATATTTCGTCTCGATGGGAGGTGGGGACGCAACTGGTGTCGCTTCTTTCAAATTAACGGGGATGAAGCAAAGGAAAAGTTTTTATTGAACTTGCGTGTAGCAGCACTTCTGCACGATATAGGAAAGGCCAACGAAGATTTTTACGCGGCTGTCACGAGTCCTACACGGATTATGCAAACGCTCCGGCATGAGCACATCAGTGCGCTGCTTTTACAACTGCCTGAAGTTCGCAGTTGGCTTGCACAAAATACATCTCTCGATCTCGATGTCGTAACGGCTGCGGTTCTTTCACATCACGTCAAGGCTGCGCTTGATGGAGATTGGAAATGGTGTCAGCCACGCGGCAAAAGAACGCTTCAGTTGTTCATGGAACACGTCGAAGTGACTTCGATTCTCAAACGCATTGCGGAAATCGCCAGTTTGAGCGAGCCGCCACGACTGGCAGAGAACATCTGGGCAGAAAGAATGCCGTGGACGCAAGCATGGCAAAACGGTAGAAGTGCCGCGTTGAAATTCAAGCGCGAGTTATCAGCAAACAAAGAACGCTTGGCACTGTTGCTGGCAACTAAAGCGGGCGTGATAGTCGCCGATGCTGCCTCATCTGGATTAGTCCGAGAAGGCTATGAATATCATTTGATGGCTGCTTGGATCGAAGAAAAAGTACATGCCTCAGCAATCGGCGCGAATGATATTTCAGATGCCATCCTTGCGCCACGCGCGGAACAAATCGCGCAGCGAACATGCAAGCCGTTCACGCTTCACGCCTTTCAGGAGCGGACGGCACAACAGGGTTCGCGTGTTCTACTGCTTGCGGCGTGCGCTGCGGGTAAGACCATCGCCGCGTGGAAATGGGCAGAGGCTCAGGTGCGTGAGCGCGAAATCGGAAAGGTCATCTTTCTTTATCCGACAAGAGGCACGGCGACCGAAGGCTTTCGTGATTACGTTGGGTGGTCGCCTGAAACCGAAGGCGCGCTCGTCACCGGCACTTCACGTTATGAACTCGAAGCGATGCGGACAAATCCAAGCGAAGCGACCATTGGTAAAAGCCATAAACTAAGCGAAGGTGAAGAACGATTGTACGCGCTTGGATTATGGTCACGTCGCTATTTCAGCGCGACGGTAGATCAGTTTTTAGGTTTCATGGAGCACAGCTATACAGGTTTGTGCCTGCTTCCTTTGCTGGCAGATAGCGCGGTGATTATTGATGAAATACACAGCTTTGACCGTCGCATGTTTGATTCTCTGATTAGTTTCTTAAAAACGTTTGACGTGCCTGTGCTGTGCATGACAGCAACGCTTCCGCCACGCCGCCGCGATGAACTAATCAAAGCGGGGCTTAAAGTTTATCCCACCGCCGATGACCGTGTGGAACTTGCGGATTTGGAGAAACAGGAGCAACATCCGCGCTATCAACTCGCACCTCTCAATGATGCGAGCGAAGCACTTACTAAAGCTATTGACGCTTATCGCGCAGGGCAACGTGTCTTGTGGGTCGTCAACACGGTAGCTCGTTGTCAGGCGATAGCAAGATGTCTCGAAGAAGCACTCAACGATCAGGTTCTCATCTATCATAGCCGGTTTCGGCTGCTTGATCGTCAACGAGTCCATGCAAACACCGTCAAAGCATTTCAGCAGATCACCGCGCCAGCCATTGCTGTAACCACACAGGTCTGCGAGATGAGTCTCGACCTTGATGCGGATGTGTTGATAACGGAAGTCGCGCCGATTTCCTCTCTCGTTCAACGCTTTGGACGCGCCAACAGGCATCTGGCAAGAGGCGAAGATTTTCGCGCAACCTTACACACTTATCATCCTGAGAAAACGCTTCCATATACTAAAGAAGAAATTCAAGCGGCAGATTCGTTTCTTGAAGAACTCGGTGCTGGTGATGTGAGTCAACGCTTGATGGCGGAAAAGCTGGAACAGTTTGCGCTCAACGAACCGGAAGCCGATGGCAGCGCACGCTTCCTTGCGGGTGGATACTTTGCCACTCGCGGCGAGTTTCGCGACACAGACGATTACACGCAGCCCTGCATCCTCGATTGCGATTTGGAAAACGTCAAAGCCCTTCTTGATGCTCACGAACCTTATGACGGTTTTATGATTAACGTTCCCAAGAACTGCGTGAATGTTGACGAGACGCGACCTGGTTGGTTGCCCAAGTATCTCGGTGTGGCGAGCGCGGAGTTTTACAGCTCTGTTTATGGATTTGTGAAGGAGTAAGAAAAGACAATGGCGAAGAAAGCGACAACTCAGCCAGTCGAATTGTTAGAACTGGATTACCAGCTTGCGGAATTACCGTCTTCTCAACATCGCGCGGGGCTTGCGGGATTGGTCTTAATGGTGAAGTGGCTGGCGCGACAAGGGACGAACAAAGGCATTTGTGAGCTAACACGACTTGATGCGCTTGGAGCTACGTTAAAAATAAACGAGGCTGGTCTTGAAGCATTATTCAATGAAGTTTATGCGGCAACGGGAGAAGAACAAGCACGTCCACAACCTTTTAAGAACAAGAACAAAGAAATCGTTCCACCTTTGAGAGAAGAGATAAAACAGGAAACCGATCCTAAAAGCGGGAAGACGAAAGAGAAAACTGTTTACATCTATCCCGTTGTGATTCCCAAAGGAGCTTTCCTGCTTGATCTTGACCCAAGTGCGAATGGCAATAATGGTGTTTGGGTTAAGCTCTGGCGAGACATGATCTGGAATATCTTTCGTGGTGTTCCAGCCACGCGCAAGCCTTTTGAAGATAGAGCAGAGGGCAGACATTCTAATGATGCGTCGGACACATGGAACGATTTAACGCAGCCTCTCAACTACTCGGTAGATTTGCCGAGCACTTACTATATCGGGGCGCAGGCTAACAACGCGGAAAACGTTCCTTTCAAAGACCGCGCAAGATTTCAGTTTCTTCTTCACTTCTGGCCGTTCGCCGCGCAGACATACATTCCGGCTCTTATCAACAACGAAGGCGAACGAGATTTTGTCGGCTACGCGCTGGCGATACCGGACGTTGCTAACCTTGAATGGTTCTGCGAAGAGTTGCCGCAGGCTTTGAAACATAATCGCGGCGTTGAGCTTTCAGGCTATCGCCCACGAGATAGCGTCGTTGATCTGGCAGTTGAAAGCGCACTAGACATTTTGAGTTTGTTACAAGCCCGCATTGCGACGCATCAAGGGGCGCAGGCAACAGGCGACCTCGTGCTTGGCATTGATGTCGTTCATGTCGAAAAGCAGGGCAACGTTATCAAGGTTCTCGGCACAGCACGACTTGACCCTGAAGCGAGCATGATTGATGAATACGCGCGGCTGCGACATAGCCTGTGGAATCCGCTTTTTCGCAAACAGAGGCTCTTGAATTTAATCAACGAGCGCGAGTGGTACGCAGGGTTCGAGACGATCTTTTCTCGCTTGCCTTATGAGCAAAGCATTGGCAATAAGAATTTCCGACGCGATGCGCGGGAGTCGTTCAAGGATGAAATTGAAACCACGAATGAGGAGACAAACAAAACAATGATGGATGCTGAACAACCGGACGAGATTGAACAGAAAGAATCCGGCATCGCTCCTGCTCTGACCTGTGAAGAATTGATTTACAGGTTGGTCGGGACGTACATCAACCGGAAGCTCAAAAACAAATATCAACTCGAATGGTCGTCCGTAAAGGGCGATACAAAGAAGCAGGGCGAGTATGAAACGAGCAAAGAGAAGATTGCACGCGATGCTTTTCTGGCGGTGCGAAGCAGAACCGGAGCGGACTTCGCCGACTACTTCGCTGCGACGCTTTGCTCCGTCCCGCAGCACATGGCAGAGAAACATTTCCAGACCATTGCGCGGGCGTTGCATGAAGACACCGACAAAGTTCGCACGCTCACAATGCTGGCTCTATCGGCACGCGGCTAAAACTATTTTCTGATGTGGAGGAAACAATGACCAGAAGCAAAAACCTGTTCGCTACCGTTCTCACCTATCCCGCGCCGAGTTCCAACTATCGCGGCGAGAGTGAAGAAAACCGCACGATGCTGCAAAAGATCAGCAAGGGCGGCAAGGAATACACCATCGTCAGCCCCGAAGCCATGCGAAACGCTTTGCGTGACATGCTGGCGCAAGCGGGGCTGCCATCCAACCGCAGCCGCCTGCACAATGAAGAGCAACTCGCCGTCGAGTTCAAGAGTTTTCCTAATGCCGAAGAGTATGCGGACGATTTCCTGTTCGGTTTTCTTGTTGCCGATAAGAAAGCTATTGCCGACAACAAAGGTAAGCCAGCGAAAAGAGACAGCGTCTTTCGGATGAACATGGCAGTGGCGTTAACACCGTATCGCTTCAATGCTGTCTTCAATCAATCACCGCTCAACGCCGGAAAGAGCACATGGAAGAACTCTTCCACATCTGCGCTGATTCACCGCGAAGTGACACATACGGCTTATCAATATCCTTTTGCGCTGGCGCAGGAAGATTGCAAGGTCGGGAATGGACTAGAGTGGGCGAAAGGGTTGCTTGAGGCTATCGGGCAATTAAAAGATGTTGCTGGCGGTCACGCCAGAAGCTATTACGAGATGTCACCGTCGAGCATCGTTGCGCGTCTAACGCCGAATCTTGTGGCCGGTTATGACACCTATGGATTCGATGAGATGGGCGACTTCGCAGAGCTTGAAAGAATCAACAAAGACGATTTGCCAGGCGATGAATTTTGGGTGGGCGGCGAGATTGTCCGCAACTTGTTGGCGGACGAACGCGAGCGTCTTGAAGGTGAAGGCGTGAAGCTTTACGACAATCCGCAAAAGCTGTTGGCTAATATTAGCGAAGCATTCATGCAGGTGGAGGCCAGTTAAATGAAAACGCTTTGGCTGCGCGTGCGCGCTCCCTTCGCGGCGTTTCGCGGATTTCAGGCGGGAGTTTATAGAGCGACGAGTCCCGTCATGCCGCCTTCTGCCGCTTACGGGCTTGTCCTCAATCTGGCCGGAATAGAGATGCGCGCGATGACTCAAGGAGTAACTACGTTGATTCGTGATGATGTGCCGAAGTTGCGAATTGCGATTGGCATTGTTTCACCTGCGGAGAAGGGTTCGCTCTATCAACAACTACACAGTTATCCTGTCGGTAATTCCGGCAAAGAGTTAGCGGCTAAGACTCACGGCGCTAAATTCTGGATTGTTCCCGTCAGGCGCGAACTGCTCATCGGCCTTGATGCAACCATCGGCATTCAATCAATGGATGAGAACTTATTCAATTGTGTTGAGCGAGGGTTGCGCGGAGATTTTGACGAGGCGCGCTACGGGCTTCCCTTTGCCGGAGACAACAATTTCCTTTTTGATCGAATTGATATTGCGGAGCCGCCTGCAACGACTCGCTGGTACACGCGGATGCAGCCTGACGAGCCGCCACGTAAAGGGTCATGCCGGTTGACGGTTGGGATTGATCGTGCCGACAACAGTAAAACTTCCAGCTACTTGTTTGCGCCGGTTGAGGAACAATCCGCATTCCCACCCGAAAGTGCGTGGACATGGACGCCATCTTCTCCGCCCGAAGCGGGAAACGCTATACACACTGCACAGAGTGTTCAGTAGGGATGGAGGTAATTCCAGCAATGTGTAAGGTACTTTTAGCAGAGTGAAGAATCGTTTCCGCAGTAGATGAAGTCGTTTTAGCAAGGCGAAAGATGATTTCTGCAACGTGTAAGGTCGTTTCCGCAGTGGGTGAGGTCGTTTCCGCAGTGTGCAAAGTGGTTTTAGCAGTGTGGGAGATGGTTTTTGCAGGCGGTGAGGTCGTTTTAGCGGATGGGAAGGTGGGTTTTGCAGTGGGCAGGATGGGTTTTGCAGCTTGGAAGATGATTTTAACGGGCAAAAGGGTAGGGTTTTCGTGGCGAGCGAGGGGAAAGCGCGCGGTGGGCGCGTCGTGTGGGAGTTGCAGGGTAGTGGTAGCGATGTGATTGGTAATGTGTGCGCGTCGTGGCGGGGCGAAGGGATGTGATGCGACGGGGCGCGTGGGTTGCCGGCGGGCTGCCGCTATCGAAGGGCTGACGCTTCTTTGACCTCAACGGGGGACGCCTCAAATGTGACCCCTTCCATTCACCGAAAGGAGTTTGACGTCATGGACGACAGAGATTTACGCAGTTACGAGATGGTCACGCGCGTGCGCGATTTCGGCGCGGAGGAGACGGCTTCGTTCCCGGCGACGACGCTCGGAGGCGAGTTGTTCGCGCAGGTCGGCGCGGCGGCGACGGAGTTGGCCGCGCACGTCGCGCGGAGAATTTCAGGAAGCACCGACGCACGGCAGGGGACGGCGTCGAAGGCCGTGGCGCGCGAGGCTCTGCGCGCGAAGCTGGAGATGATTCGGCGCACGGCGCGTTCGATGTCGGTGACGATGGGGGGACTCGACCAGAAGTTCCGCATCCCGCGCAACATGTCGGATCAGGAGTTGCTCGGCACGGCGCAGTCGTTCTCTCTGGACGCCGCGCCGCTCAAGGCCGACTTGATTCGCTTCGCGTTGCCGGCGAATTTTCTCACCGAACTCGACGCGCAGATCGCCGCATTCGAGAGCGCCGTCAACAGCCAGCACGCGGGGCGCGGGCGGCAGGTGTCGGCGACCGCCGGGATTGACGACGCGCTTGAGCGTGCGCTCGCGGCAGTGCGCCAACTCGACGCCATCGTGCGAAACACTTTCCACGACGACCCGCAGAGGCTGGCCGCGTGGGAGAGCGCACGTCACATCCAGCGCGCGGCGCACACGAAGCAGACCGCGCCGACGCCGCCCGACCCTGCCAACGCGCCGCCGTCGCACACGTAAGACGCGCACGGCAAGGCCGGCACGTTCCGCTCGCCTCGTGTCCTTCGCGCCTTTGCGCCTTTGCGTGAGTCTTAACAGCGCGACAGAAAGACCTCACGCAAGGGCGCGAAGCAGAATTTTGCAACGGACGCGATGATCGCCGTCAGGCGTTGAGCACATTGCCCACGCGCCGGATAACAATCAGGGTCGTTCCCATGATGCCGTCAGGCGATGAACAGTCCGAGAAGGAGCATCGAGCATGACGGCACTAAAAGTTCACGCGCTGCACGCGCTGGCGTACTGCGAACGTCTCTTCTATCTCGAAGAGGTGGAGGAGATGCGCGTCGCGGATGAGCGCGTGTATGCGGGGCGGCGTCTGCACGTCGAGTTGGAGCGCGCGGAGGATGAAGACGAGTGGTTGACCATGAACCTCGAAAGCGAGCGTTGGGGATTGACGGGACGGATTGATTGCGTGCGGCGCAGAGACGGCGCGATCATTCCGTATGAACACAAGCGCGGGCGGGCGGCGCGTTCGCGCGTGGGCGGCGCGGCGGAGACGTGGGCGAGCGACCGTTTGCAGGTCATCGCGTATGCCGCGCTTGTCGAGGAGCAGACGGGGCGCGAAGTGCCGGAAGGGCGCGTGCGCTATCACGCGGACAACGTGATGGTGCGCGTGGCGATTGACGAGCAGGCGCGCGCGGATTTGTCGCGGGCATTGGAACGCGCAAGAGAGTTGCAGAGCACGGTCGAGCGTCCGCCCGTCACGGAGAATGAAAGGCTGTGCGTGAAGTGTTCGCTCGCGCCCGTCTGCCTGCCGGAAGAAGCTCGTCTGGCAGCGACGTTGACAGCCCGGTCGCACGACGAAGAAGAAGCGGCGGCGATGCCGCAACAGACATTAGTCGCACCGGCGCAAGTTGAGCGGACAACAACGCTCAGGCTCTTTCCGGCGGACGATGATCGAAGGACGCTGCACGTCTTGACGCAGGGCGCAAAGGTCGGGCGCAAAGGCGACCGGCTGGAGATCACCGCGCGCGACGAAGAGACGCAGCTTCATCCTTCGCACGAGATCGGGCAGGTCGTGCTGCACGGCTTCGCGCAGATCACGACGCAGGCGCTCAGGCTTTGCGCCGAGCAAGAGATCGGCGTGCATTGGGTGACGACGGGCGGGCGCTACACCGGCGCGTGGGTCTCCGGGATGGGTTCCGTGCAGCGGCGCATCAGGCAGTACCGCGCGTTGACGGATGTCGAGACGTGCCTGCATCTGGCGCGCAAACTGGCGGAGGCGCGCGTGCGCGGTCAACTGAGTTTTCTCCTGCGCGCGAGCCGCGAGGCCGGACGCGACGTGCAGGAAGTGCGCGAGGCCGTGAGTGGAATGCGTAAGCTCCTGTCGCCGATGTCGCGCGCGTCGAACATTGATTCACTGCGCGGTTACGAAGGCAGCGCGGGCGCGCATTACTTCAGCGCGCTCCCGCATTTGATCGTGCCGGAAGTCTCGGCAGAGATGCGTCCCGACGGGCGCAACCGCAGGCCGCCGCGCGACCGCTGCAATGCGCTCCTGTCATACGGCTACGCGCTCTTATTGAAAGACGTGACGAATGCCATCATCACGGTGGGGCTTGACCCCTGCCTGGGGTTTTATCATCAACCGCGTTCGCAGGCGCACCCGCTCGCGCTCGATCTGTTGGAGTTGTTCCGCGTGCCCGTGATTGACTTGCCCGTCATCGCCTCGATCAATCGCCGGCAGTGGGACGAAGACGAGGATTTTCAGATCGCGGGACAGCAAGTCTGGTTGTCGGATGCTGGGCGCAAAAAGTTCATCGGCATCTACGAGCGCCGCAAGGCCGACAAATGGAAGCACCCGGTCATCGGACACTCACTCACCTACTCGCGTCTGATGGAGTTGGAAGTCAGGCTGCTGGAGAAAGAGTGGATGGGCGAAGGCGGTCTGTTCGCGCGGATGCGCCTGCGCTGAGACTGGAGGAGCAGCGGAAGTGGAAACGAAACAATGGTACGTCATCTGCTACGACATCACCGAGCCGAAGCGTTGGCGGCGTGCGTACAAGCTACTGCACGGCTACGGTCGCCGGCTCCAATATTCGATCTTCAGGTGTCGCTTAACGTCACGTCAGATGGAGCGTCTGCGCTGGGAGTTGGAAAAGATTTTAACCGCAGAGGATCGCCTCCTCATCCTCAGCCTGTGCGAGCCGTGCGAGCGGCGCGTGGCGGCACACAACCGCCCGGAATCATGGCTCGATGAAGCTAAGAGCTTTGAGATAGCCTAAGGCGACGCACCAAACACCCCGCGGCGGCGGGGCTTTTTTAGCATCTCCAGTTGCCCGCAAGCATCTCCGCCTGTCAAACATCTAAAACTAAGTATGGAGGGAAAAACAGATATTGATTCAATGACTTACCCGCGCACTACCTCGATTAAGATACTTGCGTGCACTTAAACCGCTAGAGTTTACATGGTTTAAGACTTTCTTCAACCGCTGTGCCGAGCAAAAACCGTATGCAGAATTCACGAAAATCAACGATCCCCGAAAAGCAGTTTGTAAATGTTACTATCTACATGCCTTGGGGCATATGCAGTGAAGATTCCAACGATGCCGAAAGGCGTTGAGCACCAGAAATCAACGATGCACATTCTCGCGACGAAGAGTGAAGATTCCAACGATGCCGAAAGGCGTTGAGCACAGTAGCGCGCCGATGATGAGGATGACCACGATGCGGGTGAAGATTCCAACGATGCCGAAAGGCGTTGAGCACAAGAATTGTATCCAGACTGGCAACGCCTGACATGGTGAAGATTCCAACGATGCCGAAAGGCGTTGAGCACTTGGGGCGCGGTCATAGAAAGAATCACGCCGCCGCCTCAAGTGAAGATTCCAACGATGCCGAAAGGCGTTGAGCACATGAAGCAAAGTATCCGGGTCAAGAGCAACCCACCAAGTGAAGATTCCAACGATGCCGAAAGGCGTTGAGCACAAGTCGCAAAAATTCGGGCGATAGATGCAACCGCTAGTGAAGATTCCAACGATGCCGAAAGGCGTTGAGCACTCACTGTGCGCGTGCGCTTATCTCTTCCCGGCGAGGTGAAGATTCCAACGATGCCGAAAGGCGTTGAGCACATCGAGAATCCGATTAAAGACATCAACCGTCTGCTCGGTGAAGATTCCAACGATGCCGAAAGGCGTTGAGCACAAAAGCGCGAGCAAGCAGGGCGCACGCGCGGCTGGCGTGAAGATTCCAACGATGCCGAAAGGCGTTGAGCACAACTCTGACGGCCTAACTCCGCTGCTTGCGAGCAGTGAAGATTCCAACGATGCCGAAAGGCGTTGAGCACCGCTGATGCCCGCGCCGGACGCGGAGACTCGCGAGGGGTGAAGATTCCAACGATGCCGAAAGGCGTTGAGCACAGCATGTTAGAAGTCAGATATACAGGATTGGATGAGTGAAGATTCCAACGATGCCGAAAGGCGTTGAGCACTCGAACGTGGCTTGATTGTTCGCGTCGGGCGCGACGTGAAGATTCCAACGATGCCGAAAGGCGTTGAGCACTTTGACTGTCAGAAAAATGGTTCCTGTTTGTGTTTGTGAAGATTCCAACGATGCCGAAAGGCGTTGAGCACAGTAGCGCGCCGATGATGAGGATGACCACGATGCGGGTGAAGATTCCAACGATGCCGAAAGGCGTTGAGCACATTTTGAGCGAATTGCAAACGGCACAAAGGTTGAAGTGAAGATTCCAACGATGCCGAAAGGCGTTGAGCACTATTGGCTGCCCAAGGATGCTTGGGGCGTGATGCTGGTGAAGATTCCAACGATGCCGAAAGGCGTTGAGCACAACGCAGCACGCCTGCCAGCGCGGGCTTTATCTGGAAGTGAAGATTCCAACGATGCCGAAAGGCGTTGAGCACTGACGCATCAAGCCCTTTTCTTAGGATGCAGACAGAGTGAAGATTCCAACGATGCCGAAAGGCGTTGAGCACCGGTGGGCAAGATTGGTGATTATGGTGATGCCGCTGGTGAAGATTCCAACGATGCCGAAAGGCGTTGAGCACCCCATGGAAGTCGTGCTGCCGTCAGCTTCAAAGGCATAGTGAAGATTCCAACGATGCCGAAAGGCGTTGAGCACAAGGTGTGGCTGCGCAGCAAGGCGTGCGTGTGGATGTGAAGATTCCAACGATGCCGAAAGGCGTTGAGCACGAATCAATGTGCCCCAATCAGGCACGCGCGACACAGTGAAGATTCCAACGATGCCGAAAGGCGTTGAGCACCTTCACAGGCCGCGAAGAATGGCACGGTGGGTGATTGTGAAGATTCCAACGATGCCGAAAGGCGTTGAGCACTTCATCCTGATCCGTGGCGCTCACCTTGCCCTTACCGTGAAGATTCCAACGATGCCGAAAGGCGTTGAGCACATTTTTGGTGCCCTTTCATCTAATTGGTAATGGTAAGTGAAGATTCCAACGATGCCGAAAGGCGTTGAGCACAACTCATCGGCAACTCGATTCCGCGCAAGGTGCGGGTGAAGATTCCAACGATGCCGAAAGGCGTTGAGCACCTCGCCGCCGCCATCAACGCTTCGCCTGTCCTGAAGTGAAGATTCCAACGATGCCGAAAGGCGTTGAGCACAAGTTTGCGACGACTCTGTTTGACGAGAACTTCCAAGTGAAGATTCCAACGATGCCGAAAGGCGTTGAGCACGCGACCACGAGAACGGACGCCGTGTTTTGCGACGTGTGAAGATTCCAACGATGCCGAAAGGCGTTGAGCACAACCTTTGAAGCGACTTGAGAGGGCGTTGGACATAGTGAAGATTCCAACGATGCCGAAAGGCGTTGAGCACAGGGCAAGGAGTTGAAAGTCTCTGTGCAGATCAACGTGAAGATTCCAACGATGCCGAAAGGCGTTGAGCACTGTTCACAGGAAGCGGTAGAGACTGCCCGCGTGCGTGAAGATTCCAACGATGCCGAAAGGCGTTGAGCACAAGCACACACGCAACGCATGGACGCGCTCGACGCGGGTGAAGATTCCAACGATGCCGAAAGGCGTTGAGCACATGGATGTGGTTATTCCGCGTGTCGAGGCTGCCAGCAAGTGAAGATTCCAACGATGCCGAAAGGCGTTGAGCACGAACTCAAAAATTTAGAGGGAACAAAAAAGCAGGTTGGTGAAGATTCCAACGATGCCGAAAGGCGTTGAGCACAAAGGCTTACAAGAGCAAACACAAACAGGAACCAGTGAAGATTCCAACGATGCCGAAAGGCGTTGAGCACTAAAAGGTCAAGTCTCGTCTCATCATTAGTCCCTGTGAAGATTCCAACGATGCCGAAAGGCGTTGAGCACTAAGAATCACTTTGAACATAAAAAATGCCCTCACCGTGAAGATTCCAACGATGCCGAAAGGCGTTGAGCACACTTCGCCGCGATCTGTTCCGCGCCCCGCAGTACGGTGAAGATTCCAACGATGCCGAAAGGCGTTGAGCACCCGGAACGTCTTGAAATGTCGGCTGTTCCTCAACGTGAAGATTCCAACGATGCCGAAAGGCGTTGAGCACTAGATCAGCGTGAACAGGCCGGAGCCAATGAATGGTGAAGATTCCAACGATGCCGAAAGGCGTTGAGCACCGGCCTCGCCGGACGCTGCATTGCCTGCGCCATTTAGTGAAGATTCCAACGATGCCGAAAGGCGTTGAGCACAAACTCAAACTCTATACAGGCTACAAACTCGCAGAGTGAAGATTCCAACGATGCCGAAAGGCGTTGAGCACTTGGCGCGCGTGACTGATGTTGCGTTCTTCATCAAGTGAAGATTCCAACGATGCCGAAAGGCGTTGAGCACATTCGATGCGTCTAAAATATTTGTTGACAAGTGTAGTGAAGATTCCAACGATGCCGAAAGGCGTTGAGCACCGCTTCTGCTCGCCTTGATGTTTGGCGATGAAAGCGTGAAGATTCCAACGATGCCGAAAGGCGTTGAGCACCCTTCATCGCCGACACAAACACTTTTTTTGATGGTGCGAGTGAAGATTCCAACGATGCCGAAAGGCGTTGAGCACGCACGATGTACTTGATTAAGGACGTAGATTTGAAGGTGAAGATTCCAACGATGCCGAAAGGCGTTGAGCACAGATGGCGGATGCGATGGGTCAGATGGTTGGGCAGTGTGAAGATTCCAACGATGCCGAAAGGCGTTGAGCACGCTTTCTGTGAGGCGGCGATGAGTTTGTCAGTCTCGTGAAGATTCCAACGATGCCGAAAGGCGTTGAGCACCACATCCGTTACGCCGTCTCTTCATGCGTCCGGCCGTGAAGATTCCAACGATGCCGAAAGGCGTTGAGCACTTGACCACCTCTATTCAGGCGTCGGGAGAATCCTGTGAAGATTCCAACGATGCCGAAAGGCGTTGAGCACTTGAAGCGTCGCCCTGCCTTTGGGTTTCTGTTCGGGTGAAGATTCCAACGATGCCGAAAGGCGTTGAGCACGCGCCGACGAGAAGTTGCTTGACGCCCTCGCGCAAGTGAAGATTCCAACGATGCCGAAAGGCGTTGAGCACTATCTTTCACCGCTTGCGCTTCCGCGTGTGCAGCCGTGAAGATTCCAACGATGCCGAAAGGCGTTGAGCACTAGATGTGACGGTAAAACTCAATGGTTTGGTTGTTGTGAAGATTCCAACGATGCCGAAAGGCGTTGAGCACGACGTGGCGAGTTCGTGGCCTTGAGCGTCTTCCGGTGAAGATTCCAACGATGCCGAAAGGCGTTGAGCACGCAGCGCGCAAAGTATCGCCGCCCGCCGCGCAGACCGTGAAGATTCCAACGATGCCGAAAGGCGTTGAGCACGCTAATGCTTACCCCCCCCCTCAAATTGCGCTGTGTGAAGATTCCAACGATGCCGAAAGGCGTTGAGCACTGGAGAGCCAGCATGGAGTCGGCGGGCATCTGGTGGTGAAGATTCCAACGATGCCGAAAGGCGTTGAGCACTTTTTTAATTCACTTGGCGCGAGACACCAGCCAAGTGAAGATTCCAACGATGCCGAAAGGCGTTGAGCACTAACCTCCAAAATTCAGTTACGTTGGGCCAATGAGGGTGAAGATTCCAACGATGCCGAAAGGCGTTGAGCACAAGCAAGCGAATCTGTTAAAGAAACATGGATACGGTGAAGATTCCAACGATGCCGAAAGGCGTTGAGCACGCGCGTATTCGACGGCGGTTGACTCGCTCGCCATGTGAAGATTCCAACGATGCCGAAAGGCGTTGAGCACTAGCGGCCATCAGTCGGGACGAGCCGACACGGTGAGGTGAAGATTCCAACGATGCCGAAAGGCGTTGAGCACATGGGTGTGCCATATCCCGACGCGGCGGCTTACTAGTGAAGATTCCAACGATGCCGAAAGGCGTTGAGCACTATCAATTGGGTCAGTCCCGGCATGGGCTGGAATGGGTGAAGATTCCAACGATGCCGAAAGGCGTTGAGCACTCCCGTCACTCGCGCTTGCACTGGCAAGGTGAAAGTGAAGATTCCAACGATGCCGAAAGGCGTTGAGCACCTAACTTATTGCATGTTCGCGCGGCCTTGTCGCCAGTGAAGATTCCAACGATGCCGAAAGGCGTTGAGCACGAGCGGAGCGCGCGCCGCAATCAATTGACATCATTCGTGAAGATTCCAACGATGCCGAAAGGCGTTGAGCACATGATCTTGACAACATCGAGGACATTTCTAAGTTGAGTGAAGATTCCAACGATGCCGAAAGGCGTTGAGCACGCGGGTTACGTGCTCGAAGATAATTTTGACGAGACGTGAAGATTCCAACGATGCCGAAAGGCGTTGAGCACCGACGCAGCAACAAATCAGCCACGAACTTGTGGGCGGTGAAGATTCCAACGATGCCGAAAGGCGTTGAGCACAGGGCGACGTATGATTATTCAGATTCGCCGGGACGGTGAAGATTCCAACGATGCCGAAAGGCGTTGAGCACTACAGATGAGCGCGCCCGTCGAGAAGCTCTACGAAGGTGAAGATTCCAACGATGCCGAAAGGCGTTGAGCACTCTTGCTGCGCCTTGTCCTGACTCTGCTTTCTGAGCGTGAAGATTCCAACGATGCCGAAAGGCGTTGAGCACACGGAATGCTCCGGGTTGGGCGGGGATTGAGGGTGTAAATAATTTTGTGTAAATGGTCGTCACCGATAAACTTCACTTTCGCTGAAGGAGGAGACGACAATGACCAAGACGACAACCGACCGTATTGACCTCGATTTAGTTGACCAACTGTTGAAGGACTACCAGACACCGGAGGACATCCTCGGCGACAACGGCATCCTCAAGCAGTTCACCAAAGCCCTGCTTGAGCGAGCCATGCAGGTCGAGATGAATGAGCATCTCGGCTACGAAAAGCACGAGGCGGCGGGCGACAACTCCGGCAACTCCAGAAACGGCTCGTCGGGTAAAACACTCAAGGGCGACTTCGGCGAGCTGCCCATCGAAGTCCCGCGTGACCGCAACTCCGAGTTCGAGCCGAAGATCATTCCCAAAGGAAAGACCAGGCTCTCAGGCTTCAACGAAAAGATGTTGTCTTTGTACGCGCGAGGCATGACGACGAGAGAGATCCAACAGCACATTGAGGAAATCTACACAGTCGAAGTCTCGCCGACTCTCATCTCCAACGTCACCGAAGCGGTGATGGAGGATGTCATCGCGTGGCAGAACCGCCCCTTAGAAGCAATTTACCCCATTCTCTACATGGATGCGCTGCAAGTGAAAATCAGAGACGGCGCACACGTTGTCAACAAAGCGGTTCATTTAGCCATCGGCGTGACGCTGGCCGGGAACAAAGAAGTGCTCGGCCTTTGGCTCGGCCAGACGGAGGGCGCGAAACTGTGGTTGCAGATCGTCACGGAGTTGAAGAATCGTGGAGTCAAAGACATCTTCATCGCCTGCGTCGATGGACTCAAAGGCTTTCCCGAAGCTATCGAAACTGTTTTCCCTAAAGCTCAGGTTCAGCTCTGCATCGTTCACATGGTCAGACATTCTTTGAACTTCGTCGGCTACAAAGAGCGCAAGGAAGTGGCGACCGACCTACAGAAAATCTATCGCGCTGCCTCGCGCGATGAGGCCGAAGTAAGGCTCTTCGAGTTCGCTGCTCGTTGGGATGCGAAGTACCCGACGATCAGCCAGTCGTGGCGACGCAACTGGGAGCGTCTCGTTCCTTTCCTGGCTTACCCGGCAGAAATCCGCCGGGTCATCTACACCACGAACGCTGTCGAGTCGGTCAACATGTCTTTGCGAAAGATCATCAAGAATCGCGGCTCATTCCCCACCGACGAGGCAGCATTAAAGTTGCTCTATCTCGCGCTGAGAAACATCACCCGGCGGTGGACGATGCCGGTCAAGGACTGGCGTGCGGCTCTTAATCGCTTCGCGATTATCTTTGAGGACAGGATGCCTGTTTTCTAACGATGACCATTTACACAAAATTATTGACACGCCCGCGTCGTGTGCAGATTCGCATCCGTCTGCACGATCTGTTGCCCCACTTCGTTGTAAGCATAGGTCGTCGCCTGACCCAGCGCGTCCGTCACCTTGATGAGCCGCCCCAAGTTGTCGTACTCGAACTGCGTCGTCTTGCCTGCTTGATCGGTTTTGGACGCACTTCTCCCCAGCGCATCGTAGCTCGCCGTCTCGAACGTCTGGTCGGCGTAAGTCGTCTTCGTGCGCCGGTTCAAGGCGTCGTACTCAAAGCGCGTGACGTGGCCGAGCGCGTCCGTCGTCGTCAACGGGCGGCGGACGCTGTTGAAGGTAAAGGTCGTTGTGTTGCCGAGCGCATCGGTGACGCTCGTGCGATTGCCGTTGGCGTCGTAAGTGAAAGTCGTTGTCTTGCCCAGCGCATTGGTTTCACTCAACACGTTGTCTTCCGCATCGTAAGTGAAAGTCTTGACCCCGCCGCGCGCGTCCGTCTGCCTCAGCACGTTGCCGCGCGCGTCGTACTCGAACGTCGTCTCGTGTCTCAGCCGGTCGGTGATCGTCTCCTGCCTCGCCGCGAGGTCGTGCGTATAGGTAATCGTCTTACCGAAGGCGTCGGTGTGGCTTGAGAGCCGTCCCGATGCGTCGTACTCGTTTCTGATCGGCTGGATGCCGCGCGCGTCCGTGATCGAGAGCAGAAAGTGCGCGCCATTGTAAGCGTAAGTTGTCGTGTTGTTCTCACGATCCTTGTAGCTCACCAGATCGCCGTTTGAATCATACGTATAAGTCAGCGCGTGCCCCGCCGGGTCTGTGTTCTGCGTAATGCGCCCTGCGGTGTCGCGCGTAAACGTGACACTCTGCCCCGAAGAGTGCGTGATGCCGTCGCGCGTGATGGTCAGCGTGTTGCTGTTCGGGTCGCTCACACTCCTGACGCCGCCCTGCTGGTCAACTAGATAAGACGTGCCGTCTTCGGTCGTCAGGCGGAACAAGGTCGTGTTGAAGAAGTCCGAGTTGTT
Organism: uncultured Pyrinomonadaceae bacterium; assembly: GCA_964236735.1. Taxonomy (GTDB): domain Bacteria; phylum Acidobacteriota; class Blastocatellia; order Pyrinomonadales; family Pyrinomonadaceae; genus JAIVJG01. Next base: position 35,995 of record CAXSFM010000015.1, read on the forward strand.
GTAGCCGACGAGGCTGACGGGGCCGGGCACGCTGCCCGCCACCAGCGCGTCGCTTGAGCTTGCGACCGCGAGCGTGCCGTGCGTGCCCGCCATCGCGGTGAAGCCGATGCTCGTCGAGGAGAGGTTGGCGAAGCGTTGGCACTGCGGCACAGTCGTCGCCTGAAACTTGTAAACCTTGCCTTCGGGAAACGTGATCGTGACGAGATGCGGGCGTGTCGGTTGGATGCAATAAGTCGGGAAGGCTCCGCCCGAGGCGGTCTCCTCTCAATGTTGTCCGAGCACGCCCGTCTTCTCTACGCGCACGCTGGCGATGCTCATCGTCCAGCCCGCGCCGAAGTCGCCTGTGCGTTTATCGCGGCTGTCGTAGGTGCGCGTCACCTGAATCGGCAGCCCGGCGACGGGCACGCTCAGGTCGTTGAAAGAGACGGTGAAGTTGCCGACTTTCATCTGCCCGTCCACCACGATGCTTGTCGAGGTTGCAGAAGTTTGCCCGTACTCGTCCGTCGCGCTCAGACGCAAAGTGTAGAGGCCGTTCAAGAGTAGCGTCGGGTCAAGCGTGCCGAGTCGTGCATTCGTGACTGAACCAACGCCCGCCGCGAACGTCGTCCACGCACGGCTCGACTGGATGTCGTCCGACGCGAGACTGTATTCCAGTTTCCACGCGCCGCCGCTCACCGTCCCCGTCACGGCGGAAGGTGAAGTGACCTGCGCGCCTTCCGTCGGCGTGAGAATCTCTACATTGGGCGGAGGCTGCGCGGGGTTGACCGTGACCGTCACCTCATCGCTCGCCGACAATTCCGTGTCCGTCGCCGTCAAACGCAGCACGTAGGTTCTGGCTGATCGAAGGTCGCCGTCATCGAGGCTGTGCCCGCGTTGGCGAACATTATGCTAACACTACCCTTTTTATAAACTGAAGGCTAAAAACTTAGTGCCTTGAAACGAGATGATGGGCACCACGTTCGTGTGAAAATCCATCATCACCAGCCTGAAACGCCCGTACCATCGCGAGTCGAGAGGCGTGAAGACTTCGACCTCCGCGCATTGCCCCTCATAGGGATAGTTCAGCTCTTTAAGTCTTTCCACTCCTTCAAACTGGGGCGGCAACGGTGCTTGTTTGAGGTAGTCCACAATTTTCCGCTCGAAGAGTTCGCGCTCTTCCGCGCCAAGCGGCCTTTCAAAGAAGAAGACATACCAACTGTATGAGCGCAGGATTGCGTCATCATAGGCTTTCAGCTCTTCCTCATCCAGTTGCCTGACCGATGGTCTCTTGAGGAACTGCTCGACGGCCTTCTTCGGAGAAGTGTGGTCGACAACCGCCCTGATTGATCCGCGTCCTAAATCTTTCGCTATCGAAAGATATTGGTGTCCGCGCATGACGGTCACGGATTCCCGCGTCACATAGATGCCTATTGAGGGCATACTTGAAAACTTCGAATAGAAATGGCGCAGGTGTTCGTAGATGTAGATGTCTTTCCACTTATCGGGGAAGACGCTTTCATCTACCTTAACGTCATTGGGATCCATATCAACCACAAGAAGCAGCATCCCGCTTTTCTCCTTCAGTGAAAGGTTCGTCACGAGCTACCGATTCCTTTATAGGCTGATGGCTGAAAACTTAGTACCTTGAAACGAGATGATGGGCGTCACGTTCTGGTGAAAATCCATCAGCGCCAGCCTGAAAGGCCCGTACCACCGCTCGTCTGTGGAGGTGAAGGCTTCGACCTCCGCGCATTGCCCGTCATACGAATAGTTAAGCTCTTTGATTCTTTCCACTCCTTCAAATCTGGGTGGCAGCTTTATTTCCTTCAGGTAGCCTACAATCTTCTGCTCGAAGAGTTGGCGCTCTCTCGCGTTGAGTGGTCTTTCAAAGAAGAAGACGTACAAGCCGTATGAGAACATGGCTGCGTCTTCCTCCGCCCTCAGCTTCTGGTAATCCAGTTGCTTGACCGATGGTCTCTTGAGGAACTCTTGGACGGCCTTCTTCGGAGAGGTGTGGTCGACAACCGCCGTGATTGATTCGCGTCCCAAATCTTTCGCTATTGAAAGATATTGGTGCGCGTCCGTGACAGTCACGGATTTCCGCGTCACATAAATGCTTATTCCGGGCAGCGGCGAAAACTTCGAGCAGTAGTGGCGCAGGTGTTCATAGACGAAAGTGTCTTTCCACTTATTGGGGAAGACGCTTTCATCCACCTTAACGTCATTGGGATCCATATCAACCACGAGAAGTGGCATACCCATTTTCTCCTTCAGCCGACGGTTTGTTGCAGCTACCGTCTATACTTAGTGAAAGTTTCAAACTCCGGCATCGCCGCAAAGGGAATCAGCGTTTCCGTTTGTCCGGGCGTGGGCGGATTAGGCACGGGCGCTTCAATCGCTATTCCCCATCTGGCAGCAAACGCGGAGAAACGATTCGCTCGCGTGGTAGCGATAATTAATCCGATACCATTGCCTCTGCCCTCCCCGCCCACAAGATCAGCATAATATATTGCTGTTGTCAGTTGACTCGTGAAATAAACGCCGAGGCGATCAGGATCAAAGCCATAGTCGCTTTGGTGCGCCATGATTCGCCCGACATCTATGTGCTGAGTCTGCACTGTCTCCTCCGCGTCGAAGAAAGTTGTTCCCCTGTAGAAAGTAAGTCGCGGGTCAGGTCTCTTGATGCAGGGACTCGGCGGGGCGCTGGAGTAATCAATGTCCACCGCGTCGAGCGTGTTGGTGACCGCCCATTGGTAGGCGCAAACCGTAGCCACCGAGAGCGCAGCCAGTGTGACGAGTACTCCGATGGTAACCATCTGACCGGCAATCGAAATATTTCTCCCGCTCGGGTCAGCTTGATTAACAGGGTCGTCATAAGTGTAAAGATACTTGTGAAGCGAGCGAGGATCGTTTTTGTGGCCTTCGTAATCGTCCATCTCCCAGAATCTGCCGGTTGACGGATTCATCTGCCTCGCCCGCAGGTAGTAAAACCCCGTCTCCGCATCGAATCGCTCACCCGCATATAGATACTCATTAGGCGTTGTGCCGGTCGCAGCCAGCAGGCCGCCGAATGCATCATAGGTGTAAGTATCGGTAATTGTTCCTGCGTTGCCGGTGAGGTATCTGACAGACCCGTGCCCGTCATAACCGTAATAGCTGACGCTCCAGTTGCCACCCACAAGCTGATTCTCCGAAATGAGATCGTGCCCGTAAGCGTAAGTCCTCTGCACGCTCGTCCCAACAATCTCGTCGGCCACCTGCGCGTAGCCCGTCAAGTTGTTCGTGTCAACCAGATAGCGCGTCGTGACGCCAGCCACACGCTTGGTGACGCGATTGCCATCGCCGTCGTAGAGATAGCTGATGCCCCCGTTGTTGACGCCGGTCAGGCGGTTCTCCCAATCGAAGCTGTAGGCCGTGCCGTTTGAGGTTATCGTGCTGCCGTTGCTATCGTGCGTATCCGACGCGAGCCGGCTATTAGCATCATAGGCAAACGTCTGATTTGATAAGCCTGCCAAAGTTGCCGTGCACGTGAGACGGTTGCCCGCCTCATCATATGTGTAATTGACCGCTCCGTTGCTGCTGACCAGCGGGTCATTAGAGACAGTCTCTTTTGTCAACCGGTACAGGTCGTCATACACATAGTCGGCTGTTCGTCCATTCAACTCTGTCACCGAAAGACGATTTCCCGTAGCTCCGAGCGTGTAGATATAACTGGCGAGGGTCGTCGCAGAAGAGTTGCCGGCGATCAGGCTCGTCAGCCGGTTTAGGCTGTTATAAACGTGCGTGGTTTGTACACCGTTCGGATAGACATAGCCCTGCAAGTTGCCTGCACTATCGTAGCTGTAGGTCGTGGTACTTGCGCCAGACTGCAAGTTACCATCCGAGATTGTTGAAAGCCTGTTCAATTGATCGTAGGTGTAATCCACGCTCACGCCATTCGGGTTCGATGAACGGACGGTCTTCAGATTCCCCGCCTCATCATACGTGTAGTTGAGCGTGCCTTCCGGCGTCTGCTTACTCTTGAGGTGATCTCGGCTATCGTAGCTATAAGTAGTCACACCCGAAGCGTCCGACATCGTCTGGCGCAGACCCGCCGTCGTGTAGGTGAATGTCACTGCCGGCTGATTGAACGAGGCATCCGGCGTCTTCTGCAACAGGCGACCCAGCAGGTCATAGCTGTAGGTCGTGACCTTCCCGTTGAAGTCCGTCCGCGACTGAATCCTGCCTGCCGCATCGTAGGTATAAGCCTCAGACATGCCCAACGGAAGTGCTCGCTTCAGTCGCCTACCCATCTTGTCGTACTCATAGCGGGTCGTGTGATTACCAGCATCCGTCTCCGCTATTTGCTGCCCGACTTCATTATAGGTATAGACGGTTACTTGATTGAGCGCATCCGTGACCTTGATGAGACGCCCTAATTTGTCATACTCAAACTGCGTCGTCTTTCCTGCCTGATCCGTCTTCGACTTAATGCGACCGATAGCATCATATGCGGTTGTCAGCGAAGTTCCGTCCTCGTATTTTACTTTGGTGCGGCGATTCTGCACGTCGTATTCATAAGTGGTGGTGTGATTATTGGCATCGGTTTTTGAAAGCTCATTGCCGTTGCCGTCGTAGCTGAAGGTCATAACCTGATTGAGCGCATTCGTGATCTTCGAGCGCCGCCCGCTGCATCCGCAGTTAGGATCGTACTCGAAGAGCGTCGTCTGCCCGCGCTCATCGGTCGAGGCTGTGGCGCGCCCGATAGCGTCATAGGTGGTCGTCGTAAACGTGCCGTCTGGATAGATGAGTTTCGTCATCCGCCCCAGCTCATCGTAGGCGTAGCTGGTCATGCGCCCGGCGCGGTCTTTGCTCGTCAATTTTCTGCCCTCTGCATTGTAGGTTGATTCTTCCTTTGTCCCGTCCGCGAAAGTTGTCTTGAGCAGCCGCCCCATCTCGTCATAGTCGTAAGTGGTGCGATGATCGAGTTGATCTATGACGGCGCTCTCCTGTCCTATCGAATTGTACTCGACCTGAATCGTCGAGCCGTCCGGGTAAGTGGTCTTAGTCAGCCGATTGAGACGGTCATATTGGAACTGTGTGGTCAGCGTCTCTGTCGCACCTGCCGATGTGGTGCGCGTGATACTCTGGCTGGCACGGTTGCCGTTGGCGTCATAGGTGTAGGTCGTGACGCCTCCCAGCACATCTGTCACTTTGGTGAGAGCGCCGTTGGTATAAGAGTAACTCGTCATGCCTCCCAGCGCGTCCGTCGTATTGACGAGCAGCCCGTCGAAAGCGTTATAGCCATTCGTGGTTTCATTGCCGAGCGCATCTTTTGTCTTCAGAAGATTGCCTGCGCCATCGTAAGTATTGCTTATCATATGGCTGAGCGGATCTATCGTCGTCAACACTTTGCCCTGACTGTTGTAGGTGTAGCGCGTGACGTTGCCGAGCGGGTCTGTGATGCTCGTGCGATGACCCTCAGAGTCATAGGTGTAGGCGGTCATCTTACCCAAAGCATTCGTTTCGGTCAGGACGTTATCGTCAGCATCGTAGGTGAAGAGCTTTACCCCGCCTTTAGCGTCAACGCTTCGCAAGATGTTGCCATGTGCGTCGTATTCGTGGCGGGTCTGATTGCCGAGCCGGTCGGTCATGATATCCGAGCGGGCAGCCAGATCATGTTCGTACTGAATCTTCTTGCCGAAGGCATCTATATTGCTTAACAGGCGTCCACTGTCGTCATATTCATTGCGAATCGGCTGTAGTCCGCGCGGGTCGCTGAGGGTCAACATTCCGTGCGTCGAGTTATAGGTATAGGTGCTGATGTTGTTCTCACGATCCTTGTAGCTCACCAGATTGCTGTTTGAATCGTAGGTGTAGGTCTGAGCATTGCCAGATGGATCGGTGATCTGCGTGATTCGCCCTTCGGGGTCGCGCGTGAACGTGATGCTCTTGCCTGAAGAATGCGTGACGCCGTTGGCATCAATCATCAAGTAATTGCCGTTCTGATCAGTGACTTTGCGGACGCCGCCCTTCTGGTCAATTAGGTAATCCCTGCCATCTTCGGTGCTGAGATGGAAGAGACTCGCATTGAAAATGTCTGGGTCGCTGAAGGTCAGGAGATCAACCGGGCCGGGGATACTACCGGCCACCTGAATTTCGGTCGAGCCTTCAACTGTCAGCTTTCCGCGAGTGCCGGACATCGGGGTGAAGACGAGATTGGTGCTCGAGATCGGAGCGAAGCGCTGGCACTGCTGCGCGGGCGCAGCTTGAAACTTGTAGAAATTGCCGTCCGGGAATGTGATCGTCACGACATGCGGCTTGGTCTCGACGAAGCAATAGTTCGGGGGGAACGTGTTAGAGGCAGTTTGATACCAGTGTCGTCCAAGCACGTTGCTCTTTTCCAAATGCACATTACTGATGCCGAGCGTCCAGCCGACGCCAAAATCGCCTTTGCGCTTGTCGCGGCTGTCGTAGATGCGGGTCACCTCTATGGGTAATCCAGCAACAGGCACGCTCAGGTCTGTAAACGCGACCGTGAAGTTGCCGATCTTCAAATTCTTGTCAACCAAAACGCTCGTCGTCGCCGCCGAAGTCTGTCCGTAATTGTCGGTCGCGCTCAATCTGACGGTGTAGATGCCATTAAGCATCAGCGTCGAATCAACTGTGCCGAGCCGATTGTTGGTGACTTGCCCGTTGCCTGTTGCGAAGGTCGTCCACGCCTGATTGTTTGCGCCGTCGTCCGTATTGAGGCTGTATTCCAATTTCCACGCGCCGTTGCTAACAGAGCCGACAACGTCCGTCGGGCTAGTAATCTCCGCGCCTTCCGTCGGCGTGAGCAACTCCACTACGGGCGGAGGCTGTGCGGGGTTGACCGTGATGGTCACCTCGTCGCTCGCCTGTAACTCGGTGTCCGTCGCCGTCAGGCGCAGCACGTATGTTCCGGCCTCGCTGAAAGTGGCCGTCGTCGCGGCGGCGCTTGGATTAACGAACGCAACCGTCCCCGTCCCGCTCATCTTCGTCCAGGCAACGGACACACTGCTGCCCGCAGGCAATCCGTCATCGCTGGCCGTGCCTTGAAGCGTGGCCGCGTCCGTCAACAGGATCGTCTGATCCGCGCCCGCGTTGACCGTTGGCGCTTGGTTGGAAGCATTGACCGTGACGGTCACGTCGCTGCTGCTTGTCAGTTGCGAGTCGCCCGCCGTGAGACGGAAGAGGTACGTGCCCGTCGCCGCGCCGAGCGTCGCCGTCGTCGTTAGAGAATTGCGGTCGGAGAAGGTGACGGGACCCGGCCCGTTGACGAGATTCCACACCACGTTGAGCGCGCCGCCCGCAGGCAGCCCGTCGTCCGTCGCCGTGCCCTGCAAGCTGACGACGTTGGCGGGCAGCGTGAGCGATTGGTTCGCGCCCGCGCTCACTGTCGGCGGCTGGTTGACGCGCGTGTCTGGGTTGACGTTGACGGTCAACTCGCTCTCGCTCGTGTACTCCGAGTCGTCCGCCTCCAGCCGCAGCACGTATGCGCCCGCCGCGCTGAAGGTCGCCGTCGTCGAAGCCGCGTGCGAGTCGGCGAATGTCACATTGCCGGGGCCGCTCGTCTTGCTCCAAGTCAAAACATTCGTGACGCCGGAAGGCAAATTGTCGTCGCTCACCGTCGCGTTGAGCGTCGCCGTGCCGGGCAGCGTAATCGTCTGATCCGCGCCCGCGTTGACCGTCGGCGCAACATTCGCCGCCTCGACCGTGACGCGGACTTCGTCGCTGAATGTAAATTCTGAATCACTGGCTGAGAGCCTGAGCGCATAGACGCCTGCCGCACTGAACGTGGCCGTCGTGGAGATGGCGTTGCCGTTTGCGAACGTCACCGCGCCGGGGCCGCTCGCTTTATCCCAAGACACACTGATGCTGCCGCCCGCAGGCAACCCGTCGTCTGAGACCGTGCCGCTCAAGTTCAGAGTTTGAGGCAGCGAGATCGTGCTGCCTGTCCCGGCGTTGACTGACGGAGGCTGGTTGGCCTGCGTCACGGTGACGATCACATCGTCGTTACCGATGAGCGCGGAATCGCTCGCCGACAGGCGCAACATATAGCTGCCCGCCGCGCCAAAGGTGGCTGCCGTTGTTGCGCTCGCGGGGTTGGCGAAGGTGACCGCGCCGGGGCCGCTGACTTTGCTCCACGTCGCGCTCACCGTGCTGCCCGCAGGCAGGCCGTCGTCGCCGGCGACTCCGTTGAGATACGTCGCCGCGCCCGACGCTGCACGCAACGAGAGAGCGTCGAAGAGTCCGCCGTCTGCGCCCGCGTTTTTGTTGCTGCCGATGAGCCTGACTCTGATCCATCTCGTGCCTGGCGGAGCGAGACTCGTGTCTGAGACCGGCGTCCACTCGGAGGATGAACTCTCGCCGGAATCGAAGCTTGCCAGCGTCGCTGTGTTCGCCGCATCTCGGTATTCGACGATCACACGCGAGCCGTCCGGTGGCAACTCTGCGCTGGCGCGGACGTATCCCTTGAACTCGAACCCTTGCGTGCCCGCCGCGATGGTGGCGGCGAAGGCTGACACGTCCACGTCCTGTCGCAACTCCATCGTCGTCGAGCCGGATGGATAAAAATACGTGTTCCCTTCGAGGCTGAAGGGAAGATTGCCCGCGCCTCCTGCTGCTGCGGCTTGTGTCCAGAGGCTGCCGTTAACTTCAGTCCAGAAAGGAATCTTGTTCCCGGCCAGCGCGCTTTCGTTGCCGCCGTCCTGAAGCAGATTGGCTCTGAGCTTAATCGTTTGATCCGGCCCGGCATTCACCGTCGGCGGCTGGTTGGCGGGATTGACGTTGATCGTGATCTGCGCGCTGCCAGACAGTTGCGAATCGCTCGCCGACAGGCGTAGCACGTAGCTGCCAGCTGCGCTGAAAGCGGCGGTGGTGGCGGCGGCGTTCGGATTGGCGAACGTCACCGTGCCGAGGCCGCTGACCTTGCTCCACGAAGTTGTAAGAGTTCCTCCGGCGGGTCGCCCGTCGTCCGTGACTGTGCCCTGCAAGCTCGCAGTGCTGGGAAGCGTGATCGTCTGATTCGTCCCGGCGCTCACGATGGGAGGTTGATTGGCCGCATTCACCGTGATCGTCACGTCGCTGGTGGCGGTCAGTTGCGTGTCGCTGGCCGTCAGGCGCAGCACATATGTTCCGGCGACACTGAAGCTCGCCGAAGTTGCTGTCGCATTTGCGTTGGCGAAGGTGACTATGCCGGGGCCGCTCAACTTACTCCACGTCGAGGTCACGCTGCCGCCCGCCGGCAATCCGTCGTCCGTGACCGTGCCGCTCAACGTCGCCGCGCCCGGCAGAGTGATCGTCTGGCTCGCGCCGGCATTGACCGTCGGCGGTTGATCCGCCGGAGTGGGACAGCCCATCCATTCCAGACTGCCGCCGCTGTTGATGGTCAGGCGGTCGCTCTCAACCGAGCCGCGCAGATGCCCGTTGACGTTGACTGTGCCGGACGGTGCGCGCACCACGCCGTAGAGCGTGCCGAGGCTGTTGATCGTCACGTCGTAGCGTGCCACGTTGAGCGCGAGCCAGCGCGGATTCTGATCCGATCCCATCGACGCCGCTGTTGATCGTGGCGCGGCTGCCGACGTTGATGACGACCGGACCGAGCAGTTGCAGCCCCGCGTTGCTGTTGAGTGTCAGCGTGTCGAGATTGTAGATGCTCGGTGTCGTCGCGCCTGCGACGCCGAAGACGAGTGTCGCGTGGTCGTTGGCCGTGAAGTTGTTGTACGTTCCCGCCGGCACGATGACGGAGCCGACGCCGGAGTTAAGCGTCAGGTCTCGCACCGTCGCCCAGTTGCCGACGTTGTAGCCCGCGCGATCCGCCGTCACGTAGCGCGTGCCGGTCGTGGCAGGTGGAACGGGAACCGTAGTCATCACGACGGGATTCGTGCGGCGCACGAGGTGACGCAGTTGCGAGCCGCTGTTGAGCGTGACCCGGTAGCCGGTCGGTTGCGTGCTTCCCGTGCCGTCAACCGTGCCCTGATAGTTGGGCGTGCCGTTGATCTGGACGGTCGGCGTGCCGGGCACGAGCAGGTCTGAGGTGATGACGTTCCCGCTGTTGAAATTAACGTCCTCGCCATTGAGTTGCTGCACCGATCCTTTGACGCGCCCGGTGAGCGTCGGAGCGTGACGCACGACGGCCACGAGGTCGCCGCAGGTTGACGTTGCGGCGGTAGTTGTGGCCGCAGCACTCGCCATCTCAACCGCCGTCTGTTTTGAACCGTCAGGACGAGACGGCGGAGTCATCCCCATGCCGCCGGGAAAGCTGTACGAGTCGCGCTCGTTGAAGCCATAGACTGAGACGCCGAACGGCGCTGAGGCCGAGAGGCGGTGTGCGCCGCCGCTCGTTTCTAATGTGGCAACAGAGAACAGAGCCACGTCTGAGTCGGTGAAGTTCGACGCCGCAACCGGCACGCCGTCGAGAGTGATTTCGCCGACAGCGTTTGGCGGCGCGATCATATTGATGAAGTTGTGCGCGAAGCCGATAGCGGGCGTCGCGAGCGTATATGTTTTAAGAAATTGCCCGGTCGGCGTGACGAGCATCATCGAGGAGTTCGCAGAGGGAGGCTCCGTGGTTGAATTAACTGCGTACTGCGCGACGAGAATCGGCTTGTCCGACGTGATCCGTGACGCCCCCGTCAAAACGATTTGATCGCGTGACTGCCCGCGTTCGAGCGTGGCGACCTCCGAGCCATCGAGTGTGACGTGAGTCTCGTCGGTGGAGGCGAGAATGCGAATGAGCGCGTCCTCGTCGCGCGCAGAGAAAGGCGCGACGAAGAAGTCGCGTCCCCACGCATCCGTCGGTGGCAGTTGAGCGATCCCGGCGCGACCGTCGCCGCCCGCTGCTAACTCTCTACTCTGATAACTGTTGAAGACGGCCACGGGCTTGTCAGAGGTGACGATGCTGCCGGTGATGTCTTCGGACGGCGAACTGCCGCTCAACGTGTAGGATTCTCCTTAGTTTAAGAGTAATGCTGTAGGATTCACCTGCGGAGTGCATGGCGGTCGTGAGCGATGGTTTGATCGTGACCGTCGTGTCGTTCGCGGGGCGACGACGCCCAGACGCGCAACGCTTTGTTGAATTTTATCCAGATGGCCTACGGCGATGTATTCCATGCCTAACACATCGGTCGGCAATGCCAGATACGCTTGAGTCCTGCCGTCGCCGTCATGACTCCAGACCGTGACGGTCACTTCCTTTTCAGCCTCAACATGAAGACCTTTGACCGTGACCACATCCGACTCGCTTACCACCGTGCCGGATGGTGGTTGATCGTGGTCAAGGCATCAGCTTTCACCGAGAAGTCCATCGTGAACTCCATGCCCGGGACGGAGATTTTGCCGCTCGTATCGGCATCGGCGGTGATAAGCAGCGTGATTGAAGATGACTCGGGGGTTACTACAGGGGCGAGCAACCAGAAATCGGTGCCGGAGTTGTCGCGCGCTTCGACGTGCTTGTTCAGCGTAGTTTGAGAAGATGGGATGGAGGCTGGCAGAGCGGTCGAGGTATTTGCCTTGTTGTTTATCTTCCGGTGCGAGCGGAGCGGTCGGGAGAAATCCGCCATCGTGCCGGCGAGCGCCAGGGTCGGCGACATCATTCCCAGGACGAGAACGAGCGCAACCATCCGGCGCACGGCGGACGCCGACGGTCGGCAGCAAGACAGTACGAGACTGAGGCGAGCGGAAAAAAGTGAGAGGGGCATGGTGTAATTCGGTCCTTGTAGAAGAGAGGTTAAAGTCGCCCGCAGCTTGGAAGAAAGTTTAGCGGACGACTTGTGTAAATATTCGCGGTCGGTTAATTGATTCGACTACGGAGTTAAATATCAGGCTTGATTTGTTACGTTCGGCAGGAGATTTACCGGATAGCGCTGCGATGGCTTTGGTGGCAATGCTGGAAGCATTGCCGGGACACACAGTTGTCTGGAAGATCGTGCCGGAATAAGTAGCGCACTGTGATACCGGGTCTTCGTTGTGTGGATCGTTTACGTGAGCCTAATAGGGCGTTACGCTCGTCGTCGAACGGTGTGAGCGCAGGCGCTAACCTAGTGAATAGGTTGCGAAGAGTAATGCATGAGCCAAAAAAATGTCAATGAGAGAAATGCCAGAGTGTGTAAATAATGGTGATTATCTAGTTGACGCAAGATAGATGATTTAACGCAGATCATTGTCCGAATAATTTAGGAATGTGCGGCTTAACGATTGATGACCTGTGTCAAGTAGATAGTCACCCAAAAATTCTTAGCAATTGGCGACTGCTTAACATGAGTGGCTTTTCAATTCAATAGTAACCGCTCGTCATCGGCGACTACGTTACCGGATAAAAAACCGGGGACGTGTCAAAAACCTAAGCGATACTGTCCCACCGTGGCAATCATTAGCGCTCCCATGAATCGCGCTCTCGCCGTAAATATTCGTCCGCCTCCGCAGATGTGCTGAAGCCACACTAAGATCAAGGTGTCGGTCAACTGCGTCAGCCTCAAATGCCGAAGACCCGGTTTTTCGAAGTTGTAAGAGTAAAACAGAAGTTGCGAATGATCACCGTTATTCACCATAAAGCTATTGACTTCCAAAACTTCGCGCACAAACTTCCCAGCCAAGAGCTGTTGCGCGTTAACATAACAGCCTGTTGAAAACGTCGGATGGATACTTCACAGAATGGGCAGATGCCGATCACCGATGCTTCCGGCATCCAAGGTAGAACGGCTAAGGCGGCACACAACAAAGGAAAGAATCAAGCCGCCAAACGCGAACACTATGCTTATCAGATTGAGGCCAATGAGGAGCGCCTCCGAACGGGACTCACGGCTAACGGCGTACCACTGACGCCCGGCCAGGCGGAGACTACTCGTCAACTTATCGAGCAGCAGCGTGAAAAACTTGCCTCGCTGTCTTAATCGTCGTAAGAGGCTCTGGAGTGAGTCATCGGCAGGTGATACGCAAGCACAAACACCCATGAGATTTATGATGAACGATCACCGTTTCGAGAACATCGAGCAAGCAATCGTCAACTTCCCGGGGTCTGATGAAGAAATAAAACCGGTCTGAGGAAAAGGAAGAATCATCATGGCAGGTTGGGACGGGGATGGTCTCGCGGGAAGTATGGAGGATGCGCTGGAGCGGCAGCAGGAAGCGGCGCAGGCGCGCCGTCTTGCTGCACGAAAGGACACGTCATCGGCGGAAGATCGTGAGCGCCAATTGCGTGAGGAATCTGCGAGGCTCTCCAGAGCACGTCTCGAAGAACAGTTGGAGCGTGCGTCTCATCCGGCATATCGCGCGATGATCGAACGAGCGCTCAATGCTTTGAACGCTGAAGCGAAGATTTCCGAATCCACACAGGAGATGTCCGGTGGTGAGTAGCAGTACCGCAGAGCCGCACTCCGTTCGGCTGTTATCATAAAGTCAGAAAAGTCGCGCCGATTCAATTCGCCGAATCATCGTTTTTCTCACCCGTGGATTGTCTGACACGTAAGTGATGAACCACTTTGAGAGCTTCAGGAAGTCGCCCTGGTCAATGAGTTCGGAATATTGAAAACGCTCAAGCTTGGCATGGCGTGAGAAATAGATAGCACCGTGAGTGATTATCGGCTCTCCCAAGGCAATCGAACCATTCTCTTCGCACGCGGCGAGTAGGATACGGTAGCCCACCAGTTGATGCAGTTGGGTGACCGTCAACTGATAATATTTGGTGGTCTTGATGTCGATCAGTGTTTCGTCAATCACAACATCAGCATCTGCTCCCCCGACAAGTACAGATGCCTCACCGAACGTTGGATTAAGCGCTACCCGATCCGTAGCTTTTAACAATGCTCGCGGCACCGCTCGCACCAGCCTCATGCAATCCTCCACCTCATACTGGAGCAGTTGTTTCAAGTGACTGATGACGACCGTTTCCGGTCCGGTACGGTACGCTTTATCCAGCGCTGCGAGAAAAAGCGCGGCCCGTGCTAACTGGTGTGTGAATACTTTGGTTTTAAGAAACTCTTGATAAAGTTGGCGTGCTCGTGCGACTCCTTGCCATGCATATTCGAGTGAAAGTCCCGGTGGTAGTTCCTCATCCTCCAGTAATTTAACTGCGATCTCGGCCACCCAACGTCGCTCGAAGATGATCCTTTCCTCGTTACAGGCTGCGAGACAAAAGCGCAGGCAGTAATCGAAAGCAGTACCCACCAGGGCATAGGATTTGTGAGACAGTGGCGACGCAATCATTTTAGATGTCGGGGGCGATTGCAAGACAGGGACGCGAATATATTTATTGAACTGAGCGGTTACTTCCGGCTTGGACAGAATTGCCGTGAGACTCATTCGATTGTCACCCTTCAGGAGTATAGTCTTGGATTAGATGAGAGTGGTTGAGCATTGAAGGTTTACATCTGAGCTTTGTCTCGACAAGTCTCATGAGACTTTCATGACACAAGGATTGCTGACAAATCATTCATAATAAGAAATCAGACTGAGTGATGTATGCGGGATGGGCTGCTTCGCGCTCGCGCCTTTGCGCGCATGAATGAAGATCGTCCTCCATGCCGTGGACTCATCCCCAGACATTACCGCCTCGAAGCGCGTCTGCGCCGGCAGGAGGTCGTTAAGATCATCACCCTCTCTGCTGACATCGCCGTTGACGGAGCCATCGGCGATGAGACAGTCTTCATCAATCACTCCTGCGCGCCGCCTGCATCCATGAGGATCGTGCCGGGAGAGCATGTGGCATTCTTCGCCCTGCGTGATATTAATCCCGCTCAGGAGATTGCTATTGAAGAGCAGCGACGCATCGCGCGCAAGCAAATCTCCTTGCCAACACGAAAACATAATCTAGCAGATGTGGGTGCCGCCGTTTGTGCCCATGGCAAAGGTGAGCGGTACATAGGCGTTCCTTGCCTCAAGATCTGGTGCAAAAGTGCAACAGCGTGATTTATTTCTCATCCAATTCCAAAATTATTGGAACCTGTCAAGCATTGGAAATATATGGCTTATACCCACTTGCCTAGCGCGCCTCGATACGCGCGCTTGAACCGTATTCATCTCAGTCACCTGGAGCTAAATCTGGCGAGCGCAATTCTATTACTAGAATTGTACCTTTCTGATCCCGTCTTTTCCTGACGAGATCAATGCAGAAAGTTTCTCGCCCGAAAAGCTCGCCCATGAAGAGTTCCTATTAACAAATAATTTCTGGGTCACTCGCTTCTGATTTAAGTTAGCATCGTGCTGTCAAGGTAGCGTTTATCAATCGCATACCTTTCAGCAGATTGCTGACAAGTCCAGAGTGAGGCTAGAGGTGTGCTTAGGCGTTTACGTCTGACGATTTCTGCACACCTTCTCCTTGAATGCGCGGTAGATCACTTCGAACAAGCCGAGCGACTCAACCGGAAAACGGGAGCTAATCGCTTCCGATTCTGCGGCGGGCTTGGATGTATAGGTATACACCCTGGCGGCCCGGGCTAGACTAAGGAGTAGGGGGAATGAACGAGCCAATCACAATCGAATCTCTCATTAACCAAGATATCCATAACCAGCTAGAGGAGAAACTGCCATAGTGGTTTCCGAAAAGTTGAAGCAGATTACGCCACCGCCTGTCTGGATGACTGAGAAGCAACTGGCCGAGTACTGGCAGCTGAGGACGCTGGACGGGGAAGTCACCGTACATTCAATCCGCAAATGGACTGCCCGACCGGAAAATGAACATCCGCTACCGTGCGCGTCAATGGGCGAGATGCGTCGTTATCACCGTGAAGAGGTGGACCGGTGGGCTAGAGAAGAAGCCGCGCGGCAAAGGGATAAGAGACATCACGAGATGAGGATCATAGAGAAACGGGTAAGCTAAATCTGCCCCGCCTAAGAACCTTGTTATATGCTCCGTCATGCTTTGACGGCTGCCATCACTAGGAGAAAGAAAAATGGCAGTCTACAAACGCTTCAACAGTAAGCGAATCAAACCCAACGACCCGAATTGGGAGCGCGGCACATGGGTGGTCGAGTTCTCGCTTCGCGGTCATTACATCAAGGAGGCCGTACCGGAGGCCCGCACGAAAAAGCAGGCCGAGCAGGTCGAGACGCAGATCAAGCAGGCGATCTTTGACAGGAAATACAACCGCGCGTCCGCCGTCACGCACTTCTCAGACTTCGTTGACGGCGTGTTTCTACCATGGGCGCGCGAGAACAAGCGGAGTTGGGAGGACGACGAGCAGAGGTCGTCGAAGCTCAAAGAGTTCTTCGGCCAACGGGCGATCAGGGACATCACACCAATGCTCATTGAGAAATTCAAGAGCGAACTACGAAAGTCCGACAGCAGATACAAGCGTCTCTTCTCCCCGGCAACCGTCAACCGCTATCTCCAGGTGCTCTCGCGCGTCCTCTCGATGGCTTACGAGAACGGCATCGTGGACGGCAACCCAATGTCGAGGGTCAAACGCCTGAGAGAACCGGAGCCGAGACAGCGCTACTTGAATCAGTTTTCGGACGATGAAGAGGAGCGACTGATGAAAGCTCTGGCGGTCTACGGCGAGCATGTGGTCGCGCTCGCGCAGTTAGACCTTGAGGTGGGAATGCGGCTCGGCGAACTGCTCAACATCAGGTGGGAGGATGTGGATGAGACTAACCAATTCGTCTTCATTACAAAGACCAAGAACGACAAGCCGCGCCTGATTCCCTTGACCGCGCAGGCGCTCGGAATCCTCCGGCGCCTGCGGCAGGACGCGCCCGACGACGAGCCTATCTTTGACTCGACTCGCACGGGG
Source organism: uncultured Pyrinomonadaceae bacterium (assembly GCA_964236735.1). Lineage (GTDB taxonomy): Bacteria > Acidobacteriota > Blastocatellia > Pyrinomonadales > Pyrinomonadaceae > JAIVJG01. The sequence continues at coordinate 52,704 of CAXSFM010000015.1, forward strand.
AGAAAGCGACGACAGATGATGGTCTGTCTCGAGCAAGCAGTTGAGATGGCCGGCATCGGCAATTTCCACTTTCACGATCTGCGGCACACTTTCGCTACAAGGCTCAGGGCGGCGAACATCCACGAGTACAACATCGCAGACCTGCTGGGCCACTCGACTACGCCGAATGATACGCGCAACACCAAGGTCACGCGAGGCTACGCGCACGGCGTCCCGAAGAGGCTCAGGGACGCCGTTGATAGCTTGGAACAGGAGAAACGCGCCATTCCGGAGGGCGCGCCAACTTCGCGCCAAGTGGCAAAAATGGCGTGAGCAGTAAGGAAAGAACCGGCATATCAACCAAACTCTAAATGGTTGACCTTGAAAGAGAAGTGGCGGAGAGGGTGGGATTTGAACCCACGGTGGAGTTTCCCCCACTCCGGTTTTCGAGACCGGTGCACTAAGCCACTATGCGACCTCTCCATGAATTAAGGATTGTAGCAAACTCCGGCATCTTCTACCAAATCTTACAGGTTGAAGCCGTTAGTATTGCTGCTTAGGGTTAGCGCCGACCGCGCGATAACCGCGCAGACACGTTAAATGCCGGGATTTATTTCTCCGAAGCTTTTCGGGTGGATTTCGCCTTGCCCTTCGTTGCGGCTCTCTTTCGCGTAGGTCTTATTCCATTGGCAGCATCTTGCTTTTGCCCGACCGCATCAGTCGGCGCTGGAAGGAATGTCACGGACGGGAGCGTGACCGATGGATAAGGCCCCCGCCCCGTAACAGTGGCGAGCAGTTCGCGCGCGGCGGAGTAGAGCAGGGCGGGCGCGTTGGTGGCGAACATTAAATCAACTTGATGCGCCGGATACTTTTCGCTGATGCGGAAGAAGCCGGTGAAAGCTGTGCGGAAAACGTAGGGGAACTTGCTCCCCGAAGTATCCGCTAATTCAACGCTGAGGTCACAGTTTCGGCGCAGCCGATCATCTTGATGTTCGGCAAGCGCGACTGCAACCTTCAGGTCGGCAGGCGCGACCGTCGTGAACGGATTTTCAAGGTCGTACTCAAAATCAGGCTGCGCCTTGAAACTTAGTTCAGTGACTAAGTAACCTTCAAGCTGCAACGGACTGGGTCTCATTCACGCTCTCCCGTGTGGCATTTCGTGATGGATGAATAAGACGAATGTGCGCGTACTCGTGTTTGTGCTTCATCCCGATGCGCGTGAAAGCGGGAACACGCAAATTCTTCTGCCAAGTCTCTGCAAGATGCGTGTCCCGTTCAGTGGCGCGCTCCGGCGCGAATTGAAAATCAAACTTACGATCCAACACGCGCGCAATCTTAACGAGCGATTCGATGGTGAAGTTGACGTTGCCCTGTAGCACTTTCGTGATATAAGCGCGGCTCTTGCCGAGGCGTCGAGCAAGTTCAGCGTTGGACACACCTTGCTGCTTCATCGCCAAATAGATTTGTTCGGCGATCTCAACCTTTGCGCCTTCGATGTGATAAACGTCGGCCTGCTCCATTTCACGGAACAGGTCAGCGAATCTTTCAGTCATAGTGTGACGCTTAGTTGCGATTGCCATGATGATGTTGCTCCTCTAAATATTGCTCTCTGATGCTCTTCGCTCTCTTGATCTCGCTCTTGGGCGTTTTGCCACGCCCTCTTTTCCCGCTGAAGCCATGCGTGCAGATGATGATACGGCCCGCATCGTAGAACCAGAGGATGCGCGCGGTGGATGGGGCTTTGAACTCGAAGATGCCTTCCCCTAAAGGCCGACACTGATGCTCATCCTCCGGCGCGCCCTGTTGCGCCGTGCGTTTAATGAGGTAGAGCAGCCGTGTCGCGTCGTGACTGGCATTCCTTCTTAACTCCTCCAGAAACTCCAACACCTCACAATACTCATCATCGCCCCATGCGAGAATTCTGAATCTTTGACCTTGAGTAATCTCCTGAACCGGCATGATGTTAACCTATAGGTTTACACACGTCAAGGGATGAAAAACCACAGAGTCTCGCTTAACTATTGAAACAAAGAATTAACATCTGCGGCGCTACTGTATTAATATCTTTCTGCATATAGCGATACCTTTGCAGAGCCGTAGTTTTCCAGAGCATCACCGCACCGATGGGAAATTCACGCAGAAGACTATCGAGTAGGCGGTAAACCCTGTCTTCCTTCCAGACAAAGGGTCTTTGCATGGCGGGCAGAACTATCTGATCGTTTTCAATTTGTGAGAGAAGACCTAGTAGGTTGGGTCAAGCATCTTGTCCTCTGATTGTAGAATTTATTTCAGCACTGATTGCTTTTTTTTCGAGCGTTTGACTCTGAAAAATTCCCGCATCAACGCGCGGCACTCTTCTTCCAGAATGCCTGCCGTTAATTCCATCCGATGATTCAAAGAAACGTCGTCACAGATGCGGAAGATTGATTCGACCGCGCCGGCGCGTATGTCCGTCGCCCCGTAAACGAGTCGTTTGACTCGCGCCTGCACGAGCGCGCCCGCACACATCGCGCAAGGCTCAATCGTCGCATAGACAGTCGCATCCGTCAGACGATAGTTGCCAGTTCGTCGCGCAGCTTCTCGCAGGGCGAGAACTTCGGCGTGCGCGGTCGGGTCGCAATCGGTGCGCGTGCGATTGCCTGCGACGGAGAGGATAGCGCCGTCTTCAGCGACGACGATTGCTCCGATTGGAACTTCGCCGCGCGCGCCGGCCTCGCCGGCAGCACGCAGAGCCTCGCGCATGAAACTCTCGTCAACGCTCTGGCGCGCGTGCGTGGCGCTCACAAAATCATTCTCCGTCCTCATCATTCGACACGGATGTTTTCAATCAGCGACGTACAAAAATTCACTATAGGATTGGCTTTGTGAAAGTGTCAAGCATTCGTGTTTTGCCGTGAAATCGGCCATAAAGTCGCATGTCAGAGAAGCAACGGAAAGTCTCTTCAAGGCCTCTCAGCCATAGCTCAACTCGGCGCGCAGCATGAGACGAAAACGTTTTTTCACTTTCTGTCTCGCAACCGTAGAAGCGCGTGCTATCATCAACTCGCTGGCGGCTCGATGCTTCCCTCCCTACTGTTGCCGCCGCTTGACGCTAATCGCGATTCGACAAAGACGATGAAGACAGATGCCCGCCCCGGCCTGAACAATCCACCGCACGCAGTTGAGCGCACGAAACCGACTTCAACACCGCGCGCTGCCGACACACCGACCGACCCGGAAACCGCCTCCATACATCAGACCATCGCGCCGGAGATGTCCGCCCCGCGCCCGCCGCGCAAAGTCTCGCCGGCGGAGTTCAATACGGCGATGGTGCATTTTTATCGAGGCGAGATTACGCGCGCTAACACTTGGCGCAATCGTCTCGACACGACGACGAACTGGGCTGTGCTGACGACGGGCGCGACACTCTCTTTCGCCTTCTCTTCACCCGTCAATCCGCACTTCGTCATTCTCATCAACACGCTGCTCGTCGCGTTCTTTCTCTTCATGGAGGCACGACGTTATCGTTACTATGAAATCTGGTCGAGCCGCGTGCGCGTCTTAGAGACCGGATACTTCGCGCAACTGATGACGCCCGATCTGCCCGGCGACGATGCGTGGATTACACACCTCGTCAAAGACCTCCAAAGTCCGAGCTTCAACATCAGCGAGTGGGAGGCCGTCGGTCGTCGCCTGCGTCGCAACTACCTCTGGATTTTCATGCTGCTCGCGGCGTGCTGGAATCTCAAAGTCTATATGCATCCCGTGCCGGCTTACGATTTCAACGCCTTCATTGATCGCGCGACCATCGGCTTCGTGCCCGGCGCGGTCATCTTCATGGCCGGCATCATCTTCAACATCGGACTGCTGACTTTCGCGCTCGCCACCGTGCGCCTGCGCGAGGCGCAGGGCGAGGTGCTGCCACATCACGAGTTTCACCCCATCCAGACCGTCACCAACTGGACGCGCACCGCAACGGGACGCCAGAGCGCCACCGGCGCGAGCAGCAGTAGCAGCACGACCGGCGGCGCGAACGCCACTGTCCGCCGCGCCAAACGCGCACGCGAGCGCGCACGCTCGATGCCGCGCACCGCCGGCGGCACGACGACCGGCGAATGGCGACGCTCCGACATTCATCGCACGCAGATGCCGGAAAAAATTTCCGACGATATTCACGAAGCACAACTCCCGGATCGTGATCCGGTCAGGGAAGAAACGCTGACGTAGAGGTTGGAGACTGGTTTAAGACAAACCGTAATCTTCAAGTCTCTAGCCCATAGCCTCTCGACTCTTCTATGGAACTTGACGGCCAGAAATTTACTCTCGAACAGGTGGCGCAAGTCGCGCGCGGGGCGGAGAATGTGACGCTGGCGTCGGCGGCACGCGAGCGTATGCTGGCTTCGCGTCAACTCGTGGAGCGCATCGTGGCGGAGTCGCGCGTCGTCTATGGCGTCAATACTGGCTTCGGTAAGTTGTCCGACTATTCCATCCCGCCCGAAGACCTGCGCGAGTTGCAACTCAATCTCGTGCGGAGCCATGCGTGCGGCGTCGGCCCTGCGCTCTCTGCGGAAGAGACGCGCGCGATGATGCTGTTGCGCGCCAACGTGCTCGCGCTCGGTTTCAGCGGCGCGCGCCCCGTCGTCGCCGAGACGCTGCTCTCGATGCTCGAACGTGGAGTGCTGCCGGTCATTCCTGAAAAGGGATCGGTCGGGGCGAGCGGAGACCTCGCGCCGCTGTCGCATCTCGCGCTCTGCTGCATCGGCGAGGGCGAGGCGATTTTTCAGAATGAAAAGTTAGACGGCGGCGAAGCTCTGCGACGCGCGGGGATCGTACCTCTGCAACTCGAAGCGAAAGAGGGACTCGCGCTCTTGAACGGCACACAGGCTTTGACGGCGGTCGGCGCGCTCGCGCTTGAACGTGCCGTGCGGCTCGCGCGCGTCGCGGACGTGGCGGGCGCGATGACGCTCGAAGCTCTGCGCGGCACGCCCGCGGCCTTCGACGAGCGCATCCATCTCGCGCGCCCGCACGCAGGCCAAGTAATAGTCGCCGCGCACCTCAGAGAACTTTTGCGCGAGAGCGAGATACGCGCCTCGCATCTCAACGACGACCCGCGCGTGCAGGACGCATACTCTCTGCGTTGCATGCCGCAGGTACACGGCGCGGTGCGCGACGCGCTGATGCACGCGCGCGGCTGCACGGAAATCGAAACGGGAAGCGCGACCGACAATCCGCTCGTCTTCACGGACACGAACGAAGTTATCTCCGGCGGAAATTTTCACGGCGCGATGCTCGCGCTCTCGTTCGACTACGCGGCCATTGCCCTGACGCATCTCGGCAACATCTGCGAGCGTCGCGTTGATCGTCTCGTCAACCCGAACAAGAACGAAGGGCTGCCGCCGTTCCTCACCGCGCAGCCCGGCCTCTCGTCCGGTTTCATGGTCGCGCAAATCGTCGCCGTCGCGCTCCTCAACGAATGCAAGGTGCTCGCGCATCCGGCCTCGACGGACAATCTGCCGACCGACGGCGGCAAAGAAGACCACGTCTCGATGGGCATGACGGCGGCGACAAAGCTGCGCCAGATCGTCTCGAACATCGAACACGTCGTCGCCATCGAATTGTTATGCGCCGCCGAAGGTCTCGAATATCGCGCGCCTCTTCAACCGGGACGCGGCGCGCGCGAGGCTTACGAGCAAGTGCGCTCTCACGTCCCGCGTCTTGAGCGTGATCGTCCGCTCGCGCCAGACATCGAGAAAATCGCCGCAGTCATTCGCGTTGGTGGCTTCGATGTCTGAATGCATTGATTCACCACAGAGGACGCAGAGGGGCACAGAGGACGCGGAGAGGAAGAACCGTATCGGTCAATCCTTTCTCTGTCTTTCCTCTGCGTCCCTCTGAGTCCTCTGTGGTGAAAAATCTTTCTTCCAACCGTCGCTTTACTGTCCCGCCTTCTTCTTCGATATGGCTGCGACCTTCGCGGGCTGGCCGCTGCCCGTGTCGAAGTTGACGGGCGCGGGATAGCCCTTGCCTTTGAGCGCGGCGATTTCGATGACGATTTCCTTGCGTCCCTTGATCGTGCGCGTCACTTTGCCGCTCTCGTTTTTAACTGCTTTCTTGTTCGACACGGCAGCGTTCTTATTCGCAGACGGCGTGTTGCTGCTGCTGTCGTCGCCGTTCGTCGGATGACCGAGCGCGTCGTGCGCCATCTCCTTGAGCGCGTCCGTGACCTGCGCGCGTTCCTGCGGCGTCAGTTGTTCGGGCGTCACGCCATAGACGCTCAACACCGCGCGTAAATTATCTTCCGTGTTGGTTCCCTTGTCGTACACGTCTCGATAGATGTGGAGCTTGCCGTCTTCGACGACGATGGTTTCGTAACGCAACTCGACCGGCACGGCGTTGTCCATCTTGACGCTCTTCGTCTCGGTCGGCTTCGCGGCGTATCCCTTCACGTCGGCGGGCGTGAGCGTCGCGCCGCCGATTTTGGCGAAGACGACGGCGAAGTCCTGCACCTGCGGGCTGGTCAGACCGACGCAGCCGTGCGAGGCAAACGTCCCCAACTTCGCGGGCGATTTGCCGCCGTGAATCAGAGACGGCAGACCGATGGGAATTTTAATCGGCCCCAGCGGATTGAGCTTGCTGCCCGCTTCGATTTTCTGCCCGACCTTGACCTTGCCGGAGCCTTCGACCCACGGCTCATCCGGCGGCGTCCATGTCGGGTTGAAGATAATCGTCTGTGCCTTGCGCGTGCCTTGCGGCAGGGGAAATTCCGGGTAGCCGATGCCGACCTTGTAGGTCTTGACGAGTTGCCCGCCCTCGAACACGTCCATGCGATAGGCCGGTGCGTTGACGACGACGCGCGTGTCCGTCGGCACGGCGTTCAACTTCGACGAGGCAGATGAAGATGACGACGACGCTGCTACTGGCGCGCCTTCTTCTCCTCCGCTCTGCCAACGGTCGCGCACGAAGGAGGTGAACGCCTGCGCCTTCTCATCGCCGAGAATTTCTTTAATCTTGTCACCGGCGCGCTTCGTCGCTTCCGTGGTCGAACTGCCGTGCGCGTCGCCCGCGTCTTCCTTCAGACCCGCACGATCCTCGCGCGCGATTTGTCGCAGGCGTTCGATCTGTTCGTCCGTCAGTTGCGCCTTCGACTTCAAATCAGCGGCGAACGACTCGTCCGCGAACATCGCATCGAGCACGGGCAGCGTGACGGGCAAACTGGCGGCGCTCGCGTTCGATGCGGCGGGCGTCGTGTTTGTGTTCGTCACTGTTGAGACGGCGTTTGTATTCGTCGCGTTCGTGTTTGTCGCGCTCGCGTTCGACGTGTTGGTTGTCGCCGTGTTGTCCGGCACGTTGGTGCAGGCCGCGCCGCCGAGCGCGACGATTGACAGAACCGCGACGCAGAGCATTCTTGAAATCATCTTCATGCTTAAACTCTTCCTCCTGACAGACTCTGTTGACGCTTCACCGCGTCAGACTTTTGATTGATCGTGAGAGTTGACCGTTAGTCGCATCTCGCTCGTTTGTGGCAACTCTCGTTCCGGCCTCCCGACACGCTTTCAATAGACAATTTCTTGCTTCCAACTCATGCAGCACACCTCATCGCGCACCATAAGCGAACGCCTCCGACCGGTTTAACCGCGCAGGAAAGCAGAGACGAAAGCAAGAGGCGCAATGAAAATTCTGCGACCGCATCCGCTGCTAATTTTTGTTTCCACGCAGGATCGGATAGGGATTGATGTTGTCGCCGTCCCAGAAATGTTTGGGATCGGTGATGGTGTAAATCTGAAAGTGGAGGTGCGTGTTGCCGGGCGCGGCGTTGCCCGTGTCGCCGACATAGCCGATGGTCTCGCCGCGACGCGCGACGTGGCCTTCCTCCAAGCCGTCGGCGTAGCGTTCGAGATGCGCGTAGTAGTAAACCGTCCGCTCGTCCGCGCCGAGTTGATAAATCGTGATGCCGCCCTTGACGCTCTTGAAAAGTTTGACGATGCGCCCGTCCATCGCGGCGAGGACAGGCGTGTTGCGCGGAGCCATGATGTCAATCGCATCGTGTACGCGCCCTTCGGAGCGCGCATCATTGAATGTGTCTTGCAACTGTTCGGGACGCACGCCGGCGACCGGGATGAGCGGGCGTGACGCATCGTCTGAAGCGTTTGACGGCGGCGAAGTGTTGACGGGCGCGATGGGCGTTTGAGACTGGGGCGTCGTGTTGTCTGTGCTGTTTGATGTCGAAGGCGAAGCGAGCGGCGCGGGGCTTGGCGTCGTTTGCGGCGTGGCGGCGTCAGTCGTTGAAGCGGCGGGCGTTGGCGTCGTGACGGATTCGACTGTCCCGCCCGGCGTCGGCAGCGCGAGCGGCGTGACGGGCTGCGACTTATATCTCACGCTCAGAAAGATGATGAGCGCGGCGAGCGCGACGAAGATGACGGCGGCGATGATCAGCACGCGCGCGCGTGGGTTACTGCGGTCGGCCATAATAAAACGCTCTCACACTTTCCGCTCGAAGCTGGCAAGTCTCTTCACAGGATATGGACTGCGCGCGGTTCAATCAAGTCTTAACTTTAACTTCCAGTAGCGCGCGGCGTGCGTTTTCTGCTATTAGATTAAACGCCGAACATGACAGACACGACGTGCCGCCGCAGGGCGCGTCGCCATGACCGCACGACCAGGAGAGACGAGGGAGGAGACAAAATCGTGGCAGACATTTTCGACGACCGACGCAGAGGGCTTGAGGAAGAGTACATTCACCGCCGGGACAAAGAGGCGCTTGAGCAACTGCGCGCCGCTCTGCGCGAGGCGGCGCACGAACGGGGCGAGGCCGCGCCCATCATGCAGTGCCCGCGCTGCACAGGCAAGCTTCACGAAGTCAGCGCCGAAGGCTTGCGCCTCGACCGTTGCGATACGTGCCAAGGCATCTGGCTCGACGCGGGCGAACTCGCGCACCTGACGGAAGAAGATCGCGCGAGCGTGACGGAGCGTTGGTTGAGCGTCTTCTGGCCGGGCGACGTGACCGAGCGAGCCGCCGACGAATAGAGATAATGCAGGGCGCGGCGTGCTGTCAGTGCGTCGCGCGCGCAACTTCGCGCTCAAGATGCATGAGTTAAGGCCAACATGAACGAACCGAAGAACGCTCTCGTGACAGGCGCGTCGGGCGGCATCGGCGAAGAACTCGCGCGCCTCTATGCCGCCGACGACTACCATCTCGTACTCGTCGCGCGCAGCCGTGACAAGCTCGACAAACTGGCGGATGAGTTGAGCGCGGCGCACAACATTCACGCGCGCGTCATCGCTTGCGACCTCTCGCACGCGGACGCCCCGCAGCAAATCTTCGACGAGTTGCAGTCAGCGAAGATTCACGTTGACGCGCTCGTCAACAACGCCGGCTTCGGAACCTACGGCGCGTTCGACGAGACGAGCCTGACGGCATCGCTTGAGATGCTCCAACTCAACATCGTCTCGCTCACGCACCTGACGAAACTCTTTTTGCCGGACATGCTGCGCGCGCGTCACGGGCAAATTCTCAACGTCGCCTCGACCGCCGCGTTTCAGCCGGGGCCGTTGATGGCCGTCTATTATGCGTCGAAGGCTTACGTGCTTTCTTTCTCCGAAGCTCTCGCCAACGAACTGCACGACGCCGGCATCGTCGTCTCCACGCTCTGTCCGGGGCCGACCCAGACCGGCTTCCAGCAACGCGCCGCGATGGGAGACTCGAAGCTCGTCTCATCGGACGGCATGATGGACGCGCGAACGGTCGCTGTCGCCGGTTATCGAGGGATGCTCGAAGGCCGCACGGTCGTCATCCCCGGCTTCAAAAATAGGCTTCTCGCCACCTCCGTCCGCTTCGCGCCGCGCAGTTTGATTACGAAAGTCGTCCGGCGAATGCAGGAACAACGCGGAACTTAGATGGCCGGCGCAATAACCTACGACGATCAAGTCTGGATGAGCGAAGAGCGGAAACTGGCGGGCATCTGCCGCGAGACAGCCGACGCCATCGGCTCAGGTCTCAACGTTCTCGTCGTCGCGCATTTTGAAATGATGCTCTCGGTCGTCGCGCGTAAACTTCGCGCGAGTTCGACCCCATACCGGACTTCTTCTTTCGTTGACGGCATCGAATTATGCGCGGCGAATCGCGCCGCCCCACGCACAGCAGAGGCGTGGCTCGTGCTGGCGTCGCATCTGCCGGCAACGGGCGCGTTCGCCGTCGCGTCGAAGCCTGCCGGGGTGACTCTGCGCGTGCTGGTCGCAGAGCATCATCCGCTGCTTGCCAGAGACGAGTCGCTGCTCGCGTCGCTGGCGCAACTGCCCTGCCGGTGTCGGACGACATTTTACGTGGCGTTGGACGACGCGCTGCTCTCGCGTTTCGTCGGAGAGAGCACGCGGAATCTGATGAGAAAACTCGGACAGACGGAAGACGAGAGTTTATCGCACCCGCTGATTAGCACGGCGATTAGAAGCGCGCAGGAGAAGGTCTGCCAACAAATGCGCGGCGAGATACCGACGCTCTCGGCAGACGAATGGCTCGCACACAACATGCAGCCGAAGACTTAAAGACAAATGGCCGCGCTCAAGATAAGCAAGCGCAAAGCCATGCCAAACGCTCTCAGGTTTTTGTGGACGAAGAACCAGCACACACCAAAGTACATTTAACGCCCGACCCCGTGACAGCCGCCGCCGAAGTTGAAACGCCCGGCGCGGGCGGAGTCGCGCGGCGTGCGTGGCGCGCGCTGGCGATTGACGTGACGCCGCTCAAAGTGTCGCGCGATTTTCGTCTGCTGTTCGCGGGGCGTTCGGTGTCGTTCTTTGGCTCGATGATGACGTTCGTGGCTCTGCCGTGGCAGATGTATCAACTGACGAAGTCGTCGCTGGCGGTCGGGATGCTCGGCGTCGCGGAGTTCGTGCCCATCCTCGTGATGGCGTTCGTCGGCGGCGCGCTTGCCGATTACGTTGACCGGCGGCGGATGGTGCGCCTGACGGAACTCGCTCTGATGTTGATGACGGGCGCGCTCGTCTGCAACTCTCTGCTCGCACAGCCGCGCGTGTGGATTCTCTTCGTGTGCGCGGGCGTGATGGCCGCGCTCGACGGCTTGCAGCGTCCCTCGCTTGACGCGATGCTGCCGCGACTCGTGCCGGGCGAGTTGATGCCTGCGGCCTCCGCGCTCAGGTCTCTGACGGGCACGGCGGGGATGATCGGCGGCCCCGCGCTCGGCGGCATCCTCGTCGTCGCTTACGGCACGGTCTTCGCTTACTCGATAGACTTTCTGACTTTCACCGTCTCGCTCGTCGCGCTCTGGTTGATGCGCGCCGTACCGCCGCCGCCGGGCGCGGACAGGCCGAGCGTGCGCTCGGTCGTCGAAGGCTTGCGCTACGCGCGGAGCCGCCCCGAATTGATGGGCACTTATCTGATTGACATCAACGCGATGTTTTTCGGGATGCCGATGGCGCTCTTCCCCGCCATCGCGGAGAGTTTCGGCGGCACGTCCGTCGGACTGCTCTATGCCGCGCCCGCCTTCGGCGCATTCTGCGCGACGCTCACCTCCGGCTGGACGAAGCGCGTCCGCCGTCACGGACTCGCCGTCGCGCTCGCCGCCGCCGCGTGGGGCGCGGCCATCGTCGGCTTCGGTTTCGCGCGTCAACTATGGCTCGCGCTCGTGTGTCTCGCGCTGGCGGGCGGGGCAGACATGGTGAGCGGTTTGTTCCGCTCGACGATCTGGAATCAAACCATCCCGGATCACCTGCGCGGTCGGCTCGCGGGCATCGAGATGGTGAGCTACACTACCGGCCCGCTCTTAGGCAACGCTGAATCCGGCATCGTCGCCAGTTTGACAAGCCTTCGCACGTCCGTCGTCTCCGGCGGCTTGCTCTGCGTGGCCGGCTCTGGCCTGCTCGCGCTCGCGCTGCCCGCCTTTTTGCGCTACGACGGGCGCGAAGGACTTAAGCGCAAACAACTCGAAGAGTCGGCGCGCACGGCGACGCTTGAAAGCGCGACTTGAATTTGTCCCGGACTGTCCGCGCGGGCAAGTCCGAATCATCAACCTGTCCATCACACGAAACTCGACCTGTTCATCAACTACAAAACAGCTATGACTAACTTTGAAAAGAAACCAACGCACGCCACACACCCCGCCGGATCAACAGACGCGCCCGAAAATTTCTTGGCGACTTTGCGACTTTGCGTGAAATTCAGTCTCACGCAAAGTCGCAAAGTCGCAAAGGCAAGTTTGTCCGTCGCCTTGCTTGCGCTCGTCCTGAGCTTTGCGTCCGTTGCGCCGCTGGCGCAGTCGCCAACGTCGAAGCCTGCCGCGACGACGCAGACACAGCAGACCGCATCTTCTTCGCGCGTCCAGAGCATCGCGTTCGAGAGCAAGCTGATCGGCAAGACGCTGCCCTACATGGTGCTGCTCCCGAAGGATTACGATGCGGCATCGGCGCGTGCGACGCGCTATCCCGTCCTTTATCTCCTGCACGGACTCGGCGGTCAGCCGACCAACTGGTTCGCGCCGCGCATGAATCTTGTCGCCGCCGCAGAGGGGTATCCGGTCATCCTCGTCGCTGTCACCGGCAACGCCGGTTGGTACACGGACAGCGCGTCCGTCGCGACGGACAAGTACGAAACTTCCCTGCTCGAAGAGTTAATCCCCGACGTGCAGAAACGCTTTCGCACGATTGAGGCGCGCGAGGGGCGCGGCATCGCGGGGCTTTCGATGGGCGGCTACGGTGCGCTCAAATTTGGTATCAAGCACCCTGAGACGTTCGCCTTCGCCGGCTCAATGAGCGGCGCGCTCAATATCGCGTCGGCGGGCGAAGCCGAACTTGCCGCCGTCCCTCTCATTCTTACTTCCGTGATGAAAACGTTCGGCCCGCTCGACAGCCCGACGCGGGCATCCAACGACATCTTTAAGCTCGTGCGCGGACTGCCCGCCGCGCGCCTCAACGCTCTGCCCTTCCTGTATCTCGACTGCGGCACGGAAGACTTGTTCCAACTGCTCGGCGCTAACCGCTCGTTGAGCGATCTCCTCATCGAGCGCAAAATTCCGCACGAGTACCGCGAGCGACCCGGCGATCACAACATGGCATACTGGGGACATCAGTCTCCCGAACTGCTGCGCGTCGCGACGGAGAATCTCAAACTGCCGACGATGACGACGACGACGCTCTCGCATTAGCCATCCCTTGCGTCACAAGTTGGACGTGAAAAGAGGAAGAGGTTAAAACAGACGCATGAGAAATTTCATCCATCCATCGCCCGGAAAATTTATCAGCGCGCGCGGCGTCGCCTTGCTGCTTCTAACGCTCTTATTCTTCGCCACTGCTTCCGCCGCACGCGCGCAAAACTCGCCCGCGATGGCCGCGCCGGATGAAGCGCACACGGCGCGCATCGCGGCCATTCAGACGGCTTTGCGCGAGGCGAAACTCGATGGCTGGCTCTTCTACGACTTTCGCAGGAGCGACCCGCTCGCCTATCGCATCCTGAAGCTCGACGAGAAAGGCTTGACGACGCGCCGTTGGTTCTACTACGTCCCGGTTGTCGGCGAGCCAGTCAAAATCGTCCACTCGATTGAGCGTTACAAGCTCGACTTGCTGCCCGGCAAAAAGGTCATGTACCGCAGTTGGCAGGAACTCGACGCCGCTGTCCGCGACGCGCTCGCTGCCGGTGGCATCAAGGACAAGCATTTTCTTTTGCGCCACATCGCCATGCAGTATTCGCCGATGAACGACATCCCTTACGTCTCGCGCGTGGATGCCGGCACGATTGAAATGATTCGCTCTTTCCCGCGCACGGACATCGTCACGAGCGCCGATCTCGTCCAGCAGTTCGAGGCCGTCTGGACGCCGGAGCAATACGCGATGCACGTCGAGGCGTCCGACAAAATCCATCGCATCATCATGGAATCGTTCAATGAGATCGCGCGCCGCATCAACGCCAACGAATCAGTGAACGAGTATGACATCCAGCAATTCATGGTGCGCCGCTACGCCGAAGAAAACTTGACGAGCGACGGCGACGACCCGAACATCTCTGTGAATGCCAACAGCGCGAACCCGCACTATCAACCCGACGCGAACATCCACGCGCCCATCAAGCGCGGCGACTTCGTCCTCTTCGACGTGTGGGCGAAACTCAAAAAACCCAACTCGGTTTACACAGACCAGACATGGACGGGCTACGTCGGCGAGACCGTGCCCGCTGAATATACGCGCGTCTTTAACATCGTCCGCGACGCGCGCGACTCCGCCGTCAGCTTCGTGCGCGCTTCATTCCGCGACAACAAAATTATCGGCGGCGCGCAAGTTGATGATGTCTCGCGCGGCGTGATTGTGCGCGCCGGATACGGCGAGCAGTTCACGCACCGCACCGGCCACTCTATCGGCGAAGAAGTCCACGGCAACGGCGCGCACATTGACGACCTTGAGACGAAAGACTCGCGCCGCATCATCCGCCGCACCTGCTTCTCCATCGAACCCGGCATCTACCTCGACGGCAAGTTCGGCATCCGCTCAGAGATTGACGTATACGTCGGCGACAAAGATGTAGAAGTGACGGGGCCGCCGATTCAAACCGAGATCGTTGCAATACTAAAAAAGTAGGCAGTAGCCAGTAGTCAGCATGAAAGACAAATGCTCTGCTACTGCTTTCTGCCTACTGCTTTCTGCCTACTCTTATGCTTAATTTCGCCATCCAAACCGCGCGTGAGGCGGGGCGCGTGCTCGCCGAGAAATTCGGGCGCGCGCTGCAAGTCTCGAATAAGGGCGACATAGACCTCGTCACAGAATCAGACCTCGCCGCCGAAAAGTTAATCGTCGAGCGCATCCGTAGTTACTACCCGCGCCACTCGATACTCGCCGAAGAGTCAGGAGCGTCGGACGCCGTCGGCGGCGCGGCGAGCGATTACAAATGGATTATTGACCCGCTCGACGGGACGACGAATTACGCGCACGGCTATCCGGTCTTCTGCGTCTCCATCGCGCTCGAACACAAAGGCCGCATCGTCGTCGCTGTCATCTACGACCCGACACGCGACGAGTTGTTCGCCGCCGAGCGGGGCGACGGCGCGACTTTGAACGGGCGGCGCATACGTGTCTCGGAGACGGACGATTTGAACCGCGCGCTGATGTGTACGGGCTTTCCCTACGACGTGCGCGAGCGCGGCGAGTTCGCGCGACACTTCACGAATTTCATCATGCACGCGCAGGCCGTCAGGCGCGACGGCTCGGCGGCTCTCGACTTAGCCAACGTCGCCTGCGGACGCTTCGATGGTTTCTGGGAGGAAGGATTGAGGCCTTGGGACGTGGCCGCCGGCACGCTTCTCGTCGAAGAAGCGGGCGGGCGCGTCACGCACTACGACGGCCAACCTTTCGACGTGTACAGGCCGCCGATTGCCGCCAGCAACGGACTCATCCATGAAGACGTGCTGCGCGTGCTTCATTTGTGAGCGCGTCGTTTCGAGGGCAATTAAGTCAGTACCGCGAGCGATAGCGAGCGGGTGCGGCTCACCGAGTAATACCCGCTCGCTATCGCTCGCGGTACTGACAAGCGCAGCCATACGCCGCTGTCATCGTGAGAGGTTAAAATTTGTCGGCTATCCGGCTCCTGAGCGCGTCTGACCTTACGGGCGTATGTGTTTTCAAGTGCGCCCGGACGATTGCTGCGTGTGTGCTGTTCTCTCCTCACACATCGCGCGTCAACATTTCACGAAGAAACTTAAGGAGAGTTAAGACCATGAGAAATCCTGTGAGAAAAATCTACGCCGCGCTCGCCGTCGCGTGCGTCGTGCTGACGTTGAGCACGACGGGCGAGGCTCGTCAGCGCGGGCGCATCTACACCAAAGCCGAAGTCAACGAAATCATCCGTCGCGTCGAGAATCGCAGCGACGAGTTCGTCAAACTGTTCGACCGCTCGCTCGACCGCAGCCGGCTCGACGGCACGAAGCGCGAGGATCGCTTGAACGAGCGCGCGCGCAATCTGGAACGCACGCTCAACGACTTGCGCCGCGAGTTCGACCGCCGCGAGAATTACAATCAGACGAAACCGGAAGTGACGCGCGCTCTGAACGTCGCCGAAGACATCAACAAGGTCATGCGACGCCGTCGGATGGGCGGCGAGACGGAGCGACAATGGGGTTTGCTGCGTGATGAATTGAACGCGCTCGCGCTCGTCTATAATCTGCGCCCGCTTCGTTAAGCGCATGTGGCAAAACGGCAAAAGAGCGTCCCGCCATGCGCGCGGGACGCTCTTTGCTTTTCAGTTTGCGAAGCGCGGCGCTTTGTATGGCTTAAGAGAAGAATTTTTCACCACAGAGGACACAGAGGAACACAGAGGAAGAAGAGAGGAAGCGCTGTATCTATGCTTTGTTCCTCCTGCTTTCCTCTGTGACCCTCTGCGTCCTCTGTGGTAAATTGCTCGCCGCATTCACTAGCGTGCCTGCACAAGATCACGTTTCGTTGAAGGAATCCGCATGATCGTCCCGGACACACTGTTGCAGAATCGCTATCTCGTCGTCGAACAGATCGGACAGGGCGGGATGGGCGCAGTCTATCGGGCAGTTGATCAGCGTTTCGGCAGCACCGTCGCGCTCAAGGAAACCTTCTTCACAGACCCCAATCTACGCAAGGCTTTCGAGCGCGAAGCGCAACTCCTGAATCGCCTGCGCCATCCGGCGCTGCCGCGCGTGAGCGACCACTTCAACGAAGAAGAGGGACAGTTCCTCGTGATGGAATTCATCTCCGGCAGAGACTTGTCGGAGATGCTGAAGGAGCGCGCCGGAGCGCCCTTCCCCACGCGCGACGTGCTCAACTGGGCAGACCAATTGCTCGACGCGCTCGACTATCTGCACACGCAGGAGCCTGTCGTCGTCCATCGAGACATCAAGCCGCAGAACTTGAAACTCGCGACGCGCAACCAGATTATCCTGCTCGATTTCGGACTCGCGAAGGGCACGCCCTCGCAGACGCGCGTGACGGCGACGGGCAGTCTCTTCGGCTATTCGTTCAACTACGCGCCGCTCGAACAAATGCAAGGGACGGGCACAGACCCGCGCAGCGACCTCTACAGTTTGAGCGCGACGCTCCATCACCTGCTCACCGCGCAGACGCCCGCTGACGCGCTCTCGCGCGCCACCGCCGTCTTGAACGGACAGCCCGACCCGCTCCGTCCGGCGCACGAAATCAACGCGCAAGTGCCGGCGGCGATCTCGGAACTTCTCTCTCGCGCGATGTCCTTAAACGCCGCCGGGCGTCCCGCCTCAGCCGTCGAGATGCGCGAGTCTCTGCGCCGCGCGGGACTCGATGTTTCGCTTGATGAAAGCGAGGCGACGATTGTCGCGTCTCACACTACTGCTGTCGCCAGCAACATCGCAGACACAGTCAAGGAAGAGCGCGAGACGCAACTGCTGCACAACGCGCGCGCCGACTCGCAGGCGGGACGCGCCGACGTTGAAACCTCCATCAATGAGCAAGGAACGGATGTTGCGCGCGACGTCCCGACCGTCACGAATGAGCCGCCCGCCCCCACCTCGACGCGCGATGAAGCCAACAACTTGACGGGCGCGACGTCGAACGTCGCCGGAGCCAAATCAATCGTCACGCAATTCAGTCCGACGGATGAAAGAGCGCGCGGACGCCGTTTCTCCAGACGCACGCTCGGACTTGCCGCCGGCGTCGTCCTCGTCGCGCTCGTCGGGACGAGCGCTTACATGCTCAAGTCTCAGACAGTGACGCGAAACGACAATGCGACGCCAGACAACGCTGCCGCCGCCGCACCATCTTCTCCGACGGCGCAACCCGCGCCGCCGGCCAACGCGCAGCCCGAAGCGCAGACATCCGCGCCGGCGAACCGTGAGACGACGCCCGCGTCCGGCGCGACAGTCGAATCAACCAACACGCCGCACCACGCCGTTAATCCGACAACGGCGGACGCGCCGCGCCAACACGTCGTCGCGCCGGAGCCGACGCCCGCCGAGAAAAAAATCATCATCGTACACGCTCCGCCGCCCGTTGGCGTCCCGCCGCCGGACTTTGATCCGGGCGCAGACGTTGCCGGAGATCGCCCGCTCACGCGGCAGGACTTGCGTGCGATGAAGCGTCGGATGCGTGAGGAAGATTTCAAGGCTTTCATCATGCGGCAGAGAGAGCTTAACGATCAGCGCGCGCGAGGTTTCGGCGGTGGGCCGAGGCGCAGGCGCGGGCTGCCGCCGCCGCCTCCTTAAACGATGAACACGCCGCACCATAACGAAGATGACGGCGCGTCAAGATTTCTGCACAGATGAATAAAGGCGGAGCACTCGATGGTGTTCCGCCTTTGTTCATCAAGCCTGTTGAAGTTTGAAGGGACGAAATTATTCTGCGCCGCTTGAGGACGAGAGCGCGGCGTGGGGCGCGGCGGCTCGCGCGTAAAGACGAAGCAGAAAGTTTTGGCCGGGTTCGTTGGGAGCCTCAAGCCGGAGTCCGAGCAATCCCTCGCGGCGGATGTGCATGATCTTCGCGCGCAGGGGAATGATGCCTTCTTCAGCGACAAGCGTAACCCAGAGTTGATCGCCCAGAGCCGCCACGGGGTCGCCCGCCACTCCGCTCAAAGCGATGCCGAGACCGCTGAAGTCAGACACTTCGGCCATCCCCAGCATCTCGTTGCGCGACGTGTTCTCGACCGCCGCCCAGACTTTCGAGACCGGCACGACGCGCGCCAGCGAACGCCTGTCGAGGTCTCCGAAATTCGGCTCGTTGAAAAAATCTTTCACAAGTGTCTCCCTCTCTGCACAGTCGTGTCGCTCAATAATTCCTATAAACGGGCAATCAAGGCCGAGTTCCGTTAAGTGTCATCGGAGCGAGTTGACCACAGATGCGCGCGTCAATTTTTCGCGCGCCTGATTTCACAGCGCAGAGGCGATGAGCGCGGAGAGTTCGTCGGTCGCGCGGCGCGCACACTGGCGCGCGTCCTCATCCGGGCAAGGCACGAGTTTGCGCGGCGGATGGTAAATAATTTCGACGTGTCCGGTGCGCGGCCAGCGTTGGCCTTTCGGCCAGACCTGATGGCCGCCGCGAATCGTCACCGGCAGAATCGGCACGCCGGCTTCGAGCGCCATGCGCGCCGCGCCCGTCTTGAATCGCAGACGCACATTGCCCGGTTTGCCGCGCTCGCCTTCAGGGAAAATCATCACCGCGCCGCCGCCGCGTAGCCATTGCAGCGAACGCCTGTAAGCGGCAGGGTCGCTCCGGTCAACACTGATCGGCCACGCGCCGAACCACTCCATCGGCTTGCCCATCGCAGGCCATTTGAAAGCCTCGCTCCACGCCAGATAACGCAGCGGTCGCTTGACGGCGACGCCCACCCAGAAAGGGTCTATGTAAGTTTGATGATTGGCGGCGATGATGAGACCGCCGGTGGCGGGCACGCGCTCGACGTTTGTATGGCGCACATCCCACAGCGCGCGCGTGATGAACAAAATGCCGGGGCGAATCAGCTCGAACGCCCACTCCGGCATCGCCGACGATTCGTTCTCTGCCTTCGCTCCGCGCTCTTCAGCCATGTTCCGCATCTCGCTCAGACTTGCGTCTCCATCTCTTTCATACTAAAGCAGTGATGAGTGACAAGTGATAAGTGATGAGAAAGAGATAGTCTTTCACTCATCACTCATCACTTATCACTTATCACCGCCTTTCAATCAATTCCTTCCAGAGGCCATTGCCGATCTACAAATTCGAGGTGAAGGCGTGGAATACCGTCGGCTCCGACGCTGCGCGAGCGGATGGCGGCGAGCAGCGTCACGCCATGCTCTGCGCTCGTCACGCGCACGAAACGCCCGCGCTCGACTTTGAGCGTCGTCCAGACGGCTGCCCCGCGACGGCTGAGATTCTCCGTCACCGTCTGCTCGCTCTCCGCGACTCGATCCTGTTCGTCAAACACTTCGATGAGGACGCTGACCGCCATCTGAAGTCTGGTGTCGGTCGCGCGCGGCAGGCGTGTCTCTTCCTGCGTGGCTTGTTCGTGAATCACCCACATGTTGTTGTCCGGCGACAGAGACTTGACTTCGTAGCGCGTCGTCGGCTCTTTCAAATAGCTCGCGGGCGGTCGCTTGCCGATGAATGCCACGCCGACCTCGAAGCGCAAATCGCCCGGAGTCTGCGCTGCCCCGCCGGAGCGCGCCGCGCTGTCGCGAGACCGGCTGACGCTTCGCACCAACGCCCACACGCGATACTGATCTTCCGCGTGATCGAAGCAACGCAGAGGTCTCGGCATCGGCATCGTGAGATTCAACAGACGACCGTATTCGGTCAGGTGCGCGAGCGCGAGACGCGCGCCGAACGGCGTCACATCGAGGAGGCGCGTGAACTCGACCCACTCGTAAGTCGCCGTCTCGCGACATTGCACGCGAACGGGGAGCGCCAGTCTCATGCGCTCGCGCAGCCGTCTCGATTGTCCGTCAAATTCCATAGTGGAAGAGGTTTGCTCCCGCCTCCGTCGAAGGCCGCCGGAGACCGCCCGCCGAATCACGCTGAGAGACTCGCCAACCGTGTGAAAACCCTTGATTTTACAGCACTTTTATGGCCCGGTGGTGTTTGTCAGAAAGCCATTTTCAGGCTACAATACGATGTGCTTTCGATGCTTGGTTTGTGACCTTCGGAAAGCGCCTCTCGACTCTCAAATGATCGTTATCTTGTGATCTTAAACAGACGGGCGCGCGGCTGGATTCATGCGCGCGGCCAGATTGTACCGGAAAGGTTTATTTGATGGAAACATTAGACCGCAACTACATCAACATCGAAGACGAGATGCGCCGCTCGTATCTCGACTATGCGATGAGCGTCATCATCGGTCGCGCGCTGCCAGACGTGCGCGACGGCTTCAAGCCCGTCCACCGCCGCGTCCTCTGGGCGATGCACGAACTCGGCAACCAGCACAACAAGGCTTACAAAAAAAGCGCGCGTATCGTCGGGGACTGCATCGGCAAATATCACCCGCACGGAGACTCTGCGGTGTACGAAACTATCGTCCGCATGGCGCAGGATTTTTCGCTGCGCTACCCGCTCGTTGACGGGCAGGGCAACTTCGGCTCAGTTGATGGCGACTCAGCCGCCGCGATGCGCTACACCGAAGCGCGTATGTCGAAGTTGACGACGGAGATTCTCGCGGACATCGAGAAGGAGACCGTCAACTTCAACCCGAACTACGACGAATCTTTAAGCGAGCCGGCGGTGATGCCTTCGCGCGTCCCGAACTTGCTCTTGAACGGCTCCGAAGGAATCGCCGTCGGGATGGCGACGAAGATTCCGCCGCACAACTTGACGGAGATTATCGAGGCCACCGTCGAACTCATCAAGAAGCCGAAGATGAAAGACGAGGAGCTTTTGAAGATCGTCACCGGCCCGGACTTTCCGACCGGCGGTTTCATCTACGGGCGCGAAGGAATCCGTTCAGCCTACACGACCGGGCGCGGCTTGATTCAGATGCGGGCGCGCGCCGGCATTGACCGCATCGGGCGCGGCACGACCGAGCGCGACGCGATCATCATCACGGAGATTCCGTATCAGGTGAACAAAGCGCGTCTCATCGAGCGCATCGCCGAACTCGTCAACGAAAAGAAAATTGACGGCATCTCCGATTTGCGCGACGAGTCTTCGCGCGACGGAATGCGGATCGTCGTCGAACTCAAACGCGACAGCGTGCCGCAGATCGTCCTCAACAAGCTCTACAAGCTGACGCCGATGCAGTCCACGTTCGGCGTCATCAATCTCGCCATCGTCAGCGGTCAGCCGCGCGTCCTCACGCTCCGGCAGATGATCGAGCACTTCATCGAATTCAGGCGAGAAGTCGTGCGCCGCCGCACCGAGTACGACCTTCGCAAGGCACGCGCGCGGGCGCATATTCTGGAAGGACTAAACAAAGCGATTGACGCGCTCGACTACATCATCCCGCTGATTCGCAACGCGCGCTCGGTGGATGAAGCGAGGCAGTGGATGACGGGCGAGTTCGCGGCCATGACTGAAGTCAAGACGTGGAAGGGCGCGCCGTCCGATCAGACGCTCGCAGGGTTCATCGAGAAACTGCGGAAGGTCATCAAGCGTCTGGATTTCTCCGAGTTGCAGGCGCAGGCCATTCTTGATTTGCAACTGCGAAGACTTTCCGCGCTCGAACGCCAGAAGATTCTCGACGAGTACGAGGGCATCATTCGCCACATCGCCGAACTCGAAGACATTCTCGGCAACGAGGCTTCTTTGCGCCGCGTCATCGTGCAGGAACTCGAAGACGTGAAGAAGAATTTCGGCGACGCGCGCCGCACGCAGATTATTGACGAGGGTGTTGACTTAACCATCGAGGACATGATCGCCGACGAAGATGTGGCGATTACCGTCACCAACAACGGTTACATCAAACGCACGCCCGTTACGACTTATCAGAGACAGGGGCGCGGCGGCAAGGGACGCTCCGGCGCTTCAACGGGGAAGAACAGCGATTGGGTCGAGCACCTTTTCATCGCCACGACGCATTCATACTTGATGATCTTCACGGACGATGGGCAGGTCTTCAAAATCAAGGTGCATGAAATACCGGACGCGCTGCCGAGCGCGCGCGGCAAGGCTTTCGTCAATCTCGTCAACATTCCTTCGACGAGAAAGATGGCGGGCGTCGTGCCCGTGCGCGAATTCTCCGAAGGCCAGTTCGTCCTGATGGTCACGCGCAAGGGCGTGATTAAGAAAACGTCGCTCGCCGAGTTTCAGAACATCCGCTCGAATGGCATCAACGCCATCAACGTGGATGAGGGCGACGAACTGCTCGACGTGGTGCTGACCGACGGCACGAAGCGCATCTTCATCGCCACGCACGACGGCCTCGCCATTCGCTTCGAGGAAGACGACGTGCGCGCGATGGGACGCGCGGCGCGCGGCGTGCGCGGCATCACGCTCAGGCCGAGCGACTACGTCGTCTCCGTCTGCCCCGTCTCGCCCGAAGACAACGAGCGAATGCTGTCAGTCTCCGAGCAGGGTTTCGGCAAGCAGACGAAGATCAGCGATTATCGCCTGCAATCGCGCGGCGGGCGCGGCGTCATCAACATGCGGACGACGGAGAAGACGGGCAAAGTCGTCGCCGTCTTCCCTGTCGAAGAAGACTCCGACATTATGATTATCACGCAGCACGGCAAGCTCATCCGCATCGAAGCCGGCGACATCCGCAAAACCGGACGCAGCGCGCAGGGCGTCCGGCTGATTAAGACCGACGGCGGCGACAAAGTGACGAGCGCGTCTCTGCTCGACCCCGCGACGCAGGATGCGGAGGTTGAAGTGCCGGCGTAAATCGTCTGACATGGTTAACCGAAAGGGTTGCGCTCGTGTTCAATTCACAAGCGCAACCCTTTATATAATTTACTTCTTGCCGCCGTTTGATTTGCTCGCCCACGTCTTCTTCAATTCCGTGTAATACTGCTGCATCGAGGCGGGCAGATAAACCTGCTCGGTGTCTTTGTATTCCATGCCCTTCGTCGCCGCCCAGCGCGCGATCCACGAATCGCCGCGCTCGCCCGTGTAGGTGTCGGGCAAACTGTACGCCGCGTCCTTCGTCGCTTGCTCCATCGTGACGAAAGAGTAACCGCGCCGCTTGAGCATCGCGGCGAGATCGTCGAAGCAATCGGCATTGAGCGCGCCCGACGTGAGCATCAAGACCTGCGGAATTTCGTGTCCCACTACCTCGCGCGAATATTCTTCGTAAAACTCGAACATGCGTTCCATGTAAGGAATGTAATCGGCGCGGATGCGTTCCATCGCCGCCGTGTCCTCGCGTCGCAGAGCCTCGATGTAGGCGTGGCTGAAGAGCCAGTCCATGTTGTCAATCGTGACGGGATGAATCTGGTAGCCGCGCCCTCGTAAAAATTCTTCCGCCGCGCGTTTTTGCTCGCCGTTCGCGCCCGTGTTCAGATACGGGTAACTGAAGTAGCGCAAACTTTGTCCGTGCGCTCGCGCGAGCGGCGACATAATCTGCTCGCCGCGCAGCACGTCCGACTCGAAATCCGCGAGCGAAGTTCCGTAGAGGCTCGTGTGCTTGTAAGTCTCGTTGCCGAGTTCGTGCCCCGCGTCGAGCCACTCGCGCAGCAATCCGACGCGCACGTCATCGGGCGTCGCGCTGTCGTCCTTGTACAGCCGCGCCTCGTTGACGAAAGCGACCGCCTGAATGTGTTCGGACGCGAGCGAGCGCATCAGTTTGCGCGTCTTATTCTGAAGCCGCCCGTCGTCGTAGATATTATTGGCGGGGAAGTTGACGAACGTCACCGCCACCTGTCGCACGGGCTTGGCGTGCGCGGTCTTTTCGGTGTTGATGGAATTGATGCCGGCAGCATCCGTTGTGACGAGCGCGCGCCCGCCCGCGAGCACGCTGCACAGCATGACGGCGAGCACGGCGACGGCGACGAAGGGCGTCGGGTGCGCCTGCGCCGGCGTTTGGGTTTTGACGAGTCTTTGAATTCTTCGCATCAGAGAGCCTCCGTTTGCGGCCAACGCGAGCGCGGACGGAGATGAATGTCCGCCGCTGCGTCGCCGCATGGTTTCAAGTTGTGTCAGTGCGCGCGCGTAGAGCAGCACGTCGCCGGTAGTTGCGACCGCGAGATCGTCACAGGCGTGCTCGCGCTCCGAACGTATGCGGCGCGAGAGCCACCACACCGCTGGGTGATAAAACAGCAGCGTCTCCACCGCCGTCTGCAACAAATTGACGAGATAATCGTGGCGGCGTATGTGCGCCAGTTCGTGCGCGAGAATGGCTTCGAGTTGGACGACAGAAAGACCCGCGAGCGCCGACGCCGGAATGAGAATCAACGGGCGCAGCCAGCCGACCACCGTCGGCGCTTCGACGAGCGCCGACTCGCACAGACGCAACGCGCGAGAGACGCGCATCCGTTTCGAGAGTCGCGCGAGCGATTCACGCCAGCGCGCTTCGAGCGGTCGCGCGCTCCGGCGCAGGCGTCGCAATGCAGCCCAACCGACGGCGAAGCGGAGCAGCAACAACGTCACGCCGCAAAGCCACGCGACGACCATCCACGGCAACAGCGTCGTCAGTCGCGCGCCCGCACGTTCTTGCCACGCGACGGAAGAAGAGTCCGGCGATATGGCATCACCTAACTCATCCGGCAACAACGCGCCTTGCTCAGGTTTCAATCTCACGCGCGTCGGAACGCCATTCGCCGAACGCGCGCCTGTCAACTCTGCGCTCGCGGCAAGCGTTGACTGCGACGCGCGCAGCACAAAGTATCCGGTCGCCAACGGCATCAACAAGGCAAGCGCCAGAGCCGCGCATCCGAAGAGATAACGAATGTTGGCGGCGGTCTCTTTCAAGAGCGCGGAGACGGCGGCGTAAATAATCGCCAGCGCGACGATTTGCCAGAGCGAGTGAACGAGCGCCCAGCCGAGAGCCTGAAAGATCGGCTGCGAAAAATAAATCTCCGGTGATAACATCAGCGTTCACCTCTTTCAAGCTCATCGAGCATCTTTCTGACTTCCGCCAACTCCTCCGCCGAGGCTTTGTCGTTCGAGAGCGCCTGCATGACGAGCTTCGTCGCCGAGCCGTTGAAGGCGCGTTGCAGCAAATCACCGACGAGTTGCCGCTGCGTCTGCTCTTCACGCAGACGCGCCTCATAGACGTGCGCCCGGTCGCGCTCGTCCCGCACAACGAGTCCCTTCTCGGACATGATCTGCATCAGCTTGAGAGCGGTCGTATAACCGATCTGTCTGTTCGCGCCGAGTTCGACAAAAACCTCGCGCACGGTGCTGGGGCCGCGCCGCCAGAGCACTTTCAGAATCTCCAGTTCGCCGTCCGTCGGTCGCGGCAGTTCGCGTTTGGGCATCGCTTTTTTTCTCCTGTCATTCGAGCCACCGGTAAGATACTACGAAGACATTCGTATTGTCAACGAAAATCTTCGTACTTACTTTTAACTTTGAGCGCGAATGCAAATTTTGTGCGATTTGATCGGGAAACTGACAGTTTAAGACTTCACCAGCGATGGTAAGCCGGATGGCCGGGACGAACGGCGACGAATGTGCCGCGACAGGTCGCGCAGATTTTTTCGCCGGCGACGAGTTTCGCCTCGACGATGGCGCGGTCGTCGGTTGATTCGACGACGGTCGCGCTCATCTTGAGCGTCACATCTGTTGGCGTGGGACGGAGCAGTTTAATCGTGTAGTCAGCCGTGACGGTGCAGGGCGGGCGGTCGAGTTTTGCGCGGCGCATGAGATGCCACGCGGCAGCCCAGTTGGAATGACAGTCGAGAAGCGCGCCGACGATACCGCCGTTGAGCATTCCGGGATAGGCTTCATACTGCTCCGACGGCGTCCACTCGGCGACGACTTCCTCGGCGTCGCCTGCGGCGGGGAAGCTGCGAACGTGCAGGCCGCGCGGGTTGGCGGGGCCGCAACCGAAGCATGCGCCCTGCGGCGAATAGAGTTCCTGCAAACTTTGTTCGTTCATCTTTGCTCCCGGTAAAAATTTCAATCAACCGGCGGATCGTTGATGCCCGCGGGTTGTCCTTTGTGATTGGCGGCGCGGATGATGCCGGTCTCGTCTATGAAGAAAGAGCGGCGTCCCGTCTTGCCGTACTCTTTCGGCGTGGCCGTCATTTCGTACTTGTCGCCGGAGGCGTTGAGCACGAACTTGTACTGCTGTTGCGACATGAAATCTTTCTCGATGAGCTTGGCGGCCTGTAGCTCTTCGAGCGTGCCGAACTTCCCTTCTCCTTTGGTGGTTTTGAAAGTCTCTTCGGCGGTGCGGAGGCGCGTCATGGCGTAAAGCGTCATTATCTCGCCGCTCTGTGCGGGCGCATCTTTCATGCCGACGTAAATCCCTGCGGCGTAAGTTTCGATGAGACTGATGGGCACGCGCAGTTCGTGGAAGACGGCGGACTCGCCTTCTCCGAGCACGGCGTAGGTGGCGGCCTGCGGCTCGACGTTCAACTTCGAGATGATGGCGAGCAGCACAGGGTCTGTGATGTCTTCGGAGCGTTTGTGCAAATCGTCGAGTGTGGTTTTCATCAACGCTTCGGAGACGAACACCTGCGCGAGTTTCTGTCGCGGCTGCCAAGCGGATGCGTCGCGATAACTCGGACGCGAGACGAGCGTCTGCTGTGAATTGTAAGCGTCTATGACGTGGCGCACGGAAGCGGCGTTTTCGCCTGCGACGAGAAAGTTATTGATGAAGGCGAAAGAGCCTTCGCCGAAACTTTGTATCTCGAAGCCATCATGCTTTTCAATCTGCGGCTGCGCGCCGGATGCGCCGAGACCAGCGAGCGCGAGCGCCTTCGGCAAAATGGCGCGCATCTTTTCCGGGTTGTTGAGCGCGATGATGACAACTGGCCCGGCCTTCGTCGCGCCGTCTTTCGCATCGTTCGCACGATTGAATCTCGACCCGCCGTTGAAGGTCTGAAGCGGCACGCCGAACGCCACCTCGTTGCCGAGCGAGGGCAGCAAGTCTTCCCTGATCTTGAAGCCGAGCAGCTTCTCGACGGCCTCGATCTGCTTCTCTGCATCAGGCATCTCGGCCTGTTGCTTGACGGAACTATCGGGCGTTGTCTCCGGCTCTTGCCCGTCAATCACTATCGTCGTTTTGTGAGATTGCGCGGCGCGCATCTTCGTCAGCATCGTCTCGTAGATGCGCGTCCAATCGAGCGTCGCGCTGATGAAGATGTCCGTGTCGGCGGGCGCGACGGTGGCGGCGTCAGGGACGATGGCCGGCCCCGCGACGAGGTTGGGAATGAAGGGGACGACGCTCAGTGGCACGCCCTCTCTGTTGACCACCAGAGCGCGCACGGCCACCGCATCGCCTTCGAGCGCGACGCCGACGCCGACCGCCTCCGGCGTCTGAAAGTCGCCGTCCCACAGCGCGCCGCCCATCATCCTCATCAAGACGGCAGTCGGGTCAACCGCGTCGGGCGGTGTCGTCGTTTGCGCGCTCGCAACGTTCACCTCATCCTTCTTCGGCTCGATGTTGACCGGAGCGATTATCTCCACTTCAGGAGTCTCTTCGGGCGAAGGCGTCGCCTGCGCTTCCATTGGATTGCTCTTAGGGTCAGTCGTTTCTTCCGTCGGCGTTGAAGGCATCGCGGATGCTTGAGGCAGCGTGGAAATTTGAGACGGACTGACGACCGGATCAACAACGGTCTCGTCATTCTCCGGTTGGTTATCTCTCGACACACTCTCTACAGCTTCCGCCTCCACATATCTCAGTCGCATGGCTTGCTCGGAGAGTTTGAAGTCGTAATAGACGAAGACAGGCTCGCTGGCGAAGCGGCTGCTGACGGACTGGAAGCGCGCATTCTCCGCGAGAAGATTGATCGTGCCGTCGCCCTTGAGTTGCTTGAAAGTGAACGGCTTGTCCGCCGCGAAGAGCCAGCGACCGGCGCGTCTAAATGCGAGCGGAGGGTTATCGTGTCGTCCGGCAACTTGCCCGGCGGAGTTTCCCGCGCGCGCGCTTTGTCCTTTGCGCGTTGACGACGCCCCTGACACTGACGTCACGTTTTTCGTCTCCAGCGTCATGCCCAACGTTTGCGAGATAAAGGCGCGGAGGTTCGGCTCGAACTTCGCCGCGCGCTCGGCTGACGAGAGTTCGAGCGCGACGAGCGTCTGCGGCAAATTCTTGCGCGCCGCGATGGTCGAGACGACGATGCGCGCCTCGTCCAAATCTTCCGCGTTCGCCGACAAAAACGCGAAGAGTTCGTTGAACTCCTTCGGCGTCTCGCCCGTCAGACGCAGAGCCGCGAGCGCCGTCTTGACTTCGCCGCTTCGCACGAGCTGCCCGATCTTCCGCACCTCAACGTGCAGAGCGTAAGCGTCGGCGGAAAGCAGCGACTCGACGGAACGGTCAGCTTCCGCGCGCTCGCCTTGCGTCGTCGCTGTCGTCGCGCTCGTCGCCGTTGCGTCCGCGCCTGCGGCGTGTGTCGTTGTCGTCGCTGGCGTGTTGACGGGCGCGGCGGAAGAAGTAACCGGCGTGTTGTGTGCCGGCGCAGAAGCCCTGCCGGATGACGGCGCGGCGTGTCGCGTTCGTCGCCGGTGTCTCTGCGCGGTCGCGAGGATGGGCGAGACGGCGAGCAACATCGCCAGCGCGATGACGACGAGCGGGGAAATTATTTTTTTCGATTTCATCTGATTGAGTACGCCTCGCGCCGCGAGAAGTTGTGACGGGCCGGCGCTTCAAGGATGCAAGAGACGAGTCGGACGACTTCTTGCGCCGGCGTCGCCGGAGCGACGCGACGAGAACGGGGAGATTGTATCGGACGCGCGCGAAGTTTCAAACGTTAACTTTCCCCGGCACGCGCGTAACTTTCGCCATGTGTCGCTGCCCGACCTGCGCCGCATCTCGCACACTCGTCGCGGCGGTCTTGAAACCATTTGACTTGGCATCATGTTTCGACTTAGAAACTTTCTGACAAGCCATCCAAATCAATAACGAAAGTGAGGCCACACTTGCCATGAAGAAGTGTCAGATTTTACTCGCCGCCGCGTCCATCCTGCTCGCGCTGGTGACGGACGCATGCGTCAACAACAACGCGCCCGCGCCGCAGCCGACGCCGACAACAGAGACCACCGCGCCGTCCGCATCCGCCACGCCCGACCTCTCGAAGATGCCCGCGGAGTTGCGCGCGGGGCTTGAGAGCATCACGAAAGACGATTTGCTCCGGCACATCAAGGCTCTCTCGTCCGACGAGTTCGAGGGACGCGCGCCCGGCACGAAGGGCGAGGAGTTGTCCGTCAAATATATCAGCGACGAGTTCAAGCGCATCGGCGCAAAGCCCGGCAACCCGGACGGCACATACACGCAGAAAGTTCCGCTCGCGGGCTTTCGCGCTGAGCCGCAGATGACGATCAACGTCGGCGGCAAAGAGTTGAGCTACAACTTTCCAGACGACTACGTCGCCGTCTCTCGCCGTCTCGTGCCGGAGACGAAGATTGAAAATTCCGACATCGTCTTCGTCGGCTACGGCGTCAGCGCGCCCGAATACAACTGGGACGATTACAAAGGCGTGGACGTGAAAGGGAAAACCATCGTCATGCTCGTCAACGACCCGCCCGTGCCCGACGCTTCCGACCCCAACAAGCTCGACGAGAAAACTTTCAAGGGCGGCGCGATGACCTATTACGGTCGCTGGACGTACAAGTACGAAGAGGCCACACGACACGGCGCGGCGGCGGCGCTCATCGTCCACGAGTCCATCCCGGCGGGCTATCCTTACGATGTCGTCAAGACGAGCCGCTCGCAGGAAAATTTCGACGTGGTGACGCCAGACAAAAACGCTGGCTTCGTCGGCGTCGAGGGCTGGCTGACGCTCGACCGCGCGAAGGAATTGTTCACGGCATCAGGTCAGGACTTCGACGCGCTCAAGAAGTCTGCGGCGTCACGCGATTTCAAGCCCGTCACGCTCAACGCGAAGGCCACGATCAATCTCAAAAACAATTTGCGGACGATTGACTCGCAAAACGTCGTCGCCAAAATCGAAGGCTCAGACCCGAAGCTGAAAGACGAGTACATCATCTACAGCGCGCACTGGGATCATTTAGGCCGCAACGAAAAAATGCAGGGCGACCAGATTTACAACGGCGCGCGCGATAACGCATCGGGCGTCGCCGCACTGCTCGAACTCGCCGAAGCCTACACGAAATTACAGACGCCGCCGAAACGCTCCATCCTTTTTCTCGCCGTCACGGGCGAAGAGAAAAATCTGCTCGGCGCGAAGTATTACGCGACGCATCCGCTCTACCCGCTGGACAAGACGCTCGCCGACATCAACATGGACGAACTCAACGTCTGGGGACGCACGAGAGACATCACCATCGTCGGACTCGGCAACTCGACGCTCGACGAAGTGGCTCAAGGCGTCGCCGCCCTGCAAGGCCGCACGCTCCACGCCGATCCCGAACCGCAAAAAGGTTTCTTCTATCGCTCAGATCATTTCGAGTTTGCCAAGCAGGGCGTGCCCGCGCTCTATCCGAACTCCGGCGTGGACTTCCTCGGCGGCGAAGTTCCGAAGAAAAGACACGACGCCTACGATACGACCGACTATCACCAACCTTCGGATGAAATCAAACCCGACTGGGATTTGATGGGCGCGGTGGAAGACGTGCAGGCTTACTTCGCCATCGGCTCTCGCGTCGCGGGCGGCGACACTTTCCCCGAATGGAAATCCGGCACGGAGTTCAAAACGAAGCGTGACGAGATGTTGAAGAAAAACGGCACGCCGGGTTAAGAACGAATAGGACAAGCCATCTCAAAAACATTCAGATAGAGATTTGCAACTACGAATTCACACGAAACGACACGAAGCGGTTTAGCGTTGTTTCGTGTGAATTCGTGGTTCCATTGTCTTTGATGATTTTTGTGATGACTTGAAATAACCTGTAGGGGCAGCGGCTTGTCCCTGCCCCTACAAAACTCACGACGCTTTGAAGTTCGACGTAAATTTTTAGGAGTAAGTGAACATGTCCCTCGCGAAACGTTTCATCATCATGGCAATGTGCGCGGCGTGCTTCGCATCGTTCGCGCACGCGCAACAGCAACAACAACAGCCCGCCCTCCAGAATCAGGGTGCGACGCAGACGCCGAAGAAGGCCAACGCGCGCCCCGTGTTGGACGCTATGACACCGAAGGCCGAGCCGTTCGACAAAGCGTCTGTCGAAGTGATGTCCGCGCAGTGCGTCAAGCTTGAAACCGAAGCGGGCGCGATTGAAGTCGAGATGCTCGCCGCCGCCGCGCCTGAGTCCGCGCGCAACTTTCTGAACCTCGCCGCCACACGCGCTTACGACACGACGACGTTTAGCCGCATCGTCAAAGGCTTCATCATACAGGGCGGCAATCTCACCACCCGCGCGACGCTGCCGCCGGAACTTATCAGGCGCATGACGCGCACCGTGCCGGACGAGCCGAACGCCGTCAAACATGTGCGCGGCATTCTCTCCATGGCGCGCTCCGACGAGCCGAACAGCGCGACCACGCACTTCTTCATCCTCGCCGGCAATGCGTCGCACCTCGACGGCACGTTCGCCGCCTTCGCGCGCGTCCGCACAGGGATGGACGTGGTGGATAAAATCAACACGGCGGAAGTGGAAGGCGAGAAGCCTGTGAAGCCCGTCCATCTCACACGCGCGACAATCGCACCCTGCGCGCCGCTGCCGACGACAACAACAACTGCGCCGGCGGTGACAGCCACGCCTCAACCGGCGACGAATCCGCCGCGATAAAATCTCAAAGAGAAAAAAATAACGCGGCACAGAGAAAACTTCTTTTCCCCAAAAGAAGTTTTCTCTGTGCCGCTTCCGCAACCGACGCGCTCCCCTTGAGCGTTCCCCCTTTGCAATTAGGCCGCGCGCGGCGAAGTGAATTTCGTCCGCCTTCAAAGTCTCAAATCAAACATCAACTGATTTAGTTTCGGCGCGGAGAGCAGGCCGTCTCTCTGCTCAGGCGGTCTGCTCCCCGCGCCGTTGCCACCCGCCGCCGCGCCGTCACCCCGACAATGGCGACACGATGACGAGGGACTCTCTAGCTCGACAATTTAGTTGCCGGTCACAAAGTGCTGCCGGAAGTTGTCGAGCGCGTAGGCCATGAAAGCGCGCGTGGTCGCGTCGTTCGGTTTGACGTTGGCTTTGAGCGTCGGCGAAAACTCGAACGGCCCTTGGTTGAGCGTGTACGTGGCTTGCAGCAATCCCTTGTCGAGCGCGAGTTGCACGTAGCCGCGCAAGCTGGCCGGAATGTCCGCGTTGTCCGTGACCGTCATCGTGATGCCGTTATAGACGACGGTGACGTTCGTGCCCGCCTTTGCTTTCGCTTCTGTATCGAGGCCGAGCGCGCGGACGAGCGCGACGGCGAGGTCTATGCGCTTGACGAGTCCGTCGGGAGCGAAGGTCGTGCCCGTCGCGCTCATCATGCCAGCGGGCGTGAAATTCCAGTCGCGCAGGTTCGACCCGCTCGTCGTGACCGCCTCCGCGATGGCCGCGAGGTTGCCGGACACGTCACTGAAGCGACGGGTGGAACCGAGCGACTGTCGAAGCGGCGTGTTGAAGTAGAGCATCTCGGCGAAGTCCGCGCGCGTGACGTTCGTATCGGGTCGGAACGTGCCGTCGCTGAACGTGTCCATCATGCGATTCTTCAAGACGGTTTCGATCTGCGTCTGCGCCGCGTGGCCTTGAATGTCTGTGATGGGCGCGAGGTTGAATTGCTGCTGCGTAATCGTCATCTCGACGGGGCCGGGAGCCGCCGCGCCTGATGTCGGGAGCGACGCCTGCGGAGCCGCCGCGAGTCCGCGCACACCGCGCACTTCGACGAGCCAGTTCGTGCCGGGCACGGGATTCTTAACGATCACTTCGCGGCTCGGCGCATCGAGGACGGGCAGCGCGATGCCTGCGGAATATTTGTTGCCCTGCGGGTCTGTGACGATAAGGCCGATGGTGTTGCCGTCGCCGCTTTCGGCTGCGTTATCGAAGGTGGCGTAGATGTCGAGCACGGACATGCCGGGCTGGACGGTGAAAGTGTGCGCGTTCTGCGAGCCTGCGCCGGGAAGTCCCGCCGGGCTGTAATCAATGTGTACCTGTTCCGGCGCGGGGCCGCTCACGGTGTACTGCGCGTTGAAGTCGTGCGTGAAATTTTGTCCATACTGCTTCGTGCTGTTGAAGACTTTATCAACGGCGGCGTAAGCGTTGACGTAGCCCGCGCCGACTTCCCAATCATCACGTCCCGGCATTCTTGAGGCCGTGTCAACGATGATCGTTTTGATCTCGTCGGGCGTGAGCAGCGGGTTAGCATCGAGCAGGAGCGCGACGACGCCCGCGATGTAAGGAGTCGCCATCGAAGTGCCAGAGATTTGCGTGTAATAAGGAATGTATGCGGGCGAGAGTTCGGCGTCGTCCGTCTGGCCGTTGGCGAAGACATTGGACTTCGAGCGCGTCGAGACGTAAGCCGCGCTGAACTTCGCGGCGTTCGACTCAAACTCGCGGCCAGTGCCCGGCGCGGTGATCGTCGGCGCGTTGCCGTCATCGAGCGGATCGCTGTTCGTCAGACGCTCGCTCCTCGCCACGCCGCGCGAACTGAATGAAGCGAGGCCGCCTTCCTTCGTGCCCGCTGCGACGCCGATCACCCACGGAGCTTTCGCGTAAGGGTTCAAGGTGTCTTTGCCGGGGCCGCTGTTGCCCGCCGCGAAGACGACCGTGATGTTGGCGTCGTGCGCGGCCTTCGAGGCGATGGCGACCGGGTCTTCAGGATTGAACGGGCCGTTGCCGCCGTAAGAATTCGAGATGACGCGAATGCCGTAGAGCGGTTGATTCGTCAGAGACCATTCGAAGCCGCCGAGCGCGTTTAAGACGAAAAGCACCGCGCCCGAACCCGTGCCGATGAGCTTCGCGCCCGGCGCGACGCCCGCGTAGAGTCCGCCCGATTGCTGACCCGTGCCGCCGACTATCCCTGCACAGTGCGTGCCGTGCCCGACGTTCAAGTCCGTGTCCGGCACGTTCTCAACGGTCTGCAAGGAGGTGAAACCCGACACGGTCTCGGTGTCGGTCAGCATTTGAATATTTTGAATGACGTTCTTGCCGAGTTGAAGATCAGGATGCGTGGCGTCAATGCCGCTGTCGTTGATGACGACGGAGAAATCGCCCTTGCCCGTGACGGGCAGCCCCGCGTTGTTGGTCGTGAAAACTCTGTCGGTCTTGAGACGCTCGACGCCGGTCAGCGTCCGCGCTTCTTTGTCGAGATAGTTGAGCCGGTCGTTCGCCCACACCGAGCGCACCGCCGCGTTCGACGCCAGCGCGCGGACTTGCCCGACGGTGGCGACGGTGGCGACCATACCCAGTTTCTGCAAGGTGATGCCCTTGATAATGCCGACGCTTCGGAGCACGTCGAGGTGCGAGTTGTTCAGTCCGTTCTGCGTATTGAATGCGATGATGACGACGCCGGCGCTCGACGTGTTGGCGAGGCCGTTGATTTTCGATTGGAGCGTGGGGCCGACGGTGGTCACGGCCAGAGCGTTAATCGCCGTGGCGAAGCACAGCAGCAGAGCGAGGGTTAGGGTGGCGAATATTTTTCTCAACATCGGTTCGGGCGTCTCCTTACAAAATTTCAATTTTTCAAGTTCAGAGGTTGCAAGTTTCGTCGAGGCAGAAGCGAAACGCTGCAACAAGTTCAACTGACACGCGGAAGATACCGGAGCGGACTTGAGGAAAACTTGAGCCGCCGAAAATATTTTCGCGGGCGAGTTGAGTCGGTTGAAAATGTGCGGATTTGCTGGGATTTTGGCGAAAACTTGAGAAGTTGGAGCGGAGGTTACGATGATCGCGAATAGCGTGTGGGCTTGGGAGCGCGGGCATCTTGCCCGCCAACGAGCCGTGAGGCGAGTCAACGCTTTCACACGCAGGCGTTCAATAAGTCAAAGCTGTTCGCGCTCGCGCGCTCATGGCGGGCAGGATGCCCGCGCTCCCAGAGAGAGCCTACTCGGAGTACATTTTCATCAGCGCGGAGAGCGCGTGCGCGAGTTCGGCGCGCGTGTAGGCGGCGTTCGGGTTGAAGCGATTCGCGTTCGCAGAGATTAAGCCGCGCTCAATCGCCAGCCCGACGTAACTTTGCCAGCAGAGCGGAATCGCGCTCGCGTCCGCGACTGTCAGCGGGTGCGGCTTGCTCTGCGCTTCCGACTCAAGACCGGCGGCGCGCACAAGCACGATGGCCGCGAGCAAGCGCGTGGCCTGCGCGTCGGGACGAAATGCGCCGCCCGAAGTCGCGTCGGGGAAGAGCGCGCCGCCCGGTCGCGCCTGCACGCTCTCGACATAATTCATCGTCGTCAAGTCGGTCACGTCAATGTATCCGGGCTGCGAAGGCACGTAGAGCGGAATGCGCGCGACGCCGACCATCCCCGCCGCCAACTCCGCGCGCGTGATGGCGTTTGCGGGACGAAAATATTTTCCGTAAGGCCACATCGTGAAGGAACGTATAGCGCGATGAATGTCGTCAACCGCAGATGCGTCGAGTGCGCCGAGATCAATGAGCGGAGAAAACTCCACGCGCGCCGTGTCGAAGAGTCCTTTGTAATCCTGCGCGGTAACGCCCGCGCCGAGCGAGTTCGTCACGCGCACGCGCCACGCGCCCGCCTGCGGAGACTCGACGAGCGTCCGCTCGCGCTTGCCCGTCAGTCCCGGCAGGTTGAGCGTGTCGGATGCGGCCTGCTGGTTGCCCGTCGCATCGTAGAGCCACAGCGCGAGGTCGTTCGGACTCGTCATCGGCCCCCACGCAATGTCAGTCGAAGCGTAGATGGCGTCTGACGGAATCGTCACCTGCGTGTCGCTCGCGCCGCCCGGCGTGACCGTGCCGGAGAATTCCTGCATCGCCTCTTTGAAGAAGCGAACTTGATCGCGATTGAAGACGGAGCGAAAGATGCCGATGCGTCTTTGCGGAAAGGCTGACTGCAACACCGCCGCGTATGTGTTGAGCATCCCCGCGCCGGCTTCGTATTGATAAAGCGGCGGCATCGGCGTCGCCGTGCGTTGCAGGATAGAGCGCACTTGCGCTGTCGTCAGATAGGGATTCGCCTGAAGCATCAGGGCCACTGTGCCCGCCACTTCCGGCGCGCTGAAACTCGTGCCGCTTGCCGTCGTGTAATAAGGCAATTCGGTGACTGATAGTTGGTTTCGATCCGCGCCGGTCGAGAGGCCGGTCGCGCCCGTGATGTTCGCGCCGCTCGCCGCGCGCAGAGAGATGACGTTGACGCCGGGCGCGACGAGCGTCGGACGATAGTTGCGGCTGCCGAAATCTCCGCGCGCAGAGAAACTCGCGAGACGCCCGCGCTCGTCCGTCGCGCCGACGCTGATGACCCACGGCGCGGCGGCGTAAGGATTCAAACTGTGCAAGCCCGGCCCGTTGTTGCCCGCCGAAAAGACGACGTTGACGTTGTGATCGGTGAGCATCCGCGTGGCGACGTTGACGGGATCGTTCGGGTCATAAATCGTGTTCGCCGAGAAACTGCAATTGACGACGCGCACGTCGAGGTCGAGACGTGACAGCAGATAATCGAAACCGGCGAGCACGCTTAACAGTGTGGCATCGCCCGCGCTCAAACCGACGAGACGAGACTTCGGCGCGTAGCCCGCGTACTTACCATTCGACTTCGCGCCATTGCCCGCGATGATGCCCGCGACGAACGTCCCGTGCCCGCTCATCTGATCCGTGCCCGCCGAAGGACTCTCGATGGAGGTGGGCGGCACGAAACCTCCCACGATGTTCGCGCCCTGCGCGTCCACGAGTTTGATGTTTTTGATGACGCGACCCGCGATGTCGGCGTGCGATGAATCAATGCCGGTGTCGAGCACCGCGACGCCGACGCCGATGCCGTTGAGCGGGATATTGCCGTTGCGCTTCGTCAGGTCAACGTCCCCGCCGACGCGCGTGATGCCCGTCGCTTGGCGGCTCGTGTCCGCGTTCCATTGCAGCGTGCGGTTGAGCGCGAGGTAGCGC
Source organism: uncultured Pyrinomonadaceae bacterium (assembly GCA_964236735.1). GTDB lineage: Bacteria > Acidobacteriota > Blastocatellia > Pyrinomonadales > Pyrinomonadaceae > JAIVJG01. Next base: position 90,094 of record CAXSFM010000015.1, read on the forward strand.
ACCGCCGGCAAATGAGAGATGGCGGCAACCTGCGCGGGCGTGCCTGAGAGGGCGACCATCGGCAACGCGCGATAACGTGTGCCGCCGTTGATGCCGACGCTCTGCAAGTCCGCGATGTCTGTGTCCGAAACCGCGCGATGATAGACGACGACTAAATTCAGATTGCTGTCGTCGGTCGCGCGGTAAAGAAGCGCGGCCAACTCCGGGTCGAGACCGGCGAGTCCGCCCGTCGTCGCGGCTGTCACGCCCGCACCCTGCACGGCGTCCGCGCCCGTCATCGTCAACCCCTGCACGCCGCTCATCGAGACGCCGTCCGCGCCCGTCATCGTCAAACCGTCCGCGCCCGTCATCGTCAGGCCGTTCGTCGGCGCTTGATAGATCGTTCCGTCCGGCGCAGTCGCCGTCACCTGCGACGCGCCGTTGATGTGTACGTTGTCCGCGCCGGTCATCGTCAGACCGTCGGCGCCCGTCATCGTCAAACCGTTGTTGGCCGTCTGCCGCATCCCGTCCACGCCGACCATCGAGACGGAGTCCGCGCCCGTCATCGTCAAGCCTTGCGCCTGTCTAATCACGACCGAGTCGGCGCGATAGACTGTCCCGTCCGCGCCCGTCATCGTCAGTCCGTCGGCTCCGGTCATCGTCAAGCCGTCCGCGCCCGTCATTGTCAGGCCATCAACGTGCGTGGCCGTGTAACTGTTCGGGCCGGTGTAGGCCATGCTGTCCGCGCCCGTCATCGTCTGGCCGTCGGCTCCGGTCATCGTCAAACCGTCGGAACTCGTTTTGAAGATGCCGTTGACGCCGAGACCGAGCAGGCTGTCGGCTCCCGTCATCGTCAGGCCGGCGGTGTTGTCGTAAAAGATGCCGTCGGCTCCGGTCATCGTCAGCCCCTGCGTGCCGCGCACGAGAATCCCTGCGCTCGCCGGAATCGAACTAAGCGCGAGCGCGAGGACGAGGGCGATGGCCTGTCCCGAAACTTTAGAAACTCTCAAGTGCATGTTTTCTGAACAGAGACGGCGATTCTGGAACTTACAATCTATGTGGCTTCCGACCTTCAAGGCAGCGCCCGCATTTGATTGGCAGGCTTCAAACAGGGAAGAAATAACAAATTTCAGCGACGAGAATTTACTACAGGGTGCAAGCTGCAAGTGTTACGTTTTCATACTTTTTCTTAGTCTGATTGATGCTGATAGCAAGCTTTGTGCCCCTATGCCATCAGTGACTTGTAAATCTTCTGCGTTTCCGCCGCCGGCTCGACGCCCAACTCTTTTCGCAGCAACTTTCTGAGTGTCTCGTACTGCTCGCGCACGGCCACGCGATTGGCCTGCGCCGCGTGCGCGCGCATGATCATGCAATGCACGTCTTCGCGGAACGGGTCTTCGCGCAAAATGTGTTGCGCCATCTGGAGCGAGCGCGGCCACTCTTCCAACTTCTGCGCCGTCGAGACGAGCGTCTCCAGCAGACGTAAATATTGCTCGCGATAATAAGAGCGTTGCTCCTCGACCCATTCGTCGTAGCTGCCCGCCATGAACTCGCCGCGATAGAGCGCGACGGCGGCCTCGTAAGATTTAACGAGCGCATCCGGCTCGCGCGAGCGGCGTGCGGCGTCCCCTTCGGCAACGTGCCGGTCAAACTCCTCGAAGTCAAAACGGTAAGAGAACTCCGGGTTGAGTTGATAATCGCCGTCGCGGTAGAGCAGAAATTTTTGTTTGAGCGGCTGGTTGCTGTTCAAAGCCTTGCGGATGTGTGAGACGGTCGGGTGAAAATTTTTCTCGACGGAAGCGAAGTCCGCCTCGCCCCAGAACGTGTCAATGATCGTGTCCTTAGAGGCGCGTCGGTGGCGGCGCGATGCGATGAAGCACAAAATTTCGCGCGCGCGCTTCGTCACCCACGCATCGGCGGCGAACGGGCGCGCGGGGTCGCGGTAGATCGCCACCGGGCCGAGCAGGTTGATCGTCAAGTCCGCGACCGGAGACTGGATAGCGTTGACGAGCGCGAACTGCAACTCCTCGACGACGGGCGCGACGACTGTACCGGCTGCGATGCTGGCAGGAACGACGGACGATGGCGGCGGCAGTTGCTCGCGTAACTCCTGCGGCAGAAGCTCGGCGGCTTCCGGCGTGGCGAAGAGTTGCGGATGCTGCGCGACCATGCGCGCGAGCCAGTATTCGTAATCATAGCGCGCCGCGAGATCGAGCGCGCGTCTCAGGTGTTCGAGCATCGCTGTCTCGTCGTCGCCCGCCAGTTGTTCGCAGACGGCGAGTATGAAAGCTGCCTGCGCCTCATTGTAGTAAAGACTTTGCGCGTGAAAATATTTGAGGACTGGCTGTAATTCAGAGCGCGCTTCATCCTGCTTGCCCTGTGCCAGAAGCACGCGCCCGCGCGCGAGCGTTGTGCGTTGGACGCCCATCTCGTCGCGCGTTGCTGTGCGCGCTTCGATGAGCCGGTCGAGCAACGTGCGCGCTTCTTTGAGGTCGCCCGTCTGCAACGCGAGCACGGCTTTTTCTTCGAGCAGTTCGGTGCGCGTCAACTCGATGCCGGCCTCGTCGTAGGCGCGCGCCGCGCGGTCATAAAATTCTACGGCGTGCGCCACGTCCTCGCGGCGGCGATAGAGATTTCCGTAGGCTTCAAAAATCTCGCCGCGCAAGCCGACCATGTTAAAAAGCTGGCAGCGTTCGAGCGCGAGATCGAGATGCCGCTCGCACGACTGGAACTCGCCCGTGTGCCAGTAGCAACGCGCGATGTTGAGATGCGCGACCGCCTCCTGCGGCACGGGCGGCGTGTCGGCCTCGTCGCGCAGCATCCGGCGCAGCCACTTGAGAGCCTCGCCGAAGTCGCCGCGAATGCCTGCGGGCGTGCCCAGATTGTGCGCGATGAGGCGCGCGTAGTAAGCGTCGCCGCGCTCCTCCGCCGTCTGGAGCGCGGCGCGAAACTCGCGCTCGGCCTCCGTCCATTTTCCCAGCGCGACGAGGCACAGCCCGCGCGTGTTGCCGCACTTCGTCCGCACGACGGAACGCTCATCAGAGAGCGCGACGGCGCGGTCGAGATAGGAAAAAGAAGTCTCGCAGTCGCCGCGACGGCGCGCGATGGTGGCGAGCGAGTGGAGAGTTTCCGCCTCGCCCTCTTGATCATCCTGCTCGTGCAGCAGAGACGCTGCGCGCCGAAAAAGCGACTGCGCCGCGTCGTACTCGTCGCGCAGTCGCGAGACTTCGGCGCGATGCGCGAGAGCGCGTGGATGCTTCTCAAGCACGGCGGCAGGCAGCGCATCGGCGAACGCGGCGAGCGAGGAAAGCGCGCCCGCTGAAATCCACGCGCCTCCGCGCTCGGCTATCGTCTGCGCCGCGCGCTCGAAATCTTCCGCCGCGAGCAGATGATGCATGGCCGGCTCCCACTGCTCGCGCGCCAGAAAATAGACGGCGATGCGCGCGTGCTCGGCGGCGAGTCCGGCGCGCCCCCGTTCGACTCTCAGGCGGCGTTGCAGGAAGCCGCGAAAGAGCGGGTGGAGGCGATAGTCTTCGCCGCGCCCATCGGAGGCGAGCGTCATAAAAACGTTGCGGCGCACGAGCGTCTGAAGCATCCGGTTGTTATGCGCTTCCGGGTAAAGATAGCTGCACGCCTGCGGCTCGATGCGCTCCAGCAGTGAAATGTTGAGCAGAAAACGCTGCACGTCTTCCGGCTCATCTGCAAAGACTTCTTCGGCGAAGTAGTCGAAGATGTCGCGTTCGGACTGGCGCAAGACTTCGATTAAGTCGGGTGAAGTCGCCGCCTCGCCTTCGGGCAGGCTGCCGCGCGACGCGAGCGCCTGGCGTTGCGCGACCTGACGGACGAGTTGCAGCGCGGTGATCCAGCCGTGCGTCCGCTCGCGGTATTCGGCTAACTGTTCCGTAGTCAATTCGAGATCGAAAACTTTGCGAAAAAGTTCCCGCGTCTCTTCGTCTGTGAAGAGCAGTTCCTGCCGGTCAATGATGGAGAGCGAGTCGTGCGTGCGAAGGCGCGAGAGCGCGAGCGGCGGGATGTCGCGCGAGATGATGATGACGTGAATCACGTCTGGCAGATACGCGAGCAGCCGATCAACGACGCGATGCACGGGCGTCTCCGCGCCAAGATGATGATAGTCGTCGAGAACAAGTATGAGTTGCTGCTCGACGCAATCGAGCACTTCATTCAAGAGCACGTCAACGGCGCGCTCCGGCTGTTGCGCGAGTTCCTTCGCCGCCTCCTGCATGTAAGAAAAAGTCGCTTCGCCGAAGCCGGGGATGACCTGCTTGATGCCGTGCGTGACGTAGCCGAGAAAGACGAGCGGGTCTGAGTCCGTGTGGTCGAGTTGATACCAGACAAAGGGATGCGCGTGCGTGCGTATGAAGTCGGCGACGAGCGTCGTCTTGCCGGAGCCGGCGTTGGCGGTGACGAGCGTGACCGGATGCGCGAGATTTTGCACGAGCCGCTCGACGAGGCGCGGACGCGGCAGCAGTTGCGGCGCGGGACGCGGCGGCAGCAACTTCGTCCGCAGGAAAAAGTTTGGAGGCGATGCCAACGGCGACGCGGACGCAAGCGCGCCTGCCAGCGGAGGCACGAGCGCGCCGGTTCCCGTCTGAAGTGATTTTTCTCGCGGCGGCCTGTCGGTCATCAAGCTCTAGCCCTCATCGCAGGGGAGCGGTTTCGGCGTGAGGGTTAAACTTGGGTCATCCTTATATCGCAGTTTACGCCCGGATGCGACTATCGCGGCCAGAGACCGTCTCAGGTCATGCCCGGCGAAGTCTTCTCGAATCCTTTCAAGACGTGCGGCGCGCGACGTTTAGCGCGAACGCCCCGCGCGGCGACGGCGAACGGTTTCGCGGCGGCGTCAGCAATACTCTCCGCACACGCACGGGCGTCGAGTTGTGCGGCGCGCCCGCGCGTGTCGGCGAGCGCGGCTTCGGCACACTCGTCGGAGAGGCCGTAGCTGGCGAACAGTTCGCGCGCTTCCCCCGCGTTGAAGGCCAGCGCCGGCTCATCAATCACGCACAGCGTCTGTTTTGAACGCATCCGCCAGAGCGGCGTCGGCGGCAAGCTTCTGCCGATCAGACAGATGTGGACTTCGCGCGGCAAAAGCGGCAGCAGGCGACGGAAGAGCGGGATCATCCAGTCGGCGTCGAAGACGAGATGCAAGTCATCTATGACGATCAACAGAGGCTCGCTCTCTTCCAGCAATTCATAGACGAAATACTCGACGAGCAGAGGCACGTCTTCCAGTCCGACGCGCTCGCCGCCGACGCGCTCCAACGTCTGACGACCGAACCCTTGACGCCCTGCGGCCTCGACGCTGGCGCACAAATATTGAAAGAAGACGGGCAAGTCAGCGTCCGGCGCGTCCACTTTGTACCACGCCGCACGCCGTCCGCATTGACGAGCGAAATCGGTCGCGAGCATGGTTTTGCCCGTGCCCGTGCGCCCCTGAATGATGGTCGAGTTGCAGCCGGCGAGGCTTTCTCGCAGCGTCGTAATCAGCCGCGCGCGTGAAATGCGGGGCACATCCGTAGGAGGCGCGATTTTGTCTGGAATCAACGAGGTCATCTGTGTATCTCTCAAACTTTCCCATGCACTGAAAACACGGATTCTTGTCAATCCGGCAAGAGGGCAGACCTTGCCCTCAACTAACATGTGCGGGAATTTAACTGGCGAGACTTGAGAAATACTTGAGGAGCGTGCGGCGTGCAAAATTTAGAGTGCGTTACCGTTGCGGCCTTCTGTGACCAAACGCTCGACGACTGCCCGCTCTATTCTTGAACTCTCATTTTTGAGATGCACGAATTTGAGAGACTATAACTAACTGCCGATCTCCAAAAATCCTTCGCCCATGAAATAAGCCTCACCGCCGACTTTGACGCTGCTGATCTCGCCGCCTTCGCGCGCGATTTTAATTTTGATGAAGCTCGGACGCTTCATCTCCAGCCCCTGCTCGCTGATTAACTCGACTTCAGGCTCTGCTGCGACGAGGCCGTGACGCACGAAATAGCTTCCGAGCGGGCCGCTGGCTCCGCCGGTCGCGGGGTCTTCGACGATGCCGAGCAGCGGCGCGAACATGCGGCTGTGGACGGTTGAAGTGGCGTGCTCGACTTCGCGAGTGAAGACGAAGACTTCCGTAATCTTCAAGTCGCGCAGGGCACGCTCCATCACGTCCTGGCGCGGGCGGGCGCGGCGGGCGGCGTCGAGCGTCCTGAGCGGCACGAAGAGAAACGGCACGCCGCACGAGACGACTTCGAGCGGCAAGTCAGCGGCGATGTCTTCCACGTTGAGCGAGAGCATTTCCGCCGCCGCGCGCACGTCTTCAAAGCGCGGGCCAAACTTGGGAAGCGGCTGGCTCATCTCGGCGTAGGCGGGCTGCCCGTTTTTGTACTCGACGCGCACCGGCACGGGGCCGACGCCTTCTTCGAGCGTGATCGTCGTTTCACCGCCGCCATCGTCATCGCCGCGCGCGATCATCTGCTCGCGCGCCAGCACAAAGGTCGTGCCGATGGTCGGATGCCCGGCCATCGGCAACTCGGACGAAGGCGTAAAAATACGAACCTGATAATCGTGGCGCGCGTCCTGGGGCGGCAGCACGAAGGTCGTCTCCGAGAGATTGAACTCTTTGGCGATCTCCTGCATCACGGCAGTCGAAAGCCCGCGCCCGTTCGTGAAAACGGCGAGCGGGTTACCGCCAAAGGCTCGATCTGTGAACACATCAACGCGGTGGTAATGAAGTTTCCTCAACGCTTTTTCCTCCTCAACTTTTCATAGAGCAATTTCTTGCCGCCCGGCCACGATGCGCGCGCGAAGCGAATGTTAACACGAGCGCGGCGCGCGCTTGAGTGCGCCCCTTGAGCGCGGAACATCCTTTGGTCTCGCGCTCTTTAACAACTGAATCAACGCCACAATGTATTTTCCGCCAAACTCGCGGCACTGTCCGGCAGGCGAATAATTCTCGCCGCGAAACCACGTTCAGCAGACCGCGACCGAAAGCGCAGGACAAACTGCTCAGGGGAAAATTTTTATGAACCACACAAGCCAACTCATCCATCAGAGCGCGAAACTCGCGAGCATCTTTTTTCTGATGTTCCTTTTCGTGCTCACTAACACACACACTTACGCCGCCTCTGGCTCCAGCGGATCCCCGACGCCGACGCCATCACCAACGGCGACGCCGACGCCATCACCGACGACCACACCGACACCGAAGGCAACGCCCACTCCAACGGCGACACCAACGCCATCGCCGACGGCGACACCGACACCGACGCCCGGCGCGACACCAACGCCGACGCCAAACGCCACGCCCGTCCACATCGAAGCGGACTTGGCGGGCGCGACGCTCAACGGCCTGGACCCGAAGGGCGAAGCGGAGTTCGAGTCAGAGGCGGGCGGCAATCAGGAGTTCAAGGTCAAGGTCGAGAACGTCAATCTGCCGAACGGCACAACGCTCAACGTCCTTGTGGACAATATCAAAGTCGGGACGATCACGCTCAACTCTCTGAAAGGCGAGTTGAAGTTTGAAGCGGAACACGGGCAGACCTTGCCGCAGATCAATTCACGCACGCGCATCGTCGTCACGAGCGCGGCGGGCGCGACCGTTGTCGCAGGCTCTTTCTCGAACATCGCGCCGCCGCCTGTGCCCGGCCCCGTGCCGATGCCGACACCGTCGAACGGCCAGACACGTCTGGAGTCGCGGCTCGCGGGCGCAGCTATCAACGGCCTCGTGCCGAAGGGCGCGGCCAAGTTCCTCGTGCGCGACGACGGACGGCGCAAGTTGAGCGTCGAAGTCGAGAAGGTCAACTTACCCGCCGGGACGATTTTGAGCGTCTTCGTGGACAACGTGAAAGTTGGAGAAATCACGCTTAACGCGACGCTCGAAAATGAATTTGAGATCGAGTCGGAACACGGCCAGAGCGTGCCGAACGTCACGACCGCCTCAACCGTCGCCGTCACGAGCGCGCAGGGCGCGACGATTTTGAGCGGCGTCTTCAACACTGCGGGACTGCCCATCGCAGGCCGCGACATTGACGACACGCAGTTTTTCGTCGAGCAGCACTACCGCGACTTCTTCGACCGCGAGGCGGACGATAACGGCCTCGATTTCTGGAAGACGCAGATCGCGCAGTGCGGCGCGGACGCGGCGTGCGTCGAGCGTGCGCGCGTCAACACGTCGGGCGCGTTCTTCCTCTCGATTGAATTTCAGCAGACGGGCTTCCTGCTCTATCGCTTCCACAAAGAGTCTTTCGGGCAGATGCCGCGACGCAACGATTTCCTCGTGGACATGCAATCAATCGCGCAGGGCGTCATCGTCGGCGCGAACGGGTGGGAACAGAAGCTTGAAGACAACAAGCGCGCCGCCGCCGAACGCTTCGTCAACCGGCAGGACTTCCGCGAACGCTTCAACGGATTGAGCGACGACAATTTCGTGGACGCGCTCTTCCGCAATGCGGGTCTCACGCCGGCGCAAACTGAGCGCGAAGACCTCGTGAGCGGCCTCCGCGCGGGACGCGAAACGCGCGGCGCTGTCTTGCGCCACGTCGCCGAGCACGCAGAGTTCGAGCGCAGCGAACACAATTCGGCCTTCGTGCTCATGCAATACTTCGGCTACCTTCATCGCAACCCGGACGAAGGCGCAGACCGGGACCTCTCCGGCTTCAACTTCTGGCGCAAGAAGCTCGAAGACAACGGCGGCGACTTCCAGCGCGCCGAGATGGTCAAAGCCTTCATCTCATCCGGCGAGTACCGCAGCCGTTTCGACTGGTAGAAGAAGACAGAAGGCAGAAAGCAGTAGGCAGAAGGCAGTCAAGAATCACGAGCATCTTGACTGCCTTCTGCTTTTTACTCCTGAAGAAGCAAAGCCTCTTTAACTGCCTACTGCTTTCTGCCTACTGTCTTCCGCCTTCCGGCAGCGTCCACGTCTCGCCGATTTCCTTGAGCGTGATGCGCCAGTTCTCTGTTCCCGCCGCCTTCAACAGACGCGCGATGGGTTCGCCCGCCGGCTCGCGGCTCAGTCGAAACGTCGAGTGATGCATGGGCAGGATAAATTTCGCGTTCATCTCGCGCGCCATCTGCCAGGATTGTTCGGGGTTGGCGTGCGCGTTGATGTAGGGATCGTATGCACCGATGGGCAGGACGGCGAGGTCAATTTTTGTGCGACGACGCGCAAGCTGTGCGAAGACTTTCGTGTAAGCCGTGTCGCCGCCGAAGACAAGCGCGTGCCCGTTTTTTTCGATGAGGAAACCGCCGTAGCCACGATGCCTGTCCGTCAATTTACGCGCGCCCCAATGATTGACTTCGAGCGACTCGATGCGCGCGCCGTTAATCTCGACTGCTTCGCCCCACGCCAACTCATCAACCTGCGAGAAGCGTCGCACAAGATCGGCGTTTCCCTTTTGCACGACAACTCGCGTCGCGCGCGGCAGACGCTTGAGCGTTCCCAGATCGCAGTGATCCATGTGCGCGTGCGAGACGAGTACGGCGTCGAGCGCGGGCAATTCACTCGCGGCAAGCGCCGGAAGCACCAGCCTGCGCGGGCCGAGCGTCATGCCTGCGGCGCGCACTCCGACGCGCGTGCGAAGCGCGGGGTCGGTCAACAACCACGTCCCGTAAAAGTTAATCAGCACCGTCGCATGACCGAGCCACGCCACGGTCAGACGCTCGTCGCTCCACTCCGCAGGATGCGGGCGATGCGGCGCGGGCAACACCGACTCGCGCGTCTCCTGCATCCGGTCGGCCACGAATTTGCCCGCAAAACGTCGCGCGAAACTCGTGTAAGTCCGCAGTTCATTGATGGAAATGCTCATGTTAACTTTTAGATGCCGCGTCTGCGCCCGGCGTGCGCCCGGCTGGTGCGGCGCGTATGCTTGCGTGCGATTCCGAGCGATTTCCGCGCCAGTCGCCTCAATCGAGATGCGCGTTTTCGATTTTGCGCCGGATAAACGAACGATTTGGCGTCGCGGCGCATCCATCAACTTCGCGCTTTGATTATATAGCCCGCTCCGTCCCGAAAGATTCAGCCTTTATGAAATTGAACGTTTTACTGCCCCGCTTCTTCTGCGCCCTGTTGGTGTGCGCTTTTCTCCTCGTCGGATTCTCCGCGCACCGCGTCGCCGCGCAACAGCATAAGACGACGCCGGTCACGAGCGAAGAGCTTTTAGAGCTTGTCCGGCAGTTGCCGAAACGTCCCGGCCTCAAAGATGAAATCATCAACACGATTCGACATCGCGGCATCAACTTCACTTTGACGGCAGGCTTGCGCTCGCTCGTCGCGACGAAGAGCGGCAATGACGCAGACCTCCGCCGCACGCTCGAAGAAGCCGAGCGACGCTTCACGAATCCGACGCCCGCCGCCACGCTCCCCGCCGCCGCAGAGTCCGAAGCTCTCTTGCAGAAGGCGCGCGCCGCCGCGCTCGAAGCCGCCGGTGCGATGCCGGACTTCGTCGTCAGGCAACTCATCACGCGCGCCTACGCGCAAGGCACGACGAAGAACTGGCGCGCGTCGGATCGCCTGAGCGTCGCCGTCAGTTATCGCGTGACGGGCGGCGAGCAGTACAAACTTTTGACTTTGAACGGACTGCCGACCGGCACGGCGGGCGCGAAGGAACCGGAAGAGCAAAGCGATTATTCAGAGGCCGGCGGGTCGAGTTCGACGGGCGAGTTCGTGACGATGCTCGCGCTGCTTTTCGCCGATGATACGAAGGCCGAATTCAAGCCCGTGGACACGGACACGCTCGGCGACCGGCGCACGATTGTCTATGAGTACAAAGTCGAGCAGCCCAACTCGAAGATGACGCTCACTTATAATAAGACGCAGACGGTCGTCGCCGGCTATCGCGGGCGCGTGTGGATTGATCGAGAGAACAATCGCGTCCTGCGAATCGAAAGTATCTCGACCGACATCCCGCCCGACTTTCCCATCACCGCCACCGAGCGCGTGATTGATTACGATTGGGTGACCATCGCCGAGCGGAAATATTTGCTGCCCTCGCGCGCCGTACTGGAGATGTCCGCACGCGAGCGCGGGCAAATGTACCAGACGCGCAACGACATCCGCTTTCGTAACTATCAGAAGTACGGCACTGAAATCAAGATCATCGAAGAAGACATCATTGACGACGCGCCGCCGCCGCAAAAGCCGCAAAAGCCATAACGCGCGTGTCTCGCGTCGGCGTTAAGCACCCATGCAAATTTAGGTTAAAGAATGTAGCTCTTTGAAAGCTACCTT